>NZ_CP017259.1:617500-2016454 GCF_001735715.1 Formosa sp. Hel3_A1_48
TTGGTCTGTCTTTCCAAACAGTTCTAATTCATGATTCATACAATGACGCAGTCCTACAACCCCAGTATTGCCGTAACAACACTGGTTTGGGCTATTCCGCGTTCGCTCGCCACTACTTACGGAATCACTTTTGTTTTCTTCTCCTCCAGGTACTTAGATGTTTCAGTTCCCTGGGTTTGCCTCCTTGCGGATACTATGTCTTCAACATAGTGGGTTGCCCCATTCGGATATTTGCGGATCAATTTGTATGTGCCAATCCCCGCAACTTTTCGCAGCTTATCACGTCCTTCATCGCCTCTGAGAGCCTAGGCATTCCCCATACGCTCTTATTTAGCTTATTGTACTTTTTGTCTTTTTAATGAGTTACTATTAAGCACCACAATAAAATCCTTAAAAGCTAATAAATTAACCCCTAAATATAATATCATGATACCTTATTATTGCTCGTTACAATAATTATTACTTTTATTAAATATTTCTATCTAATTTCATGTATCTTTTTTCAATATGTCAATGAACGTTTTTGTGGAGAATATCGGAGTCGAACCGATGACCTCCTGCGTGCAAGGCAGGCGCTCTAGCCAGCTGAGCTAATTCCCCATATACTAGTAGTTAGTACATAGTAGTTAGTAGTTAGTGACTCTTAACTACATCCTCAACTTCTAGAATTTCCAATTCAAAAAAAATTAGTAGTCTCAGGCAGACTCGAACTGCCGACCTCTACATTATCAGTGTAGCGCTCTAACCAGCTGAGCTATGAGACTCTACTTTTTTACTTGGTATCTTTTTTAATTAACAGCTGTGAGAATAAACGCACTCTTTTCCTTACTTAATTTACCTCTAGTCGTCTTTCTCTAGAAAGGAGGTGTTCCAGCCGCACCTTCCGGTACGGCTACCTTGTTACGACTTAGCCCTAGTTATCGATTTTACCCTAGGCCGCTCCTTGCGGTAACGGACTTCAGGCACTCCCAACTTCCATGGCTTGACGGGCGGTGTGTACAAGGCCCGGGAACGTATTCACCGGATCATGGCTGATATCCGATTACTAGCGATTCCAGCTTCACGGAGTCGAGTTGCAGACTCCGATCCGAACTGTGATCGGCTTTGAAGATTCGCTCCTACTCGCGTAGTGGCTGCTCTCTGTACCGACCATTGTAGCACGTGTGTAGCCCAGGACGTAAGGGCCGTGATGATTTGACGTCATCCCCACCTTCCTCACGGTTTGCACCGGCAGTCTTGTTAGAGTTCCCGACATGACTCGCTGGCAACTAACAACAGGGGTTGCGCTCGTTATAGGACTTAACCTGACACCTCACGGCACGAGCTGACGACAACCATGCAGCACCTTGTAAGTGGTCCGAAGAAATAGCTATCTCTAACTAATGCAACTTACATTTAAGCCCTGGTAAGGTTCCTCGCGTATCATCGAATTAAACCACATGCTCCACCGCTTGTGCGGGCCCCCGTCAATTCCTTTGAGTTTCATTCTTGCGAACGTACTCCCCAGGTGGGTTACTTATCACTTTCGCTTAGCCACTCAGACACAAGGTCCAAACAGCTAGTAACCATCGTTTACGGCGTGGACTACCAGGGTATCTAATCCTGTTCGCTACCCACGCTTTCGTCCATCAGTGTCAGTTGATTATTAGTAATCTGCCTTCGCAATTGGTATTCTATGTAATATCTATGCATTTCACCGCTACACTACATATTCTAACTACTTCATAATAACTCAAGATAACCAGTATCAAAGGCAATTTTACAGTTGAGCTGCAAGATTTCACCTCTGACTTAATTATCCACCTACGGACCCTTTAAACCCAATGATTCCGGATAACGCTTGGATCCTCCGTATTACCGCGGCTGCTGGCACGGAGTTAGCCGATCCTTATTCTTATAGTACCGTCAGCTACTTACACGTAAGTAGGTTTCTTCCTATATAAAAGCAGTTTACAACCCATAGGGCAGTCTTCCTGCACGCGGCATGGCTGGATCAGAGTTGCCTCCATTGTCCAATATTCCTCACTGCTGCCTCCCGTAGGAGTCTGGTCCGTGTCTCAGTACCAGTGTGGGGGATCCCCCTCTCAGGGCCCCTATCTATCGTAGCCTTGGTGAGCCGTTACCTCACCAACAAACTAATAGAACGCATACTCATCTTATACCGTAACCTTTACTCCTAAAATGATGCCACTCTAAGAGACTATGGGGGATTAATCTTCATTTCTAAAGGCTATACCCCAGTATAAGGCAGATTGTATACGCGTTACGCACCCGTGCGCCGGTCGTCAGCGGAAAAGCAAGCTTCTCCCTGTTACCCCTCGACTTGCATGTGTTAGGCCTGCCGCTAGCGTTCATCCTGAGCCAGGATCAAACTCTTCATCGTTATTTGTTAAGCTATATCTCAAGCTTGTTCTATATAACAACTAAAGGAAATTTAATTTTTCAGTACTCAAAATGGTCTATTCTCTGTCGAGATCAATCGTTTCCAATCAATCCCTACGCTGTCAATCAATATGTTTAATGAACGTGTCTTAAAATCAAAACTTTGCGCACTCAGACGCAAAGCGGGTGCAAATATAAAACCCTTTTTCCGTACACACAATAGTTTTTAAATTAATTTTGAAAAAAAATTAAAGGAAGTTTTTGTGAAATTACTCTGTTAGAACACAAAGTGTCTATAATATACTAAAAATGAGAACTTTAGAATACTTAATGATTTCAAAACTAGAAATAATTTACCGCTAAGTTATGATGTAAGTTATTGTTTAAGAAGAGATATAAACTTATATTTGCCCTCCATATTAATGATTTTATGATACACATTACTTTACCCGATGGAAGTATTCGCTCTTATGAAGAGCAATTAACGGTTATGGATGTTGCCAAGGACATCAGTGAAGGTTTTGCTAGAAATGTTATTTCAGCTAGCTTTAATAATCATGTAGTAGAAACATCAACGATTTTAAATACTGATGGGAAACTTGTTCTGTATACATGGAGAGATAGTGAAGGTAAAAAAGCATTTTGGCATTCTAGCTCACATGTTTTAGCACAAGCTTTAGAAGAATTATATCCTGGTGTAAAGTTATCGATTGGACCAGCTATTGAAAACGGGTTTTACTACGACGTCGATTTGGGTGATGATTCAATTTCTGATAAAGACTTTAAGAGAATCGAGGATAAAATGCTTGAAATTGCTCGAGATAAACACGATTTCACAATGAAATCAGTATCTAAAATGGAGGCTTTAAAAAAGTATAAAGACGAAGGAAACCAGTACAAAGTAGAACTCATCGAAAACCTTACGGATGGAGAAATCACTTTTTGTGATCATTCAACATTCTCGGATTTGTGCCGCGGAGGACATATACCAAACACAGGAATTATCAAAGCGGTTAAGATATTAAGCGTTGCTGGTGCGTATTGGCGAGGAGATGAAAACAACAAACAATTAACTAGAGTCTATGGAACTTCCTTCCCTAAACAAAAAGAACTTAAAGAATATTTAGCCTTGTTGGAAGAAGCTAAAAAGCGTGATCACCGAAAGCTCGGTAAGCAATTGGAGTTATTCACTTTTTCAAAAAAAGTCGGCCAGGGTCTTCCCTTGTGGCTGCCTAATGGTGCGGCGCTGCGTTCACGCTTAGAGGATTTTTTGAAAAAAGCACAAATAAAAGCTGGTTACGAGATGGTTGTTACTCCACACATTGGTCAAAAAGAATTGTATATTACCTCGGGCCATTATGAAAAATATGGCGAAGATAGTTTCCAAGCGATAAATACACCCAAAGAGGATGAAGAGTTTTTATTAAAACCAATGAATTGCCCACATCATTGTGAAATTTACAATGCAAAACCATACAGCTACAGGGAATTACCAAAACGCTATGCTGAATTTGGTACAGTTTACAGGTATGAACAAAGTGGAGAATTACATGGGTTAACACGAGTCAGGGGCTTTACTCAAGATGACGCGCATATTTTTTGCAGACCAAATCAATTAGATCAGGAGTTTAAAAATGTTATTGATCTTGTACTCTACGTTTTCAGATCACTAGGTTTTGAAAATTTTACAGCTCAAGTTTCAGTTCGAGATTCAAACACGCCAGAAAAGTACATAGGCACTATTGAGAACTGGGAAAAAGCGGAGCAAGCCATCATCAATGCTGCAGAATCTAAAGGCTTAGATTTTGTTGTGGAATCTGGAGAAGCTGCCTTTTATGGGCCAAAATTAGATTTTATGGTTAAAGATGCCTTGGGAAGAAGTTGGCAACTGGGAACCATACAAGTAGATTATAATCTACCGGAGCGTTTTGATTTGACCTACAAAGGATCAGACAATGAACTGCACAGACCGATTATGATCCACCGCGCTCCCTTTGGAAGTTTGGAACGATTTGTGGCAATTTTGCTTGAACATACAGGTGGAAATTTCCCACTTTGGCTAATGCCAGAACAAGCTGTAATACTCACCATCAGTGAAAAATATGAGAAATACGCCGAAAAAGTTTTAAATTTGTTAGAAAATAACGAAATTCGCGGCCTCATTGACAATAGAAATGAAACCATGGGTAAGAAAATTCGGGATGCCGAAATGAAAAAAATACCCTTCATGATCATTGTTGGCGAGCAAGAAGAACAAACCGAAACACTCTCTGTCCGCCAGCACGGTGGTGAAAATTTAGGAGCAATTAAAATTGATGAATTTTCAACAATCATAGAGCAAGAGATTAAAAAGACATTAAAAGAATTTTAAGTTTAACTAAAAAATAAAGTCATAGCAATACGTAGACGAAGAAGCAGAGGCCCAATGCGGGTCATAAGAGAAGACAAGCACCGCATCAACAGAAAAATAACTTCTGAAGAATTGCGCTTGGTTGGCGACAATGTTGAAATTGGAGTGTATAAACTCTCCGCAGCACTAGCTCTTGCCAATGAACAAGGATTGGATCTTGTAGAAATATCTCCGAAAGCTGTACCGCCAGTATGTAAAGTAATGGACTATAAAAAGTTTCTTTACGAACAAAAGAAACGCGAAAAAGTATTAAAATCCAAAGCCGCAAAAGTAGTGGTTAAGGAAATCCGTTTTGGACCAAACACTGATGACCATGATTACAACTTCAAGAAAAAACACGCTGAAAAGTTTTTGAAAGAAGGTGCTAAATTGAAAGCTTTTGTGTTTTTTAAGGGACGTTCTATTATTTTTAAAGAACAGGGTCAAATTTTGTTGTTGCGTCTAGCGCAGGACTTAGAAGATCTTGGTAAAGTAGAACAAATGCCAAAACTTGAGGGAAAACGTATGATTATGTTTATCGCCCCAATTAAAAAGTAAAAATAAAAGCGAATAACTAAATAAAAAAGCAGAACATGCCAAAAATGAAAACAAAATCTAGTGCCAAGAAACGCTTTAAGCTTACTGGCTCTGGAAAAATCAAAAGAAAGCATGCGTTTAAAAGTCACATTTTAACAAAGAAGTCCAAAAAACGCAAGCTAGCCCTGACTCACAGTACTTTAGTACACGAGAGTGATGAGGCAAACATCAAACAACAATTACGTTTAAAGTAATCGTAATTTAGGTAACATTAATTTTTAACCATGGAGTTTGGCCAAATTTAGAAAGATCCTGAAATATAACTAGGACGCCAACTACAAAAACAGAAACATTATGCCAAGATCAGTAAATTCAGTGGCCAAAAGAGCCCGCAGAAAAAAAGTCCTAAAACAAGCCAAAGGCTATTTTGGACGACGTAAAAACGTATGGACTGTTGCAAAAAATGCAGTGGATAAAGCCATGCTTTATGCGTATAGAGACCGTAGAAACAAGAAAAGAACTTTTCGTGCCCTTTGGATCATGCGTATTAACGCCGGTGCAAGACTACACGGAATGTCTTATTCTCAATTTATGGGAAAACTTAAAGCTAACAATATCGACCTCAACCGCAAGGTTCTAGCCGATTTAGCTATGAATGACCCTAAGGCTTTTGAAGCCATAGTACAGAAGATAAAATAGGCTACTGCCTGATTAATAACAAATTATTCGCTAAAAAAAACCTGCTTTATGAAAGCAGGTTTTTTTTTGATTTAATTATAACAGCAAATCACTAAAAATTTTTTGTTTTCAAGGACGAGTGGGCATACCAACGGCTGTATTATCGGAATATAATTCAATTGAACATACGTTAGCGAATTAATATCATTTGAAATTAAGTTTTTTGCTTTTTCTTTTTTGCAGCTGGAAAGAGTACATTATTTAGAATGAGTCGGTATCCAGGAGAAGTCGGGTGTAGTTCCAGCTCTGTTTTTGGATCCCCTACTCTATGGGTATAGTCTTCAGGGTCGTGACCTCCATAAAAAGTAAAAAAACCTTTTCCTTTTATTCCGTGAATATAGCGGGCTTCATTATTGAGTTTATTTTCGCCCAAAACCAAAATATCGGACTTAATTTGACTGCGATTGTAGGCTGTTGTTTGCCCCATGAACCCCTTAACAAGTGCTGTATGATTTTGATTAAGCATAGTTGGAACAGGGTCCCATTTAGCAGAGTATTCCATAAGTGAAAAGTAATCCGATTCTTTTGGAATTTGGCGCAGAGCTGTTTGATCAATAGAGGAAAACTCATAGACATTAGGATCACGTTCAATAACAAATTCTTTAAAGGCAAAAGTCGAATTGAAATCGAGCTGTAATTGGTAGTTAGGGGTAGTTCCATCCCCATCAAACATTGGTTCACAAATGTCGAGCTGTTGAGCCGCTAAAGCAATATCAAAACTATCCGTAGCACTACACATGGCAAACATAAACCCTCCACCCAATACATATGCTTTTATCTTTTGAGCTACAGCTAATTTAGCCTCAGATACTTTTTTAAACCCTAGATCATTCGCGAGAGCTTGGGCATTTTTCTGCTGTTCAATATACCAAGCAGCATTACGGTATGCTCTATAGAACTTACCGTATTGTCCAGTAAAATCTTCGTGATGTAAGTGTAACCAATCATACACAAGAAGAGCATCATTAAGCACTTCAGTATCGTAAATAACATCATAAGGAATTTCCGCATAAGTAAGTACTAAAGTCACTGCATCATCCCACGGCTGTTTCCCACTTGGAGAGTATACAGCGATTTTTGGTGCTTTCTCCAATAGTACAGCATCCATATTTTTACTTGGACTTCCAATGTCTTCTAAGATTTCTGCTGTTCGCGAGTCACTGATAAGTTCATAAGAAACGCCTCGAATAAGACACTCATTCTGAATCCGTTTTGAATCAGATACCAAAAATGCACCTCCACGGTAATTCAGCAACCATTTTACTTTTTGATTTTGCTCAAGCAGCCAGTATGTAATACCATAGGCTTTAAGATGGTTTTTCTGTGTTTTGGCATCCATCGGAATGAGGATGTAACTAGCAAATGAATTTGTGAAAAAACAAAGAAAAAAAACCAACAAAAGAGATCTACGCTGCATGGACAATTCCGTATTTAGAATTAGTATGGCGTATCGTCATCCGGGGGGCCAAATGCATCATTCGGATCCATTTGAATCGAGTTGTCTTCAGCAAAGGTATCGTCATTAGCAGCGGCATTCATTTTGGAATGGAACTCAGCATCAAAAGGAGAATCAAAATTATCTAAATTATCAAATTTACCAAGATGACCGATAAATTTTAACCTAATGTTATCGAGTCCTCCATTTCGGTGTTTCGCTATGATGAACTCCGCTTGACCTTCACAAGGCGTGTGTTCTTCGTCATCCCATTCTTCAATTTTATAATATTCTGGCCTGTAAATGAAGGATACAATATCGGCATCTTGCTCTATCGCACCAGATTCTCTCAAATCAGAGAGCAAAGGACGCTTACTTCCACCTCTTGTCTCAACAGCTCTAGAAAGCTGAGAAAGGGCTATAACAGGAACACTAAGTTCCTTAGCCAAAGCTTTTAGATTACGAGAAATCATAGAAATCTCTTGTTCTCGATTACCAGTTTTTTGGCTACCTCCCGCCGTCATTAGTTGGAGATAATCAACAATAATAAGTTTGATTCCATTTTGTGAGGCCAAACGTCTGGCTTTTGCACGTAAATCAAAAATAGATAATGATGGGGTATCGTCTATGTAAAGAGGTGCTTTCTCAAGAGATTTTACTTTTACATTGAGTTGTTCCCATTCGTGTTTTTCAAGTTTTCCAGTTCTCAATTTCTCTGAACTTAGCCCTGTTTCAGATGAAATCAAACGCGTGATCAACTGAACAGAAGACATCTCCAAAGAAAAGAATGCTACAGGAATATTTTGATTTACGGCAATATTACGTGCCATAGAAAGCGTAAGTGCTGTTTTACCCATACCAGGTCGAGCAGCCACAATTATAAGATCACTTTCTTGCCATCCAGACGTGAGTTTGTCTACTTTGTCAAATCCAGATGGTATACCGCTTAAACCCTCTTTATTGGATATTTCTTCAATTTTTCGTTTGGCTTGAAACACCAAATCTTGAGCCGTTTCAGTTGATTTTTTTATGTTGCCTTGCGTGACATCATACAGTTTTGACTCTGCTTTATCAAGCAGGTCAAAAACATCTTTGGTTTCGTCAAATGAATCTTCAATTATTTCATTAGAAATCTTAATTAGACTGCGCTGAATAAATTTTTGTAATATTATACGAGCATGAAACTCAATATGAGCAGAAGATGAAACCTTTTGAGTGAGTCCAATTAAGTAAAAATCACCACCAACAATGTCTAATTTTTGGTTCTTTCGAAGTTGAGAGGAAACCGTTAAAAGGTCAATGGGTTGGCTACTCTCAAAAAGCAAAAGTATTGCTTCAAAAATATGTTGGTGTGCTTGTTTGTAAAAAGATTCAATACTGAGAATGTCGATAACTTCATCCACTCCTTTTTTATCGATCATCATAGCGCCCAAGACAACTTCTTCAAGGTCAATGGCTTGTGGCGGTATTTTACCTTGCTCTAAACTGATAATTTTTGATCGATCAGTAGCAAAGTTTTTATAAGACTCTGGTTGTTTCATGCTTACGAATGTACATAAAAATTAGCAGTGGAGTTCGAATTTTAATCAACGAATACTCAACAAAAAAATTGTTAACAAGTCATAACTATTGTTAATAGCCAATAAAAACGAACTTTCCAAAAAATTTAATAGGGCAATAGTAGTTTATTAGTCTTTGTAAACCCCCATTTGCGCATATTTATCCATGCGTTGTTCTACTAGTTCATTTTGTGAAAGTACTTTGAGTTCATCGAAAGATTTCAAAATAGCATTTTCAATTGCTAAATATGTCTTTTGGGGATCTTTATGGGCTCCTCCTAGTGGTTCTTTGACAATTTGATCAACTAATTTCATTCGCTTCATGTCTTTGGCAGTTAATTTCAAAGCTTCTGCTGCTTGTTCTTTATATTCCCAACTTCTCCAAAGAATAGAAGAACATGACTCAGGAGAAATTACAGAGTACCATGTGTTTTCTAGCATAAGAACCTTATCTCCTACTCCAATACCTAAAGCACCACCACTAGCACCTTCGCCAATGATGGCAACAATGATGGGCACCTTTAGACGAGTCATTTCCAAAATATTTCGAGCAATAGCCTCGCCTTGACCACGCTCTTCAGCTTCAAGCCCAGGGTATGCCCCTGGCGTATCAATTAGCGAAACAACTGGAATACCAAATTTCTCGGCTGATTTCATCAATCGAAGGGCTTTTCTGTAGCCTTCCGGATTGGCCATACCAAAGTTTCGGTATTGACGCGTTTTGGTATTGAATCCTTTTTGTTGTCCAATAAACATAAAACTTTGATCTCCAATTTTACCAAGACCGCCTATCATCGCTTTGTCATCCTTAAAATTACGATCGCCGTGCAGTTCTAAAAAAGTCCCTTTTGTTAATGCATTAATATAGTCCAGTGTGTAGGGTCTATTCGGATGACGAGACAATTGGACACGCTGCCAAGGACTTAAATTCTTATAAATTTCTTTCTTGGCAAGCTCAAGTTTAGTTTGGATTTGCTGACATGTTTCAGTAACATCAACGTCGCTTTCTTTGCCGATAATTTCGCATTTCTGAAGTTGATCTTCCAGTTCCTTTATTGGTAATTCAAATTCTAAATATTCCATAAGAAATTGCTTTTGGTTAGCAAGACAACAAATATATGAACTTTATACTTTAGTCCTCAATTAAGATTTAATTTTGTTGCTTTTTTGTTTAAAAATAGCGTTTAAAACAACAGTACTAATGATCAACGATGCACCTAAGTAAAAAGAAGTACTCATGGTCTCAGACTCTGGAAATAGAAATAGCGCAAGTAGAATTCCATAAATTGGTTCCAAATTATAGGTTAACACTAAGGTGTAAGGTGTGAGGTATTTCATAACGTGGACAGAAGCAATAAAGGCATAAGCCGTACAAATTGAAGCCAAAATAAATATGAACCCCAAATCTGAGAGCGAAAGATTAAAAAATTCTCTATCGAATCCATCTGACGTGAAAAATAAGCAAATAGAAATAAACACAACTCCGCTAATAAATTCATAAAAAGAAATGGTACTGGCATTGTGTTCTGCAACAAATTTTCCATTAAGAACAGCAAATAGCGTAGAGAATAAAGCAGATGATATCCCTAAAAGTATACCTAACAGGAACTTCAACTCGGTTTGCATAATAAGAAAAATTCCAAGCGTTACAATTAAACCAAAAAAGAGTTCATACTTAATGATTTTCCTTTTGTAAAAGATAGGTTCAATGAGTGAAGCAAAAAAAGCACCAGTAGAAAACATAGCTAAGGCTATGGATATATTGGAGGCTTTTATGGATGCAAAAAAAGTAATCCAATGTAAAGCAATAATAATACCTGCTAAAGAAAATTGAACTAGGGCTTTTATTGATACTTTGAGGCTTATCTTTTTTATTTTGATGAAAAAAAACATCAGTAGACCTGCAATAACCATCCGATACCAAACAAGTGGTGTAGCATCAAGTGAAATTAATTCACCTAAAATTGCCGTAAATCCAGCAATAAAGACCAAAAAATGCAGGTGGATTTGATTCTTAAATTTATCGCTTAGCATTGAACAAAAGATAGATTGCTAGTATACCAAAAATAATATTTGGGAACCAAACAGCTACCAGAGGAGAAAAGTCTGACTGTTCAGCCATCACGCTGAAAACTTTATCAAAGAATACATAGGTCATAGCAATTACAATTCCAAAAGCCAAATTAACCCCCATACCACCTCTGCGCTTTATAGAAGATACAGCAACTGCAATAATAGTCAAAATAAAAACTGAAACAGGTAAACTCAATTTTTTGTATTGAACTACCCTGTACCTATTTATATTGGATGAACCCCGAGCTTCTTCTCGATCAATAAAATCGGACAACTCACTAGCAGTTAATGTTTCTGCTACATACATTGGCGGAGTTAGATCTTGAAGATCAAACCCCAAAAGAGTGTCTAAACGACGTTTAAATACTAATGAATCATCATCAATTCCTATTCGGCGTAAATTGTAGTTGGACAAACGGTATGTACTATCCTCTTCAATATAACGAATAGCATTGGCATGAATTTTATACTCTAATCTATTTCCGTCAAAATGTTCAAGAGTGAAATTGTTTCCACGCATCGATTTTGTGTCAAAATTACTTACATAGATATATTCATTTTCATTGATTTGTTGATAAATGTATTGTGTTTCTACAACCTTCTTATTCTTTAAGTACTTGTAAGTGAACTCATTAAACCCTTTACTGGCAACTGGAGCCCAATATAACCCCAAAAGAAGAGCCAAAACAGCAATAATGGTTGCTCCAATGAAATAAGGTCTAAGAAATCTTGAAAAAGAAATACCAGAACTCAAAAAGGCAACTATTTCAGTATTGTTGGCTAATTTTGAGGTAAACCAAATTACCGATAAAAATAAAAATAAAGGAAAAAGTAGGTTTGCAAAATATATAGTAAAATCAACATAATAGGCAACTACTTCTTCAAAGGGGACTTTATTTTCAAGTATTCGATCAATTTTTTCTGCCAAATTAACAGTTATTCCTATAGGGATAAACAGCAACAACATTAAGAAAAATGTAAGCAAGTATCGCTTCAGGATGTACCAATCGAAAATCTTCATAAACTACAAACGCTTATCCATTTGGGCTACCATTTTGGTTTTCCAAGTATCAAAATCTCCAGCTAAAATACGCTTTCTAGCCTCACGAACCAACCACAAATAAAATCCTAGATTATGAATTGTGGCAATTTGTTTGCCTAGCAATTCATTTACACTAAAGAGGTGTTTTAAATATGCTTTAGAATATTCAGTATCAACCCATGTGATGCCCATTTCATCAATCGGAGAAAAATCGTCAGCCCATTTCCTGTTTTTGATATTTATGGTACCGTGTGCAGTAAATAACATCCCATTGCGGGCATTCCTAGTCGGCATAACACAATCAAACATATCAATACCCAAAGCAATATTTTCTAGGATGTTTATTGGTGTACCCACTCCCATAAGGTAACGGGGCTTGTCTTCTGGTAAAACAGCGCAAACAACATCTGTCATGGCGTACATTTCTTCAGCTGGCTCACCAACCGATAATCCGCCAATGGCATTACCAACAGCATCTGCATTAGCAATATACTCTGCAGATTGTTTTCGTAGATCTTTATAAGTGCTTCCTTGAACAATCGGAAAGAACGCTTGACTGTATCCATATTTAAAAGGCAGATTATCAAGATGGTTTATACAACGGTCTAACCATCTGTGGGTCATGTGCATTGATCGTTTGGCATAGTTATAGTCGCATGGATAAGGAGTACATTCGTCAAAAGCCATAATTATATCAGCACCGATACTGCGCTGAATTTCCATAACATTTTCTGGAGTAAAGACATGGTAACTACCATCAATATGACTTCTAAATTTTACACCTTCCTCTTTAATCTTTCTGTTTGCAGACAACGAATAAACCTGATAACCTCCTGAATCAGTAAGAATGTTACGATCCCAATTCATAAACTTATGTAAACCGCCTGCTTTTTCTAAAATCTCAATTTGAGGCCTCAAGTATAGGTGGTATGTATTACCCAAAATAACATCTGGATTAATGTCGTTTTTTAGCTCTCTTTGGTGCACTCCTTTTACTGTGCCTACCGTGCCAACTGGCATAAAAATTGGGGTTTCAATAACCCCGTGATCCGTTGTAAGTGTAGCAGCTCTTGCCTTTGTGTTTTTATCCTTTTTTAATAAATCAAATTTCAAGTTTCAAAAATTGAATGGATTATTATTTATTTATTCAGAGTAAGTAATTCATCAATAAATAGGCTTTTGGCCCGTAAAACCAATAGACTTTTAAAGCTCAAATATACAAATATATGGCGAAGCCAAAACAGGAAATTAGATGTTTAATAAGTTGTTAGTTATTTGTCACAAATAATAAGGAAAAGTGCATTGCCAAATAAAAATTAAATTTAAATTTGGTCTAACTAATTTTAAGAAACCAAATATGTCAATCACACAGCTAAATGAGCTTACAACACAAGTCCGGCGCGACATTTTACGGATGGTCCATAAAGTCAATTCTGGCCACCCTGGAGGCTCTCTAGGATGTGCAGAATTTCTTGTTGCTCTATACAAGGAAATCATGGATAGAAAAGAAGGCTTTCACATGGACGGTCATGATGAAGATTTATTCTTTCTATCAAACGGACATATTTCTCCGGTAATTTACAGTGTACTTGCACGCAGTGGTTATTTTCCAATTGAAGAATTAAATACATTCAGACTTCTAGATTCAAGACTTCAAGGCCACCCTACAACACACGAGGGATTGCCTGGGATACGAATTGCATCGGGTTCACTGGGGCAAGGAATGTCTGTAGCAATTGGAGCTGCACAGGCCAAAAAACTAAACAATGATCCTCATTTAGTTTACACTCTTCATGGTGACGGAGAGCTTCAAGAAGGTCAAAATTGGGAAGCGATCATGTACGCCTCAGCGAAAAAAATTGATAACATTATTGCAACTGTTGACTTGAATGGAAAACAAATTGATGGAGCAACTGACGATGTTTTAAATATGGGGAGTTTAAAGGCTAAATTTGAAGCTTTTGATTGGACTGTTGTGGAAATTAAAGATGGAAATAATTTAGAAGCTATATTGAAAGGAATGGCTAATGCAAAATCGGAAACTGGTAAAGGCAAACCCGTATGTGTGCTTTTAGAAACTATGATGGGGAATGGTGTAGACTTTATGATGCACACCCACGCATGGCACGGAAAAGCTCCAAACGACGAACAACTGGCTTCTGCCCTTGAGCAAAATCCCGAAACACTAGGCGATTATTAATATTCAAAACCAACAACAATGAAAACATACTCATACACAGAAAAAAAAGATACAAGAAGTGGTTTTGGAGCTGGTCTAGCCGAGCTTGGTAGAACTAACCCAAATGTGGTTGCACTTTGTGCAGACCTGATAGGATCGCTCAAAATGGATGCTTTTAAAAATGAAAACCCTGACCGCTTTTTCCAAGTTGGAATAGCAGAAGCAAATATGATAGGTATTGCTGCAGGACTCACAATTGGAGGCAAAATTCCATTTACAGGAACATTTGCAAATTTTTCGACAGGTCGCGTTTACGATCAAATACGTCAATCAATCGCGTACTCTGGTAAAAATGTTAAAATTTGTGCTTCACACGCAGGCTTAACTTTAGGAGAAGATGGTGCAACACACCAAATTCTAGAAGATATAGGATTAATGAAAATGCTTCCAGGAATGGTGGTCATAAATCCATGTGATTACAACCAAACTAAGGCAGCAACTATAGCAATAGCCGAATACAATGGTCCAGTGTACCTAAGGTTTGGTCGCCCCTCTGTGCCAATTTTTACAGCTGAAGATCAAGTTTTTGAAATAGGAAAAGCCGTGCATTTACAAGAAGGTACAGATGTGACTATAGTCGCCACTGGACATCTTGTTTGGGAAGCACTTGAAGCTGCCAAAGAATTAAATGAAAAAGGGATTTCTGCTGATGTTCTCAACTACCACACCATCAAACCACTAGATGAGAAAGCACTTTTAGCATCTGTAGCTAAAACGGGATGCATTGTGACTGCCGAAGAACACAATCACTTGGGCGGGTTAGGTGAAAGTATTGCGCGTGTACTTGCACTCAACGCACCTACTCCTCAAGAATTTGTAGCTACCAACGACACCTTTGGTGAATCGGGAACACCTGCACAATTGATGAAAAAGTATGGTTTAGATTCATCTACAATTGTAGAAAAAGCAAAAAAAGTAATGGCAAGAAAGTAAAAAAATAGTGGCACAAAAAAACCCGCTGTTGCGGGTTTTTTTGTGTTTTATGTTTAAAGATACTAATTTAAAGTTGCTGCATCGTTTGGATCTAAATAATTTGGAATACCATTACCATTTGTATCTTCTAATGTAATTAGTTTTACAGAAAAGCTACCGTTATCGTCCTGATCAATAGCAGAAAAAATTTGATTAGAAGCTAGAGGTTCTTCTGCTAGCATTTGAGCTAGTAAACCTGCGCGAGAAGCTCCTGTTAGGGTAATATATGTGATCTCTCTGTATGTTTTATATCCATCACCGTCATCATCATTATCAGCGAAGTTACTGAATGAATCACTGTCCGTGTTATCATTAAAAATATCCCTATCCTCATCATCATCCTCCAAATAGCTTGGAATAAAATCATTGTCGTGATCCATAACTTTGTGCTGATATAATTCAAATTTAAAGATAAGACATGAATAGGAAGGAATTCCTGAGACTGCATTATTAAAGTATGCAAGACCTGAAGGCAAAAACATAAGTCCAATCCCGTAATTCTCAAAAGTTACAGTTCCATCATTGTTAGTTGCAAATGCACTAGCAGTATTAAACTGTGGCAACACTTTATTCCAACCAGTTATGGTATAAACTAGATCTAAGTCTGTAGGGCTTACTGAACGATCAAATTCATTACCATCAATTGTTGTCCCAATATAGTTCACACGAACTTGATCTGTAAAATGGGGTGATTCACCAAGTCCTTGTTCGATATTTAAAATGTAATATTCATAAGAAACATCGTTGTAAATTGTTGTTTTTTGCACAACAGCATTGGACAACATTGTTGTGTTTGGTGGTTGTAAGTCACCTTCTTCTAATTTGGAAATAACAATATTTTCTAAAGTAGGATAAGTAGTCAATGCATTCAATTCCCCTGAGTTGTAATAATGAGTGTTAAAATAATTTTGAAGTGTATCCAAATCACTCGCTTGCTGTTCAGCTCTATCCCTTGGAGGGATTGATGTTGTTTCATTTTCGTCTTCATTACAGTTGAAAACAAAAAGAGAAAAAATAAATAGGAAAAGAAAATTGTTTCTCATAATAACATTTTAGGAGCTGCAAGATACAATATTATGCTATTTTTGTGTAAAAGAAAATAGAGTTTTAAAAAAAATATGAGAATTGATAAGTTTTTGTGGTGTTTGCGTTATTTCAAAACAAGAACAATAGCTTCTAACGCAACAAAAAAAGGACAGGTTCGAGTTAATGAATCTATAGTCAAACCAAGTAGAGAAGTTTACCCTACTGATGAAATTAACGTTCGTATTAATCAGGTGAATTATCGAATGACTGTTCTTGACTTGCCAAAAAGTCGTGTTGGCGCAAAATTAGTAGACCAGTACAGGCAAGACACTACGCCAAAGTCTGAATTTGAAGCAAAAGAGCTTTTAAAACTCGCTAAAGAGCACTACCGTAAAAAAGGAGAAGGACGACCAACAAAAAAAGACCGTAGAGACATTGAAGGCTACTTAGATTTTGACAAAAATTAAGCAGTTAAGTTTAAATGTCTTTTTTATATTTGAAAAAAAAGAATTGTATGGCATTGACACAAAATTGCATTCTAAACAATAGAGAAATAAATCATAAAATTAGACGTATTGCGTATCAAATATATGAGACTAATGTTAATCAAAAAGAAGTAATTCTGGCAGGAATTCAGTCCAATGGTTATGTTTTAGCTGAAAAAATAAAAAAACAGCTTGAGGATATCTCTGAAATTAAAGTCCTATTGTGTGCCGTTAAAATCAACAAAAAAAAACCAACAGAGCAAATCAGTACTTCGATAGCAGCTGAAGACTATGCTGGTAAATCTTTGATTCTCATCGATGATGTTTTACATTCTGGCACTACGCTTATCTATGGCGTTAAACATTTTTTAGATAGCCCACTTGCACAATTTAAAACTGCAGTTCTTGTAAACAGAAACCATAAAAAATACCCTGTCAAGGCCGACTTCAAAGGAATCTCACTATCCACTTCCCTCAATGAGCATATTGATGTTATTTTTGAAAAAGACAACTCAAAAGTTGTACTCATCTAAATCATTAGCAATCTCTGCTACAATTTGATCAACGCTTTGATCGTCGGCTGAAATACTTAGCTT
The DNA here is from genome assembly GCF_001735715.1 of Formosa sp. Hel3_A1_48. Lineage (NCBI taxonomy): Bacteria > Pseudomonadati > Bacteroidota > Flavobacteriia > Flavobacteriales > Flavobacteriaceae > Formosa > Formosa sp. Hel3_A1_48. The sequence continues at coordinate 634,974 of NZ_CP017259.1, forward strand.
TGCTTGGTTGTAAAAGTTTGAACGCTCAAACAAATGTTTAGCTATAAACTCAGATAAGTCAGCGTCATTAACATTTGCAATGAGAGGACGCTTAGATTTTTCTAAGATTAAACGATTGGTTAAATTTTTTACTGACAGTTTTAGATATACAGTATTCACATTCGGATGTTGGTTTAGAAACTGCATGGTATTACCATAGCAAGGGGTACCACCCCCTAGACTAAGCACTAAATCAACGTAAATCCTACAAATATTTTGTACAGCTTTGGCTTCAATTTTTCTAAATTCAACATGACCCTTAGTTTGAAATAAATCGGTTACAGATTGTTTTTCTTGTTTTTCAATAAAATCATCCAAATCCAAAAAAGTACAAGCAAGTGTTGTTGCAAGCTCCTTACCCACAGTCGATTTACCTGAACCCATATAACCTAACAACGCAACTATCATAGTAATGACTTTTTAAAACGAAACACACAAAAGGTGATAACACAAAAAAACGAAAAAATATTGAGAAAAAAAGATTGTATTATTAATTAAACCCATTATCTTTGCAGCCGCATAAAGCAAGTCCAACCGACTTGGTAGCTCAGTTGGTAGAGCATCTCCCTTTTAAGGAGAGGGTCCTGGGTTCGAGCCCCAGCCAAGTCACAAAAAGTTAAGCAATGTCTTAACTTTTTTTTCTACAAAGTTTTTGCGCACGTGGCGGAATTGGTAGACGCGCTAGCTTGAGGGGCTAGTGGGAATTATTCCCGTGGAAGTTCGAGTCTTCTCGTGCGCACTTATTTTTCAAACATTTCTTTTATCATTTTTTTTTATTAGTTTAGTAGACCCTAAATCTAAATAATAATGAACTCTACTGAACACGTCTTTAGTATTAAAGACCTTGAAAACCTTTCTGGTGTAAAGGCGCATACCATCCGCATATGGGAAAAGCGTTACAACTTGCTTAAACCCAAGCGCAGCAAAACAAATATTAGGCATTACGACCTAAACAATCTTCAGAAGCTTCTCAATATTAGTTTTTTGAACAGCAATGGTTTTAAAATTTCTAAAATTGCCGCATTAGACGAGACGGAACTTGCACCAAAAACAAGAGAATTAGCATTCATGGGTAAAAACGATAGCCAAGCCATAGTTGCTTTTAAATTGGCAATGCTCAACTTTGATCAAATTCTATTTTACAACACATACAACAGCTTACTTGAAGAAAAAAGCTTCAGGACCATATTCTATGAGGTTTTCATTCCCTTACTTTTTGATTTGGGCATGCTTTGGCAAACAAATACTATCTCTCCATCACATGAACATTTTTTAACTGTTCATATTAAACAAAAGATTTTGGTACACATCGAGCGCCTGCAGAGTACAGACCCTCGGCCTAGCACCAAAACAGTTGTACTTTTCTTGCCTGAAAACGAAACGCATGATTTGGGTTTATTATTTATTAATTATGAGATTTTGAGTTTAGGATATCACACAATTTTTCTAGGCGAAAACATACCTTTGAATAACTTGAAATACATCAATAAACTTTATGATGATATAATATACATATCTTATTTTACAATTAAACCAAGTGACAATGAAATACACAATTACTTGAAAATATTTTCTGAAGAATACTTGAGTGTGAATAAAAATAGTGCGAAACTCATTGGACATAGAATTCGAAATTTAAATCCGGAAAACGTCCCGAAAAATATAATGTTGTATGATAAAATAGAGGATTTAGTTAAAGATTTGTAAAAAACACTTTTACAGTATGAGTCTGTATAGTCTTTTTACTACATTTATACACAAATGAAGAAGACAATACATATAATAGGCTCAGGCTTTTCGTCACTTGCTGCAGCATGCTACCTTGCCCAGGCAGGATACCAAGTGACCGTTTTTGAAAAAAACAAAACTATAGGTGGGCGTGCACGTCAGCTTAAAAAAGAAGGCTTCACTTTCGATATTGGACCCACATGGTACTGGATGCCTGATGTTTTTGAACGTTTTTTTGGTGATTTCCAAAAGCATCCCTCGGAGTATTACTCCCTAGAAAAGCTAAATCCTGCTTATAGTGTCTATTTTGGTAAAAATGATTTTATAAGCATAGAGGATAGTTTAGAAAAAATCTACGCTGCTTTTGAAAATGAGGAACCCGGTAGTTCAAAAAAACTTAAAGAATTTATCGATGTAGCAAAAAGCAATTACGACATTGCAATAAAAGACTTGGTATACAATCCTGGAGTTTCTCCTTTAGAATTGGTTACCCCAAAGACTGTAATGAAACTAAACCAATTTTTGAGTACTATTAAGCGGGATGTTAGAAAGCGGTTCAAAAACAATAGACTTGCACAAATTTTGGAATTTCCAGTATTGTTTTTAGGAGCAAAACCCAGTGATACTCCATCGTTTTACAGCTTCATGAATTACGCCGATTTTGGACTAGGTACCTTCCATCCAAAGCAAGGGATGTATCAGGTTATTTTAGCGATGGAACAGCTCGCAAAAGAATTGGGTGTTTGCATAGAAACTGATGCTAATGTAACTTCAATACTGGTGGATAACGGTAAAGCAAACGGAATCGAAATAGACGGGGAAAAAAACTACTGCGACCTAGTGCTAAGCGGTGCGGATTATCACCACACTGAAACCCTTTTAAAAAAGAAATACCGCCAATATTCTGAAAAATATTGGTCTAAAAAAACCTTTGCTCCATCGTCTTTGTTGTTTTATGTAGGGTTTGATAAAAAACTAAAAAATGTGAATCATCATACACTTTTCTTTGATGTTGACTTTGATGTTCATGCCGAAGCTATTTACGATAATCCTGCTTGGCCAGAAAAACCACTTTTTTACGCCAGTTTCCCTAGTATTACTGATGATTCCTGTGCTCCGAAAGGCAAAGAAGCAGGTATTTTCTTGATTCCCCTAGCACCAGGACTGGAAGATACAGAAGAGTTACGTTCTATCTACTTTGACAAGATTATCCAAAGATTTGAAACGGTTACTGAGCAAAATGTTAAAAATAATATTATCTTTAAAGAGTCGTTTTGTGTGAATGACTTTATAAAAGACTATAACTCATACAAAGGAAATGCTTATGGAATGGCTAACACGCTACTACAAACCGCATTTCTCCGACCAAAATTGAAAAGTAAAAAAGTTGAGAACTTATATTTTACGGGGCAATTAACTGTGCCTGGACCTGGTGTCCCCCCGTCCCTAATCTCCGGAAAGTTGACCGCAGAACTGATTCAAAAAGTTTTGTGATTAATTTTTGTATTGGTATTAAAAGTAAGAGTTTATGAAATCTATTTTCGACACTGTATCCAAAGACTGCAGTAAAATTGTCACCAAAACCTACAGCACATCTTTTTCGATGGCAACCAAAATGCTGGCCAACTCTATTCGTCAAGACATTTACAATATCTATGGATTTGTTCGATTGGCCGACGAAATTGTCGACTCATTTCACGAATACCCAAAGAAAGATCTCTTTATTAAGTTTGAAGCAGATTTAGAAGTTGCACTTAAAAACAAAATCAGCTTAAACCCTATCTTAAATGCATTTCAACACACCTACTACAAATGTAATATTGACAGAGAACTGGTTGAAGCGTTCATGAATTCCATGCGCTTAGATTTGCATAAATCTATTTACAAAACAGAAGAAGAATTCAAGAATTACATCTATGGCTCTGCTGATGTTGTAGGTTTGATGTGCCTAAAAGTGTTTGTAAACGGTGATCAGGAAAAGTACGACGCATTAAAAAAACCTGCAATGGCTTTAGGCTCTGCATTTCAAAAAGTTAATTTTTTGAGAGATTTAAAGGCAGATCACGACGAACTCAACAGAACGTATTTCCCCAACACAGACCTAAATAACCTTGATGAAATTGCCAAACAACATATTATCGATAATATTGAAAATGATTTTGCTGAAGGATTGAACGGAATAAAACTTTTACCAATAGAAGCAAAGTTTGGTGTGTTTATGGCTTATCGTTATTACAGTCAATTACTGAAAAAACTAAAGAAAACACCGGCCTTAGAAATCAAAAATACACGAATTCGCGTCCCTAATTATAAAAAAGTAGAACTGTTGACGCGCAGTTATGTTAAATATCAACTGAATCTATTATAAGCTTAAGATTATGAACGTACTCTTATGGATTGCTGTATTTCTAGCCACTTTTGGCATAATGGAATTCATGGCATGGTTTACACACAAATACATAATGCATGGCTTTTTATGGCACCTACATAGAGACCATCACCACAAGGACCATGACAGTTGGTTCGAACGCAATGATGCCTTTTTTATCTTCTATGCAGTGGTAAGCATGACTTGCTTTTACTTCTGGAGTTATGAAGGCTTTTGGGCTGGACTTCCTATTGGACTAGGGATAATGGCATACGGCGCTACTTATTTTATAGTGCATGACATTTTCATCCATCAACGATTCAAAATGTTTCGAAAAGCCAATAATTGGTATGCCAAGGGGGTGCGCCGGGCGCACAAAATCCACCATAAACATTTAGGAAAAGGCGATGGTGAATGCTTTGGTATGTTGGTGGTGCCCTTCAAATATTTTAAAAAATAAATTGTGAACACTTTATACTTGTGGCTAAATATTGGATCTATTTCGATTCCGTTTATCTACAGTTTTCATCCAAGACTTCAACTGTATAAAAAGTTTCATTGGTTATTCATTTCCCTGATGATAACTATGGCCGTTTTTATTCCGTGGGATGTGATTTTTACAATAAATGGAATTTGGGGTTTCAACCCTGATTACTTTCTAAATACCAAAATTCTAAGTCTCCCACTAGAAGAATGGCTTTTCTTTATATGCATTCCTTTTGCCTGTGTATTTACACACTATGCCCTCCTTTTGTATTTTCCTAAAATGAAACTTGGAGAGAACAGTTCAAAATCAATTGCTGTTGGTTTGATACTTACACTAGTATTCGTATTAATCTTCAACTATGACAAATGGTATACACTCGTTAATTTTAGTTTAGCAATCCCACTAACACTCATTGTTTTAAAATATAATCCAAAACTACTGCAACACTTCTTTCTGACTTTTTTGGTGATGTTAATTCCATTTTTTATTGTGAATGGTGTTCTTACAGGAAGTTGGATCGAAAATCAAGTCGTATGGTATAATAATGCTGAAAATTTAGGCATTCGAATGGGCACTATTCCTATAGAGGACAGTATATATGCTTACTCAATGATTTTGATGAGCTTATTCTTTTTCGAATTATTGTCTTCAAGGCATATAAGTGATCAAAACTGATTAAGGCTTAAAACGAAAAATTAAAATTTAAGCGTTTTGTTTCTTAATCAAGTTTAAAGCAGAGCCTTCGTTAAACCATTCAATCTGTGAATTATTGTAGGTGTGATTTACAGAAATTGTATCGCTTGTACCGTCTGTATGAACAACTTCAATGTTCAAGGGTTTACCAGGTGCAAACTTATCTAAGTCTAAGAAATTGAACGTATCGTCTTCTTGAATCAAATCATAGTCGGCTTCATTTGCAAAGGTAAGTCCTAACATCCCTTGTTTTTTCAGATTAGTTTCGTGGATACGCGCAAAAGATTTTACAATCACAGCAGCAACACCTAGATGACGTGGCTCCATAGCAGCATGTTCTCTTGAGGATCCTTCACCATAGTTGTGGTCACCAACAACAACTGTATAAATTCCAGCATCTTTGTAGGCACGTTGGGTTTTAGGAACGGCATCATACTCACCATTCAATTGACTTTTTACAAAATTTGTCTTCATATTGAACGCATTTACAGCGCCAATCAAACAATTATTCGAAATATTATCTAAATGACCTCTATAGCGTAACCAAGGCCCAGCCATAGAAATATGATCTGTAGTACACTTACCGTGAGCTTTGATCAGTAATTTAGCGCCAATAATACTGTTCCCAATCGGATCAAATGGGGTTAGTAATTCCAATCGCTCTGAATCCCCAGCAACAACTACCTCTACTCCACTACCGTCTTCGACTGGGGCAAGGTACCCTGCGTCTTCAACATCAAAACCATTTTCAGGCAATTCAAAACCAGTAGGTTCATCAAGTTTTACAACATCGCCATGATCATTAACTAAAGTATCGGTCAGCGGATTAAAATCTAATCGCCCAGAAATAGCGATAGCCGCTACAAGCTCTGGGGAAGCCACAAAAGCATGGGTATTTGGATTTCCATCAGCACGTTTTGCAAAGTTTCTATTGAACGAGTGCACAATACTATTTTTTGGAGCGTTTTTTGGGTCTTCGTAACGTGCCCATTGTCCGATACAAGGTCCACATGCATTGGTAAATATCTTTGCATCGAGTTGTTCAAAGACATTTAAAATACCATCACGGTCGGCTGTATAACGTACTTGTTCTGAACCAGGATTAATACCAAACTCTGCCTTAGTACTTAGACCTTTATCTAATGCTTGTTGCGCAATAGAGGCTGCACGAGATAAATCTTCATATGAAGAATTGGTACAAGAGCCAATTAAACCCCACTCTACCTTAAGAGGCCAGTCATTCTCTTTAGCTTTTGCAGTCATTGTACCAACAGGTGTTGCTAAATCTGGTGTGAAAGGACCGTTAAGATGAGGCATGAGTTCAGATAAATTGATTTCTATTAGCTCATCAAAATATTTTTCGGGATTTGCATAGACCTCGGGGTCAGCAGTCAAATAGTCTTTTACTTGGTTAGCGGCATCAGCTACATCACTACGATCAGTCGCGCGCAGATAACGTTCCATTGAAGCATCATATCCAAATGTAGATGTAGTTGCTCCAATTTCAGCACCCATGTTACAAATGGTTCCTTTTCCAGTACAAGACATTGATTCTGCTCCAGGGCCAAAATACTCAACTATAGCACCAGTTCCACCTTTGGCAGTTAAAATACCTGCAACTTTAAGAATTACATCCTTAGGAGCAGTCCAACCAGAAAGTTTCCCTGTAAGTTTAACTCCAATTAGTTTAGGAAATTTTAACTCCCATGGCATTCCTGCCATCACATCAACAGCATCTGCACCACCAACACCAATAGCAACCATTCCAAGACCACCCGCATTTACAGTATGGGAGTCTGTCCCTATCATCATCCCACCAGGAAACGCATAGTTTTCCAATACAACTTGATGAATTATTCCTGCACCTGGCTTCCAAAATCCAATACCATATTTGTTGGATACTGATTCTAAAAAATTAAAAACCTCATTACTGTTATTGAGTGCTGATTGTAAATCTTTTGTTGCGCCTACTTTGGCCTGGATTAGGTGATCGCAATGAACCGTTGTTGGTACAGCTACCTTTTTCTTTCCAGCCTGCATGAATTGTAACAATGCCATTTGTGCTGTAGCATCTTGACATGCGATACGGTCTGGTGCAAAATCTACATAATCTTTACCACGCTCAAATGCTTTTTTGAGATCTGAGTCCCAAAGGTGATTATAAAGTATTTTTTCTGAAAGGGTAAGAGGATGTCCAACTACCTCTCGTGCATTGTCAACTTTTGATGACATTTGCTGGTAAACTTTTTTTATGATATCTATGTCGAAAGCCATAACGGGATGAAATTTAAAATCGGGGATAAATGTACAAATTTATGTGTAATCTTAAGGCAATAAAAAATCAAAATATATCGAAAAATTTAGAACAAGCTTTCAATAATTTGCTCAATACTGACTCCCTCAGCTGCAGCCTTGTAGTTCTTGATGATTCTGTGGCGTAGTACACTTATGGCTACAGCCTGAACATCTTCAATATCTGGCGTGTATTTGCCTTTTAATACAGCGTGAGTTTTAGCGGCTAAAATTAAATTTTGGGATGCTCTTGGTCCTGCACCCCATTCCACAAATTGACCAACAAGTTCAGCAGTATATTTAGTGCCTGGTCTTGACCTGGATATTAGTTTAACGGCATATTCCACAACATTATCCGCCACAGGCGTTTTTCGAATAAGCTGTTGAAATTCAATGAGCTGGCTACTGTCAAATATAACATCTAAATTTGCTTGTTTTTCCGAAGTTGTTTGCTTTACAACTTCTACTTCTTCATCAAATGATGGGTACTCAAGGTTTATGGCAAACATAAAACGATCCAATTGAGCTTCAGGAAGTGGGTATGTTCCTTCCTGTTCAATGGGGTTTTGTGTAGCCAAAACAAAGTAGGGCTGGTCTAATTTATAATGTTGACCAGCAACAGTAACAGAACGTTCCTGCATAGCCTCTAAAAGTGCGGCTTGTGTTTTTGGAGGTGTTCTGTTTATTTCATCGGCCAAAACAATATTTGAAAATATAGGCCCTTTAATGAACTGAAATTTTCGCTCATTATTTAATATTTCACTCCCCAAAATATCACTGGGCATCAAGTCTGGTGTGAATTGAATCCGTTTAAAATCAAGACCAAGAGTTTTGGCAATAGTATCTACCATTAGCGTTTTGGCTAATCCAGGGACACCAATAAGCAGTACATGCCCTCCAGAAAATATTGATATTAAAATATGCTCAATTACTACATCTTGACCGACTATAACTTTGCCGATTTCTTTTTTGAGTTGCTCAAATTTTTTAAGGAAGTTATTTAATGTATTGACGTCCGACATGAAATGTACTTAATTTTTAAACCAGTTGCTCTTAAAATCACAAGCTCTCAATTCACCATTTATTTTTATGTAAGTATCCATAATTTTTTCTTCTTGCCAATCGGCGATTGCATTGAGCTGCTTTTCTTGTAATGCCAGTGCTTTGATTTTCAAATAATCTTTAGCAAAATCTGCCTCATGCTCATCTGTGCGTTGGGTGACTGTCAAAATTTTAAATTTTATAGGATTAATTCGGTCACCATCTTTATAAACAGGACTCACTTCATTATCTCCGATATTTTGAATTTGGGCGTATAATTCAGGATCCATTTTAGTCAGTTCAAAATTATAATCTTGAGTTTCAGGATTACGCAATTGACCACCGTCAAATTTGGTTTCTTTTTCATCACTTACTTCTTTGGCAGCGTCGGCAAAGGAAAGGTCTCCATCCACAATAGATTGACGAACATTTTCTAGCTTTTCTTTTGCAGCTAAGATTGCCTTATCGTTTAGTTTTGGACGGAGTAAAATATGCCTTACGTCGTATTCTTGTCCTCTAACTTTTTCCAGAAATATTATATGATATCCAAAATCTGTTTTAAAGGGTTCCGAAACATCGCCTTCTTGTAAAGAAAATGCAACCTCTCTAAACTCTTTCACCATCATAGGGCGTTTTTTGTTAAGGGTCATCTTTCCTCCAGAACGTTTCGATCCCGGATCTTCAGAATACAGAACGGCTTTGGTTGTAAAACTTGCACCATTATCAATAACATCGGCTCTAAACTCTCTTAGCCTTTTTACAACTTTATCTATTTCATCTTGAGTAGTCTGTGGAATGATAACAATCTGAGCAACACGCAACTCTGTTCCAAAAAGTGGTCGCTCTTCTACTGGAATTTTATTGAAAAATTGTCGAACTTCTTCTGGAGTCACTTCAATTTCATCTATAATTTGTTGCTGCATCATTGATGCCATTTTCCCATTCTTGTTTAACTCATACATCTCGTCTCTTAGTTCCTGTTCGGACGACTTGTTATAATAAGCTATGAGTTTATCCATAGAACCAATTTGCTGCGCAAAGCCTTCAAGCTGTTGATCAACATAAGAACGAATTTCTGCATCATTAACCTCTATACTATCAATTACTGCATGGTGCATGTATAATTTATCTTCAAGAAGTTTACCAAAAAGTTGGCATCTTGTAATCTCTTTAGTTGAAACACCACTGGCCTCAAGTTGAGCAAATTGTTTGTCAATATCTGAATCCAAGACGACAAAATCCCCAATAACCGCAGCAACGCCATCAATTTTTATGAGTTGCGTAGAATCAAGCTGAACTTCTCGAACTTCTTCTATTTTATCTTCAATTATTTCTTGTGCAGATAACTGACTGAAGACCATTAAACTGAGAATTGCTAAAATGGATAGGGACTTAGTCATAAATTTCAAATTTTTTATTATTGATGGCATCATTTACAATTTCTTTTTTCAACTGATTAATTAGTATCAGCTTACGTTTATTGATGATAATTTGACGTAATGTAGGTAATACATATTCCATTGGGGCTTGCATTCCTGGCGCAAGTACTTCATTTATTTTAATCAAATATAACTCTAAAGAGTCGTTGAGCTGAATAAAATTTGGTTTTTTTAGCAACAGCTTATTAAATCCTTTTTGTAGCGGTTTAATTTTCGAAATCACTTGATCAGCTTTAATCCAAATTGAGTCATTTAAAAAGAATGAATTAAATTGTATGGAAATAGTATCTAAAAGCGCTTTGTCTTCTGAACTGTAACGCTTGAAACGACGTTTAATTTCCTGACTATTGGACATATTTAATTCTATGTTGATGTAGCGAAGTTTAATTAAATCTTCCTTCAAAACAAACAGCTCTTTATTTTGATTATAAGTTGTCGTTAATTCTTCTTGGGTTAGGGTAGTATCTAAATTGCGTTTTACTAAGGCTTCTGTATACGCAGATGTATACAAATCAGTTTCGTACTGTTTTACAAGACTTCTGAAGTCTGTTTGCTGTTCTTCTCCAAGGTTTATTCTTGCTCCATCGATGAGCAATTGTTGTGTCGCCCAATTTCTAATGACCGTCTGAATATGGAGTAAGCTGTCTTCAGTTTTAATCCCTTGCATTTCAGAAAAATCAACATCGTCAAGCATCAAATACTCATCATTAACTCTTGCTAAAGGAAAGCCATTTTTAGATGAAGTGGATAATTCACAGGACAAAAAAAGAAAAATTAAAGAAAAAAAAGGAAGTGCATTTCTAAACATTATTGCGAAACTTTTGAAGATAATGCTTCTAGCATTTCATTGTTTACTGAAAAATTATATTTTTTTCTTAAGTTTTGAATCCATTGTTTTTCAAGCGTCTCTTGATAACTTGAGATAACAGCCCCCTTCGAGGCTTCAAAGGATAAGTTTTTTTCGGGAGCTAAAGCTGTAATATTTAAAAGGACATAACCGTCCTCAAGCGAATAAATAGAAGAAATACCAGTTGTAAATTGAGTTTGTTTTGGTAAAAGAGGATCGTCAATATTAAAAGATCCACTAGATAGAATAACTTTTTGCTCTTTAGCATTTAAAGCTGATGTGATGGCTTCGTTCGAACTACCATTTTCCCACAATTTTTTTGTTTTTTTCAGCGTGGCTTTTTTTGAGGATCGAGCAATACTAGCTGTCAATTGGGCTGGAGAACTAAACTTGTTTATATGCTCTTGGTAGTGGGCTAAAAGACCTGTAGAATCGTTTTTAGCACCATCCCATATTTTTTCTTGCATGATGTCAAAAAGAAGTAACCCCTCTTCATATTCTTTAAGAATTTGTGCATACTCTAAATTTTCAAAAGGAAGTTGTTCTTTTTTATATTCCAACAATTGATCTTCTAAGAAAATGCCATATTGTTCAGCTATAAAATTTGATTTCTGTATCCCGTTTAATTTTTTAGGAGATTTTTTATTTAAAAAAACTAAAAAATCGTCATAAGTAAAAATAAGATCTTCTATTTTAATAAACTGAGCTTGTTTCTTACTAGTATCTTTCAAAATCCATTCTTTCGATTCGTTGTCATAAACAAACAAATTAGAAATAGTGGGGAGATCTGCGGCATCAATTTGATATTGCTTTTTAAGAGATTCAATCATTTTTTTCTTAATAATTGAGGATCTACTGTCGCGTTTTACTTTTTGTTCCAAATCGTATTTTATATTTTCAAAATCTTCAACTGGGATTTGAGCATACAACTTTATGATGTGCCATCCAAACTGAGATTGGATCGGAGTTGAAATCTCACCCTCATTCAGATTGAATGCTGTATCGACAAAAATCTCAGAATTAATTTCACCAGAAGCAAAGGGTTTTAATTTTCCGCCATTTGCTGCTGAACTTTTATCATCTGAATACTGTTTAGCCAGGCTCTCAAAAGACTCTCCTTGCAACAATAAACGATGAAGTTCATTGATTCGTTGTTCAGGTGTTTGAGTAGTGTCTTTTGAATTGTTTGCAATCATGATGTGTGCAACCTCAGCCTTTCCTCTCGAGCGCCTTTTGTCAAGGACTTTAACCACATGATAACCAAACTGTGTTTTAAAAGGTTGAGAAATTTCTCCAACAGCTGTATTGTATGCTGCATTTTCAAAATCGTAAACCATTTTGAAGGCCGAAAAATACCCTAAATCTTCAACAAAAATAGATTGGCCGTCGTGTATCTCTTTTCGAAGTGTTTCAAAATCTTCATTTAAGAAACGGTTCCGTAAGGCTTGTATTTGGTTGAGCTTTGAGCGTGTGTCTTGTTGAGAATTAAAACGAACCAAAATATGCTGAGCCTTTACTTCTTCTAATTTTCGACTATACGCTTCTTGAAGTAATTCTTCTGTAATCTTTTTATCCGTAAGATAGTTTTTAATAAGTTGTTCTTTATAGCCTTTGTATTCACTCAAGTAGCTCTCTTTTTTATCGTAGCCCAGAGACCTTGCTTCAGCAAGCTTCAATTTATAGTTAATGTAAAGATCTAAATAATCTTTAATACTTTTTTGTTGTTTATCCTGAACTAGGTTGATGTTTTTCTCATAAACATTCATGAATTCATCAACTGTAATTTCCTCGCTGTCTATCGTCATTAAAACTTCTGAGTTAATTGGTAGATCTTGGCCAAAAATTGGGAATAATAACAGAAAATTTATGAGCAAAAAAAATGCACGCATAGTGAAATATTTTAAAAGAATTTAAAAGTAAAAAAATTGATTAATGTACGCAAGCTTATCGCGAATAGTTGGGTGCTTCTTTGGTAATCATAACATTATGAGGGTGACTTTCACTAATTCCAGAAGATGTAATTTTTACAAACTTACCGTTTTCTTTTAGCGTTTCTATGTCTTTTGCGCCGCAATATCCCATACCCGCGCGAATACCACCAACAAATTGATGAATACTTTCATAAAGGTCTCCTTTATAAGGGACGCGGCCTACAATACCTTCTGGAACTAACTTCTTAATATCATCTTCGACGTCTTGGAAATAACGATCCTTACTTCCTTCTTTCATGGCTTCTACAGAACCCATCCCTCTGTATGATTTAAACTTACGCCCTTCGTAAATAATGGTTTCTCCTGGGGATTCTTTGGTACCCGCCAGTAGTGAACCTAACATCACACAATCGGCTCCTGCGGCTAAGGCTTTTGGAATATCTCCTGTATAACGAATTCCACCATCGGCAATAACAGGAACGCCCGAGCCTTTTAGTGCAGCTGCAACTTCAAGCACAGCAGAGAATTGAGGAAAACCAACCCCTGCAACAACTCTTGTTGTACATATAGAACCGGGACCAATTCCAACTTTAACAGCATCGGCACCAGCGTTAACCAAATACTTGGCTGCCTCAGCTGTAGCGATATTCCCAACAACTACATCTAATTCCGGAAACTCCTTTTTAATGCTTTTAAGTACAGACACCACACCTTTGGTGTGTCCATGCGCAGTATCTATAACAATAGCATCCACACCAGATTGAACAAGTGCGGAAGTACGCTCTACTGCATCATGGGTAACGCCAATAGCCGCAGCTACGCGCAAACGACCATAATGATCTTTATTAGAAATAGGCTTCTGAGTAAGTTTGGTAATATCACGAAAAGTTATTAAGCCAATGAGCTTAAAATCTTTATCAACAACTGGAAGTTTTTCTATTTTGTTTTCCTGAAGAATAACTTCAGCTTGTTGAAGAGAAGTCCCTTCAGAAGTCGTAACTAAATCTTGAGCGGTCATCACCTCAGTGATGGGACGATTATTGTTTTTTTCAAATCTTAAATCTCTGTTGGTTACAATTCCTTTCAATAATCCATTTGAATCGACAATTGGAATCCCGCCAATACTGTGTTCTTGCATACTTTTCTTAGCATCACTCACAATAGCATCTAAATCTAGTGTAACTGGGTCAATGATCATTCCGCTTTCCGCACGTTTAACTTTTCGGACTTCAATAGCTTGTTGACTTATAGACATATTTTTATGCAATACACCAATACCTCCTTCACGCGCTATGGCAATAGCCATTGCACTTTCAGTAACGGTATCCATAGCTGCAGAAACTATAGGAACGTTTAGGCTTATGTTTCGTGTAAAGCTAGTCTTTATACTAACTTCTCGTGGTAATACCTCAGAATAAGCAGGAATTAGGAGTACGTCGTCGTAGGTAAGACCTTCGCCAACAATTTTTGAAAGGTGTGCTTGCATTGCAATTAGGTTTAATTGCATGCAAATTTAGGGCTTTTTTTGGTATTTATAACTACAACAAGAGATAATATCGAAGCTACCAACAGAGATTATTTATTTTATTTATAATTAATCTAAATAAATTTTGTTTAACTAAAAATGGTTTGTATATTTGTCGCAGAAAACTAATATTATTTTTAATAAGTCTAAATAAGAATTAAATGAAATACCGCATATTACTACTAGCTATAATGAGTATAGGAATTATAAATGCTCAACAAACCAAAACAGAATCAAATGATTCAATTCAGGAATTAGATCAAGTCTTTATTAGCACCAAAGTGATTTTTGGGAGTAAATATGAGGCTGAAAACAGATCCGGTTCTTCATACTACCTTTCTCCAAAAGAATTAGAAAAATTTGGATATACTGATATTAACCGTGTTTTGAGAACTGTTCCGGGTGTTTCAATTTACGAGGAAGATGGTTTTGGACTACGTCCAAATATTAGTTTACGAGGAACTTCTCCAGAAAGAAGTGCAAAAATTTCGGTTATGGAAGACGGTGTTTTGATAGCTCCTGCTCCTTACAGTGCACCTGCAGCATATTATTTTCCATCAATTGCGCGCATGCAAGCAGTAGAAATATTAAAAGGAAGTAGTCAAATTCAGTATGGTCCATTCACAACTGGAGGAGCTATTAATTTGGTGAGTAATCAAATTCCGAATGCATTTAAAGGAAGTCTTAAATCAAGTTACGGAAGTTTCAATACACACCAAACACATGTCAGGATTGGCGATTCCAAGTCACAATTTGGATATTCTTTAGAATACCTAAAAAACAACTCTAAAGGATTTAAAGACCTTTTAAATAATCGAAATACAGGATTTGACAAAAATGATGTAGTTGCTAAATTTAAAATCAAAAGTAAAGAGACAGCTAAATACAATCAAGCACTGACCTTTAAGTTTCAATATTCAGATGAAGTTTCAAACGAAACTTACTTAGGCCTTACCGAGTCTGATTTTAATGAATCTCCTTTTGCCCGTTATGCAGCCTCTCAAAAGGATAAAATGACAAATAAACACCAGCAATTTTTATTAACGCACGAGATAAACGTTTCTAACTTTTTAAAAATTACAACCAGTGGATATTACAACGGTTTTTCAAGAAATTGGTATAAATTAAATGATGTGGTTGTTGATGGAGATAAAGTAAAAATTGCATCAATAGTGAACAACCCAACTGCATACACCCCTTATATGGATATCATTAGAGGCACATCAAATTCTGCAGCGGATGCTTTATTAGTAAAAGCTAACAATAGAGCGTATATATCCAAGGGAATTCAAACGAAATTAGATTTTCACTGGAATGGCGAACAAGTATTTCACGATTTAGAGATTGGCCTCCGCTATCATTATGATGAAGAAGATCGTTTTCAATGGAAAGATGGATACAACATAATCAACCAACAGATGAATTTGACCACTGCCGCAGCACGTGGCTCGGATGCAAACCGAATTAGCAGCGCTAAAGCATTTGCAGCTTCGATTTTATATAAATTAAAATATAAAAATTTAACGGTCACTCCCGGTATCAGATACGAAGACATTAAGCTTCAAAGAGAAAACTTTGGTAGTGATGACCCAAATAGAAGCGGTAATGATCTTTCGACTAGAGATAATAATGTAGCGATTTTCATTCCTGGTATTGGAATAAACTATAAGTTAAATAATTTAACCTCAATTTTTGCTGGCATCCACAAAGGATTTTCACCACCAGGAAATCAATCGGGACAAAAGGCAGAAGAAAGTATTAATTACGAATTAGGAACACGATTTAACTATAGAGGAATTAGAGGTGAAGCCGTTGCATTTTACAACGATTACAGCAATCTTTTGGGCAGCGATTTAGCGGCTAGCGGCGGAACAGGCTCATTAGATCAATTTAATGCAGGTGAGGTAAGTGTCAAAGGACTTGAACTTCTATTGAATTATGATTTGATGGAAAAAAACTCAAACTTTTCGATGCCGCTCACATTTGGCTATACACTAACTGATGCAACATTTCAAAATAATTTCGGAAGTGATGAAGACTTGTGGGGGGAAGTGGAATCTGGGGATGAATTGCCTTACATTGCAAAACATCAATTCAACACTTCAATCTCGTTAGAGCACAACAAATTCGAACTCCATCTCAATGGGCGACAAAACGGGGCTTTTAGAACATCTGCTGGAACAGAGTCAATTAACAGAAATAATGGTATCACTTCTAATTTTATAGTTGATTTCTCTGGTAAATACCACATTAAAAACAACTTGAGCATAACCGGAATGGTGATTAATGTTTTTGACAACACATATGCTGTTTCAAAAGTTCCTGCTGGATTTAGACCCGGTCATCCTTTCGGAATTTATGCAGGCATTGAATTTCAATTTTAGGAGTATTTAGAAAACAATTTAGATGCCTCATTGTGCGCGCTTTCATAGGCGAGTACATCGAGGCTGTTTTCTGCTTTTTGAGCTGTGCAATACGAAATAAGTTTTTCTGTAGGCATATTTCCTGTCAATTCGTCCTTAGCCATAGGACAACCTCCAAAACCTTGAATTGCACCATCAAAACGCAAACAACCAGCTGTGTAAGCAGCATCTACCTTGTCATACCATGTTGATGTGTGGGTGTGTAAATGAGCTCCAAATTCCACCGATGGATAAGCAGGGATAAGTTGAGAAAATAAATATGATATTGTTGATCTAGAGGATGAGCCAATTGTGTCACTTAAAGACAATATTTTAACCCCCATTTTCTGTAATTTATAAGTCCACTCCCCTACTATATCAACATTCCATGGGTCACCATAAGGATTTCCAAAGGCCATTGACAAATAAACTACAAGTTCTTTATCATTTTGATGGGCGGTGTCTAAAATCTCTTTTAAGACTTCTACCGACTGAGCAATAGTTTTATGTGTATTCCGCATTTGAAAATTTTCAGAAATCGAAAATGGAAAGCCTAAATAGTCTATCTCTTTAAACGCTACTGCCGACTTAGCCCCACGAACATTTGCGACAATAGCAAGGAGTTTACTCGTTGTTAAACTTAAATCTAATTGAGCAAGAACAGCTGAGGTATCTTGCATCTGCGGTATTGCTTTAGGCGAAACAAAACTACCAAAATCAATAGTATCAAAGCCAACACGTAAAAGGGATTGAATGTACTGAACTTTATGCGCAGTAGGAATAAAGGTTTTTATACCTTGCATGGCATCTCTAGGACATTCAATAATTTTTACACGACTAGGCATGGGTAGGCTTTAGAGTATAAAAATAATATTTATTTAATTAATAGTCAGGACAACCGAAACAATTGTCATTATTTAAGAAATCATAGCTTACTGATAGCTCGTATACCCCACCTGTTCGTCCAATTTCTGTGACATTAAAATCATAGGAATACCCAAAACGGAACCCCTCCCAATCCATACCAACAAAGGCATTGATGGAAGTCAGAAAATGACTGTTTGAATCTGTTTTTACTGGATTTGTAGCAGCTAAAAGTCCAAATGCAAAACGATCCATTTCATATTTTGCCCCCAAATCGAACCGGTTGTAAGCACCTTGCATCATACCATTGGCCAAAACAAATAATTTATTATCACTTCTGTAGTCTCCAAAAGGGATATAAAGAGAACCGTGTAAGGACATAAACATTTCTAAATTATCCTGACCTTCCATCTCCATTGAAATATTAGGCTGATTCAAATGCTTCAAAGTAAAGCCTACCCATGAGTTATCTGAATTAAATAAAACAGAAGCGCTAAAATCTAAAAATCTAATTGTTTCGTTAAGATTTATTGGATCGATACTATTGACATTTATTATACCACTAAAAATATTGATTTGATCTTCCAAAACTAGATTTTGAAAACCGAAGTCTTTAGCTCCATATCCAACAGAAATACTTGGACGTACATTCCACTCTTCAGATATTGGGAATTGATATGCATAATTTAAGTTTACTTGAGTAAAATTATAGCGAGTAGTTGTTTCTTTATGATTTAAAACACTAATCCCAACACCACTGTTTATTTCCTCGAACCAGTTATCTACAAAGGCAAATTGAGTATTTATGCTAAAGTTTAATCCTGGCCACTGAGTACGATGAATTATACCCGCTCGTGTAGATTGTTTAGCTCCAGTAAAACTCGAACTTAAGGTTTCAGGAACCATAAAAAATTGGGTGTGGATCGGGTCTTGAGAAAAGGCCTTAGAAAATGTTAGTATTAAAAATATATAAAGTGCTTTTTTCATACTGATTATTTGATAAGGGTTACAGGTCCATTAAGATCAATCACAGCTCCGTTGAATGTTGTTGCCTCGACGACCATTATGTAATTTCCGTTTTCAGCAGGATTACCATCAATAGTTCCGTCCCAACCATAAATATCTTGATTTTCAGCTACCTCAACATAAATTAAGGAGCCCCAGGTGTCATAAATACTCATTTTAATTTTTGTCATACAATTTGAAACTGGCCTTATGGTTTCGTTTATTCCATCTCCATTTGGCGTAAACGCATTTGGTAAAATAATTTCATAACCTTTTGTGATATCAATAGTCTGAAAATAGGTGTCAAAGCATCCGTACAAATCCTCGACCGTCAAGCTAATGGTGTAAGTCCCAAGAGCGTCGTATACATGTACAGGAGTATCAACTCCAGTAAGTGTAGGTGAACCATCGCCAAAATTCCATGAAAAACTAGTGATATCTCCCGTTGAAATATTTGTAAAGTATATTGGATCTGATACAACAAAAACATCACAAAAATCACTATTCGCAGAACTCATTGTAAAGTCAGCAAGTCCAAATTCAAAAAATGCAATAGGATCTAAAGGAAATTCAATTGGCGGGCAACCATTTATGATTCCATATTGATCATTTACAAAAGCTGAATAATTTCCAGGAACAGAGGTT
The DNA here is from genome assembly GCF_001735715.1 of Formosa sp. Hel3_A1_48. Lineage (NCBI taxonomy): Bacteria > Pseudomonadati > Bacteroidota > Flavobacteriia > Flavobacteriales > Flavobacteriaceae > Formosa > Formosa sp. Hel3_A1_48. The sequence goes on from NZ_CP017259.1 coordinate 654,280, forward strand.
TGCATAACAAAAGGGTTAGCGGCATCAACAATACCACCAGACCATGTTACTTGGTATGGAGGCACACCTCCATTGACAATAATAGTATTGATTTGCGTTGCTGTATCTGTATCACAATCAATATCAATTGTATTGGTTATGACTGCTGTAATCTCAGGAGGTCTGACTAGTGTAATATCAGGAAATGGATTTTGTAATGAACAATTATTAATATCTGTGACATCAATAGGATAGGTGCCAGCACTCAAATTATTCAAACACCACTGTCCACCACCATTGTCTACCCAAGCCGTTCCTACAGGAAATGGGTTTGTTCCACCTGTGATTGTAATACAAATAGACCCATTGTCAAATTCCCACGCTGGCGTTGTATTACAGTCGGGTTGAATAACTTCAAAGTCTATAATATTAATGGGGTCAGGTTCGTCAATTGTGATTGCTTGTGGACCAAAGCGACACGTATTTTCGTCAATAACCTCATAAAAATATGTATTTGCCAGTTGATTAAAAGTAACGGGCACTCCAGTGGTGGTATTTAAATTTGTGATGAAAATATTATTTTCATCATAGAGGTTTACTGTTAGAATTCCTGTTCCACCTGTTGGTAATACATTGACTTGTCCAAAATCGCCAAAACAAGGCGCATCGTCAATGGTGTAGGTAGCTAGAAGTTCTGCTGGCTCGGCGACAACAGTCGAAAAATCATCCTCACATCCATTAGCATCCGAAACAACAAATGTAAAAGGACCACTCAAAACGTCTTGAAGACCAGTACCAGTATACGGAGGTACTCCACCCGTTGCTGTTATATCGTAAGTAGCAAGGCCACCGAAACAATCAATTGGGTCAACCAAAGTGGCTGTAATGACCAATTCGTCTGGTTGTGTGAGCGTATAATTTCTTGTGATTAGACTCGAACAATTCGGATCTTCTATTGTGAGAGTGTAATCACCTGCAATCAAAAAGTCAAATTCTAATGTTGTAGACACTGAATTGACCGTATCTGTCTCTAAAACATCTCCAGTTGCATCCTCTACAAAACTGTATTCAAAAACTCCAGACCCACCGGATAAATCTATTGTTATTGTACCACTATTTGCAGCATTACAGTCAATATTAAATCCATTGTAATTTGAAATTATTTCTGTTAAAATTATAGGATCAACGATTTGGTTTATGGTATAGACGGGCGATATGAATTCACACCCACTATCATCTAAAACTTTTAAAATATAATTTCCTTCACAAGCATTGACAAGTTGATTTGGATCATTAACATTAATTAGAGGACCAAAATCAAAAACACCTGAATCAGGTATAGTTTCAGTATACCATTCTACCAAATTGTAAGGGGTTATACCACCTACGGTCTCTACCTCTATACTTCCATCGCAGGGTTGAACACCCACATTGTTACAAGAAATATCGGTGAGTGTTATTAGTGTAAATTCTACAGGATCTGGTGGTGGAACTTCATATTGATATACATAAGTACAATTGGAAGAATCTGTGATCGCTAATTCATATACACCAGGACATAAATCAAATTGATCCCTATCAGTTGGATTAACTATAGGATTACCATCCAAAGAGACCCAATTGTATGTAAACGGTGCTAAACCTACAGGGCTAATCTCTATACTTGAAGTACATAAATCATCTGTGTAACTACAGCCAATTGTTGTGATAACTTCGTTGATTTCTGGTGATGGAAAAAGATTTATCGTAACAGTAAACACATCTCCAGTACAAAGCAATGTTGTAGGATCGGATGAGGCATAATAATTTGGCGTAACCGAAAACACTGCCGTCTGAGTATTGACTGTTGGATTTTCTAAAATACCTGAATCAAAAAATGCTTCCTCAACACCAATTGAAGCACCTGTAATACCACCAGTAATAGTGGGTAAACCCCAAGAATAGGTAGTCAAATCTGGAACAATTGTATTGGCATCTGGCAAAGTACCATGCAAAGGAGTCAATATATAGGAACTTGCATCACATAGGTCTTCAACCACGTCAGGGATAAAAGGTTTAGGCTCAATTGTTATTACAGCATCAAAAGTTGGCCCAATACAACCATCAACTTCAGGTGTAATGGAGTAAGTAATTTGTTGTATTTCATTTGTGGTATTCACAAGGGTTTGTGAGATTAAATCTACAGCAGAAGTTTGATCTGACGAACCTGTTAAATTAGCGTTAGGTACAGAAACAACCCATGTATATTGTGTTCCAACAGGCACAATCGTTGTGGCCGAAGGTACACCATCTTGAGGTGAAATTGTAAAAGGACTTCCACTACACTGTGTGTCTTGTGTTTCTGGACCTGACAAAATAAAAGGCCCTGGTTTTACATCCACGGAGACAGTAAAAGGTAAGCCATCACAACTTGTCAAACTAGGTACCACAGTGTACACAACGGTTTGAACAACAGAGCTCGTATTGATTAATGTTTGACTGATTTCATTTTGTGCAATGGGTTGATCAATATCCCCAGTCACATCTGGGTTATCAACAACAGTCCAAGTATAAGTTGTACCCAATGGAACAATATTGTTTGGATTAGGAATTCCTGTTTCTGGCGCTACTGTAAGAGTATCATTGCTACAAATAGGGGCAACAATAATATCCTCGACAAATGGACTAGGACTAACGACAACTTCTACCTCGAATGGTAAACCATCACAAGTGCCATTAACAGGGTTAACTTGATATATGATGGTTTTGGATTCATCTGAAAGATTGGTTAGGTTTTGATTTATTGTCGGAACTCCTGTGGTTTGATCACTATAACCAGTAAGGTCTGCCAAATCTGCACCAGGAAGCACGGTCCAAGTATAAAGTGTATTCAATGGAACAATCTCCGTCGGAGCGTTATCAAAAGGGGTCAATTCGTATGGTACACCACTACAAGCTCCTAAATTTTTATTTCCGATTGATGGGCGAGCAGATACAGTTACGGTCAGTTCAAAAGGCACACCATCACATCCATCTTGAGATGAAGGGGTAACAACGTAGACAAGGTCTTGATCGGTATTAGAAAGATTTTCTAAGGTTTGACTAATTTCATTTTGGGGTGAAGATTCGTCACTTTGTCCAATAACATCTAGATTAGGCAGTACAGTCCAAGTATAAGTAGTGTTTACAGGGACAATAGTTGTAGATGTTGATCCATTTGATGGAATAACATTAAAAGTATCTTCGCTACAAATGACTTCATCCATTGCAAAAATTTCAGGGGTCGGCAATACTGTTATAGTGAAAGTCTGTGTAGTTCCAGCGCAACCATCGAAATACGGAGTTAAAGTATAAACCAAATCCTCTGCAAGATTCGATGCATTTGTAATTGTTTCACCAAAAATTGGATCTGAAACCCCAATTGGACCAGCATTAGTTGTGTATCCACTCAAATTTGAACCTGCAGAAGTTACCGTCCATTCATATGTAATTGAAGTTGAGGGAAGTGTGGGTGAGTTGACAAAAACATCATTAAAATTCGATTGACTACATATTGTTTGGTTGGGAATCGCATCAAGACGCGCTGTTGGATTGATAGTCAAAACATACAAAGATGTACCGCCAGAACATGCTGTAGTGTCATTGGTAGTTGCAGTAGCCGTGAAAATTACATCAATAGGTTCATCTGTTGTGTTCTCTAAGTTATACGAAGGAATAATCGTTGTTCCTTGATCATCACCAGCAACAAAACCTATCAAGCCAACAGGGCTGTTTCGTGTCCATGAAACATCAGTATCTGGGCTTGGTGAAGACAGCGCCACAGGAACACTAACCGTTTCATTGCATAAATTTTGGTCTAATTGATCAAAATTAACTTGCGGACTAGGATTAATCGTAATAGTAAATTGTACTGGATTACCTGCACAACCATTAGCAGTAGGAGCTACCTCATAAATAAGCTCATATGCCGTTGTAAGTCCGTTGGTAAGCGTAAGTGCTGGCAAAGTACCCACACCATTGAGATGTGCTTCGTAACCAGTAACCTCGGCAGGGATACTGGTATTTGTAAGGGTGTATTCAAAAGTCGAACCTGTTACCGTAGCATCAAATGTCACTTCAACAGAATCCTCACCGCTACACAATACCTGAGCTATTGGTGTAATAGAAGAAATTTCCGGCACGGGTAAGACATTCACGACGACTTCAAAAGTAGCACCTGAACAGGATCCACTTTGTGGTGTCACCACATAAGTAATTGATTCAGCAATATTGGTTGTGTTAGTTAGTGCCTGCGTGATTGTCGTTTGACCCACGCTTTCATCAGACCATCCTGTTAGGTTTGGATTGCCAATAGTTGTCCAAGTGTATGTTGTGCCAGATGGTACAATTTCTGTTGGCAGGTTGTCTAATGGATCAATTTCAAAGGAAGTCCCACTGCATATTTCATCAGTTTTGTTTAAAACAAATGGGACAGGATCAACAATTATAGTGACTATAAAAGGTTGGCCAATACAACCCAAATCTGAAATTGGAGTAACTTGGTAATCAACGGCTTGAGGTGAACTGTCATTATTTACTAAAGTTTGTGAAAAGAAAGCTTCACCAGAAGAAGTACTTGTACTTTCACCACTAACACTTAAATTATCTACAAAAGTCCATGTATACGTCGTATTTACGGGAACAATATCGGTCCCACCTAAACCATCTCCAGAAGGAATAAAAGTTACCGTATTTGATGAACATGTGGTTAAAGTTTCATCTGCAATTGTAGGCGTTGGGTTTACTGTCACAGTAATATCAAAAGTGTCGCCGACACAATTTCCTACGCCGTCTGAAATTGGTGTTACCGTATAAATTATTTGTTTGGGAACATTTGTTGTATTTTCCAAAGTTTGAGCAATTGACCCTTGTGGAATTGAATTATTTGAAGCTCCTAAAATAAATGGATCTGAATTTACTGTCCATGTATAAAGCGTGGGGTTTGGCACCACATCACTGCTGTTGATACCCCCTCCATTTGTGGGAGTTACAGAAAATGATGATGATGAACAAACGGTTTGAGTAACATCATCTATTGAGGGGATTTCGCCTACATTAACGAGTGCACAATCCGATACAATTGAACTACATCCCCCTTCAGTAAACGCCAAAACAACGAAATAATACACAGAACCTACAACATCTGTTGGTGGAGTGAAACTCGCTGAATTAGCGCTAACAATAGGAGTAGCCAAATCTGTATTATCACATACAGTACTTTGATACCATTGATAACTAGAAACACCCACACCGTCGATGTAGTTTACAGAGAGAGTACTTGGGGCGCTATCCCTACAAACAGATTGTTCTATCAATGGTTGCTGAATAATTGTTGGCTCTGGGTTAATAATTATTTCTGAAACATTACTCACTGTTTCACAACCTGATGTTAGGGTTGTCACCAAGCAATAGTAAAAAAACTGTCCAGAAATACTCGTGTCTGGGGTATATGAAGGGTTATTTGCTCCAGTTAAAGCGGTTCCTCCTGTATTCGTATTTGTAGTATTGCTGTACCATTGGTATTGGTATAACCCATCGCCACCAGAAGCAGTAACTTCTAAGTCTATGGGAGTAGTGTTTTCACAAAGAGTTTGAGATGGTTCAGGGATGGTGAGCATTGGATCACCTACAACTTTAACCTCAATAGGATCAGAAAATGTACCGCCACAACCATCTCCAGAAAAAGAAATAGACACCCAGTAATAATAGTTTCCGGGAGTATCCAAAATTCCTAAATCAAGAACAGGAGTGTTCGAATCTGGAATAGGGTTTCCTCCTGTCATGTTGACTGTATTGACAAACCATTGATATGTTGGGGTACCACTTCCTCCATCATAAGATACCGTTAAAAAATCCGGTGATAAGCTACCTCCAACACAAACTGTTTGAGGAGTGTTTGGAAAACTGGAAATGCTTGGGGTGTCTTGTACTATAACTTCAACCGTAGCCGAGGGCACAGCATTACAGCCATCGTCTAAGTCCACAACACAGAAATAATAGCGAGCTCCTTCAATATTGTTAGGAGGTGTAAACTGAGGATCATTTGTACCCACAAGCGTAGCTCCTACAATATCATTACTATCAGATGTATTGTAATACCATTGATAAGTTGGTGTAGCTGAGGCTAACCCACCTGTGTACGAAACTGTCAGAGGGTCAACTGCACCTCCAACACATAATAACTGAGGAGTAGATGGACTTATTGAAACTTCATGCGTTGGAATCACAGATATTTGAAAAGTTTGAATTGCTCCTTCACAAACCACAGAAGCATCAATGGGGTTGACATATGAAGGCGTCACTGAAACTGTAGCTATTTGTAAATTGTTCGTAATATTAGTTGCGTTAAATGGCACTATATCGCCTGTTCCCGTAAGAGGTGCGCCAATATTGGTATCAATCTCCCATGCGTAGTTGATTACTCCAGTCGTTTGAGGTGAAGTAAATTCTATAGGTAAAGTTAACTCACCATTACAATAAGTCAAATTTCCAACAGGATTCATTTCAGCTTCAGGGTTTACGGTTATAGTATATTGCACGTTTATCCCCTCACATCCTGCCGATGAAGAGGTACTTGCTTGAGCTGTAAAAATCAAGTCTATAGGTACGGAAGCAGTACTAGTCAAATTCAACTGAGGAATTGTAGTTGTTCCTAAATTTTGTGTGATGCCGGTAATATCTGGATATAAACTTGCATCTATGGACCATGAGATGTTGACTGCTGGAGTTAGTGAACTTAAATTGACTATTTCTGATACTTGGCCGCTGCAAATCACTTGATTTGGGCGATCAAACTCTACAGACGGAGCGGGATCAACAGTGATAGAAAATGAAACCGTATTTCCAGGACATCCTTCAAATTCAACACTTAAATCATAATTCAAAGTAAATGAACTCGTCCCTGTGTTTTGGATTACTGTTCCCGTCAGTTGGCCACTACCATTAGGTTGTGGATACCCTGAAATGGTTGCTGGTATTGAAGTCGAAGTTAATACCCACGAGTAATCTACGCCAACAACATCAGAATTATAGATGGGCGTAGTAAATGCCGTTCCGCCACATATGACTTGGTCTACAACTGAATCCATTGTAGGCGCTGGCTTTATGTTTACAGTAATCAAAAAATCATCGCCAACACAGTCACCACTATCTCCAGACGTAGGGGTTACCGTGTACACCACTGTTTGTGTACTATTTGAATTGTTTGTGAGCAATTGACCAATTGTACTTTGTCCTGTACTTTGATCTGAATCACCAGCTATTTGCGCATTTTCGTCAATTACAGTCCAAGTGTATGTTGTATTTGTAGGTACAGTATTTCCCGCTATAGTAGTTGGGTCAATATTGAAACTTTCTCCGGAACAAATTTCAACTGTTTCATCTTGAATTTGAGGTTTAGAGGCCACAGTATAAACAAAATCTACGGGTGTTCCAGAACAGCTATCTACAATCGGTGTCACAGTATAGACTACACTTGCCGCAGCATCAGTGTTGTTGATTAACGTCATGGCAGGAATAGTGGATTCATTTGTAAGATTTAAATAATCCTGAACAGCAGAATCTGCGGTAGTAACAATTGAATATGTAGTCCCTAGCATGTCTGAATTAAATACCACTTCATCAGAAGTTTGACCTGAACAAATCACTTGCAAAACGTCTGTATTTGTGAGTACTGGTGTTTGGTCATAAACAAAAGAAAATACATCTGAATTAGCGCCTCCACATACTCCATTGACTTCGACAGTTATAAGATACTCTCCAAAAGTTAAAAAATTAAGGACAGGATTTGCACTAGAAGGACCTGTTCCGCTAATAAAAGCATAATCTGAAGAAGTAACGCCTACACCTGAGACAGTCCAGTTGTATGAATCTGGAGCGTATGGTGAAACACTGTACGTTGGCGCAATAGAAGGATCGCTAAAGTCAAGAGTGTAACCATCTGAAACTAGTGCATCATTTGTTTCACAGATTGCCAGTGAAGCGTCGCTAAAATTGACGGTTGGATCGCCAAGAACGGTAATGGGTTTGGTTACTGAGTTTACTCCACATAAATTAGAAATCGTCTGTGTAACTTGATAAACTCCCGGTGTATCGAAAACGACCTCAGGGCTTTGTGAGTTGCTAGAAGAGGGAGCTTGAAATGTATATCCAGAACTTGGTGAAATAGTCCAATTATAATTGATTGATTGACAATCGAATTGATCTATATTTGACAGGTCATTCAGAGTAACTGATTGATCAAAACAAATCTCTGTTATTGCTTGACCAGAGTCATCTAAAAATTGGAAATCAGGATCTGTTATTGCTTGTATTTCAATAGTTTGTGTAGGTGTGGTCGATTCTAATTGACAAAGGTCTTGATTATAAGCGACTAAATAAATTTCCCAACACCCAGGTATGACTTGATTTGCAGGAATAATCAAATCATCCCCAACCAACCATGACTGAAGAACTTCAATTCCATTTACGTAAACAAAGCTAGTGTTTTCTGGTCCTTTTACATACCAATCAAAATTTGCTCCATCCAAACATGTCCCTTCTAGCCCCCATTGACCAAGAATAGATGTATTAGTTGCTGTGATAGGCTGCGCCTCACACTGTTGTTCAATTAGAGTAAAACTAGCTTCGGGTGCTTCACTGACATTGACCGCTTTTTCTGTTCCAAGACCATTCACTGAGTATGTATTACAGGTCTCAGTATCACTAGTTCTAAATTTATTGTATAAACTTTTCTGAATAATGAAATTTGATCCCGATTCGCCCTGACCACTTTCACAAGAAACTGTATTGTAGATATGCTTGATCTCAGTTCCATCAAACATAATTTCTGCATGTGTATAATACTCTACAGCAGATCCATCACCATAATCAAAACTGTAGTATGAACCAGTGTAGTTACGAGCTATCCCTGAAGTACTATTGTCTATTGCAAAAATAACCTCCTCGTTCAAGCAAATAGTTTCAGATGTAGTATTTCCTAAATTTGTATTGTTGCTATGCCATAAAAAAACAACAGAGTAAATAGATGATACTCCCTGTGAGTTTATTTCATGAATTTCTATGTTGTAAGTTCCAATTGGTAGCCCTGTAGGATTAGTTGGATCAGTATCATCAATAGGTAAATTGATAGAGGCTACCCCAAAAACATCGTCAATTATTAAATTTTGCGAATATGCGCCAGCATTGAAAACATCATGCAGATATGCGGTATAACTACTTCCTGAATTTTTGGAAAAATTAAAATTGACAACACCAGAGTTAACTCCGCTATCGTTAGTTTGTGCACCAAGACCACGATTCAAACTTCCTGCAACGGGGAATGCAGTTACGTCTAAAGCAGAATATCCATTATCAGGGTCATCATAACAATAGAAAAAATTATTATTTATTGAAGGAATTCCAGAACTAATACTTAAATAATTTGAAACAGAATCTGAAGAAACATCAAAAAAATCGGTTTCTGTCAAAATCTCTGAATATGTACCGCCAGTTGCAGTCAATCCCTGGGTCGCTCGAACTCTCAACTTATAAGTTCCAGAAATCAAAGAGCTTGGTAAAACACCATTTATCAAAGATGTATAAAAATCAAAAACTTCATTCAACTCCGTAGGGGCTGAAAAATCTCCTAATTCGTCGCTTAACTCTAAAACAAACTTATTATTGTCTGGGTTGTCAGTCCCAAGAGCAGAGGGATTATCCATTCTAAAAATACCTTTGGGATTGATATGGACTGACACACTAGATCCACTGCCGTAGGTCGCGGAAGTATTAAAATCGATTAATTCTATTTCTGCAAATTCTTGCTGTGCGAAGCTGAAAAAACATGTCAGGGTAAGGACTAATATTTTTAAGAATTTAATAATCATAGAGGTTAATTTATTTAATACAATCTAAGAAAAAATTAAACAAAACACACAATCAAAAAAAGAAAAATTTTCAACGTCTAGTTAGTAAAAAAGATACCTTTTTGGATTCTTACGCCATCCAGCTTGACTTTCATACTCCACAAAATAAACAAGAACATCTGCTTGACTTTGATAGTCTACAAAATAAATTGTTTTATCTGACTGGCTTTTGTAGTCAACAAAATACCATAATCCATCATTTCCTTTTGCTTGACTCTTATAGTTAACTTTGTAGACATTTAAATCAGCTTGACTCTCATAGTCAACCACAAAGACTTTGATATCAGCCTGACTCGCATAATCAACACTAAATACTTTTTGAGCAAAAAGTAGAGATGAACTAAAAATTAAAATTGCACTAAACTGAATTTTCAACACACTCATTTTTATGGTTGTTATTTAAATAATACACCTTCCTTCGTTTCAAATGATGAACTTTTTTAGTTTTAAGAATTTATCGAACCATAAATTTCACTTGTGACGTCCCTTTTGGATGCACCACATGAACTATATATAAGCCTGACGAAAAACTTGACACATCTATAGTTTTGGAACGGCGAAAACTTGCTAATTCGTGACCTAAGTGACTGTATATTGTGACATTAAAATCACTTTCTCCAAGTCCACTAATTTCTATATGGCGGTTTGTAATTGTAGGAGATATCGAAACTAAAACCTCATCAAATACTGCTAATGATAGTGTTCCCCATGAATCATTTGCTGCAGGTCCATTCCAAATTAAAGTGGCTAAATAGGGATTATCAATAAATGGGTTTCGGTTGCCCTGATAAGACGAAATTACATCATTTCTTGTAAGCTCTAAAGCTGAAACAGGATCTTCCTCATTCCATTCCAAAAAGACATCCGGCATGTCACCATTAGGAGAATAATTGGCACTTCCTGTTGCAGAGTTCATGGCTTCGCATTGCGAAGGGTAACGCAAATACATATACATAATAATACGTGCTACATCCCCTTTCCATTCATCACCAGGATAAAAATAACCGTCATTTGTAACTTTGGATTCAACCCCCGAATCGTCAATAAACAAGCGATTGCTGCGCTGTGTGTTTTTCTGAGAATCTGCAGCACGGAGGTTGTGCACATCGGTGCCAGGACTAGGATAATCCGTCACTAAACTTGGGTTTGCAAGTGACTTTGCAAATACATGCTCCCTATTCCATAAGCCTGCGGTGCCTGTACAGCCTGAAAAATTACATTTTTCAAAGACGCCTCTCAAACGATCTGAAATAAACATACCATCGTTGTTATCATATCCATACACAAGAAGTACATTGTCTGAGGTCGAAAACTCTAAATCACTTGTACTCAAAATATCCCAAGTGTCTGTACTCTGTGCGGTGTAAGGAATAAATGCAGTATGCGTATTAATAATAAGTTCCGATAGCTGAGCTTTCAAATCATCACCTGTTTGAGAAAAATCAATTGATGAGTAATATGTAGGTTGACCGTGTAATAAAGTTGAACAAAATACAAACAGAAAATAAATAGTGGTAAATAGGGTTTTGATCATTTCAAGCTAAAAGGGTTAACAAAACAAATTTACAAAATAAATAAAGGAGTTGATTAAAAAAGCTATTTTTGCTGCAAAAAACAAACAATGACTTTACTTCTTATGGCAGCAGGTAGCGGCAGTCGCTACGGAAAACTAAAACAATTTGATGATCTCGGACCTGCTGGGGAATTTTTGATGGAATTCAGTATTTTCGACGCACTTAAAAACGGATTTGACCACATTGTTGTCATTACAAAAGAAGAAAATCAAACATTCTTAAAAGAACACCTAGCAAAGCGAATTGGAACGGCGGTAAAACTTGATGTTTTAGTTCAAAAAATTGAAGATATCCCAAGTGGAATAACAATCGGTGAGGAACGCAAAAAACCATGGGGAACAGCACATGCTGTATGGACTGCAAGAGATGTCATAAAAACTCCTTTTGTCATTATCAACGCAGATGATTATTACGGAGAAAAAGCTTTTGAAAGCGCCGCTAATTTCATTAAAAACCAAAAAGACTTTGCTGCTTTTGCACTAGTCGCCTACCGCTTGAAAGACACTCTTTCTGATTATGGATCAGTATCCAGAGGAGTTTGTTCCGTAAAAAATAAAACACTTAAATCGATTAAAGAACGTACAAAAATCGTAAAGAATGATGGGAAAATAATCGACGAAGAGTCCGGATTAGAGTTAAGTGAAGATGCTTCAGTATCTATGAATTTCTGGATTTGTACACCTCTTATTTTTGATTATACAAAAGACTATTTTTCTCAATTTTTAGCAGATAAAAATAACCACGAAAAAAAAGAGATTTACTTGCCTTTTGTAGCACAAGAAATGATGGAAAATGGACATATCTCAGTCGAAGTTTTAACCACCAACAGTCATTGGTTTGGCGTCACTTATTACGATGACAAAAAAACAGCAGTAAACACCTTGCTGAATCTCACTGAAGAAGGCACATACCCCGCGCCATTGTGGCCAAAAGTCTAGTCTTCAATGCTTAGGGCTTTGAATTTCCACTGAGAAAAACCACCCTCCAAATCATATATTTTTTCAAAGCCTTTTTCAACCAATTTTGAGGCACACTTGGCACTTCTGCCTCCAGATTTACAATACACAATGATTGGTTTGGATTTGTCCAGAGTTTCAATTTGCTGGTCAAAATTTTCATCATAAAAATTTATATTTTGTGCATCAGGCACATGGCCCTCATTGTACTCTGAAGGTGTACGAACATCGACCAACTGAATCTCTTCTGTATCCATTAACTCAATCATTTCGTCTGTTGATATCAGTTTCAAGCTCTGGGCTTTTGGGGTTTGTTTGCAACTGTGAAATACACAAGTAAGCAGTAGAGAAATAAGTAAATAATAGCGTTTCATAAATCGCTGATTTTAAAGTTCAACATCGCCTGACCATTTACTAAATCCGCCCTCTAGGTTATAGGTGTATTCAAAACCCATTTGATGCATCACAGCACAAGCTTGGGCACTACGTGATCCCGCTTTACAGTAGACAAAATAAGGTAAGTTTTTATCAAGTTTTTCGAGAGCATCTATAAACTCCTGAGCTTTGAAAATATCGATATTTGTGGCTCCAGGAATCTTACCGTCTTCAACTTCTATTGCAGTACGGACATCCAATATTACTCCATTGGTGGATTTTGACAATTCGTCTGACCATTCTTGTTGTACTAGGTTCTTCATATTTTAGATAAAATTATTTATGTAAATAAGACGATTGTGAAAGCAATTTGTTACACTTAAATTTTAATTGAACATCCTATGGCACGAGTTTTTGACACAGGTACTTGCCTATTCATCAATAAAGCATCAACGGCATCTTCAACATATTTAAGTACAACCTTATCGGCGTCTTTATAGTTGTCGTCTATTGCGCCTATGTAGCGTACAATAAGCATTTCATTATTCTTTTGGAGCACATAAACATGTGGTGTTTTAGTAGCGCCATATTGTGGAAAGACCGCTTGTTCTCTATCGATTAAATAAGGAAAGGTAAAACCTTTTTTATTAGCGCGTTTCTTCATGGCATCCAAAGAATCACCAGGCTTAATTTCGGTATTATTAGGCATAATAGCAATCACCGGATATCCTTTCTTTGCATACTTTTTATTGAGTGCTTCTATGCGGTCTTCATAAGCAACAGCATAAGGACATGTGTTACAAGTAAAAACGACAATAAAGCCTTTAGATTCATTAAAATCGGAAAGTGAAACAAATGAACCATCAATGTTCTCAAGATTGAAATCGGCAGCTAAAGCACCAATATCATAACCATTTTGAGCTGAAATTGCTGTAGCTAACAACACAGTAAATAAAAGTAGTTTTAATTTGTTCATGATTAAGCGTTTTAGTTCATAAATTTTCGAACTTCAGAGCTCAACTCATCATAGGTAAATGATTGAGGATAAAATTGTCGTTGATCTTTATTATAAATTAGGGTGACTGGAATTGCGCCATCCCATTCGGAATCAATTTTTGGAATCCAAGAATTCATATCGGTGTCATCCAAAACGATAACTTTAGATGTTAATTGTTTTTTCTCTAAAAAAGGGATTAATTTTGATTCGTATTGACTTGGAAAATCCAAACTTATGAGCACAACCTCTACATTTTCTTTAAAATCTTGCTGTATTTGATCAAAATAAGGTAATTCTTTGACGCAAGGTGCACACCATGTGGCCCAAAAATTGACAACATAAACTTTATCATCGTTTTGTTTTAAATAATGCTCAATACCATCAAAATCATAAACTTCTAATTTCTCCACATTTGACGTACAGCAAATTGAAAACGACACTAAAAAAAAGACTTTAATAAAATTCATATCAAAATTTAACAAAAATTTATTCACTAAACTACAGTTTTTGAAATTAAATTTAGAACTTTGTTGTACAATTTAAACACAAAAATTATGAAATCTTTTAAAATAACTCTATTAGCATTTGTTACACTAACCCTATTGGCGTTCACCTCTGATACAGTAAAAAATGTTAACATTGAAGACAGCGTCGTGAAATGGACGGGGTATAAAGTTACCGGGCAACATGAAGGAACGATCTCCTTGAAAAAAGGAACGCTAATGTTTGATGGTAAAACCCTCACCGGAGGTAAGTTTGTAATGGATATGACAACAATAAACACTACAGACATTGAAGGAGATTACAAAGCAAAATTAGATGGTCATCTTAAAAGCAATGATTTTTTTGGAGTTAAAAAGCACAATACTGCCTCTCTAGAATTCATTTCCGTAAAGGGCAATGGAACTAACTACAACGTAAAGGGAGTACTGATCATCAAAGGTATAAAAGATCAAATTGAGTTCAAGATGCAAGTTTCTGAAGATTCTGCAACTGCAAAATTGAAAATTGATCGTACCAAATTTGACATAAAATACGGCTCAGCTAGCTTTTTTGATGGACTTAAAGACCGAGCTATCTACGATGAATTTGACTTAAATGTAAATTTAAAGTTTTAAATCTTAAAAAAATATTTGCCTAATTAAAAAAGCTGCTTATATTTGAAAACATTATGAATAACAAAAAACAAATTACTTGGTGGTGGGCATCTCGATTTAATTAGTCGTGAACACCCCTAGTATGTAAAAATATCAAGGCTTGTCATCACGACAAGCCTTTTTTTTATGAAAAAAACGTACAAACTACAAACACATTATAAGAAAATATTGGCAGACACACTTTCGCCAGTAAGCATCTATCTCAAAATTAGGGACAAATTTCCCAATAGTATGCTGCTGGAAAGCAGTGACTATCATGGAAACGACAATAGCTTCTCATACATCTGCTGTAATCCGATTGCCACAATAAAAATTGAAGGTAATACGCTAACAAAAACATATCCTGACCAATCCAAAGAAACCTCAATTATTGAAAATAATGAGGTAACTAATGAAATCCATCAGTTTACAAAACAATTTAAAACGCAAACGAAAGAGAAGTTTAAATTTATAAACAATGGTCTTTTTGGCTATACTTCATACGATGCTGTAAAATATTTCGAAACTATTGAACTTTCGGAAAAAGAAGATTCAATCACTATACCAGAACTACAGTATGCTGTTTATCAAAACATCATTGCAATTAATCACTTTAAAAATGAAGCGTATATTTTTGCGCATTGTTATGAAAGTCTAAGCAATATTGATGAGCTGCACCACATCATCTGCATGGACCGGTTTGCCGTTTATGGATTCGAAACCACAAATGCTATTGCATCAAATTTAACAGATGGTGAGTTCAAAGAACATGTAAATATTGCCAAAAAACATTGTCAACGTGGTGACGTCTTTCAACTGGTCCTTTCACGAAAGTTTCAACAAGATTTTAAAGGGGATGAATTTAATGTTTATCGAGCCTTGCGCAGCATCAACCCATCGCCCTATCTTTTTTATTTTGATTATGGGGCATTTAAAATCTTTGGAAGTTCTCCTGAAGCTCAACTCGTAGTTAAAAACAAAAGTGCAGAAATTCACCCAATAGCTGGAACTTTTGCACGATCTGGTGACGACATGAAAGATACTGCACTAGCACAAAAATTGGTCGATGACGAAAAAGAAAATAGCGAACATGTTATGTTAGTCGATTTGGCAAGAAATGACCTCAGCCGCCATTGCTCTAAAGTCACTGTAGAAAACTACAGAGAAATACAATTCTTTTCGCATGTAATTCATCTAGTAAGCAAGGTTATTGGAACAATTCGAGACCACACCTCTACTATGCAAATCGTTGCAGACACCTTTCCTGCAGGGACGCTTTCTGGTGCGCCAAAATATAAAGCAATGGAATTGATAGAAACCTATGAAAAAACAAGCCGAGGGTTCTATGGAGGAGCCATAGGCTTTATGGATTTTGAAGGGAATTATAACCACGCCATTATGATCAGAACTTTCCTGAGTAAAAATCAACAGTTGCATTGGCAAGCAGGTGCAGGGATTGTTTCAAAATCAAATCCTGAAAATGAATTGCAAGAGGTCTTTAACAAACTTGGAGCCCTAACCAATGCCATTAAACGCGCTGAAAAAATTTAACATGAAAGATATTTTAGTAATAGATAATTACGATAGTTTTACTTACAACTTGGTGCACTATTTAGAAGATTTAGAATGCAGTGTCACAGTCAAAAGAAATGATCAACTTGAACTAAAAGAAGTAGATAATTTCGACAAAATAGTACTCTCTCCTGGTCCAGGTATTCCTGACGAAGCTGGGCTATTAAAACCCATCATAAAAACCTTCGCAGCAACGAAAAGTATTTTAGGTGTTTGTTTGGGAATGCAAGCAATCGGCGAAGTATTTGGTGCCGAACTTCATAATCTTGATACTGTGTATCATGGTATTCAAACAAAAGTGAAGATTACCTCAAAAAATGAAAAACTTTTCAAAGGTTTAGGCCAAACAATTGATGTTGGCCGCTACCACTCATGGGTTGTCAAAGGGCAAATACCGGATTGCCTTGAAATAACTTCTGTTGACGAAAACGATCAGATAATGGCACTACGACACAAAGATTATGATGTCAAAGGCGTTCAGTTTCATCCTGAATCAGTATTGACTCCGGACGGAAAAATCATATTAAAAAACTGGATTAATTCATAAAAATGAAAGCACTTTTAAATCGACTTATAAACCACGAAAGCATCAGTGCTGAGGAAGCCAAGCAAATTCTAATCAGTATCTCTAAAGGAGATTATAATCAGGCTCAAATCGCATCATTCCTTACTGTTTATATGATGCGCAGTATAACTGTAAATGAACTTCAAGGCTTTAGAGACGCCTTGCTCGAACTGTGCTTAGCAGTTGATTTACAAACTTACGACCCAATTGATTTATGTGGAACTGGTGGGGATGGTAAAGATACATTCAATATTTCTACACTGTCGTCATTTATTACTGCCGGAGCGGGGGTTGCCGTTGCCAAACATGGAAATTACGGAGTGTCATCGGCCTGCGGGTCATCAAATGTTTTGGAGGCATTAGGAGTCAAATTCTCTAATGATAAAGACCATTTGAAGCGCGCCATGGAAACTGCCAATATATGCGTATTACATGCGCCTTTGTTCCACCCTGCAATGAAAAATGTAGCACCAATAAGAAAAGCCCTAGGAATTAAGACTTTTTTTAATATGTTAGGTCCAATGGTTAACCCCTCGTTTCCTAAACATCAAATGGTTGGTGTATTTAATTTAGAATTACTTAGGTTATACAACTATCTATACCAAAAAACCGATAAAAACTATAGTATTGTTCATGATTTAGGGGGGTATGATGAACTTTCATTGACGAACAACGCTAAAATTGCTACCAACCAATCAGAGTTGCTATTTTCGCCTGATGATTTAGACCTAAAATCCATAACAGCCGAGTCGATTTTTGGCGGAAATACAGTCAAAGAGGCTACAGAAATTTTCGAGTCCATCATTTCAGGCAAAGGAAGTAAAGCACAAAATGCGGTGGTATGCGCAAATGCTGGTTTAGCCATAGCTACAGCTAAAGAAATTACACACAAAGAAGGTTTTGAGTATGCAAAAGAAAGTCTGCTAAGTGGCAAAGCCAAAACCTGTCTTACAAAATTAACCGCTCTCTAACATGACTATTTTAGATAAAATCATAAAAGACAAATACAAAGAGGTAGAACTTCGAAAGGCTCTAATTCCTGTGAAGCAACTGGAACAATCTGTTCTTTGTGATCGTCCAATAAACTCCCTCAAAGCAAAATTGGAGCAAAGTGCGTCAGGTATTATTGCCGAACACAAGCGACGTTCTCCATCCAAAGCCACTATCAATCAAAATTTGAATGTTGATGATGTAGCTAAAGGATATCAAAAAGCAGGAGTATGCGGCATGTCTGTCCTTACGGATATGAAGTATTTTGGAGGAGGATTAGAGGATTTACTCACGGCACGGGCCAGTTGCGAATTACCTCTTTTGCGAAAAGAATTTATAATAGATCCCTATCAAATATTGGAAGCTAAAGCCTATGGAGCCGATGTAATTCTGCTTATTGCAGCAGTTCTTAGCAGAGATGAAATCAAATCTTTGTCAAGATTTGCGCAACAACTAAATATTGAAGTACTGCTTGAAATACACAACGAAAACGAATTGAACAAATCAATGATGCCTAGTTTGGATATGATAGGGGTTAACAACAGAAATTTAAAAACATTTGAGGTCGATTTAAACCACAGTATAAATTTAAGTTCCATTATTCCAAAAGAATTTTTAAAAGTGTCTGAAAGCGGAATCAGTTCAGTTGAAGCTATAAAAATGTTGCAACCCTTTGGCTATAAAGGCTTTTTGATTGGAGAAAATTTTATGAAAACAAACCAACCGGGGACTAGTGCTGCAAACTTCATAAAACAACTTGAGTCATGAAGCTGAAAATTTGTGGGATGAAATATCAAGAAAATATTTTGGATGTAGCAGCGCTCAGCCCAGACTACATGGGCTTTATTTTTTATGAAAACTCACCACGCTCCATTGACACTTACATTCCAGTCATACCAAAATCAATAAAAAAAGTAGGGGTTTTTGTCAATGAATCCCTAGAAAACGTAAAGAAAAAGGCCGCTCAATACAATTTGAATACAGTTCAACTACACGGCCATGAAGCCCCTGAATTCTGTAGGAAATTAAAAAGTGAGGGACTGGAAATTATCAAAGTTTTTTCGATAAGAAATGAATTTGATTTTTCGCGACTGAGTGCTTACGAGCCTTTCATCGATTTTTTTCTTTTCGACACTAAAGGCAAAAATCCTGGTGGTAATGGATTTTGCTTTGATTGGAACGTGTTGCAAGATTACGATGCAAACAAACCTTATTTTTTAAGTGGTGGAATTGGAGTAGAACAACTTGAATCCCTAAAAAAATTCAAGAATAGTACAGCTGCAAAACAGTGTTATGCAATAGACATCAACAGTAAATTTGAACTAAAACCAGGACTTAAAGACGATATTAAACTTAAAAACTTTATTAAACAATTATGAGTTATCACGTAAATGAAAAAGGGTATTACGGTCAATTTGGTGGTGCATTTATTCCAGAAATGCTTTACCCAAATATTGAAGAATTACGTCAAAAATATTTAAGTATTATGGCAGAGCCTGATTTTAAGGCCGAGTTTGACCAATTATTAAAAAACTATGTTGGGCGCCCGACCCCTTTGTATTATGCAAAGCGCTTTTCGGAAAAATACAACACTAAAATTTACTTCAAAAGAGAAGATTTGTGCCACACAGGAGCGCATAAAGTTAATAATACCATAGGCCAAATTTTAATGGCCAAACGTTTGGGTAAATCGCGCATTATTGCAGAGACTGGAGCTGGACAACACGGTGTAGCAACGGCTACGGTTTGTGCATTAGCAGGCATACAATGCATCGTTTATATGGGTGAAATTGATATTGCTCGTCAAGCACCAAACGTTGCGCGTATGAAAATGTTAGGCGCCGAAGTTCGTCCAGCTAAATCTGGAAGCCGAACATTAAAAGATGCTACAAATGAAGCCATCCGCGATTGGATCAACAATCCAGAAGATACACACTATATTATTGGAAGCGCAGTCGGCCCACACCCTTATCCAGATATGGTATCCCGATTTCAATCTGTTGTTTCAGAAGAAATCAAATGGCAACTCAATGCAGCGGAGGGTAATGAAAACCCCAATTATGTAGTAGCTTGCGTCGGAGGTGGAAGTAATGCAGCTGGAGCATATTATCATTTTTTGGATGATGAACGGGTAGGTCTTATTGCTGTAGAGGCTGCCGGAAAAGGGGTTGACACCGGTGAAAGTGCTGCCACTTCAATTCTCGGAAAAGAGGGAATTATCCATGGGAGTAAAACACTACTAATGCAAACTCAGGACGGTCAAATTACAGAACCTTACTCCATCTCTGCAGGCTTAGATTACCCCGGAGTTGGCCCCATGCATGCACATTTGCATACCACCAAACGAGCAGAATTTATTCCGGTAACAGATGATGAGGCAATGACAGCTGGGCTAATGCTTTCGCAATTAGAAGGTATTATTCCTGCTATAGAAACAGCACATGCTTTTGCCATTTTTGAAACTAAAAAATTTAAACCGAATGATATTGTCGTAGTCTGTCTGTCTGGTCGGGGCGATAAAGACCTCAACACATACATTGATTATTTTAAATTATAATTCTAATGAACAGAATTCAAGCAAAACTAAAAGAAGATAAAAAGCTGCTCTCAATTTATTTTTCATCAGGTTTCCCTGAGGTTAATGATACTGTTGAAATTATAAAACGTCTTGAAAAAAGCGGAGTGGACATGATTGAAATCGGATTGCCTTTCAGTGACCCGCTAGCCGATGGACCAACTATACAAGCAAGTTCAACAAAAGCCCTACAAAATGGCATGAATACGGCCTTGCTTTTTAAGCAACTCAAAGACATCAGAAAAGAGGTCTCTATTCCATTGATCCTTATGGGTTATTTTAATCCAATGCTACAATATGGTGTCGAAGCTTTTTGTAAAAAATGCCATGAAGTTGGAATCGATGGCTTTATTATTCCAGACTTACCAGCACAAGTGTACCATGAGGAGTACAAAGCGATTTTTGATCGCTATGGATTACTCAATATTTTCTTAATTACACCACAAACCTCTGATGAACGTATTCGTTATATGGACTCGATTTCAGAAGGATTTATTTATATGGTGAGTAGTGCCAGCACAACTGGAACTCAAAGCGGTTTTGGACAAACACAACAAGATTATTTCAAGCGCATTGAAAATTTGAACCTAAAGAATCCACAAATTGTTGGGTTTGGAATTTCGAATAAAGAAACATTTGTACAAGCTACAACACATGCCAAAGGAGCCATCATCGGCAGTGCCTTTATCAAATATATTGATACTCAAGGGGTCGATAAAATTCACGAATTTGTTGGGAATATTTTAAATTAATTTGATTAATTTCGAGCACACCCAAATTTAATAAACAATGAATCTTAATGCATTAAAACTACTAACACTCTGTGTGTTTTTATCTTGTAAAACCACAAATCCACTACGTCCAACAGTGAGTATCAACCCTCATGAAGTTGTAAAATCGCCTTTACACCTCAGCGTAAATTCTATGGGGGTTTGGCATGCTCATGAAGGAGAGTTGGACCATGTACAACTGATAGATCAACAGGGGAATGAATTGGCAATAGGAATTTTGAGTACCTCCGAGGATTGGATGAAATCGGGTTCAATTCTATTTCAAACGGTATTGGAGTTTAATTCAAAAGAAAACAAAAGGGGATATCTAACCATTCACAACTATTCAGGAGTTGGGGATGGTAGTGAAGCAGGAGAAAAACTATCTTTTAAAATCCCTGTTCGCTTTGAACCTTAACGTGTAAAGACCAATTTATGATCTGAGGAAAGGTTAGCGTCATAAGCATAGCGGTCAATATTAAAGCTTTTTAGCTCTTCAGCAGTTTGTGCATTCGAGTCGATAATGTAACGCGTCATTAGTCCACGAGCGCGTTTAGAAAAAATGGCAATGGTTTTGAATTGACCATTTTTAAACTCCTTAAAATCAACATGAATTAAAGGCGTTTTAAGAGCTTTCGCATCAATGGCTTTAAAATATTCTTGACTGGCTAAATTGACTAAAAGCTCATCCTCATACAGCTCATCATTCAGGGCTGTTGTGATTTTCTTTCGCCAAAACTCATAAAGGTTTTTATTTTTTCCAAAAGGAAATTTTGTGCCCATTTCCAAACGGTAAGGTTGAATCAAATCCAAAGGTTTAAGCAGTCCATAGAGCCCAGAAATTATCCGAACCGTATCTTGTAAAATATCTAATTTTTCTTCAGAAATGGAATACGCATCCAAACCGCGATAAACATCGCCATCAAACGCATAAATGGCCTGACGTGCATTTTCAGAACTAAAAGGCAGTGACCAATTTTGGTTGCGTTCATAGTTAAGCGCTCCAAGTTTAGGTGAAATATGCATAAGTTCTGATAGAGCTTTTGGAGATTTTTTTTTGAGGAGTGTGTTCAGCTCTTTAGCTTCATTCAAAAAACAACTCTCCGAACTAAAGCCCGTAGGCAATTTACTATCGTAATTGAGTGACTTGGCGGGTGAGATGACGAGTTTCATAACATTTGATATTTACACTCAAAAATACTTACAAAAACTTAAAGATAAAAAAGTTTAACTTTAATCTTTTTGATATTGCAATCAATAAAATCAATGAAAAACTACTGTGCGTGTTTGGCATAAGCACGCCATTTTTCTATACAGTCTCCTATATCTGATGGGAGATTGCAAGAGAAAGACATCTGTTCATTGGTCTTTGGATGAATAAAACCAAGTGTTTCGGCATGTAGCGCTTGACGGGGAAGCACTTTAAAACAATTATCTACAAATTGCTTGTATTTGGTAAAGGTCGTGCCTTTCAATATTTTTTCGCCCCCATAGCGCTCATCATTAAAAAGGGTGTGACCAATATGCTTCATATGAACACGAATTTGATGGGTACGTCCTGTTTCGAGTGTACAGCGTACAAGGGTCACATACCCCAAACGCTCAATAACTTCAAAATGTGTAATGGCGGGCTTTCCTTTATCGGCCTCATCGCCCAAAAAAACAGTATTTTGAAGTCTGTTTTTAGGATGACGCCCTATATGGCCTTCTATAGTTCCCTTGTCTTCTTCCATATTTCCCCAGACCAAGGCCGTATATGATCGTTTACTCGTTTTGGCTTTGAATTGAGCAGAAAGGTGGGTCATGGCCTGTTCTGTTTTGGCCACCACAAGTAGTCCACTTGTGTCTTTATCGATACGGTGAACTAATCCTGGACGGTTGCTGCTATTGTTGGGTAAATGCTCAAAATGAAAAAGCAAAGCATTGATGAGTGTGCCTGAATAATTACCATGGCCAGGATGAACGACCATCCCCGCAGGTTTGTTGACAACCAAGAGTTCATTATCTTCATAAACAATATCCAAAGGAATATCTTCTGGAACCAATAAATGTTCGTGTGGAGGATGTTCAAATAATACCCGTATGAGGTCATGAGGCTTGACCTTGTAGTTAGATTTCACAACCGCATCATTGACAAATATATGTCCCGATTTTGCAGCAGCCTGAATTTTATTTCTTGTCGCATTTTCGACAAAATTCATCAAATATTTATCTATGCGCAACGGTTGTTGCCCTTTGTCGACGGTAAAAGCATAATGCTCGTGCAATTCTTCATTTTGCTCTGATTGATCTAGCGGGTAGTCCATTAATTTAACTTTCGATTTCCATTTCCTAATACAAGGTCAATAGCTGAAGTTTTCTTAATCAAGTCCCCAGCATTAATTTTTTGACCTCTAAAACGCAGTTCAAGGACTTCATCTCTACCGAGATCATCAACATAAATCAATTTTCCAATTCTAAAACCAAGTGCTTCTAAAGTAGGGCGTGTTTGACGTAATGTACTGCGAATAACGTCAGGAATAATAACTTTTCTATAATCTGATGGGTTTAAAATCAAATATATTTTTCTATTTTCTTTGACTTTTTCGCCGGCCAATGGCTCTTGTTCTATTACAGCTCCCGAAGGGTATTTTGGATTGTAATTTGAAGAATCTTGAACTTGTGTTCTAAGGTCAAAATTTTGTAGAGTTGTTTCGGCATCATCCAATGATAAGCCAACCAAATTTGGGACTTCTACAAATGTGCCATGGTTGGTGTAGGATTTTAACCATTTGAGGGTCAAAAATGAAAAAATAATACAGGCCACAATAGCCAAACAAAGTTGTTTGATTATCGATGTACTGAATAAAAATCTGAAAAAATTCATGGGTCTAATTTTAGCAAAGCTAAACATTTTTTTGAGAGAAATTGGAACCATCGTTAGTGATCCTAATGGTTTATTTTAAAAAATAAAAATTCATATCCACAAAAAATGATATTTTTACACTACAAATTAAAAGGATGAAACACAACATTGCCATCATCATGGGTGGATTTTCCAGCGAAGCCGCCATTTCACTTAAAAGTGGACAGGTAGTTTTTCAGCATCTTCCAAAAGAAATCTATGCCGCATATTGCATTCATATTTCTAAAGAAAAATGGGTATATATGGCTCCCAACGGAGAAGAATTCCCCATAAATATGAGTGATTTTTCTGTTGCCATTAATGGCGAAATTATTCATTTCGATTGTGTGTTTAATGCCATTCATGGTGCGCCGGGTGAAGATGGATTTATGCAAGCGTATTTTGAATTGTTGGACATTCCACACAGCAGTTGTGGGATGTATCAAGCCGCACTTACGTTCAATAAACGTGATTGCCTCAATGTTTTGAAAGCATATGATGTTCCTACAGCGATTTCCTATGCCCTGAACAAGGGTGATAGCGTTAATGCTAAAGAAATTATTGATCGTGTTGGACTCCCCTGTTTTGTAAAAGCTAATCGTGCTGGAAGTAGTTTTGGGGTCACTAAAGTGCATCAAATAGAAGATCTTCAATCGGCAATAGATATTGCTTTTGAACATGACGATGAATTGATTATTGAGTCGTTTTTGGACGGAACGGAAGTTTCTGTGGGTGTGCTTCGTTATAAGGGCGAATTGATAGTTTTGCCCATCACCGAAATTGTTTCAGAAAATGATTTTTTTGATTACGAAGCCAAATATTTAGGAAAATCAGAAGAAATCACACCAGCACGTATTTCCAAAAAACAAGAGGAGAATGTACGAACGATGGCCAAATCCATTTATGAAATTCTAAAAATGGATGGTTTTACTAGAAGTGAATTTATTTTTAAAGACGATACGCCCTATTTTTTAGAAATGAATACCGTCCCGGGATTGACTGAAGAAAGTATTCTACCTCAGCAAGCGGCTTGTGCCGGAATTAGCTTATCAGAATTGTTTACAAATGCTATTGAAGAAGCACTAGCTAAAAATGTTTAACTTTGCCGTATGAAACGTGCAATTTTTCCAGGATCATTTGACCCTATTACGCTAGGGCATTGTGATATTATCCATCGTGGGGTAACGCTTTTTGATGAAGTGATTGTTGCTATTGGCGAAAATTCTGCAAAAGATTATATGTTTTCATTAGAAGAACGCAAATCCTTTATTGAAAATACATTTGAAGGGAATTCAAAAATAAGAGTCATGACCTATTCGGGTTTGACTACTGATTTTTGTAAAAAAATTAACGCCGATTTTATTCTAAGAGGCCTTCGAAATCCTGCCGATTTTGAATTTGAAAAAGCCATCGCCCATACCAATAGAAACATTGGTGATATTGAAACTGTTTTCCTGCTGACTTCTGTAGAAACCTCCTTTATATCCTCTTCAATTGTACGTGAAATCATTCACTACCAGGGCGATTATAAAAAAATGGTGCCTGCTGCGGTTTACTCTAAATAATTTACAGCGAATACTCTGAAAGTCCTTTGGTAAATGCTTCTGGATTTTCGACCAAATGATAACGTGGATCATCAATCGCCTCAATAATAACGTCTTTGAACAGAGGACTGGATTTGTACAAAAGTACTTTGCAATCTTGACTTAAATGCTTCAATTTGATTGTTTTCCCAGCACTATTGTACTTATTCACCAAATTGAAAATTGCTTCAATGGCAGAATGATCACTGACTCTAGATTCGACAAAATCAATCTCTATAGCATCGGGGTCGTTTTTGACATCAAATTTTTGATTAAAAGCTGAAATACTTCCAAAAAATAATGGCCCCCATATTTCATAAGTTTTGGTGCCGTCAGGTTTGATCCGCTTTCGCGCTCGAATACGTTTTGCATTTTCCCAAGAAAAAACCAACGCACTAACGATAACACCAGAAACTACAGCAATAGCTAAATCGAAAAATACAGTTACCGTTGAAACCAAAATAAGTACGACAACATCAGCGAATGGAATCTTATTCATAATTCTAAAACTAGACCAGGCAAATGTTCCAATAACAACCATGAACATAACGCCAACTAGCGCTGCTATTGGTACTTGCTCTATCAGATTGGACGCAAATAAAATAAACGCCAAAAGTGCTAATGCAGCAACAATTCCTGAGAGTCGACCTCTTCCACCCCCTTTAATGTTGATAATCGATTGTCCAATCATGGCGCAACCTCCCATACCGCCAAAAAGTCCAGTAATTACGTTGGCACTGCCCTGAGCTATACACTCTTTATTGGAGTTTCCTCGGCTTTCTGTAAGTTCATCAATAAGATTTAGCGTCATCAAAGATTCGATAAGGCCAATGGCTGCTAAAATTACAGCATAAGGACCAATGAAGCGTAGAGTTTCAAAATTAAACGGAATAACTTCAAAAATAGCCCATTGCAATTCAGGAAGGCCACCTTTCAACCCTTCACCTCCTCCATCTCTAATGAAACTTCCGACTGTAGCAACATCTAAATTTCCAAAAATAACAAGACTAGAAACTACGAGAATAGCAACTAGGGCTTCAGGAAGTTTTTTGGTGAGTTTTGGCAATCCAAACATGATACCCATTGTAAGAATAACTAGCCCTATCATGGTCCAAAGTTCTTGTCCTTGCATCCAAACAAGTCCATCATTACCAGATGTTTTGAACATTCCTAATTGAGAAAGGAAAATCACAATGGCCAATCCATTAACAAAACCCATCATAACAGGATGAGGAATTAATCGAACAAACTTCCCCAGTTTCAATACACCAGCAAAAATTTGAATAAAACCCATCAATATGACGGTGATAAATAAATAATATAAGCCTAAATTTTCCGCAGGTTCGCCCATAGCATTGCCTTGAGCCACCAAGCTCACCATAACTACGGCCAATGCGCCTGTTGCACCACTAATCATTCCTGGTCGACCACCAAAAATTGAGGTAATCAAACCAATCATGAAAGCTGCATACAAGCCCACCAAAGGATCTACCCCAGCAACAAATGCAAAAGCAACAGCCTCGGGAACCAAAGCCAGCGCAACCGTTAAACCACTTAAAATATCATTTTTTGCATTTGCCGAACGCTTACGAATAAATTCTCTCATCTTGTTACAAAATTAAGCGGCAAAAATAAGGGATTAAATAAGATTAAAAGAACTAATGAAGATTTTCTTTACTAAATGAGCGCTTCGATGTTGGCATAAATATTTTTTCTAACTTTTATTAGTTTTTTTGGACTTACCCATTTAACTTTTGTGATACCTTCATTTTTTTGAGGTTTTAAATCGCCAGTATAAGTTGAAAACATTTCAAACCAGTAGGTTTTTTTTATAAAATATTTATCGTTTCTTTTAAAAATATGATACGTAATTTCAAGTGGCTTTGTGATTTTTAAATCTTCAACACCTGTTTCTTCTTCAACTTCTCTTAAAGCCGTTTGATCGATAGTTTCTTTGTTTTCGGCTTTACCTTTTGGTAAATCCCATTTTCCATTACGAAAAATAAATAAAATACGACCCTCAGAATTAAGAACCTTACCCCCTCCAGCTACAACATTTGGTAACAATTCCAAAAACTTCTTAAGTAAAAGCTTTTCATTATCGCCTACAAGACGAATAGACTTGTATTTTTCTTTTTTTAAGTTGTGAAGTATTTTATGAATATCGACAGAATCGATCAGATAATTTTTGAAATCTGTCTCAGCTTCTACCTTTGTAGTGAGAATTATGGGCTTATTGCCAACAAAAATTTTTTGCATTGTTAATTAAAAACAAATTAAACTGGAGTAAATGTAGTATTTTTTAATAATTTTGACTCATGATTTTTAACAAAAATACTGCAAAGAAAACCGCTGAGGTTTTACTTCAGATCAATGCCATTAAACTAAATCCAAAAGATCCTTTCAACTGGGCATCGGGATGGAAATCTCCAATTTATTGCGACAACAGAATGGTCCTATCGTACCCTGTAATGCGAAATTATATTAAAAATGAGATGGCCAAAAATTTAGAAAGTATTTATGGAAAACCCGACGTCATTGCTGGCGTAGCAACAGGTGCCATAGGAATTGGCGCATTGGTTGCAGAAGCGCTAGGATTGCCTTTTGTATATGTGCGGCCAGAAGCCAAGAAACATGGTCGTAAAAACCAAATAGAAGGCCATTTGGATAAGGGACAGAATGTAGTTGTGATTGAAGACCTTATAAGTACAGGTAAGAGCAGTCTAGCCGCCGTAGATGCTCTTGAAAGCGCAGGCGCTAACGTAAAGGGTATGATTGCTATATTTAGCTATGGCTTTCAGGTGTCTAAAGACAATTTTTCAGAAAAAAAGGTAGATTTGTACACCTTAAGTAATTATGAAAGCCTTCTAGAGCAAGCCCTCGATACAGGGTTTATCAACGATAAGGAAGTAGAAGTTCTATCCAAGTGGAATGCAAATCCTGCCCAATGGGCAATATAATATTTTGATATGAATTTAGAATCTCCAAAAATCAATATTTCAAAATCAGCTGAAAAGGTTTTTAATTTCCTTTCAGATGTAAAAAACTTCCAGGCTTTAATGCCCGAAAACATCACTAAATTTGAGTTGATGGATAATGATAAATTTATTTTCGCCTTAAGCGGTATGCCTGAAATTATTTTACAAAAAAAAGAAGAAAACCCGCCTAATACTATAAAACTTGGCGCTGCTGGCGGTAAATTGGATTTCTCTCTGAGTGCAAATATTACAGCATTGGCTGAAAATGAAAGTACTGTTCAGCTACAATTCACTGGAAATTTCAACCCCATGATGGGCATGATGATTAAAGGCCCAATCACAAAATTTATTGAAACTCTTGCTCTAAATATTCCACTATCAGTCTAGTACATCAATTGTATTGACTTTAAATCAAATTCTTGTAGTCCCTTTTCGGTATTAATTATCAATTTGCCATGTGTGGAGACCCCTTCAATTATGCCTGAAAATGACTCGTTTTGTGGATTCAAAAAAGTAGAGGGCTTCCCTTTTCTGAATAATAGAGTCGAATATAATTCTCGTTGTAAATTGTGGTCTTGTTGGTTGAAATAATACTTCAAATTATCAACTAAATAATGTAACAACTCATTAAGGTCGTAATTTATCCCTGTTATTTTTTTCAAAGAAGCTGCTTTGGGCAGTTGCTCAAATTCAATTTGATTTACATTGAGGCCAATTCCGATGATGGCATGGTCAATTTTATTTTTTTTGGTCACTAAATCAATAAGAATCCCGCCAATTTTGTTTTGACGTGACAAAATGTCGTTTGGCCATTTGATGGAAAGATTGGGAATTTGAAGTGCTTTTAAGGTTTTGTGAACAGCAAGTGAAACAATAATATTAAGCATAAACTGATTTTCAAGTTTTAGCCTAATGTCTTTTTTTAAAATACTGATTATCAGGTTTTTACTCTTTTCCGATTCCCATTTAGTCGCTCTTTGCCCTCGCCCATTTGATTGATATTCAGCAGTAACCACAGCGAAGTCCTCCAAAGGTATTTCGGACACCAAGCCACGTAAATATACATTTGTTGAATCAATGGCATTGAGTTTGATTATCTGCATGTGTAAATTTAAAATTAAATTATAATATTATTAAGATAATATAACGCAATTAGACCTAAAAAAACAATAAATTTGCATTGTAATACGAATTTATGACAAAACACATTTCTGACCCTGATGAACTCATCACCTTAATTATAGCTGGGATTGAGGATATCAAAGGCCAAAACATAAGCATATTAGATTTAAGATCAATAGAAAATTCTGTTTGCGATTATTTTGTGATTTGCGACGGAAACTCTAATACTCAAGTAAATGCAATTGTCAATTCTATACAAAAAAAAGTCAGTAAAAGCGCTCATGAAAAGCCCTATCAGATTGAGGGAGAAGATAATGCAGAATGGGTATTGATGGACTACATTAACATCGTGGTTCATGTATTTCAAAAACACAAAAGAGAATACTATGCCATTGAGAATCTATGGGGAGATGCAAAAATTACTGAAATAGAAACAAGTTACTAAAACATATTTTATGTCAAAAGATAAAAATCCTAAACCTTTTAAATTTAATGCCTATTGGGTCTATGGAATCGTTATTGGTTTATTTATAGTCTTTAATTTTTTCTCAGGTGGTATAGGAGCCTCAAATGGCCAAATTACAACGCCTTCAAAATTTTTCAAGTTCTTGAAAGATGGGGATGTCGAAAAAGTTGAAATCGTAAACAAACGTGAAGCTTTGGTGTATCTTACAAATAACGCTTCCAAAAAAGAGATACACAGCAAAACACAAGGGCAACAATTTATTCCTCTAGGAACCTCACCTAACTATAGATTTGAATTTGGTGATGTTCAATTATTCCAAAAACAACTAGAAGACACTATAGACGAACGCGATTTGAGCACAGAGCTCAATTTTAGAACTGAAACTAATGCGTTTGGAGATATTTTATTATCCATCATCCCATTTGTTCTAATCATTGGAGTTTGGATATTCATAATGCGGAGAATGTCTGGCGGAGGCGGCCCAGGTGGTGGTGGCCAAATTTTTAATATTGGAAAATCAAAAGCAAAACTTTTTGATGAAAAACTTGAAACCAAAACTACTTTTGAGGACGTTGCAGGACTAGAGGGAGCTAAAGAAGAAGTACAAGAGATTGTTGATTTCTTAAAAAATCCTGAAAAATATACTGCCCTTGGAGGTAAAATTCCTAAAGGTGCATTACTTGTTGGCCCTCCTGGCACTGGAAAAACCTTATTGGCAAAGGCCGTAGCAGGTGAAGCAAAAGCGCCATTCTTCTCATTATCGGGTTCAGATTTTGTTGAAATGTTTGTTGGGGTTGGTGCGTCAAGGGTACGGGACCTATTTAAACAAGCAAAAGAAAAATCTCCTTCAATAATCTTTATTGATGAAATTGATGCCATTGGGCGCGCCCGTGGGAAAAGTAATTTCTCTGGATCTAATGACGAGCGCGAAAATACACTAAACCAACTTTTGACAGAGATGGATGGGTTTGGATCTAATACTAATGTCATAGTTCTAGCTGCTACCAATAGGGCTGATGTTCTTGACAAGGCACTAATGCGTGCAGGGCGTTTTGATCGTCAGATTTACGTAGACTTACCCGATATAAGAGAGCGAAAAGAAATTTTTGATGTTCATTTAAAACCATTGAAAAAAGCAAAGGATTTAGATACCGATTTTCTTTCAAAACAAACCCCTGGATTTTCAGGTGCTGATATTGCAAATGTTTGTAACGAAGCAGCATTAATTGCAGCTAGAAATGACAAAAAAGCAGTTGATAAACAAGACTTCCTAGATGCCGTAGACCGAATCATTGGAGGACTTGAGAAGAAAAATAAAATCATTACTCCTGAGGAGAAAAAAGCAGTTGCCTTTCACGAAGCAGGGCATGCCACAGTAAGTTGGATGTTGGAACACGCAGCGCCATTAGTAAAGGTGACCATCGTCCCAAGAGGGCGCTCATTAGGGGCAGCCTGGTATTTACCTGAAGAACGCCTCATTGTCCGCCCAGAACAAATGCTAGACGAAATGTGTGCGGCACTTGGTGGGAGAGCAGCAGAGAAGGTAATTTTCGATAAAATATCAACCGGAGCACTTAGTGATCTAGAAAAAGTGACCAAACAAGCAAGAGCCATGGTTACAGTTTATGGATTAAGCGATAAAATTGGAAACCTTACTTATTACGACTCCTCAGGTCAAAATGAATACGGTTTCACAAAACCATACAGCGAACAAACCGCAGAACTTATCGATAAAGAGATTTCTGATATTGTTGAGGAACAGTACCAACGCGCAATTGCGTTGCTGGAAACTCATAAAGATAAACTGGTAGAGCTGGCTGAAGTACTACTTAAAGACGAAGTCATCTTCAAGGATAATTTGGAGGCTATTTTCGGAAGCCGCCCTTTTGATTCTAAGAACGAAGAGCAATCAACTACAGCTAAGGAAGAAGAGGAGTAAAAAAATCATGAGATTTTAAACAAACCGCGGGTTTAATTTTTTATATTTGGTAGGCTGTTAATCAACATCATTTGGCTTGAAAAAATGAGTGTGTTTCGTAAAATATTTGGTTCCATTTCAAAATCTGACAAGGGACAACCAGAAAAAAAGGTTGACAACAAATTCCTACCCAAAAAAGACCTCCCAATCGATGAGTCTTTTACGGTAAAATTCAACGAAAATGGCGGTAAATTTCTGTACAGTGAAAACTTAAATGAAGCCCATCAATATCTTCAGCAGATTTTAAAAGAAAACAACTGGACCGACAAAATGGCCTTGATTTTAAACAAAAAACTCAAGGAAAAGTTTAAAGATTTTGATTGGAAAACTACAAGTAAAGTTGAAGATGGTCATTATTTATTTACAACGTGTGAATATCTAATAGCAAATGATGGCTCCCTTTTGATTTCATCAAACCAAATCGCTGAAAAAAAATTAAATGAGTTACCAAAGAATTTTGTTGTCTTTGCAACCACAAGCCAAATCGTTCAAACCATTGGAGAAGGGCTTCATGGTATAAAAGCCAAAAACAAAAAAAATATTCCTACAAATATCACAACAATAAAGCATTTTAAGGTTATTGAAGACGATAATTTTTTAAGCTATGGAAGCAGCTCAAAAAACTTATACCTGCTGCTTTTAGAAGATTTATAACACTTATTTTGAAGGAACTTAGTAAAAGATTAATATTCGGGGCATTATTTGTTATCATTCTGGTGGTGTCTGCACAACACCAATACGCACTTACAGCGCTCTTTTTTGTTTTTGGAATAATCTGTCTGAAAGAATTCAATCTACTTATAGAGCAACGCAACAATATATCTTATGCAATGTTTTCCATATTGTATGGTGTTTTGGCTTTTTGGGACATCCTCACCGAAAATAACAATAGTTTAGATGAAGCTACACAAATTCTTCATGTGGTCAGTGTTTTTGTATTACTTTTTTTAATTCGTGATTTATTTTCGAAGAAAAGCTTACCAAAACTTCTTACGAATCGATATATTAATACTACATTTTATATAAGTACAGGGATTTTATTTTTACTACTCATCGCCATTAATTTTGGTCAATATAGCCCTGAAAATATAATTGGAATATTTGCACTTATATGGATCAATGACAGTTTTGCATATTTGATTGGAAAAAACTTTGGAAGACAAAAATTATTTGAAAGTGTTTCGCCAAAAAAAACAGTTGAAGGATTTTTAGCTGGGGTATTCTTTTCCGCCATTGGTAGCTATATTATTTTCAAACTCACTGATAATCTCCTTTTTTCAAAATGGTTGATTCTAAGTGTAATCGTAAGTGTGTTTGGAACTATTGGAGATTTGATTGAATCAAAATACAAACGTCAAGCAGAAGTTAAAGACAGCGGAACACTAATACCCGGACATGGCGGTTTGTTAGACCGCCTTGACAGCGCTATATTTGTAGCACCATTTATCTATTTATTTTTAAGAATTTTAAATTATGTTTCATAAAGAAGGTCAAAAAATTATTTTTATAAGCCTGATACTTGTAGGTGGGTTATTTTTATTAATTGATTTTATAGAAATACCCTGGTTAATCAAAACTCTACAGATTGGCTTACTGGTTTTCTTTATATTGATTCTTCAATTTTTCAGAAATCCGAAGCGGCATACACAGCACAACGATATACATGTTGTATCACCTGTTGATGGCAAAGTTGTGGTTATCGAAGAGGTCGAAGAGCCTGAATACTTCAAAGATAAAAGACTGCAAGTGAGCATTTTTATGTCCCCTATAAATGTTCACGTAACCCGTTACCCGGTAGGCGGAAAAGTAGTGTTTAGCAAATATCATCCAGGCAAATATCTAGTCGCTTGGCACCCAAAGTCTAGTGAAGAAAATGAGCGCACCACAGTTGTGGTAGAGAACCAAAAGATTGGTAAAGTTCTTTACCGACAAATTGCTGGAGCACTGGCTCGAAGAATTGTGAATTACGCTAAAAAAGACATGAATGTAGTCCAGGGAAGTGATGCTGGGTTCATTAAATTTGGTTCGAGAGTAGATTTATTTTTACCTTTGGACACCAAACTAAAAGTAAAACTAGATCAAAAAGTAAGAGGCGGTGAGACTATCATTGCAGAACTTTAAGATGAATAAAAAAGACGCATTAGATAAAGAATTCAAAACCGCTGTGGAGAGTATAAGCAACCACAAGGAACCCTTTCCTGCTGACACACTTTTAAAACTATATGCATTTTACAAGAGGGCAACTAACGATTATTCGCGTCCTAATAGCAGTAAGGCCATCATCAATGCCTTCAAGACTAACGCCCTTTTTCAAGTTGAAGACATAACTCAGGACGAAGCCAAAAAACGCTATATAGAATTGGCTAAAGAATATTTAATTTACAGGAAGTAAAACCCCTACCTTAGATTGCTTAAACTCGTTTCTAAAGTATCAATTTTGGCTAGAGCATCAGCCTCTTTTTTCTTTTCGCTTGCTACTACTTGTGAAGGTGCATTATTTACAAATCGCTCGTTAGATAATTTTTTCTGAACAGAAAGTAAAAATCCTTTGGTGTACATTAACTCCTCTTCAAGTTTGGCTAACTCAGCATCAATATCAATCAGCATATCAGCTAGCATATAATATTCATTAGATTTTACACGGAAAGAAAAGGCTTTATCTACAGCAGATGATGTATAATAAATGTTGGATATATTTCCGAGTTTTGAAATTAAGCCATCAAAAGTTTTTGAGAAAGATGCCTTGTTAATGACGTGAAGCTCAACAGCTGTTTTAAAGGGAATTTGCTTTTGTTTGCGCAAATTTCTTATACCACTAACAACTTCTGCAGCAAAGTCAAAACTTTCTAAAATAGTAGAATCATAAGAAACTTTTTCTGGCCAAGTCGAGACAATTAAAGCTTCATTAGGGCTACGGTCTTTTAAAAAATGCCAGATTTCCTCTGTCAGGAAAGGCATAAATGGATGCAACACTTTTAGATTATGCTCCAATAAATCAACTATACGTTGATGCGTTTGTTTATCAATTGGTGCTCCATAAGATGGCTTGATCATCTCCAATAACCAAGAACAAAAATCGTCCCACACCAACTTATAAATAGCCATAAGAGCATCACTTAGACGGTATTTACTGAAATGATCTTCAATTTCCGCCAATACTTTTTGAAATTTTGACGTGTACCAATCTAAAGCAATTGAAGCATACTCAGGTTGTTCAATATCGGCAACTTCCCATCCGTTGATAAGTCGGAACGCGTTCCAAATTTTATTGCCAAAGCCTTTGCCTTGTTGACATAGAGCTTCATCAAACAGCAAATCATTCCCAGCTGCTGAACTCAACAACAGTCCAACGCGTACTCCATCGGCTCCAAATTGCTCAATAAGCCCAAGCGCATCAGGTGAATTACCTAAAGACTTACTCATTTTTCGGCGTTGTTTATCGCGAACTAACCCTGTCAAATATACATTTTCAAACGGTTTTTCTTCTTTAAACTCAAAGCCTGCAACTATCATTCGTGCGACCCAAAAAAATAAAATATCTGGCCCAGTAACAAGATCATTAGTAGGGTAGTAATAATTGAATTCAGCATTATCTGGATTTCTAATACCATCAAAAACTGAAATTGGCCAAAGCCATGACGAAAACCAAGTATCTAAAACATCTGCATCTTGTCTTAAGTCTTTGACGCTAAGTGATGAGTTCTTTGATTTTTTTTGTGCCAATTTTAAAGCCTCCACTGCAGTAGAAGCAACTACAAAATCGTCTTTTCCATCGCCATAATAGTAGGCTGGAATTTGTTGACCCCAAAACAATTGGCGGGATATATTCCAATCACGGATGTTTTCCATCCAATGGCGATAGGTATTATTGAATTTTTTTGGAAATAATTTTACCGTACTCTCCTTTAATACGGCGTCTAAGGCAGGTTTTGCCAAATCTTCCATTTTGAGAAACCATTGGTCAGAAAGACGAGGTTCAATAACAACTTTGGTACGTTCTGAAGTACCAACTTTGTGCATATGTGGTTCTATTTTTACTAAAAACCCTTTGTCTTTTAATTCTTCAACAATTTCTTTACGAACTACAAACCGATCTTTCCCTTCGTAGTGCAGTCCATAACTATTGAGTGTTGCATCTGCATTGAAAATATCAATAACCTCCAATTGGTGCTTGTCCCCCAATACCTTGTCATTTTCATCATGTGCAGGGGTAACTTTTAAACAACCTGTTCCAAACTCCATATCAACATATTCATCCTCGATAATTGGAATGACTCTATTACACAAAGGAACAATTGCTTTTTTACCTTTTAAATGAGAAAAACGCTCATCGTTTGGATTGATACAAATTGCTGAATCACCCAAAATAGTTTCTGGTCTTGTTGTGGCTATAGTGAGGCGTTCATTGCTTCCTTCGATTGCATATTCCACGTAATATAAACTGCCTTGACGTTCTTCGTATATAACTTCCTCATCAGAAAGTGTTGTCTGTGCTTGAGGATCCCAATTCACCATTCTATAACCTCTGTAAATCAACCCTTTATTGAACAAATCAATAAACACAGAAATGACCGATTCGCTCATTTCATCATCCAAGGTGAATTTTGTACGGTCCCAATCGCATGAACAACCCAATTTCTTAAGCTGATTTAAAATTACACCACCATACTCATTGGTCCAGTCCCAAGCATGGCTCATAAATTCTTCTCGTGTCAAATCGTTCTTATCAATACCTTTTTCCTTTAGCTTGGCCACCACTTTAGCCTCAGTTGCTATTGAGGCATGGTCAGTACCAGGGACCCAACAAGCGTTTTTTCCCTGAAGGCGTGCACGTCTAATCAAAACATCCTGAATAGTATTGTTGAGCATATGCCCCATATGCAAAATACCAGTTACATTTGGCGGAGGAATTACAATGGTATAAGGAGTTCTATTATCAGGCTTTGAATGAAAATATTGGTGCTTCATCCAATAGTCATACCACTTTTGCTCTACCTTTGTTGCATCATATTTTGATGGAATACTCATATTCTTGGAACGATTTTTGTCATAAAGTATACAAAAGTACTCATATTTTGGGTTCTTTAAAATTAAATAAACCAGAATTATAGGTGTACAATTTTTGATTTTCTAAAAAAGTCGCTAAATTTACATATAAACTTAAATTACTCTGCCATGAAAAAAATATTAACACTAATGCTCCTTAGTTTATTTCTTCTAAATACTAACGCGCAAGAGCGTACTGCAAAAATTGAATTTGAATCTACTGTAATTGATTACGGGACTATTGAAAAAGGATCTGATGGAGTTCGCGTTTTCAAATTTACTAATACTGGAAACGCACCACTTATTGTATCAAAGGTTAAATCTAGCTGTGGCTGTACAGTTCCAAAAAAGCCAGAAAAGCCTATTTTGCCTGGTGAAGAGGGTGAAATTCAAGTAAAGTATGACACCAACAGAGTCAATCCGATCCGAAAAACAATTACCGTTACTTCTAATGCTGACACTCCTACTGTGGCACTTAAAATAAAAGGTACTGTTATCGACCCGGCCAAAACTAGCCCATTACAACCGACAAACAAAAGCGTTGTTGAAAAATAATACGATATTAAGCCAAAAAAAAGCATCTTTATAAGATGCTTTTTTTTTGATTCATTTACTAAAGATATAGAATTATATTTGTACTTTGAATTATAATATGAATTGATATGCCAAAAATTTCAATCAAAGGAATACAAATGCCGGAGTCACCAATACGCAAATTGGTCCCCTATGCAGAGCAGGCAAAAACTAAGGGCACATTGGTGTATCACCTAAACATAGGACAACCTGATATTAACACCCCGCAAATAGCACTTGATGCTGTAAAAAATAACTGTCTTGAAGTAGTAGCGTACAGCCGCTCAGAAGGCTCAGAACAATACCGAGAAAAATTAGCGGGTTACTACAAAAAACACAACATTCAAGTTGAAGCCAAAGAGATTACAGTAACCACTG
This sequence comes from Formosa sp. Hel3_A1_48, assembly GCF_001735715.1. NCBI lineage: Bacteria > Pseudomonadati > Bacteroidota > Flavobacteriia > Flavobacteriales > Flavobacteriaceae > Formosa > Formosa sp. Hel3_A1_48. Next base: position 692,700 of record NZ_CP017259.1, read on the forward strand.
GTGGAAGTGAAGCACTGCTTTTTACCATGGGAAGTATTATGGATCCTGGTGACGAAGTGATTATCCCTGAACCCTTTTATGCTAATTATAACGGCTTTTCAGTAGCTCAAGGAGTTAATGTAATACCTGTTGTCTCTGATATTGATGCAAATTTTGCGCTCCCTGCTATTAAAGATTTTGAAAGCTTAATTACGCCTAAAACCAAAGCTATTCTTATTTGTAATCCTGGAAATCCAACAGGCTATTTGTACAGCAGAGAAGAAATTAGTCAACTCAAGGAGTTAGTTATAAAACACGATTTGTTTTTGATCGCTGATGAAGTGTACAGAGAATTCACCTACGACGGCCTTCACCACCATTCTATTATGGAAATTGATGGGTTACAAGACCACGCCATAATGATCGATTCTGTCTCTAAACGATACAGCATGTGCGGGGCTAGGATAGGATGTATTGTTACAAGAAACAAAAGAGTTACCGATGCAGCACTAAAGTTTGCTCAAGCACGCTTATCGCCTCCTACATTTGCGCTTTTGGCGAGCGAAGCAGCACTTGATACTCCCGATTCATATTTTGAAGAAGTCAAAAAAGAATATGCAGAACGACGCAATATATTAATTCAAGAGCTCAAAAAAATTAATGGTGTAAAAGTAGCTAATCCCAAAGGAGCTTTTTACTGCATTGTAGAGCTTCCTGTAAAGGATTCGGACAAATTTGCACAATGGTTGTTAGAAGAATTTCGTGTTAATAATGAAACGATTATGATTGCACCTGCGGCAGGCTTTTACGCCACAGAAGGACTGGGGCATAATCAGGTGCGCATAGCTTATGTCCTGAAAAAAGAAGATTTAATAGCCTCGGTAAATATTCTTAAAAAAGGACTAGAAGCTTATAAAACTACAGAATGATTCAACAGAACGTTTCTTTAAAACCTTATAATACTTTTGGCATCAATGTCAACGCTGAAGCTTTTGCTTCTGTAAAAACGCTAGAAGATTTAAAGACCACACTAAAGAACAGACCCTCAAAAATATTAATCATCGGAGGGGGAAGTAATATTCTATTAACCGAAGATTTTGAAGGGCTAGTGCTTCATATAGATCTTAAAGGCATAGAAGTTTGCAAAAAACAAAACGAAACCACTATCGTAAAAGTCTCTGCTGGCGAAAACTGGCACGACTTTGTCTTGTGGTCCTTAAAACAAAACTTAGGTGGAATAGAGAATTTATCTCTAATTCCAGGAAATGTTGGTACAGCTCCGATTCAAAATATTGGAGCCTATGGAGTAGAACTGAAAGACACTTTCGTTTGCTGCGAGGCATTAAATCTTAAGACTCTAGAGCTAGAAATATTTTCAAAAGAAGAATGTAATTTTGGGTACAGAAATTCTGTTTTTAAATCAGAACATAAAGGAAAATACATTATCACCTCAGTAACTTTTGAATTGACCCACACCAAGCACCAACTAAAAACAACTTATGGTGCTATTTCGAATGAATTGTTAGCAAATGGAGTAACTAGCCCAAGTATCCAAGACATTTCAAAAGCAGTGATTACTATTCGAAAATCTAAACTCCCAGATCCAAAAAAACTTGGAAATTGCGGTAGTTTTTTTAAAAATCCAATTGTACCAAAAGAACATTTTGAGCAATTATTAACACAGTTCCCAAATATGCCTCACTATCCTGTTTCATCAAATGAAGTAAAAATACCAGCAGCTTGGCTCATTGAAACTGCAGGTTTTAAAGGAAAAACCTTCAAAAATTATGGTGTTCACAAGCATCAGGCTCTAGTACTTGTCAATTATGGTGGCGCTTCTGGTCGAGATATCTTGAGTTTATCACAACTCATTCAAAAAACCATCAATTCTATTTTTGGGATAGCACTCGAAGCAGAGGTCAATGTATTGTGAGGAGTAAAGATTATAATTGAAAAATAGCTCACTAATCGCAGTTTTGACTGGCTTTACTCACTATACCTGCTGCAATAGCTCCAGCTATGGGTGCTAACCAAAATAGCCAAAGTTGTGCAGAAAAGTCAGCACCTGCAAAAATAGCTTGACCTGTAGAGCGCGCTGGATTAACCGAAGTGTTTGAGATCGGAATACTTATCAAGTGAATAAGGGTAAGAGCAAAACCAATGGCCATTGGCGCAAACTTCTGGTGAGCTTTTTCAGTTGTACTGCCTAAAATTATGATTAGAAAAAATGCTGTTAAAACAAATTCTGAAATTAAAACAGAACTCAAAGAGTAGCCCCCAGGAGACAAATCACCATAGCCATTAGCAGCAAAAGTCCCTATAGATTCAAAGTCAGATTTGCCCGTAAGTATTAAGAAGAGAACTGAAGCTGCAACAAGAGCGCCTAAGGTTTGGGATACAATATATCCAAAAAGGTTTTTAGGGTTAAAACGACCTGCAGCCCAAAGACCAAAAGAAACAGCAGGATTGAAATGTGCGCCTGAGATATGCCCCAGAGCGTATGCCATGGTAAGGACGGTCATTCCGAAGGCAAATGAAACTCCTATAAAGCCAATACCCGATTCAGGGAATTTGGCCGCAAAAATAGCACTCCCACAACCACCAAAAACCAACCAAAATGTACCAAAAAATTCTGCATAAAGCTTTTTCATAAATATTGTGTTCAAGCACTCCACTGATTTAGACACAGATTTATACAAAAAGTCACCTTTTATTTTAAAATTTTAATTTTATTTTAATTGTATCTTTGTAAAAATCTATTGCTTTAAAATGAAACTACTTTTAATTACACTATCACTTTTAGGCCTTGGGATTGCAGGGATTTCCATTAAATTATGGGCCAAAAAAGACGGTAAATTTGCCGGTACTTGTGCTAGCCAAAATCCAATGCTAAACAACGAAGGTGAGGCTTGTGGGTTTTGTGGTAAAACCCCTGATGAATTTGGCGACTGCGATAACAGCGGAAAAAAATAACCCCAATAAATGCCCTTGACCGTTCTTTTTTACATCTTCATGACGGTAACTATTTTAGAAATTTCCTATTTCTGCTTTGCAGTATATAGCATACGCAATATGCCCTTGCAGCTAAAAAAATCAAATACTGCAATTTCCTTAATACTATATACAAAGAATCAAGCTGAATTAATAAAAACACAACTGCCTGTTTTTCTAAAACAAAAACATAAAAATTTTGAAATTGTATTAATTAACGATGCCTCTTCAGATGATACACTAGAAATCATGAAACGTTTTCAAAACGAAAACTCAAAAATAAAGGTGATCGATGTCAAAAATATTGAAGCATTTTGGGGCAGTAAAAAATACGCACTGACTTTAGCCATAAAAGCTGCCTCACACGAACGCTTAGTTATAAGCTCCATTGATCATAAACCCAACTCTACGGCATGGCTTCAGCATATAGCTTCAGCGCTTAAAGAAAAATCTTTCATAATCGGATTGAGAAAATATACTTCTAAAAATACCTTATTTTACCGATTTTTTAATTTTAGGGAACTTGTTAAAAGCTGCACTCTGAGTAAAATGGGGATAGTTTACGGAGGAACTTCAGCAAATGTGAGTTATACTAAAACACTTTTTTACAGTGCTAGTGGATTTGCAAAACACATGCAACTTCCCTTTGGAGAAACCAAATTATTTGCCAATGAAGTCTCAAAATTATCGAATACCGCAATTTGTTTGCAACACGACAGCGGAGTGACGCAATTACACAAACCCAAGTTTGGGACATGGTTGAAAGAACAAGTTGAAGAGGACTTAATTTTAAGGCAAAGCAGGAAACTTGTACTGCTAAGCAATAGGTTTCTTTTTTTATGTCGTCTAGTATTTTACATCCTAGCTGTAGTTTTGATGATTATTAGTGAGCCTGAGACAAAACCCTTAATTATAATATTGCTCAGTGGCCGTTTTGCAATTCAATACATTTGCTACGGAATCATAGCCAACAAATTAAAAGAATTAAAGTTAATCATAGCACTACCATTTCTTGATCTTTGGTCTCTTATTTTACAATTTGTTATATTTATAACAGGATTTAAGTCAAAACAACCGCATTGGAATTAAACGAAGCGATTACAAAAGCCAAAGAAAATAATCAAATTGCTTTCAACTTTTTGTTGGAAACTTTTTGGAATGATGTTTTCGGCTTTTTAGTAAAGCGCACCCAAAACGAGAACGATGCAGAGGACATTACAATTGAAACATTTTTTAAAGCTTTCGATAAAATCAATTCTTTTGACTCTAAATTTAAATTCAAAACTTGGCTAATAACAATAGCTAAAAACACCCATTTAGATAGCATCCGAAAACAAAAAAACACGCTCAGTAACCAAACAACTGAGGAGGATGAAAAGCGCGTCTATTGGATTCGCGATCAAGCTCCATCTGTAGAGGATAAACTTATAAATGAACAAAATTTGGCTGAACTGCTAAAGGACATCAAGAAATTAAAGCCTCATCACCAAGAAATTATTCAACTGCGGTATTTTCAAGAATTATCTTATCTAGAAATCGCAAAGAAAATTGATGCCCCTATAAATAATGTCAAAATAAAGCTTCTAAGAGCTAAAAAACTATTGGCTTGGATTATTCGCACAAAACATGACTAAATTTTTACAAAATCTTGGCCCTGGATTATTGTTTGCTGGGGCTGCAATTGGAGTGTCACATCTTGTTCAGTCGACTAAAGCAGGTGCAAATTTTGGCTTCGGACTGTTGTGGGCGCTTTTGCTAATTAACCTCATCAAATATCCTTTTTTTCAGTTTGGCCCTCGTTATGCTGCAGCTACTGGAGAAAGTTTGCTCGAGGGCTATAATAAGCTGGGAAAAGGGGTGTTAAAGGCCTATGCCTTGTTGACCATTGCTACCATGTTTACCATACAAACAGCAGTGACTATTGTTACTGCTGGGATAGCTTCTACTCTATTTGGTTCTGAAATTAGTATGGAAATATGGTCTGTTATTATATTATCCGTTTGTTTTCTTCTTTTGCTAGTTGGTAAATATTCCTTACTAGATAAAATGATGAAAGTCATCATTATCGTTTTGAGTTTGAGTACCCTATTTGCGGTAGCCGCAGCATTTATTAATTCCACAAATGAACCCGAATGGACACAAATAGTCCCATCAACAGATGTGGAACTAATTTTTCTTATAGCTTTCATGGGCTGGATGCCTGCGCCATTGGATGTTTCAATTTGGCACTCTATATGGGCGATTCAAAAGAAAAAACAAGAGCAAAACTTTAATTCAAAAACAGCAGCATTAGATTTCAATATAGGCTATCTCGGAACTATTGTATTGGGAATAGGCTTTCTAATGCTTGGGGGGCTAGTAATGCACGGATCAGGAAAATCATTTAGTGCAAATGGGGGAGAATTTTCGCTACAACTGATTGAAATGTATACACAAAATCTTGGAGAATGGTCTTATATTATCATAGTTGTCGCAGCACTAACCACCATGTTCAGCACCACACTAACAACTCTTGATGCTTCGCCTCGTGCCATGAACAAAACACTCGAACTAATCTTAGATAAACCACTAAACAATGGCTACAAAGTTTGGTTGATTGTTTTGATAATAGGTACCATTTCTATTTTCTTCTTCTTTTTATCGGAAATGGGCAGCTTGATAAAAATAGCCACAATATTATCGTTTTTAACAGCACCTTTTTATGCACTTATGAATTATATTCTCATATGCAGTAAGCATACACCTCAGTCGTTTCGACCGTCAAAAATGATGCATTTTTTAAGTATTTCAGGAATTCTCTTTTTAATTGGATTTAACATTTGGTATATCAGTATTTTGTGATTTTTTTAGGGAATACTTTGTATCTTTGCAGCACAAATCATACGGATGTCTACAGACGCACTTATAAAACCACAAGAACGACAAGCCAAACCTAAATGGTTGCGTGTAAAATTACCAACAGGCAAAAAGTATACAGAACTTCGAGGGCTTGTTGATAAATACAATCTCAACACAATTTGTACGTCTGGGAGTTGCCCTAATATGGGCGAATGTTGGGGTGAAGGTACAGCTACATTTATGATCCTTGGTAACATATGTACGCGTTCCTGCGGCTTTTGCGGGGTGAAAACCGGACGACCTGAATCAGTGGATTGGGATGAACCCGAAAAAGTAGCGCGGTCTATCAAAATCATGGGAATCAAACACGCCGTTCTGACTAGCGTTGACCGCGATGATTTAAAAGACATGGGCAGTATCATGTGGGCCGAAACGGTAAAAGCCGTTCGTCGTATGAACCCAAACACCACACTTGAGACACTAATACCTGACTTTCAAGGAATTGAAAAACATATCGACCGCATTATTAACGTAGCTCCCGAAGTTGTCTCGCACAATATGGAAACAGTAAGACGACTCACAAGAGCGGTACGCATACAAGCAAAATACGATCAAAGCTTAGAAGTTTTGAATTACCTAAAAAAGCAAGGGCAACGTCGTACCAAGACCGGTATCATGCTTGGACTAGGAGAAACTCGCGAAGAAGTTATTGAAACGCTTCACGACCTTAAAAAGGCAAATGTTGATGTCGTTACCATTGGTCAATACCTACAACCAAGTAAAAAGCACCTCCCTGTGAAAGAGTTCATCACGCCAGATCAATTCAAAGAATATGAAGAAATTGGCTTGGATTTAGGATTCAGACACGTAGAAAGTAGCGCACTGGTCCGCTCTTCGTATAAAGCACAAAAACATATAAATTAAATGGTTCGCGTTGGTATCAACGGGTTTGGACGCATCGGTAGGCGCGTCTTTCGCTTGATCCTCGAGCAAGAGGACATTCAAGTGGTTGCTGTAAATGATTTGGCAGACACCAAAACACTGACACATTTACTAAAATACGATAGTGTCCATGGAAAACTTAATGCTCGAATTGACAAAAATGAAACCCATATTGAGGTCAATAACGCGTCTATACCTCTGACAAATCACAACCATCCAAAATACATCGACTGGGCAGCACATAAAGTAGATGTTGTGGTCGAAGCTACTGGAAAATTTAAAACCAAAGACATCTTACAGTACCATATTAAAAATGGTGCTCGAAAAGTAATTTTGAGTGTTCCTCCTTTAGATAGTGACATTAAAACCATTGTGCTGGGCGTGAATGAACACACCATTACCAAAGAAGACCAGATACTATCTAATGCCTCTTGTACCACAAATAATGCTGCACCAATGCTCGCAATCATTAATGATTTATGTGGAATCGACCAAGCCTACATAACCACAGTGCATTCCTACACCACCGATCAAAGTCTGCACGATCAACCTCATCAAGATTTGAGAAGAGCTCGTGCAGCAGGTCAATCCATAGTCCCAACTACTACTGGAGCTGCCAAAGCATTAACTAAAATATTTCCTGAACTTGCTCATACCATAGGAGGTTGTGGAATTCGTGTCCCCGTCATCAATGGGTCTTTAACTGATATTACCTTTAATGTCAAAAAAGAAACTTCTGTTGAAGCAATTAATGAGGCCTTCAAAAACGCAGCTCAAACAAAATTCAAAGGCTTTTTGGAATACACCACTGACCCTATTGTTTCGATTGACGTTATTGGCAATACACATTCTTGTGTTTTTGATGCACAAATGACTTCGGTATTGGGAAAAATGGTGAAAATCATCGGTTGGTACGACAACGAAACGGGATATTCCTCACGAATCATTGACCTGATTAAAGCATTAAATTAGGGCATGTCTATATACGCCTTTACCAAGTCTTCGAATCTGTCTTGGTCGTCAATTTTTGTAGTTATGGGTAAATAATACAAAGCATCATGATTGAGTATTTTTAATCTTGAAAAATCCTTTTCAGTTGTTAAAACCAAAGACTTAGAACTAATTTTATTCAGCTCTTGCGTTGAAAACTCATGGTGATCCGCATATTCAAGATGTTCAAACTTATGACCTAAACTTTCCAAATATTGCACCAAAGGTACCGAATTGGCAATTCCAGTGACTAAAGTGTATTTTTTATTTTTAATTGTCTGAAGAGCTAATTTCTCTGTTGAAGAGTATATATGTTCATCATAATCAATAGAACTAAAAAACAATTGTTGTCCACTTTGTAATGCCAAACGCTTTTTGATGGTTTGCTTTTCTAAATGGCCCAAATTAGTGGGACTTTTGGTGACTATTACAATTTGTGCTCGCTGCGCCCCTGAACGCAATTCACGAAGGTTTCCTGCAGGCAAAACAATATCGTCGCAATACAAATGATCGTAAGCGGTTAGTAAAATGGATAAGCCAGGAGAAACCTTTCGGTGCTGAAAAGCATCGTCGAGCAAAACCACTTCGGGCGGATTGTTGAGCGCTAATAAAGTTTCTATTCCACGCTGGCGGTTGGCATCGACAGCAACAGTGATTTTTGGAAATTTATGAGCAATTTGAAAGGGCTCGTCCCCTATAGATTTCGCTGATGATAAAGCATCTGCCAAAACAAACCCTTTTGATTGACGCCCATAACCACGGCTCAAAACAGCAACTTTATAATTGGACTGAAGTAGTGATATCAATAATTCTATGGTAGGGGTTTTTCCCGTGCCCCCCACAGACAAATTTCCTACACAGATGATTGGCAACGGAAACGACTTGGATTTCAAAATACCTAAATCGTATCCCCTATTACGAAGATAAACAACGCTATAATAGAGTACATTGAATGGAAATAATATTTTTCTTAAAAGCTTCATCACAACGAAAGTAATTATTTTATCTTTGAAGTTAAACAAAATCTTATGATAGTTAAAGACATCATCAAGCAACTCGAGGACCTTGCCCCTTTGGCCTATGCCGAAGAATTTGACAATGTTGGTCTTTTGGTCGGACACAAGGATATGGAAATCTCAGGGGTTTTGATTACTCTAGATACCCTTCCTGAAGTCGTGGATGAAGCCATTGCTACAAACTGCAATCTTATTGTGAGCTTTCATCCCATTATATTCAAAGGGTTAAAATCCATCACTGGAAAAACCTATGTAGAACGCGTGGTGCAAAAAGCCATAAAACACGATATTGCCATATTTGCTATACACACTGCATTGGATAATGCTTTTGAAGGGGTAAATGCTGAAATTTGCAACCGATTGAACTTAATAAATAAATCCATTTTGATGCCCCAATCGGGAACCGTCAAAAAGCTTACAACATTTGTACCACACACAGATGCCGAGATGGTACGAACTGCACTTTTTGAAGCTGGCGGTGGCGCTCTTGGAAATTACGAAAATTGCAGCTTTAACAGTCAAGGTATTGGGACTTTCGAAGGAAATTCAGAGGCACAACCTGCCATCGGAAAACCAAATGAATTGAAAAGTGTAGAAGAAACAAGAATAGACATCGTATATGCAAAACATTTGGAATCTGGTATTTTGAATGCTTTGTTTCAAGCCCACCCCTACGAAGAAGTGGCCCATGAACTATTTACATTAGAAAACAAAAATCATCACATTGGGATGGGAATGATTGGAGAGCTAGAAGATCCCATGAGCGAAACCGATTTTCTGACTTTTGTAAAACAAACAATGAAATGTGAAATCATAAGACACTCCAAACAGCTTGAACATCCTATAAAAAAAGTAGCCGTTTTGGGCGGATCTGGTAGTTTTGCTATTAGTGCAGCAAAAGCGGCAGGTGCAGATGCTTTTGTGACTTCAGATCTGAAATACCACGACTTTTTTAGGGCTGAAAATCAAATCTTACTGATGGATATTGGGCATTATGAAAGCGAACAGTACACAAAAAACCTTTTAGCGAGCTATCTTAAGAAAAAAATTCCTAATTTTGCAGTCCTTTTATCAAAGATAAATACAAACCCGGTAAAGTATAAATAAACATGGCTAAAAAGAAAGAGCTAACTGTTGAAGAACGATTAAGAGCATTGTACGATTTGCAACTTATTGACTCTAGAGTGGATGAAATACGTAATGTACGAGGAGAACTCCCTCTAGAAGTACGTGACTTGGAGGATGAAGTTGAAGGTTTCAAATTGAGACTTCAAAAACTAGAAGACAGCCTAACCGATATAGACAATCAAATCAAGGCGAAGAAAAACTTAATTGAAGAAGCAAAAGCACTCATCAAAAAATACAACGAACAACAAAAAAATGTTCGTAACAATAGAGAATTTAACTCCTTGGCAAAAGAAGTTGAGTTCCAAGAATTAGAAATTCAATTGGCCGAAAAACACATCAATGAATTCAAAGCACAAATTGAACAAAAAAAGGAAGTGATTGACGGCACCAAAGAACGCTTGAAAGAACGCGAAGACCACCTCAAGCACAAAAAAGGTGATTTAGATGATATTCTTGCTGAAACCGAAAAAGAAGAAAAAGTTCTTCTTGGAAAATCGGAGGAATACAAAACCAAAATTGAGGAGCGTTTGGCCAAGGCCTACACCAAAATTCGCACCAATGTAAAGAATGGATTAGCCGTTGTACCAATCGAAAGAGGTGCTTCTGGAGGATCGTATTTTACCATCCCACCACAAGTGCAAGTCGAGATTGCTTCGCGCAAAAAAATAATTACAGACGAGCACAGCGGTCGTATATTGGTTGATGCCGAACTGGCCGAAGAGCAAAAAGTAAAAATGGAAAAGTTATTTTCTACTATGTAACAAATAACCCTACACATACCAAAAACCCTCACCATGCGTGAGGGTTTTTTTTTGATGTACTTCTTTTTTTGTATTAAAAAAATTTTAAATTTGAAGTGAATAGTACCCAAATCTATTCTACAACCATGAAAAACCTGAAACACGTGCCTAATCTATATGCAATTCAGAACAAAGTAAAAACAGGCTTTGTGCTTGAGCATGCTGATTATTCAAAAAAATCTCTAGCAAAATAAAGAGACCATTAGATGCTATTATTGATAGATAAAGTATTGATAATAAAAGTGTTAAGAGAAAACAAATAAACGGAACAGTGCGTCTATGAACAAATTGTAAACAATACCCAAACGAGACTCAAAATGAGTATTATAAATAAATGTTTAATTAAAATTAAAAAGAATGATTAAAAAATCAATGAAAATGATGTCAGTTGTATTTGCTGCATCAATGTTATTAACTTCTTGCTATTCATACACAAGTGTTGTGGGAAGCGGAGCTCAAGGAAGCAATGAATCTACTAGTTGGAATCATTATGTAATTTTTGGTTTAGCACCTGTTGGTGTTTCTAGTTCAAAACAAATGGCTGGTGAAGCAGAAAATTATACTGTACAGACAAGACTGACTTTTGTTAATGGATTAGTTTCTGCGATAACTTTTGGTATTTATACGCCAACAACGACAACGGTAACTAAATAACCAAAAAAAAGAAAGGTTTGGTATAAACACCTAACCTTTCTTTAATTATTTCAGACTATATGAAAAAAATAATATTTTATTTTTCAATTATTATTTCAATTATTTTACTGAAAGATATTGCAAAAATTTTGAGAACCGATTTTGCAAGATTATCTGTATATGGTTTTGGTTATTTGTCAGGGAAAATAATCTTATTTATAGTCTTTGTTTTAATTAGTTTTATGACAAGAAAAGCCATTTTCACTAAAAAGATTGAATAATAGAAAAGTACTGTTTACAACAACCTAATTAAAAAATAGATTTCTATGCGAACACGAATAATTTATCCTAGGAGTATTCCATTTTAACCAAAATTTCACAGAATACCACAAATGGTTGCTTAATTTTACACCAAATATACGCACCATGAAAAATACCTTAATCTTCCTACCCCTATTGTTTTGCGCCTCCATAAGTTGCCAAAATACCAATACACAAAACGCCAAACAACAAGCGGTCATCAACGCTACACCTATTGAAGTCTTACAAGAAAATGGCATTGCAAAGGCGTATTTTGCAAGTGGATGTTTTTGGTGTGTCGAGGCCGTTTATGAAAGCGTACACGGCGTAGAAGAAGCCATTAGTGGTTATTCTGGTGGATTTACAAACAACCCCACCTACGAACTCAGCAACACTGGCCGCACCGGCCATGCCGAAGCTGTGGAAGTACTGTACGATCCGACTGTGGTCTCGTTTTCAACTTTGGTAGATGTGTATTTTGGTTCTCAAAATGTAGCGCAAGTCAACGGTCAAGGTCCGGATAGAGGAGTGCAATACCGCTCTATTATTTTTTATCAAAACGAGGAACAAAAAACTGTAATAAAGAAAAAGATAGCCGCCATCGCAAAAACTCAAAAAGTGACTGTTGCCGCAGAAGTGTATCCCTTTCAAAAATTTTGGAAAGCAGAAGACTACCACCAAAATTATGAACGGTTACACCCCAACAATCCTTATGTACGTAATGTATCCATCCCTAGACTAAAGCGTTTTCAAGCTAAATTCCCTCAGCTTTTAAAACAAAACCACTAGTATTCACAAGAGGAGTGAATTTTATAATCGGCGAAAAATAGCTACATTTGAGTACATCCAAAAAGATACACTTGATTGCATTTGAACCACATCTTGAATTTGCGTTAAACTTAGACCGGAACGATCCACTCGCTAAGTACAGAACTGCATTCCACATCCCAAAAGATGAGCAAGGCAACGACTGGTTGTATTTTACAGGGAATTCTCTGGGACTTCAACCCAAGACCACCAAATCGGCCATTGAGCAAGAGCTGAATGATTGGGCCAATTTGGGTGTCGAAGGCCATTTTGAAGCCAAAAATCCATGGATGCCCTACCACGAATTTCTCACCGAAAGTATGGCCAAAATCATGGGCGCAAAACCCATTGAAATTGTGGTCATGAATACCCTCACTACAAACCTCCATCTTTTGATGGTTTCTTTCTATAATCCTACAAAAAAAAGACATAAAATTCTTATAGAAAGTGATGCTTTCCCATCGGATCGCTATGCGGTACAAACACAATTGGAATTTCATGGATATGATACCAATGAATGCCTAATAGAGTGGACACCTCGCACAGATGAAAAATTATTACGCACAGAAGATCTCGAACAAATTCTTGAAACTCAAGGCGAAGAAATTGCACTTTTGCTTATTGGCGGAGTAAATTATTACACAGGGCAATATTTGGATTTAAAAAAAATTGCAGCTCTCGGTCATGCCAAAGGATGTAAAGTAGGTATTGATTTGGCGCATGGTGCCGGTAATATCCAACCCGAATTGCATGATTCTGGTATCGATTTTGCGGCTTGGTGCACCTACAAATATTTAAATGCTGGTCCGGGTAGTCTGGGTGGTGTATTTGTTCATGAACGCTATGCCCACGACAAGACTTTAAAACGTTTTGCAGGGTGGTGGAGTCAAAATAAAGCCACGCGCTTCAATATGCGTCAGCCACTCGATATTACCCCTGGTGCAGAAGGATGGCAACTTAGCAATCCACCCATTTTATCGATGGCCGCCATCAAAGCTGCCTTGGATTTATTCAATGAAGTGGGGATGAACAAATTGAGGGAAAAATCAATCAAACTTACGGGTTATTTGGAATTCCTTATCAAAGGATTGAATCATGCACAAATAGAAATCATAACGCCTAGCGACTCCAACCAACGTGGGTGTCAATTGTCGATTCAAGTGAAAAATGCTAATAAAGATTTACACAAAAAACTAACTGAACAGCACGTCATTACCGATTGGAGAGAACCAGATGTGATCCGCTGCGCACCAGTCCCATTTTACAACTCTTTTGAAGATGTGTTTCGGATGGTAAAAATTTTAAAAACTCTTTTGCCATGAACAACAAAGAAAATATACTCATCATAGGAGCTGGTCTTTGCGGTTCGCTTTTGGCCTTACGACTGGGGCAACGGGGCTACAATGTCCGTGTGATGGAATTGCGCCCAGACCTTCGAAAAGTAGACCTCAGCGCTGGACGTTCGATAAATTTAGCATTTTCAAATCGTGGGCTAAAAGCCATAAAAATGGTGGGGTTGGAAGACAAAGTGAATAAACTCTGTATACCCATGCACGGCCGTATGCTACACGATAAAAAAGGTAGTACAAAACTTTCTCATTACAGTGGTCGAAAAGATGAATATATCAATTCAATTTCTAGAGAATTACTCACCGCTTTACTTATTGATGAAGCAGAAGCATTGGATAATGTCAGCATTGAATTTGATGTCAAATGCAATGAAGTTAATTTTGAGCAAAATGTAGCTAATTTCACAAACACAATCAACAAGAGGACCTTTGAGTGTAGCGCTGACCTCATATTTGGAACAGATGGTGCAGGTTCAGCGCTTAGAAAAAGTTACTTCTCAGAACGTAAATTTTTATTCAGCTTTTCTCAAAATTATCTCACCCACGGATATAAAGAACTGACAATACCATCAACTAAAGATGGCGGATTCAAAACGTTTGAAAATGCACTTCACATTTGGCCAAGAGGTGAATTTATGATCATTGCTCTACCAAATTTAGATGGGAGTTTTACAGTCACTTTATTTTTGGCTTACGATACGGGAACTTATAATTTCAATAATTTAACGACTAAAGAAAAAGTTGTTGAGTTTTTTAATAAAGAATTTCCTGATGCCGTAGAACTAATGCCCAATTTGGCTACAGAATTTTTTGAGAACCCAACAGCGCCGCTAGGAACAATCAAATGTTACCCATGGCAATACAAAGGAAAAAATATGCTGTTAGGTGATGCCGCACACGCCATTGTGCCCTTTTATGGCCAAGGCATGAACGCGTCTTTTGAAGATGTTGTAGAGTTTGATGCATTTTTGGACGCACACACTGGAGATTGGGAAAAAACCTTCAATGCATTTCAACAAAAAAGAAAAACCGATACAGATGGTATAGCCGATTTGGCTATTGATAATTTTCACGAAATGAAAGACCATGTAGCCAATCCTCTTTTTCAGAAAAAACGAGCATTAGAAATGGCTTTAGAAACAGAATTACCAAATGATTATTTTTCAAAATATTCGTTAGTAACATTTTGCGAACACATTGGTTATCATGAAGCTATGACTCGTGGCCGTGCACAAGATAAAGCCATTTTAAACATGTTAGATGACAAAGAAATTGATCAAAACATCCCAATTGATGAACTTCATAAGAAAATAAAAAAAGAAACCAATTCCATTTTGGAAGACGATAAAGTTGCAAAAACTTTACACCATTAAATACAACTTTGATTATGAGTAAAACAGTCACACCAAGAGGCGCATACCCACACACAAAACGTGTAGGTGATTTTATTTTTGTTTCGGGAACAAGTTCAAGACGAGCAGACAACTCGATTGCAGGAGTAGAAATCATAGACGCCATGGGAACCAAAAAATTAGATGCTAAAGTACAAACACAAGAAGTGCTTCAAAACATAGATAAAAATTTAGCAAAGGAAGGCGCTTCATTGGCCGATGTGGTTGATGTCACCTCATTTTTGGTCAATATGAATGATTTTGCAGATTACAACAAAGCCTATGCAGAATTTTTTAATCCTGAAAATGGCCCTACACGTACTACGGTAGCGGTACACCAACTTCCCCACCCCGATTTGGTGGTAGAGATAAAAGTAGTAGCGTATAAAAAACAAGAATAATGACCATAAAAAATTACATCAATGGAGCTTATTGCATGCCGTCAAGTCAAGATTGGCTCGATGTAATTAACCCCAGTGTAGGTGAAATTTATGGTAAACTTCCAAACTCTAACCGTGAAGATGTTCAACTTGCATATGAAGCGGCCAAAAAAGCATTTCCAGAGTGGTCCAAAACAAGTGTGGAAAAACGAAGTGCGATTTTAGCCAAAATTGCAGATTTAATTGAAGACAATTTAGAGGTTCTTGCCAAAGCTGAAAGCATGGATAATGGTAAGCCACTTTCGCTAGCTAAAGCTGTAGATATTCCCAGAGCTGCAACTAATTTTAGATTTTTTAGTCAAGCAATTACTCAATTTTATAGTGAAAGCCATGAACAAATTGCAGCAAAATCAATCAATTTCACGCTTAGGCAACCAATTGGGGTTGTGGGTTGTATATCCCCTTGGAATTTACCTCTCTATTTATTCACTTGGAAAATAGCACCTGCCTTGGCTGCTGGAAATTGTGTACTAGCCAAACCTAGTGAAGTTACACCCTACACAGCATTTTTATTAGCAGAACTCTGTAGTAAAGCTGGACTCCCAAAGGGTGTACTAAACATCGTAAATGGACTAGGTTCAAGTACCGGACAAGCAATTGTGGAACATCCCAATATCAAAGCTATTTCGTTTACGGGTGGAACCAAAACCGGAGCACATATAGCACGAACGGCCGCACCATTATTTAAAAAATTATCTTTAGAATTAGGGGGGAAAAACCCTAACATTATTTTCGCTGATTGTGACTACGATAAGATGCTCACCACAACTGTAAAATCAGCTTTTGCCAACCAAGGACAAATCTGTCTCTGTGGAAGTCGAATATTTGTAGAAGCAAGTATGTATGAGCAATTCAAAACCGATTTCGTTAAAAAAGTTAAACAACTAAAAGTTGGCCTACCTTCCAAAAAAGATAGTGATTTAGGCGCTTTAGTTTCCGAAGATCATCTTGAAAAAGTATTGAGTTACGTTGAAAAAGCAAAACAGGAAAAAATGAATATTTTGTGTGGAGGCGAAAAGCTTACTACAGAAAATGGCAAAAACGGTTATTATATGCAACCCACCATAATAGAGGTATCTTCCAACGATTGCATATTGAATCAAGAAGAAATTTTTGGTCCGATAGTTACACTAATGGCCTTTGAAAATGATAAAGAAGCATTGGCGCTAGCTAACACTACCTCTTATGGGCTATCGGCAACAGTATGGACCAATAATTTGAAGCGAAGCTTGCACTTTTCTGAGCATTTAGAAACTGGTATTGTTTGGGTCAATACATGGATGCAACGCGATTTGCGCACTCCATTTGGTGGTCAAAAAAATTCTGGTGTAGGTCGTGAAGGCGGTTTTGAGGTGTTGCGCTTTTTTACCGAAGCCAAAAATATATGTATTAACTATGAATAAGGTTTTATGGAATTAAATTTAAAAAATAAATCAGCACTTGTATGTGGAAGCACCCAAGGTATAGGACGAGCTGCGGCTATGGCCTTAGCGAGTGAAGGAACAAGAATTACACTTGTGGCTAGAAATGAAGAAAGACTTAAAAAAGTACTATCTGAGTTGCCAAAATCTGCTAAGCATGATTATATAGTAGCTGATTTTTCGAACCCCCAACAACTTAAATCAAAGGTATTGGAATATTTAGCTTCAAATTCAGGATTCCACATCTTGATAAATAACACTGGAGGGCCGAGAAGTGGCGCTATCATAGAAGCTAATTTAGAGGAATTTGAATCGGCTTTTACTCAACACCTCAAATGCAATCACGTCTTGGCGCAACTGCTGGTGCCTTTTATGAAATCTGAGCAATACGGCCGTATCATCAATATAATTTCAACTTCTGTAAAAGAACCCATTGAAGGCCTTGGCGTGAGCAATACAATCAGAAATGCCGTTGGGAACTGGAGTAAAACTTTGTCTTTTGAATTGGGTGCATTTGGTATAACTGTGAATAATGTTTTGCCTGGATTTACGGAAACGGAACGTTTGAACGAAATTATTAATATCAAGGCCAATAAAGCAGGGGTTTCATTTGAAGAAATGGAAGAAGTCATGAAAACATACACGCCAGCAAAACGCTTTGCAAAACCGGAAGAAACAGCCAATACCGTAGTGTTTTTGGCTAGTGAGGCTGCAAGCTATGTTAATGGTGTTAATATTCCTGTTGATGGTGGACGAACAAAATCTTTGTAACTTTAGAAAAATAAAACACCACATAATAATGAGTAAAATTGTATCACCACTTAATTTTAAAGCTTGGATTGAAGAAAACCGAGCTCTACTAGAACCACCTGTCGGCAATAAATGTATCTGGAAAGATGGCGAATTTATTGTCATGGTTGTTGGAGGTCCAAACAACAGAAAAGATTATCATTACAACGAAACACCTGAGTTTTTCTATCAAGTTGAAGGCGACATAATTTTAAAAATAATAGATAAAGGTATAGCTAAAGATGTACATATTAAGGAAGGGGATATTTATTTGTTACCTGCAAAAGTTCCGCACTCTCCACAACGCGGAGCCAATACTGTTGGTCTTGTGATTGAATACCCCAGAGCCAAAGACATGGAAGACGCTTTGGAATGGTACTGCACGTCTTGTCATCATCAATTGTATAGAGAACCTTTTACACTAAAAAATATTGAAACTGATATGCCAGCTATTTTTAAGCGGTTTTATTCGGATGAAGAAAAATGTACTTGTGAAAAGTGCGGTACAAAAATGGAAGCACCAAATAACGTATAAACTATAAACATGAAACGAAAACTGCGCATCAACGGCCATTCACATCTTCTTCCTTATCCGGAAGAAATCCCTCAGTTTATGAAAGACAAGGAGATATTTTGGGTAGATGATGAACGTAGATATATGCTTCAAAAAGGATGGAGCCGACCTGTAACACATTCTAGTTTTTTTCTTGACGAAAAACTAGAATGGATGGAAGACAATAAAATTGATCATGCCGTAGTGTTGAATCTTTCTCAGTTGTATGGCAATGGTTTGCGTCTTGAAATGATGAAAAAAGCCTTGCGGTTTCAAAATGATTTTAATGCGAAAATTCAACAAAATCACGCCTCAAAATTCACTTGTGGCTTTGTTATTCACCCTGGATTTATTCAAGGTGCGCTATGGGAAATCGAACGCTGTGTTGAAGAGCTGGGCCTTAATGTTTTGTGTTTACCCACTCACTTCATGGATAGTATTGGGCAATGGCGAAGTGTTTTTGATCGAGAAAACGATGCTATTTTTGAATTGGCAAATAAATACAATTTAGCCATTGAAATTCATCCCTATGACGGAGACAAAATGATCAAACTCGAAAATACCTCCTGGCGGTTTCATTTGATTTGGATGTTGGCACAATGTGGAGATGCCTATCATTTCTACACCCTCAATGGTATGCAAGAACGCTTTCCAAACATAAGAACATGTTTTGCTCACGGTGGTCAAATGGCGCAAATGAATCTTGGGAGACGTATTCAAGGGTTTGATGGACGCCCTGACTTGTTTGACGGAAAGACGCATCCTCGTAAAGCTGTTGGTCATCCAAATATATATTTTGACACCCTTGTACACGATACCGATTCTTTTAATTTGATGTTGAAACGACAGGGCAGCAATCAAATTATTATGGGACTGGATGATCCATATCCACTTGGCGAAATGGAAAGCGAGGCACAGTCATCGTACCCAGGAAAACTATTAGATTTAGCCAAAGAACGCGATATTATTGATCAAAATCAATATGACGATATATGGGAGGATAATGTATTGCGCTGGCTATTTGGAAATGACCAAAAGAAAATAAACGATTTAACACAAAAAATTTTAGGCTAATGCACTTCATTCCCGAAGCGCTGGACCAGTATGTTGTTCAGCATTCTGAAGACGAACCAAAACTTCTTCAAGCACTCACTAGAGAAACCTATCAAAAGATCTTGCAACCACGTATGCTCAGCGGGCATTATCAAGGACGTGTATTAAGTACGCTTTCTAAGTTAATCAAACCCAAAACAATTTTAGAATTAGGAACGTTTACCGGATATTCTGCATTGTGTCTGGCTGAAGGATTGCAGAAAAATGGAGTATTGCATACAATTGATGTCAATGAAGAATTAGTAAACTTCCAAAGAAAATATTTTGATTTGTCTAAATATGGAAGTCAAATCCATCAACACCTAGGCCCTGCTTTAGAAATAATTCCAAATTTAAACACTAAGTTTGATTTGGTCTTTTTAGATGCGGATAAACCAAATTACATCAACTATTTTCATGAAATCATAGAAAAATTAAATCCAGGAGGAGTGCTCCTTTCGGACAATGTGCTGTGGAGTGGAAAAGTTATCGAGCCTTTAAATGAAAATGATCAGTCTACAAAAATTGTTCTCGAATACAACCAGCTTCTTAAGGACGATGATCGCTTAGAAACAGTACTGCTGCCTATCCGCGATGGGCTCACTGTGAGCATAAAAAAATAAATTATAACTTTCGACGGACAGAGCCTGTCAAGTCTTCAATCTCGTCTTTTACCTTATTGATTTCGTCATTGACTTCTTTAGTAAGGCTGGCATCCAAGCCTTGCTTTTCAGCACTGCGTTGTATTTCACCCTTAATGTCGTTAGTAGCGTTTTTTAACGTACGCATCCCCTTACCCATACCCTTTGCTACATCGGGAATTTTATCAGCACCAAAAACCATAATCACTATAAAAAGGATGAAAACAATTTCGGTACTGCTTATAAAAAGTGGTAAAGAATAAATCATACGACAAATATATAAAGTATTCCTCTAATTATCAGCTAAATTATTGGCCTTAAATTCGATTAACTTTTCTTGTAAATACTGAAGAATTTCTACATCACTTCTGTTAGTACAACGCAATTGGAAGTTCTCGTCATCTGAGCAAAAGAAATAAAATTCTGCGTGTAATTCTTCTGCTAGATCTTCTTGTTTAAAAAGTTTGGGGCCCACAACTTCTTTTATGTAGGTCAAAATATTCTTTTCCTTTTCGAACTTTGCAACGCGTTTGAGTTTTTTGGTACGCCCAGTGACTTTGTTCAAAAATTTATTAAAATTAAACATGACAAATGGAAAGCCCAAATACACCATTTTACCGTTATCAGCTTCATAAACACGGCTTTCTGCTTGTGTTTTTCTAACACCTGTATAACCTGGGATTCCCAAATCATAGAAATCCAAAGGGCGTTCTGCGTCAGAGTTCCCTATATCAGAGTTTAAATCACCTGTAAGAATTTTTCCAATGGTAACCTCATCGAGCTCCGTTACAGAATCATCTAAATAAACTTTTATAAAATTTTGATCGATCATTGATGCACTTACGACTATGAATTTTGGGGTATATTGTATGGACGAAAAATACAATGAATCTGAAGCTTTAGCCTCAATGACAAACTCCCCTTTCGTATTGGTTGTGGCATAACGATAGGCCGATTTGTTAATTACATGAATCCCTTCAACGTTACCGTCAGCAACAACAATGCCTGATAAATCATGCGTTTGCCCCCAATTTAGAATTGAAAAAAATAAAAATGATATTATAATTACTATGCGGTAAAATGTCAAACCAATTCTTATTATTTTGTATAAATTTACAAAAGATAAAAATGTTGAGCCAATAAAATCATTTAAATGAAAAAACTTCTCATTGCCAGTACATCCACAGTCCATGGAAGTGGGTATTTAGACTATCTTTTAGATGAGTTGATTCATTTCTTTAAATCTACAAAGACTATCGTTTTTATTCCTTATGCCCGCCCAGGTGGATTAAGTCACGAAGAGTACACTAAAATTGTTCAAAAAGCATTCCGGAAAATACAAAAAAATGTAATTGGTCTTCACGAATTTGAAGATCCGAAACAGGCTATTAACCAAGCTGAGGGTATTTTTGTCGGAGGTGGAAATAGTTATGTGTTGGTTGATCAACTCTATAAAAATGATCTGCTCGTTTCTCTAAAAGTGGCCTTAGATTCCGGAACTCCGTATCTGGGAACAAGCGCGGGAAGTAATATTTGCGGTATCTCCATGGGCACTTCCAACGATATGCCTATTGTTCATCCACAAAGCTTCGAAACTTTGGGCGTGCTTCCTTTTAATATTAATCCACACTACTTAGATCCAAATCCCGATAGTAAACATATGGGCGAAACAAGAGAAACTAGGATTAAAGAATTTCATTGCTACAATAAACAAGCTGTGATTGGGCTAAGAGAAGGAAGCTTTTTAAGTGTTCAAGGAAAGCAAATTACTCTGAAAGGTGCTTTAAATGCTCGTATTTTTGAACAAAACAAAACTCCATACGAAATTGAACCCGATTCTGATCTTAGCGATTTACGATAAGCATTAAATAGATTTTAAATAGTGGAACCCCAACTTTTTGAAACCTTGTCTTGAATAAAAATCCTGTGATAAACTATTTTCAATATAGGTATTAAGCTCAATTGTTTCGCACCCCTTTTTCTTTACATAGGTTTGAATCCACTCCATCAGCTTTGTTCCAATTCCTTGATTTCTTATTGCGTTATCAACACAGACATGATCCACTTCAACACTCCTGCCAGAATAATGACGGGTGCAAAACCACATTCCTGCTACAGCAATCAGCTGCTGATCAACATAAACCCCTACACACTCATAATTTTGAGTAGTCATTTCTTTAAAGCGCTGCAAAAGTACCGCGTCTGAAAAAATGTCTTTAGCCATTATTTTGACCAAAGGAATAACTGTAGCTATTTGATCGGCAGGTATAATTTTAAATTCCATTTTTAATATTTTACAGCTCTAAAATACAACATAATTATTTGAATTATGAAGCTAAATAAAGGACGATATAATCCAAAAAACAGCTTTTTAAAAAATGAAATCTTCTTATCTTTGCGGCATAACCAACAGACATGAATAAAAAAGTAATTTTAATGATTTTGGATGGTTGGGGAACTTCACCCGACCCAAAAGTATCCGCTATTGATCACGCAAAAACACCATTTATTGATGGGCTATACACTAATTATGCACATGCTAGTCTTAGAACTGACGGCCTTCATGTTGGACTCCCAGAAGGACAAATGGGCAATAGTGAAGTTGGGCATATGAATCTTGGAGCAGGTCGTATCGTATATCAAGATTTAGCTAAAATCAATTTAGCTGTATCCAACAAAACTTTAGGCGAGGAAAGTGTACTAAAGCAAGCCATCGCTTATGCAAAAACCAAAAACAAACCCATTCATTTGCTCGGACTCTTGAGCGATGGGGGTGTGCATTCGCATATAAATCACTTATTTGGACTACTTGACACTTTAGAGGAAAATGATATTGACAAAGCGTACGTACATGCTTTTACAGATGGAAGAGATGTAGATCCAAAATCAGGATTTGGTTTTGTTACCGAATTAGAATCACGACTGGAAGGTTCTCCTATTCAACTTGCCTCAGTAACGGGACGATACTACGCGATGGATCGAGACAAGCGTTGGGAGCGTACAAAATTGGCTTTCGATGCTTTGGTCCATGGTAATGGAGAATTCTCAAAAGATTTGACAAAAAGCATTAAGAACAGTTATGAAGAAGATATTACTGATGAGTTTCTAAAACCAATAATCGCAACAAACCAGAACAATGAAGCAGTTGCGAAAATAGAAGAGGGTGATGTTGTATTGTTTTTTAATTTTAGAACAGATCGAGGACGGCAGCTGACAGAGGCGTTGAGCCAGAAAGACTTCCATGAATATAATATGCATGCTTTAGATTTGAAGTATGTTACCATGACAAATTATGATGATAACTTCAAAAATATTGATGTTATTTTTAATAAAGAAAATCTAAATAACACTTTAGGTGAAGTCCTTGAGGCTCATGGAAAAACACAATTACGTATAGCCGAAACAGAAAAATATCCACATGTTACTTTTTTCTTCTCTGGGGGAAGAGAAACACCTTTTAATGGCGAGCAGCGCATATTAAAAAACTCACCAAAAGTACCTACTTACGACCTCAAACCAGAAATGAGTGCCTTTGAATTACGCGATGCACTCATACCTGTCTTAGAAAAAGAAGAAACAGATTTTATCTGCCTTAACTTTGCCAATGGAGATATGGTTGGACACACCGGTGTGATGGACGCTGCTGTAAAGGCTTGTGAAGCGGTAGATCAATGCGTAAAAGATGTTGTAAATAGCGCTTTGGAACACAATTATACAACACTTTTAATTGCTGATCACGGTAATTGTGAAACCATGATAAATCCCGATGGCTCTCCTAATACAGCACATACAACAAACCCAGTCCCTATCATCCTTATTGATAAAGATTTAAAACAAATTGAGGATGGAATTCTGGGGGATATGGCCCCAACAATATTAAAGCTAATTGGCATTAGCCCTCCCGCTGTAATGACTCAAAAATCTCTGGTTTAAATCTAGCTAAATTTAAGAATCAAACTAAAGTTTTTGAGTATCTTTGTGCTTTGAAATGAAGACGCTTAATTTAAAAACTGCTGAAGAAATTGAACTCATTCGCGAGAGTGCGCTTATCGTGTCAAAAACCCTCGGGATGCTTGCTAAAGAAGTTCAACCTGGTGTTACTACACTTCAACTCGATAGTCTAGCAGAAACATTTATAAGAGACCATGGAGCCACCCCTGGTTTTTTAGGTCTTTATGATTTTCCAAATACATTATGTGTAAGCCCTAACGAACAAGTAGTCCACGGAATTCCAAATGACACACCTCTAAAAGAAGGTGACATTATTTCTATAGATTGTGGCGCCCTAAAAAATGATTTTTATGGTGATCATGCCTACACTTTTCCCGTTGGTGAAATAGCAGCAGAAACACAAAAACTTTTAGAAGTCACAAAAGCATCACTTTATGAAGGCATTAAGGCCTTCAAAAAAAATAACCGCGTTGGTGATGTGGGTTACGCGATCCAAAATTATTGTGAGTCATACGGATATGGAGTTGTCAGAGAATTGGTAGGCCATGGATTGGGGCGCGTAATGCACGAGGAGCCTGAAATGCCTAATTACGGTAAACGTGGGCGCGGAAAAAAATTTGCTAACGGAATGGTTGTTGCTATCGAACCAATGATCAATATGGGGACTCAACGCATCAAACACCACAGCGACGGTTGGACCATCACTACTCGAGACAATAGACCTAGCGCACATTTCGAACACAATATAGCCATGGTAGATGGAAAACCAGAACTACTGTCCACATTTGCTTATATTAATGAAGCCCTTGGAATAGAAACTGATGAAGAACTGGAATATACAAGATAATTTTTAATTAAATATTTTATGACACCTATTCAAAAAATAGAACATGAACTTATAGATTTGAAAACACAGATTAATAAGCACCCACTCTACAAAACGCTCGAAACTATTGAGGATGTAAAAATATTTATGGGAATTCATGTATTTGCTGTTTGGGATTTTATGTCTTTGTTAAAAGCACTTCAAAATTTATTGACCAACAGTAATATACCATGGACACCAAAGGGCCACGGGGAAGCAGCGCGATTTATCAATGAAATTGTAATGGGGGAAGAAAGTGATGTAAATGAATCAGGTGAGGTAAAAAGCCATTACGAAATGTACATCGATGCTATGGATCAGATTCAGGTTAATACTTCAAAAATAAAAGCCTTTATAACCTCCATAGAAAATGGCGATTCAATTGAAATAGCACTAGAAAAGCACAAAATTGATAGAGCAATAGCTGACTTTATAAAATTTACTTTTGAAGTTATTAATAGCGGAAAAGCACACCGTATAGCTTCGGCCTTTACTTTTGGTCGTGAGGATGTAATTCCTGATATGTTTTTTGAAATTATTCAACAATCAAAAACAGATAAAGAGGATAATCGCTACAGTAAGTTGTTGTATTATTTGAATCGTCATATAGAAATCGACGGAGATGAACATGGTCCTATTTCACTAAAAATGGTTGAAACTCTTTGTGGAAATGATGAGCAAAAATGGAGTGAAGCACTTGAAGTGGCAAAGACGGCCCTTCAACAACGCATATCGCTTTGGGACTTCATCCAGAAAACTATTTTGCCTACAAAACAAATGGCGGTAATGCAATAGTTTTAAAATCCATTAAAAGATTTAAAAGCTAATTCTTTGTTTTCATCCTCGAAGATTATATAAACTCTTAATTCGGGATGCACACTCAAAAATCCTGAAAAGTCTTCAACTTTCATGGTTTGAAGAGCAGTAGCATACGCATCGGCAATAATACAGCTTTTGGCTACAACAGAGACACTCAGGATATTGGTTCGGCTTGGATAACCTGATTCTGTATCAATTATATGCGTGTACTTCCGTCCATTTTCATCAATTTTATATTTGCGGTATGTACCCGATGTTGCCATG
This sequence comes from Formosa sp. Hel3_A1_48, assembly GCF_001735715.1. Classification (NCBI taxonomy): domain Bacteria; kingdom Pseudomonadati; phylum Bacteroidota; class Flavobacteriia; order Flavobacteriales; family Flavobacteriaceae; genus Formosa; species Formosa sp. Hel3_A1_48. The sequence goes on from NZ_CP017259.1 coordinate 718,699, forward strand.
GCCTCATTGTTAAGGACAACAGTATCAATATAGGGAACCTCACTTTCTAAATTTGGATTTTGAACACCTATTTTCCATGGTGCTGTTTTGATGGAATTTATACCACCACATATGATTTCGCCTCCAATTTCCACCAAAAAATTATCAACACCACTGCGTTTTAAAAAATTGGCTATTCGATCTACCCCGTACCCCTTAGCAATAGCATTAAAATCAATTTTAGTAGCTTCGGGCTTATTGATATTTAAACCATTAATTGACACTTTATCTAAACCAACAGATTGCATCAATGCTTTTATTTTCAAACTATCGAGTTGTTCTACTTTACCTTCAGGACCAAAATCCCATGCATTTACTACGGCTCCAATAGTGGGGTCAAATCGGCCGTTTGTTGTCTTATGAATAAGCTTAGAGGTTTGGAATACGGTTTTAAACTGAGAATCAATTTTTGTCGTTTCATTACTATTAACTTTTGAAATAATTGAATTCGGAATATAGGTTGACATTGATTGATTGATGTCCCTAAAAATTAAATCAAACTCAGATTGATAATTACGTGTACTGTCATAAATAATACTGTATGTAGTGCCAAAGATAGCACCAGAGTTACGCTGCTGTTTGACTTTGTCTTGGCAAGAGACTAAAACTATTAGAAATAAAAAAACTGCGTTTCTCATTGATTTAAAATTAATTCATATGCGCCTCTATAACCTGAATCCCGTTGTACTCAATCAAGTATTCTTTGTCTAAATAGACAGGTAAATCTTCGCCTTCAGGATTACCAACAGCTACCCCGGCATACAAAACTTTCGCATCTTTATCAAAAGCATGCTTTTTAAAGGTCTCCATCCAAACTACGTCGTAATTATTTGGATTTTGCGGCAATTTAACAACCCGAACAATGACAAAGAAATACTGATTATTTTTATCAATACAGACAAACTGTGGATGCTTTTTTAGTTTACTATTAATCGCAACAAATTCAAAACCTCTAGATTCTAAATCTTTGCCAACATGGTTCATACCCAAGTTGTGTAATTCTTGCTTAGAAAGTGCTTTTGACATGGTACAAAAATACAAAAAGCTCAACATAAGTGTTGAGCTTTTTTAGTTAATAGAACGATAAAATTTTATCCTCCAAAATCATCAAATCGGATGTGCTCATCTGGAATTCCGAAATCTTCACCCATTTTTTGAACAGCTTTATTCATTAATGGGGGACCACAGAAGTAGAGTTCGATATCTTCTGGAGTTTCATGATGATTCAAGTAGTTATCAATTACACAGTTGTGAATAAATCCAACAAAACCGTCACCAGGTGCATCGATATTTTCTTTTACTTTCCAATTGTCCTCTTCCATCGGTTCAGAAAGAGCAAGGTAGAATTTGAAATTAGAAAATTCGTTTTCTAATTGTTGGAAATGATCTAAGTAAAACAATTCTCTTTTAGATCTACCACCATACCAATATGTTACTTTACGACCGGTTTTTAACGTTTTGAATAAGTGGTAAAGGTGAGAGCGCATTGGTGCCATTCCTGCTCCACCACCAACATACAGCATTTCTGACTCACTCTCATTGATGAAGAATTCACCATAAGGTCCGGAGATGGTAACTTTATCACCAGGTTTTTGAGCAAAAATATAAGACGATGCAACTCCAGGATTAACATCCATCCATCCATTTTTAGAACGATCCCATGGCGGGGTAGCAATACGAACATTCAGCATTATTTCTCGACCTTCTGCTGGGTAAGAAGCCATAGAATATGCACGCTCTACAGTTTCGCTATTTTTCATTTTTAGGGGCCATAATCCGAACTTATCCCATTCGGTTTGGAATTTTTTGGGATCGTCGTGTTCTTCTGGATGCGCAGTTATATCCATTCCTTCAAAATCGATCTCGCATGGTGGAATTTCAATTTGAATATACCCTCCAGCCTTGTACCCCATATCTTCTGGGATTTCAACAACAAACTCCTTAATAAAAGAGGCTACATTGTAGTTTCGTACTACAGTGGCTTCCCATTTCTTTATTCCAAAAACCTCTTCTGGTATGGTGATTTCCATATCTTGCTTCACCTTAACCTGACAAGACAAACGTGCGCCGTGTTTCAACTCTTTTCTAGAAAAGTGAGGCGTTTCTGTAGGTAATGCTTCTCCACCACCAGACAAAACATGGCATTCGCACTGTATACAAGTACCACCACCTCCACAAGCAGATGGTAAAAATATTTTTTGGTTTCCGAGTGTAGACAATAAAGTCCCCCCTGAAGATACTTCAATTTCTCTTTCACCATTAATTAGAATCTTAACAGGTCCCGAGGGAGATAGCTTTTGTTTTACAAAAAGAAGCACACTAATGAGAAGTAAAGAAATCACTAAGAATGCTACGACAGTAGCGATAACGGTTCCGGATGTTCCAGCAGCTAAAATAATCATTTTAATTTTCGGATTTAGTATTGTTAACAATTTCATTTTCCTGTTCTAAAATAGGTTTTACTTCGACTTTCTCTACCTTTTCGGCTGACTCAGCTGGAGCTTCATCACCACCAGTCAACATGCCGCCAAAACTAAGAAAACCAATACCCATCAAACCAGTTACAATAAAGGTAATTCCCAAACCTCTCAAAGGGGCAGGAACATTTGAATATCTAATTTTTTCACGTATTGAAGCTATGGCCAAAATAGCTAAAAACCAACCAATACCTGATGATATACCATAATTGACAGCTAACCCAAATGTTTCGATTTCACGCGATTGCATAAATAGTGATCCGCCCAAAATAGCACAGTTTACTGCAATAAGTGGTAAAAATATTCCTAAAGAGTTATACAATGAAGGTGAAAATTTCTCAACAATAATCTCAACCAATTGAACCATTGTAGCAATAGTAGCAATAAACATAATGAAGGATAAGAACCCTAAATCGTAGTCTGCGAATTCTTCCCCTAACCAAGATAGTGCTCCAGGCTGCAATAAATACTGATCAAGCAACCAGTTTAGTGGAACAGTTATAGCGAGTACAAAAATAACTGCAGCTCCTAATCCCACAGCTGTAGCTACCTTTTTTGAAACAGCTAAATAAGAGCACATGCCCAAGAAAACTGCAAACACCATATTATCAATAAAAATTGATTTAAAAAATAATTCGATGTGTTCTATCATTGTAGTTTAGTTTAAATTCTATTAAAAATTAATCTTCAATTAATGCTTCATTTCTACTGCGCTGTACCCAAATTATAAGGCCGACGATGATAAGGGCCATCGGAGGCATCAGCATAAAACCATTATTTTCATATCCTGTAGAATATAGTCCTGTTTTTTCAATAGGATCACCCAAAACTGGAACTCCAAATAAAGTTCCGGAGCCTAAAAGCTCTCTAAAAAACCCAACAATCAAAAGAATAACAGCATATCCAAAAGCATTACCGATGCCATCTAAAAAAGCTTTCCAGGGACCATTTCCCAGTGCAAAAGCCTCAAATCGACCCATGATAATACAATTAGTGATGATTAACCCTACAAATACAGATAATGTTTTGCTAAGCTCATATGCAAACGCTTTAAGAACCTGGTCCACAATAATTACCAATGAAGCTACAACAATAAGTTGAACAATAATTCTGATTTTAGAAGGGATAATATTTCGAATTAATGAGATTACAACATTACCAATACCTAACACAAACAAAACGGCTATTCCCATCACTAATGATGCTTTTAGCTCTGCGGTAATAGCTAAAGCTGAGCAAATACCTAATACTTGAATAGTAATCGGGTTGTTGTCCGTTAAAGGATCCGTGATCAACTTAGCATCTTTTTTAGAAAGTAGTCCCATGGTTTAGTTGTATTGATTTTTTAAGTTCTTGAAAAAAGGTAAATATAATTTCAAATCTGACTTGATCATTGCTGAAACACCGTCCCCTGTAATGGTTGCTCCAGCGAGTGCATCAACCTCGTAATCGTCTTTGATAAGATTTTTGGGGTCATTATTGCCTTTAGCAACTGTAATTCCTTTGAATTCTCCAGATGCAGTAAGTAATTTCTCCCCATTAAAATCATCCATAAAATAGCGTTGCTTAATGTTTGCTCCAAGTCCAGGAGTTTCCCCCTTGTGGTCAAAATAAGCACCTTGGATAACCATGTTCTCATCCATAGCCACATACCCCCATATTGCGTCCCAAAGGCCTTTCCCTCGGATTGGTGCTATGTAATATGTTTGTCCTGCTTTTTGTCCAACAAATAAAGGTAAATCTCTTTTTTGCCCATTTTTTGCTTTTGCTTGTTCTTTTTTTACATCGATAAGATAAGCCTCATTGTTTTCTACAGCGTTTCCGCTTGCATCGACAATAAGTTGTTTTGCAATGTATTTAGAAAATTCATCGGCAACTTTATCAGTTCCAACAAAAACAATATCGGTCGCACCATTTTCATTGACACCCATTGCATAGAGTATGTTTTGCTGCTTTTCCATGCGCTCATTCTCTACAATATTAGGTTTCAACGACGATGCTGTAAAAGCGAGCAGAGATCCAACAACAACTACCATTCCAATGGCAAAAAGGATCGTATATTTATTACTATCTGTATTATTACTCATAATTATGCTGTTTTGACTTTAACTCGTTTCAAACGTTTCTTGACATTTCCTTGGACTACATAATGGTCAATTGTAGGCGCAAAAACATTCATTAATAAAATGGCTAAAAATACGCCTTCAGGATAAGCTGGATTGAAAACACGGATCATAATCGATATAAAACCGATTAAAAAACCATAAATCCATTTCCCTTTGTTGGTTTGTGCCGCGGTTACGGGGTCCGTAGCCATGTAAACGGCACCAAAAAGGATACTTCCAATGATAAGATGCTGCCAAAAAGGAACACTCATTAATCCATAGAATTTGCTAGTTGAAGTTATGATTCCAGCATCAACTACACCATTGAAAATTAGACCCATAACAAGAGCACCAATAATAGTACTTAGAATAATTCGCCAACTTCCTACTTTGGTAAAAATTAGAAAAAGAGCACCAAAAATGATTAATAATTTTGAAGTTTCTCCAATAGAACCAGGTATAAGACCAAAAAACATATCAGCGTAATTGTATACTACATCCTGGCTTTGAGCATAACTCCCTAAAATTGTTTCACCAGAAATAGCGTCGGCAGTGCCAGCACGTTCAACAGCACCATGAACCCAAACTTTATCCCCACTCATCCAGGTCGGATAAGCAAAAAATAAGAAAGCACGAATGGTTAGGGCAGGATTCAAAATGTTCATCCCTGTACCACCAAAAACTTCCTTTCCTATAACAACGCCAAATGCTACAGCTACAGCCAACATCCACAGTGGGAGATCAACCGGAACGATCAGTGGTACAAGCATACCTGTTACCAAATAACCCTCTTCAACTTCGTGTCCTTTGATGACAGCAAATATGAATTCTATGAGCAGACCGACGCCGTAAGAAACAACTACCAATGGCAATACTTTCCAAATCCCAATGACCAAATTGTCCCAAGTCCAAAAGGTTGAGCCTAAAAACCCATGCGCAGCATCTATAGCTCCCAAGGCCAGATAATGTTGATAGCCAGCGTTGAACATACCAAAGATGAGGCAAGGCACCATGGCCATGATCACCGTATTCATTGTACGCTTCAAATCATCGGCAGCTTTAATATGTGTACCGTTGTGCGTGGTTTCATTGGGGAGATACAAAAACGTATGAATGGCATTAAAAGCGGGTGCCATTTTTGTCCCTTTATATTTTTCTTTAAGATTGTGTAAGTTTGATTTTAAACCCATTTAATTTGTGTTTTTCATTTTACTTTGAAATGAATAGTTATCCAATTTCTTTAATCATTAAATCTAATCCTTCTCTTATTATCTTTTGGTGTGGTTGCTTAGATACACAAACAAACTCAGTAAGTGCAAAATCTTCAGGTGCAACTTCATACATTCCTAAGGCCTCCATCTCATCAAGATCTTTGTACATACATGCTTTTAGAATTTGCATTGGAAATATGTCCAAAGGAAACACCTCTTCATAAGAACCTGTCAATACAAAAGCTCTATGTTCACCATTAGTGTTAGTGGTGAGGTCGTATTTTTTATTGGGAGTTAACCATGAAAAAGTCAACGCGCGAGAGGTAGAAACTTTATCAAATACTGGTTTGTTCCATCCAAAAAATTCATAGTCATCTCCTTCCGGTATTACCGAAATTACATCACTGTAGTAATCTAAATAACCATCGGGTTTAATCTCTTTCCCAGACAATACATTCCCAGAAATAATTCGTGCGTGTGCATCTTTTGGTATTCCTCGATCATAAATCATAGTTGCTATCTCACTTCCTATTCTAGTTGTCAAATAGCGTGGCTGTTCAATTTGTGAGCCTACCAAAGCCACTAGGCGTTCGGCGTTAAATTTACCTGTCAATAAAAGCTCACCAATAATAACTAAATCTTGCGGGGTAACGGTCCAAACCGTTTCGCCCTTGTTTATTGGATCAATTTTATTGATAAGCGTTCCGACATTTCCTGAGGGATGCGGTCCAGAAATTCTATGTATTGCTATGTCCTCTAAATTGGTGAAAGGTGAGTGTGCATCTTTTGAAACCCCTACGTGTACTTTCCCTTTTGTCAATTTTGACAAGGCAGTTACCGCAACCTGCAATTCAGCTTCCTTACCTTTAAGCGTAAAATTATAATCTGCAGCTAGTGGTGCTGTTGCGTGAGCGGAAACAAAAATGGCTTTTGGTTCTCGGTTAGGGTCTGCAATTATAGCGTATGGACGCTGTTTGATAAATGGCCAACAGCCCGAGGCGAGCAAAGTAGCCTTAATTTGTTCGGCTTTAACACTGCTTAACTTTAATTTATCGTGTTCTTGAAAAACCAATGTTTTGTCAGCTTTGATTTTAACTTCCAAAATACGGCGTTTTTCACCACGTGAAATTTCAATAATCTCACCAGAAACAGGAGAGACGAATTTGATATCTTCGTTGGATTTATCAAAAAATAAAGCTTCACCAGCTTTAATCTTTTGTCCCATTTTGACTAATAATTTTGGTGTTACACCGTGGAAGTCTTCAGGTCGAATCGTGTAGAAGTTGCTTTTGATAGCGCTCGTTTTACTTAGCGCCGCTGCTCCCACTAATTTGATATCGAGACCTTTTTTAATTCGAATGTCGTTTGACATATGTTTTTGGTATTGAAATTTGTATCTAAAAATCGAGCAAATTTACAAATTAAAACTGCATTTGTCACAACAATTAAATGGATTTTTTTGTTAAAATTAGTATTTTATATAAGCGGCAATTTTTACTTATATTTACTATCAAAATTTTGTTTATGCTCAAATCACATCAAACACTTTTACTTTGTAGTTTTTTGATAAATTTATCGACTTTGTCTTTTGGGCAAATCAAAGAAGTAGATCCGCCACAAGACATTAAAACCATAACATTTGGCGGACAAAAAGATTATGCGATGCTTCCAATCATAAATCTAAATGAACGCATCTTTTTGGAGTTTGATGTACTCAACAATTTGGAGGAAGATTTTTATTATGTCATTGAACACTTCGATTACGATTGGACACCATCACCTTTGATGAAGGCTGAATACCTCAGCGGAATGGACAATCTCAGAATAATTGATTACGAAAATTCTTTTAATACCTATCAAATTTATTCGCATTACAGACTACAAATTCCAAACCCACAAACGCGTCTAAAAGTTTCAGGCAATTACCTAATAAAAATTTTTGACGAAAATGATACTTTAGTTTTTAATCGAAAATTTATGGTTAAAGAAGAACAAGTTGGTGTTGGGGTTCAAGTCAAAAGATCCAGAAATGTAGCGATGATAAATGAAGCTCAATCAATAGATTTTAGCATAAAAGCAAATACAATAAACTTAAATAACCCTGCGCAAACCGTTAAGACTGTTGTTGTGCAAAACAATAATCTAAAAACTGCTATTTACGACTTAAAACCCCAATACGTACTAGGTAACGAATTGGTCTACAGGTATAACGAGGCCTCTTTATTTTGGGGTGGCAATGAGTATCTTTTTTTTGAAAACAAAGAGGTTCGAAGTGCTAACTTAGGGGTGCAATATATTGATTTGCAAGATCTGTACCACAGTTATCTCTACACAGATATTGACAGAAGCAGACGAAAATACACCTTCAATCCGGACATCAATGGAGGATTTAAAATCACTGTATTAGATCGTGACGACCCAAGTATTGAAGCCGATTACACTTATGTACATTTCTCTTTGTTAACTAACGAATTCACCAATGAGTCAGTGTATGTTTATGGAGGCTTCAACAACTTCAGCATTAGCGATGAAAACAAAATGGTTTACAATACCAAAAAAAATGTTTACGAACTGTCCATGCTCATGAAACAAGGCTTTTACAATTACAAATATGTTGTTGTAGACCAAAACGACACTCTTAGCGAGGGGAGGATTAGTGGCAATTTTGATGAAACAGAAAACAATTATAAAGTGATCGTTTATTACAGAGATTTAGGCGCACGCTACGACAAAATTATAGGGCTAGGCGAAGCCAACTCTGTTCAAATCACAAATTAAAAACAACCCCTGATATGGTACAACAAATCTCCAATGGTATAAAAATTTCGGTTCGAACACAATTTGAAGGCACTTTTTACAAAGAAGAGATTATTCATTTTGCTTTTAGCTACGAAGTGAGCATTAGTAATGAACGTCAAAGCCCAGTACAATTGCTATCACGTGTTTGGTACATAAACGATGCCCTAAATTTCAGAGAAAGTATTGAAGGAGATGGAGTGGTTGGAGAACAACCAATCATTCAACCCAGCGAATCTTACAACTACAGTTCGGGTTGTACTCTAAAATCGCCTTTTGGGTCAATGAAAGGACTGTATTCTATGATCGACCTCATGGATCAAAAAAAATTCAAAGCAAAGATTCCAACCTTTAAACTTTGTACGGAATTCGCGCAAAATTAATTAATAATTGTACGTAAAATTCAACCATTAATTGTAATTTTAATGTCTAATTTTTTTACAAAAACACAATACCATGGGAAAAGGATTTTTTAAGGTACCTGTTGCCAAAAACGAAGCTGTTTTATCATATGCACCCGGCTCCACAGAACGCAAAAACGTTTTGAGCGCATATAAGACAATGTACCAATCAAAGATTGAAGTACCGCTATATATTAATGGCAAACACATAAAGACAGGGGCAACGCAAACGATGAGTCCGCCGCACGACCACCAGCATATTGTTGGCTCATACCACACGGCAAATCAAACTCATGTCGAGCAAGCCATTGCTACAGCTTTAGAAGCACGGAAAACATGGGCTAATTTGCCTTGGGAGCACCGCGCTGGAATTTTTCTTCGCGCTGCTGAACTCATTGCTGGACCGTACAGAGCAAAGATCAATGCTGCGACTATGATGGCGCAATCCAAAACAGCACACCAAGCTGAAATTGATGCTGCTTGTGAATTTATAGATTTTTTAAGGTTCAATGTGCAGTTTATGACAGAAATTTATGCAGATCAACCCCAAAGTACAAACGATGCTTGGAACCGTATAGAATACCGCCCTTTGGAAGGGTTCACATATGCTGTAACACCATTTAACTTTACTGCCATAGCCGGAAACCTTCCAGCTTGCATGGCACTCATGGGCAATGTAGTGGTTTGGAAACCTAGCGATAGTCAAGTCTATTCAGCCAAGGTTATCATGGATGTTTTCAATGAAGCTGGTGTGCCTCCAGGAGTCATCAATGTTGTTTTTGGCGACCCTGTGATGATTACAAATACAGTTTTGTCCAGTCCAGATTTTTCAGGCTTACACTTTACGGGATCTACATTTGTATTTAAAGAGCTGTGGAAACAAATTGGAACCAATATTCACAATTACAAAACTTACCCAAGAATTGTAGGTGAGACTGGGGGTAAAGATTTTATTATCGCCCACCAATCCGCCAATCCAAAACAAGTTGCAACAGGAATTGTTAGAGGAGCATTTGAATTTCAAGGTCAGAAATGCAGTGCAGCATCTCGGGCATACATTCCTGAAAGTATTTGGGCTAAAGTAAAATCTCATCTTTTAGAAGACATCGCTTCAATTCAAATGGGTAGTCCAGAAGATTTATCCAACTTTGTTACGGCAGTTATTCATGAGGGCTCTTTTGATAAAATCGCCAGTTATATTGATGCCGCAAAAGAGAGTTCCGAGGCAGACATAATTGCCGGTGGTGGATACGATAAAAGCAAAGGATATTTTATTGAACCAACAGTCATTTTGACAACCAACCCAGATTATGAAACGATGAGTTTGGAACTATTCGGCCCAGTTATTACAATTTATATTTATAAAGACGAAAACTATAGTCAAACGCTAAAACTTATTGATAACACAAGCGAATACGCCCTAACTGGTGCTATTTTTTCAACTGATCGCTATGCTGCAAACCATGCTACCGAAGCTTTAGTAAATGCTGCAGGAAATTTTTATATCAATGATAAACCTACCGGTGCTGTAGTTGGTCAGCAACCTTTTGGTGGTGCCAGAGCGTCTGGAACCAATGACAAAGCGGGCTCTGCGCAAAACCTATTGCGCTGGGTTTCTCCACGGATGATAAAAGAAACTTTTGTCTCCCCAAAAGATTACAGATATCCTTTTTTGGACTAAAAAACTTTACTACAAAAAAAACCACTCTTTTCAGAGTGGTTTTTTATTACTAATATTAATAAGTATCTCTATAGCTCTTCGAATGTTTGGGTATCACCAAAGTCAGCTCCTCTGACGTTGATAGCTGCATTGCTACTGCCATTAATCACAACGGCTACAACAGACATTTTATCAGTACTTGAGACATTTGAAGGAACTGCAACATTAAAATTCACTTGATAAACATTATCTGCAGAATACTCTGATGATGGGATTTGATCGCCTAACAAGCTAGTTAGCGAAGCTCTCAAAACATGATTGTGTTCAAAGTTGGCGATAACATTTCCACCGCCATAATAGCTGGTATAATTTGTTTGATTAAATTCTAAACCATCTTCCAAAACATAAACAACAAGTTTTGCGTTAGAAGCTGAAAATTGCCCTCCAAATTTAACGCTTACATCTATGTTCATTGTGTTAGCATTCAAAGTGGGATTAAGCGCTAAGCCAACATCCGACTGACTAGTAGTTAAATTTAAAACCTGTGAAATATAATTTGGCTCAGGAGAATTCCACTCTGTTGTACGGTTTAGCATGCCTGTGGGATAACCTCCAAGCCCAATTAAATTCTCTAAAGTACCAGCCGAAAAATTGTAAGGGTCATAGGAAGAATTTCCAGGGTCTGTACTTCCTCTGTGGATAGCTACCACTACTGCATTTGAGGTTTGTTCTTTTACCAAATCAATGGCATACGAAATACGAGGACAATATCCACACCACGTTCCTGTGTAATCCTCAATTAAAACATTTTGTTCAAATTTTGTTGGTGCTGGTAAAACAGTAATTTCATATTCAGGAGATGTAAAACTATCATAAGTGGCAGTAAAACTGAATACCCCTTCAGCTGTAGTTGTGTATTGATTTCCTGATAAATCGCTACTTCCGATCATAGAAATTGTAGCTTGGTTCGTTAGATTTTCGCCATTGTTTCCAGTTACCTGAAACTCAACTATATCTCCAAGAAAATAGGAATTAGAGTTTGAACTTAAAGTGATACTCGAAAGCGGTACTGACACATTTATTGTTATTGTATTGCTAATTATGTTTTCATAAGAAGCAGTAATGCTAAAAAGTCCTTCTTCTTGAAATGTATGAGAATTTCCTGAGATAGGGTTACCATCAACAGAAAATGTAACATCATTTGTAATATCAACACCTGAGTTAGATACTGCGGAAAAAGTGGTTGTATCTGCTATCTCTATTTGAGATAAATCTGCACTTATAAAAATAGAGGCAATATTTGTTACATTGCTTGATGAGCCAGTTGATTCATCACCACCACAAGAAGCTAAAGCAAATAGAGTAAAGAAAGAAAAAAACAAATAATTTTTCATTTGATATAATTTTAAACTGGAAGCAAAAATAGTATATTAGTGACTAAATTTTTTAAAAAAACTAAATATTTTCTAAATTATGCTTAACAAACTTATAATTTTTCTAGTTACAATTGGCTTTTTTTCAGGCGCTCAAGAACTTCCATCTGCAAGCCTAAGAGATTTAGATGGGTCTGTAGTTAAACTAAATAAAATTAGCGAAAAGAATATAACCGTTCTTAGTTTTTGGGCAACATGGTGTGTTCCATGCATCAACGAACTTGATGCTATTGCTGAAGTATACGACGAATGGAAGGACGAAACCGGAGTCAACTTGATAGCAATTGCAACGGATGACACAAGAACAAAAAAACGAATTCGCCCTCTAGTAAATGGAAAAGGTTGGGAATATTTAGTACTTTATGATGATAATCAAAACTTAAAACGTGCGCTCAACATTACAACACTACCCCACACTTTGGTCCTAAAAAACAATAAAATCATTCATCGTCGAACAGGGTATACCCCGGGGATTGAAGATGAACTTTTTGAAATTATTAAAGAAAATTCCAATTAACTTAAATTATTCCTTTTGAAAAAAATTATACTATTTTTTATTCTAGCATTAACCTCATCAACAATTCACAGTCAAATCTTCGATGGTCTGAGCATCGGACTTGAAAGCAATTCTGCCTGGTACAATGATGATAAAAAAACTGGAGCATTCAATGACGAAATCAACAATGATAAAGACAAGCATTTAAGGCTAAACAATTACCTTAAATTTGATTACAATTTTCTTTCAAAATTTACAGCTTCAGTCCAAATTGAGTCATATGAACCTTTTGCATTATTAAACTACTCCCCAAACTTAAAGGGTACAAATTTAGGTACATACTCGCTAACATATAGAACCGCAAAACTAAACGCTACTGTTGGCCATTTTTATGAACAGTTTGGAAGTGGGATGATTTTACGAAATTGGGAAGATCGACAACTGGGTATAAATAACGCTTTGTTTGGTGGCAAAATAAACTACAGACTCTTAGATGTTGCTGATTTGACTGCTCTTTACGGGAAACAACGCGTCGGTTTTGAAACTTCCGATGGTGTAATATTTGGTTTTAATTCTGAATTTGAATTAGAATCTATTTTTGAATGGAATAATACAGCATTGAGCATAGGACTTAGTTATGTAGGGAGAGAACAAAAAGTAAATTTGGATGCACCCAATTTCAAAGCTTTAACAAATGCTTATTCTGGAAGATTGGATTTTAGCTACAGAAAATTTTACTCTAGTGCGGAGTATGTTTCAAAAAGTAATGACGCAATTGTACAAGCAAATCAAATATCTAACCAATTCATTAAGCCGGGAAGTGGTTTTTTATTTAATGCTGGTTATTCTCAAAAAGGACTTGGGATAGATGCAACGTTCAGGCGTTTGGAAAACATGAGTTTTTATTCAGATAGAGAAACCTCAGGAAATGTTTTCTTTGAAAATGTCATCAACTACACACCAGGACTTACAAAACAACACGATTATCTTTTGACAAATATTTTTGTTTATCAAGCGCAGTCATCTGTATCCTTTTTAGACCCAGGATTGTTGAAGGCAGGTGAGATTGGAGGTCAACTAGACTTGTTTTACAATATTGCAAAAGAAACCGTATTAGGTGGGAAATATGGTGCTAAAATTGCTTTTAATGCTTCATATTGGGCTGGTTTAAAAGGAGATTTTGATTATGCAAATCAAGATTATAATACAGAAGCGTTCGGATTTGGCGATAAATATTTTTCAGATATAAGTTTAGAGGTCAGAAAAAAATGGAGTTCAAAATGGCGGTCAATCTTTTACTTTGTGAATCAATATTATAATAAAAAATACATTGAAGGTAATTTTGGGGCAAAACCCATCGTGACAAACATTGGTGTTATTGAGTCAACGCACAAACTAAGGAATGGAAAATCTATTAGAATAGAAGCACAGAAATTATGGTCAGACTCAAAAGATCATAATTGGGTTGGAGGAACATTTGAGTTTAATTTTAATTCAAAATTCTCTTTATACATCAACGACATATACAACGGTGGAGATGATTCCTCAACAGACAAAACCCATTATTACAATGCGGGCGGAAGTTTCACCAAGGGAGCTACAAGGGTCGGTCTAAACTATGGAAGACAGCGTGCAGGTTTGCTATGTGTTGGTGGGGTGTGTCGATTTGTGCCAGAAGCTACTGGGCTAACTGCAAGTGTAACCATGGCGTTTTAAGTTAATGTGAATTGTAAACTAAAGGGGTAAATAAACCACCTTTTTAGTATCAAAAAATTCTTCTTCAAAAAATGAACTAATCGGATGAATTGTAGCCTTGGGATAAGTGGACAGCTCTTCAATAAGATCCCCGCCCTTCAAATATAAAATACCGTTTGGAAGCGGATGGTTGTACTTCTTTTTTAGCTTATTTTTCACCCATGGCACAAAACTGGGCATTGTAGTTACAGCACGGCTTACAACAAAATCAAAACGACCATTTACCTGCTCAGCCCGAAGATGCTCAGCCATGATATTTTTTAATTTAAGTGTTTCAGTGACAGCCTTAACAACTTTTATTTTCTTTTGAATACTATCGACCAAATGAAACTGTACTTTAGGGAATAAAATAGCCAAAGGTATACCTGGAAAACCACCGCCTGTACCCACATCAAGAATTTTTGCATTAGGCTTAAATTTTACCACATTTGCTATGGCTAATGAATGCAAAACATGCTTTAAATAAAGTGATTCAATATCTTTTCTAGAAATAACATTTATTTTTGAGTTCCAATCTTCATATATTTCTTGTAATGCTTCAAATTGTTGCATTTGAACATCCGATAATTGGGGAAAATATTTGATAATTAAATCCATAAAAAAATAAATTTGGGCTAAAATAGTTATAAATCTCTTAAATGTTCAAATCTCATCTTTTGAAATTAATTTATTAGCTATCTTTGATTTATTTTAAATAACTAATATGAAAAGTACTGTTTTAAAGTTTTCAAGAAAAGATCCCAAAAAATTTTTCAAAACACTCAACTCTAGAGTGAACTCTTACTTCAAGGAGAATAATTTAAAACGTACGGGCAACTGGCAATTGTGGCTTAAAACCATTGTTATGTTTTGCATCTTTTTAGTGCCCTATTTCCTTATTTTAACTATCCACATGCCAGGCTGGCTTCAAATCCTTTTTACGGTTATTATGGGCGTAGGTATGGCTGGGGTTGGTATGAATGTAATGCACGATGGAAATCATGGCTCATTCTCAAATAAGTCTTGGATAAACAACCTGATGGGGAGTAGTATTTATATTCTTGCTGGAAATGTTTACAACTGGAAAGTACAACACAACGTACTGCACCACACCTATACCAACGTTCACGGTCATGATGAAGACCTAGATGCTGGACGCATCCTTAGGTTCACCAAACACGATGAATGGAAATGGCATCACAAGTTTCAACAATATTACTCTATTTTGTTGTACGGCCTTTTAACAATTAATTGGGCTATCACTACTGACTTCATTCAAATGAAACGGTATATGAAAAGAAAACTTGCCTACGGGAAATTGCCAAATCCGTTTGTAAATTGGGGAACATTGGTTGTTTCAAAATTCATCTATTTGACGATGTGGATTATTTTACCCATGGTAATTTTAGATTTGGCTTGGTGGAAAATTTTGATTGGTTTTTTTGTAATGCACTATACCGCTGGACTAATTCTTAGTGTTGTCTTTCAACTAGCCCACGTGATGGAGGATGCTGAAATGCCTCTACCAGAAAAAGACGGAAGCATGAAAAATACTTGGGCTATTCACCAGCTAAAAACTACGGTCAATTTCTCCCCTAAAAATAGAATAATAAACTGGTTTACTGGGGGGTTGAATCACCAAGTTGAACATCATATATTTCCGAATATCTCACACATACATTACGGCAAAATAGCAGAGATTGTCAAAAAAACAGCTCAAGAATTTAATTTACCATACAACGAATACAAAACAACTAGAAAAGCAATTATTGCACATTTCAATTACTTAAGGTTGATGGGCAAAAATCCAGAATTACAAGCATAAATAAACACAATGAACCAATTACTTTCAGAAAGAATTTTGAATATGGCCACTTCAGCTACTCTCGCCATGGCCGCCAAAGCACGGGAACTAAAGAGTGAAGGAAAAGACATCATCGGTCTCAGTTTAGGAGAACCGGACTTTAACACACCTGATTTTATAAAAGATGCTGCAAAGCAAGCAATTGATGATAACTTTAATTCGTACACACCAGTGGATGGGTATGCAGAGTTAAAACAAGCCATCATTACAAAGTTCAAACGCGATAACAATTTATCGTACACACCAAGTCAAATTGTAGTATCAACGGGAGCAAAACAGTGCCTTGCTAATGTAGCTTTAGTTTTACTGAACAAAGGGGACGAAGTTATTTTACCATGCCCGTACTGGGTCAGTTATTCAGATATAGTGAAGCTATCTGAAGGCATTCCTGTTGAAGTAAAGACTTCAATTGAAACTGATTTCAAAATGACAGCTGCTCAACTTGAAGCTGCAATTACGCCCAAAACAAAAATGATTTGGTTCAGTTCGCCATGCAACCCAAGCGGTTCCTTGTACAGTAGAGAGGAATTGAGAGCACTAGCAGATGTACTGAAAAAATATCCTGAAATTTACATTGTCTCAGATGAAATTTACGAGCATATTAATTTTGGAAGTGGTCACGCTAGTATAGCTGAATTTGAAGACATGTACGATAGAACGATTACCGTTAATGGAGTGTCAAAAGCATTTGCGATGACTGGGTGGCGGATTGGTTTCTTAGGAGCCCCAGAAAAAATTGCACGTGCATGCAACAAAATGCAAGGCCAGATTACTAGTGGGGCAAATTGTATTGCACAAAGAGCCGTCATTACTGCTTTGGAAGCTTCGCCATCTAAAGTACAGTATATGATCGACGAATTCAAGGTGCGTCGAGATCTTATACTGAATTTACTTAAGGACATCAATGGTTTTTCATGTAATACTCCCGAAGGTGCATTTTATGTGTTCCCGGATGTTTCGGCATTATTTGGGAAGACCTTCAAAGGCAAGCAAATAAACAACGCAACCGATTTATCTCTTTTCTTACTTGAAGAGGCTCTTGTAGCTACCGTAACCGGAGATGCTTTTGGAAACCCAAATTGTATTAGAATATCTTACGCGGCCTCACAAGAACAAATTGTTGAAGCAATAGAACGAATCAAAAAAGCATTAACAAACTAAACATTCTTGGTATTGCTTAAGACTTTCTCCAGAAAAAAGGAGTCAGTAATATAAGAACCGTAAAAAGTTCCAATCGGCCAATCAACATCAGAAATGAACCCCACCATTTGCCCATTAAAGGCATCTGATGAAAATTCTGTGCTGGACCAAATTCGCCTAGCGCTGGACCAACGTTGCCCAAGCTAGAAGCTGCTACACCTATTGCAGATTCAAAATCTAACCCTATGAAGGAAAATCCCAGTGCTCCTACAATAAAAGAAAGCATGTAGAGCATAAAAAAACCAAGTACATTGAAAACAATCTCACCAGAAATAGACTTTGCGTTGTATCGAACAGGTAATACCGCATTGGGGTGAAGCGCTCTTTTAAATTCCAAAAATCCATTTCGAATAAGCACAAGGTGACGTACAACTTTCACACCACCAGATGTACTTCCTGAAGATCCCCCAAGAAACATCAAGCCAAAGAAAAAGACAACTAAAAAATGAGGCCAAATTGTAAAATCGGCACTAACAAACCCCGTTGTAGTTACTATGGCGACCACTTGAAAAAGCCCATGTCTAAAAGCAGCTTCAACAGCTCCAAAAACCATGGGATGATCAAATGAAGAAGACATTGAAAATGCTGAATTATAATAGACTACAAATGCAGAAATTACGCTAAAAACAATTATGAATTTGGCATAAAGTTTAAATTCTTCATCTTTAAAAATTTTAGAAAAATTACCCTTAAATCCAAAATAACTGAGAACGAAATTTGTCCCAGCTAGAAACATAAAAAACACAACAATATATTGTATCATTGGCGAATCGTTCCAATGAGCTAAACTGTCATTTTTTGTTGAAAACCCACCTGTTGAAAGCGTACTCATAGAATGATTTAGCGCATCAAAAAAGGACATTCCAGCAAGCTTCAAAAATAGCGTTTCTGCAGCAGTGTAACCGACATAGATAAGCCATAACCGCTTTGCCGTATCTGTGATTCTAGGATGTAGTTTATCTGTACTCGGGCCAGGGGCTTCAGCAGCAAACAACTGCATACCTCCAATGCCTAATAATGGTAAGATAGCAATCGCCAAAACAATAATCCCCATACCCCCTATCCAATGGGTCAGACTTCGCCAAAACAGAACACCTTTTGGAAGTACTTCAATATCGGTGAGTATACTTGCGCCAGTAGTTGTATAGCCTGAAATAGTCTCAAAAAAAGCATTTGTAAAATTCGTAATAGAACCTGTCAAAATATAAGGCAGCGTACCGGAAAGAGCCATTACTACCCAACCAAAAGCAACTACTATATACCCTTGTCTTTTGGTCATTTCCTTAGAATGGTTTTTAGTAAAAATCATAGCTAAAAATCCAATTACTAAAACAGATATTCCGGAGAGCACTAATTGATTTGTAGCTCCATCGCTATACATAAAACTCAACAATGCCGCCAATAGCATAAACCCGCCATTAAACAGCAACAAGAGCCCAAAAAAATGAATTATAATTTTATTGTTTTGTTTCATTACAATACTTAGAAGAAAAGACGCTCGACCTTGCTAATTGCCTCAGGCAGACAACAGACTACGACACGGTCTCCAGGTTCAATTTTAAAATCTCCTAAAGCAATGATCCCTGATTCATTCCTTATTACCCCGCCAATGATTGCTGCTCTAGGAAAGTCAACTTCTTTGATGAATTGATAACATATTCTTGATGTTGGCTTCACAACGAATTCCAATAATTCGGCTTTCATATTAGCAAGCTTAGTCATTGCTACTACCTCACCTTTTCGTACATATCTAAAAATGCTGTTGGCTGCAAGCAATTTTTTATTTATTAGAGTATCTACTCCAATGGAATGCGAAAGCGCAAAATAATCCATATTTTCGACCAAAGCTATAGTCTTTTTGACTCCTTTTGATTTCGCTACTAAACAAGACATGATATTTGTCTCTGAATTTCCAGTAACTGAAATAAAGGCATCCATTGCATTAATATTTTCTTCCTCTAAGAGTTCAACGTTTCTTCCATCTCCATTGATTACGAGTGCATTACTGAGTTGATCGGCCAATTCAAGGGCACGTTCTTTAGATTTTTCAACAATTTTTATATTGAAATCAGTTTTTGAGAGTTCTTTGGCGGTGATAGCCCCAATTTGCCCACCTCCCAAAATCATTATATCTTTAATTTGAGTTTTTCGTTTACCTGTGAGTTTGCATAATTCCTCATCTCCTCCTTCAGATGTAATAAAAACAACACGGTCTCCTTCCTTAAAAACAGTATCTCCTCTTGGGATAAGCGTGAGATGAGAACCGTATCTTTGGATTGCTATGGGGATAAAATGAATATCCGAAAGTAATTGAGCCGCTACTTTTACTTGTTTGTCAATGATTTTTGCATCCGCGGAAAGGGTTAAGCCCAGCATTGTAAGGGCTCCATCTTCAAAGGCATATGTGTCATTAAAAACAGATTGATTGAGAAGCAATTCTATTTCTGAAGAAGCCAAGGATTCAGGCGAAATAAGCTCATCAATACCTAAAGTCTCAAAGCCAACTTCGTCTTTATGCTCAATGAACTCGGTATTGGAAATCCGGGCAATAGTGCGCTTGGCGCCTAATTGTTTGGCCAAGACGCAAGAGGTGATATTTGCTGTTTGAGATGAAGTTACTGAAACAAATAAATCTGCATTTGCTATATTCGATTCTTTCAATACAGATACTGAAGTGATATCGCCTTTAACAACTTTTATATCCAAATGTGTTTCTGCATAGGCTAGCCGTTCTTTGTCCAAATCAATAAGTATGATTTCCTGAGATTCGTAGGACAAAAGCTTTGCCAAGTGAAATCCGACTTCTCCAGCGCCGGCAATAATAATTTTCATCAATTATCAGTTAAAGAGATGCGCAAATATACGTTATTTTTAGGGATTTGTCTGCGAATTGTATTTCTTTGCACTGCAAAAATATTTCAATTTCAATTTGACTATATGTCCAAAAAGATAACGCCCTACAAAGACAGTTCACTCTCCAAAAAGGAACAAATTGCTAAAATGTTTGATACTATTTCAAACGAGTATGATGGTTTGAATCGTGTTATATCATTTGGAATAGATATAAAATGGCGTAAAAAAGTCGTTAAAATTGTAGCTAATAAAAATCCCGAATCCGTTCTAGATATTGCCACTGGAACAGGAGATTTGGCTATTAATCTAACCCAAACCAATGCCAAAAAAATAATTGGCTTGGACATCAGTGAAGGGATGTTAGAAGTTGGACGAAAAAAAATAGATCAAAAAAAATTAAATGATACTATTAATATGGTTGTGGGAGATTCGGAAAATTTACCTTTCGACGACAATAGCTTTGATGCTATAACCGTAGCCTTTGGGGTTCGTAATTTTGAGCACTTGGAGGTTGGTCTATCAGAAATATTAAGGGTACTAAAACCCAATGGAGTATTTGTGGTTCTGGAAACTTCAGTACCGACAAAATTTCCATTTAGACAAGGCTATTTTTTGTACACAAAAATCTTACTGCCCATCATTGGAAAATTGTTCTCTAAGGACAAAGATGCTTACAGTTATTTAAGCTCATCTGCGGCAAAATTTCCCTATGGTAAAGCCTTCAACAATATTTTGACAAAAACAGGGTTTATATCAACACAATCCTTTGCACAAACATTTGGCGTGGCAACAATTTATACTGCATCGAAACAATGAGAACAAAAATTCTAATTAGTTTTCTTTTTTTTAGCATATCAATATTTGAGAGTGAAGCTCAGCTCTTTACAAAAGAACGCTTGTTGAATAATGAAAATTTTGACAAAGCTCCACTATCTTACGGATATTATTTAGGTTTTAATAGTTATGATTTTAATATCGACTACAAAACTAATGTTAAAGATATACAGGTCTTAAAAGCTGTAGGTTTTAATGTTGGGCTAATTGGTAATGTTAGAATCAACGATTATTTTGATATTCGTTTGGAACCAGGACTCGTGATGTCAAACAGGACCTTAAGCTACAGCAATACTTACTTTGATGGTCTTACTTATGAGGAAAAAGACCTAGAACGTGAAATACGATCTACTTACATTCATATTCCACTACTAATTAAAATTTCAACAAAGCGAATCAACAACATCAAACCATTTATCGTTGGTGGAATATCTACTGCACTAAACCTGTCCAGCAATCAAGACAATCCGGATGATAACAGCAATGGTAATTTTAGAATGATAAAAAATAATGTATTCTACGAATTAGGAGTTGGCATAGATATTTATCTTACTTGGTTTAAATTTACCCCATCGCTGAGAGGGGTATTTTCGTTGAATGATGAGCATGTTCCGGATTTTGATGCCAACAGCCCTTGGACCAGCAACATCGATCAAATGCAAACCCGTGGCCTTTTTATAAATTTCACGTTTCAGTAGAACGTCTTCTATATTCGCTTAAAAAAATTGACACAGCATTGGCAACGTTAAGACTTTCTGTTTTTTTGAAAGCACCAAACCTAGGAATAGAAAGTTTTTCCGTAAGCAAGGAAGATATATTTTCCGAAATACCATTGGCTTCATTTCCAAACACCAATATACCTGAGTTCGGAAAATTTGAAGCATAAACAGAAGTTCCTTCCATAAAAGTTCCCATGGCATTATCGGCAGATTTAATAAGAGGCGCCAAAGCGGTGTAATTAATATTTACTCTTGTATGTGAACCCATTGCGGCTTGGATAACTTTTGAGTTATAACAATCAACAGTTGCTGGACTACATACCAAATCGCGTATACCAAACCAATCGCAAAGTCGAATAATTGTTCCTAAATTTCCAGGATTATTTAAATCATCAAGAGCTAAGATCAGAGCAGAATCGTCAATAGGTTTGGGTTTGGGAATGCAAAAAATAGCTAAAACTTTATTGGGTGTTTTTAGGCTACTTATCTTGGAAAGCTCTTGAGTACTGATATGAACAAAAGCATTGGAATACTGCGCATAAAACGAATCTGTTGAAAAAATCTCAATAGGTTCATACTGGGCATCTAAAAACTCTTGGGTAACCTTAACTCCTTCAGAAACAAACATTTGCTCTTGAGAACGCTGCTTTTTTTTACTTAAACTAAGTATTCGCTTTGTTTGGTTTTTAGTTAACATCTAAAAAATGTACATTTGATTTAAATTTATTTAGACTATAAATCTAAATTTTATTTATGTCTTGTTGAAGGATTCGCTAAAAAAAATATTTTTTATTTATTCAGTTGCTTACATCTGCACCGCTTGCGACGCCGTCAAAAGAGTTGGAAGCGAGGACCGTTTGTTAGTAAAAAACTCCTTCACAGTCAATGGAAAAAACACAAAATCTGAAACACTATCCAAACTTTCATTTCAACAAGTTAATAGTACAATACTAGGAATACCTGTTCGACTTCATATATACAATCTGGCACGCCCCAATAAAGATTCAATATTTGAAAAATGGCTGAATAAACACCCCAAACGAAAGCAACGCCTAATTAATAAATTTTCTAAAAAACAGCTGGATCAACTCAAAAAATCATCTTTGGGCTTCAACAGTTGGTTGAAAAAAACTGGTGAAGTACCAAGTATTTTAGATAGTTTAAAAATCAAAAAAACAAAACTAAATCTCGAACGTTATTATTTTTCAAAAGGTTGGTTTGATAGAAAAATTGAATATGAAATCGACACTTTAGGTAATAAACGAGCAACATTAGCTTATAAAATTCAAACAGGTACAGCTTACAACATTGGAGCTATTAAAACTAATATAGAAACGCCAGTTTTAGAATTATTATTCGAGAAAAGTAAAGAAAATTCATTCATTAAAAAAGGGAAACAATTTGATATATCAGATTTTGAAAATGAACGAAACCGATTAACAACACACTTTAGGAACTCTGGAGTTTATCACTTTTCACAAGACTATATAAGTTTTGAAAACGATACGATCGGAACCAAACATAATGTAGACCTTGAAATCAATATTCCTAATAGAATATTGAGAACCCAAGACAGTACAATTCAGGAACCCTTTAAAACATACCGCATCAAAGAGGTGAATATTTTTACAGATGCATCTTTCAAAAACAGGAATGAGTCTGAGCCTAAAAAAACCGCAACACACGATGGCTTTAACTTTTATAATTATGGCGCATTAAAATACAAACCAAAAGCCATAACGAATGCTGTTTTAGTAAATAAAGGTGACTTATATAGTGATTTGGATAGGAAGCGAACTTATGGATATTTAAGTCAGTTAAACTCGTTTAAATACCCCAATATTGAATATATCGAAAATAGCATTGATTCAACATTAACCGCAAACATTTACCTTAACCCAAGAAAAAAATATGGTTTGGGATTTGACTTTGACATTTCTCAAAGTAATATTCAAAAAATTGGATTTTCGTTCAGTTCTGGGGTTTTGATACGAAATATTTTAAGGGGTGCTGAAACCTTAGAAATCTCTGCTTTGGGAGCTATTGGGGCCTCAAAAGACGGAGCTAAATCTGAAGATCAGTTTTTTGATATTAATGAGCTTGGCGCAGATATAAAACTTAATATTCCTAGACTATTTTTCCCATTCAATACTGAGAAAATCATTCCAAAATATATGTCCCCAACATCACAGCTAAGCATGGGCTTCACTAGTCAAAAAAATATAGGTTTGGATAAACGTACACTAAACGGGCGATTGAGCTACAATTGGAATCCCAAACAAAGCAAGACAAACAACCTAGATCTAATTAATTTACAATATGTTAGAAATCTAAACCCTGGAAATTACTTTAGTGTATACCAAAACTCTTTCAATAGACTTGAAAACATTGCATTAAACAGCTACCCAACTCCAAATGATTATTTAGTTTCAAATCCAGATGGATCAAATGCATTAGACTTATCGAGAGCTGATGATTTCATAGGGCTTGTAAGTTCAGATGCAACTTTCCAAAACACAAATCCTAATGATTTTCGAAGTGTTAGGAACATCAAGGAACGTAAAAATAGATTAACCCAAAACAACTTTATCCTTGCAAGTAATTTCAGCCTAATAAATGACAATAGGGAAAATAATTACGATACAGATTTTTCAATCTTTCGTTTTAAGCTAGAGCTGGCCGGAAATATTCTAAACGGAGCAGCAGATTTATTGAATTTGAAAAAAAATGACAATGGGGAGTTCGAAATAAATAATGTGGCTTTTTCCCAATATGCCAAAACAGAAATCGATTACATCAAGCTCTGGGATTTGGGTCGAAATAATGTTCTTGCACTTAGAACTTTTTTAGGTATTGCTGTTCCGCTTGGAAACTCTAATAACATTCCTTTTTCCAAAAGTTTTTTCGCTGGAGGATCAAATGACAACCGCGCTTGGACAGCCTACAACCTAGGACCAGGTCGTTCCGATAATAATAATGAATTCAACGAAGCGAATATGAAAATTGCATTTAGTCTTGAACACAGGTATAATTTATTTGGTCAACTTGATGGTGCTTTTTTTGTAGATGCAGGAAATATATGGAATGTTCTTGATGAAGTTGAAGACCCCAAAGCAACTTTTGACAGCTTCAAATCATTAAAAGATATTGCTTTAGGTGCCGGAATTGGACTTCGATATGATTTTGATTTTTTTATTCTACGCCTTGACACAGGATTCAAAACATACAACCCCGCCCTTTCCAAAGATCAACGTTGGCTACGTGATTTTAATTTCGGAAACGCAGTGTACAACATTGGAATCAATTATCCATTTTAGACTAAACTCACCTCAAACGTTTTCGTATAAATTTAATGATATGTCGTGTTAAAATTTTAACATTAAGGGATTTATTTTAGTACTTTTGACGCAAATTTAAAACCATCACAAATGAGTCATTCAATACAACCTGGTGTAGCCACAGGACGCGAAGTTCAAAAGATTTTCAAACTTGCAAAAGAAAAAGGATTTGCACTACCTGCTGTTAATGTAATCGGATCAAATACGATCAATAGTGTTCTTGAAACTGCAAAAGCACTTAATGCGCCTGTCATCATTCAGTTTTCAAATGGTGGTGGTCAATTCAATGCTGGAAAAGGTCTTTCCAACGACAATCAAAAAGCGGCTATTGCAGGCTCAATTGCTGGCGCTAAACACGTTCATGAAATGGCGGAGGCTTATGGCGTTCCAGTAATTCTTCATACCGACCACTGTGCAAAAAAATTGTTGCCATGGATCGATGGTTTATTAGATGCTTCTGAAAAACATTTTGAAGAAACAGGAAAATCACTTTACAGCTCACACATGATTGATCTTTCGGAAGAGCCCCTTGAAGAAAATATTGAAATCTGTAAAGCATACTTAAAAAGAATGTCTAAAATGGGAATGACACTCGAAATTGAATTAGGCATCACAGGTGGCGAAGAGGATGGTGTTGACAATAGCGATGTAGACGTTTCAAAATTGTACACACAACCTGAAGAGGTGGCTTATGCTTATGAAGAATTGAGTAAAGTAAGCGACCAGTTTACCATCGCAGCGGCATTTGGAAATGTTCATGGGGTATACAAACCTGGGAACGTGAAGCTAACTCCAAAAATTCTCAAGAACTCCCAAGAATATATTACTGAAAAATATGGCGTTTCTGAAAACCATATTGATTTTGTTTTCCATGGGGGATCTGGCTCAACTGTTGAAGAAATTCGTGAAGCAATTGGATATGGTGTAATTAAAATGAATATTGATACCGATCTTCAATATGCATTCATGACAGGAGTTCGTGATGATTTTAAGAAAAATCAAGATTATTTGGCGGCACAAATTGGAAATCCAGAAGGCGAAGATGTACCAAATAAAAAATACTACGACCCGAGACGTTGGTTAAGACAAGGAGAACAAACATTTGTTGCGCGTCTAAAAAAGGCCTTCGAGGATTTGAACAATGTAGATACATTGTAAAAAAATATCATTAAATTTGTTTTTCATTCTAAATCAATCAGAACAAAATGGCGTGGTTTAAAAGAACAGACAAAGGAATTCAGACTCCTACAGAAGCGAAGCGTGACACCCCAAAAGGCTTGTGGTACAAATCGCCAACCGGAAAAATCATTGAAACAGAAGAATTAGAACGTAATTTCTTTGTCAGCCCAGAAGACGGATACCACGTACGTATAGGTAGTAATGAATATTTTAATCTTTTATTTGATGACAACAAATTTAAAGAGCTTGATAAGAAAGTAACTTCCAAAGATCCTCTAAAATTTACTGACAAAAAAAAATATATTGACCGCCTAAAAGCTGCACAAGAAAAAACAAAACTCAATGATGCTGTACGAACAGCTGTTGGGAAGTCCAAAGGCAAAGACTTAGTCGTGGCTTGTATGGATTTTAGTTTTATTGGAGGTTCGATGGGAAGTGTTGTAGGAGAAAAAATTGCTCGTGCTGCAGATTACTCGCTAAAGAAAAAGCTTCCATTCATGATCATTTCAAAATCAGGGGGAGCACGAATGATGGAAGCCGCGTTATCGTTGATGCAACTGGCGAAAACCTCAGCAAAACTAGCACAATTGGCCGATGCAGGTATTCCTTACATTTCATTGTGTACCGATCCCACAACAGGCGGTACAACAGCATCTTTTGCAATGCTAGGTGATATTAACATCAGTGAACCTGGAGCACTTATAGGCTTTGCAGGGCCACGTGTTGTTCGTGATACGACTGGAAAAGAATTACCAGAAGGGTTTCAAACTGCTGAATTTGTCTTAGAACATGGCTTTTTGGATTTTATTACACACCGTGAATATTTAAAAGACAAAGTCAATCAATACATCGATTTGATCTTGAATCAACCGATCAGAGCATAATTTCTTTAAAATTATGTTTATATCACACGATTTTCATATATTTGCCGCCTGATTATGATCGCCGTAATCAATGCATAAAAATTATTTAAATAAATATTGGAATGTACTTAACAAAAGAAACAAAAGAAGAAATCTTTAAAAAATACGGAAAAGATGCTAAAAATACCGGTTCTGCTGAAGGCCAAATTGCATTATTTACACACCGTATCAATCACCTCACCGACCACTTAAAGCAAAACCGAAAAGACTTTAATACAGAGCGTTCATTGGTAAAGCTTGTAGGAAAGCGTCGATCTCTATTGGATTATTTAATTAAAAAAGATATCCTTAGGTACCGTGCGATTGTTAAAGAGTTAGGATTAAGAAAATAAATATACCAAAAAGAGGCCAATAGCCTCTTTTTTGTTTTTATGTGTATCTTTACACAAACTATAGAAGAAGCTAATTAAAGTTTTTCATTGGTCACACCACACAACAACAACACAACACCAATGTTTAATTAGAAAAAAATAAAATGATTCCAAAAGTATTTAAAGAGGTCATCGACCTCGGCGATGGAAGAGAAATCTCTATCGAAACAGGGAAACTTGCCAAGCAAGCCCATGGCTCTGTGGTAGTACAATCTGGCAAATGTATGTTGCTTTGTACTGTAGTTTCCAATTACAAACAATCGGATGTAGAT
The DNA here is from genome assembly GCF_001735715.1 of Formosa sp. Hel3_A1_48. Lineage (NCBI taxonomy): Bacteria > Pseudomonadati > Bacteroidota > Flavobacteriia > Flavobacteriales > Flavobacteriaceae > Formosa > Formosa sp. Hel3_A1_48. The sequence continues at coordinate 746,604 of NZ_CP017259.1, forward strand.
TTTCTACCTCTTACAGTAGACTACCGCGAAAAATTCGCTGCAGCAGGACGCTATCCAGGCGGATTCTTCAAAAGAGAAGCGCGCCCAAGTGATGGTGAAGTTCTAACCATGCGTCTTGTTGATCGTGTATTACGTCCATTGTTTCCAAAAGATTATCATTCAGAGACTCAAGTAATGATTCAGTTGATGTCTCATGACGAAGATGTAATGCCTGATGCTATGGCTGGGTTAGCCGCATCTGCTGCAATTCAACTTTCTGATTTTCCTTTTGAATGTGCCATTTCTGAAGCTAGAGTGGGGCGTATCAATGGAGAATTTATTATTAATCCTACTCGCGCACAGCTAGAAGAATCTGATATCGATATGATGATTGGCGCTTCTGCTGACTCTGTCATGATGGTAGAAGGGGAAATGGATGAAATATCTGAAGAAGAAATGACTGAAGCCATTAAGTTCGCACATGAAGCCATTAAGGCACAATGTGCAGCACAGGAACGATTGGCTGAAGCATTTGGCAAAAAAGAAGTTCGAGAGTATGAACCAGAGCGTGCAGACGAAGATTTAGCACAAAAAGTTCATGATATGGCCTACGATAAAGTCTACGCAGTGGCTAAAGCTGGTTCCGCTAAACACGAAAGAAGTGCAGCGTTTTCAGAAATAAAAGACGAGATTGTAGATTCATTTACAGAAGAGGAACAAGAAGAGTACGGAGGATTAATTTCTAAGTATTATAGAAAAGCAGAAAAAGCTGCTGTACGTGATTTAACGCTTAACGAAGGATTGCGCTTGGACGGTAGAAAAACAGACGAAATCAGACCTATTTGGTGTGAAGTAGACTATTTACCATCTACGCATGGTTCGTCAATTTTTACTAGAGGTGAAACACAAGCCTTGGCAACCGTAACCCTAGGAACTTCAAGAGATGCAAATCAGATTGACATGCCATCTCATGAAGGCGAAGAGCGTTTTTATTTACATTACAACTTCCCTCCTTTCTCGACTGGTGAGGCTCGCCCAATTCGCGGAACATCGCGTCGTGAAGTAGGACATGGAAACTTAGCACAACGCGCACTTAAGGGAATGGTACCAGAAGATTGCCCATATACTGTACGTGTTGTTAGTGAAGTTTTAGAAAGCAACGGATCATCATCTATGGCCACCGTTTGTTCTGGAACTATGGCACTTATGGATGCTGGGGTTCAACTGAAAAAACCAGTTTCTGGAATTGCAATGGGACTTATATCTGATGCTGATTCAGGAAAATACGCTGTATTATCTGATATTTTAGGGGATGAAGATCATCTAGGAGATATGGATTTTAAAGTCACTGGAACAGCAGACGGGATTACGGCTTGTCAAATGGACATCAAAGTCAAAGGCTTATCGTACGAAATTTTAGTCAATGCACTAAATCAAGCACGTGAAGGTCGACTGCATATTTTAGAAAAACTAACAGATACTATTGAAGCACCTGCTGCAGATGTGAAAGCGCATGCACCAAAAATGGTGACCCGAATAATTCCAAATGAATTTATTGGCGCACTAATTGGTCCTGGTGGTAAAGTGATTCAAGAACTTCAAAAAGAGACAGGAACAACAATTGTGATCAACGAAGATCCAGTCACTGAAGAAGGAATTGTTGAAATATTAGGCACAGACCAAGATGGTATTGATGCTGTTTTAGCAAAAATAGATTCTATTATGTTTAAGCCAGAAGTTGGAAGTGCTTATGAGGTGAAAGTCATAAAAATGCTAGATTTCGGTGCTGTAGTAGAATATATTGAAGCTCCTGGAAACGAAGTGTTACTCCATGTGAGTGAACTGGCATGGGAACGTACAGAAAATGTATCTGATGTTGTAAATATGGGTGACGTTTTTGACGTGAAGTATTTTGGTATCGATTCGCGAACACGAAAAGAAAAAGTTTCGCGTAAAGCACTTCTACCTAAACCAGAAGGTTATGTAGAACGTCCGCCAAGAGACAGAAAGCCTAATAACAGAGGTCGTGACAACCGACGTAATGACAGAAAACCAAGACGCGACTAAAATAATTCTAGTTGTTAATAATTTAAAAAAGCCATTTTCAAATAAAATGGCTTTTTTTTGTAACATTCATCAAGCTTTTGACGTATAACCTAATGAGACCAAAATAATTTTTAATAAGAAGCCTTCAAAATGAGACAACTCAAAATCACAAAACAAGTTACAAACAGAGAAACTGCTTCTCTAGATAAGTATCTTCAGGAAATTGGAAAAGTAGATTTAATTACCGCCGATGAGGAAGTAGAATTGGCACAACGTATCAAAGCTGGTGATCAAATCGCATTGGAAAAATTAACTAAAGCCAATCTCCGTTTTGTTGTTTCCGTTGCCAAACAATATCAAAATCAGGGTTTAACACTTCCAGATTTAATTAATGAAGGGAACTTAGGTCTCATCAAAGCAGCTCAACGTTTTGATGAAACCCGTGGTTTCAAGTTTATTTCTTATGCGGTTTGGTGGATTCGCCAGTCGATATTGCAAGCTCTTGCAGAGCAATCCCGAATTGTCCGTTTACCGCTAAACAAAATTGGATCGATTAATAAGATCAATAAAACTTATGCTTTTCTTGAGCAATCGCATGAACGCCCACCAAGTGCTGAAGAAATTGCTAAAGAGTTAGACATGACTATAAATGACGTCAAAGAGTCCATGAAAAATTCTGGCCGTCACGTCTCCATGGATGCCCCCCTAGTCGAAGGAGAAGACTCCAATTTATATGATGTATTACGTTCTGGGGAATCCCCTAATCCAGACAAAGAATTGCTTCATGAATCTCTAAGAACTGAAATTGAGCGTGCTTTAGAAACACTAACCCCTCGTGAAGCCGATGTAATCCGCTTGTATTTTGGTCTTGGTAATCAACACCCTATGACTTTAGAAGAAATTGGCGAAACATTTGACCTTACAAGAGAACGTGTTCGACAAATAAAAGAAAAAGCGATACGCCGATTAAAACACACCTCAAGAAGTAAAATACTAAAAACCTACCTTGGTTAATAACAAAACCCCCGCTCATTGGCAGGGGTTTATTTTTTGTCCTATTTTTGTTGTATTAAAATTAAATTATGAGTTCATCTTTAATTGCACCTTCCATTCTAGCTGCCGATTTTGCTAACCTTCAACGGGACATAGAGATGGTTAATTCCAGCCAAGCGGATTGGTTTCATATCGACATCATGGACGGAGTGTTTGTTCCCAATATTTCTTTTGGTATGCCCGTGTTAAAAGCAATCACTAGATACGCTAAAAAAACAGTAGATGTACACTTGATGATTGTAGATCCCGATCGCTACATCAAAACATTTGCTGATTTAGGCAGCGACATTCTTACAGTGCATTACGAAGCATGCACACATTTGCACCGCACTATTCAAGCCATCAAAAGTGAAGGCATGAAAGCTGGAGTCGCCTTGAATCCTCATACGAATGTTAATGTTTTACAAGACACCATTCAAGACATCGATTTGGTGTGTATAATGAGTGTAAACCCTGGCTTTGGAGGGCAAAGTTTTATCGAGAATACTTATGAAAAAGTAAAACAGTTAAAGGCTCTAATAGACAAGAAAAATGCGTCTACTAAAATCGAAATCGATGGGGGTGTCACTTCAGCTAATGCTAAAAAACTCAAATCTGCTGGTGCTGATATACTGGTAGCTGGTAGCTTTGTGTTTAAAAGTGAGAATCCTTCAAAAACTATTGAAGAACTGAAGCATATGACTATTTAAAGATTTTTTGAAGGAGCCCTATTATTTAACTGGAGAACCAATTCCAGTGCATCAATTCTCCGATTTAGTGACCAAACTTACGAGAGTTCTAATTTCAAGTAGAACTTGAACCTAATTTTTAGAGCTTGACTTTTATAGATAATGATTATTCCTCTTGACTCCACTTTCTAACTCCTGTGATTTTTCCATTTCTGATGTAGTGTCGTTCATAGAATCTAAATTTTTCAACAGTACCGTCCTTCTTATAACGCTTTTCTGTAAATGGGAACATAACAATTGTTAGTTCTTTATCATAGGACGGAACGACAGGCATGACATCATAGACCCAACGCGTTATTGAGTCATAGGGCTCGTGCATGGCCTGAATTAATTTTTTCCCTGTTTCTAAATCCATTACTACTTTTTCTAAACCTTTCTCAGGATAGAAAAAAATTGAATCTGTAAAATGATCAGTCGACAGGAAATCCATATCTTTTCGCACAAAAGCATCTGAAAAATTGAGCGCTAATTGTCCAACTTCGTCACTAGCAAATGTGTAAGTGGCGCCAGTATTTGGGCCATTTAGAATTTTCCCACCATTTATTAATGTATTTACATCATTTGAGACAGTTGTTGTGCATCCAATAAAGAATATTGAAAGAATGACTAAAAAATTAATTTTTTTCATATAATTTTAAATTGATTTTATCTTGCAAGTTAAAAATAAAACCAATTTTTACAAAACAAAATGAAATTTTTCAAAAATATGACAAAGAATAATTACTAAATTTGATAAAAATTAAAAAGACCAAACAATGAGAAAATTTATTTTATTAGCGTTACTAACAATCTCTTTTACAGCTGCAACTCAAGAATCCGTTTTATTACGTTTAAATTACAATCAAGGTGATAACTATATTACATCTATTGAGTTAGAGCAAAATATGGGTGAACAAGGCGGAATGAGTATGACGATGAAAATGAACTCAAATGTTAACAGTGTAGACGATGAATTAATTATGTTAGAATCGAAAATAAAATCGATTGCTATGAATATGAACCAAGGTGGTATGGTTATGGATTATGATTCAAATAAGTCTAGTGAAGAATTAGATCAAATGGGGCAAATGATGAAGTCACAATTTGACCCAATTTTAAAAGCAACTATATATAACTCTGTAGACCGTTATGGGAACGTTTTAGAATTAAAAGTTGAACCAACTCTGCCCGGTATGGAGCAATTTACAGGAAGTCAAAATGCGATTAATTTTCCAGATGAAGCTGTGTCTGTTGGCTCCTCATGGGTGTCTGAAGCTGACAATCAAGGAATGAAAATTGTTACAAAGTATACGGTCACTAGCATTTCTGACGGAATGATTTATTTAGATGTATCGGGAGATGTATCGGGAATCGGAGTAGGTACCATAATCGGGAAATCGACTGTAGAAATTAGCAGTGGGATTCAAACTAATGCGACCATTGAAATGACTATTTCTGCTCAAGGAATAGAAATGAATATGGTGACTTCATCTACTATGAAAAAAGTCTAAGTTTATATTCTTAAAATTTAAGGCTGGCAAACTGAAATATAGTTAATTAAATAAAAAAAGGAGAACCAATTCCTTTACATCAATTCTTCGATTTAGTGACCCAAACTTACGAATGTTCGAACTTTATCGAAGTTATTGAACTAATTTATAACTATTCCTTTTTTAAGTCCATCACTGTTCTAAAACCCAAATGTTCTAAAGACGTATTTGGATCAGTGGCCATTCTTGAAGATACTCTGTAACTGGCACAATAGGAGGCATTGCATAAAAAAGAGCCACCTCTAATTATACGCTCATCTATATACGGATTATTGGGATTAAAGGCCTCATTAGGTCCTTTCGGATTATTAGTTATTGAATTTTCTTTACAGTATTGATAGTACTGACTGCTATACCAATCACTAGTCCATTCCCATACGTTGCCAGAAATTTCATAAAGCCCATAACCGTTTGGAGGATAGGTTTTTACAGGTGCACTTTTTTCAAAGCCATCGGCTTGGGTGTTATCCACAGGGAACTCCCCTTCCCAGCTGTTGACATAGGATGATAATTTATCCGTTAAATCGCCCCAAAAATAAATCTTATCTCGTTTACCGCCACGTGCCGCAAACTCCCACTCTGCTTCAGTGGGTAATCGCCTACCAGCCCAATGACAATAAGCCATAGCATCTTCATAGGATACATGAACAACAGGGTGATTATCTTTTCCGTCTATACTGCTCCCCTTCCCCTCTGGTTGTTTCCAATTGGCCCCATTGGTCCAACGCCACCACTGCGAAAAGTCATAGAGATTAGGCACCGATTCTTTTGTTTTTTTAAACAAAAGAGATCCTGGTAATAAAAGTGAATCGTGAGGCTTTGGGGTGCCTGGAGGCAATTGTTGTTTGATTAATTCCCAATCCACTGGTCGCTCTGCAGTTGTTATATAATTTGTGGCTTGAATGAATCTAGAAAACTGTGCATTGGTGACTTCGGTCTCGTCCATATAAAATCCATCCACCTTTACTGTGTGTTTGGGCTTTTCGTGGGATAGTGCCATACGATCGCTATCTGAGGCCCCCATGTCATAAATGCCGCCAGGAATCCAAACCATACCGGGGATTTGTGAAATTTGCTCCTCTTTTTTTATTTGTGTATGATTTTTACACGATTGATTAAGAAGTATAATGAATAAAATAAATATTATTTGACCTTTCGTACTACTGCTAAATTTCATTTCATTATAAATTTATCAACCAAAATTAAAAAAACACACGTCACAATTTGTAATTTATATCTCAAAAATAAAACATATTAGTTAATAAGCTGAGATATAATAATTGAATACGATTTTTTTTATTTAATTAATTTTAATCTGTTATTTAAAATTACACTCAAACTGTCTACAGTCCCTGCGAATGACGCCTCGATTGCCAAATTTCTATTTTCGTCTGGATCGGTAGAATGATCGTATAGCATTTTGGCGATTGTTTTATCTTTTCTTTGCCATTCTGTATAAAATAAATGATCTGCAATTAGAGTTTCTCCCTTTTGATAGCGCGCCAAAGCTGTATTCTTGAATATTTTTGAAGGTCTTTGAAGCGCTTCAACTAAAGACTCACCATCTAAATGAGGTGGAATAGGAATATTTGCCAATTCGCATATCGTTGGATATAAATCAACCAATTCAGCAATAGAATTACTGCGTTTATTGCTTGGGGTATTGGGTGCACTTATAATTAAAGGAACTTGAAGTGCAACCTCAAAATTACTGTGTTTTACCCATAGGCCATGTTCCATTAAGCTCCAACCATGATCTCCTACTAAAACAACAACAGTGTTTTCATATAAGCCTAAGTTTTTGAGGGCTCTTAAAACTTTACCAACTTGGGCATCCACATAACTTACAGAAGCATAATAGCCATGAATAAGTTTTTTTGCAACGGCATCAGAAACTTGTCCTTTTTTTGGAATACCGTTGTAATAGCGTAATTCTCCCCACTTATGATTTGCAATCTCAGGAGCTGATTTTGGAAAAATCAAATTTTCTGGAAGTTCAATGCTTTTGGGATCATATAAATCCCAATATTTTTTTGGGGCATTAAAAGGTAAATGGGGTTTTACAAAACCAACAGCTAAGAAAAATGGATTCCCATCTGCTTTTAATTGCTTAAGGTCTTCAATAGACTTATTCGCTGTTTTTCCATCGTTATAGGCATCATCTTTAACATCAATATTTTCATACGGATACCCATGTTTTCCATTCTTTTCTAGACCAATATTTTCTTCAGAAATATAATTTCTCCAGCCATTTTTGTAGGGATACCATTCTTCATCCCATTCGTCAATATCATTTTTTAAATGTGTGATTTTGTTATTACTGATAGTTGTATACCCTTGATTTTTTAGGTGCTGTACTAGGTTTAATACATTTGGCGTTTCCTTTTTTATACTTGAAAAATATGTTAAAAAACGATTTGAAGTAGGCCTTATTCCGGTCAATAAACTTGCTCTTGATGCTCCACATACCGGCACATTGCAATAGGCTCTATTAAAAGTAACACCTGAGTTAGCCAAGGCATCAATATTTGGACTGATTATTTGATTGTGCCCATAAATATTTAATTCTGGTCGTAAATCATCTACCATTAAAAATAATATATTTTTTTTGGGAGTTGTCAAGGTCTTGTTTCCCTTAGTTGATTTACAACCAAAAAAAACTAAAAGACAAGCTATAATAGTAAATTTAAAATGTTTCATTTTATAATTCAATTCTGTTAGTGACTTCTAAAGTAGTTAATTTTAAATCTTCATCGTTTGACGAAGATCCTGTCATTATAGTAAACTCACCAGGCTCAACACAATAGGCCATATTGATATCATAAAACGCTAAACTTTCGGCATCTATATCGAAACTTACGGTTTTTGTTTCCCCTGCTTTTAACGCCACACGCTGATAGCCTTTGAGTTCTTTTACGGGTCTTGTAGCGCTACTAACTTTATCCCGTATGTACATTTGAACGATTTCCTCGCCATCAATTTCCCCAGTATTCGTAACATCAAATGTAACGGATAGAGTTTCATCCTTTTTGAATGTACCGCTTGATAATTTTGGTGCGCTGTAACTGTATGTCGTATAACTTAAACCAAATCCAAAAGGATATAAAGGCGTGTTTTTCTCGTCTGCATATTTATGAAAATAAGCAGAGGGTTTGTGGTTGTATATCATTCTTAACTGTCCAACACTCCTTGCTACAGTTAAAGGCAATTTTCCACTTGGATTCACATCTCCAAATAAAATTTCAGCCACCGCTTGACCTCCTAAATTTCCAGGTTCCCATGATTCTAAAAGAGCAGGAATATTTTTTTGAAGCCAAGGTTCAGAAATAGGTTTACCATTTACCAAAACAACAATAACGGGAGTGCCTGTTTCTCTAATAGCTTTTACTAAATCTAATTGCTTACCAAATAAATTCAAAGATGCTCTGGCCATATTTTCGCCTGCCGTTTTATCTTTCCATTTGTAGCGCATAGAATTATCTCCTACAACAACAATTGCATAATCAGCACTCTTTGCTATTTCTGAGGCTTCTTTAATTTTAGAGCTTTTAATATTTCTAATATTTTCTCCTGAATTAAAAAAGCTTACATCATAGCCTTTGGATTCTCCTAAGGTTTTAATACCTTCATATATAGTAATAACGTTTTCATCAGGTTGAACCGCATGCCAATCGCCCAAAATAGATTGGTTGTTTGCATTGGGTCCTGTTACAAATATTTTCTTTTTTGAAGTTGTTTTTTGCAAAGGTAATATTCCATTGTTTTTTAGCAATACGATCCCTTTCCTTGCAGATTCTAATGCAGTCTCTTTATGTTCATCTGTGAAAAGTAATTCTCCTTTTTTCTCTAGATCTACAAATCGATTTTCAAATAACCCTAATTTAAATTTCGCTGTCAAAATTTTACGACATGCATCATTTACACGATTTATTGAAAGTTTTCCTTCTTTTACCGAAGCTATAACTGCATCTGTAAAGAATGGCCCATGCATGTGCATATCCATACCAGCATCAACGGATAAATAAGAGGCTTGTTTCATATCATTTGCAGTATGGTGCAATGTGTTAATTCGTTCAATATCTAGCCAATCACTTACATAAAAACCTTGAAACTCCCATTCATTACGTAAAACATCGGTCATTAACCACTTACTCATGTGAGATGGAATACCATTAATCTCATTATGAGCTGCCATAATGGAATATACACCAGCATCAATGGCTTTTTTATAGGGTGGTAAATGAACTTCTCTTAGAGTACGAACGGAGATATCGGCTGGGGCTGAATTTAACCCATTAATTGATTCTCCCCCACCAATCATATGTTTTGCACAAGCGATTACTTTTTCTGTTCCAGTAAAATCATCTTGCTGAAATCCTTGAATCATAGCTGCCCCCATATTACCAACCATAAATGGGTCTTCTCCAAATGTTTCTCCAACACGTCCCCACCGCGGATCTCTAAGTATATCTATGTTTGGGGTAAAAGTCCAATGACTACCTGTAGCACGCATTTCTTTAGCAGTTTGTTTTCCAATGGTATATAAAAAATCATCACTCCAAGTCGATGCTAATCCTATTGGTGATGGGTATACCGATGTGCCTGAAACCAAAGCATTTCCGTGTATGGCATCAATTCCAATTAAAACAGGAATTTTTAGCGGTGATTTTAATGCTAATTCTTGCAAGTAATTAGCTTCTTTAGCTGTTAAAACATGTAAAAAAGAACCTATTTTTCCTTCTTCGCACATCTTGGAAACATCATTTACAGAAAGTGTTTTATAAAAGCCCTGTGCATCATTATTTTCTTTGTCATCGTCTGGATTTCCTTTTTTCATATGTTCCAATCCGACAAATTGGTTCATTTGATACACCTTGTCTTCTAAAGTCATTCTGTTCATTAAATCAGCTACACGAGCTTCTACTGACTTAGAAGGATCTAAGTATATAGGATCATCATCATTAGCGGTTTTAAAAGAAAAAAACAGCATCAGTACGGCACTTAAAACGACCATTTTTATGATATTAGTTTGTGTGAGGGTGTTCTTTAGAATATTCATTTTAATGTTTTAAAAATTTTATATTATGTTGGTTTAAAGATAAAAAATATAGCCCTTTTGCTAAATCAGAAATGTCAATGTAGCCATTTACGACCTTTTTTTTAATGAATATCCCATTAACAGTATATAATTTGATCGATTTTATAGTCTCTGAAAAAAGGATTTTCAATTTATCGGTTGCTGGGTTAGGAAAAACTTTTAAAGTTGGATTTTTAGCTTGGGCTTCATTTTCAATTGACAATGAGTTAGCAGGTATACAAATAGGACTATAATGATTTACATCCTCTTGAGCAGTTAAATTATTAACTCCAGTGTGATAAGGTAATGGAACAGATGCTGTTGACGGGTAATTTTTATAATATACTCCAAGGTCTGTTAGGTTCATGTCTTCATCAAAAAACTCTGCATTTCCAGGATCATCAGCTATGATGGTATTTTGTGGTTCAAACCATGCATAGCGTTCTACAAAACTAACACTCTCGAGATAGGGAACTGCGAGCTCCATAAATTGCCGATTTGTTTCCGTAGATCTGTATTTATTACCATTAAATTCTGTAATCCATACCGGTAAGCCATAAAGGTCATAAACGTCTTCTAAATAGGTCTTAAAACGGTTGAAAATAGTATTTGGGTTAGCATTGGGTGTGCTTTGAGGATTTGACCCCCAATCATACCAATGAACAGCGATAACATCGATTCTGATATCATTTTCAACAGCAGCTTGATAGAAATTATTTAGCCAATTGAACACTGCGCCTTGTCTACAAGCTGGAGAAGCTAAACGAAATCCTGTTTTCAATAAGTTTTCATAGACTGAAATAGCAACAGACACATCGCATAAATCGTTGTACTGTCCGGATTGCCCGTCACAATCGTCGGGCTCATTGAAACCTAAAACATGGGTACTTTTATATTTTGAGATGTATAATTCTATATCACTATCATCGTTGGCAGCGCCGTAACCCCAAGCCATAGGCGTGTATTCGCGTTGTAAATCAGAAAAACCTTGATTATTCCATCTATAAAACCAAGTGTTATTTAAACCTGATATGTCTCCTGCTGTACCTTTTTTTGACACCCAGTTCCATGGAACGACTCTTAAAAAAGAAACACCATCTTGTTGAAGAAAATTAGGTAAAATATGAATTTCTAAGTCTGTTTCTGAAGCAATAAAAACTTTACTCTTTCCTGTTCCGTCCTCATTAACCGCCAAGGTAAGCATGTATCCTCTCTTTAAATAAAAAGATTGAATATTATTGTTCAATTGATTTGGAATAGAAGAACCATTATATATTTGACCAACTTTAATATTAGCTGATAAGCCTATGATATTTTGATCAGAATAAATGGTTAACGGTGAAAAATCCGAGTTGTATGATCTAACAACAGTGCCAGTGTCATAATAATTGTCCATTCGTAAATTTATTTGGTATTGAGCACTTTCATCATTAATGAAAAAAGATGATAAATAAACATCATAAGCAAGATTAGGGGTGACATTTTGTAAACGCAACCAGCTCGATGGGGAATTGAAGTGAACAATAGCATTGTTAATTAGCGGTTCATAAGCGTGTAGATGCACATAGGAATCTTCATTTATAACTAATGTACCACCAGAAAAACTATTTGCATTAAGGACACCACTTGAGATGTATAATGTTTTATTAGTTTCAAAAACTATACCATCAATAGGAGACGAAAGCGCACTTGCGTCACAGGACAATAAAAGGTCGTAAGCAATGGGTTGATTAGGATCTATAGTACCGCTTTGAGGAGATTGCCCTAAACCAGCATTATACCAGTTTAATTCATTAAAAAAATCATGATCTCCTTCACTACCAGTCCAGTAATAATCTTGAGCATGTAAAAAGTGGGGTGAAAACATCACAATTAAATAAATGTGATTAAAAAAATTACTTCGTTGTTTTATACAACTGCTAAATAATGACATCTTTTTTGTTCATTATTGATATCACAAATGTAGTTTGGCAGATTGAAATTAAATAAAACAATTGGGTAAAACAATGTAAAATTTGAGGACAAAAATATAATTTATAGATTAAATTTTTGAGAATTAAAATATTCTGTTTCATTTATTATTTATTGGATTTATATTAACAAAATCGGTAAGAATTATTCTCCCTTCTTTTTCGCTTCATTAGCTTCTTTTTGACACTTTAAATTAACATCTTGGATCATTTTGCTGCTGTTAATTTTAATCTGTTTTGTGATTTTATTAAATAATTCTCTTTCTTCGAAATGTTTCATTTTATTTTTTTTTAGAGGATTCTAAACCCCCAAAATCAGAATCAGAGATAATCCTTAACTCTTCTAATGTAAGCGTATTACCATAGCCTTTTTTTAAATCATAGAGTTCTTTTTTTAAATGTTCTATCAACGTATAATATGACTTATTATTTATTAAATTATTCATTTCCGATGGATCTTTTTGAAGATCATAAAACTCCCAAATATCGACATCATAATAAAAATGAATTAACTTATACCTTTGGTTTCTTATACCATAATGCGGCTGAACACGGTGGTAGTAAGGGTATTCGTAATAGTGATAGTACATAGATTTTTGCCAATCTTTGGGAGTTTCCCCTTTTAAATTGTTAAAAAAACTTTTTCCCTGTACCTCATCAGGAATTGGAATGCCCGCCATATCCAGTAAAGTGGGTGCAAAATCAATATTTAAAACAATATCATCTATAACTGTACCTGGTTGTATTTTTTCTGGATAACGAATAACAAATGGCATATGCAATGACTCCTCATACATAAAACGCTTGTCAAAAAATCCGTGTTCGCCTAAGAAAAACCCTTGATCTGAACTATAAATAACAATTGTATTTTCCTCTAAACCATTTTCGGTCAAATAGGACAATACCCGTCCAATATTGTCATCCACAGATTTAATGGTTGCCAGATAATCTTTGATGTATTTTTGATATTTCCATTGCCGTATTTCTTGGCTGTTTAATCCTTTAATTGGGGTAACAACTTGACCGGGTTTGAAGCCAAATTGAAACCATTTGTTGCGTTCTTTTTTCGTCAGAGAATCTGGGGGAATCATTTTCATATCCCGCCTGCTGAAATAATCCATTGTCATTTCGGTATTGCCTGCAGTACGTTCCCTTCCTTGGTAGTTGTCATCAAAATTAGAAGGATAAGGCATTTCCTGATTTTTCCACAAATTCTCATATTTAGTATCAGGAGCCCATTGTCTATGTGGAGCTTTGTATTGCAACAACAAACAAAATGGTTGATTTTGGTCTCTTTTTTCTAACCAATCCAATGCAAAATCAGTTGTTAAATTAGTAGCATAACCTTTTTCTTTGATTTTTTTGCCATTGTCATTGTAAATAGGGTTCCAGTACAAGCCTTGTTGTCCTTTAGAAATGTGGTATTTATAATAGTCAAATCCAACAGGCTCTGATGCTAAATGCCATTTACCAACTAAAGCTGTTTGGTACCCCGACTCTTTTAGCGCCTGCGGATACGTCCATTGTTTGCTGTCAAAAACACCGCCTTTATAATTTTTGTAATATCCATTTACATGGCTGTATTTTCCCGTCAGAATTGATGCCCTACTTGGCCCACAAATAGCATTAGTGCACAACGCATTTTCGAGCAGCGCTCCTTCATTTGCAATGCGGTCTATATTTGGTGTGGGTGCAAGGTCCTTAAAAAGCCCCCCATACGCAGATATGGCATTGGTTGCGTGATCATCAGAAAAAATGAATACAATATTTGGCTTTGAAGATGATGATGTGTTTTTTTGACTAAACCCTAGAAAGGTAGTTGTAGAAAAAATAACAAGTAAAACTTTATTCAAATACACAGTTGCAATTTAATAGATATTAAAAAAGCTGATAAATTCAAGTTGTATATGAATTTATCAGCTTTTTTTGATGTTATAATTTATTGTTTTATGATCTTTTTAGTGAAGACAGTTCCATTATCTACTTTAATCAAATGAATTCCAGTGGATAGATCAGAAATATCAACTTGATTCGTATTGAAAACTTCTTTTTCTAAACTCCCTAAAATTGAATATACTTTAATAGACTTGATGTTTTGAGCACCCTCAATATAGATGTTATCTGTTGCAGGATTAGGATAAATCATAATATCTGAAAAGCTTAAATCGTCTAGGCCTAGTAATTCCGTACCATTCAAAACCAATGATGAGTAACAAATTTCTGCACTGTCAAATTGAAATTTAACTGTACGATCGAAAGATACTGCTGCAACCGTTTTTGTGTTTAGTCCAAGACTTAAAGAAAAAGCGTTGCTATTATTCCAGTTTCCATTAGCTACTGTTTTAGCCACTCGATAGTTTGCACCACCTTCAGGAAGGCTTGTTATATTAATTTGTAATGTTTGGGCAGCTTGACTGGAGGCACCAGCACTAGCTAAAGTAGAGGTTAAAACATATGGGTAAGCAACATTACCAGATGTAAATAAAGCTGATGTTCCAACACAGTCATCAGTACCTCCGCTTTGTCCTGGGTGTAGGTTTTCTTCATTTACGGAAAGTGAATCAAACTCAATTGTATCATTATTAAACTGAATTTTGACAGCACGATTAAAAGTGACTGCTCCAACAGTGATTGTGTTATTACCCATAGCTAGGTCTTGCGCAACTCCAAAGAAATCACCACCATTTGCAGTAGTTTTATAAACTCGATATTTAGCTCCAGCAGGTAAATTTGTAATGTTAATTTCTAATGTTTGCGCAGCTTGACTTTCAGCTCCATCATCTGCGACAGTAAGAGTTGTGACGTGTGTCCATGTTGGATTGTTCGTTGTAGAAAACAAACCTGAATTTCCAATAGCTACGGATTGAGCGGTAATAATGGTCGTGAAAATTGTAAAAATAAATAGTGTAATTTTTTTCATGTTTTTTTGTTTTAGTTGTACTGTTTATATTCAGCCCATTGTTGCATTTTTTCTTTACCAAGAGCTTTGGTTAATTTTCCATACAATCGATTGAATGCTTTTCTTAATTCTTCTTTTCTTGTTTGTATATCATCATTGTACTCGTTTCGAATAGAAGCAACTTCTTGAAAACGATTAAGTTGAATTTTATAGACTTTCATTTTCTGTTTTTCATCCAAAGAAAGTGCTTCAGTCATTAATTTTGTGATTTCTAATGCTTTACTAACTGAATCTTCCTGAGCAAATGAGATGGTAGCTAATAGTGAGAATAGTAATATTAAAATATTTTTTTTCATGCTTATATTAATAGTTTTATTATTGTAAAACTATAAACCCAACAATATTGTGTGGTTGATAATTTGTTCAGATTATTAAATTAATTAACCAAAGCCAGTAGTTAGTAGCGTTTTGCTGAACTGTAGGGGCTAATGGAAGGAATTTATTTTTTCTATAGTTCCCTGTTTCCAAGAAATTCCTGGTTTCCATTTTGGGGCCTTTACCTTATGCAAATAAGCATCCAAAGTATTTTCAAGGAGCTGAAGTTTTTGAGGTTGTGAATTAACTAAATTTACTTGCTCCTCAAAATCGGTTTTAAGATTAAATAACATAACCTCATTGTTGTCATGAAATTTAATCAACTTAAAATCGTCAATTATGATGGCTGAATGTGCTCTTTTAAGTGCTATTCCATTTTCATAAGGAACATGAAATATTAATCCTCTGGAGAAACGAGAAACATCTCCATGCCCATTTTGCTCAAGAACTGATTTAAAACTCCCCCCATCAATAAGTTCTTGAGAAGGTAATCTATTTCCTGCTAAATCAATAATTGTTGGTAATAAATCTGAGTGCGTTATAGGAGTGTCTGACTCTATCCCAGCTGTAATCTTAGGGCCTGATATGACAAATGGAACTCGAATACCACCTTCCATAGCATCCCACTTTCCACGACTTAAGGGAAAGTTAGATCCCCTATTATATTTAGGTTTTGGGGGCATGACTGGAACAGCACCATTATCAGAAGTGTATATAACATAAGTGTTTTTGTCTAACCCTAAAGCCTTCAATCGATCGAGCAACAAACCAACTCCATGGTCTAAATCTTCTGTCATAGCAGCAAAACCAGCGTGTTTTTGGTACTTTCCTCTAGGCTTTTCCATATATTTATCAATTGTTTTTTGACGCATCATTATATCAGAGTGAACAGCATAATGCGAAACCTGCATAAAAAATGGTTGTTTTGAAATTGCTTGGCGTTCTAAAAAATCGATCGCTCTATCAGTTGTACTGAATATTTTTTTAGGATCCTCGTCAACATTATTTTGCCACTGCTTACGGTTTGATTTATGGTTGAAGACCCCATCTCTATTTCCTGTTATCCCATCACTTTCATCATATCCAAGAACGGAGGGGTGGACATCAATACCCCACTTGCCAAAATGAGCTGATTTATAATTCTTATTGATTTCTTTTAATAGTTTAGGTATGGTATTAGAAGCTTGATGATTGATGTGGTTGGTATTCATTCCCACGCGAATCATTTTCAGGCGCGCTGGTGTTTGACCAAATTGAATACTGTACCGTGATGGAGAACAGACAGGGGCACTTGCATAGGCCGATGAGAATCGCATGCCTCGATTAGCAAGGCGTTCTAAATTTGGTGTTTCGTGATAATCACTTTTTGATTGTGGTACATCATCCATCATTTGAACAGAAGTGCCGTTCCATCCTTGATCGTCTGAAAGGATCAAAATAAAATTAGGAGCTATAGAATTATTATTAGACTTAGTACTTGAGCATGCTGTACTAAAAATAAAAGTAAATATGATTAGTAAAGTAGAAAAACGCATATAATTTAGTTTATATTAGAATTAGCGGCTGTTTCAGAAATTGGAATTGGCCAAGTATAGTCTTCTGGCTGTCTTTGACCAATTGCACCTTGAACATATTGCCCTGAAGTAGTACCCAAAACATTCGAACAGTATTCATCATAGACTCCAAATCGTGTAAGATCAAAAAAACGATGACCTTCCATGTATAACTCAACAGCTCTTTCTTCTAATAAAGCAGTTCTAAAAGCATCCATTGTCATTCCTGCACCATTGAAATTGACCATTCCTACTCTAGACCTCAGGCTATTGATGTCTTGAGATGCCAAATCTGGGTTCTGACTTAGTTCTGCCAAAGCCTCCGCACGCATTAAATAAACATCTGCCAGCCTTATGATGTGCCAATTTTGACGACTTGTATATGCTGTTGTTGCTCCCGTATCGAGATATTTTGCCGTCCACACTTGCCATAACCTCCAATTGGCAGCAACACCAGTACTCAAAGATGAAGGCACATAAGCTGTGCTTGCATTATTTATTGAAAACGACCAGTTAGTATTTTGGTATTCTCTCAAAATTGAATTTTGAAATCTAGGATCATCCTTGTTAAGATGAAAATTTACAAATCGGGGTTTCAATTTATTACTCCCGCCAAAACCTGTGCCACTTAATCCAGAATTTCGGGGAGTGAAAAGATTAGAAACAGCTGTACCTTGTCCGATTTCATCAGATCCTTGAACATCAAATAGCATTTCAGAGTTATTTCCATTATCAGCATCAAAAATAGACACCCAATTTTCTAAATTACTACTGAGGCCAAATCCGGTATCGATCAAAGCAGCGTCGCAATGTTCTTTAGCTGATTGATAATAGGTAGATACTGATTCGGATAATTCTAAATATTTATTATTTCCTTCAATACCTTCAAGTGCTGTACGTTTGCATGAAGCCATTCGAAGATATACTTTAGCCAACAAAGCATTGGCCGAAGCTTTAGTGGCTCGTCCTAGGTTATTAACTTCACCATTCCTTGATTCGTTTCGATCCCAACAATTATCAGCTGCATATTGTAAATCCCCAATAATACTAGTATAAATGTCTGAAATTGAAGATAAAGGAAGACCTTGCTGAGCTTCACTTGCATCTACTGGTGTAATTCTTAAAGGAACTTCCCCAAAACAACGCACTAAGTTAAAATAATGGAGACCTCGTAAAAATTTTGCTTCACCAATAATTCTTTCTTTAAATTCTTCGTCCATGGCAATTGCTGGAACTTTAGCAATCACATTATTGGCATCACGAATAGCCAAATAGATATCTTTCCAAATAGGTATGGTGTTTGGGTCTGTTGAGGTAACTGTTCCATTTTTAAAATTATTAAGTAAAAATGTAGATAAACCTTGGTCAGATGCAGCAAAAAGAGTGGACAAAAATTTTTGTTTATAATAGCCATTTCCACTTTTCAAACGTGCATATGCACTGGTTAAACCATCCAAGGCATCATTTTCATTTTGGTAGTAATTTTCCGTATCGGTTTGAACAAAGGGATTTTCTTCGAGAACATCACAAGAATATATACAGAAACATAGCAGCAATACTATTGTTTCAAACGATGTGTTAATTTTCATAATTAATGGTATTAATAATTAAATTTCAACCCGAAAATATAGGACTTTGTTCCAGGATAGGTTCCAAAATCAACTCCTCTTCTTTGTGGGTTTTTAGTATAGGTTTTAACTTCAGGATCGTAACCAGGATACTTTGTCCAGGTCAATAAATTTTGTCCTGAAACGTAAAGCCTAAGCGATTTTCCAGTTTTAAAATTAAAGTTGTATCCTAAATTAATATTTTTAAGTCTTACAAAGGAGCCATCAAAAACTTGTCTATCTGACGGCGTGTTTCGATTTCCATTTTCAATAATGGCTCCGGGATGAGTTGCACCAACAGTATTACCAACCGTTGGATCATATATAATGGATCCGTTGGAATAAGACAAGGGAGCTTTCCAGGAGTTTTCAAAAGAGTCTGACAACTGATTCCTTGTTCTAAAAAGCCCACTTAATTGCCAAGAGTCTACCCAAAACAAATCGCCGCCTTCCTGGCCAGTAAACAAAATACTTAGATCCCAATTTTTGTAATTAAATTCACTTCCAAAGGAGTACGTGAAATCTGGGTTTGGATCACCTATTTTTACATAGTCATCAAAATCGATGAGTTGGTTTTCTGAAGGATTACCAAATTCGTCATACGCAACACTGTGATTAACATAATTAATTTCGCCTGGTGCTGCATTAGGAATTCCGCTGGCATTTGCTTGTTCCCAATTTTCAAAAATCCCGTTGGTTTCAGCTCCCCAAAAAATTCCTAGAGGTTGACCAACCATAAACATAATAGGGCGGGCTTCTGTAAACCCTATTGATGGTCCTAATTGATAGTCCAAATTGGAATTTAGACTCATAAGCATATTTCTGTTAAGACTAAAATTTGAATATAAATTCCATGAAAAATTATTGTTTTTAATTAAATCCGCTTGAAGACCAATCTCGAACCCTTTATTTTCAATTTCACCAAAATTATCTACTCTGCTAGAATACCCATTAGATAGTGGTAAATTTACATTTTGAAGTAAATCATATGTTAATTTATGATAGGCATCAAGAGTAAGATTAAGTCTAGATTTAAACAAACCAATATCTAAACCAATATTGAATTGATCTGTTGTTTCCCAAGTCAAATCATCATTTTCGAGATTCTGTTCATAAAATCCAATCACCAATTCATCATCAAAATTATAGCGAATTGGACTCATTAGTGCCAAGGATTGATATGGAGAAATTGGATTACTCCCTGTTTTACCATAAGAAAAGCGAAGCTTTAAATTATTGATTTGCTTAATTTTTCTTAAAAAGCGTTCTTTAGAGATTAACCAAGATACTGCCAGTGAAGGAAATACAACACTTTTTTTGTTTTCTGCAAACTTTGAAGAGGCGTCAATTCTAGCATTTAAGTCAATAAAATACTTTCTATTGTAGTTATAGCCCACCCTTGTCAAGGCAGATAATAAGCCAAGCTCTCTGTATTGAGAAATGGGTACAAATATTTCATCAGCTGCAGTAAAATTGTAGAAAGTGGTATTATCGTTGGCAAAACCAGTTGCTTTATTGAATAGAGAACGAATTGAATTTTGCTCATAGGTCGCAACCATTGTTGCATCAATTCTATGAAGGTTAAAACGGGTTCGATAGCGAAGATTTCCCTCGGCATAAATTTTTTGATTTTCTAAAGAAGATTGTGAAGCTTCACCATTATTGATGAAACCACGAGTTGTGTTTGATGGATAATAATTATCACGTGTATTTTTTTGGTAATCAAACGCCGCTTTAAAGGTTGCTGTTAGTTGTGGGCTTAACTTTCCAACTATAGACAATGCTTGTCTGAGGCGAATGGATTTCTTTTCGTCCACAACAAACTTGGCCAAAGTATAAGGGTTTGAAATTACATCACCTTCGTTTAGTCCTGAATAAATATCATCATTTTCTCCTGTTTCAAGCAATGAGTAAATGGGTTGGAATTGCAACACTTGAGAGACCACGCTTTTTTGCATAAAAATCTGCCCGTTCCCAACGGAAGATGCATTCCCTTTTTTGTATGAAAGATTTGTAATAGAGAACACGTCAATCTTATCATTGAATACTTTTCTTTTAATTCTTGTGTTTAAAAACAAGCGCTTATTGGTAGAATTAACAATTACACCTTCCTGGTCAAATAGACCTAAATTCAAGGATAGATTTTTCTTAAAGTCACCGCCTCTATAACTTAAATTAACAGAGTTGGTGTTTGCCAATTGATATGTTTCGTCTTGCCAATCTGTACTGACCCCCGTAGATTCATTGAATGGAATGGAATAATCTTCAAGCTCTGGATAATTTTCTAGTGTGAGTTCTTGAGAACCATCAAATGCACCGCCATCCCTGTCTGGATTAGTAATTTGCTGATAAACTTGATTCAAAGCACGTTGATTCATATAGGCTTCAAATCCAGGGCCGTCTAAAAGATTTATTTTTTTTCTTACTGAGGTTAAATAGCTATCTACTGTTAATGTAATTTTATCCTTGCCATTATTCCTGTTTGCAGACTTCGAAGTGATGAGGATTACTCCGTTCGCACCTCTTGCGCCATAGACGGCAGTGGCAGCTGCGTCTTTCAGAACTTCAATTTTTTCAATATCATTTGGATTGATAAAGCTCATTGAGCTTTGTGTTCCTCCAGAATTTCCATTACCTTGGGCATCGGAAATTGGACTGATCGGAATACCATCCAATACATAAAGGGGTTGTGTTCCTCCAAGAATCGAATTTGTTCCCCGAATAGATACACCTACTCCACCACCAGGTTCTGCGCTTTCTGTAACAACTATACCAGCAACTTGTCCTTGTAAAAGATTCTCTAGAGAAGCTCCTCGGTTTTGCTCTAATTGTTCCGCTTTAATTTGCGTGATAGACCCCGAAAGGTCTTTTTTGCTGACATCAAAATAGCCAACGCTTACAAGGACTTCATCCAATTGATCTATATCGTCCTCTAGTCTTATAGTAATAGGAGAAGACAAAACGAGAACTTCTTGAGTTTTCATACCCAAAAACGAGGCAACTATAGTGTCGCCAATTTTAGTGTTAATTTCGAAATTACCATCAAAATCACTTGTTACTCCTTTCGCAGTTCCCTTGATTAATATAGTTGCTCCAGGAAGCGGCTCTTGAGATTTTGCCTCAACTATATTTCCCTTAAGTGAAATATTTTGTGCAATAATTATTGATGGCAAAAAAATTAGTATTAAAAGTGTTTTTGATTTCATATTAGTTAGTTAATGTATTGGCAATTTTTTAAAAAAATTAAACCCTGAAGTTTAAATATTATTCAATAAGGTTAATTAATTGATAATATTAGAGTGCTTTGCTCAATCTCCCTAAACTATGTTTTACTTTGTTTTATAAAACTAAGCCTCCTCACTGTATTGTTTCGGAGTTTTACCATAGAACTTTTTGAATTGTGTGCTAAAGTACTTTGGGTCGTTAAACCCAGACTCGTAAGCAATTTCATTGACCCGTTTAGACTTATTCTTTTTAAGTAATTCTGAAGCATGGTTTAATTTAATTCTAATAACTAAATCTACCGGAGACATGTTAGTTAATCCTTTTAATTTTCGAAACAGATTGGACCTACTAAGCCCTGTTTCTTCAGAGATTATATCAATAGAAAAATTACTATTTGTTATATTATTTTTTATGATTTCAACAACATTAGATAAGAAATTTTCATCTGGAGATTTATCCTTGGAATTTAGTTTTGAGCTTGATGTTGAAGTTGAAATCTTATAAAGTTCTTTTCTTGATTTAATAAGATTCTCAACCATGACACTTAATATTTTCATATTAAATGGTTTTTCCAAATAAGCATCAGCTCCTATTTCAATTCCTTGAATTTTGTTATCAATATCGCCCAAAGCAGATATCATTATAACGGGTATGTGACTCGTTTGAAAATTTGTTTTAATAATTTTACAAAATTCCTTGCCCCCCATAACAGGCATCATTACATCTGTTATGATTAAATCTAGGTTTTTAGCTAAACATATCAACAATGCCTCTTTCCCGTTTGGTGCATCTATTACCTCATATTTTTTTTCTAACCTCCTTTTAATAGTCAGCCTTAAATCTTTATTGTCTTCAACGAGCAAAATTCGATAATTTGAATTGGTATTAGTCTTAATAACGGAATCAAAATCGACTACCTCTGACTCATCTATTAATAATTGCTGTTCTTTATAATGTTCACTTCCTTTTAGAAGAGTTACCGTAAAAGTTGAACCTACATTTACTTTGCTTTTTAATTGAATTTGACCTCCATGCAATTCAACAATTTTTTTAGAGATCATCAAACCAACACCAGAACCTAAAATATCTTTTTTATTAATATTAGTTCCTCTTGTGAATCGTGAAAAAATGAGTTTTTGTTCCTTTTCAGGAATTCCAAATCCATTATCTATAAAGTCTATAATAACATTTTTTTGATGGACCGAGGCTCTAATTTCAATTTCTCCTCCTTGATCGGTGTATTTAATTGAATTTGATATTAAGTTGTAGAAAATTCGAGACATTTTATTCTCATCAAACCATAAATAGGTTGTTGGAATAGAAATTGAAATATCGATTGATTTATCCAGGATTAATGGTTCTACTTCAGCTACAATTCTATGTATTATCTTTTTTAAATCAACTTTACTTACGGATAATTTAAGCATTCCATGATCAGCCTTTTGAAAATCTAGAAGCTGTGTAACGTATTCATTTAAATTTTGTGTATTTCTGTGGATAAGTTCAATAGTGTTTTTGTACTTATTTTTATCAGAAAGCTGAGAAACCAATAACTGAATCAAAGTTACTGGGGTTCTAATGTCATGAGCGACTTCGGTAAAAAATTTGATTTTATTGTCATTAAACTTTTTTTCAGCTCTAGATTTTCGTATGAGAATAAAAAGGTAAATAAATATAAAACCTAAAATTGTATACACTAAAAATGCCCAATGGCTAAGCCAGAATGGCTTTTTAATAATAATTTCAAGGGAAAAAATCTCTGGAGATAGCACACCCTCCACATTAGTAACTTTTGTTTCAAGAAAATAAGTGCCTGGCGGTAATTTTGAGTAGACCGCCATTTCAGCAGTTTTGGATATAATCGGGCGATCGTCATAGCCCTTGAGCTGCCAAGAAAACTCTTGTTTCTTAGACCCATGCATTGTTGGAGTTTCAAAATCAAAACTGAGTGAATTTTGGTCATAATTTAGTTCAATTTTGTCTAAATAATTTATGTTTTTAGCAATCATTGTAGAGTCTGGCTCCACACCATTGACAAGAAAATCGGAGACATAAATTTTAAGATTTTCTTTCTCGAACACTAATTTTTTTGGATCGAAAAGAGTTGCTCCCTTAGGGCCGCCAAATGCTAACTTACCATCGATAGAGTTTGAAGAAGCACCAAAGCCAAAAGTTCCTATGTTCAATCCATCAGCATTATCATATTTCCTGATTACTCCTTTCGCAATATCCAACTTCCACAAGCCTGAATAAGTTCCTAACCACAAATCATTTTGTGAAACTTTTTGAATTGAAAATACAGTTCCAGTTTCAAAATTTAACTCCTCGTTGATTAAATTGAACTTTTCTGAGTCAAGATTGTACTTGAAAAGCCCCCTTTTGTTTCCAATCCAAATACATTTGTTATAATTGTCATAAAGCAGAGAAAATATCTTATCAATATTTTTAAACGTTTCGCTTTTAAGTTTTCTTGAACGATTTGAAATTTTATTGATTTCGGTAAGCCCATTTACAGAACCTACATAAATTAAACCTTCATTATTGGAAATTATTGACCTTGCATTACCGGTATTATATGAATTGATTAAGGCTCCGTTTTTATAATGTTTAACAGGGCCATCTATTCCACCTATCCAAACATCACTGTTCTCAAAGTGGGTAGCAAAAATCGATTTAGATGTGTTGTCGTTTCCCATTAATGGAAAGCTTTGTGTTTTTCCTGAAAAGGGGTCAAACTGAAGCAAACCCTTCCCATAAACCCCTAAAATTAAATTTTCGCCATACTGGTTTATTGTTAATACTGCCTTATTTTTTAGGCTAGTATTGTCGCTGTAGTTAGTCCAGATTCCGTCAGAGGAAAGTTTACTTACTCCACTTTCT
This sequence comes from Formosa sp. Hel3_A1_48, assembly GCF_001735715.1. Taxonomy (NCBI): domain Bacteria; kingdom Pseudomonadati; phylum Bacteroidota; class Flavobacteriia; order Flavobacteriales; family Flavobacteriaceae; genus Formosa; species Formosa sp. Hel3_A1_48. The sequence goes on from NZ_CP017259.1 coordinate 771,525, forward strand.
GTCCCAAACCATACACCTCCATTATCATGGAAGTGTATAGATCGAATATTATTATCATTGATACTGTTTTTTTTAAAGGGGATATAAGAAATATTTGTAAAAGGATTGTCATTGGGGTAAATCAAATCAATACCAACCTCTCTCAACCCTAACCAATAAACATTAGATTCATCTACATAAATCTCGTATATACTTTTTTGAGTAATTGAATTAAAGTTATTGGGATTGTATCTAAATTTATTGATAAATTCAAACTCGGGATTAACTACAAACAAGCCCAATCCTTCTGGGGCGATTAATGCATTATTATTTTTATCAAAAGTTACGACCCTAACAGTTGAATTTTTGAAAATATGGGTGTGGATTAAGTTGGGTTTACTATTGTTTTCAACTACAAAAAGACCTTTCTTATTTGTTCCGGCCCAAATGCGGTTTTGACTATCAAAATCAAAATCAAAAATCTGACACTTTTCAAGTAATGAATTTTGCTTTTCTAAATGATTGCTTTGTTTATCAAATCTAAAAACATTGATTCCCTTAGTCGAAGCAACATAAACTTGATCGTTGTTAACCTTGATTTTTCTATTGAACGTAATTTTTGGATATAATACCTTGCTTAACTTATTAGATTTAAAATCATACAACAATAGGCCGCGTTGAAGTCCAATCAGTAAAGTGTCTTCATTTATCAACTCGAAACATAAAAAGTTTTGACCTTTGAGGTTGAGTATATTTTTGAACCTATCTTGTTCATATTGATACTGAAACAATTCACCTTTCGAACTCAACACCAAAAGTATTCCTCTCTTGCTTATAATATCTACAACACCATTGCTTAAAAATTGATTGTAATTTTTAAATTTCTGTCCAGAATATCTATTTAGTCCTTGAGATGTACCTATCCACACATAACCCAAAGTGTCTTTTTTTATGGTACGGACGACCCCACTTTGATTTCCACCGTTAACGTCTAGGTGTTTTATTTGTTGACCCAAAACAAGTTTGGGAAAGAACAGCAACACAAAACAAACTATAATAGAAAAATAGTTTTTCATATAATTGGCTTACAAGTGTTAAGTTACAGTTTTTTGATTAAATGTGCTGACATAGTATTCAAATAAAAAAACAGACATAAAAAAAGCTTAAAAATTTTAAATCTTTCTTTTTGCTTTTAGGACTTCTCTTAGCCACCAATCTCTATTTGGATTGTATCTGTATTGTACTTTCAATTTTGTTGCCTCATCACGTAGCCACTGTTCAATTGTATCATAATCCGGCTCATTAATAAGATTTATCATTTCACCTGGGTCATTTTTGAGGTCATACAATTCATCGATATCATTAGCGAGGAATGCATCTACTAATTTATAGCGTTCAGTCCTAACTGCTATTTGACTTGGCCCTGCATACGGCCAATAGCTATCTTGAAAATATTCAAATAAAATGGATTCTCTCCAATTTTGATCATTTTCCCCTTTAAGTAACCCCAACATAGACTCACCCTGCATGTATGCTGGTTTTTCTACTCCAGCTAAATCAAGAATTGTTGGCGCAAGATCTATATTCAAGCATTGCTCTTTTATTTTTGTTTTTTTCTTTATTAAATCAGGATAACGAATAAGCATTGGAACACGCATAGAATTTTCATAGGCTAACCGTTTATCCAAAAATGTGTGCTCACCCATAAAATAACCATTATCACTGCTGTATATAATTACTGTATTATCAAGCTCACCCATTTCTTCCAAAACTTTTATGACCTTGCCAAGAGATTCATCAATAGCTGACAAACAACGTAGAAGATCCATATTTCTGTCATAATTTATTGGCCATTCCATCTGAGGCAGTTCTAATGGTATAGGCAGATTCTTTCTCCAATCAAATCCAAAAGTCTTTTTTCGCTGCCATTCAGGCTTGCCTTTGAACGTCTCTTTATGGGTATCATGAGGAGGAGTTGGTAATTGCTCCTCGAGGTACAAATCAGAATGTCTAGGAGCGGGCAAGTGAGGTTGATGAACAGCTTTATGCCATAAATTTAAACTAAACGGTTTGTTTTCATCCCTTTGTTCCTTTAACCAACTGATCGCCTTTTCAGTAAGAATATCAGTAATATACCCTTGTTCTTTATACTCTTTCCCATTTTCATTAACCTGTGGATCAAAATATTCTCCTTGCCCAATAAAACTAAACCAATAATCAAACCCTGGCCTGATGTGGTCTTCACCTTTTAAATGAGCCATATGTATTTTGCCAACATGAGCCGTTTCGTATCCCGCGTTTTGCAAATGACTCGAGTAAGGTTCGAATTCATCCCATTTTGGGTCAACATGGCGATTGTTTTGATTGACTCCATGGATGTGAGGATAAGTTCCTGTCAAGAAGCTAGCCCTAGATGGAGAACATATAGACTGAGTGACGAAAAAATTCTCAAGATTGGCACCCTCTTCGTTGAGCCAATCTATATTTGGCGTTTTAAGAAATGGATAACGTCCAGAATACCCTACTGCATCAAATGGCTGGTCATCTACTAAAACAAACAAGAAATTAGGTTTTTTTGTTTTAGAAGTTTGATTTTTTTGAGCATTCGATATTGTATAAAAAAACAGAACTGAAATTAAAATAATTAATCGTTTTGATCTCATTTATTAGCAAATTTATGACTTGCAAATTTGTATTGAAGAATATACTAAAGAGTTTTCTTTTAGGTCAAAACAATTGAAAAATTGGTCACAACCTTTTGTGGCATTAAAACAAAATAGATGAATGTTATTATTGGCTCAATTCCGATTTTATTGAAGGAAATCTCAAACATAAAAAAAGGAGAACCAATTCCAGTGCATCAATTCTCCGATTTAGTGACCCAAACTTACAAAAGTTCGACCTTCATTAAAAGTTTCTATTTTACCAATATATTCTAAACATTAGATTTGGTGTAATTCCGATAGACAACTTCTCTATTAACTCAATTGGATCGCCTATACTGTTATTTCCTCTATATTCTTTACTAATTAAGTTTTTTCTATTGTAAATATTTCTAATTGATAGTCCAATTTTACCTCGTAGTTTATTGTACTTAGACATTTTAAAATTATAGGTTGAAGACAAGTCAAGACGATGATAAATAGGTAATTCGCCTGTATTAATACCATCAATAAATTCTAACCCATCGCTGCTATCATTTGCAATAGTATAAGGTTTTCCAGTTTGCCATTTCCAACCTAATGCAAATTGAAAACCGTCAAATTTATAACTCAAAGCCGCTGACACAGAATGCGTAACATTAGATTTTGAAGTAAAATCTTTATTGTTATTTAAATTTTCGAATCTACTTTGTGATTGATTCAAAGAATAACTTAGCCATGAGTTAAAGCCATTAAATTGTTTTTGCGCAAAAACATCTAATCCAATAATATTCCGCTGACCAATATTAAAACTACTATTAACAGGGTTTAAAAATCCAAGCGATAAGGCGGTGATATTATTTAACTTTTTATAATATGTATCTATATCAATACTTAATCCTTTTTTGATGTAGATAAATCCTGCAGAAACTTGCCGACTATTAATAATGGGAAACGCATTACCATCTGCTAATCTCCACAATCTATTTTCTAATGAAAGATCGCTTAATATGGTTTCATCAATCTCACTAATAATTTGGTTCTTAATTTCGGCAGATCCCTGGAGTTTTAAGTTTTTAGTAAGGGGTTTATAAATCACTAACCTTGGCTCTAGCCTTACAGCATCTAGTTCATTAAAATAAGTACTTCGCAAGCCAAAGCTAAGATTAAAAAGTTTTGGGTTTTTATAATCGTACTGACCATACAAACTATGCGTTTGTATAACGTTGTGTTCTGTATCTAAAATAAATGAAAGGTTTGTTGTATTTAAAAACGCATAAGCAACATCTTTGAGTGCGTATTGATATCCAAAAGTAAACTTATTGGCTTTTGATCTATCAATAATAACTTCTGATGATACTCCTGAATCAAAAATGGTATTTCGTTTTTCAAAATCTGAAATCTGAACATCTCCTTCTCTAGTAATAAAATTATAGTTAAGCTTGTAATCAGAGAAAAAGGCTGTTGTGTTTTGAGTTGTATTTTTATTCCACTTCACCTTCCAACCTAAACCATATCCCATGTTACTAGAGACTAATTTGTCATTAAATCTTTTATTATTTTCAGCATCATTAAGGACATAATCTAATTGATTATCAATGGAGATCATACTTGCATACAGACTGTTATTTTTATTGGGCTTAAAATTCAGTTTAAGATTGTAATCTACAAATGAAAACTCATTATTTTCATTCTCAGAATTTTTGATTTTAGTGCTTTCAAAAACTTTATCTGCGAGTTGATTAAAGGTAAATGTTTCAAATACGTCTGTATAGCTTCGTCTAAGTGATCCTTGAATATTCAATTTATCTTTTATAATTGGGACTTCTATTAATGCATCTCCATTGATCCCGTTAAAACCCAACTGAGCCTTTATAGTTTGAGATATGCTAGAGTTAGAAGACATATCTATAACACTCGACAAACGTTCACCATATCTCGCATGAGAACCTTTGTTTATAAACTTAATTTTTGAAGTAACATTTGGGTTAAATGGAGAAATCATCCCAAAAAGATGTCCTTTGTGATAGATATTTATACCATCCCATATAACACGATTTTGATCTGAGGCTCCTCCTCTTACAAAAAAACCTGAGGTGGTTTCATTGGGACTTAATACTCCTGGTAACAACTGAATACTTTCTAAAACATCTGGCTCAACAAGCCCTGGTAAAACACCAAGTTCAGATGGTGACAGTGTATAAGAGCCATTATTAATTTTTAGAATACCTTTTGTTAAGTAACTGCGAACAACCACTATATCGAGTTCATTTACCTCTGTGTTTTCTTCTGAAAATTTGTTGACAACAATATAGCGGTTATCTATTGTTTTATAATAGAGTTTAGTTTGCAGTTTTAAAGCTTCTAAAACTTCTGCTAATGTTCTTTTTTGTCTTTTTAGCGATATACGTTTTTTGCTTATATCATAGTCATTATAAGAAAATAGCACATCATAAGTATGCTCTATTTTAGTAAATGCTTCTGCAACAGACTCGTTTTTAAACTCTACATAAAAAGCCTCTTCTTGCGAAGAGGCTGCTAATGGGAGTAACATTAAAACAAAAATACAGATCAACCTCATCTTTAGTATCTAAGTTTAATGTTACGATTGTCTTTTTTATTGTATTTCATATTTAGTGCGTCAAAAACAGTAATCAAAGCAATATTGAGATTATGATGTGGAAAACTACCAGAAAAAACTGTTGAATCATCAATGGATTCTGAATCAATTTTTATGTTATATTGATCTTCTAGAGCAGTTATTACATATCTAATTGGTACGCTCTTGAATGTACTTTCTCCATCAATCCATGTTGGCTTAGAGAGCTGAGTAGCGGAAGATTCAGATGGATTATCATTTAGTTTTCTAATGCGTTGGGTTGGTAGTAAAATATGTTCCGAAGACTCTGAACTAACGCTTACTTTTCCTTCATAACAAACGACATCAAAAAAATCGTTTTTAGAATTTACATTAAACTGAGTTCCTAAAACTGTGACTGAACCATTGTTTGTATTAACAGTAAATGTGTTTCCCTTTTCTACCTTGAAATAAGCTTCACCATCTAAGGTTAGTTGCCTGCTCTTTTTCCAATCATTTTCATTGAAAACAATGGTAGATTTAGAGTTTAAAATTACTTGAGAATCATCAAGAAGAGTAATAGTTTTTATTTCGCCAAAATTAGTTTCATAAATAATATCATTGTTCCCTAAAACTGAAAACAACCCAAACAGAAAAACAATCGAAGCTGCAATACCAATCGACCAACGTACAGGATACAACTTAAAAATTGGAGTTTTTTTATTTGCAATCTTTTGTTGAATCTTATTAAACGAATGTTGAGTTGATGCATTTAACTTATCCGAAGTATTTAGACCTTTTCGCAACTTTAGATAAACATTGTAATCAGCCTCACTAATACGATTTTTTAATTCTGTATCTGAGAGGTTTCCCTCTAGCCACTGGGCTAAAAACGTTTCTTCATTTATATGTGAATTCTGGTTTTTCATTTTATTTCTATATTTAGGACAACTAACTAGATAAATACCCTACTTAACAATTTTAGTTAAACATCACCAATTTCTTTTCTCATGACAACCAAGGCTTGATGCATACGTTTTTCTACAGCTTTTACGCTAATATCTAAAAGTAGAGCAATCTCCTTATATTTCTTTTTTTCAATTCTATTCATTAGAAATACTTCGCGCTGTTTTTCTGGCAAGTTATCAATTGTCGATTCTAACTTTTCCATGAACTCCTTTTCAAGCATAATAAATTCAGGGGACTCATTAGTGCTTTTATTCTCATTATGTTTCCGATGATTTTGTACTACTTTTTGATGCTTTATATCATTTAGAAACATATTATTAGCAATACTATAAATATAACTCTTCACTTTGTTAGAATCTACTTTGTTGCAATTCTCCCAAAGTTTTATAAACACATCCTGTAAAATATCTTCAGATTTATCTATATCTTGAGTTTTATAAAAAAGAAACCGTCTAATTTCTTTAGCATAGGTATTATATATAGCCTCAAAAGAATTTGAATCACATATATTGTGATTGTGTCTGGACATTAAATTGGTTTTAATTTTAAACCAAAACTATGAAAAAAATAATTTAAGAAAAAAGTAGGGTTTTTATATTTGAAATTGTCTTAAATAGGATTAACCTCAATAATTTTTAAAATAAAAAATGAAAAAAATGAATAAATTTAAACTTTTAATTTTTAGTATTTTAACGATACTTACAGTTTTGACGTCTTGTACTAATGAAGAAGTAATTATTGATAATCTACAAAATACCGAGGAAAGTGAATCTATTGTAACAACTTTAAGTAGACTTAACCAACAGTATGATGACAATGGAAATGTAGACGAAGCGGAAAATCCTGCTGGCAATATTGTCTTTGATTTTTGTTTCGATTTTGTATACCCAATCAATCTTTCATTTAATACGGGTACTACAGTAACAGTAAATAGTTTAGATGAACTAATAGACATTTATTTTGCTTCAACAGAAAATTTATTTATAAATGGGATTGCGTTTCCTTTCCAAGTGGAGACCTACAATGAAAATAGTAATGCTCTAGAAATAGAAACTATAAATAGCGAAGATGAATTTTTAAGTTTATTAGAAGACTGTGATTTTGAGGACGAGGTAGAGGATTGTATTTGTACTGAAGAATATGACCCTGTTTGTATTGATATTACAGATTTAGATGGAGAACTATTTACAATTTCATATCCAAATGCCTGCTATGCGATATGTGATGGTTTCACTGAGGACGATTTTAGTGAAGAATGCCAAATAGACTACGAATCTAGTGACGGAGAATGTTTTGAATTTGTGTATCCTATTTCCATAATATTAGATGAAGGAGATCCTGTAACTGTAAATTCTCGCGAAGAACTATTTAATGCCACATACGGTGCCTATCACATTGATTTAGTACTTCCATTAGATATTATAATTGAAAATGATTCGATAGTAACAATTAATGACTATGATGAGCTAGAAGCTATAATAGAAGATTGCATTGGCGATGATAATGTTGGAGTTGTCGATTGCCTCCCGGAAGACATTTTAAGTGCTTTAATAAATTGTTTTTGGCAAATTGATTTTGTTGACGATGACCAATATCTCTATAACTTTTTCAGTGATGGTACATACCAAGTGCAGTCCGACGATAGTCTTCTTACATCTGGGGAATTTATTATAAATACTGGAAACGAGACCTTTTACATAACCCTAGCAGCAAACTCACCTATCTACAATGACGAATGGGTGGTTACTGTATGTGATGAAAGTTTAGAAATGCAAAGTATAGTATCTCCTCAAGCTGAGCTTTACTCAATAGATTGTGTCGAAGAAGGTTTAGAAGATTGTTCAATTGAAGAGGTTGAAGTTCTATTATCAAATTGCTCATGGGTAAATGTTAATAATGATATTTACACCTACATTATTAATCCAGATTACACATTTGAAGTGGTTGAAGGAAACACCATCACTACCACAGGGGTTTGGGATTTAAATGTCACAGTCAATGGATATTTAATGAGTCTGAATTCGAATTCTACACAATTTCAGGACACATGGTTAATTGCTGATTGTCATGAAGGAGATCTATTTATTTTAAGCTTAGTATCCGATACTACAATTATTTCTGATAATTGTGACTAAGAAAAAACTAATATAAATCACCTACCTTAAATTATTATAAGCCTTCAGTTATTATACTGGAGGCTTATTTATGTTTTGTATAAAATTATCATAGTTGTTCTCAACACGGTGTATGAATTTTAACGAAGGAAATCTCAAACATAAAAAAAGGAGAACCAATTCCTGTGCATCAATTCTCCGATTTACCAGCAGGGATAAATATTATTGTAGTGGATAATCAACATTGTAAATTTTTAAAAAAATAAAGTCTGAGATATTGAATTAGTTTTTCTATCTTGAAATGAATAATTTAATTTGATTAATATGCGATTTATAAAGTTTGGATGTTTGGTTTTATTGGCCCTTTCAATCACAGGATCAAAACCGTCTAAATCCAGTTCAAAACTAAATGTATTGTTTATTGTTGCTGATGATCTTAATTGTGCATTGGGGGCTTATGGCGACCCGCTGGCCATTACGCCTAATCTGGATAAATTAGCCCAAAAGGGTCTTGTATTTAACAATGCCCATGTTCAATATCCGCTTTGTGGTCCCTCTAGGGTTTCTTTTATGACCGGAATGTATCCCGACCAAACAAAATCTAAGGTTTTGAGGTTGTATGTACGTCAGACCATTCCCGATGTTGTTACCCTAGGGCAAAAGTTTAGAATGGAAAATTACCATTCCATAAGAGTGGGTAAAATTTACCATTACCACAATCCTAGAGATATTGGAACCGCTGGCCATGACGATTCTTTTACTTGGGATCAGACGGTCAATCCTTATGGACGTGATAAGGTTGAAGAATATAAACTTAATAAGGTAAAGCCAGATTTTGATGGGGCAACTTTAAGTTGGCTGGAGTCTGATGGTGCAGATGAAGAACAAACAGACGGTATCGGAGCTTCCGCAACCATCGATTTTTTAGATACCTTTGCAAAAAGTAAAGAAAATTTCTTTTTGGCCTTCGGATTGTACCGTCCACATGTGCCATTTGTAGCCCCTAAAAAGTATTTTGATCTTTATGATATCAATGATTTTAGTGTTACAGAAACATCAGATGAGTACCTTAAAACGATCCCCAAGCCTGCCGCAGCTTCACTCAGAGCCAGAAAAGAACAAATAGACTTAGACCCAGCTTTATCAGTGACAATTAAACATGCCTATTACGCAACAACAAGTTTTATGGATGCACAAATTGGTCGGGTTTTGGATAAACTTAAGGAAACAGGGCTTGACAAAAACACCATTGTTGTATTTACATCTGATCACGGCTATCATTTAGGCGAACATGGGCATTGGCAAAAACAAACCCTCTTTCAAGATGCTACTCGTGTTCCTTTAATATTTGCTGGACCTGGCGTTAAAAAAACAAAAAAATCTGTTGGTGCACCAGTTGAGCTTGTAGATATTTATCCAACGCTTATGGATATGGTCGAGATGAAAACACCATCATTTGTCAGTGGTTTAAGTTTGACACCATTTTTTGATAATCCAGACAGCTCCATTCGCTCATCTGCTTTTACTGAGCTACAAGTAGATAGAGGGAATATTAAAGCTCAAGGTTATGGGATTCAAACGACTCGTTATCGCCTCAACCAATGGGAATTTAATGGACGTACTGAGTATGAATTGTACGATCATAAAAACGATCCTGAAGAATTAAAAAATTTAGCTGATTTAAGTTCTTACAATGCTATTAAAGACTCTCTTTCCATTATTTTGAATCAAAGAATTGTAGCCGCTAAAATACGTCCTATAGGTTTAGGCCGACAAATTAACAATGCACGCCCATGGAATGAGCCCAAAAGATTTTTCCCAAAACCCAAATAATGCCACACTTAAAATAATATTAAAACAAAAACAAAATCTTCAAAATTTAGTGTTTCCATCCGGATTGGGTTACGACAAGTCAAATGACCGAGTTCGAACCCCAAAAGTGAATGCTGTTTTTGGCTCAATTCCGATTTTATTGAAGGAAATTTCAAATATTAAAAAAGGAGAACCAATTCCAGTGCATCAATTCTCCGGTTTAGTGACTGCGACAGGAGTCGAACCTACAACCGCTGGAGCCGAAATCCAGTGCTCTATCCAATTGAGCTACGCAGCCAATTTATATTAAGGCATTAATTTTTTCTTAACCAAAGTTGAGATCGTTTTTCCATCTGTTTTTCCAGCCAATTCCTTACTGACAATACCCATTACTTTGCCCATATCCTTCATACTCGTAGCCCCTAATTTTGAAATGGCAATTTGCACATACTTTTCTACCTCATCCTCAGTTAACATCTCTGGTAAAAACTGGCTGATAATTTTGGCCTCTGCCAATTCTGGCTCTGCTAAATCTGGCCTATTTTGTTCTGAAAAAATAGCCGCACTATCGTGACGTTGTTTTACCAATTTTTGCAGAAGTTTCACTTCTTCAGCTTCGGTCATCTTTTCTTTCGAGCCGCTTTCAGTCTGTGCTAGAAGCACAGCGGACTTGATAGACCTCAAAGCCGTTAATCCTAAGGTGTCTTTAGATTTCATAGCCGCTTTCATGGCGGTCATGAGCTGTTCATTTAAACTCATTTTAAAAAATTTTGGATCACGAATATAAGTATTTCTCTGTAAAAGATGAGGGCATAGTACATAAAAAAGCTTAATCTACATTATCGTGTAAAAACGAATTGTTTGAACGCAGCTGTACATCTTCGTTTTCATCTAAACTCACAGTTGCTCTAGAGGGTAATTGTTCTGAACTTGGAGTGTCATTCAATTCTACGCCTTTTCGTTTGTAAGCCGGTTCTTTTTCAAATTCATCAACCTTAGATGTGTTGAACTTATAGTTAAACGCTTTCATTTTCTTTCGTCGTTCATCAGCGCGATCGCGTAAGGTTTTTGAAATTGGATTATTGAAGGGGTCTTCGTCTTCAACAGGTGCTTTGGTGACTTTCCGCTCCTTGACCGTGACTTTTGAAAACATTAACTCTGTATCCACCTGAGTTTCCTTTGTGGCACTTTCCTTAGAGCTATCGTATTCCTCATTGGTATTTTCTAAAATAATATGATCGTCCAAGGAATAAAGTTGTTCATCCTCAGAACTTGATTCATTAACAGCAATAAGTTCTATATAATCATCTACTTCTATATCATTAACGTTGTCTTCCAATTCAAAGATTTCGACATCATCATTAATTTCAGATAAGCTTGTGCTTTGATGTAGTGGCAAGTCAAAGGTAAGCATGGTTTGCTCCTCAACTTCAGCTATTTCATCTTGTTTAGGCTCAGAAAATACTTCGTTAATAATAAATTCGTCTTCACTAACATCAGCAACTACTTCAGCAGCAACTACATCTATAGATTTTATGAGTTCTGTAGTGGGAATTAAATCCATATAATTTGCTTCAGCCTCTTCAAAATCGTGCAAATCAGAATCATCCTCTAACGAATAAACAATGGTTTCTTCTGTCGCAAATTCATCTCCTTTAGTATTCTGTAATGAGTCAATGGCTTGAGGCGCAGTTAAATCGTGCTCCATAATTTGCTCGTCCTCAAGAGCATGAACGACTTTTTTAGGTTCAACATTTGTTATATCGTTTTGTTGATCAACATCAAATCCAGTAGCAATAACAGTAACAGAAATAGCTTCTCCCAATTTCTCATCTTCACCTACCCCCATAATAATGTTGGCACCATATCCAGCTTCAGCTTGAATATGATCATTAATTTCTCCAATTTCATCAATTGTAATTTCCTGATTGCCAGAAACAATAAGCAGAAGAACATTTTTAGCCCCTGTGATCTTATTGTCATTAAGCAAAGGTGAATCTAGTGCTGTAGTAATTGCTTTTTTAGCACGGTTTTCTCCAACAGCAGTAGAAGCGCCCATTATGGCAGTTCCGCTGTTAGTCAATACAGTTTTGGCATCCCGTAAATCGATGTTTTGAGTGTAATGATGTGTGATGACCTCAGCAATTCCACGAGCAGCTGTGGAAAGTACTTCATCTGCCTTTGAAAAGCCAGCTTTAAAGCCAAGGTTACCATATACCTCACGAAGTTTATTATTGTTAATGATCACCAACGAATCAACAACATTTCTCAATTTCTCAATCCCTTTATGCGCTTGAGTATTTCTGATTTTTCCTTCAAATTGAAAAGGCATAGTAACTATCCCAACCGTAAGAATATCAAGTTCCCTGGCCATTTTTGCAATGATGGGTGCTGCACCTGTTCCTGTACCACCACCCATTCCAGCAGTAATGAATACCATTTTAGTATTGGTATCTAGCATGGTTCTGATGTCCTCCAAACTTTCAATGGCTGCTTTTTCACCAATTTCAGGATTTGCACCAGCGCCCAAACCTTCTGTGATATGAAGCCCTAATTGAATTTTATTAGGTACAGCACTGCTATTCAGGGCTTGTGCATCAGTATTACAGATGACAAAGTCAACCCCTTTTATGCCTTGTGTAAACATATGGTTGATGGCGTTGCTTCCACCGCCACCAACACCAATGACTTTGATTACATTTGATTGATTTTTTGGTAAATCAAATCTGATTCCGAGTTCGTTATTACTGCTCATAAATATTTATTTTTTGTATTGTTGGTTATTCAGCATTTTCTAAAAAGTCCTTTACGCGTTCGGTTAGTTTCTCCAAAAAGCCTTTGGAGCGCACGGGGGGCTGTTCTGTTGGTGGCTTTGGAGGTTCGTCGTCTTCGGGCAACTCAACACTGACTTGCTTTTCTTGACGCTCAAGACCATCTAAAACTAAACCTACGGCAGTGGCATACAATGGACTGGTAATATCACCATCGCTATCACCCGCTAGATGTTCGTTAGGATAACCTACGCGAGTGTCCATTCCTGTTATATATTCGACGAGTTGCTTCAAGTGATTCAACTGACTACCGCCCCCAGTGAGGACAATTCCTGCAATCAGCTTTTTCTTCTGTTCCTCATGTCCATAATTTTTAATTTCCACATAAACTTGTTCTATAATTTCCACTACTCGAGCATGAATAATTTTAGATAGATTTTTTAATGAGATTTCCTTGGGGTCTCTTCCTCTCAGTCCTGGAATTGAAACAATTTCATTGTCTTTATTTTCACCTGGCCAAGCCGATCCAAATTTGATTTTTAATAGTTCGGCCTGTTTCTCAATAATTGAACATCCTTCTTTGATGTCTTCTGTGATAACGTTACCCCCAAAAGGGATAACAGCAGTATGTCTAATGATTCCATCTTTGAAAACTGCTAAATCTGTAGTCCCGCCTCCAATATCTATTAAAGCAACTCCAGCTTCCTTTTCTTCTTGACTCAATACAGCTTTAGCTGAAGCAAGCGGCTCTAAAGTTATTCCCTCCAAACTCAAACCAGCAGTTTGAATGCATCGCCCTATATTTCGAATAGATGAAACTTGACCAACTACAACATGAAAATTAGCTTCCAAACGCTCTCCATACATACCGATTGGTTCTTTGATTTCTGCCTGCCCGTCCACTTTAAAATCTTGTGGTAAAACATGAATAATCTCCTCGCCGGGAAGCATGACAAGCTTGTGAACTTGGTTGATTAGGCGGTCGATATCTTCCTCATTAATCACTTGTTCTGCATTGGGTCTAGTGATGTAATCACTATGCTGTAAGCTTCTGATGTGTTGGCCAGCAATTCCTACTGTCACGCCACCAATCTTAATTTCGGATGTTGCCTCAGCTTCAATTACTGCATTTTGAATAGACTGAATGGTTTGCGTTATGTTATTGACAACACCCCGATGAACGCCCATACTTTTTGACTTACCTACGCCAATGGTTTCTAATTTTCCATACTGATTTTTTTGGCCAATCATCGCAACGATTTTGGTTGTTCCAATATCCAGCCCTACTGCAATATTTTGAGTCTCCATAGAATTAAAATTTTGTACAAACAACCTGACGGTCGAAATGTAAATTCACTGTTTTATATGTCTGAAGCAGCTTATCTTTTTTTGCTTTTTGATAAAATGCTTTAAAATTATTCATTTTCTTATCTAAATCTTTTGTTGTACCAACAACTACTTCAAAATCGTAGGTCCGCATGGCTAGTGAAAATTGTTGCTCCTCATTGACAATAATCTCGGTCACATAAAGCTTCAAAAAGTCATCCTGAGCTATATACTGTAAGAGCTCATTAACAGCCTCAAGATTTGATGCATCAACATCTCCATAAACCAAAATCACACGTGCACTATGTTCCGGAGAAAGCGGCATCATTTCCCCCCGACTGTCAATGTAAAACGAAGGCTCGGAAATCACTCGCGCCAGAGGCTTTCGTTGTGCTACTTCTACTCTAACTTCCCCATTTACAGTAAGATACACTTCTGCTTTTTCAATCATCGGATGGGATGATATTTTGGACTCCAATTCATTCAAATCTAAAATATCTTTAGGCATACATTCCACAGCTTGTTGATTTTGTATTAACAATTTATCAACGATATTTTTACTGATCAACAAATGATCTTCACCAACAAATTCAATGTTTGTTTTTGCTATGGGTAAATCAGTATTTCTTTTGGCTGAAAATGCATATAGAAATACCACTAATGTGAACAACAAAACTCCTTTCGCTATATTTTTATATTTATGCATACATCAAGTTTTTTGAAAGCGGTTCAACAAGAGTTCCAATATCACCTGCACCCATGGTTACTAACACAGGGTAATCAATCGATTTAATAGCCTCACATAATGTTTCTTTGGATACCAATTTTTTGATTGGCGCCGTGATCTTACCCAACAACCAAGCAGAGTTAACACCCTTTATCGGCAGTTCACGTGCAGGGTATATTTCCAATAATAAAACTGCATCAAAGACAGAAAGAGAACGCGCAAAATCTTCTACGAAATCTTGTGTTCTACTGAACAAGTGTGGTTGAAAAACAGCAGTAATTGACTGTGCAGGATGCATTTCAGATATTGCCTGGTAAACAGCATCAATTTCTTTGGGGTGGTGTGCATAATCGTCAATAAACACAAAGGAATCATTTTTTTGCTTATAAGTAAAGCGTCGTTTAACTCCGCGGTATGAATCTAAACCGCTGTATAATTTTTCAACAGGACAACCAAAAGACAAAGCCATGGCAAGCGCAGCTACAGCATTGCTCAAATTGTGTTGCCCGGGCAAATTAAATTTAAAATCCTTATAAAGTGCTGAAGGGGTTTTTAAATCGAATTGATAGATTCCATTAGAAATACGAATATTAATTGCTGCATAATCCGAATCGGATTCAACACCATAAGTGGTGCCCTGCATCGAAAGTGAATCGTGGACAAAAAGCTGCCCATCAGCGGTTATATTATTTGAAAAATCTAAGAACGACTGTTTTAGAGATTCCTTATTACCGTAAATATCCAAATGGTCTGCATCTGTGGATGTGATACATGCGAAATTAGGAGAAAGGGTCATAAATGAGCGATCAAACTCATCGGCTTCAACAACTGTAACTTGATGTCCGTTTTGTATTAAATTTGAATTGTAATTTTCAGATATTCCCCCTAAAAACGCAGTCATGTTTTGATCGGCGACCTTCATCAAGTGTCCTAAAATACTTGTAGTCGTAGTTTTACCATGAGTTCCAGCGACTGCCATACAGAAGGTGTCTTTAGTAATCAAACCTAAAACTTCTGAACGTTTTAAAACGGTAAAATTATTTGCCTTAAAATAAGTTAAAAGCGAATTTGAATGTGGTATAGCAGGCGTGTACACAACTAGTGTTTTTGATGCGTCTAAAAATTCAGAAGTTATATTTTTTACATGGTCAACGTAATTGACACCAATTCCAGAAAGCTCCAATATTTTTGTAATATCGCTTGGGGTTTTATCATATCCTGAAACAGCTTTTTGAGCGGCATAAAAATAAGACGCCAAAGCACTCATCCCGATACCACCGATACCAATAAAATAAATGTTATGGAATGCTTTTAGATTCATGCGTTAATCAATTTTTCAATTTCAATGACAATCTCATCAGTAGCTGAAGGTTTGGCCAATTTTTTAATATTCGTACTCAATTGTTGCTGTAATTCTTTATTGCTCAATAGATTAGAAAAATGAGCCTCGAATTCTTGATTTAAATCTTTCTCTGGAATTAGAAGGGCTGCATTTTGACTAGAAACAGCTAAGGCATTTTTAGTTTGATGATCTTCTGCAACATTTGGCGATGGAATAAAAACCACAGGCTTGCCTACGATGCAAAGTTCCGAAACGGAGCTCGCTCCTGCCCTGGAAATGATAATGTCTGCTGCTGCATAAGCTAAATCCATTCGTTTTATAAACGACAAAACCTGAACATCAATTTTATCATTATAAATCTTATAATCATCAAAATATAATTTACCACACTGCCACACTAGTTGAATATTATTTTTCTTAAAAAATGGCAGATGCCCCTCAACCATTTGATTGATTCTGCGCGCACCCAAGCTTCCGCCCAAGACAAGAAGTGTTTTTTTAGAGGGATCCAAAGCAAAAGACGATTGCGCCTCCTGCTGTTTAGCGTTTAAATCTAAAAGATCTTGCCGTACAGGATTGCCAGTAACCACAATTTTATCTTTAGGAAAAAATGATTCCAAATTTTCATAGGCAACACATATCTTTTGCGCCTTAGTTGCCAGTAATTTATTTGTTACACCAGGGTAGGAGTTTTGCTCTTGTATCAGCGTAGGTTTACCCAAAAGAGAAGCAATAAATAACAATGGACCACTTGCATAACCACCAGTACCAATTACAACATTTGGTCTAAATCGAAGCATAATAAATACAGATTTAAACAAACTAATAAACAGCTTTAATGGAAATAAAATATTTTTTAACAACTGCTTTCTTTGAAATCCAGAGATCCAAAGTCCAGTAATTTTAAAGCCTGCATTTGGCACTTTTTCCATTTCCATTTTACCTAAAGCCCCAACAAAAAGAAAAACAGTATTTGGATGTTTTACTTTTAGCCCTTGTGCAATTGATAAAGCAGGAAAAATATGTCCCCCTGTACCACCTCCAGATAATATGACTTTAAATTTATTCATTATAAAGCTTCACTTAAAATTTCTAAAGGATGCTCCTCCTCAGATTGATTTCTAATTTCTTCTCTTTTTGCACTGACGCTCAGTATGATCCCAATCCCCAAACAAGTAACCCATATAGAAGTGCCGCCGCTGCTTATCAATGGTAATGTTTGTCCTGTAACAGGAAATAACTCTACAGCTACGCCCATATTGATAAGCGCCTGAAAAATAATTGGAAGCCCAACGCCAATGGTCAGAAGTTTTCCAAAAACAGTACCTGCCTTTTGCGCCACTACTACAATCCTAAACAACAGCAAGAGGTACAGTACCAATAAAAATAAACCCCCTATCAAACCATACTCTTCAATAATGATGGCGAAAATGAAATCAGATGAAGATTGTGGTAAAAAGTTTTTTTGCACACTTTTTCCAGGACCTAACCCATAAACACTCCCTGTGGCTATAGCGATTTTAGCTTTTTCAATTTGATAATCTTCCTCAGAATCATGATCATCCATGAAATTCACAATCCTACTAGTCCAAGTATCAACCCTATTTGGCATAGAATCTGGAAATGCTTTGGCAATGAGCACAAAAAAGGCGAGTACTAAAAGACCTGAACCGACAATTGCTGCTAAATATCGTAAGGGATAGCCTCCTAAAAAAGCCAATACCAAAATCATGGTGAATATGATTGCTGTAGTAGAAAAATTAGCTGGAAGAATCAAAATAAGCACCACAAAAACAGGAAACCACAATGGCATTATGGACGATTTGAATGAGATGTTTTCTTCAAAAATCTTAGAGAGATAACGTGCCACAAAAACCATCAATACTAGGGCTGCTAGGGTAGATGGCTGAAAAGTGAAGCCAACAAAAGGAACACGAATCCAACGGCTGGCATTTGCACCATCAATAGTTGTTCCTTGGAGCAAAGTGACCAACAAAAGAATCAAAACAACAGGGAACATCACCATAGAAAGCCCTTTGAAATAACGATAAGGAATTTTGTGTATGGCATAAATAATTGAAAAACCGAGAAATAAATGCACAAAATGTTTAATAAAATAAGTGAAGGTTTGGCCGTCACCATAAGTATAGGCCAAATTACTTGCAGCACTATAAACAGGTAAAAATGAAAATATGGCCAACAGCGCGACTATGGCCCATATCATTCGATCTCCTTTTATGTTTGCAAACTTTATCATTTATAAGGCGCGTACTGCTGATTTAAATTGATGTCCTCTGTCTTCATAATTTTTGAACAAATCGAAGCTTGCACAGGCTGGAGAAAGTAAAACATTCTCCCCAGCAGTTGCTATATTATAAGCAATCTTAACGGCTTCAGACATATATTGCGTCTCCACAATGATATCGACCATTTGTTCGAAATTTTGAAATAAAGCTTCGTTGTCTTTTCCAAGACAAATAATCGCTTTTACTTTTTCATTTATAAATGGAAACAAAGCACTATAGTCGTTTCCTTTATCAACACCACCAACAATCCATACGGTCGGAGCAGACATACTCTCCAAAGCAAAATAAGTGGCATTTACATTCGTAGCCTTAGAATCATTGATGTATTGAACTTTATTTATTTTCAATACATGTTCTAACCGATGCTCAGCGCCTTGAAAACATTCTAAACTCTCACGAATAGTTTCTTTTCTTATTTTGAGAAGGTGGGCAACTGTAGCAGCAGCCATCGCGTTTTTGATGTTATGCTTTCCTTCCAAAGCTAAATTTGTTGTTGGCATTATGTTTTCTTCTTTAATTAGTTTAATTATAATTTCTTTTTCATTTAAATAGGTGCCTTGTGCTAAAGTTTTAGTTAGCGAAAAAGGCACTAAAGTCGACTGAATAGGATGAGTCTGAAGATATGTGCTGATGACCTCATCATCAGCATCATAAATCAAATAATCTTGTTTTGTTTGATTTAAGATTATTCTGAATTTGGAGGCAATATAATTTTCAAATTTATTCGCATATCGATCCAAGTGATCTGGAGTAATATTAGTTAGTACTGCTATATGGGGTCTGAAATTTTTGATTCCATCGAGTTGAAAACTACTCAACTCTAGTACAAAATAATCTGGATCTTTATGAATAAGTCCTGCAAAACTATCACCAATATTTCCACCCATAACTACATCAAATTTTGCTTGATTAAGTATGTGGTTGGCCATCATTGTTGTGGTGGTTTTTCCATTACTTCCCGTTATACCAATAATATCAGCAGATGTGAATTGTGCAGCAAATTCAATTTCAGAAATCACAGGAATACCAGTTTCAAGCAAAGCCTTTACAATAGGCACTTGTTCAGAAATCCCTGGACTTTTCATGACAACATCAGCATTTAAAATTTTGTATGCAGTATGCTTACCTTCCTCCCATTCAATCTCATTATGTTTAAGAACGTCCTTGTACACTTTTTTAAGGGCTCCGAAATCTGAAACAAATACATCAAACCCTTTTTCTTTTCCCAATAGTGCTGTACCTACACCACTTTCACCACCACCAAGTACAACCAGTCTTTTCATTTATCTAATTTTAAGAGTAACTATAGTTAGGATGGCTAAAAGAATTCCAACAATCCAGAAACGAGTTACAATTTTACTTTCGTGATATCCTGATTTTTGATAATGATGATGTAGAGGCGACATTTTAAAAATCCGTCGTCCTTCACCAAATTTTTTCTTTGTGTATTTGAAATACCCAACTTGTAACATGACTGAAACATTTTCAGCCAAGAAAATTCCACACAACAGAGGAATTAGCCATTCCTTTCGAACAGCTATAGCAATAACAGCGATGATGCCGCCGATTGTCAAACTTCCCGTGTCACCCATAAAAACTTGTGCCGGAAATGTATTGTACCATAAAAACCCAACAAGCGCACCGACAAAAGCAGCAATGTAAATTGTGATTTCCTCTACTCGGGGGATGTACATTATATTTAAGTAATCTGAGAAAATTATATTGCCTGAAACCCAAGCAAAAATCCCTAGCGTTAATACAATAATTGCGGACGTCCCAGCTGCTAGTCCGTCAATGCCATCCGTTAAATTTGCACCATTAGAAACAGCTGTTATGATAAAAATCACAACCAACACAAATACAATCCAAGCGTGTTTCTCTAGATTTGGATGAATCCATGTGATTAAGTCTGCGTAATCGAACTCATTGGCTTTAACAAAGGGTATTGTTGTTTTTGTAGATTTGGATTCTGGATAAAATTGCTGCGACACACCCTGTACTGATGAGACAACTGTACGCTGCTGTATAGGTATTTGTTCTTTAATTGTGACATCTGAATGAAAAAATAATGTTAGTCCAACAATAACACCTAGACCTATTTGACCTAAAATCTTAAACCTCCCTTTCAGTCCTTCTTTGTCATTTTTGAATTTTTTGATATAATCATCTATAAATCCAATGACACCCATCCAAATTGTAGTAATTAGAAGTAAAATGATGTAGATATTATCCAATTTTGCTAACAACAAAACAGGCACTAAAGTCGCTAGGATGATGATCAAGCCACCCATTGTTGGGGTTCCTGCTTTTTCTTTTTGTCCTTCCAAACCTAAATCTCTTATGGTTTCCCCAACTTGTTTAGCACTAAGAATGTTGATAATTTTCTTGCCAAATATTGTTGAAATCAAAAGCGATAAAATAATAGCTAAAGCAGCTCTAAAAGTCAAGAACCCAAAAAGTGAAGCGCCAGGAAACTGAAACTCTTTTTCTAAATATTCAAACAAATAGTACAGCATATTATTTTTGTAATTGATTTAAACATTCTTGGGCGACGATATAATCATTAAATTCAGACCGCACTCCGTTAATTTCCTGGTATGATTCATGACCTTTCCCTGCGACAAGAATTATATCTTTAGGTTTAGCCATCTGACATGCGGTTTTTATGGCTTGTTTTCGATTGGTTATGGCTATGATTTTCTTAAAATTTTGAGGCTCTACTCCTTCTTCCATTTGAGAAATAATCGTTTCAGGATTTTCTGATCTCGGATTATCACTTGTGAATATGACCTTGGAACTTAAAACTGAAGCAATATGCCCCATCCTCGGGCGTTTTGTCTTATCACGATCACCACCACAACCCACAACAGCGATTAAATCTTCATTTTTTGTACGAATTTCGTTGATTGTTTGCAATACATTTTTAAGAGCATCAGGTGTATGGGCGTAATCTACAATTACAGTTATATTGCTAGGGGTAACGAAATAATCAAAACGACCACTAACGTTATCAAGGGTGCTCATAAAACGTAAAAGCTCGTCCTTTTCTAATCCTAATATATCAGCACATGCGAACACTGCGGTAAGATTATAAGCATTGAAGTGGCCAATAAGTTTGACCCATATATCACTATCGTTAATCTTCAAAAGCAAACCTTTAAAATGATTTTCAAGAATTTGAGTGCGGTAATCTGCATAGCTTTTTAAGGCATAAGTATAGGTTTTGGCCTTGGTGTTTTGCAGCATGATTTTACCATTTTTATCGTCCGCATTAGTGAGAGCAAAAGCTGATTTAGGCAAAAGGTCAAAGAAAGATTTTTTGACATCACGATAATTCGCAAAGGATGAATGGTAGTCTAGATGATCGTGTGAGAGATTGCTGAAAATCCCTCCTTTAAAATCAAGACCTTCTGTTCTTTTTTGATCAATTCCATGTGAGCTTACTTCCATAAAACAAAACTCTACTCCAGCTTCATTCATTTGCTTTAGATAAGCATTGATTACAAGAGAGTCTGGTGTTGTATGCGTTGTGGAATAACTAATTTCATCTACCATTATCTTGACTGTAGAAATAAGACCTACCTTATAACCAGCGGCCTTAAACAAATTGAATAATAGCGATGTAATTGTTGTTTTGCCATTTGTCCCAGTAACCCCAATTAATTTCAAGTTTTTCGAAGGGTGGCCATAAAAATTAGCAGCCATAAACGCTAAAGCCGATGCTGATGATTGAACTTCGACATAGGTTACATGTTCTGCTTTTTCTTGTGGAATTGTTTCAGCGACTATAACACATGCGCCGTTTTCTATAGCCTTATCTATGAAAGAATGCCCATCAGACTGAGCTCCTTTGATCGCCACAAAAACATCATTCACTGAAATCTTTCGCGAATCGTATTGTAACGAATTAATGCTTTTGTCTGTTGAGCCCTGAACCGATTTTAGAGCGACGTGATACAATATGTCTTTTAATATATTCACGTTAATTCTAGTATTACAGTGGCTTTTGGTGTCACTTTTTCACCCTTTCTTATCGATTGCTTGTGGACTGTACCACGGCCAATGAGTTTCACATTCAATCCCATATTTTCTAAAATTGCAATGGCGTCCATAGCAGGTAGCCCTTTTAGATTTGGCATTATAGTTTTGTATTTTTCCGCTGTTGTATAATAATTATTATAGTGCTCCTCAACATCAGGGGTCTTATGCTCTATTTGATCGATAACATCCTCTACTGGCGCGCTAGTGTATATCTTTTGTGCAATTTTTTTAAATACTGGACCAGAAACGTCAGCCCCATAGTAACCCACACTTTTCTCGGGTTCATGTACAACAACAATGCATGAGTATTCTGGATTTTCTGCAGGAAAATATCCAGAAAATGTTGATATATAATTCAACTGTTCTTTGTTCTTATAATCTTTCTGACAAGTCCCTGTCTTACCTGCCATCGAAAAATTTTCAGTGTATAAACCATGGCCTGTTCCATGATCTTTATCAACTACATTTTGAAGTAGTTTTTGAAGTTTCTGTATTGTTTCGCTCGAGCATATTTGGGGGTTGATCACCTCAGTATCATACACTTCAATTGTTTTATCTATAGTTTTTATTCTATCTATAAATCGTGGTTTCACCATTTTTCCATCATTGGCAATTGCGTTATAAAATGTAAGCGTTTGAAGTGGCGTAAAAGAGACACCGTATCCGTAGGCCATCCACTGCAGAGCAATACCGCTCCATCTGTTATTTTTAATCCTAGGGTCTGGAATAATAGCTTTTCCTTCTCCAACCAAAGGGAGTTGAAGTGAATCATTAAGATTCATTTTATACAAACCATCAACAAATTGCGAAGGATTATCTTTGTAGGCTTGATCAATAACACTTACAATTCCTGTATTGGATGAAACCTCAAAAGCTTCAGCTACAGAAATTTTACCATAACCTCCTTTTTTTGAGTCTCTAACCTTTTTACCATAAAAAGAAAGGATCCCCTTCTTTGTATCGACAATTGTTGTTGTATCAATTTTTTTATCTTCTAATGCTACCGCCAGCGCCATAAGCTTAAATGTAGAACCCGGCTCATGAGACTCACCAATGGCGTAATTGAGACGTTCATAGTACCTGCCCTCTTTGTTTCGACCGAGATTAGAAATGGCTCTAATTGCCCCTGTTTTTGTTTCCATAACGACTACAGAACCGTGATCGGCTTTATACGTTTCTAATTGCTCTAAAAGTGCATGATGAGCAATATCCTGAATATTAACATCAATAGTAGTGTAAACATCAAATCCATCTTTTGGCTCCGTCTGATTAAAGTCATCAATAGGTTTCCATTGGCCTTTTCCAATACTCTGCTTAAGGCGATTTCCATCTACACCTCGTAAATATTTTTCGCCAAATGCACCATCAATTCCGACTCGAGTAATAAATCCATTTTCATCTGTTCGTTCATATCCAATGGACCGTTGTGCAATAGCGCCAAGAGGATAATCCCTTTTTGTGCTTTGCTCAACAATCAATCCACCTTTGAATGCCCCTAAATCCAGTAATGGGAAAGCTCTAAAACGCAAATAATCCGAGTAATCAATTTGACGCGCCAACAAGAAATACCTGTTTTTATTTTGTCTTGCCTCACGTATGCGCTTTTGTAGATTGAGCGAAGAACTGCCATTAAAGCTTGAAACAGAATCACAAAGTGCTTCAATATGAGCTTGAAAGTTCCGTTCTGATGAAGTTACCAAATCTATTCTGATATCATATTTAGGCACTGATGTAGCCAACAAACTTCCATCTACAGAATACACATTGCCTCGGTTGGCAGGAATTACCACATCTTTTAGGCTTCGCTTTTCAGCCAAAGCCCTGTAGGACTCTCCTTGAACGAACTGAATTTTTGTTAATTTAAACACAACCAACAAAGCAAAAATGAACATACATCCGGAAATGAAATATAGCTTATTTAATATGTTGTTTTCCTTTTCGGACATTTATCAGTTTGTGTTTGAAGCGATTAAAATTTTCACAGGCGGAGTTTTGGAAGGAACAATCCCTTTGTCCTTAAGACGACTTCGTACAACAGACTCCAACCTTAGTTCCATTAAATCTGATCTCTTTTGCACATACAAAGAGCGTAATGCTTTCACGTCCTCATTCAATTTTGCAATGTGGTGTACTTTCCGGTCAGCACTGTGTGAACTTGCAATTGTCATTATGGCTAGAGCAGAAAAAAACAAAATCAAACGCCATTTTTTAAAAGCACCATCGCTGACCAAAAAAGTACCTTTTAAAATGTTGTACATTATGTTTTTCATTTTTTTCCTCTATATTTTTTTGGCGATTCTTAGCTTAGCACTTCTCGCTCTATTGTTAATTTTAATTTCTTCATCTGTCGGAACAATCAACTTACCCACTTTCTCAAGTGGTACCGAATAATTTCCAAATACATCACGCTCAGGTTCTCCTTGAAACATACCATTTCGTATAAAGCGCTTCACCAAACGGTCTTCAAGCGAGTGGTACGAAATTACACTCAACCTACCCTCTGTTTTTAACAGCTCTTTACTTGCAATCAAAAACAACTTTAGAACCTCAAGCTCATTGTTAACTTCGATGCGAATCGCCTGATAAATTTGGGCTAAAATTTTATTGTTCTTTCCTCGAGGTAAAAACTTATGTAATAACTTTTTTAACTCAAAAGTGGTTTCAATAGGCCGTTCGCTTCGAGCCTCAACAATTGTTCTCGCTATAGCTGGTGCTGACCTTAATTCACCGAAGTCCCAAAATATTCGTCTCAATTCTTCCTCAGAATAAGAATCCACAATTGTTTTAGCTGAAAGCTTATCTTCCTGGTTCATACGCATATCTAGTGGCGCATCAAAACGAATTGAAAACCCTCGCTCTGGCGCATCAAACTGATAAGAAGAAACACCAAAATCGGCCAATATTCCATCTACGGCTTTTACGCCGTGAAAACGCAAAAAACGCTTCATGAACTTGAAGTTTTCATTGATCAGCACAAACCGATCATCCTTTATTGTATTTGAAAGAGCGTCTTTGTCCTGATCAAAAGCAAAAAGCCTACCCTCTGGACCTAGGTGTTGTAAGATTTTTCGACTGTGACCACCACCTCCGAAAGTAACATCCACATACACCCCATTTTTTTTTATAGCCAAGCCATTTACAGATTCATTTAGTAAAACAGGACTATGATATTCCATCGGCATCATCTTGACCCATCACTTCTTCTGCTAATTCTGCAAAATCATCAGCAGCATCATCTATGGCTTTTTCATATAATTTTTTATCCCAGATCTCAATAATATTGACTGCTGAGGAAACAACAACTTCTTTAGTAATATTGGCGAATCCAACTAAGTCTTTAGGAACAAGAAGACGACCCGACGCATCCAATTCGATAGGCTTAACCCCTGCAGTAAATCTTCTTATAAAGTCGTTGTTCTTCTTTTTAAATCGATTGAGCTTATTAACCTTTTGCATTAGCTCCTCCCACTCTTTCATTGGATACAACTCTAAGCAGGGCTGAAAAACAGCACGCTTTAATACAAAACCAGTTTGCATTGAAGAAGACAATTGCTTTTTTAATGCTACAGGAAGCATCAAACGGCCTTTTGCGTCTGCTTTACATTCATATGTGCCAATAAGAGTGTTCACTAATTATTGTAATTAACTGTTTTGTGTATTCCAAAATTATAAAATTATTACCACTTTTTACCACTTTTTACCACTTTGTTAATAAAATTCTACCAAACGCAAAATAGTTCGATAAAATGCATGGTAATTATATTTTAAATAATTGATTATCAGTAATTTATAAAAAATGTAGTGAAATTAACATTTGTGTGTTAATAAAGCATTTTGAAGAAAAATATGGTCTTACGAAATGAAAAATAAGGTCAATTTTAGCAAAACATTAAGAATTAGTATTGGGTGCCTTTATTGAATAAAATTGCTTAGCTTTGCCTTTGATACCAATTTATCAATTCACGACAATGAAGTATGCGTTAAAGAAGGAAGGGAAATTCAGCTACACCGAAATTGGAGAGGGGC
This sequence comes from Formosa sp. Hel3_A1_48, assembly GCF_001735715.1. Taxonomy (NCBI): domain Bacteria; kingdom Pseudomonadati; phylum Bacteroidota; class Flavobacteriia; order Flavobacteriales; family Flavobacteriaceae; genus Formosa; species Formosa sp. Hel3_A1_48. Next base: position 798,158 of record NZ_CP017259.1, read on the forward strand.
GTCCCATCATTATTTTACATGGTTTAATGGGTGGGCTCAGTAATTTTGATGGGCCTATTAATTACTTCAGTAAAAACGGTTATAAATTGGTATTGCCAAAACTCCCTGTTTACGATCTAGCTTTACTCAATACGAATGTGAAAAATTTCGCTTTCTTCCTTAGAGATTTTATTGATTTTAAAGGCTATGAAGATGTGATTTTACTAGGCAATTCATTAGGAGGTCATATTGGACTCTATTACACAAATCTCTACCCAACTAAGGTTGCTGGACTTGTGATCACAGGAAGTTCAGGGCTTTATGAAAGCGCCATGGGAAGTGGGTATACAAAAAGAAGCGACTATAACGTTATTAAAGCCAAGGCTGAGGAGGTTTTTTATGACCCTGCTGTGGCCACTAAAGAAATTGTTGACGATGTCTTTGAAACGGTAAATGACAGAAATAAGCTCGTGAAAACACTTGCCATCGCAAAGAGTGCTATTCGACACAATATGGCGAAAGATTTACCTAAAATGACTACTCCTACCTGTATCATTTGGGGTAAAAATGATATTGTTACTCCTCCAAACGTGGCCGATGAATTTCATAAATTACTGCCAGACTCAAACCTATACTGGATTGACAAATGTGGTCATGCAGCCATGATGGAGCACCCCGAAACATTTAATGAAATCCTCTTAGAATGGCTCAAAATGAGAGGGCTATAAGATTTTTGACATGCACATCAAGACCGCAACATTTGTCGTAAGCAATCAAGATGTTTCCAAATGCCCAGAAAATAACCTTGCAGAATATGCTTTTATCGGGCGCAGTAATGTTGGTAAATCTTCATTAATTAACATGTTGACCAACAAAAAAAAGTTAGCAAAAACATCTGGTAGACCTGGAAAAACTCAACTAATCAATCATTTCCTTATTAACGAACAATGGTATTTAGTAGATTTACCTGGCTATGGCTATGCACGTGTATCAAAGTCAAGCAAAAAAACCTTTCAAAAATTTATTACAGCATATTTTCGCAAACGCAAACAATTAGTCTCTGCGTTTGTACTTGTCGACATACGCCATGAACCCCAACAAATAGATTTGAATTTTATGCAATGGTTAGGTGAGCATCAAATTCCCTTTAGCATTATTTTCACTAAATCGGATAAACTCAAGCCAAAAGCTATCGAGCGAAATGTGGCACATTACCAGAGCACCCTAAATAAGAGCTGGGAAGAGCTTCCTAAGCATTTCATCACCTCTTCTTCAAGTTATGAGGGCAAAGAGCAGCTTCTCAACTATATTGACTCTATAAATCTATCTTTAAAAAATACAAAACCTCAATTTGATTAAATTATAATCCCTACTGCCTAGATTTTTTTTACTTTAGCAGGAAGATTAAACCACATGAGCTATCTTCATAATATTGGCACTTATTTTTTAATGATCGCTGAAATGTTTCGTAAACCCACGAAACGATCGGTTATGAAAAATTTAATCTTGAAAGAGGTCGACGATTTGGTGATTGGTTCTCTTGGAATTGTTGCATTCATCTCCTTTTTTGTTGGTGGTGTCATCACAATACAAACTGCGCTAAATATCACCAGCCCTTTGATTCCTAAATACCTAGTTGGTTTTGCTACTCGTCAATCTATAATTTTAGAATTTGCTCCTACCTTCATATCTATAATTATGGCTGGTAAAGTTGGATCGTTTATCACTTCAAGTATTGGTTCTATGCGAGTTACAGAACAAATCGATGCCCTTGAGGTTATGGGGGTCAATTCGATAAATTATCTTGTTTTCCCAAAAATGATTGCGCTTACGCTATATCCTTTTGTTATTTCTATTGCTATGTTCTTAGGGATAATTGGAGGAATGGCCGCCTGTGTTTATGGGGGATTCTCAACTTTAGAAGACTACATTACGGGTATACAATTAGACTTTATACCGTTTCATATGGTTTATGCTTTCATTAAAACTCTGGTGTTTGCTTTTATTTTGGCAACTATTCCATCTTTTCATGGTTATTACATGAAAGGCGGCGCTCTAGAAGTTGGTAAAGCTAGTACTGTTGCCTTTGTCTGGACTAGTGTAGTTATCATTTTATTGAATTATATCCTAACACAAATGTTACTCAGCTGATGATTAAAGTTACTGACCTTCATAAATCGTTTGGGGATGTTGAAGTCCTTAAAGGAATTTCCACCACTTTTGAACAAGGAAAAACCAATCTCATCATTGGGCAGAGTGGATCAGGAAAGACCGTTTTTCTAAAGTGCTTATTGGGTCTTTTTGACTACACCGAAGGCAGTATTGATTATGATGATCAGAAGTTTACTAAACTTTCTGATGATCAAAAAAGAAATTTACGTTCAAAAATAGGTATGGTCTTCCAAGGAAGCGCCTTGTTTGATTCAATGACCATTGCTGAAAATGTGATGTTTCCACTCCGAATGTTCGCCAATTTAAGTGAAAGCGAAATGCAAGACCGTGCAAACATAGTTCTTAAGCGTGTAAACCTAGACAATGCACAACACAAAATGCCAAGTGAAGCTTCTGGCGGAATGCAAAAAAGAGTTGCAATTGCACGTGCAATTGTAAACAACCCGAAGTATTTGTTTTGTGATGAGCCAAATTCAGGACTTGATCCCAAGACTGCAATTGTGATTGACAACTTAATTCAAGAAATCACTAAAGAATATAATATGGTAACTGTGATCAATTCTCATGACATGAATTCTGTTATGGAAATTGGGGAAAAGATTGTCTTTTTGAAAAATGGAGAAAAAGCATGGGAAGGGAGTAATGACAGTATTTTTAAAACTGATAACGAAGCGGTATCAAGCTTTGTGTATTCCTCAAATTTATTCAAAAAAGTACGGGAAATGTACTTGAGAGACTAATGCTTCAGTACGTTAAGATCTCTATATCATCATCAAACTCTTGCTCCAGCCATATTTTTAAGTTAGCATTTTTTTGACTCAGTAAACTATCACTTACAGATGAATTCCAACGAGTTGTAGCTACTAAAACTGTATCTACTGTTTTAAAATTTGGTGAACGTAAAGTTTGTGCAAAACTAAAGGATTCCAATTCAGAGAATTGGATTTTAGCATCTTTAGCCAAATCGATGAAGTTAAAACCATAAATAGAGTTATGCTTAGAAGATGCCGCAAGTTTTAAGCTGTCTATGGTGAACGTTAAACGCTCGATCTTTTTATCGCGTTCATCAATCTTATCAAGAGCAATATCATACAACTCTAATATTTTATCAGTGCTTCGGTTGCTATTCCCATTGATTATAAGCTTAAAATCTTTAAGATATTCATAGCCCTGAATTTCATTGAGTAAATCCGATTTTGTGGCATCATTGATATCGCCATTAAAATTCAAAGTAATAGTTTTTGACTTTGTATCTAGTTGTTCGCGTTGCAGCCACAAACTCGTATTATTTTCAATTTCTTTCTTTAAATAATTTTTATAATCAGATTTATATTGGGATTCTTTAATCACATCATAAAATGTCCATCCTGCTGGTAACATCATTGCAAAAGCAATTAAAGCAGCTATACGCGCAATAGTCTTTCGGCGTTTTGAATTTGCATAATTGAGCATAGGGAATCTAAGAACTTTTAAAACCACAAAAGTGGCCAAAGCAATAAAAATTGTATTGATTGCAAACAAAAACATGGCACCTTTAAAATAACCCCAGTTACCTTGAGACAATCCATAGCCTGCAGTACAAAGTGGTGGCATTAAAGCGGTAGCAATAGCTACTCCAAAAATTACGGTGGCAATGGTCCCTTTTTTTGTCCTTGCAATAATTAATGCCAAACCACCAAAAAACGCAATCAATACATCCCTAATGTCTGGTTTTACTCTGCCAAGAAGCTCAGAATTATCCTCATATAAAGGGAGAAAATAAAAACAAAAAAAAGCTGTTAACAAACTCAAAAAAACCATAGTGAGCAAGCTAATCAAGGACTTTCGTAGTGTATCAATATCGTTTATAGCAATGGAAAGTCCTACTCCAAGAATCGGGCCCATAAGTGGCGAAATAAGCATCGCCCCAATAACTACTGCTGTAGAATCAGCATTCAACCCAATAGAAGCTACAAAAATCGAGCATATAAGTATCCAAGCGGTTGCCCCTTTAAAAGGAACATCGGCTTTGATGGCAGAAATAGTGGCTTCCCGGTCGGTATCTTCTCTAAAATCGAGCAGCTCAATCAAGAAAACTTTGATCGATGCAACTAGGCCTTTAGCATCAGCTTTTACCGCGGCTGTAGAATCAATAGAGGTGTTATTATCTTCTTGTTGCTCTGGATTATAAATCATAATTAAATAAAATTTCCAACTAAAGTATCGATCTCCATTTTGGGTAGTTTTTCAGTATCTGTATGTTTTCTTTTGGAAATATAAGCAAAATTTTATTCTCTTCAACAATGATGGTTGAATTCAAAACTAGCTATTCAATAATTTTATTTCATTTACTTTCAGCCGTACACACTTATGAATCCAAAAGAACTTCAACTTCTGCATTAGGATTGAATGCATAAGAACGTCCGGATTGAAGTTCAATAGCCTCAAAGCGTGTACGCCTTATTTTTCCCATGCAAAATATTTTACCATTGGATGTTTTAAAGCGGGTTCCTTCAGCAATCTCATAGATATAAGTTTTTTCATTAGGAGGGTCAAATTGTTTAAGGGATCGAGAGAGTAAAATATCAGAATCACTGCTCGCTTTAGGGTTTTTAAAATAATGAGCTAAAAAAGGAAGTGTCTGCGCAGGGAAAATTTCGGGATTAAGAAATGGCAAGGCAAGACGTTGAAAGGTGAGTTTCCACTCATTCCCATGGGGTCTAATATGAGCGCCGAAACTTTTATAAGCCTCGTAATGGGCAATTTCGTGAAGCAAAGTAACCAAAAACCGGTAAGGATTTAGATTTGAGTTTACTGTAATCTGATGATGTACATTACTGCGTTTTATATAGTCTCCGTGACGCGTTTTTCGGGCTTTTTTTACAACCACTTGTAAATGGTCATCATTGAGCAACTGCAAAACCTGATCGCGAGCAGCTTTAGGAATGTAGGATGTTACGTCTTGATTCATATGTACTCATACTACATGCGCTCTGGGACTTGAATGCCGAGCAGACTAAATGCATTTTTTATGGTTTCTCCAACAGCAGCACACAATTGAACTCTAAAACTCATTAGTCCAGAACTCTCGGCACCAAGGATAGAAATGTTCTGATAAAAAGAATTAAATTCTTTGACTAAATCGTACGTATAATTGGCAATAAGCGCAGGACTATAATTAGCCGCGGCTTGTTGAATCACAACTGGGAACACTTCTAATTGCTTCAGCACATTTCGCTCTTTAACACTTAGTGATAGTTTAGAAAAATCTATTTGTCCATCAGTAGGGGCTTTTCTTAAAATGGCCTGAATTCGAGCATATGTGTATTGAATAAAAGGCCCAGTATTTCCTTGAAAATCTACAGATGCTTCAGGATCAAAAAGTATTGATTTTTTAGGATCAACTTTGAGAATAAAATACTTCAAAGCCCCCAAACCTATAATACTATACGTATTGTTTTTTTCAGCCTCTGAGTATCCGTCGAGCTTACCGAGGTCTTGCGATATTAGCTGAGCTGTATTGGTCATTTCTAAAACCAAATCATCTGCGTCAACCACAGTACCTTCGCGGCTTTTCATTTTACCACTTGGTAAATCTACCATACCATAACTTAAATGAAAAAGATTTTGAGCCCATTCAAATCCTAATTTTTTAAGAATATGAAAAAGAACTTTAAAATGATAATCTTGTTCATTACCTACAGTATACACCATTGCAGAGATATCAGGACAATCCTTAACGCGTTGTACCGCTGTTCCAATGTCTTGAGTCATATAAACCGCTGTACCATCTGAACGAAGTACAATTTTTTCATCCAATCCTTCTTCTGCTAAATCACACCATACCGAACCATCGTCTTTTTTGAAAAACACCCCTTTTTTGAGTCCTTCTTCAATAAAAGATTTCCCTAAAAGATAGGTCTCACTTTCATAGTAATAAGAATCAAAATTAACACCTAAATTATTGTAGGTCAATTCGAATCCGTCATATACCCACTGATTCATGGTTTTCCAAAGCTTAACTACCTCAGCATCACCAGCCTCCCATTGACGAAGCATTTCTTGTGCAGCCAAAAGTATAGGCGCTTTAACTTTAGCTTCATCTAATGCCAAACCGTCTTGCTCAAGTTTAGCAATTTCCTTTTTATATTCTTGATCAAATTTTACGTAGAAATTCCCTACAAATTTATCTCCTTTAATTCCGGTAGATTCGGGCGTTTGACCCTGTGCAAAACGTTGCCAAGCCAACATACTTTTACAAATGTGAATCCCTCGGTCATTGATGATTTGTGTTTTGTAGACTTTTTTGCCCGAAGCTTTTAAAATTTCTGCGATACTAAAACCTAAAAGGTTGTTTCTGATGTGCCCTAAATGCAAGGGCTTATTTGTATTCGGAGAGGAGTACTCCACCATTACAGCATCGCTTTGAGCAGCTGAAATAAAACCAAATTTTTCAACTGATTGAATTCGACGAAATAATTGAAAAAAATAAGTATCTGAAAGTACTAAATTTAAAAAGCCCTTCACTACATTAAATGAAACCACTTCGTCTGAACACGCTACTAAATAGGCTCCTAATTGTTCGCCTAGCTGTACTGGATTCATTTTTACCATCCGCAACATTGGAAATGTAACGACAGTAATATCGCCTTCAAAATCTTTTCGAGTAGCCTGAAATTCAATGTGGTCTATCTCCGTCTGAAACTGAGATTTAAATGCTGATTTTATGTGTTGAGAAAGAATTTTTTGAAGACTCATCGACTACTTTTTTTCACAAGCAAAGATACATTTTTTTACCTCTATTAATTAGTCACTTTAGGCAAAAATATCTCAGCCATCATGCAGCGTGCGCTTCCGCCACCGCAAACTTCAATAGTATCAAGAGGGCTTGATATTAGGGTGGTGTGCTTTTCGAGTTGAGTGCGTTGATCAGCGCGAAGAGAATCGAACGAAGACTGGCTCATAACTAGATAGGATTTCTGATCTGCGCCACTAAGCTGAAGCATATTCCCCGCAAATTGATTGATCTGATTTTCTGTGAGGTCGACAATATCTTTGTTAGTTTGTTTTAAATGATTGACTAAGTTTTTACGTTCTTTCTTATCGTCAATAGAATTCAAACATACGAGTGCGAAGGTGGTGCCGACACACATCATGACATTAGTATGGTATATTTTCTTTCGTTTTAGACCAACAGGTTGATAGGCCGAAAACACAACAGGGAAAAAATCAAAATCCTCACAAAATTCAATAAAGAGTGCTTCGTCTGCACGAGGTGATAATGCACAATATGCCTTTCTGTTCTCACGATCTAAAATAATACTCCCTGTGCCTTCTAAAAAAACTTCTTCTTGCTCTGCAGCACTGTAATCAATAATGTGTTCAATAAAAAATCCGTTTTGTTCCACTGCTTCCAAAATAGACTCCTTGCGCTCGTGACGTCTATTTTCTGCAAACATAGGGTATAAAGCGGCGGTGCCATTATGATGAAATGAAATCCAATTATTCGGAAATATTGAATCGGGGGTATCAAATTCCTTAGTGTCATTAACAACAATAACGTGGACACCAACAGAGCGTAATTTGTCTACAAGTGCATCAAATTCTTGGGCAGCTAATCTGTTGACTTCAACGGGTTTTAGGTCCTTTATTTTCTTCTGGTAGTAGTTGTTGACCGCTGTTTGTTCATTCATTCGAAATTGAACAGGACGGATCATCAAAACGGAATTTGTAATTTGTTTATTCATCTATAAGCGAATTAAAGGCAGAGTTGAGCACCTCAAAAGACCTCCTTGCTTGGATATTTCTGAGTAGCTTACCTTTTCTACCTTGAATTTATGAAGTTCTAACCATTTATTTAACCTTGTAAAACCTGCCTCGGAGATAACAACATCATTGGAAATTGAAAAGACATTACAATTCATATTTGCCATTTCTTGTTTAGTTGTTAAATAAATATGCTCTTTGCCAAATAGTTTTTCCAAAAAAATAAAATCCTCTTGATTTGTAAATCCTTCTCTATGCAATAGTGCTTTGCCTCTTCCGAGTGGCTGAAAACAACAATCTAAATGAAGTGCGCCTTCCAATGGATTAGTATTTGACTTTTTCAATTCAAGTGCTTTAACTTTTTTATTGGGGAAAAGTGACCGAAGTGCTTCTACCGCTTGAATATTAGTTCGTGCAGTGATAAAACTTGAGTAATCATCCCCTAAATAAACACCTACAAAAATATAATCATTGTGGACAATCACATCGCCGCCCTCTACATGACATTCTTCTGGAAGTTCGATGCATTTTTGGGAATCAATTTGACGCACAATTTGATCTAAGGCTGAAAATTCCTCTGCACGATCTGGCAATATATTGGATTTGATTAGTTTATCCTCGATTACGAAAGCTATATCTCTAGCGAAAATTTGATTACAATTTTCAATAATATTTGGGCGATACACCTTGACGCCATGCGATTCAAAAATTTGAACTAAGGCGCTCATTTCTTCTACCATATCCTTTTCTGATGGATAGGTGCCTTGAAGAACATGTTTCAGGCTACTAGGGTCGTAGCAAGCTTCTGGAGTTGGGGTAGGGCCGTTACTTTTAGCCACACCGAGAACAACTGCTTTTAATGTACTGAATTCATTTAAAACGTTTAAGTTCAGCATATATGTAGGTATTGATTAGCGCTTTGAAGAAGAGAAAGATCGAGCAGTTTCTCCACTGTATATCTGTCTCGGACGCCCAATTGGTTCTTTACGCAAACGCATTTCGCGCCACTGCCCTATCCACCCTGGTAAACGCCCTAGAGCAAACATAACGGTAAACATATCTACAGGAATTCCCATAGCCCTGTAGATTATACCAGAATAAAAGTCCACATTAGGGTACAGTTTTCTTTGTACAAAATAAGGATCGGCAAGAGCTTCTCTTTCTAAACCTTTGGCAATATCTAAAATAGGGTCTTCTACTCCCAAATCATTTAAAACTTCGTCGGCTGCTACTTTGATAATTTTAGCTCGTGGATCAAAGTTTTTGTACACACGATGACCAAAGCCCATAAGGCGAAACGGATCGCTTTTGTCTTTTGCTTTTGCCATGTATTTCTTGGTGTCTCCTCCATCTTCTTTAATTGCCTCTAACATTTCTAATACTGCTTGGTTTGCTCCTCCGTGAAGTGGACCCCATAAAGCAGAAATACCAGATGAAATTGAAGCAAATAAACCTGCATGTGATGACCCAACAATACGAACAGTAGAAGTCGAGCAGTTTTGCTCGTGATCAGCATGAAGGATGAGTAACTTGTTTAAAGCATTGACAATAATTGGATTTTGCACATAGGCTTTATTTGGTTGCTTAAACATCATTTTCAATACGTTTTCAACAAAACCTAAATCTTCGTCTCCATAATCCAAAGGTAAGCCTTGCTTTTTACGCATTGTCCATGCTACTAAAACAGGAAGTTTTCCGAGAAGCTTAACTACGGAATTATACATGTCTTCTTCTGATTCTACATTTACAGACCCTGGATTAAAAGCTGTGAGTGCTGAAGTGAGCGAAGACAACACACCCATGGGGTGTGCGGATTTTGGGAATGCATCTAATATTTTTCTGATGTCATCATCTACAATAGAATTCTCTTTGATGTCTTCATGAAATTTAGAAAGTTGCTCGTCTGTTGGCAACTCTCCAAAAATTAACAAAAAGGCAACTTCTAAAAAATCAGCTTTTGCTGCAAGTTCTTCAATGGAATACCCTCTGTACCTTAAAATTCCTTTTTCTCCGTCTAAAAAAGTAATTGCACTCTCACAAGAACCTGTATTTTTAAATCCAGGGTCGATAGTAGTTACTCCACCAGTGACTGCACGAAGACTACTGATGTTGATGGCTATTTCTTTTTCAGTTCCGTGGACAATTGGAAAGTCATATTTTTGTCCGTTGAATTCGAGGGTAGCTTTTTCTGACATTATTCAGTAGGAAATTTAAATTATTAGAATCGCAATTTACAAAATCGCCACCTTATTTTCAATAAAAACCTCATATTATTGACGGCCTAAAACAACAAAGCCTCTCAAAAATGAAAGGCTTTGTTAAAACACTAATAAAATGTTTATTTTATTTTAAATGCTTTCTCTTGCGGGTAGTAAGCCATTTGTCCCAATTCTTCTTCAATTCTGAGAAGCTGATTGTACTTGGCCATACGATCGCTTCGAGAGGCAGACCCTGTTTTGATTTGTCCTGTATTGAGCGCTACGGCAAGATCAGCGATAGTGTTGTCCTCTGTTTCTCCTGATCTGTGTGACATTACTGATGTGTACCCTGCGTTGTGTGCCATATTAACGGCTGCAATTGTTTCTGTAAGTGTACCAATTTGATTGACTTTAATAAGAATTGAATTTGCAATGTTATTTTCAATTCCTCTAGACAAACGCTCTACATTTGTCACAAATAAATCGTCCCCAACAAGTTGAACTTTATCCCCTATTTTTTCGGTAAGGTATTTCCAACCTTCCCAATCATTTTCATCCATACCGTCTTCGATTGAAACGATTGGATAATTAGCAGATAATTCAGCTAAGTAATCAGCCTGTTCTTTGCTGCTGCGAACTTTACCATTCGCACCTTCAAACATTGAGTAATCGTATTTTCCATCGACATAAAATTCAGCTGAAGCACAATCTAGAGCAATCATCACTTCGTCACCCAATTTGTACCCTGCCTTTGCTACTGCTTTTGCAATTGTATCAAGCGCATCTTCCGTACCATCTAATGTAGGTGCAAAACCCCCTTCGTCACCAACAGCTGTACTCAAGCCTCTGTCGTGTAATACCTTTTTTAGATTATGAAAAATCTCAGTTCCAATCTGCATTGCATGTGTAAAGTTTTTGGCTTTTACTGGCATTATCATAAATTCTTGAAATGCAATTGGAGCATCACTGTGCGATCCGCCATTGATGATATTCATCATTGGCACTGGAAGTGTATTGGCACTGACTCCTCCAACATAACGGTAAAGCGGAATACCAAGTTCTGCTGCTGCCGCTTTTGCTACAGCTAAAGAAACTCCAAGTATGGCATTTGCGCCAAGCTTAGATTTGTTTGGAGTTCCATCAAGATCTATCATGGTTTGGTCTATGAGGTTTTGTTCAAAAATAGAAGCTCCAATAAGCGCCTCAGAAATAACTGTATTTACGTTACTTACAGCTTTTGCAACCCCTTTTCCCATATACGTGTCTCCACCATCGCGTAGTTCTACAGCTTCATGTTCTCCAGTTGAAGCGCCAGAGGGCACTGCAGCTCTCCCTACGAAACCATTCTCTGTAGTTACGTCTACTTCAACCGTTGGATTCCCTCGAGAATCTAAAATCTGTCGCGCATGAATGTCTAGTATTATACTCATAATATTTTCTTTGGTTTGTTTAGTTTGTAAATTTACAAAAATGTTGTATTGCAGCCTCTTTTTCTGAAAAGAAAAGCAATAAAATTAAACTACAACGATATAGTAAAATTTAGAACAAAAATTGATTCATGAGCGCTAGAAACTCTATTTGAGAAGGTCGATAAATTGATCGAAAAGATATGACGAATCGTGCGGCCCTGGACTAGCTTCAGGATGATACTGCACAGAAAAGCATTTTTTATTTTTCATAGATATTCCCGCAACAGTATGATCGTTAAGGTGTAAATGACTGATTTCTAATTCAGGATTAGCTTCAGCTTCCTCTCTGTTAACTGCAAATCCGTGGTTTTGTGAAGTGATTTCTCCTTTACCGGTTTTTAAATTTTTCACGGGATGATTAATTCCACGATGACCGTTATGCATTTTATACGTGGAAACTCCATTGGCTAAAGCAATAACTTGATGACCGAGACAAATACCAAAAAGAGGAAGATTTTTTTCTATGATTTTTTTTGCTAAAGCTTGAGCCTCCACTAGTGGTTGAGGATCTCCTGGGCCATTAGACAAGAAATAACCGTCGGGGTTCCATGCACTTAGTTCTTCAAAGCTTGCATCGTAAGGAAAAACTTTAATATAAGCATCGCGCTTTGCAAAATTTCTCAGTATATTTTTTTTGATTCCGATATCAAGGGCGGCAATTTTATAAGTTGAATTTTCATCACCAAAATAGTAAGGCTCTTTGGTCGATACTTTAGAGGCCAATTCTAAGCCTTCCATATGTGGCACTTCAGATAGTTGTTTTTTTAGCGCTTCAATGTTTTCAATATCTGTTGAAATAACGGCATTCATAGCGCCATTTTCTCTAATGTAACTAACCAAGGCCCTAGTATCCACATCTGAAATAGCAAAAAGATCATTGGCTTCAAAGAAATTCTCTAGACTACCATGCGCATCAACTCGTGAATATTCATAGCTAAAATTTTTACAAATTAAGCCAGCAATTTTGATGTCACTTGATTCCATCTCATTGTCATTTACTCCATAGTTCCCTATGTGTGCGTTGGTAGTCACCATAAGCTGACCAAAATAGGATGGATCTGTAAATACTTCTTGATAGCCAGTCATTCCAGTATTAAAACATACTTCACCAAACGCAGTTCCTTCTTTCCCAATGGCCTTTCCATGAAAAATGGTGCCGTCTGCGAGTAATAATATTGCCTTTTTTCTTGATTTATACCTCATAGTTACGTGTTGGTTATAGCGTATAACAAAATTGCATAAAAAAAAGGATAAACTAAAAAAGTTTATCCTTAATATTTTAAATGATTATTAACATTTATTCTTCTTCTTGAGTTGCTTCTGCAGTGACGGCTGCAGCTACTGCTTTTGCTTTACCTCTTCGGCTTCTTCGCGTTGTTTTCTTCTTCGGTTTGTCGGCGTTATAAATTTCATTGAAATCAACAAATTCTATCATCGCCATGTCTGCGTTATCGCCAAGACGATTTCCCAACTTTATGATTCTGGTGTATCCACCAGGACGATCTCCGATTTTGACAGCAACGTCTCTAAAAAGTTCAGCAACAGCAGCTTTCTGACGCAATCTACTGAAAACGATTCTGCGGTTGTGTGTCGTGTCTTCTTTAGATTTAGTGACAAGTGGCTCAATAAATTGTTTGAGTGCTTTTGCTTTAGCAACGGTTGTATTGATTCGCTTGTGTTCAATCAACGAGCAAGCCATGTTTGCAAGCATCGCCTTTCTGTGTGCTGTTTTTCTTCCTAAATGATTAGTTTTCTTTCCGTGTCTCATTTTGTTATATATTAACCATCATCTTGCTTCGACCCAAAACTTGTTTTGCATTGGGGCGCAAAATATGATGTGTTACTCTTTGTCTAATTTATATTTACTAAGGTCCATTCCAAAACTTAAACCTTTAATATTCACAAGCTCCTCTAATTCAGTAAGTGATTTTTTTCCAAAGTTTCTAAACTTCATTAAATCATTTTTATTAAAAGACACTAAGTCTCCTAATGTATCTACCTCGGCTGCTTTAAGGCAGTTAAGGGCACGAACTGAAAGATCCATGTCGATAAGTTTTGTTTTCAATAATTGACGCATGTGTAGCGACTCTTCATCGTAAGTCTCAGTTTGCGCAATCTCATCCGCCTCTAATGTAATACGCTCATCAGAGAATAACATAAAGTGGTGGATTAGAATTTTTGCAGCTTGAGTGAGTGCATCCTGCGGATTTATCGATCCGTCAGTAATAATTTCAAATACTAGTTTTTCGTAGTCTGTTTTCTGCTCTACACGGAAATTTTCTACGCTGTACTTTACATTTTTGATTGGTGTGTAAATAGAATCTGTAAAAATTGTACTTACAGCTGCTGAGGATTTTTTGTTTTCTTCAGCAGGTACATAACCTCTACCCTTTTCTATAGTAAGCTCCATAGAAATATTAACCTTTGGATCTAAATTACAAAGGACTAGATCAGTATTCAAAATTTGAAATCCTGAGATAAATTTCTGGAAATCTCCGGCAGTGATTTTATCTTGTCCTGAAATTGAAATTGAGACAGATTCGTTATCTACTTCGTCGATTTGACGCTTGAATCTTATCTGTTTAAGGTTCAAAATGATTTCTGTAACGTCTTCAACGACACCAGAAATTGTAGAAAATTCGTGATCTACGCCTTCAATCTTAACTGAAGTAATTGCAAATCCTTCAAGAGATGATAGTAAAACTCGTCTCAAAGCATTTCCTACGGTCAATCCGTAACCAGGTTCTAGGGGTCTGAATTCGAATTTACCTTCGTAATCCGTAGAATCTATCATGATGACTTTGTCGGGCTTCTGAAAATTTAAAATTGCCATATTGCTGTGTGTTTCAGTTAATTATTTAGAATACAATTCGACGATGAATTGCTCATTGATGTTTTCTGGAATTTGGATTCTTGCTGGTACAGATACAAAAGTTCCAGATTTTGTATCGTTGTTGAATGTAATCCATTCATATACTGCAGAAGACCCTTCAAGAGATGTATTGATTGCCTCAAGTGATTTAGACTTTTCGCGAACCGCTATAACATCTCCAGCTTTTAGGCTGTATGATGGGATGTTTACAACACCTCCGTTTACTGTAATGTGTCTGTGAGAAACAAGTTGTCTAGCACCTCTTCTTGAACGGGATAAGCCCATTCTATACACTACGTTATCCAATCGTGATTCACAAAGTTGAAGCAGAACTTCACCAGTAATACCTTGTGCAGCTGTTGCTTTTTTGAATAAGTTTCTGAATTGTCTTTCAAGAATACCATAGGTATACTTCGCTTTTTGCTTCTCCATTAATTGAATAGCATATTCAGATTTTTTGCCACGGCGTCTGTTATTTCCGTGTTGTCCTGGAGGATAATTTCTTTTTTCAAAAGACTTATCTTCTCCGAAGATCGCTTCGCCAAATTTTCGGGCGATTTTTGTTTTAGGACCAGTATATCTTGCCATTTTGTTTTGTGTTTGAAGAGGTCTTGGGAATTAAGGTCTTTATCTTATCCTTCGCCAATTGTTAATCCTCTCGATTATACTTATTTATTAATATTAAACTCGACGTCTTTTAGGAGGTCTACATCCATTGTGCGGAGTTGGTGTCACATCGATAATTTCTGTAACTTCAATGCCGCCGTTATGGATGCTTCGGATAGCAGATTCTCTACCATTCCCAGGACCTTTAACATAGACTTTTACTTTTTTAAGGCCTGCTTCTTTAGCAACACCAACAGCATCTTCAGCTGCCAATTGAGCAGCATAGGGCGTGTTTTTCTTTGACCCACGGAAACCCATTTTCCCAGCGGAAGACCATGAAATCACGTCTCCTTTTTTATTGGTCAACGAAATGATGATGTTGTTGAATGAAGCCGTGATATGGGCTTCTCCAGTTGATTCTACGATTACCTTTCTTTTTTTAGTACTTGACTTTGCCATATTACTAATTATTATTTAGTTACTTTTTTCTTGTTAGCAACTGTTTTTCTTTTACCTTTTCTTGTTCTGGAGTTGTTTTTGGTACGTTGACCGCGAAGTGGTAATCCAGATCTGTGGCGGATTCCTCTATAGCAACCAATGTCCATAAGGCGCTTGATATTCAGTTGTGTTTCTGAACGCAATTCACCTTCAATTGTGTAGCTTCCAACAGCATCACGGATTTTCCCAATTTCTTCATCGGTCCAATCGGATACTTTTGTACTCTCATCTACTTTAGCTGTTGCTAAAATCTCTTTAGCACGGCTTCTACCAATTCCATAGATATATGTCAATGAAATTACTCCTCTTTTTTGTTTTGGGATGTCTACCCCTGCAATTCTAGCCATAATTAACCTTGTCTTTGTTTGAATCTAGGATTCTTTTTGTTGATTACGTAAAGTCTTCCTTTTCTTCGTACGATTTTGCAATCTGCACTTCGTTTTTTAATTGATGCTCTTACTTTCATCTTACTTATTTTTAGTATCTATAAGTTATTCTCGCCTTAGATAAATCGTAAGGACTCATTTCTAATTTAACTTTATCTCCAGGCAATAACTTAATGTAATGCATGCGCATTTTCCCTGAGATGTGTGCGGTCACGATGTGACCATTTTCCAATTCAACACGAAACATCGCATTTGATAATGCTTCGATGATTGATCCGTCTTGTTCTATTGCTGGTTGTTTTGCCATAGTATATAAATTTTAAGCGGATTTTCTGTTTTTACCTGTTTTCATAAGACCGTCATAATGTTTATTCAACAGATAAGAATTTACTTGTTGCATTGTATCAATAGCAACTCCCACCATAATAAGAAGGGATGTCCCTCCAAAGAATAAGGCCCAACCAGCTTGAATATTCATAATCTGAACAATAATTGCAGGAAAAACAGCAATCAAAGCCAAGAATATGGAACCAGGCAAAGTAATTTGGGACATAATTTTATCCAAATATTCTGATGTTTCTGACCCTGGTCTAATACCAGGAATGAAACCACCACTTCTCTTCAAATCGTCGGCCATTTTATTGGTTGGTACTGTAATCGCTGTATAGAAGTAAGTAAATACAATAATCAACAGTCCAAATACAATATTATACCAAAGACCAAACATACTGTTCCCTGCAAAGTTAGCGACAAGCCATTGCCCTACCGTTGAATCTTTTAAGATATCTAATCCACCAACAAGCCCAGGAACAAACATAATTGCTTGAGCAAATATGATAGGCATCACGCCAGAAGCGTTGAGTTTTAATGGAATATATTGTCTAGATCCCATGATGCTCTTTTCATAACTGCCAGAAGCTGTACGTCGTGCATACTGAACTGCAATTTTTCTAACTGCCATAACCAGCATCACAGATGCTAGTATAATAGCAAACCAGATCACCAACTCAATTAATATTTTGATTAAACCGCCTTGAGATTGATTTACTGCTGAATCAAATTCTTGAGCAAAAGACAAAGGCATATTTGCTATGATTCCAACCATAATTAGGATAGATATTCCATTTCCAACTCCTTTATCTGTAATTTTTTCCCCTAGCCACATTGCAAAAATACAGCCTGTAACTAAAATAATCACTGAAGAGAAATAGAATACTCCACTCTGGCCAAGTGTAAATGCCTGAGTCCCACCCATCAGACTAGGTAAACTAGCTAAGTATGCAGGCGCTTGTACCAAACAAATACCAATGGTTAGCCAACGAGTAATTTGTGTAATTTTTTTCTGTCCACTCGCTCCTTCTTTTTGTAATTTTTGCAGATAAGGAATCGCAATTCCCATCAACTGAACAACAATAGATGCAGAAATGTACGGCATAATTCCTAAGGCAAATACGGATGCTTTTGCAAAAGCACCTCCGGTGAACGCGTTAAGAAGTCCCAAAAGACCAGAATCTGTATTGGAAGCTAGTGAACCAAGTTGAGTAGCGTCGATACCAGGAAGAACGACTTGAGCTCCAAAACGATACACCAACAACAGGCCAAGAGTCAGAATGATTCTGTCTTTCAGTTCTGTGATTTTCCATACATTTTTTAGTGTCTCTATAAATTTCATTCGTCGGACTTTATAACGTTACTGCTTCTCCACCTGCAGCTTCAATTGCAGCTTTTGCTGTTGCTGTGAATTTATGTGCAGATACTTTTAATTTTGCTTTTAATTCGCCTCTTCCTAAGATTTTTACCAATTCATTTTTGCGCGCAAGGCGTAGTTCTACAATTGTAGTAAAATCCAATTCCGATTTTATTTTCTTTTCGTCAACCAATTTCTGAAGCGTATCAAGGTTGATTCCTTGGTAGTCTTTTCTATTGATATTTGTAAACCCAAACTTAGGAACACGTCTTTGAAGCGGCATTTGCCCACCTTCAAAACCAATTTTTCTAGAATATCCAGAACGAGATTTAGCGCCTTTGTGGCCTCGTGTGGCGGTACCGCCTTTACCAGAACCTTGTCCTCTACCAACGCGTTTTCCTTGATTTTTAACTGACCCTTCAGCAGGTTTTAAATTACTTAAATTCATTTTCAGTATATTGTTTGATTAAGCTTCTTGAACAGAAACTAAATGTTTTACTTTATTGATCATCCCCAAAATGTTTGGCGTGTCTTCGTGCTCAACTGTTTGACCAATCTTTTTTAGCCCAAGAGCTTCTAACGTAAGCTTTTGTCTTTTGGTGCGGTTGATTGCACTTTTTTGTTTTGTTACTTTTATCTTAGCCATGCTGTCTAATATATTAACCGTTAAACACTTTTTCAAGAGAAACTCCACGATCACGTGCAATTTTCTTGGCATCTCTTAGTTGTAAAAGGGCATCGAATGTAGCCTTTACAACATTGTGTGGGTTCGATGAACCTTGTGATTTAGAAAGCACATCGTGGACGCCTACTGCTTCCAGTACGATGCGTACAGCACCCCCTGCAATAACTCCTGTACCAGGTGCTGCTGGGATGATGTTAACACGTGCACCGCCATATTTACCTTTTTGTTCGTGAGGTAAAGTTCCTTTTAAAAGCGGTATACGAACTAAGTTTTTCTTAGCATCTTCTACAGCTTTTGCAATTGCACTTGCTACGTCTTTTGATTTTCCTAATCCATGACCAACTACGCCTGCTTCGTCTCCTACAACAACAATAGCTGAAAATCCGAATGCTCGACCCCCTTTGGTCACCTTTGTAACTCTTTGTACACCTACCAATCGGTCTTTAAGCTCTAAGCCGCTTGGTTTTACTAGTTCTGCACTTTTGTATTTTTGATACATATCTCTTTAAAATTTAAGTCCGGCTTCTCTAGCGCCTTCTGCTAATGATTTTACTCTACCGTGGTATAAATAGCCACCTCTATCAAAAGTGATGTTTGAAACACCAGCTTTAAGGGCTTTTTCACCAATTGATTTACCCACTAAAGTAGCGACTTCAGTTTTGGTACCTTTTGCAGTACTTAAATCTTTGTCTCTAGATGAAGCTGCTGCGATTGTCTCGCCAGTTACATCATTAACCAATTGAGCGTAAATTTCTTTATTACTTCTAAAAACAGCTAAACGAGGCTGGGCGTTTGACCCAGTAACCGTTTTTCTAATTCTGTTTTTTATACGTTGTCTTCTTTCGTTCTTTGTTAGTCCCATAATCTTAGTTATTACGCTGATTTACCTGCTTTTCTTCTTATTTCTTCACCAACGAATTTAATTCCTTTTCCTTTGTATGGCTCAGGTTTTCTGAACCCACGAATTTTGGCGGCAACCTGTCCAACAAGTTGCTTGTCAAAAGAAGAGAGTTTGATGATTGGGTTTTTCCCTTTCTCAGATATTGTTTCAACTTTCACTTCAGGAGCAATATTCAAAACAATATTATGTGAGAATCCTAGTGCCAAATCAAGTTTGTTTCCTTGGTTTGATGCTCTGTATCCTACACCAACAAGTTCTAATTCTTTAGCCCAACCAGTGGTTACACCATGAATCATATTATTCACCAAAGCTCTGTATAAACCATGCTTGGCTTTGTGTTCTTTCTTTTCAGAGTTTCGTTCAACTTTAAGCGTGTTTTCTTCTATCTTAAAGCTAACTCCAGAATACTCTTGTGTCAACTCCCCTAATTTACCTTTGACCGTAATGGTGCTTTCGGCAATATCGATAGTGACTCCTTCTGGTACTGAAATTGGATTATTTCCTATTCTTGACATTTCTTAATACTTTAAAATTAGTAAACGTAACATAAAACTTCCCCACCTACATTTTCGCGCTGAGCTTGCTTACCGGTCATTACCCCACGAGAGGTAGAAACGATTGCAATTCCAAGACCGTTTAGGATACGAGGCAGTTCCTTGGAACTAGCGTATTTACGTAAACCAGGCTTACTGATGCGTTGAATTTTTTTGATAACTGATTCTTTGGTGTCTTTGGTGTACTTTAAAGCAATTTTAATTACACCTTGACTAGTTGTATCATCAAATTTGTAACTTAAAATATATCCTTGATCGAATAATATTTTAGTCATTTCTTTCTTTAAGTTAGAGGCAGGTATCTCCACCACTCTGTGGTTGGCTAAAACTGCGTTTCTAATTCTTGTTAGATAATCCGCTATTGGATCTGTATTCATAGTTATTAATTTGCGGTTTTGGTTTTCTATACTTAAGAACCTGAAACCAATTTATAATTCTAATTTGTTGTTTTTACCAGCTTGCTTTCCTCACACCTGGGATAAGCCCTTTGTTAGCCATTTCTCGAAACATTACTCTTGAGACACCAAATTGACGCATATAGCCTTTTGGACGTCCAGTAAGTTTACAACGGTTGTGCATACGAATTGGTGAAGCATTTGCAGGAAGTTTTTGTAATCCTTCATAGTCACCAGCTTCTTTTAGCGCTTTACGTTTTGCAGCGTATTTGGCTACTGTTTTTGCACGTTTCACCTCACGGGCTTTCATTGATTCTTTTGCCATAGATTAGTTCTTTTTAAAAGGTAACCCTAGTTCTGTTAATAATGATTTTGCTTCTTTGTCTGTCTCGGCAGAGGTGACAAAGGAAATGTCCATCCCTGAAATCTTGTTGACTTTGTCAATATTAATTTCTGGAAAAATAATTTGCTCTGTGATCCCTAGAGTGTAGTTTCCACGTCCATCAAAGCCATTTGCTTTGATGCCGTTGAAATCACGTACACGTGGCAGCGCTGAAGTAACCAATCGGTCCAAAAATTCATACATGCGCTCTCCTCTAAGTGTAACCTTAACACCGATAGGCATCCCTTTACGGAGCTTAAAAGATGCAACGTCTTTTTTCGATATTGTAGCCACAGCTTTCTGTCCTGAAATTTTTGTGATTTCTTCAACAGCGTGGTCTATTAGTTTTTTATCAGCAACTGCAGCACCTACCCCTTTGGAGATTACGATCTTTTGGAGTTTAGGAACTTGCATTACATTTTTGTAACCGAATTCTTCTGTAAGAGCAGACATTACTTTGTCTTTATACTCTTGTTTCAATCTTGGAATATACGTCATAACGTTTATATTACTTCGTTAGATTTTTTTGCATAGCGCACCTTCTTACCATCTTCCATTCTATATCCAACTCGTGTAGCTTCGCCTTTTGAGTTGATTAAGGATAGGTTAGAAATTTGAAGTGCTGCTTCTTTTTCTACTATGCCACCTTGAGGGTTTTGTGCGTTAGGTTTCATATGCTTTTTGATCATATTCACACCCTCTACTATGGCTTTATTTTTGTCGATGAGCACAGTAAGGACTTTACCTTCAGAGCCTTTGTGGTCTCCTGCGATCACGCGTACTGTATCTCCTGTTTTTATCTTTAGCTTTCCCATGGTTGTTTTATATTAAAGCACTTCAGGTGCTAATGAAACAATTTTCATGAATTTTTTATCACGAAGTTCTCTTGCTACTGGTCCAAATACACGTGTTCCTTTCATTTCACCATTAGCGTCTAAAAGCACACAAGCATTGTCATCAAAGCGGATGTATGAGCCGTCTGGTCGACGTACCTCTTTTACAGTACGTACAACAACTGCTGTAGATACTGCACCTTTTTTGACATTGCCATTTGGTGTAGCGTCTTTAACAGAAACAACTATTTTATCTCCCAATGAAGCATATCTACGTTTTGTACCCCCTAAAACACGAATGGTCAATACTTCTTTTGCTCCAGTATTGTCAGCTACTTTTAATCTTGATTCTTGTTGTACCATAATTACTTAGCTCTTTCAATAATTTCTACTAATCTCCAACACTTTGACTTACTTAAGGGTCTAGTTTCCATAATCCTTACAGTATCGCCTTCGTTGCAGTCATTTTGCTCGTCGTGCGCTACGTACTTTTTTGTCTTTAGTACGAACTTTCCATACATAGGGTGTTTAACTTTCTTCACTTCAGAAACCACAATAGATTTCATCATTTTGTTACTTGTAACAATTCCTATACGTTCTTTTCTTAAATTTCTTTTTTCCATCTTTCAACAAATACAATTATTGTACGTCTCTTTTAGTTAGCTCTGTTGCCAATCGTGCTACACTACGTCTTACATTACGCAGTTGGATTGGATTTTCTAGCGGTGATATTGCATGTGTCATTTTTAAATCGACATATGCTTTTTTCGTGTCACTAAGTTTTTCTTGCAACTCAGCCGTTGATAATTCTTTAATTTCAGATTGTTTCATAATTTCAATAAATTAAGCCTCGTAATCTCTGGCAATTACAAATTTGGTTTTAACTGGTAATTTTTGAGCTGCTAATCGGAGAGCTTCTTTAGCAACTTCGATTGGCACACCACCAACTTCAAAAATGATTCTTCCCGGCTTGACAACAGCTGCCCAATACTCTACGGCACCTTTACCTTTACCCATACGTACTTCAAGAGGTTTTTTGGTGATTGGCTTGTCTGGAAATATTTTTATCCAAAGCTGACCTTCCCTTTTCATATAACGAGTAGCTGCAATACGAGCGGCTTCAATTTGACGTGAAGTCAAAAAATTTGAATCTAATGATTTTATACCAAACATTCCACTAGAAAGACGGTGTCCTCGTCCGGAATTTCCTTTCATGCGTCCTTTCTGGACTTTACGGAATTTTGTTCTTTTTGGTTGTAACATTTTCTTTTATTTAAAAAATTACTTTCTACGACGATTTTTGGAATTTGAGCGTCCTCCACGATCTTGTTTTTTGGATAAACCAACAAGTGGAGACAATTCTCTTTTTCCATAAACTTCACCTTTCATAATCCACACTTTTATACCCAAACGACCATAAGTTGTGTGTGCCTCTACAAGAGCATAATCAATATCAGCTCTGAACGTAGACAATGGAATTCTACCTTCTTTATAGTGTTCGTTTCGTGCCATTTCAGCTCCGTTCAATCGTCCACTAATTTGAATTTTGATTCCCTCTGCATTCATACGCATAGTTGCTGCTATAGCCATTTTGATAGCACGCTTGTAAGAAATACGGTTTTCAATCTGACGTGCTACGCTTGAAGCAACAAGAAAAGCATCAAGCTCTGGACGCTTGATTTCAAAGATGTTCAATTGGATATCTTTTCCTGTTAGTTTTCTAAGCTCTTCTTTTAACTTATCTACTTCTTGTCCACCTTTACCAATGATGATCCCCGGACGAGCCGTGGTGATGGTAATGGTTACAAGTTTGAGAGTACGTTCTATAATAACTCTGGAAACACTAGCTTTTGCTAAACGTACAAAAATGTATTTTCTGATTTTATCATCTTCAGCAAGTTTATCTCCATAATCGTTTCCTCCATACCAGTTCGATTCCCATCCTCTGATAATTCCAAGGCGATTCCCTATTGGATTTGTCTTCTGTCCCATCTATTATTTACTTTCTGTGTTATTATTATTTGCTCCAAGTACAACAGTAACGTGGTTGGAACGTTTTCGAATTCGGTGAGCACGTCCTTGCGGTGCTGGTCTTAATCTTTTGAGCATTGACCCTCCATCAACTCTAATTTCTTTGATGAATAAATCAGCAGCTTCAATATCAGCATCTTCGTTTTTGGCTTGCCAGTTGGCAACAGCCGAAAGTACTAGCTTTTCTAGCCTACGGGAGGCTTCTTTTTGACTGAATCTCAAAATATTAAGAGCTCTCTCTACTTTTTCTCCACGAATAAGGTCTGCGACTAAGCGCATCTTTCTTGGTGAGGTAGGACAATTATTAAGCTTTGCAAAAGCAACTTGCTTTTTATCGGCTTTGATTGTGTCTGCCATTTGTTTTTTACGACTTCCCATAGCGCTTATTTTTTACCTTTATTTTTTGCACCAACATGACCTCGGAAAGAACGAGTTGGTGAAAATTCTCCTAACTTATGTCCTACCATGTTTTCTGTAACATATACAGGTACAAATTGGCGGCCATTGTGTACTGCAATAGTTTGTCCAACAAAATCTGGTGTAATCATACTGGCTCTAGACCAAGTTTTGATAACTGTCTTTTTGTTTGCTTCAACGTTTGCAGCAACTTTCTTTTCTAACTTATAATGAACGTAAGGTCCTTTTTTTAGTGATCTTGCCATGTCTTATTATTTCTTTCTACGTTCTACAATATATTTATTACTTGCTTTGGTTTTAGAACGAGTTCTGAAACCTTTTGCAGGAATACCATTTCTTGATCTTGGATGTCCTCCGGAAGATTTCCCTTCACCACCACCCATAGGGTGATCGACTGGGTTCATCACAACTGGTCTAGTTCTTGGACGTCTTCCTAACCATCGGCTACGTCCTGCTTTACCAGATACCAGTAGTTGATGATCAGAATTTGATACAACTCCAATAGTAGCGTAACAATCCAATAAAAGGAGGCGTGTTTCGCCAGATGGAAGTTTTACGGAAGCAAATTTTCCGTCTCTTGCCATTAATTGAGCAAATGCTCCAGCACTACGCGCCATAACTGCGCCTTGTCCTGGACGAAGCTCAATACATGAGATTATAGTTCCTAATGGAATTTGACTCAATGGCATCGCGTTCCCAACTTCGGGAGCTATGTTTTCGTTACCAGAAACTACAGTCTGCCCTACTTTAAGGCCGTTCTGAGCAATGATGTAGCGCTTTTCGCCATCTTGGAAATTAAGAAGTGCAATGAATGCAGTTCTGTTTGGATCGTACTCAATAGATTTCACCTCCGCTGGAATTCCAGTTTTGTTTCTTTTGAAATCGATAATTCGGTACTTTTTCTTGTGACCACCACCAATGTAGCGCATGGTCATCTTTCCTTGACTGTTTCTACCACCTGAGCGTTTTTTCGGAGCCAAAAGGCTTTTTTCCGGCTTGTCAGTAGTAATGGCGTCAAATCCATTAACTACTCTAAATCGCTGGCCCGGTGTAATCGGTTTTAATTTTCTTACTGACATTTCTAATTAGATATTAGCGTATAAATCAATTGTTTCACCTTCCTCCAGTTGTACAATTGCCTTTTTAGTTGCATTTGTTTTACCATGTTGAATCCCCGTTTTTGTGTATTTGGTTTTTCGATCTGGACGGACATTTATTGTTCGAACTTTGGCTACAGAAACACCGTAAGCAGCTTCAACTGCTTTTTTGATTTCTACCTTGTTCGCCTTTGTATTCACCAAAAAGCTAAAACAGTTTCTTAACTCGCTGTCTAAGGTCGCTTTTTCTGTGATGATGGGTTTAATTAAGATACTCATGGTGTTCTTATTTACTTAAATTCGATTCAATTCCTTCTACTGCACTTTCTAATAGCACAACTTGGTTGGCGTTTAGAATTTTATAAGTGCTTAATTCTGAGTTAGTTATAACTTCAGAGCCTTTTAAATTGCGCGACGACAAATATACATTATTATTCGGCGCTCCCAAGACAAACAAAGACTTTTTGCTCTCTAGGTTTAATGCTTTTAAAACAGCTGTGAACTCTTTCGTTTTTGGAGCCTCAAAATTGAAGTCCTCCAAAACCGTGATGGCTTTTTCTTGAGCCTTAATGGTAAGCGCTGACTTTCTAGCTAAACGCTTTACATTTTTATTCAATTTAAAACCGTAGTTTCTTGGTCTAGGACCAAAAATACGACCACCACCTTTAAAAACTCCAGACTTGATGCTACCAGCACGGGCAGTACCTGTTCCTTTTTGTTTTTTAATTTTTCTTGTACTACCAACAATTTCGGCACGTTCTTTGGCCTTGTGCGTTCCTTGGCGTTGATTGGCCAAGTATTGCTTCACGTCCAAATAAACGGCGTGATTGTTTGGTTCTATAGCAAACACATCGTTAGAAAGGTCTGCCTTTCTTCCTGTGTCTTTTCCGTTGATGTCTAAAACTGCTACTTTCATTATTTCTCGATCTTTACGTAAGCGTTTTTGTGACCAGGAACGCATCCCTTAACAACAATTAAGTTTTGATCCGCTACTACTTTTAAAACTCTTAAATTTTGAACTTTCACTGTATCAGTACCCATACGCCCGGCCATTCTCATGCCTTTAAAGACACGTGCAGGGTAAGATGCTGCTCCAATAGACCCAGGTGCTCTAAGTCGGTTGTGCTGACCGTGCGTCGCTTGACCTACACCACCAAATCCATGGCGTTTTACAACCCCTTGAAAGCCTTTACCTTTACTTGTTCCAGTGACATCTACAAATTCACCTGCTTCGAAGTGCTCGACCGTGATGGTGTCACCTAATTTGTACTCCTCATCAAAACCTTGAAATTCCGCGACTTTTCTCTTAACAGATGTACCAGCTTTTTTGGCATGACCAAGTTCAGCTTTTGTAGCACTTTTTTCTGTCTTGTCATCGAAACCTAATTGAACCGCTTCATAGCCGTCCTTTTCTTCAGTTCTGACTTGGGTAACAACGCATGGCCCAGCTTGAATGACGGTACATGGCATGTTCTTGCCATTCTCGTCAAAAATGCTGGTCATTCCGATTTTCTTTCCTATTAACCCAGACATAATTATTAATTTATTATTTAACTTTAATTTATTTTACTTCAAAAAATAAGGGTCAAAATACGCTTCAACCCTTGAATTGTATTTTTTCCGTTTTTCCTTTGCACGCAGCGCAGGACATGTTTTGCTGAATCATGTTCAGCGCATTCATTAGACTTTAATTTCAACTTCAACACCACTTGGCAACTCTAGTTTCATCAGCGCATCAATTGTCTTTGAAGATGAACTATATATATCAAGTAGTCTTTTGTATGAACTTAACTGAAATTGCTCTCTCGACTTTTTATTAACGTGAGGAGATCGCAATACAGTAAATAATTTTTTGTGCGTTGGTAAAGGAATTGGACCTGTAACGACAGCACCGGTACTTTTTACGGTTTTAACAATCTTGTCAGCAGATTTATCTACTAAGTTATGATCGTAAGACTTTAATTTTATTCTAATTTTTTGACTCATGTTCTAAACTTTTAAGATTGAACTCCTTTTGCTTCTTTAATTACTTCTTCGGAGATGTTGGACGGTGTTTCAGCGTAGTGTGAAAACTCCATCGTTGATGTTGCACGACCAGAAGAAAGTGTTCTTAGGGTAGTAACATAACCAAACATTTCAGAAAGTGGAACTGTAGCTTTTACAGTTTTCGCTCCTGCTCTATCGCCCATGTCACTTACTTGACCACGGCGACGGTTAAGGTCACCAACAATATCACCCATATTTTCTTCAGGTGTAATAACCTCAAGCTTCATAATAGGTTCCATGATAACCGCTTTGGCAGCTTTTGCTGAATTTTTAAATCCAAGTTTAGCAGCCAACTCAAAAGAAAGCTGATCAGAATCCACATCGTGGTAAGATCCGTCAGTAAGCGTCACTTTCATAGCGTCTACTTCATATCCAGCTAATGGTCCATTTTGCATGGCCATTTTGAATCCTTTTTCTACAGAAGGAACAAACTCTTTAGGTACATTACCTCCTTTGATTTCGGAAACAAATTCTAATCCTTCTTTTCCTTCCTCTGCAGGCTCCAAAGTAAATACAATATCTGCAAATTTACCTCGTCCACCAGATTGTTTCTTGTACACCTCTCTGTGTTGTGCACGTTGAGTAATTGCTTCTTTGTACTCTACTTGTGGTTGACCTTGACTGACCTCAACTTTGAACTCACGTCTCAATCGGTCTACAATAATATCTAAGTGCAACTCGCCCATACCAGAGATTATGGTTTGGCCAGATGCTTCGTCAGTACGAACAGTAAAGGTTGGATCTTCTTCCGCAAGTTTTCCAAGTGCCATACCTAACTTATCGACGTCTGCCTTTGTTTTAGGTTCAACAGCAATACCAATTACTGGATCTGGGAAATCCATAGATTCCAAAACAATTGGATGCTTTTCGTCTGTCATGGTGTCCCCCGTTTTGATGTCTTTGAATCCGACGGCTGCGCCAATATCTCCTGCTTCAATAAAATCAATAGCATTTTGCTTATTGGAGTGCATTTGATAGATACGAGAAATACGTTCTTTTTTACCTGAGCGGTTGTTCAAAATATAAGAACCAGCATCTAAACGACCAGAGTAAGCTCTAAAGAAAGCTAAGCGACCAACGAATGGATCTGTAGCAATTTTAAATGCTAGTGCCGCAAACGGCTCTTTTACGTCTGGCTTACGCACTTCTTCTTGTTCAGTATCAGGATTTACACCAACAATTCCTTCTTTATCAGTTGGAGAAGGAAGGTAACGGCATACGGCATCTAATAAGAATTGAACCCCTTTGTTTTTGAAGGCTGAGCCACATACCATTGGAATGATGGCCATATCCATGACGGCAGCTCTAAGTGCAGCATGCACTTCATCTTCCGTAATAGAATCTTCATCTTCCATAAATTTTTCAAGAAGGTTTTCGTCATAAGTCGCCACTTCCTCGATAAGGAGTGCACGGTACTTACGCGCTTCTTCTTTCATGTCTTCAGGAATATCGACGATATCAAAAGTAGAACCTTGTGTTTCGTCGTGCCATACAATAGCACGATTTTTGACGAGGTCAATTACTCCTTTAAAGTCTGCTTCATCACCAATGTTAAGAACAATTGGAACTGCATTAGACTTCAGCATGTCTTTTACTTGTTGACAAACACCAAGGAAATTAGAGCCTTGACGGTCCATTTTGTTTACAAATCCAATACGTGGCACCTTGTAGTTGTCTGCAAGTCTCCAGTTTGTTTCTGATTGAGGCTCAACACCGTCAACTGCGCTAAACAGGAATACAAGCCCATCCAATACACGTAAAGATCTGTTTACCTCAACGGTAAAATCAACGTGACCAGGTGTGTCTATAATATTGAAGTGATATCCTTTTGTTTCGTTTGTTGGCTGACCGTTTTCTGTGGGAAACTTCCAAGTACAAGTTGTTGCAGCAGAGGTAATGGTAATTCCACGCTCTTGCTCTTGTTCCATCCAATCCATTGTTGCAGCACCGTCATGCACTTCACCAATTTTGTGTGAAACTCCTGTATAATAAAGAATACGCTCAGTTGTAGTGGTTTTTCCTGCATCAATGTGCGCAGCAATACCTATATTTCTAGTGAATTTTAAATCTCTTGCCATTTCTGATTAGAATCTAAAGTGTGAAAATGCTTTATTCGCTTCGGCCATTTTGTGGGTGTCTACGCGTTTCTTAACGGCAGCACCTTCTTCTTTAGAAGCCGCTAAAATTTCTGAAGCTAGCTTTAAGGCCATCGATTTTTCGTTTCTTTTTCTAGAATAACTAATCAACCACTTCATGGCTGTAGAAATTTTTCTGTCTGGACGAATTTGCATAGGGATTTGAAAAGTAGCTCCCCCAACACGACGGCTACGCACTTCGACGTGCGGCATTACGTTGGATAAAGCATCTTTCCATATTTGTAAAGCAGTTTTTTCTTCGTCAGTATTTTTTTCTTCTACAATGTCAATCGCATCGTAAAATACTTTGAACGCTACAGATTTCTTACCATCCCACATCATCATGTTGACGAAACGCGTCACGAGCTGATCGTTGAATCTTGGATCTGGTAAAAGCGGTCTTTTTTTCGCCTGTCTTTTTCTCATGTCTTCTCTTTAAAGTGTTTTAAATTACTTTTTTGGGCGTTTTGCACCATACTTAGAACGACGTTGTGTTCGGCCCTCTACACCTGCTGTGTCGAGTGCGCCACGTACAATGTGGTATCTAACTCCTGGCAAATCTTTTACCCTTCCACCTCTAACTAATACTATCGAGTGCTCCTGGAGGTTATGTCCTTCACCGGGGATGTAAGCATTTACTTCATTACCATTGGTTAACCTTACCCTTGCAACTTTACGCATTGCAGAGTTTGGTTTCTTTGGCGTTGTTGTGTAAACACGCGTACATACACCACGACGTTGTGGACAAGAATCCAAAGCAGCCGATTTACTCTTCTTAGTTAATTTGGCTCTTCCTTTTCTTACTAATTGTGATATTGTTGGCATAAATTATAACTATAATTTTTTCAATCCTCTTCTTAGAGGGCTGCAAAGGTAAGCATTAAAATCAATTATTCAAATACTAGAACCTATATTTTTAGAATAATATCGCTTTTTTTTTGTCCATATATATTTTGACACTTTTTTGCGTTAGTTTTACATCAAACTTTTATTCTTGAAATCCAATCATTTAATTCCATTAATTATTTTGCTGTGCTGTGCCTGTTTTTGGACAGCTCATGCCCAAGAATTAACGCTCAAAATTAATACTGAAATTGAAGCCAATCAACATGTCATTGATGAATTGGGATACAGCAAAATTTTTGAGGACATGGCTATGGCTGAATTAGAAATTGAACGCGTTCAAAAAAAACTTACTGAAATTGGCTACATAAATATTCAAATCGTCTATCAAAAAGTCGGAAAAAGCAGCATCAACGCAAAACTAAGCCTTGGGCAAAAATACAATACCGTTGATATTTTTGGGCCACTAAAATATTTTGAAGAATTGGGCTACAACCCACTTAAGGAAGCAGAAAAAGAAATCTCTTTTGTGCGCATTCCAATCGAAAATCTAGCCTATGTATTAAGCGAAGTTTCTAAGTTGTTAGCGGATGAAAGCTATGCATTTGCTGCGGTTCGACTCGACAACCTAAAACCGAATGGAGGTAAATCATTACGTGCGGATTTAATTATTGATAAAGGAAACAAACGCAGTATTCAAGGAATTAAAGTTTTGGGGTATGAAAAATTCCCGAAAAGCTACATTTCTCATTTTTTGGGTATAAAAACCCAAAAACCTTTTAGCTTAGAGCGTGTAAAATCAAAAATGGAACTTCTACAGCAGCTTCCTTTTGTACGCCAAAAACGAGCTGCAGAAGTACTGTTCACTCCAGACACCACGCGTGTTTACCTGTACTTAGAAAAAATTAAAAGCAATCGCTTCGATGGATTTTTAGGTTTTGGGTCGAACGAAGAGACCGGAGCGATTGAATTTGATGGTTACTTAGATTTGACCCTTATCAATAACCTCAATTTTGGCGAGTCTTTTAAACTCAATTACAAAAGCGACGAAAACGAACAAAAAACCTTTAATGCAACATTAGAGATGCCCTATATTTTTGGCAGTCCAATAGGCAGTTCTCTCGATCTAAATATATTTAAAAAAGACACCACTTTTACGACAACACAACAGCGTATAAAACTATTTTATCCGTTTGGAGACAAACAACAAATAGGGATTGAATTGCGCAACCTACAGTCCAATGTACTAACTGAAAACACCTCCAATGAAATCGAAGATTATGACAGTCAATTTTATGGACTAAATTACCAGTACATCAAGCGTCAAAAAAACAACGCATTATTTCCAATAAAAAGCCAACTCAAATTTACTGCTGGTTTGGGTCAAAGATCAACAACTGAAACGAATGAACAGCGGCACCTCCAACTCAAAGCCCATCACATCGTACAGCTCAATCCCAAAAACAGTATTTTCCTAAAACTTCATTTGGAAGAACTTGACTCAGACCAGTACCTATTCAATGAACTCATTAGGTTTGGAGGGATTAATTCTGTTCGAGGATTTGAAGAAAATAGCTTATTTGCCACGCGTGTTGGAGTCCTTTGTACAGAGTACCGTTATCAGCTAAGCCCTTCTTTATTTGTTCACAGTATTATTGATGCGGGGTACATGCAGGACGCCCAACTGAGCAACCAACAGCTTTACGGCTTCGGATTTGGATTTGGCCTGCGCACCAATGCCGGACTCTTACGCTTTAACTATGCCAACGGCAAACCCAAAAATCAAAGGTTTAATTTTTCGAATTCTAAAATTCATTTGAGCCTAACTACTACTTTTTAGGCGTGAACAAGATTAAAGGATCAAACCACTACAACAAATGCCTATAGAGATTTCTGGGCCTTTGGAGATCAGCCAAGGCGTGAGATGAACAACGCCTCGACCAATGGTAATTTACCCACAATATCTTCTAATTGGAGTGACTTTAACAGTCAAATTTATAATGCCAATACCTTGTTAGACTTAGTCAACAATAAAGGTCGCGTCATTTTAAATGATAATGATGAGGACGTTACAGACCATTTGGTAATTACCTCAAAATTCATTCGTGGTATGAGTCAGGGATATATTGGCTTGTTGTATGACAAAGGGTATATTGTTGACGAAAATACAGACCCAGCAATACTTGAGTTTTCAACTTATGAAGAAATGATTAACTCTGGGCTAGAAGACTTGCAAGATGTTTTGAACAATACACCAAGTAACTATGAATTAAGATTGTACGAAGGTTACAACATAAACAGAGATGATTTTATCAAATTGGTAAATACATATATGGCAAAATTCATCATGGGGAAAGCACGAACTTCAGCAGAAACTGTAGATTATAACAAAGCATTGACACACATTAATAATGGTATAACAGCAGATTTTAATCCTCCTGCAAAACAAAATATACTATTTAATGATGGGCAAGATTGGATGTGTTATACGCTTTCTGGCGGAGCGGGCTATATTCCAGTTGATCAAAAAATCCCATACTTGTCCGCCAATGATCCTGTTACACAACCAGCAGACTACCCAACGGACACTACTGTTTTGGGGCAGGCAACGTCTAGCGATCCTAGATTTGCTCAGTATTTTGGATATACCACAAATTTTGGTTATTTAAATGCAGCTAGAGGCAGAGAATTGTTTTCTAATTACTTTCACAAACGTTTTAAAACAGCAAACAACAGAAATGTAGATGGATATTCAACCAATATTTTTAGTCTTGCAGAGTTGCAGTATTTAAAAGCAGAGGCACAATACAAATCAGGAGATTTTGCTGGAGCTGCAACTACATTAAATAGTTCTCCAAGATATACAGTAGGAAATATTACAACTTTAGCAAATGATGCTGAAATTAAAAAAGCACTACTTTATGAGTATGCAATTGAACTGCATTTAAATGGAAGTTTGGGTAATAATTATTTCTTTATGAGAAGAAATGATCTTTTGCAAAAAGGAACACCAACAAATTTCCCTGTTCCAGCTAGTGAACTAGAAATAACAGGAGATATGACTTACACCTTTGGTGGTGAAGCTAATGCTGGTCAGGATGGAACAGCAAGTGGCACAAACTCATGGAAAACACTATAAAAAAATCTAGATTTTTTAATTTCAAAAGAGTATGTCTTTATTTTGGCATGCTCTTTCTAGGTGCTATTTTATTAGTAACTTATTTAGGATGTGAAAAAGACATTCAGCATACAGAATCAGAATACTCTATCGAATATGACCCAATACATCTGGATAAAATAACCCCTGATTCTTGGTTAGAAATTGATGGTGTAAAAATTTGTCACGACTATAAATTTCAATTAAATAAAGAATGCTGTAATTTTACTGTTCCTTCTTTTAAATTCATAGAATTTGAAATTGAGGGAAAACAACAAATTTCATACATGAACAAGATTGATTTTAGTATGCAATTGTA
Organism: Formosa sp. Hel3_A1_48; assembly: GCF_001735715.1. Lineage (NCBI taxonomy): Bacteria > Pseudomonadati > Bacteroidota > Flavobacteriia > Flavobacteriales > Flavobacteriaceae > Formosa > Formosa sp. Hel3_A1_48. Next base: position 831,565 of record NZ_CP017259.1, read on the forward strand.
TGAAAAAATTTTTAAAAATAGTAAATACTATGTTGTAACGAATGCAAACCTTATCTACAATGTTGGGATAATTAATTTTAAAAGAAAAGACAAGAAAGCTATCAACATAAGATTCAGTCAAGATTATCCATTAATAATTAGGTAGATGAAAAAATCACAAAAAACCACCCACGGGTGGTTTTTTTATTTATCACAAGATAAAGGAATACCTAAATCATTGGTTTTTAGTGTTTAAAAATAGATTTTAACTGAAAATATCATTTAAGGATTTATAATTAAATCGGCACATTAGTTATCAATACTAGTGTTCGAGTAAAAATAATAAATTAAATGTTTAAATAAACTTCTTTTTTTTTGAACAAAAGTTGGTTTTTTGAGTTTTTATCATCACATTTGTGAGGACTAATTCAAATAATTAACAAAAATGAAAACAAAGTTTAGTGTAATGCTGACGCTATTGTTAGCGTTGGTGGTGCAAATATCTTTTGCACAAAACAAAAATGTTTCAGGGACTGTTTCAGATGACAATGGGCTACCTCTTCCAGGTGCTACTGTTGTTATAAAAGGAACATCAACTGGAGTTTCAACTGATTTTGATGGAAATTATTCTATAACTGCAAGTGTAGGCGACGTTCTTGTCTTTAGCTACGTAGGATACTCCAATCAATCTATAACTGTTGGAGCTAGTAATACGGTTAATGCATCAATGGTGCCAGATAATGCTCTTGAAGAGGTTATTATCGAAGCATATTCAAACAATGCTATTAGCAAGGAAAAATCAGTTTCAGCCATTACAACTCTAACAGCTGAGTCCGTTGAGTCTAGACCAAATGCTTCTGTTGTTCAAATGCTTCAGGGACAAGTACCGGGTTTAAATATCGGTACAGGTTCTGGTCAGCCAGGGGCTAATAGTTTGATAATATTAAGAGGTGTAGGGTCAATTAATGGTAACATAGAGCCTTTATTCATAGTTGATGGTGTTCCAGTTGACGAAGATAACTTCAGGAGTATTAACAACGCTGATGTTGCAACTATTTCTATATTGAAAGATGCTTCTGCCTCTTCTCTTTATGGTAGTAGAGGAGCAAATGGAGCGATTGTAATAACTACCAAAAAAGGAAAGTACAATTCAAATCTTACTGTTAACTACAAATCTCAATTTGGTTTTTCACAGCTTCCAGAGCAAAATTTTGATGTGATGAATTCCCGTCAAAAATTAGAACTTGACCGTTCTAGAAACCAAGGTCTTGGAAATGGTCTCTCAGACCAGGCAATAGCTGCTATAGCCGACCAAGTAAACACAGATTGGTCAGATGTATTCTTTAGAAATGGTACAACTAATTCTCATAACATAAGTATTTCTTCTGGATCTGAAAAAACCAACTCATACTCTTCCTTTAATTATTTCGAGCAAGAAGGGGTAACTAGAAGAAGTAGCTTACAAAGGTTCTCATTCAGAAACAATTTTAATGGTAAGAGTGAAAATGATAAATTTAATTATTCATCATCGATAACTGCAAATTATAGCACTAGTGATTTTATTCAAAACGAAGGTACTGGTAACTTATCGAATCCATTTTTGGTTCCTTACGTAGCTTTACCATACTATTCACAATACAATCCAGATGGAACATTGAATATTACTGGTTCTGGTGAAGATAGTTTTGCAAACACTCCTTACACTTCTTTAAACAATACTATCCTTAATACAAATTTACAAGAAGAAGTTAAATTTATTGGGAATGTTAGAGCTAATTATGAGTTTGCTGAAAATCTCACAGCTGGCATGTCTTTTGGTTTGGATTATACCCAAATCACAGGTAAGTTTATTGAAGACCCTCAAAGTATATATGGTCAATCAGCTGTTGCCTCAGGTGATGCAGAATATCAAGGAAATCATTTTGAGCAATTTTTTAGAGACATTCGATTCAATAACATTGTCAGCTTAAATTACAACAATGTGATTGATGACAAACACACTATAGACGTAACTGCATACTTAGAATACAGTAAATCTCACTCTAACTCATTCTCTCTAGACCAATATGGTTTGAACCCTAAACTTGTTGGTAACGGTGCTTCATTTATTCCTGGAGACACTTATGAAGACTTGAACGAGGATGGTGTTATTGACGGTGCAGCAGAATTTCCATACATTCCTTCAGTAGCTTCTAGTGAAGTTGAAGTTGGATTGTTCTCATATTTTGGAGTTTTAAAATATGACTACGATGGCCGATATGGTCTTCAAGCGTCATGGAGACGTGATGCGTCTTCAAGGTTTTCTAACTCTAATAAATGGGCGACTTTTTACTCAGTATCGGGTAGATGGAATATTCACAAAGAAGACTTCATGCAAAACAACACTTTCTTTGACAACCTTAAGCTAAGAGCCTCTTATGGTACATCCGGTAATGATCGTATCACAGGTGGTTACTATGGTGGAACAACGAATACTTACAACTTATATGGTCAAGGAACAGGATACAACAATACTGTAGCCTATTATGCCTCTTCAATTGCAAATGATGATTTGAAGTGGGAAACAAACAAACAAACAAATATTGGTATTGACTTCTCAATTCTAAACCGCAAACTAAGTGGTAGTATTGATGTTTATGATAAAACTACGGAAGATTTATTTCAATCATTCCCTGTTTCTAGTATCAATGGAACAAATTCTATTCAAGCCAACATAGGTTCATTGAACAATAGGGGAGCTGAACTTTCATTAAACTGGCAAGCAATTAATAGTGGAGATTTTTCTGTCTCTATTTTTGCAAATGGATCATACAACAAAAACGAAATCACAAAATTACCAAATGGAGAAAATGTTGATAATGGCGGTAGAACCATTTTAGCTGAGGGGCAGCCAATTGGGTCCTTCTTCGCTGTAAGATGGGCTGGTGTAAACCCTGCTAATGGTCAAAACCTATATTATGACGTTGATGGGAATGTTACAGATGTTTACTCAGAAGATGATAGAGTTTTTATTGACAAAGCAATATATCCTACCTATCAAGGTGGTTTTGGTTTCAATAGTACTTGGAAGAATTTCACATTAGACACTCAGTTTTCTTTTGTTGCTGATATATACAGAAACAACGGAAGTTTAGGGGTAATTGAAGATCCTACTCTAACAAGTCTATCAAACTCATCTACAAGCCTTCTTGATGCTTGGCAACAACCTGGTGATGTAACATACATACCTGCTTTATCTACCGAGTCAATAAGAAACAGATTAACTGATAGATATATTGAAGATGCATCCTTTTTAAGATTGAGAAATATTACTCTTGGATACAACCTAGGCAATCTCCTCAAAGAAGGATCACCGATAAGTAAAATGAAAGTTTTTGTACAAGCAGAAAATCTTATAACGTGGAGTAAATGGAGAGGCTGGGATCCTGAATCAAGTTTTAGATCAGGCGATTTTTTCGACTATCCAACTTCAAAAATATTCACAATAGGACTTGATGTTAATTTTTAAAAAAATGACGATGAAAAAAATAAATAATTTAATATTAGTATGTGGTTTAATCTTCATTGGATTTTCTTGTGAAGATGCTACAGACATATTTCCAGAAGGAAATTTAACAAGTGATGTTACTTTCGAAACTCTAGATGATTTACAGTTGGGTTTGAATGGAGCATACGCTAGATACAGTCCTGAAGACGATATATTAATCAATTCAGTTTTTACAGACAATTGTAAACCAGGTTATGACAACGGTGGTCAGGAAATTAATTTTTATAACTGGGCACTTACTGCTGGTGATGGAAATACAACTAGCCTCTGGAATAGTAATTATAGATTAATAAACCAGTGTAATAGAGTTTTAGAAGCTTCTGATTTAATTACAGCAAGCGGAGAAGCAGAACAAACTGAACTCAACAATATTAAGGGTCAGTTACTTACACTCCGCGCTATTGGACATTTAACTTTAGCTTCCTATTTCACTACTGATTACTTAGACGGAGATGCTCTATCTATTATTATCTCAGATCGTGTTCCTGGAACTTCAGAAACACTTCCAAGAAATACAAACTCAGAAGTATACAGTTTTATCGCTAATGATTTAAATACAGCTAGCACTTTACTTTCTGATCAGTCTGATAATAAGTATGTTTCCCAAGATTTAGTTACTGGATTAAAAGCAAGATTAGCATTACTACAAAACGATTCTAGTGCTTTAACTCATGCTCAAACATTAATTGATGCTTATCCTCTTGCAGGTCAATTGCAATATTTAAGTATGTTTCTTGACACAGATAACACTGAGGTTATTTTCAAGGCCGCAAGAACATCTGGATTAGTTGGTGGTTTATGGTATTTTACAAACTCTGCAGGCCCGTTTATTGAGGCTTCCAACAGTCTTCATGATGCTCATAATCCAGCTGATATCAGGTTGTTTGCTAACATTAACTTCAACACGAACAACGGAGGACCGAGTGAACCTGAAAATAACATTCACCTAATCAATAAATACCCAGGAAATGCATCTCCATTCTTGAGTGATATAAAGGCTATGAGAGTTTCTGAAATGTATCTAATTAAAGCAGAGGCTCAAGTCAATGCTAATAATTTAGACGGAGCGGCAGCAACCTTGAAAGTGTTAAGAGATGCTCGTTTAGGAACTAGTACAAGTCTTGATTCTTATATTTCTCAAACTCAGGCATACGATGCAGTGTTAAAAGAAAGAAGGCTCGAATTAGCTTTTGAAGGTCATAGATATTTGGACATTAAAAGATTTAAAGATAGATTGAATACTGGAATTAACAGAGATGATTTGGATTGTGTTTCTGGTGGAAACTGTGTAATGCTTCCTAGTGACCACAGACTTACTCTTCCAATTCCACAAGTTGAATTAAATGCAAATCCTTCAATTGTTCAAAATCCGGGATATGCCAACTAATAGAAAAACTAATATTATGAAAAAGATAACTTTATTATTATTGACTATAATAGCGTTTTCCTGTGGTGAACATGAAAATGTTATTTATGATCCAAATACAAGTACAACATTTGCAACTTTCGATGCTACTTCAACAGCAATGGAAGTGTATTTAGGTGATGAACCATTATCAGATACTATTGATGTAAGTGTTAGTACACTATCTAGTGAAGATAGAACAGTTGTATTAGCTGTTAACGAAGAATTATCAACAGCAGCAGTTGAATCTTATAATGTTGACTTGCAGGTTATAATTCCTGCTAATGAATATTTTGGAACTGCTAATATAACAGCGCTGACTGATGAACTAACCCTATGTTCAACTGCAACAGTTGTACTGAATATTGTATCTGTTAGTGATGGTGGAGACTTTAGTGCTGCAGCACACTCAGTTGGTATGACCAAAAACGAAAACCCTCTTCCAGACGATTTTGCAATAGGTGATTACACACTTACCTTCAATGGTGGTGGTATAGGAGCTACAGCAAATGCCGGTGTATGGGGCGATGGTACCGTAGTTGAAGTTACAGCAGGTTCATCAAACTCAGAAAGAGTATTTAGTGTTAAATGCTACCCTTCATTTGGATTTAGTAATCCAAATGCAGACTTCTCAATTGACTTAGTTTGTGGTAATTCTATATTCAATGGAGCTATCAACAATACTTTTACAGGTGTAGGGTGTGGTTCTTCAATTGTACTTGGTCCAACTTCGGTAAATGGGTCATATAACGGAACAGATGATTCAACCTTTACTTTAGTATTTGCTGAGGACGTCGGTGGCGCATCTTGTGGAGGTGAAGGAATTACATCGTATACATTTACTAAAAATTAAAACTCAAGGAAATGAAAAAAATAAATAAATATCTAGTATTGTTTTTATCTGTGGCTTTTTTAGTTGCATGTAATGACGATGACAACAACGGTCTGGGTGAGGAAAATCCAGAAAATGGTTGGTTACAGTTTGACGGAACAGATCCATCAGTAACATTGCTGAGCAACGATTTATTGACAGAAGAGACTTCCACTATAAAGATCCCTTTTAGATTTACTGCACCAATAAACAAATCAGAAATTGTTTTGGATTTCACTACTGCAGATGTACAAGGAAGTTCAAGTGATGTTATTTTAAATGGCTCAGGAAGCTCAATCATAGCTGCCAATACTTTGGATGGAATTATAACGCTTAACATTGATTTGGCCAGTCTGGAACTAAACATAGCTAATACATACATTTTTGATGTGGTAATGCAATCAAATAATAGAAATGTAGGTATGGGTATTGCTCCAGATTTTTCATCCACATATAGAGTAACTATCAAGACATGTGACCTTATAGACATGTCAGGTACATACAGCGTGACTACGACCTATGGATACCATGATTTTTTACCTGATAACAATCCCATAACAAAAGAGGTTGATATCACAGCCCTTGGTGACGGAAGTTTTTCGGTAGCTGATTTTTCAGGTGGATTATGGCCAGATGTCTACTCCCTTGTATATTCAATGGGGGATGGATATTTTCCTTTAATTTTTACTGAAGTCTGTGGTGAAGTCATGTGGTCTGGTCAAACTGAAATCTATGGTGATGTTTTGATGCAATCAGAAACTCTTGGAGACAATAGCCCAAATAATGTTGACCCAGATACTGGTGTCATTACAATATCTTGGTATTGTAATGGCTATGGTGAATATGGTACATCAATTTATACACCGTTATAAAATATCAAATCAAATAAGAAAGTTGGGGCTGTTTTATAGACAGCCCTAACTATTTAAATAGATCCCAATATGAAAAACACAGCTCTTTTTATATTCGTGTTTAGCTTTCTCGTAGCGACTTCTCAAACCTTAGAAGAACAAAAGGAAATTACTAAAAATTATAATCTTGAGGCTTTAGATAAATTAGAAACGAGATTGATTACAGAAAACGAAGAGATTAAAGAAGAAATAAATACGTTTCTTAAAAAAAACAAAACAGTTAAAAAAATAATAAAATCAGGAAATAAGAACTACTACATAGCTAAAATTATTGATGGTAAGCCAATGTACATTACGACTGACAATGTAAATAGCGCCAAAGCTACGAGAACAAATTTCCTACACAATGGTGGGGGGCTGGGTTTAAACTTAGAAGGTCAGAACATGAATATTGGAATATGGGACAAGGGAATTGCACGAGTCACACATTTTGAATTTAGAGAAAGTGACACCTCATCTACTTCAAGGGTACAAAATGGGGATGGTGCTGCTGGTTATGATAGCCACGGTACACATGTTGCTGGCACTATGATTGGTAGAGGGTACCAGAGTGGAAGAAAAGGAATGGCACCTCAAGCTGGTTTAATTTCATATGATTGGAATAATGACAATACAGAAGTACTAAATCAAGCAAGATTTGGAGGTTTGTTAATTTCTAACCACTCTTATGGATTTCCTGTAAGAGACCCTGATAATAATGCCCAAAATGCTCCATCATGGCTTATGGGTTGTTACGATACAGATGCTGCTAATTGGGATGGTATTGCCTATTTAGCACCCTACTATCTCCAAGTCGTGTCAGCTGGGAATGATGGAGAGTCAACATACTCAGGAGGATTAGCAGGCGGTTTTGATAAATTAACAGCTGAAAAAAATGCGAAAAATAATTTAGTTGTGGCAAATGCTAATAACCCATTTATAATTAATGGTAATGTACTTAGTCTTGCAATTAATCAAAGTAGTAGCCAAGGACCGTCTGACGATGGAAGGATAAAACCAGATATTACAGGTGATGGAACAGATGTAACTTCAGCTGAGAGTGGTAACGATTTGGCTTATGGAGTGAAAACAGGCACTTCGATGGCTGCTCCAAATGTTTCCGGATCATTGTTATTACTGCAACAATACTACAACGAAATTAATAATGAATTTATGAAATCGGCGACCCTCAAAGGTCTTGTTTGTCATACCGCTAGTGACGATGGTTCAAGAGTTGGGCCAGATCCAATTTTTGGATGGGGTTTATTGAATTCAAAGTTTGCAGCAGAGACTATTTTGGCCGCTTCACAAGGCGGTGCACATATTTCTGAGCGTACACTTTCAGATGGCGGAACTTTTTCAACAACAATGGAGGTTGTATCAGGTGAACCTCTGAGTGCAACTATATGTTGGACAGACCCTGCAGGAACAGCTCGTGACGGGTCAAGCAATAGCCCATTAGCTGCTTTAGTCAACGATTTAGATTTAAGATTAACAGGGCCAAGTGGTGGTACAACTTATTTTCCATGGAAACTAGATCTAAATAATATTTCTGGTTCTGCAATTACAGGTGATAACTTAGTGGATAATGTTGAAAAAATTGATATTGAAGATCCGACACCGGGCATCTATACACTAACGGTGTCACACAAAGGAACTCTTACTGACGATGCTCAAGATTTTTCACTTATAGTTACAGGATCAAATTTAACTCTAGGAACAGCTGATATAGAAATATCTACGGTTCATATATGGCCAAATCCAGCGCTAACAGAAATTAATTTTAAATTTCCAGCTTCGGAAAAAACTACACAATTAATGCTCTACGATTTAAGAGGAAGAGTAGTTTACGAAGATGAGATTTCTAAAAGTAATGGTACCATTAGAGGTCAAATTGATACGTCGGCCTTCGCCAGAGGTGTTTATATTTTGAAAATAAACCAAGGAAACACATCAACACAGAAAAAAGTAGTACTGAAATAAAACTTCAGGTTGAAATAAAAAAAGCGGGCAATGCCCGCTTTTTTATTATAGAATAACAACTGAATTAAATTGTATTTTTACAGCATGCAAAAAGAAACAAGTCTGTACGGGTTACGCGCTATTTTAGAAGCCATTGAAGCCAACAAATCTATTGATAAAGTGTTTTTACAAAAAGGGCTTAGAGGTGAGTTGTTTTCTCAATTAGAACATAGTGTTAGAAAAAGAGGGATCAATTGCAGCTATGTGCCTATAGAAAAACTCAACAGGCTTACACCAAACAACCACCAAGGTGCTGTGGCACATATTGCCCCTATTGCGTTTTATGAATTAGATGCGTTAGTTTCCGCAGTAAAAGAAACAAAAGAAAATCCTTTATTTTTAATTCTCGATCAGTTGAGTGACGTACGCAACTTTGGCGCCATTATTCGTACTGCAGAATGTACTGGAGTCGATGGTATCATTGTACAAAAAAGTGGAAGCGCCCCAATCAATGGCGATACCATAAAAACAAGTGCTGGAGCGGTATTTAACATACCTATATGTAAAGTAGATCATATCAAAGATGCTATTTTTTACTTTCAAGCCTCTGAAATTAAAGTAATTGCAGCCACAGAAAAAACAGATCAAACACTTTATGAAGTAGATTTTAAAGCAGCAACCGCCATCGTTATGGGCTCTGAAGGTAAAGGGGTCTCCCCTTCTGTTCTTAAGCTAGTTGATAACAAAGCCAAATTACCAATGTATGGCAGTATCGCCTCATTGAATGTGTCTGTAGCTTGTGGCGCTTTTCTTTACGAAGTGGTGCGCCAACGTCACTCCTCCTCTTTGAAAGAATAGTGTATTTGAGGATTTGAATCCTTCTCAAATTTTGATGATTCAATAAAATTACCATCTTCATCAAATTGCTGTAAAAAAGGATCCTCAGAAGCATCAAAATCGGCTTCTTCCCAAGCATATTTAATGGGTTTAGCAATGGAAGATTTAAATCTAAGAGAAAACAAAATACCAACTACAAATCCCGAAAAATGACCTTCCCAAGACATTTTTTCCTTGACAGGAAAAATGTACCATATCATTCCACCATAAAGAAAAACAACAACTAACGAAAGGGCAATCAATCGGTAATGCTTTGAAAGTAATCCTTTAAACAAAAGAAAACTCAACAATACATAAATAAGTCCACTCGCACCAATGTGGTAAGCTGAGCTACCAATACACCAAGTCATAAATCCAGAAAGCAGAATCCCTCCTACTACAATTTTCCAGGCAACGGGCCTGTAGAAATAAAACAAAGCCATAGAAAGAACTAATAAAGGAATACTATTGTGGTATACATGGTCCAAAGAACCATGAACAAAAGGGCTAAAAATAACGCCAATTAACCCCTCTAATTTACGAGGATAAATTCCCAACTCGCTGAGATGAAGACCAAATCGAAAATCGGCCCAAAAAACGAGCCAAACAAGCAGGACAAAAAAAAGCGGGTAACCCAGAACGCCAGTCGTAAATCGAAAAGATGAAGCTGTTTTCATAGACATAAAAATACGAAACTTGAAATTACTTAAAAAAAAGGTTTAATTTGTGGTATGAATACGCCACTTGCCGAACGTTTACGTCCAACTACATTATCAGACTATATAAGTCAGCAACATTTGGTAGGACCACAAGGTGCGCTTACACAAGGGTTGAAACAGGGTTTGATCCCTTCCATGATATTATGGGGACCACCAGGCATAGGGAAAACTACACTAGCTACCATTATAGCCAAGACATCTGATCGGCCGTTTTACACCTTGAGTGCTATAAATTCTGGTGTTAAAGACGTGCGTGAAGTTATTGAAAAAGCCAAACAAAGCGGTGGCCTTTTCACTACTAAAAACCCTATTCTTTTTATTGATGAAATTCACCGCTTCAGTAAATCACAACAAGATTCGCTGCTGCAAGCTGTGGAAAAAGGGTGGGTAACACTCATTGGAGCAACCACAGAAAACCCAAGCTTTGAAGTCATCTCTGCCCTATTGTCTCGCTGTCAAGTGTATACTTTAAACCCTTTTGAGAAAAAAGATTTAGAAGACTTATTACAACGTGCAATTACCACCGACGAAGTTTTGCAGTCAATACAAATAAAGCTAAAAGAAACCGAGGCGCTCATTCGCCTTTCTGGTGGAGACGCTCGAAAATTACTCAATATTTTTGAACTTATTATCAATTCGGAGTCATCGGAAAAAATTATAATCACCAATAAACTTGTAACTGAGAAGGTACAAAACGATGTTGCCTTGTACGACAAGAGTGGAGATCAGCACTACGATATTATTTCGGCCTTCATAAAATCCATTCGAGGTAGCGATCCCAATGCAGCGGTATATTGGCTTGCTCGAATGTTATCTGGTGGCGAGGATGTGAAATTTATTGCAAGACGGTTATTGATTTTGGCCAGCGAGGATATTGGAAATGCTAACCCCACAGCATTGGTTATGGCCAATTCTACAATGCAAGCAGTCGCTAGTATTGGTATGCCTGAAGCCAGAATCGTAATCAGTCAATGTGCAACCTATCTGGCTTGTTCTCCAAAAAGTAATGCGGCCTACCAGGCCATAAATTCCGCTATGGAAACCGTAAAAAATACGGGGGACCTAAGTGTGCCTTTGGACCTTCGAAATGCACCCACAAAGCTTATGAAAACGCTAGGCTACGGTGAGGAATACAAATACGCTCATAACTATGATGAAAATTTTGTTGCTCAAGAATTTTTACCCCAAACCATAAAGAATACCACATTTTATACCCCTGGTGATAATGCTAGAGAACAAGCCCAAAAAGACTTTCTAAAACAACGCTGGAAGGATAAATACAATTATTAATACACCAACTAAAAAAGAGGTTCAATAACTATTTTTGAGTCAGAAACATACTCGCGAACCCAACGATTCCCTCGCTGGTATGCAATACCAGATTTATTATCTATAATAAAAACTCCATCATATATTGTAGCATGAAGTGTGTATAAAACCTTATTAGAAACAACATCTAGAACCTTAAAGCCATAGTTAGTAGCCTTAACTAGAATCGTATTTTTTTCGTCTTGTGAAACAACAACTTTCGGAGTTTGAGGAGCTTTTGGCGCTGGTGGTGGTACGGATGTTACTACAGCAGCAGAGGATACAACAGGAGCTTCGGGCACAGGGGGCACTTTGTTGGGTGCTGACACTTCCACAGAAGCAGGTGCCTTGGCAGATAATGTTGGACTTGTATCTTTAGCAACAACTGAAGATTGACGGGCTTCATAGCGGTATTCCAGAGCAGCTACAGATTCAAAGGCAGAGCGTAAAGCTTCGTGATAGGCTTTCTGAAAATCTTTTTGTTTGGAAGTTCCTATTTCCGACTTGTAAATAATTTCACTTCGGCAGTTTCTAAACTGAACCTCAAGTTTTGTTTTTAAAAATCCTTTTAGTTTTTCAACTGAGACATCCAGCAATAAACAGCGGTCTTCTGAAAGATCTTTCGGATAACTATTTAACCTGTCCAGTACCGTAAAACCGCTTTTATTAAGTAAGAATTTTGTTAAAGAGTTAAGCTGATACTGATCTGCTGTTTTTAAAAAATCAAAACGATCTGAAACCGAAACATACTTGTAATTATTGATGTCACTTTGCGCAAAGGTGAAGTTTTGAAAAGCAATCAATAAGCAAAAAACTATGAGTGAGTTATTTTTCATGGGTATTTATTTTATGTTGAAGATACTTATTTTTTTAAAATTACAGAAAATGCTTGAGCTCCAAAAGCTGATCGATAGACTGTATAGCTTTTGGAATAATCTCCTTATGGTAATTAAAACACAAGGCATCTATACCGAAATCTATAGCCCCTAAAATATCTGCCTCCAAGTTATCGCCAATCATAAGGCTATGTTCAGGCAAGGCCTTAGCCTGTTTAAGTGCATGCTTAAAAATTTTAGGATTAGGTTTTTTTACTCCGACCATTTCTGAATTGGTAACAGTCTCAAAATAATGTGCAATTCCAGATTTATTTAATTTTCCGTTTTGTACCTCTTTAAAACCATTGGTTATGATATGCAAGCTGTATTTTGGATATAAATAATCTAAAACAGCGATGGCCCCATCAAACAAATGATTGTACCTAGATAGGTGAATTATATAATCATCAGAAAGTTTATAGATTATTCGGGTGCTGATTTGAGTATTAAGTGCGTCAAATGTATCTTTAAGTCGTGCATACCGCAGACGATCTTTATCAATTTTATCCTCCCTATATAACTTCCAATACGCCAAGTTTATTGGCATATAAACCTCTAAAAAAGTATTTAAATTCACTTCAATACTGTTGATTTTAAAAATGTATTCAAAAGTCAATGCAGAGTTTTTATCAAAATCCCAAAGAGTGTGGTCGAGATCAAAAAATAAGTGTTTTTTATGCTGATACATCTTTATTTGAATCTAAAATAATGTTAAACAAGGTTTTAAAATCGGACCATCTATCCCACCCGCTGAAGGTATAGTTATGAAACACAGGAGTAAAAACTCCATTCACATTTTTTACCTGCTGGATAATTTTAAGAAGGGTTTCTTTCTTGTCTAAAAAAGAGTTGTATTTAAGCAGTGAGAAATCCATCAATTGATAAGGGTGAATCATCAGGGGGGTCTGAACTTCAAAATCCAAGTCGTAGAACAAAAATGGGGTACACGTTCCCGCTCTAAATCCTATAGTACCTGGATAACCCATTGAAAAATCTGTTTCTATTTCCAAATCCACATAGTTTCGATAGGTAGTCGGTAGATTGACCTTAGAAAATGAGGCTCTAGCCTTACGCGAATTTGAGTTTATAACTGCATCTAGTCGACGTTTTTCTTGTTTTAATTTATCAAAATCATCAAGAGCTAAAAAAGAAGTTTTGAGCCCAACATGACAGTAATCTCTGATAGATTTTATCTGTGCAACAAATTCTTTTTTATTTAGATTGATGCCCTTATCGTAAGTAGAATAATCGCCTACAAGAAAGAAAACATCAAACTTTTGCTTGGATTTCTTTTGTCGATTTATGATCCAATTGAACGTATTGAAAGGGTCTTTTTTAAGCCCAAATAACACCAAAAAGCGCTCATAAAAAAGTTTAAATCTAAAATGATATAGGTCAGAAAGAAATCCTCCTACAGAACGCAAAAGTCCTTTGTTTTTAAAAAAATAGGCCATTGGCACGTCTATAATTGGATGAATTCTATACGCTTTAGCTTTAAAAGTGAAATCCGGAAAATGAACTTCTAGTTCAGATTTAAATTTGTAGGCCCAAATATCAACAACTGGCTGGTCTAAAAATTGATGTTGGTATGCTAAACTATAGGCTTTAGTAAACCGCCCAAATTCGTCTTTGACATGTGGTAAATACTCCTCATAGCGACTCAGTAGATAAAATGAAGCCGAGAAAATATCGAATGGTAAATGACTTTTTTCTCCGACATAAAAAAAACATTTAGAGTCCCCCCAATTTTGAACATTAATTTCAATATCTGACAGACCTTGCTCAAAAAGTAATCCATTACTTTTAATAAAAAATTCAGAGCCCAATGGCTGTGGCCCATAGGACATTTTTAACCCAGAATGTGCAATAAAAACCTCGATTGTTGTTGTAAAATCGATTGGAATACCTAAAATACGTGTGCATATTTGTTTAAATACAAACTTTAGTCTACTGGTTATTTTTGGTGTATAAATGAGTAGCATTAGAGCAAATTTTCATCGGCAAAACTAAAATAGGTTTTTTCTGTGACAATAAGGTGGTCTAATACTTTAATATCTAAAGTTTTAGCTGCAGTTTTTAGTGTATTTGTAAGCCTTAGGTCAAAAGTACTAGGTTCTATTTTTCCGGAAGGATGATTATGGATTAAAATCAGCGCTACAGCGCCAACTTCAAGTGCTCTTTTAAACAGTAAACGTTTGTCGACTAGTGCCGCTGTAATTCCACCCTTACTCAATTGACTTTTAGAAATTAGCCTGTGGGCATTATTGAGATAAAGCACCCAAAATTCTTCGTGGTCTAAAGTACCCAAGATAGGCTGCATAAGCTCAAAAACAGACGTACTCGAAGCCATTTCTGCTTGGTCCTCGACTGACGTAGATTTGTATCTACGGCCAAGTTCCATTGTTGCCATTATCTTAATGGCCTTAGCCTCTCCTATTCCTTTGTAATTGGTAAGTTGAGCTAATGTACATTTACCTAACTTATTTAAGTTATTTCGAACACCAGATAATAGAATTTTAGATAAACCAACAGCACTAATCTGTTGTGTCCCAGATCCAATGACAATCGCTAATAGCTCTGCATCGCTTAAAAAACGAGCGCCTTTGTCTCTTAATTTTTCTCGTGGTTGATCGGCTTGTGACCATTGATTAATGGGTAATGAATATTGGGGCATAGTATTAAATGTGTTGTAGGTAAATAAATTAGATAATCATTTGGCCCAATGTATCAAAGTTCAAACCCCCATAATTTCCCGAACTCATCAGCAATAGGGCTGTGTCTGTGTAATTTTGAGCCTTTAAAAATTCCTGGAATTGCCTAGGATCTGTATAGACAGTCAAATTATTGTGTTGAAAAGCATGTGCTATTTGCTCCTCACTTATGGGTTTCATTTTTTTGATTTTTAATGCGCTTGGCGAAAAAAACACCACAGCCTCATCAGCCATAGCTAAAGTTTGATCATATTCAGATAGAAAACTCTCATTCAGACTGCTGAAGGTATGCAATTCTAGACAAGCAAGAAGACGCCGTTTTGGGTATTGATTTTTAACAGCACTTGTAGTGGCTTTTACTTTACTCGGTGCGTGAGCAAAATCTTTATAAACAACACAAGACGATTGCTCAGCTATTTTTTCTAATCGTTTATTAGCGCCTTTAAATGAAGCAATAGCCTCATAAAAATCATCCTCGTCAACACCCATATGCTGACAAATCCATTTGGCACCAGCTAAATTATTAAGATTATGCTTTCCGAAAATCTCTAAAGGCATAGGCCCCTCAGGGGTTTCCAAGTAGGTTACCCCATTTTCTATAGTGTAATGAGGTGTTTTGTAGGGAAATTTCCGAATGGGGTTAGGGCTTTTTTCAACAACCTCTTTAACATAACAATCTTCTGAATTATAAGAAATACTACCCCCCTCGACTATGCTGTCTGTGAAAATAGAAAACTGCTCTTTATAATCTTCAAAAGTCGGAAATACATTAATATGGTCCCAAGCAATCCCACTTAATAAAGCTATATTAGGTTTATAATGGTGGAATTTTGGTTTCAAATCGATAGGTGAACTTAAATACTCATCGCCCTCCAAGACAATAAAGTCATTGTGATGCGTTAGCTTAACCATGACGTCAAAGCCTTCTAATTGTGCTCCAACCATATAATCGACCTCCTTACCATGGTAGTCCAATACGTGAAGAATCATTGCTGTAATTGTAGTTTTACCATGGCTTCCGCCTATTACTACACGTGTTTTTTGTTGGGCTTGTTCAAAAATAAATTCAGGATAAGAATAAATATTTAACGCCAACTCTTGGGCTCTCAACAACTCCGGATTATCGGCTTTTGCATGCATGCCCAAAATAATTGCGTCTAGGGAAGAATTTATTCGATCTGGATCCCACCCGATTTCTTGGGGCAATAAACCATAGCGGTCTAACCTAGATTTTGAAGGTTCAAAGATAACATCATCACTGCCCGTGACATGTATGCCTTTCAAATGTAGGGCAAGTGCTAAATTGTGCATTGCTGCGCCGCCAATGGCGATAAAATGAACATTCATAAAAAATTATTTAACGTAAATATACGCAGAGTAACTAAAATTTTAATCAGGCAAAGTCATTAAAATACGCTTTTTTGCATTTTTGGCTAAATCAAAATCTGAATTCAATTCTAAGGCGTGGTTTAAATGAGTCAAAGCTCCTTGAGTATTGTCCTGAATTAAACATAGGTTCGCCAATTGAAAATACGCTAATTCAAGTGGTACTGTATCAGCTGAACTAAAATCAGAAATATATTTTTCAAATAAAAATGCTGCAGTGTTCAGTTCCATTTTCTCGGACAAATAGGCTAAAGCCAAATAGTAACGAAGGTCATTGCTGTTTATTTTACAATGTTCTGAATGGTGTTTTGAATTTAAACATGAAAAATCTTGTCTTAGCTTAATCCCTTTTTTCATATACTCTCGAGCAAGACTATGATCATCCATCTGCTCATAAATATAAACTTTAGCAAAATAGCCATCGAGTTTAGAAATTGATTGTAGCTCCTCAGCATATGCTATTGCTTTATCATAACTACCCCCTAAAAATCCAGGTAATTGTACATACAACTGCACTTGTGCCCAACGTACTGCCCAATGATACGGATCTAGCTTGGCAGCAGTAGTGAATGATTTTTTTGTCTGATTAATCAGACCTAAGGCCTTGAACTTTGAGCTCTCTTTTGCCATTTTACCAAGTACGCCACCGTATTTATAATGATAGTTAGCCTCATCTGGTTTTACACGGATTAGTTTTTCATAACACTTTGAAGCGCGATTCCATTCAGAGATTCGTCCGTAGGCATCACCAAGTTGTTCTATTGCTTCCAAATGATTTGGATAAAGGACGGTAAACTGCTCTAACTTCTCTACTAGTGATTTATAGTCCTTGACTTTCCACAATGCATTGAAATCTTTAGGAATAGATTGACCAAAAAGGAAAGGCTGGAAGCAAAAGACAAGAAAAAAACAGACTCTTTTCATTAGTTTTAACATCTATATTGTAAGTCATCAAAGTAAGTCTAAAGACAGTCTTTAAGTATTAAGCTGTTTCCAAAGAAGGTCTTTTAGATTCATGATACCAGTTTGTGCCGCAGATGATATAAACAAGTACTCAACAGGCATTTGTTTATCAAGAATTTGTTTGAGCTCCGCTCTTAATTCATCATCCAATAAATCACTTTTAGAAATAGCTACGATGCGTTCTTTATCTAGCATTTCTGGATTGTAGCGTCTCAACTCATCCAACAAAATATCGTACTGATTTTTTATATCATCAGCATCAGCTGGAATCAAAAATAAGAGAATTGAATTGCGTTCGATATGCCGTAAAAAATAATGACCCAAGCCCTTACCCTCTGCAGCACCTTCTATAATTCCTGGAATATCAGCCATTACAAAAGACTGGAAGTCTCGATACTCCACAATACCCAAATTCGGCTTTAAGGTTGTAAATTCATAATCCGCAATTTTAGGTTTTGCTGAAGTTACAACAGACAATAATGTGGATTTCCCAACATTGGGAAAACCAACGAGTCCAACATCGGCAAGAATTTTTAATTCTATTGTAACATATTTTTCAATAGAAGGCATTCCAGGTTGTGCATATCTCGGGGTTTGATTGGTTGACGATTTGAAGTGCCAATTCCCGCGCCCTCCTTTACCACCTTCACACAAAATAACTTCTTCGTCGTGCGCAGTGATTTCAAATAAAATTGTATTGGATTCTGTTTCGCGGACAACACTGCCAAGAGGTACATCAATATAAACATCAACGCCGTCGGCCCCAGTACTTCGGCTCTTACTACCATGTTCGCCGTGGCCTGCTCTTAAATGTTTTTTAAATTTTAGATGGTGTAATGTCCAAAGGTTTTCGTTTCCTCGAATGATCACATGTCCTCCTCGACCACCATCACCTCCATCCGGTCCGCCCTTTGTGATGTATTTTTCGCGATGTAGGTGTACCGAGCCCTTTCCACCATTTCCGGAGGAAGCATATAATTTTATGTAATCAACAAAATTACCTTCAGTCATCTTTTTATCTATTTACAGCGCATCGATTATGGCGTTTAAACGCGCAGTAATTGCATCAATAGCTCCAACCCCGTCAACCCCGTAATATTTGTCTTTTTGTTCATAAAAAGATTTTAAAACAGCGGTTTCATCATAGTATATTTTAATACGGTTCCGCACTATTTCTTCTGAGGAGTCATCAGCACGACCGCTAGTTTCACCTCGCTTAAGAAGTCGATTCACTAAGACTTCGTCGTCTACTTCCAATGCAATCATCGCATTGACCTCAGTATTATAATTTTTTAAAATATCATCTAATGCCTCGGCTTGAAATGTGTTTCGTGGAAATCCATCAAAAATAAACCCATTAGCCTGCGGGTTTTTGGCCACTTGGTCCGCTAACATATCTATTGTGACTTGATCTGGAACAAGATCACCTTTATCCATAAATGATTTGGCCAATATTCCTAAATCAGTTTGATTTTTAATATTGTAACGAAAGACATCTCCTGTGGATATGTGCACCAGATCATAGCTGTCTTTTAAGAAGTTGGCTTGAGTACCTTTTCCTGCACCCGGGGGGCCAAATAATACAATGTTTTTCATGTTGATTTCAGCTAAGGTTGTAAAAGTTTAAAGAAAATGTTTTAATATCAAATCAAGATTTGGTCACAAAGATAATTAAATACAGAGGTTAAAAAGTGTTTTGCTGAAGGATTTTGATGCAAGATTCCATTTTTAAGTGTATTTTTGCGCTAGAATTCAATCTTTAGCAATTAGGCAAATATGCACTTGTTCTCTTCTCAACATAAAGTCGGTATTTTAGGCGGTGGACAACTTGGGAAAATGCTGCTCTATACCACAAGGAAATTTGACATTCAAACCTATGTGCTTGATCCAAATCCTGAAGCGCCATCAAAAATAGCCTGTGATGCGTTCTTTGTAGGTGATCTTATGGATTACGAAACTGTTTTTGAATTCGGAAAAAAAGTAGATACACTAACTATTGAAATTGAAAATGTAAACGTCTCAGCACTGAGAGCATTGGAGAATGAAGGTGTAAACGTTTATCCAGCAGCTGATACTTTGGCCATAATCCAAAATAAAGCAAAACAAAAACTATTTTATAGTGAACATGGTTTACCTACTGCATCATTTACACGTTATACAAACTCAGAAGAACTCACTACCGCTATTGAAAATGAAGCACAAACCCTTCCCTTCGTTTGGAAAAGTGCGCAATTTGGATATGATGGTAAGGGAGTCAAGGTTATTCGAACTCTTTCGGACATGAAAGCGCTTCCTGACGTTGAATGCATTGCTGAAGACTTAGTCCCTTTCAAAAAAGAACTTGCTGTAACGGTTGCCAGATCACCTCAAGGAGAAATCCGCGCTTACCCTGTAGTTGAAATGGAATTTCACCCTGAAGCCAACCAAGTAGAATATGTATTATGTCCGGCACGAATTTCTAATGCCATAGAAAAAAAAGCTGAGCGTGTCGCCCTGAACACAGCAGCAGCTTTTAAGCATGTAGGGCTGTTAGCTGTTGAGCTGTTTCTAACTCAAGACGATAACATACTTATCAATGAAGTCGCGCCGAGACCTCATAATTCTGGACATCAAACTATTGAAGCTAGCTACACTTCGCAGTTTGAACAGCACATACGTGCTGTATTGAATTTACCCTTAGGTGAAACCCGAAATAAAGTGAGTGGTGTTATGGTCAACTTAGTTGGAGCAGAGGGGTACAACGGAGCTGTTGTTTATCAAAACATAGAAAAAATTTTAGAATTAGAGGGTGTAACCCCACATATTTATGGCAAAAAAGAAACACGCCCATTTCGAAAAATGGGACACGTCACAATTGTACATTCAGAAATTGACAAGGCACGTGAAATAGCACAACAAGTAAAAGAAACTATAAAAGTAATAAGTAAATAATATGGCACAAGTAGGAATCATTATGGGTAGTGACAGCGATATGCCTGTCATGAAAGAAGCAATCGAAATTCTTGAAAGTTTCGATATTGGTATTGAAGTTGATATTGTTTCTGCCCACCGTACCCCTGAAAAATTATTTGAATACGGCAAAACAGCACACAAACGCGGTCTAAAAGTAATTATAGCTGGTGCTGGTGGTGCTGCGCATCTTCCAGGTATGATTGCAGCCATAAGCCCGTTACCTGTAATTGGTGTGCCAGTAAAGTCCAGCAACTCCATCGATGGATGGGACTCTATTTTATCGATTTTACAAATGCCAGGTGGCGTCCCCGTGGCAACTGTTGCCTTAAATGGCGCAAAAAATGCAGGGATTCTAGCTGCACAAATTATAGGTTCAAATGATCAATGTGTTTTAGACAAAATTCAAGTTTATAAAGATGGATTAAAACTAAAAGTCGAAAATGCCTCTAAAAATTTAAACTCTTAATTCGAGCCGAACCCCCTAATGAATATTCTAAATCAGCGCTTTGACAGTCCTTATGGTACTGCACCGTTTTCTAAGATTAAAACAGCAGATTTTATTGATGCCTTTAAAACTGCAATTACAAAATCTAAAGCACAAATAAATGCCATTTGTAACAACTTAGAAGCCCCTTCATTTCAAAATACAATTGAAGCTCTTGAATTTTCAGCTCTCGAATTGGAACGGATATCGAGTATATTCTTTAACCTCAATGCAGCCGAAACCAATGGAGATATTCAGCAAATAGCACAGCAAATCTCACCCATACTGGCAGAATTTTCTAATGATGTAGCCCTCAACGAGGTTTTATTTAGCAAAATTAAAAGCATTTTTGAACAAAAAGATAGTTTGACCCTAACCCAAGAACAAGCTCAGCTACTGGGAAAGAAATATAAAAGCTTCTCACGAAACGGAGCCTTACTGAATACTAAAGACAAAGAACATCTGCGCGAAATTGATAAAGCTTTAAGCAAATTAAAACTGACATTCGGCGAGCATTTACTCGCAGAAACAAATAACTTTGAACTGCATATCCTTGAGGAATCAAAACTTGAAGGTTTGCCCGACGATGAAAAAGAGGCAGCAAAATTGAGGGCTATTCAAAAAGAAAAAAAAGGATGGATTATTAGCTTGGATTATCCTAGCTATGTTCCCTTTATGAAGTATGCAAAAAATAGGGAATTACGCAGAAGACTAGCTCTTGCTTTTGGTAGAAAGGGCTTTCAAAACAATGAATTAGACAACCAAAAAATTGTTTTAGAAATTGCTAAACTTCGTTTTCAAAGAGCCAATCTTTTGGGCTACAAAACTCATGCAGATTATATACTAGAAGAACGCATGGCCAAAACACCCCAAACAGTAAAGTTATTTCTTTCTGATTTGCTTGAAAAAGCAAGGCCATTTGCACAAAAAGAATTTGAGAATTTAAGTCAATTTGCACAAAAAATTGACGGCTTAAAAACACTTCAAAAATGGGATAATGCATACTACTCCGAACAACTAAAAAAACAACAATTTGATATTGACGATGCGCAACTTAAACCCTATTTTAAGTTAGAAAACGTGATTGACGGGGCTTTTCAAATTGCTGAAAAACTTTTTGGTCTACAATTTGAAGAAGTACAAAATATCGACACCTACCACCAAGATGTTAAAACATACAGAGTAGTTGACGATTCTTCAAATCTTGTGGCTGTTTTTTATGCTGATTTTTTTCCAAGACAAGGGAAACGTAGTGGTGCATGGATGACTTCGTTCAAGCCCCAATACAAATTGAATGGACATAACGAAAGACCACATGTATCGATCGTTTGTAATTTTACAAAGCCCACACAAACAAAACCGTCTTTACTTACATTTAATGAAGTAACAACACTTTTTCATGAATTTGGTCATGCGCTTCATGGAATGCTGGCGGACACGACCTACCCCAGTCTATCGGGGACCAGCGTTGCTTGGGATTTTGTTGAACTTCCTAGCCAATTAATGGAAAATTGGTGTTTTGAAAAGGAAGCATTGAATTTGTTTGCCAAACACTACAAAACGGGTAAACTTATTCCTATTGAATGGATAGAAAAATTAAAAGCAGCAGGAAAATTTCAACAAGGAATACAAACCCTTCGTCAACTGAGTTTTGGACTTCTAGATATGAGTTGGCATGCTCAGGACCCCTCGAACATTAAGGACGTAAAAACTCATGAAAAAGAAATTTTTAGGCGTACACAATTATTTCCAGATGTTGCCGAAAACTGCATGTCTACAGCTTTTGCACATATTTTTCAAGGAGGATATTCTTCAGGGTATTACAGCTATAAATGGGCTGAAGTGTTGGATGCAGATGCATTTGCATTTTTTAAAAGTAATGGGGTTTTCAATACCGAAATTTCAGAGCGTTTAAAAGAGCATATTTTGAGTAAAGGCGGCACTGAAGAACCCCATGTTTTATACAAAAGGTTTAGAGGTGAATCAGCAAGCAATAAGGCGCTCTTAGAACGTGCAGGACTCCTTTAATTTGTCCAAAACAAACCACATAATCCACCAAATAATTGGAAGTGATTCTACCCAAAAAGCCGTAAAATAAACGGAACGATCAGGGCGACTTTTGGTCAAAAATAAAAGTAGAAAAAGCAATGTCAAGCTCGAGGAAATAAACGCTACTGCATTGGTGTTTTGAGAAATAAATACAAACAGTAAAAAAACTCCGAAACAACCTAATATTTTAGTATTGTATAGCCCAATACGTTGAGGGATGGTCGAGAGTTTTAAATCATCAAAATACATATCTCTAATCTCGAACGGCAACATTAAAACAAGTATAAAAATAAAACGTTCCATAATCCAGATATAATGAATATCCGCTAATTCAAGACCATTTTCTAGTTGTGGCAAAAATGAAGTTGTGACTGCCCAGACAAAAGCGATGACATATATTTTAAGGCCAGTGATTCTTCTCAAACTTTTTGAAGAAACACACTTCAAAGGCATCCCGTAAAAAAATGTAATTAATCCCAAAACTAATAAGCTCAACTTAAGGGCATTTTTAATCATAAAAAAATAAAATATAAACCCAATCAAGCAGAGAATACTTAAGGTTTGTATTTCTTTAAGCTTAGTAGTAAGTGAACGGTAATGGAATTTAGCTAATCCGAAATATTTGACAAAATTATAACCAAAAACAGCAGCAAAAAAAACTGTGCAAAAGAAAGAAAAGCT
The DNA here is from genome assembly GCF_001735715.1 of Formosa sp. Hel3_A1_48. NCBI lineage: Bacteria > Pseudomonadati > Bacteroidota > Flavobacteriia > Flavobacteriales > Flavobacteriaceae > Formosa > Formosa sp. Hel3_A1_48. The sequence continues at coordinate 855,223 of NZ_CP017259.1, forward strand.
TCCAGAGCCCCCCAAGCGCAATAGAGTTAAATGAGCGAGCGCCAACACAGAACAAGCCACGTGTAAACTACTATTGATGTAAAATTTGAATAAGCGTTTTAAAAAAATCACCCTACAAAAATAATCAAACTGTTGATAAGCTTAAAAATCGGTTAAAAACTTTAATTTATTAACAAAAAAAACATGAATAAATCCGTAATTTTGTGTACCATTTCTAAAAAAGAAGATATGAACCCAGATATTTTTTCGCAAAGACATATAGGTCCTAATACTACTCAGGTCAACGAAATGTTACAGGCCATAGGAGTTCAGTCCATAGACGAATTAATCGCCCAAACTGTACCAAACAATATCCGCCTTCCAAGACCTTTGAAGTTAGAGCATCCACTGAGTGAGCAAAAATTTCTAGAACACATCCACAATTTGGGTTCAAAAAATAAAGTTTTTAAATCCTATATTGGAATGGGATATCACCCTTCCAATTTACCTGCAGTAATTCAAAGAAATATACTTGAGAACCCCGGATGGTACACCGCGTATACTCCATACCAAGCAGAAATTGCTCAGGGTCGCCTTGAAGCTTTACTGAATTTTCAAACAATGATAACAGACCTAACCGGAATGGAATTGGCTAATGCTTCCTTGCTTGATGAGAGTACCGCGGCAGCTGAAGCAATGGCACTTTTATTTGCCGTTAGAGACCGTGCCTCTGTAAAATCAGCTGTAGTTAAGTTTTTTGTTTCAGAAGATATATTCCCCCAAACACTGGCTGTACTTCAAACTAGAGCTATCCCTATTGGAGTCGAACTGGTCATTGGCAATGCTGAAGAGTTTAAATTTAATTCGGATTTTTTTGGAGCCCTTATACAATATCCAGGTGCATCAGGAAATATTACAGACATAGAAACCTTTATTGAAACGGCTAATGCCAACAATATCAAAGTTGCTGTCGCTGCGGATATTCTGAGTTTAGTAAAACTTGAAGCACCTGGGAAATTTGGTGCCGATGTAGTGGTGGGCACCACGCAGCGTTTTGGGATTCCTATGGGTTATGGAGGGCCACATGCCGCATACTTTGCTACTAAAGAAGCCTATAAACGCCATATCCCTGGACGAATAATAGGAGTAACAAAAGATATGAACGGGCAACGTGCTCTACGTATGGCGCTTCAAACTAGAGAGCAACACATCAAAAGAGATCGAGCTACATCCAACATATGTACCGCGCAAGTTTTACTGGCTGTAATGGCTGGCATGTATGCCGTATACCATGGGCCAAATGGACTAAAATATATCGCCAACAAAGTCCATCAAAACACAAATCGTCTTGCCAATGCATTGACAAAAGCAGGACTAGTTCTTGAATATCATAACTATTTTGACACCTTACGCATCAAAGTCGAAAAGGTCGACAAAATCAAAGAAATTGCAGTAAATCATGAGGTTAATTTCTTTTACCCTGATACCACTACTGTTTCCATTTCTGTAAATGAAACTACAGACGAAAAGGACTTAAAAGTAATTCTTTCTATTTTTTCAAAAGCATTAAACAACACAATCGAACTTGAAGATTCATCAAGTGAAGTTCTCCCCGAAAATTTAATCAGAAAATCAAGTTTTCTTACTAATTCTGTTTTTAACACCTACCATTCAGAGACAGAGTTGATGCGCTACATCAAACGCCTAGAGCGCAAAGATTTAGCATTGAATTTCTCAATGATTTCCCTAGGTTCTTGTACAATGAAGCTAAATGCTGCAGTAGAAATGCTGCCATTAAGTTGGTCCAATTGGGGAAATATCCATCCCTTTGCCCCATTAGATCAAGTTAAAGGATATGCTGAAGTACTTAGCACACTAGAAAAACAACTCAACGAAATTACTGGTTTTTCAGGCACCTCTTTGCAACCCAATTCTGGAGCTCAGGGCGAATTTGCTGGGCTTATGACGATCAAGGCATATCATGAATCGCGTGGAGATCACCACAGAAAAATATGCATCATCCCATCATCTGCTCATGGTACAAACCCCGCCAGTGCCGTGATGGCTGGAATGAAAGTTGTGGTCACTAAATCCTCCGAAAACGGAAATATTGATGTTGAAGATTTACGTCAAAAAGCCATTCAACATAAGGACAGTCTTGCTGCCCTTATGGTTACCTATCCTTCAACCCATGGAGTCTATGAATCTGAAATAAAACAAATCACACAAATCATTCACGATTACGGCGGACAAGTGTACATGGACGGCGCAAATATGAATGCGCAAGTAGGACTTACAAACCCTGGACAAATTGGTGCGGATGTATGCCACCTCAACTTACATAAAACCTTTGCTATACCACACGGTGGTGGTGGTCCAGGAGTAGGACCTATTTGTGTAGCCGAACAGCTCACACCCTTTCTCCCTGGAAATCCATTAATAAAAACTGGGGGGAGCCAAGCCATCACATCGATTTCTGGGGCACCTTATGGTTCTGCGCTTGCTTGCCTAATCTCTTATGGATATATTAAAATGCTCGGAGCAGAGGGCCTTACTCAAGCTACAAAGGTCGCCATCTTAAATGCCAACTACATTAAAGAACGGCTTGAGGGGTATTACCCAACTCTTTATACTGGTGAAAAAGGCCGTGCAGCCCACGAAATGATTATCGATTGCCGTTCTTTCAAAACCAATGGAATTGAAGTCACCGATATTGCCAAACGTCTAATGGACTATGGGTTTCATGCGCCAACAGTTTCATTTCCAGTTGCGGGTACTATGATGATTGAACCCACAGAAAGCGAGAGTAAAGCTGAAATGGATCGTTTTTGTGATGCCATGATCTCCATAAGACAAGAAATTGAAAAAGTAAGTAAATCAGAACCCAACAATCCACTAAAAAACGCACCCCATACGCAAGAAATGATTTGTAGCGACCAATGGGATTACCCATACAGTCGAGCAACGGCAGCATTCCCTTTGTCATATGTAAAAGAAGATAAATTCTGGCCTTCTGTACGCCGTGTTGATGATGCCTATGGCGATAGGAATTTAATATGTACTTGTGTCCCAATAGATGAATACGCCGAAGTTTAAATAGAAAATATGAGCATTCGAATTACTGGAACTGGAAGTTATATCCCTGAACTTATTAAAAAAAATAACGATTTTATCAATCGTGATTTTTATACTCTTGAGGGAGAATCTATCGAAACACCGGCAGATATTGTTATTGATAAATTTAAGGCGATTACTGGAATTTCGGAGAGACGTTACGCCGATGACAAACTTACTGCTTCAGATTTAGGTGCTTTTGCAGGAAATAAAGCTCTTGAGGACGCGAAAATTGACCCCGAAACTTTAGATTACATCATATGTGCCCACAATTTTGGCGATGTGAAACATAAGACCATCCAAAGTGATATTCTGCCGTGCTTAGCTGCGCGAATAAAACACCTTTTAAAAATTAAAAACCCAAAATGTGTCGCATATGACATTCTTTTTGGTTGCCCTGGCTGGGTCGAGGGGGTGGTACAAGCACAAGCCTTCATAAAAGCGGGGATGGCAAAACGCTGTTTGGTTATTGGGGCCGAAACTCTTTCAAGAGTAGTCGATCCTTTTGATCGAGATTCAATGATTTATGCTGATGGAGCAGGCGCTACAGTTATAGAGGCTAGTGAGGAAGAAGGAGGAATCATTGCTCATGAATCTGCTTCTTATACACACGACGAGATATACCATTTATTTTTTGGCAACTCCAATGATAAAAGCCAGGATGAAGATGTGAGGTACATTAAAATGTACGGAAGAAAAATTTATGAATTTGCATTAAATAACGTTCCTAATGCACTTAAAAATTGTTTGGATAAAAGTGGTTTTTCCATAAATGAAGTCAAAAAAATACTCATTCATCAGGCCAACGAAAAAATGGATGAAGCCATTGTAAAACGCTTCTATAGACTCTATAAAACAGCTGTTCCGGATGGCATCATGCCCATGACAATTCATAAATTCGGTAATAGCTCAGTAGCTACCGTGCCCACATTATTTGATTTGATCAGAAAAGGTGTTCTTAAAGAACATAATCTCAGTAAAGGTGATGTTATTATATTTGCAAGCGTAGGTGCAGGTATGCACATCAACGCCATTGTTTATAAATATTAAATGTACGAAAAGAATTTTCCAACAAAACGGTACAACAAAACACTCGATTTTGTTAAGCAGCATATTTCTGTTGGCGAAAAAATTCTTGATCTAGGTATTACAAATCCTTTATCAAAATTACTCCAAAAGAGTGGATTTATTGTTGCAAATACTACTGGGGAAGATCTTGATGTAGATTTTTCAGCTGTGCAAAATTCTAATGCAGAAGTTGTTACCGCTTTCGAAATTTTCGAGCATTTAGTAACTCCTTTTTCCATACTGAAAGAAATAAAAGCTAATAAATTAGTCGCAAGCGTACCGCTTAGACTTTGGTTTTCAACAGCATACAGGAGCAAAACCGACCTACGCGATCGTCATTTTCATGAATTTGAAGACTGGCAATTTGATTGGTTATTGGAAAAAGCTGGCTGGCATATTGTTGATAAAAAAAAATGGACAAATCCAACTAATAAAATTGGTATTCGCCCTATATTAAGGAGGTTTACACCAAGATATTATATTGTTTACGCCGAACGAAAATGAGATTTTACATCGTCATCCCTGCCCATAATGAAGAAGCGTTTATAAAAGACTGCCTTGTTTCCTTGTCGGAACAATCTTTAGTTCCTAAAAAAATTATTGTTGTTGATGACAATTCTAGTGATCAAACATCTAAAATTGTTGAAGGACTCATAAACCAATATCCCTTTATTGAAATGGTGCAGCATCGATCTTCAGAAAAGCATTTACCAGGTGAAAAAATCATAACAGCCTTTTACAAAGGATTTGAGCAACTCGACGGCGATTATGACGTAGTCTGTAAATTTGATGGAGATCTAATTTTCCCTAAAAATTACTTAGAAACCATTGCTAAGCATTACCGAAATGACCCAAAATTGGGCCTTGTCGCAGGACATTGTTATATTGAAAAAAACGGAAAATGGATTTTAGAAAATTTAACCTCAAATGACCACATAAGAGGTCCATTAAAAGCGTACAGAAAAGAATGCTTTAAAGCAATTGGTGGCCTTAAAAAATCAATGGGTTGGGACACGATAGATGAGCTAGTAGCCCTTTACAACGGATGGGGCTTTAGAACAGATGACAGCCTACAGGTAAAGCATTTGAAACCGACTGGATCAACTTATAACAAAAGCGCAAAATACTTTCAAGGAATAGCGCTTTATAAAATGCGGAACGGTTTTGTTTTGGCTTTTTTATCAGCCCTTAAATTAGCCTTTAAGAAAAAGAAAATACGTCTATTTATGGATTATTTGATGGGTTATTATAAAGCGTGGTATTCCAATAGTAATTTTATAGTTTCCGCTGAAGAAGGAGCATTTATTAGATCATACCGCTGGAGAAAAATTAGAAAATTAATTCTTCGCTACTAGGATTCAATTCTGCACATCCAATTTAATTCATCTTTTAGATTTCCCGAGCGCACTCCATTTATAGTGTCTAAAACCATTTGACCAACAGGACTTTCATCCGAAACATGAATATCTTTATCTTTATAGCCAATATCCTGAATCATGGCAATACCAACAGCTGTGCCAGTTCCAAAAGCCTCTTCCAAAGTTCCTTCTTTTGAAGCTTCTCTAACTTCATCAATACTGATGGGTCTTTCAACAACTTGGTACCCCTTGTGACGCAAAAGTTCAATGACACTCATTCTAGTAATTCCAGCTAATATAGCACCATCTAAATTTGGAGTAATGATTTGACCCTTGATTTTGAAAAAGATATTCATGGTCCCCACCTCTTGAATACTTTTAAAATGTTGCGCATCTAACCACAACACTTGATCATATCCCTTAGATTTTGCGTGTTCTGTGGGTAAGATTGCTGCTGCGTAATTTCCAGCAGCTTTTGCGGCTCCAGTACCACCGTGAGCGGCACGTATATAATGGGTCTCTGCATACAAACGGACCCTTTTGCTGTATATAGGGTTGGAAGGAGATGCCATGATTATAAATTTATACTTGGTGGCAGCTCTCATTCCAATAAAAGCCTCATCGGCATACATAAAGGGGCGGAGATACAATGCACTGCCTTGTTGGGGAGGAATCCAATTTCGATCTAAATCGACTAAAGCCTTGAGCGCTTCAACAAAAAGCGTCTCGGGAAATTCAGGCATTCCCAAACGTCTTGCACTAAAATTTAAACGTTTTGCATTTTGTTCCGGACGAAACAACATTGGTGTGCCTTCGAGGTTTACTGTTGCTTTCATTCCCTCGAAAATAGCTTGACCGTAATGCAAAGCCATTGCAGCAGGGTGAGTAGGCAAAGGCCCCATCGGTATAATCTCTGGTTGCTGCCAAGCATTATTTTCAAATGCACACAAAAACATATGATCTGTAAAGGTCCTTCCCAAAGGGATATCGTTAAAATCTAAAGTATTCGCTTTCGATTGTTTTACTTTTTGTATTCGAATTTGGGTACTCATTTGTATTTTAGTTTATGACTTAGTGAACTTCTTCAATTGCGCTTTTGTAAAGGAGCTCAAAACCAGTGCTCCACTGATTTTGGCACGTTGCGCCAACAATTCTCCCCAATGCTCTGTCCCTTGCCATTGAATTTTTTTAAATTCATTTAGTGCTTTGGGATTATAACGAGCAAGTTCTTCAGCCAAATTTATAACATGTTTATTCAAGTCTTCGTTAGTGCTAAAAACATCTGCATAAAGTCCTTTTTCACGAGCCCATTTTGCAGAGAAAAAAGTTTGTGGACTCAAAGTTAATTGCGAAACAACTGAACGACTTAATTTTCGCCTTAGTGCAGGTTCAATGACAAAGGGGCCAATACCTATGCTTAACTCACTTAATTTTATTGAAGCAAATTCACTTGCAAAACAAAGGTCAACTGCAGCCGCCAACCCTACACCACCTCCTACTGCTTTGCCTTGTACGCATCCAATAACTATTTTTGGATTGTTTCGAATGGCATTTATAACATTAGCAAAGCCCATAAAGAATGTTTGACCCTGTTCAGGGTTGGAGATAGCCGCAAGATCATTGAAATTTGCACCAGCACAAAATGTGCGGTCTCCACCACTTTTCAAAACAATAATTCCTATGTCGTCATTTTTTCCAGCATTGGTAATGGCTGTTGTCAATTCTGACAGCATTTGTGCGGGCAATGCGTTGTGCGGAGGGCTATAAAACTCAACATAACCTACGTTTTGAGATTTAGATAATTTTACATAGGGTTTGATATTCATTTTGTCGATTTTCTTTAGCTAATATACTTCAATTTTAGGAATTGGTCTCCTAAAATAAATTCTGTTAGATTGGAAATAGGCCGACTAAAACTAAAAATTTAATCCTGGGTATTCTTTTGTTAAGCGCTTTACTTCCGCTTCCAATGAACTCCGAAATTCTCGATGTGCTGCACTTTCAGGGTTGAAGGGTTTGTGCTGTAAGCCATTTTGAATACGCGAAATACTTTTAAGAACAGTGTGCAGCTTAGGGTTGATCCATATAGATTTAAATTTCTCCCAAATAAAATCGATTGCTTGAGCATTGGGATGAAGCATATCACGTTCGTAAAACCTATAATCTCTTAATTCATCCATCATAAGCTCATAAGACGGAAAATAATGCAAAAGTGGTGCTGTTTGAACCACACGATGAACAGCTGAAATCAAATGTGCTTTGCTCTGGCTGTTTTCTATAAATCCATCTTTGAGGTGGCGCACGGGAGAGACCGTGAAAATAACCTCAGCTTTTGAGTTAAAGCCATGAATCAAATTAGTGATTTCATATAATATATCAGTCAATTCATCAATGCCAAATAACTTTTTATCAAATAGTGAAGACGGTTGTTTGTGGCAATTTGCTACATGATTTTTAGTTTTTAGGTGACGGTAACACCAAGCCGTTCCTAGCGTTATGATAAAGTGAGATGCAGATTTGAAATACGTATTGCATTCATTTAAGCGCAAACTTAATTGATTTTGAAAAGTGGCTTTTGAACTGTGGTTTAAGCATGAATGTGTATCAAAACTTTTCCATTGTTCATCACTAAAAAAAATGGCTTGTTCATCAGCATGGTTTTGATGAACATGTTTCAATAAAGTCAATAGAGCTTGAGGGTGAAATAAAATCCCGTATGGATGGCTTAGAGTTTGAAACTTATAATACTCTAACTTATTTGATAGATGCTTCGTAAAACACGATCCCAATAAAACTGACTGCGTATCAAAATCCAATAGACGACCTTCAGCAGAATGTAATGGAATTTGTGTTTGAAACTTCAAAGCTTTGGAATTAAGAAATCAAAGTAACGGCTTGTTCAAGTGCTTCAGGTATTCCTGCAGGGTTTTTCCCTCCAGCAGTCGCAAAGAAGGGTTGACCACCACCTCCACCTTCTATGTAATTTCCGAGTGTACGTACAATAGCACCAGCATTTAATTTTTTTGAAGCGACAATATCTTTTGAAATATAACAGCTCAATAAGGCTTTTCCATTGTGTTCAGCAGCAAAAATTAATACTACATTTTCTACTTTTTGACCAATTTCAAAAGAAACATCTTTCATCCCAGAAGCATCTAAATCAAGCTTCTTAGCTAAAAAATTAAGCCCATTGATGGATTGAATTTCAGCTATTAATTGAGATTTAACGCCTTTAGCCTTATCTTTTTGAAGTTGTTCTATCTGTTTCTTTAATTGACTATTTTCAGATTTGAGATCAACTACTGCTTTGACTGGATCAGCTGCGTTATTAAGTGCATTTCTTATCTGTTTGAAACGTTGATCATTCTCACTGAAATAGTCTTTCACTGCATCATTAGTAATCGCCTCAATACGTCGAATTCCAGATGCAACAGCACTCTCAGAGGTGATCTTAAAATGCCAGATGTCTGCTGTATTTTTTACATGAGTTCCACCGCACAATTCGATGGAGTTTCCAAAGCGTACGGTACGCACAACATCACCATACTTCTCCCCAAACAACGCAATGGCACCATCGGCTACAGCTTGGGTCATGGGTACTGCTCGTTGTTCTTCTAGTGGTAAGCGCCCTTCAATCCTAGAGTTGACAAAGTGTTCTACTTGCTGAAGTTCCTCAGACGATAGTTTTGAAAAATGTGAAAAATCGAAACGTAAGTATTTTGAATGTACAGCACTTCCCTTTTGTTCTACATGGACTCCAAGAATTTCACGTAAAGCTTGATGCAATAAATGGGTAGCTGTATGGTTACATTCTATCCTGAAACGTTGTTTGTTTTCCACAACCGCAGTAAAAGAATCTGTTAGATTTTTAGGTAAATCTCGGCTGATGTGCACCGCAACATTATTTTCTTTTTTGGTATCTAAAATATAAATTACATCGCCATTGGCGGCCTCCAAATAACCCTTATCTCCAACTTGCCCGCCGCCTTCAGCATAAAAGGGAGTAAGATTGAAAACCAATTGGTATTGTGTTCCGTGTTTTGAAGACACTTCCTTGCGGTAGCGAACAATTTTAACTTTTGTTTCTAGTGTTTCGTAACCAATAAATTCTTGCTCATCATCTTCACGGATAATGGTCCAGTCTTCAGTGGAAACTTCGCTAGCAGCCCTAGATCTCTTTTTTTGCTTTTCAAGTTGAGTCTGAAAACCGGCCTCATCAAGGCGCATATTTTTTTCTTGAAGAATAAGCGCCGTCAAATCTACAGGAAAACCATATGTATCATACAATTCAAAAGCCTTGTCGCCAGAAACAACATCCCCTTTAGTGGTATTGATGATACGGTCAAGTAATATCAAGCCTTGATCCAGGGTTTTAAGAAATGAAGTCTCTTCTTCCTTAATTACGTTTTGAATCAATTGTTTTTGCGCATTAAGCTCAGGGAAAGTTGTTCCCATTTTTTTAACAAGCACATCCACCAAACGATACATAAACGGTTCTTTTTGGTTCAAAAAAGTAAAACCATATCGCACTGCTCTCCTTAAAATCCGGCGGATTACATAACCAGCTCCAGTATTGCTGGGCAATTGTCCATCGGCAATTGAAAAAGCAACAGTTCTAATGTGGTCCGCTATAACGCGGATAGCAATGTCGTGTTGTTCGTTTTGCCCATAATCACTTCCTGAAATAGTTTCGATTTCTCGGATAATTGGCGTGAAAACATCCGTATCGTAGTTGGATTGAACTCCCTGAAGAGCCATACAAAGACGCTCAAAACCCATTCCTGTATCCACATGCTTTTGCGGAAGATTCTCGAGAGATCCATCGGCTTTTCTGTTGTATTCCATAAAAACTAAATTCCAAATCTCAACAACGTGTGGATGATCTTTATTGACCAATTCAGAACCAGGGATTTCAGCTTTTTCTTTTTCACTTCGGAGATCGATATGAATCTCACTAGAAGGCCCACAAGGTCCTTGTTCACCCATTTCCCAAAAGTTGTCTTTTTTGTTACCCATCAAAATACGGTCTTCGGAAATAATATTTTTCCAAATAGAGAAAGCTTCAGTATCCATCTCAGTTTTATCCTTTTTATCACCCTCAAAAACAGTGACATACAGAATGTTTTTGTCTATTTTGTAGACGTCTGTAAGTAATTCCCAAGCCCAAGAGATGGCTTCCTTTTTGAAATAATCTCCAAAACTCCAATTGCCCAGCATCTCAAAAAGCGTGTGGTGGTATGTGTCATAACCCACCTCTTCCAAGTCATTGTGTTTGCCCGAAACGCGCAAACATTTTTGGGTATCGGCAATTCGTTTGCTTGGAGGTTGTCCATTTCCGACAAAATACTCTTTAAATGGTGCCATTCCCGAGTTGACAAACATCAAGGTTGGATCGTCCTTGACCACCATTGGAGCTGAAGAAACAATAGTGTGTTTTTTTTCCTCAAAAAACTTTAGAAAATTGGCTCTTATATCTTGAGATTTCATGTGCTTTATTAACCTTTTTGAAATAATTTGATTTTACTCCAAAAACAAATTATATTTGTTATCGGAAGAAATGCAGTTTTTACACTTCCAAAATACGAAACAAAAATAGAACTTTTTAGGCAATGTCTAACGTAAAATATTACTACGATCCTGAAACTCTTTCCTACAGAAAGATCACAACCGACAAAAAGACTAAGGTAAGATACACCCTCGGGTTCATATTTGCCTCTGCCCTTTTTGGATTTTTTATGGTGCTTATTGGGAGTCAATATTTTGAGTCTCCAAAAGAAAAGATATTGAATAGAGAGCTTCAAAACATGGAACTCCAATACACGCTTTTGAGCCAGAAGGTCAATGAGATTGAAGATGTTTTAGGTAATATCGAAGAACGGGATAACACCATTTACAGGCTTTATTTTGAAGCTAACCCTATTCCTGACGTCCAGCGAACTCAAGGATTTGGCGGAGTAAACCGATATAATAAATTTGAGGGCTTCAATAACTCTGACCTTATCGCTGAGGCCAATAAACGCGTGGATATTTTACAAAAACGACTAGTCATTCAATCTAAATCTTTAGATGAGATCACCGCTTTAGCAAAGGACAAGGAAAACTTTCTATTGAAGATTCCAGCTATTCAGCCAATAAAAAATGAAGATTTAACGCGAATGGCTTCAGGTTACGGATTCCGTACAGATCCTTTTACAAAAATAAGAAAGTTCCATTACGGAATGGATTTTACTGCACCTAGAGGAACTCCGGTATATGCAAGCGGAGATGGCATAGTAAAACGTGCTGACTCAAGATCTTCAGGCTATGGAAAACACATTAGAATTGACCATGGTTATGGCTATGTAAGTCTTTACGCGCACTTGTACAAATACAATGTGCGGAAAAATCAGCGTGTAAAGCGTGGCGACATCATAGGCTTTGTGGGCAGTACTGGGCGATCGCAAGCACCGCATCTTCATTATGAAATTTTCAAAGACAAACGACGCATAAATCCACTCAACTTCTATTATGGAAACCTAACAAGTAAGGAATTTAATGATTTGTTGGCCAAAGCCTCAGTAGAAAATCAATCTCTTGATTAAATGCATGTCGATCTGCCAAAAAAGCTCTATTACAGCATTGGAGAAGTTGCCAAGGGATTTGGTGTGAAAACTTCTTTGATCCGCTTTTGGGATAGTGAATTTTCTATTTTAAAGCCAAAAAAAAACGCCAAAGGAAACCGACGATTTACACCTGATGATATTAAAAATTTAAAGTTGATTTACCATTTAGTTAAAGAGCAGGGCTACACATTAGAGGGTGCAAAATCGTATTTAAAAACAAATAAAGGAAAATCATTGACGAATTTCGATATCATTTGCAAACTAGAATCAATTAAGCATCAACTCATAAAAATAAAGTCTCAAATCTAAGATAAAAGAGCGTTTAACTTTTACTTCTTACGCATAAAGATAGTTACTGGCACACCACTGAAATCATACAACGATCGTAGTTTGTTTTCCAAAAAACGTTTGTACGGTTCCTTTACATATTGTGGCAAGTTACAGAAAAATGCAAATTGTGGCTGAGGAGTTGGCAATTGCATTATGTATTTAATTTTTACGTATTTACCTTTCAAAGCTGGAGGTGGATTGTGCTCTATAATAGGCAACAAATCTTCATTCAATACACTTGTTTTGATACGCTTTGATTTGTTTTTATAAACATCTACAGCCGTTTCAATCGCTTTAAAAATACGCTGTTTAGTTAATGCAGAAATGAAAACAATGGGGACATCTGTGAATGGTTCTATTTGCTTTCTAATGTGGGTTTCAAATGCTTTAGTGGTTTTGGTGTCTTTTTCTACTAAATCCCACTTATTTACTAAAATTACAACACCCTTGTTATTGCGTTGGGCTAACCAAAATATATTCTGAACTTGACCATCAAAACCTCTTTGAGCATCACACACCAATAGACAAACGTCGGCATTTTCTATCGCGCGAACAGAGCGCATCACTGAGTAAAATTCTAAATCCTCTTTAACTTTAGCTTTACGTCGAATTCCAGCTGTATCAACTAAGTTAAAATCGAAACCAAAACGGTTGTATTTGGTGTCAATTGCGTCCCTTGTGGTCCCTGCTATATCGGTAACTATATAGCGCTCTTCACCAATCAGAGCATTTATAAAAGAAGATTTACCAGCATTTGGTCGGCCTACAACAGCAAAACGAGGTAATTCAGGTTCTTCGTTTTCTTTATCTTGAGGAAGAGCCTCAACTAAAGCATCTAACAAATCCCCTGTTCCACTTCCGTTGATACTGGCAATCGTATAATAATCCCCCAAGCCTAATGCATAAAACTCTACGGCATCTTGAGCACGTTTGGCATTATCAACTTTATTGACTACCAAAAATACGGGCTTCTTGATTTTTCTCAAAAGTTTGGCTACATCCTCGTCCATTCCTGTTACACCGGTTTCAACGTCCACCATAAAGATTATAGCATCAGCTTCATCAATAGCCAACTCTACTTGTTTATCGATTTCAGCTTCAAAAATATCATCACTGCCAACAACATAACCTCCAGTGTCAATCACAGAGAACTCTTGTCCGTTCCAATCACTTTTGCCGTAATGCCTGTCACGTGTAACCCCACTTACAGCATCAACAATAGCTTCTCGCCTTTGAATCAAACGGTTGAAAAATGTGGACTTGCCTACATTTGGTCGGCCTACGATTGCTACAATATTTCCCATTAGTTTTTTTGAATTGCTGCAAAAATAAGGATAATTCTATTGGATAAGAGGGTACATCTTTAAAAATCAATCTAGCAGTTGAAAATTCACTAATCCACGGATTAACAACAGCTGATTTAGGATTGATCGTATCCGAAGCGCTTGAGTTGACGGGTGTTAGAACGCCAGTTTTTATTGACCTTTACATAAAGCTCTAGATGTACTTGCTTGCCAAAAAATTGCTCCAAGTCTTTTCGTGCTTCAGAGCCAACACGCTTTAGCGCTTTTCCTTTATGGCCAATTAGAATTCCTTTTTGTGTTTCGCGCTCCACCATGATAACAGAGCGCATTCGAATAATTTTTTCTTCTTCAAAAAACTCTTCTGTATCAACTTCAACAGCGTAAGGAATTTCTTTTTTGTAATGCAACAATATCTTTTCTCGAATTTTTTCATTAACAAAAAAACGTTCAGGCTTATCCGTCAACTGATCTTTAGGGTAGAAAGGAGGTGATTCTGGTAACAACTCAATAATGCGATTAAAAACATTTTTCACATTAAATCCAGTAAGGGCAGAAATTGGATAAAATTCGGCATTGGGAACTTTAGATTGCCACAATTCAGCTTGTTCTTCCAAAACCTCTTGATCAGAAGTGTCTATTTTATTAATGAGTAGGATTACAGGGGTTTTGGTCCCGGTAATCTTCTTGAAAAAGGCTTCATCTTTTAGTGATTTTTCGCCAATTTCAACCATATAAATTAAAATATCAGCATCTTCAAAAGCAGACTTAACAAAATGCATCATCGACGATTGTAGTTCGTATGCAGGTTTGATAATTCCAGGTGTATCAGACAATACCAATTGAAAATCGTCTCCATTTACAATTCCCAGAATACGGTGCCGTGTCGTTTGAGCTTTGGAGGTTATGATGGATAACTGCTCACCCACAAAGGCATTCATAAGGGTAGATTTACCTACATTTGGATTTCCAATAATATTTACAAAACCAGCTCTGTGCATGTACAATGTCTTTAGGGCAAAGGTACAATCTTCAAATCAGACCAACTAACCTCTTTGAATCATTTGTTTGCTGCATGTAAAAAAGCTTCAACATCCTCAACCATAAGTGCACTGCCACAAATAAAGGGACTTCGTTGATGAAGAGTTTTGGGTAAAACTTCTAGTATACGCTGAGTTCCACAGCTCGCTTTTCCATTGGCTTGCTCCGCTAAAAAAGCAATTGGGTTGCATTCGTACAGTAAGCGTAATTTACCATTTGGATAGGCTGCACTTTGAGGATACAAATAAATACCCCCTTTGATCATATTTCGATGGAAATCTGAAACTAAAGAACCTATGTATCTGGAGGTATAAGGACGGTCGTCTTTTTGCTGTTGACAGTATTTTATGTAGTCTTTTATTCCTTGGGGGAAATGCACGTAATTACCTTCATTGACTGAGTAAATTTGTCCTTTATTTGGAAAAGTCATATCGGGATGTGATAAATAAAATGTGCCGATTGCTGGGTTTAAGGTAAATCCATTTACACCATGACCAGTAGTGTAAACAAGCATGGTAGAGGTTCCATAAATGATGTAACCTGCAGCTACTTGTTCGTCACCCTTTTGTAAAAAATCATCCAAACTAACAGGACTTCCAATCGGAGTCACGCGGCGATAAATTGAAAAAATAGTCCCTACGGAAACGTTCACATCAATGTTGGAAGATCCATCCAAAGGATCAATTAACACTACATATTTGTTCTGGTTGTTGTTGTCGTTACTATTTATGGAAATAAAATCATCCTCTTCCTCACTTGCGATTCCACAAACAATGTTTCTATTGGTGAGCATTTGAATAAACTTTTCATTGGCATAAACATCCAATTTCTGTTGGTTCTCGCCTTGCACATTGGTGTCACCTGCTTTTCCTAAAATATCAACCAACCCCGCTTTATTAACTTCGTGATTTACTACTTTTGCCGCTAGACGAATAGAATTGATAAGCCGCGATAATTCGCCTGAGGAATACCTAAACGAAGATTGATATTCAATTATAAATTCACCTAGTGTTTGAATTTTTTGAGACATTTAAAAGAAATTTACTGCAAATATCTAATATTTTTAAACAACTACAACGTTTTCGTAAGTAATTAATTCCTGAAAAATAAAAGTCATTTGAGTATCTTTGACCCTACAGAATACAGCACATGGAATTTTTAATACGAAAAGCTAAAGCAACAGATATGTCCAAAGTTTTGGACTTGATTGTTGAACTTGCCATATTTGAAAAAGAACCCTTAGCCGTCGAAATTTCGGTCGATGACCTTATCCGGTACGGAATTGGTTCATCTTCAGATTTTGATTGTTTTGTTGCAGAAGCAGACAATGATATCGTTGGCATCGCATTGGTTTATACCCGATTTTCAACATGGAAGGGGCGTGTGTTGCACTTGGAAGATTTAATTGTTTCTAAAAATATGCGTGGGAAAGGTGTCGGCTCAGCATTGTTGGACCGAGTTGTTAAGCATGCAAGTGATTTGAAGGTAAAACGCGTAAGTTGGGAAGTTCTCGACTGGAATACACCAGCAATACAATTTTATGAAGCAAAAGGAGCAGACGTCAAGCGCGATTGGGATGTAGTTCACCTAAATGAAGAAGGCATAAAAAAATATTTATCTAAATTGAGCCCATGCAAATCTTAAAATTTGGAGGCGCTTCTGTCAGAGATGCAGATGGCGTTCGGAATCTAGAAAAAGTACTTCAGAGTGTTGGGACTGAGAAAACGCTTATTGTTATTTCAGCGATGGGAAAAACAACCAATGCACTAGAAAAAGTCATCGAGCATTACTTCAATTCAAAACACGAATTGCAAAGTAGTATTCAGGATGTTAAAAAATACCATAATGGGATCTTATTAGAATTATTTGAAAATGAATCTCATGAAGTATTCAAGGTTGTAACCGCGCTTTTTCGTGAACTCTCGGAGTTTTTTGATCGAAATAAATCGCCAGATTATAGTTTTGTTTACGACCAAACTATAGGTTTTGGTGAGTTAATCTCCACCACTATTGTTAGCTACTATCTTAATCATAAAGGGGTTAAAAACAAATGGCTGGATGTACGAGAACTCATTAAAACAAATAGCTACTACCGAAACGCAAAAGTAGAATGGGCACTAACACAGTCTAAAATTTCAGAGGCTATTGACGAGAAAGCACTACATATAACCCAAGGTTTTTTAGGCAGTGATGGCAACAACTTTACCACTACATTGGGCAGAGAGGGTAGCGATTATACTGCAGCCATTTTTGCATTTTGTTTAAATGCAAAAAGCGTTACCATATGGAAAGATGTACCCGGTGTACTAAATGCCGATCCCCGCTTTTTTGAAAATCCAACTTTACTTGATTCGCTATCATACGAAGAAGCAATTGAGTTATCGTACTACGGCGCTTCTGTCATACACCCAAAAACACTACAACCGCTACAACAGAAAGAAATCCCTCTTTATGTCAAGTGCTTTTTGGAGCCAAAAAATAAAGGAACTAAAGTGGGTAAATCTTTAGATTTATCGCCTAACGTCCCTTGTTATATTTTAAGGAAGGATCAAATATTGATTACCGTTTCTTCATTGGACTTTTCGTACATCGTTGAAGAAAACATCAGTCACATCTTTAAATTGTTGCACTTATACAAAATGAAAGTGCGTTCAATTCAGAATTCAGCTATTAGCTTTTCGGTCTGTATTGAAAATAGCTACAATCATTTGGAGCCCCTTATTTTACAACTTAAAGCCAAATATAACGTGCGTCTTGACAAAGCTGTTGACCTGTACACGATTCGTCACTATACAACAGATGCAATTGAAGAAATTCAAAAAAACAAGACCGTATTAATGAAACAAATTACCCCAAAAACTGTTCAAATAATAACTAAATAAACCTACATGAGTATAGTTTCTGCCAAAGAAATTGCAAAAGCGATTAAGCTTGACGGCTATGGATTTTTAGGCACATTTTGTGGATGGATTCTGATGAAAGTTCTCAAAATATCGACCATCAATAGAATCTACAACCGCAACAAACACTTGTCTGATCTTGATTTTTTAAATGCACTTTTGAATGATTTTCAAATCAAATTTGACATTCCAGAAGAAGACCTTAAACGCTTACCTAAAGACGGTGCCTATGTGACTATTTCCAACCACCCGTTGGGTGGAATTGATGGTATTTTGTTACTAAAGCTGATGCTGGAAGAGCGTAAAGATTTTAAAATTATCGCAAACTTCATATTGCATAGAATAGAACCCTTGATTCCCTACATTATGCCCGTAAATCCGTTCGAAAATCGAAAAGATGTGCGATCTAGTGTTGTGGGATTCAAAAATGCCTTGACGCATTTGAAAGAAGGGCACCCCCTTGGAATTTTTCCAGCAGGAGAAGTGTCAACGTACCGCGATGGAAAACTATTGGTAGACAGGCCCTGGGAAGCAGCCGCAATGAAACTGGTTAAAAAAGCAGAAGTCCCTGTTGTGCCTATTTATTTTCATGCGAAAAACAGCCCCTTATTTTACCGCCTATCAAAAATAAGTGATACCCTAAGAACAGCAAAATTACCTTCCGAATTGCTCACACAAAAACACAGAGTCATTAGGGTGCGTATAGGACGACCTATCTCTGTAAAAGAACAACAGCAACAGCAAACTTTAGAAGAATTTTCGAATTTTATCCGCAAAAAAACATACATGCTTTCGAATGTATTTGAACGGCCAAAAATTTTAAAAAATATTTCCTTGAACATTAAAATCAAAAAACCGCCAAAAAAAATCATCACGCCTGTTGATCGTCTTCTGATGCGGTCTGAAGTAAAAGATTTACGCGCCAAAGATCATCGCCTATTGGAGAGCAAAAATTACGAGGTATACTTAGCTCCTGCTGCTAATATTCCCAATATTTTAAGAGAGATTGGCCGACTGCGCGAAATTACATTTCGAGAAATTGGTGAAGGGACCAACCGGGCGATTGATTTGGATAAATTTGACCGTTACTACCACCATCTGTTTTTGTGGGATAGAGAAGCGGAGTGCTTGGCTGGTGCTTATCGTATGGGGCTTGGCAGGGATGTGTATGAAGCCTATGGCATCAATGGGTTTTATCTTCAAGACTTGTTTCGATTTGAGCCCGAACTTCACAAAATGATGAGTCATTCTATAGAACTTGGTAGAGCGTTTATCATCAAGGAATACCAACAAAAACCCATGCCCTTATTTCTGCTTTGGAAAGGTATTGTGCATACTACCTTGCGCTTCCCAAACCACAAATACCTTATAGGAGGCGTAAGTATAAGTAACCGCTTTTCAAATTTTTCAAAATCGCTTATGATTGAATTTATGAAATCGCATTACTATGATCCTTATTTGGCGCAATATGTACACCCAAAAAAAGAATTTAAAGTGAAACTTAAAGACACCGATAAAGATTTTGTATTCGATGCTACAGAGGCCGATTTAAATAAGTTTGATAAAATCATCGATGAAATTGAACCTGGTGCATTGCGCCTTCCTGTATTACTTAAAAAATACATCAAACAAAATGCACGGCTTATTGCCTTCAATGTAGATCCGCTTTTTAACGATGCGATAGATGGGTTAATGTACATCCGCATTTCTGATCTACCTGATAGTACGGTACGCCCAGTCATGGAAGAATTTCAAGCGGAACTGGAGGGTAAGTTTGACCCTCAAGCTGAGCGAGAGTAACTGAATTCAACAGAACTATACTTGATGAAAAATCTCCTGAACTTTAGCTACAATCGTTTGGGCTAATTTTCGGTGGCTTTCTGCGGTCCAGCCCGCAACATGTGGAGACAATAGTACTTGTTTGAATTGCATCAAATCCTTTAGAGCTTGGGGTATATTGTCTTCATTAAATAAGTTTTCAAAGGAGCTTTTTTCATATTCTAATACATCCAATCCTGCACCTAAAATGTGTCCAGTTTCTAAAGCTGCCACTAAATCTTTGGTAACTACACTTTTACCTCGAGCGGTATTAATGAGCCAAAAAGGATGCGTAAATTTTTGAATAAATTCTCTATTGATCATCCCTATTGTACGTGTGGTTTGTGGGGTATGTAAACTCACAACTTCTACCTTCTTTTGAAATTCTTCCAGCGCAACTTGTTTCGCATTATCATCACCAATATTGGATTTTATATCATAACACAAAACCTCAACTTCAAATCCTTTCAACTTTTTAGCAAAAGCTTTGCCCATATGCCCGTAACCTATAATTCCAATGGTTTTGCCGTCCAACTCTACACCCCTATTAGCTTCGCGCTGCCACAGCCCTTGGCGTACTTCTTTATCGGCTTGATTTAATTTATTAAATAAAGACAATAACATTCCTAATGCATGCTCGCCTACAGCATTGCGATTGCCTTCTGGTGCTGCAATCAAATGAATGCCTTTTTGAGCGGCATAGTCCACATCAATATTTTCTAAACCAGCCCCTACTCGTCCTATGAATTTCAAATTTATAGCTTGGTCTAAAAAAGATTTATCAATAGAAAAACGACTTCTTATCACAAGGCCTTCATATTGGGCAATTTTGTTCTGGATCTGGGCTTTTGTACTCATAAGATCCTCATGATTTACATGACCAAGAGTGGCCAATTGTTCAATCAGTAACGGATGGTTGGTATCCACATGAAGGATATTCATGTTAAATATTTAAAATGAATTTAGCGATGATGAAATAAATCAAAATACCAAAAATATCATTGCTGGTAGTGATAAAAGGACCGGTAGCAATTGCTGGATCGATACCCCTTTTGTGTAAAAACAAAGGAATAAAAGTCCCTACAATTCCGGCAACAATTATGACAGCTACCAATGAAACCGATACTGCCAATGCAGTTTGAATATCTTGTTGCCATGCCCAAATAAAAGCAAAAAGAAATAGGGCTAAGACAATACCATTGAGAGCGGCCAATAGCATCTCTTTGATTAATCTATTGTTGACACTCCCTTTGATGTCGTCATTGGCTAAACCTTGAACGATGATAGCACTCGACTGCACCCCTACATTACCAGCCATTGCGGCAATAAGTGGAGTGAATAATAAAATAAGAGGATAATCTTCAATTATAGTATCAAAAGTCCCCATTATTACAGCGGCTCCAACCCCGCCAATAAGACCCAAAAACAACCATGGTAAACGGGCCTTTGTGAGTGCAAAAATACTATCCTCTGCATCTACATCTTGTGTAATACCCGCCGCTAATTGGTAATCTTTTTCAGCTTCTTCTTTGATAACATCTACAATATCGTCGATGGTGATGCGGCCCAACAAGGTTTTTTTGTCATCGACTACTGGAACAGCTTCCAAATCGTACTTGGCCATTAGACGCGCCACATCCTCATCATCATCGTGTACATGAACAGAATCAACTTTTGGTATATATATAGCACTTATTTTTGTTTCATTTTTGGCAATCAACAAATCTTTTAGGGATAATCTTCCAATAAGTTTTTCTTCTTTGGTTACCACATAGATAGAATGTACTCTTTTAACATTTTCGGCTTGTGCACGAATTTTTCTAAGACAACCCGCAACAGTCCAAGTTTCATAAACCTTGACTAGTTCCTTCGCCATCAGACCACCAGCAGTGTTTTCATCATACTCGAGGAGCTCATTGATGTCTGCGACCAATTCTTTGTCGTCAATTTGCGCAATAACTTTTTGTTTACGCTCAGGGGACAGCTCAGACAGTAAATCTGCAGCGTCATCGGTATCTAATTCCTTAACTTCCTCAGCAATTTCCTTTACGGAAAGATTTTGAAGTACCTTCTCACGAACGTCTTCTTCTAGTTCTGCAAGTACATCAGAAGTTGTTTCACTATCCAATAACTTGATGATATAAGTGGCTTGATCTAGAGTTAAATCGTCTAAAATTTCGGCAATATCGGCATAGTGCAACTCATTGAATTGCTCTTGAAGTGGCCCATCATTTCTATTTTTGATGTCCAATTCAATAGCTGCCAATAAAGCTGCTGTAATCTCAAAAGGGATATGCTCTTTAGACGTTTCCACGCTTATTCAATTTTATGATCCATTTCTATTGCTGTTGTCAATTCTATGAATGCATCAACAGACAACTGCTCTGGTCGTTTGCCAAAGATAGTATTTGCTTTTAAATTTTCCGACAAATTAAACCCTTTTAAACTATTTCTCAGCGTTTTACGGCGTTGTTGAAAAGCACTTTTTACTACCGAAAAGAATAGTTTTTCACCACACGGAAGCTCAAAATCTTGTTTTCGTGTAAGGCGAAGAACTCCTGAATCTACTTTTGGTGGCGGATTGAAAACAGATGGCGGGACTGTAAATAGATATTCTGCATCATAAAAAGCTTGTACTAAAACCGATAAAATACCATAGGCCTTACTTCCACCCTTATCACAAATTCGCCGTGCAACTTCCTTTTGAAACATCCCTGAAAACTCCGGAATTTGAGATCGGTTTTCCAGCATTTTAAATACGATTTGAGATGAAATATTGTAGGGGAAATTTCCAATGATGGCAAAGGATTTATCGACAAAAACTTTAGAAAAATCATACTTTAATACATCTTCTTGAATAATGTGGTCAGAGAGCTGTAGGTAGTGCGCTTGAAGGTAAGAAGCCGATTCTTCATCAATTTCAATCACATAAGTTGTTATAGGCTTCTCCAATAAGTACTTAGTCAAAACACCCATGCCTGGGCCTATTTCCAATACATTATCATAGCCTTTGAGCGTAAGCGTATCCGCTATGCTTCGAGCAACAGATTCATCATTTAAAAAATGTTGTCCTAAATGCTTTTTTGGTTTTACGCTCATCAGTCTTTGGTTACTTTAAATTCGTCCACCAATTCAAGTTCAGTGCGAAAAGCCAGCATTTTATTTCCAAAACGCTTCATCCCATCGGCTTGCAACTGGTTGGCATATTCTTTATAATACTGCGTCAATGTGCTTTTGGAATAAGCATAGTATTGCACAGAATAAGTTGTTCCGCCCATCTCTTCCTCAACCAATACTTTTGTAAATAAAGCTTTTGAAAATAAGCCTGTGGCAAGCACTTGAGGAATGTGATCTTTCATCCATTTTAGCCATTCAGAATGAACTGAATCTTCTATGTTGATGGTAACATTGTAAATGATCATAAATCTATAGTTGTTTGCTTTTGGTATTTAGCCCTTAAGCTTCGGTAATGTTTATTGGAGTCTACAAAATGAATACTATCCGGGTGATTAAATATAATTTTTTCGTAATACGGCATTGCTTTTTCATCTTGACTGAGTTTAATTCGAAGTAGTTGGGCCATTGCATAAAGGGCATCATCAATTAAAATTTCAGAGGAAAAATCAGTGATAATTTTCAGATAATTTTCAGAGGCATTTGAGAATTGGTTGTTTTGTTCAAACAATTTTGCTTGAAACAATAAAGCCTGATCAACAATGGCGTGGGTACTGTGATCTTGGATTAATCTATTGAGTACCTCAATAGCCTCTATTTTTTTATTTTGGTGATTCAACAAGTCTGCCTTAGCGTATTGGCGTAGAGGCGACTGCAAACTGTCGCCAAATTTGTGATCAGTAATCAAAAGCTTGAGTTCAAGTGCATCGTTGGCAATAAGCTGTGAGGTCGAAGATTTTAGAACCTTTAATTGGGATTCAGCCCATTCAAAATCTCCTGAATAGTAGCTTGCCTTTGCAGATTTGAAACGGGCTTCTTGAGCCAAAGGGCTGTTTCTGAGGGTGGTATAAACTTGAGCGTAATACAGAAGAGCTTTGTTGAACTGCTCATCGATTATAAGAACATCAGCCAATTTTAATTTGATGCGCCCCAACTCATTCGCAGACAGCTGAGTATTGATTGCAGTCTTTAAAAAACTAATTGCCTCAGGGTAATTATGAAGATAGAAAGCCAAAAAGTGAGCATAAGACAATTGCAGTGTTAGCGTTTCTGAGGACTGGCCGTAAATTTCAAATAGGTTATTGTACTTTGACTGAATTTGGTTTAAATCCTGGGGGCTAGACTGGATTAATTCAAGTTCGATTAACTGCCTATGCGTTTCAATCGTAAGTTTACTATCCTGAGCATTTTGAATAATAAAATTAAAAGCATCAACAGTAACATCATAGACTTGATCTGATTTTGCTCTAAAGCCCACATTGATTACCCCTTGCAGACTGCTTGGGTTACGTCTAAAGATGGACTTTTCTTGCAGTAGTGCCTTTTGGTAATCTTTTTGCTGAGTGTACAACCAACTCAACATTTGACTCCAAAAAATAGATGGCGAGGTGTGCAGTTTCTTCAGAAGGATTTTTCTTAATATTTGGTTGTATTCAGCATCTGGGTTTTCTGAAATATAATCGCCGAATAAACGGTATACTTGAGAAAGAAAAGTGGGGTTGTTTTCAGTAAAATTCAAATAACTCAAAAACATGTTTTGAACATCTTTTTTCTGTGCATACAAGCCCGCAAGACGGTATTCGTAACTCGTGTTGTTAGTTTGATTTATTGCCAATTTATAAACTTCAATGGCCTCGTCAACAAGACTGTGCTCTTCGAATCGAAGTGCTATGGAGTAACAGTAAGCTGGAGTAGCTTTTGCAATAGCAATGGCTTTTTTAAAGTATACACTAGCTTGTTCTAATTTATTTTGTAACTGAAAATTATAGCCCATTTCCACAAGCATCTGAGGATTGTTTCTAAGACTCAGTTGATGATTTATGAATGCATCTGCTTCTTCAAAATGCTGTAATTCTTGTTGTACTTCTATTATTCTAAAAGCAAAATTTGAGTTTGATGGCGCTTCCTTATGGAGTTTTTGATAGATAAAAAGTGCTTTTTCAAACTCGCCTTTGTCATAGTAATTTTCGGCCAAATCAAAATCTGTTTGGGCACATAAAAGCAGATTAAACATTCCAAAAAACAAACAAATAAATAGCTTCATCTCAGCATTTTGGTAAAGATAGTAAATGTCCAGACAAGAATTGAAACTGATTTAGTCTATTCGGTCAAAGCCGGTGTAGGGGCGTAAAACTTCAGGGATTTCGATGCCTAATTCGGTTTGATAATTTTCCAGTATACCTGCCAAAACGCGTGGCAAAGCCAAGGCACTACCGTTTAGGGTATGTGCCAATTGAGTTTTCCCCTCAGCATTTTTAAAACGTAATTTTAAGCGGTTAGCCTGGAAGGTTTCAAAATTCGACACAGAAGAGATTTCGAGCCATCGATCCTGAGCTGTAGAAAACACTTCAAAATCGTAAGTCAGTGCAGACGTGAAGCCCAAATCACCCGAACACAGTCTTAAAATTCTGTAAGGTAATTTCAATTCTTCAAGAATTCCTTTCACGTGTTCTACCATGGCATCGAGCGCATTGTAAGAATTTTTTGGATGCTCCACACGAAGTATTTCAACTTTATCAAATTGATGCAATCGATTCAACCCTCGTACATGTGCGCCATAACTCCCTGCTTCTCTTCGGAAACAAGGGGTATACGTTGTGAGTTGCTTGGGTAAATCATTTTCTTGTAAAAGCTGGTCTCTAAAAATATTTGTAGCAGGAACTTCACCCGTTGGAATAAGGTACAAATCGTCTGCAGAGACATAATACATTTGTCCTTCTTTGTCTGGAAGCTGACCAGTACCTAATCCCGATGCTTCATTTACAAGATGGGGTACTTGTACTTCATTGTATCCGGCTGCGGTGTTTTTATCCAGAAAATAATTGATAAGTGCACGTTGTAAACGAGCTCCTTTTCCTTTGTAAACAGGGAATCCTGCTCCAGCAATCTTATTGCCCAACTCGAAATCTATGATGTCATATTTTTTAGCCAATTCCCAATGGGGTTGGGCGTTTTTATGCAATTCTGGTACTGAACCATTTCGAAACACTTCTAGGTTATCATCTTCAGAGTCACCCTCAGGTACAGAGGCATGCGGTAGGTTTGGAATTTGATACAATAGTTGTTGCAATTCATCAGCAGTAGCGTTCAAAGACTCGGTGAGTTTCACTTTTTGATCTTTGAGATCTGCAGTTTTTTGCTTAAGTAAATTCGCTTTTTCGACCTGTCCCGATTTAAAAAACTGACCAATCTCTTTGGAAAGTGTGTTCAGCTCTGCGGCTGTGGCGTCCAATTGTGTTTGGGTTGTTCGACGAGAAAGATCTAAAGCCAAGAGCTGTTCAACACTATCTCCAGCATGATCAATGCGTTTCGATAGACGTTCGACAACTTCTGCTTTGTTTTCTCTAATGAATGCAACTTGTAACATGTAGCGTACTTTTATTTGACAAATTTAATCAATTGAATCAAAAGTGAATTAGATTTTTAACAATAAATCGATGCGTTGTTGAGCCAATGCTTTGTCTTTTTCCAACTGTACTTTCAGCGCTTCAATATTGGGGAATTTGATTTCACTGCGCAGGTGTTCCAAAAGTTCAATCTTTAAAGTTTTAGTGTACAGATTTGCATCAAGATTGAAGAAATGAACTTCAATATGGGTTTTGTTGTCTTGAGAAACGGTGGGGTTTTTCCCAATATTCATCATACCATAAACGAGTTGATTTTCGATTTTAGATTGCACCAAATAAACGCCTTGTTTGGGAATAAGCTTATAGGGTTCTTCGATAAATATATTTGCAGTTGGAAAACTCAGATTTGCCCCCAAGCCTTTGCCTTTTACAACTGTCCCTGTTAACATAAAATTGTAGCCTAAAAAATCATTTGCAACGCGCATATTACCCTCACGCAAAGCCGCCCTTATTTTGGTTGAACTTACGGCTACATCACCCACTTCTTGCGCATCAATTTGAGTGACTTCAAATCCGTAAAATTTACCGAATTCAATTAAGTCTTCAATTGTTGCTGTTCGGTTTCTGCCAAAATGATGATCATAACCCACAATAATGTGTTTTACTTTAAGCTTATTGACTAAGACATCGCGCACATATTCTAAAGCTGAAAGTCTTGAAAAAGTTTTAGTGAATTCTTTGAGCACCAAATGGTCCACTCCAAGTTGTTGCAATTGGGCTGCTTTTTCGTCAATTGTATTGATGAGTTTGATGCTTGAATCCTTTTGTACCACCATACGTGGATGGGGAAAAAAGGTAAGTACTAGCGCCTGAAGCTTATTGGTTTCAGCAATATGAACAAGACGATTTATGATTTTTTGATGTCCAACATGTACGCCATCAAACGTTCCGATGGTCACAACAGAATTTTTAATGCGTTTGTAATCGGCTGCTGTTTTAATTTTCAAAATAGTATCGTGGCTTTAAATGACGAAGATAAAAAAAGTAATGCGGATGGGGTTTATTTGCACTTAACTTTATGTCCCATTAAATTGATTCATAGTGGTGTTGACCCCTGCCATACCAAAACTGATAATGGCTTCTGATGTGCGCTGAAGTCGTTCGTCTAGTTTGGATGATTCTTCGTCGGACCATGCTCCAAGAACATAATCGACTTGTCTCCCTTTTGAAAACTCATCGCTAATTCCAAAACGCAGCCTGTTGTATTGAGCAGTATTGAGTTTGTCCTGAATATCTTTAAGGCCATTATGTCCACCTGCAGATCCTTTAGTTTTTAGACGAAGTGTTCCAAATGGGAGATTTAAATCGTCGGTAATAACGAGCAGGTTTTCCAGTGGTATATTTTCTTTTTCAAGCCAATATTTTACAGCTTTACCACTTAAATTCATGAAGGTATTAGGCTTAAGTAGAAGAAAAGTTCGACCCTTAAATTTATGGCTCGCCAGAGTTCCTAATTTTCGGATTTCGAATTCCAATGCATTTATTTTTGCTAAATGGTTTAATACTTTAAATCCGATATTGTGGCGCGTATGCACATAATCTGCTCCAATATTTCCCAAACCTACTATTAAAAATTTCTTGGCCATTGAATGCGTTGCTTGTTGCTGTTTTTTAAATTTGAATAACCACTTGAACATGTGTAAAAATAAAAAAAGCATTCTGAATTTCGTCAGAATGCTTTTATATTTAATTTAAAGGAGGTGAAATTTAGGCCTCTGTTGTTGCGGCACCTTCAGCACCACCTTCAGCTGCAGCTCCTTCTGCTCCTTCTGCTCCTTCTTCGTCTTCATCGTCTTCAATATCGACTGAAACTCTAGATTGCTTGATTTGACACACAACAGTATTGTCTGTATGCAAAAATTTAAACCCATCGTTTTCAAGTTCAGAAACATATACTTTATTTCCAATCTTTAGCTTAGAAATATCAACAACGATATTGTCTGGCAAATTTGTTGGTAAAGCTTTAATTCTTAGTTTTCGACGGTTTCTTCTCAATACGCCACCAGCGCGTACGCCAACAGAATTTCCAGTCAAAACTACAGGAATATCCATTGCAATTTCTTTATCATCAAAAAGTTGATAAAAATCGATGTGCAAGATGTTTTCTGTTACAGGATGAAATTGAATATCCTGAAGTACAGCATTGTAAGAAGTATCTCCTAAGGCAATCACAACTGTATGCGCATTTGGTGTGTATACAAGTTTAGAGAATGCCAATTCTGCTGCTGAGAAATGTACTGGCTGATCTCCTCCGTATAATACGCAAGGAACCTGTCCAGCATTACGCAAGGCTTTTGTTGCTTTTTTGCCCACGCTTTCTCTTTTCGATCCATTGATTGTAATTGATTTCATTTATATTAATTTAAGTGTTTACATTATAAATTTTGAGCTAATTGACTCGTTTTGATGCACTTTATGCATCACATCTGCAAATAAATCTGCACATGATAATACTCTTATTTTGGCGCTTTTTTGTGTTGTTGGTATGGAGTCTGTGACAATAAGCTCTTCGAGTTTGGAATCTTCCAAACGTTGATATGCTGAACCCGATAATATAGGGTGTGTACAAATGGCACGTACGCTTTTTGCACCGCGTTCGATCATTAGATCTGCAGCCTTGGTGAGTGTTCCGGCCGTATCGACCATATCATCGACAAGGACAACATTTTTACCAGTAACATCGCCTATAAGCTCCATGTGTGAAATGACGTTGGCTTTTGCGCGTTGCTTATAGCAAATTACCACATCGCTCTCTAGCGCTTTGGAGTAGGCATAGGCTCTTTTGGAACCACCCATGTCAGGGGATGCAATCGTTAGATTGTCTAAATTTAGGGACCTTAAATAAGGCAAAAATATAGTTGAAGCAAATAGGTGATCAACAGGTCTTTCAAAAAATCCTTGTATTTGATCAGCATGCAAATCCATTGTAATGATGCGGGTAGCGCCAGCTGTTTCGAGCATTTTGGCGACTAGTTTGGCTGCAATTGGCACTCTAGGTTTATCTTTTCGATCCTGACGGGCCCATCCAAAATACGGGATTACCGCTGTGATGTGTCGTGCAGACGCACGTTTTGCAGCATCCAACATCAACAAAAGTTCCATTAAATTTTCTGGTCCTGGATTTGTTGAGGCTATCACAAAAATTCGTGTCCCACGAATGGATTCTTCGTATGAGGGCTGAAATTCACCATCGCTATACGTCGAAGTAATCACATTCCCCAGATCTTCACCAAAAGCTTTGGCTATGCGTTCTCCAAGTACCTTGGAGTTGGTGCAGGCGAAAATTTTGGGCTGTAAAGTGGGCTTAGACATTTTATTGTGCTGTTTTTGAATGATTTACGATGTTTATTTTTATCGAGTGGCAAATTTATGAATTTATTTGAACTGTAAAAGCATAAAACCAACTATTTTGTATTTGAATAAAGAATAAATTTTATAGATTTGCAATCCAAAATTTAGCTCAAGTGGCGGAATTGGTAGACGCGCTGGATTCAAAATCCAGTTTCTTCGGAAGTGTGGGTTCGATTCCCACCTTGAGTACTTTAACAAGACCGCAGCAAACTTATTATCAGTTAGTTACGGTTTTTTTATGTTCTTTTTTGTACGAATTTTGTACGAATTAGTGTTTTTTAGGGTTTATTTACAATGCTATTTTTTCAACTTGTTTCTTTGTGTTTAGAACTATCACCACCTACTAAATTTCAAAATCTTATTCAGTCCTTATTAATTCTTAATCCTTTTGTTAATTTTTTGATTATTTCTCTTTATTTTGTTAAATATTTGTTAAATTTATAGGATCAACAAAAAATACAAACAAAATGAAAAATTATTTAAATACTGTTTTAGATTTTCCTAAAACTGTTAATGAAATTCTTCCAAAGAATAATTTCAACGAATTGGTAGACAATTCTGAAAAATCCATTTATGAGTGGATTGGCCAAGTTTTTAGAGTAATGGCTTTGGTGTTCTTAGTTTTTATGCTAATTAATGTAATTGGTGATGGACTTAAATACCTTGTTAATGGAGCTAATAATTTTAATGAAAGTTATGTAGAAAAAATTGAAAACAAAGGTACCGAGGATGAGTATGATGCATCTTACTTCACGATTACACTGCTGAATCCTGATTCAACCGATGATGACGATGAAAAAGAGCTAAGACAAGAAGCTATGGCTTTAGCGAATTCTACATTTGGGTACAAACTTGATTTTGAGGGCGATGATTATGATGCTGAGGAACTAATATTCTCTGTTGGCCAAGAAAGTGATGATCCTGGGTTTTTAGGAATTATAGCTAATATCTTAATGACACTATTACTTTCATATGCTTCTTTTCCTATATCTCAAGTCATATCAAATGCTGGAAATACAGTTGCTAAAGCTGACAACGATATGATAAAATTTCTTTTTAAAGATCTAGTTCTTATTATTGTTCGAACAGCAGGATATATTTTAGGTTTAATTTTACTTTTTTCGGCTTTTGCTGGAATTATTTCATTTGTTTTTGGCGAATCGTTATTTATCCCTGACATGCCGTTTACAGAAACACTTGTAGAAATTTTATTAATTCCGATAACAGTTCTGGACAGCCTTCTCGGGATTGTTTTGGATGAAGGCTTCATACTAGGCACCGAATTTGTTAATGAAACATTGAATCTAATTAATGTACCAAACACCTTTGCAGTTGATAGTTGGTCACTTGACGGGGTAGGAACATTATTGTCTATGTTTGCAAGTGTTTTGGTAGTATTCATTATTTTGTTTATTGCATTGCCAATATGGGAGTTTATTTATGGTTTAATTTCCACATTAATTAAGTGGATAAAAGGACCATATATCCCTCATAAAGCTCTTTAAATGAAATAAACTCTTAACAAGAACTATTGTTTTTTTTAGAACATTGCTCAATTATGCATACAATTTATCCCCAAGAATAATTTATTGTTTTTGGGGATATTATTTTAATTTGGTGTTCAGGTATTTAACCAATGAAAAAAATAACATTGCTATTATTTATTACTGCATTATTTCAAATTAATGCTCAAAATAAATACTTAAAAAAAATGGGGGGGGGGTGATGGGAAATTATTTTATATTCTACAGAAAGAAAAAAATTGACTTTTCCAAATCTTTTACAATTCAATATGTTGCTAAATTAAAGGACGAAATGTCTTTAGTTGCTGAAATGACTCGTGATGACATAATTAATTATCTCGAAGGCAAATCTGAAATAATGGATTTAGTTAAAAAAGACGGTGATTGGGTGTGTGTTTCTGACTATTTGATTTTTATAACCAATACAGGGGTTAAAATTATAAAGGGCAATGAAGATGTATTACACGTATTCATCAAAAACCCTATGAAATTTTGGAGAAAAAGAGCAAAAGAATATACATCTATGAGATTGTCTCTTCCTCACATATTAGAAAGGTCAAGTGAGGAAATAATAAATGTATACTAAGCTCAATGATTTGAGTTTTTTATAGGTTTCTGTAAACGCTCTAAGCTTTTGAAGGTCTTTCAAGAAAAAGTTCGATAATTGGTCTACGTTGTGTACGATTTATTCTCAAAAATATTTCATTTACCATTAATTAGCCTTACGACTAAATAGCGCCTAACCATTATCCAAATCGATTAAAAATTCTACTAGATTTTGCTCGCGTTTGAGGTTCAATTTTTTTCTTAGCCTATAACGAGCAAGCTCAACACCCCGAGTAGTAATATTTAAAAGCTTTGAAATCTCTTTAGAACTCATATTCATTCTAAGAAAAGCCGCTAATTTTATTTCTCTAGGTGACAGCCTTATATTACTCCTCGATAATTTTTCTAAATAATTGCCGTGTACCTGATCAAAATGATATGCAAACTGATCCCAAGAATCGTTATCCGATAACTCCTGATCTATAGTTTTGATTAAACGTTTTAACTCTTGACTAGAGCTTCCTAGGTTTAAAGTACCTGCTATCTTGTCTTGTATATTTTTGATGAACTCTTTATTTTTTAGAAATTGCATCGTGATAGATGTCAACTGTTCGTTCTTTAGGTCAAGCTCTGTTTGTAACTTTTCGGTTTGTAGTTTGTCAATCTCTTTATTCTTAATTTTAAGTTCTTTTTCTTTTTCTTTTGTGATAAATGAAGTTTCTATTTTGTGTCTTCTTTGTTGAATTAACGGGATCAAAACAAATCCCAAAACTCCAATCCCAAAATATGCGAGCCTGGCAGCTTTAGTTGCGTACCAAGGTGCTAGAACCTTAAATGAGAAACTGGATGTTTTGCTCTCTATACCATATATGTTGAGCGCTTTAACTTCAAAAGTGTATTGCCCATAGGGCAAGTGCTCATAGCCTTTCTCATTCAGTGGCGACCACTTGGACCAATCCTCGTCTAATGGCGTTAATTTATAGCTGTATTGTAAGTCTTCAAAACCATCAAAGTAAGGAGATACATAACTTATTTTGAGGTTTTGTTCTGAGTGTAATTCTAAAGATTTTGATAGAGATGGGGTAATGATTGCTGTTGAGTCTTCACTTTGTGTAATTTCAATAGATCTCACAAGTACAGAAAAATCTTTAGTTATTTGATGGTCCTTTAAAGGATTGTAATGGATAAACCCTTCTTTTGCTCCCACTAAAATATTCTGATCATCAAGAATAGATATATTTTGGAGGTCATCATTTATTAATTTATTGATATGCTTAAAGACTTGAGTTTCTTTTTGGAACTCACCATAACTCTTTTGTTTAAGAACCCCAAGTTCTTGATCTTGAATGTAATAAATAGAGTTATCTGCGCTGGACACAAGTTGACTAACATGCGTTTTACCCAACATTTTATCAAAAAATAAATTCGAAGAAAATTTTAAAGAATCCGTATTAAAATCAAATATTCCATGCTCAGAGGTAAAGATTAATTTCCCATTCAACATATAAGAACTAATTAAAATGTTAGACGGAAACCCACTATGTTTACCAAAGTGTTGCACTTTATTTTTGAGTTCCAAGTTGTTGTCTAATTGTACCTTGTATGCGCCTTTATAGCCGTGGGTCATCCAAAGGGTAGAGTCGTTTTCAAACTTTAAAATTCTCGATGACTCTGTTAGGTTGGGAATTTCACCAACCCGATTCCATTTGCCATCTAGTCTTTTAAAATACCGTATCCCTTGATAGTCGCCCCCTAAAATAAGGTTAGGATCTGTTGTTTTAATAAATTTCCAACTTCCAATATCATGAAATTTATCTAACCCCTTATCCTTGATTACAAAAGCACCTTGATGATGATTTAGAATAAGTTCATTATCAATCTGTGAAAAATCATATACTTGCCCCTCACTCCCCCGGATAAATTCATATTTACGGGTTTTTCTAGGTTCTTGTGCAAAATTTTGCAAAAAAACGCCATTACTTGTTCCTAAATAAACGGATTCATTAAAATTATGGGCTGCATATCCTGTACCCTCAACCCCTACTTCTTCATTTAGTAATGAAAAAGGCAAACTCATTTTTAAATAATCAATACCGTTATTTAGGGCAATCCATAAATTATTAAAAGTATCTTCATAAACAGATTTTACAGTTCGATCCGATAATCCATTATTTTTTGTAAAGTGATGTTTTACGGAAAAGTTAGAATTGAGAATAAATAACCCATTATTTTGAGTGCCTATGGCATAATCGCCATTGTTTAGTCTGATTCCTGAGTTTATAGAGCCAAATTCTTTAGAATAATCTTTAAAAGGTTTCTTAAAGTTACCAGATTTGTATAAGATTCCGGTTTTACTAAAATAAAGATCATCAACCCCATTTTCTAATACCGCAACGATTTCCGGTAATAATTTAGTTCCAATGATGGGTTCAAATTTGCCATTGACAAATTCAAATAATCCTTCTTCATAAAATTGAGCTATGATCTTATTCCTATGTTTGAACGATGCTTGTAAAAAACCTGGTGACTCTAATTCTTTTATTTCATCACCATTATAAACTAAAAGTTTACTTTCTGTATTAAAATATATATTCTTGTTGATTTCGATAATATTCCAGATTTCGGAGAATGACTTCAGATCAGGTCTAAGATTGTCGACTAAGGAGGTAAATTTTAGTCCGTTTTGGGTATTTTTGAAATAACCGATTTGATTTTGGCCTCCTACAAAAATCCGATGTTGATTATCGATTTTAACTGCTCGAATTTTTGTTGATAAAGGCACTTTGAATTTATGCCACTGACTGCCATCAAATTTCAAAAGACCTTCGTTATTGGCGACGTACAATATGCCATCGGAGTCTTGATCAAACCTCCAATTTTGAATACTTCCACTGTAGTCTTTGGAGTCAAAATGAGATTTAAGAGGGATTTTACTCAAATTAAATGAATCATTCGTCTGAGAAAAGGTTTCACAAACAAATAAAATTAGTAAACAAAAATTTAAAGCTCGAATAGGCATACTGTGAGTTTTATTTTAAAATCTAATGTATTAAAAAAAAACAACATACAGATTAAATTAAATTTTATGAGAATTTTTGATGAGTTATATTTAACAGCGTAGCGAGTTTTTGATGAGGTGTTTTCTCTAATTATAAATATAAATGATTCTACATTTGAGGCATTATTAATTTATTTAATGTACGTGTTGC
Organism: Formosa sp. Hel3_A1_48; assembly: GCF_001735715.1. NCBI lineage: Bacteria > Pseudomonadati > Bacteroidota > Flavobacteriia > Flavobacteriales > Flavobacteriaceae > Formosa > Formosa sp. Hel3_A1_48. The sequence continues at coordinate 889,944 of NZ_CP017259.1, forward strand.
AATTAACTAGCCAGTTAAACTTCTGTAACATGTAATTTAACCACAATACATAAAAAAATTATCATGAAAAAAATTACTTTATTATTAATCTTAGGTTTGATGGCCACTTTTGGGTTTGCTCAAAACCTTATTACAAACGGAACGTTTGATGATGCTTCGGGTTGGACCGTAGTTAATCAATATGGAACGGACAGTACAAATGGATCTGTTGAAATCTCAGGAGGTCAAGCAACAATTGAAAAAATAGACGCTAGCGACGGCGGTTGGATTCATATGGGTCTCTATACGAGTGTAACCTTAACTGCTGGTTTTTATCAATTCGATATGGATATGACTTTTGGTGGTATCAATTCAATATGGGGAGAAGTTTACATTGGTGCAACTGAACCAGTTCAAAACGTTGAATATAGTGGTGATTTACAAGTACTTAAAGCTTATAATGCTTGGGATTGTACACAAACCTACTCTGGCTCAGCTGTTGCCTTTGGATGTGATGATAGCAGTCCAGGGAATTTTCAAATTACTGCAGATGGAACATATTATTTATTGTTTAGAACAGGTGGCGGAACATTTGGTGATAACGGTATAGTTTTAGACAATTGGTCATTAGTTGCTGACGCAGCACAACCAGTTGCAAATTTTTCTGAATCAACGTCCGAATCCAATCTTGAGGCAACTTTTACTAACACGTCTACAGATGCAACAAGTTACTCCTGGGATTTTGGTGATGGCAATGTATCTGCCGACGAAAACCCGGTTCATTCATATACTTTTAAAGGACAGTATATTGTTACTTTAACAGCTACGAGTTCTGAAGGTTCTAACGTGTTCAGCAAAGAGATTTTTGTTGGTGCAGTCTCTACTCCTATTTCTGAGTTTAATTTCGATTTTAGCTCACCAACACCTCTTAGAAATGAGAGACTTATTGATTATAGTGAAGCTAATGGCGTTGCAACAGCTACAGGTGTAAATGACGATTGGTGGTCTCAAATAAAATATCTGCATAATGCTGGAATTGATTTATCTGGAGAAGATAGAGGGATTGCAGTAAAAGTTAAAGGACCGAGAACATCACAACTTACTATAAAAATTGAAAGTAATGGTCCGGAGCATAGTGTGACAGCTGATTATACAACTCCAAATTCTTGGCAAACACTTCTATTTGATTTTTCTAGTTTTAACTCTACCAACAACACCAAAATAGCTTTGTTTTTTGACATTCAAACTAATTTTGATGATACGGTTGACCCTAACCTTAACGTTTTTCAAGTTGACGACTATGTATTTGGCGAGTTTGCCTCGCTTGGGGTAAACGATTTAAAAATGAATGAAGCTACTGTGTATCCAAACCCAACAACCAATTTTTGGAATATTTCTACAAATAATATTCAGATTAATTCTGTAGATGTTTTTGATATTCTTGGAAAACGAGTGATTTCATTACAACCTAATACAATGTCAACAACAATTGACGCAACAAATTTAACACCTGGAGTCTATATCAGTAAAATCCGTACCGAATTAGGAATAGAAACTAAAAAATTAATCAAACACTAAACCAACGATTTTTTTTAATAAATATCCCTGGCTTAAAGTCTTAAGCTGGGGATTAATTTAGATTCTAAAGAACAGGAAACACTTCGTTTTTAAGCTAACAACCAAACTATAAAACAAGCATGCAAAATACAGGTCACCCAAGAAGATGACTTTAAGCTAACAGCATGTGGACTTTTAAACATTAATAAATATGAACCACATGAAAACAAGATTCTTAAATTGTTTCAAAAAACTTAAGAGAACAAATCTGCTGACATTAGTATTTATACTATGTGTAAGCAATGGTTTGGCTCAAAACTTAGTTTCTGGAAATGTCTCTGATGAGGTGACAAAACAACCCATTCCAGGTGTGACAATACTTATCAAAGACTCCATTAAAGGAACAACTACAGATTTTGATGGAAACTTCACAATTGAAGTCTCAACAACTGATATTCTTGTAGTTTCATACTTAGGATACCTTACTCAGGAAATAGAAGTAAATGACACATTAGATTTTACACTACTGCTCCGAGAGGATACAAGTGAACTAGATGAGGTTATCGTAGTTGGTTATGGGACGAAATCTAAGCAAAAAATAATCTCAGCAGTCTCCATTGTAGATGAGGAAGCGCTTAAGGCATTACCCGTCGCTACGGTAAGTAATGGTTTAGAGGGATTGGCTTCAGGTTTATTTGTGAGGCAAACTTCTGGGGAACCAGGGTTTAGCAATTCTTCATTTGAAGTTAGAAACTTTGGTAATGCTTTGGTAATTGTTGATGGTGCCCCAGGCGATATAAACCAACTTGAAGCAAATGAAATCGAAAGTATATCCGTACTGAAAGATGCAGCAGCAGCTGCGGTTTATGGTGTGCAAGGGGGTAATGGTGTGGTTCTCATCACAACTAAAAAAGGAAGGTATGGAAAACCGCAATTAACGTATAGCAACCAATTTACATACACATCTCTAACGTCTTATCCTGATTTTCTGACCTCTGCACAATACGGCGAAGTTTTAAACGAAGGCTTTAGAAATTCTAATCAAGCTCCATTTTATACTGAGGATGAAATTGAATTATTTCGATCTGGAGCAGATCCAATTAATTATCCAAACACAGATTGGAAAAGTATGGTCATAAAAGACTGGGGCTTTCAACAACGTCACAATTTAAACCTTACAGGAGGTACAGAAAAAGTGAACTATTTTGTTTCTGCAGGTTATCTTGACCAAGGGTCGAATTACAACGCCGATGTCTTATCGTATCAACAATACAATTTGCGTTCTAATCTTAATGCAAAGGTTACAGAGAACGTGCAATTAACATTTAATCTGGCCGCTCGTAGAAAGATGAATGAAGCACCAGCCTATTCTGCCTATGATATTTTTAGAGAATTAAGTAGAGCACTTCCAACAGACTTAGCGTACTACCCTGATGGAACACCAGCTAAACCAAGTGTGAGTCCGAATCATATTGCTGAAGGAATAAAAGATTTTAACGCGGGCTATTATCGAAGAAAAAACAATAATTTCGATGCTAAACTCTCCTTAAAATGGGACATCAACCAGGTGCCTGGTTTGAGTTTAAAAACCTACGCCTCTCTTATATATGACACTTCATTTCAAAAAGATTGGGGGAAGACCTATAACCTTTACACTCTAAACAGACAAACAGGAAATTATGACATATTCCGTGCCACTCCAGAAGGGTCCTTTAGTGATACTGTACTAGAACAAGGCACCAGCTATAGCAATCAATACGTTTTACAAGAATCCATTACTTACGACAAAAAGCTTGGAGACCACAGTATTTCGGCATTGGCATTAATGGAGGTTCAAAAATCTCAAGGAGAAAATTTTAGTGGAAGACGACAAGATTTTCAGTCCACACTAATCGATCAGCTTTTTGCAGGTTCTCTAGAAAATCAAGGTGCTGATGGAGGTGAATATCGTGAAAATCGTATGGGCTTTGTAGGACGATTAAGCTACGACTATAAATCAAAATATTTCTTTGAATCTACCATAAGACATGACGGGTCTTCACGTTTTGCTCCCGGGAAAGAATGGGGGACATTTCCTTCTGTTTCACTAGGATGGAGACTGTCTAATGAAAAGTTTTTCGAGCCTTTAAAAAATACAATTTCTGACTTCAAGCTAAGAGGGTCAGTAGGAACAGCTGGGTATGACGGAACTGCTGCATACCAATGGTTAAGTGGTTTTAATTATAATTTTTTCTGGATCCCTGGTGATGCTGCGGTTCCAACTATTGATAACACTGCACTGGCAAACGTTGATCTTACATGGGAAACAAACACCACATATGATATTGGTTTTGATGCTGCATTATTTAAAAATGAGCTTACAGTATCATTTGACTACTTTTTTAGAAAACGAGAAGATGTAATTGCGAGAGCCAGCTCCAGTATTCCAAGTACATTAGGAGTTGCTGTAGCAGACCAAAACTTATATGAATTTTCGAATCAGGGTTTTGAATTTTCCTTAAACTACAAAAAGCAAATAAACGACAACCTTAAGGTTAATGCCTTATTAAACTTTTCAAAATCAAGAGAAAAGGCGGTATTTATTGACGAAGCATTTCAAGAAGATCCATTTATGAGAGATAACCTGACTGTAACAGGAGGTTATACAAACCTGAGAAGAGGTTATATTTCGGAGGGGCTTTTCCAAAATCAAGATCAAATTGATCAATGGGCAGTCCAAGACGGTAATGGAAACGCCACTTTGCAACCTGGAGATATAAGGTATAAAGATTTAAATGGTGACAACATCATTGATGTTAAAGATCAAAAAGTCTTTGGTGTAGGCGATAAACCAGCTATTAATTACTCGTTAAACCTAGGTGCTGAATACAAAAACTTTTCATTATCTGTATTATTAACAGGCGCTGCTGGTTACGATATTTATCTAGATGGTGAGGCACAAAGCCCATTGCGAAATGGATTTAACGGCTACAGTTATCAACTCGACTATTGGACACCACAAAATACTGGAGCTACCTTCCCAAGAGTATCTGATGGTGGATTTAACGACAACAACTACAAATACTCTGATTTTTGGTTAAGGAATGGAAAACATCTCAGATTCAAAAATATCAACTTGAGTTACACCCTGCCAAAATTCAAAAACAATGCAGGTTTTGAAAAAATGACGGTATTTGTAACAGGTTATAACTTATTTGTTATTAAAGATTACAAAGAAGAATTTGATCCACAAAATACTTCCTCGGTAGGCTGGTATTATCCACAAACAAAATCCATAACATTTGGTGTAAACATAACACTATAAAAAAATTACTATGAAACGTATAAATATAATTTTTGCGCTATTCGCACTCACATTCATTACTTGCGATGATGACTTTTTGAACGAACCGCCATTAGATCGTATCACTGAAAATGATGTCTGGAATGACAAAGCTCTAATGGATACATATTTCTTTAAAATTTATGACCGAATGCCTTGGGACTATTTGGAAAGTTTCTGGGATGTAGGTGGCTGTCAAAGGGATGGGATTTCTGATTTAGCTAGAGGCACCTATACTTGGACAGCATTATTAAACCAATACAGACCTGGGATTTGGGGTACCGCAAATAACACCTGGCCTCTAGATTGGTGGGGCTATGATATAATTTGGAAAATCAATTACTCTATTGAAAATTTAGAACAGATTCCCAGCTCTGTACTCACAACTGAAGAACGTAACAACCGACTCGGAGAAATGCACTTTCTAAGAGCTTACTGTTATTTTGCTTTAGTAAAACGCTACGGAGGTGTCCCAATTATTCTCGTTCCTCAAAATCCAGACACTACCCCGCAAGAAGAATTATTTCCAAGCAGAAACACTGAAAAACAGGTGTATGACCAAATTTTATCAGATGCACAATCAGCCTTTGATTTACTACCAAATAGATGGGTGACTCAAAATGGAAGAGCTTCAAAATGGGCCGCTAAATCTTTAGAATCTAGAGCCGCATTATACGCAGGGAGTATTGCAAAATACGGTACAGTTCAGCTTGATGGAGTGATAGGAATCCCTGCTTCAGCTGCAGATGCCTACTACCAAATATCTTTAAGTGCTTCACAAACTGTTATTGCTGAAGGAGGGTATTCACTCTTTAATCAATATTCTGATCCCGCAACCAATTATGCCAATTTATTTCTCGATGAAACAGATGATGAAGCCATTTTTACAAAAATTTGGATTCCATTTGAAAAAGGTCATGAGTATGATTTACATAATGTACCTTTTAGTTATCGATTAGATTGGGGAGCAAGTATGTCGCCAACAAAACAACTCGTTGACAGTTATGAAGTACTGAGCACAGGAAAGTTGCCAAATGAAGTGGGTTCTGGATATGACGAAACGAATCCATGGGAAAATCGTGACCCTCGTCTAAAGGGAACCATACTAACCAATAATGACATATTTCAAGGAGAGCCAGTAGAAATATGGTATGGCACAGAAACTGGCGGAACTATCGATACCGGAAGTGGTACTGGAATTGGTAAGGATGGACTTAATATCCACCCCGATGCCACAAAAACTGGATTTTATGTACGAAAATACTTAGAAGATGGTGATTCACCTCTTTTTGTACCACAATATTATTCAGGTCAAGATTGTCTTATTTTTAGGCTAGGGGAAACATATTTAAATGCCGCAGAAGCCGCAATGGAATTGGGAATAGAAACGTCTGCAAGAGACTATATTGAAGTAATAAGAACCCGAGCAGGCTTGCAACAAAACTTGCGTTTAGAACCATATTCAGGTACCGAATTAAGAGATCGAATTCGTAATGAAAGAAAATTAGAGCTTGCATTTGAGGATCACCGCTATTGGGATGTGAGAAGATGGCGTATTGCAACAGAAGCTTTGAGTATTCAGGTTGAGGGCGTCAGAACACTAAGACATGTTGATCTTGCTGGAAATGAAACATTTACCTATGAAACTTTTGATGCAGAGGCATTGCCAATGAATTTTGATCAACGCCATTATTACCTCCCTATAGGTCAAAACAGAATAAATAACAATTCAAACCTTATAGAAAACGTAGGGTACTAAATTCCAAATAGATAAACATATGAAACTAATTAAATTTTTAAGTTGGGCTTTTATTGTAGGAATTATTTCAATTTCTACTGGATGTGCAGACGACGTTGAAGAGGCTGTTGCAACTCCTACGAGTGAGGATGCCTTATTTACATTTGAATTTGATTCCGAAAATCCAAATATGGTACATTTTTCAGCAATACCAAATGATGCAAACTGGTACACTCATTGGGATTTCGGAGACAACTCTTCAGCTGAAGGGTATGAAGCCACTAAAATTTTCTTTGACAGTGGAGATTATGATGTGAGGTTTAGAATATTTACCGAGGGCGGTGTTGCAGAGTCATTTCAAACAGTGGTTATAAACGATGACTTTGAAGCGCCTAACCTCATTCAAAACGGAGAGTTTAACGGTAGTGATCCGTGGATTGTTTTGCCTATTTCTGACGGTGTTGATGTTTCTTTTGATAATAATGAAGCTAAATGGACAGGTGGCAGTTGGGGACAAGTAGGAATATATCAGCCCATGCAACTTTTAGCAAATAACGAATATCAAATTTCAATGGATATTAAAGGAGGTCCTTTAACAGATTCTTGGTTTGAAGTCTATGTGGGAATGGAAACACCTGTTGAGGGTCAAGACTACACCGATGGCGGAATGCGTTTAGCCCTTAATACTTGGGAAGGTTGTGGCGGAGAAGCTTTTGAGGGCGATTTTGCAGCGTACAGTTGTGTCGGTACAGGTTCAACGTTCGAATTTCCGACGGCCGGGACTGCCTATTTAGTAATTAGAGGTGGTGGAGCAAACTATGGTTCCGAAGGCGTCACAATTGACAATGTAACAGTTAGATCCCTTGATTCATTCGCACTCGCTGTTGTTGCAGATTTTGAATTTGTAGCATCTAATCTCACAACAACCTTTACAAATACATCTGCGAATGCAACAAGTTATTCATGGGATTTTGGAGATGGTTCTGGGACATCAACTGAAGAAAATCCAACTTACAGCTATACGGAGGGTGGTACTTATATGGTAACATTAACAGCCACTAATGAAGCCGGTTCGGCTGAAATTACAAAAGAAGTCACAGTAATTGATCCAGCTGCTGCACCTACCGCAGGGTTCACATTCGAAACTTCTAATCTTACTGCATTGTTTACAAACACATCTGCAAATGCGACAAGTTATTCATGGAATTTTGGAGATGGTTCTGGCACATCAACAGATGAAGACCCAGAATACACCTATACAGCAGCAGGCACTTACACGGTTACATTAACTGCAACAAATGATGCTGCAGTTTCAAACGAAATTTCGCTTGAAGTGACCGTAGAAGAACCCGTTTACACGAATCTTATTACAAATGGAGGTTTTGACGATTCAAGTGGTTGGACAATTATTAACATTGACCCTAATGATAATGGAATCGGTTCCGTTACTATCGCAGATGGCGTTGTGACGTTTGCAGAAACACAAAGTCCAAGCGAGTGGAAACACTGGGCGATTTATACCCAATTGACCTTGGATCCAGGAATATATCAATTTGACATGGACATGACCTATACCGATATTAATGACGTTTGGGGCGAAGTATATATCGGTGCTACACAGCCTGTGGAAAACACTGGAGATTACAATGGAGACCAGTATGTCCTCAAGGCGTATAATGCCTGGGATTGTGGCGATTTAAAAACCTATTCTGGACCAGCAGTTGCTGGAGGTTGTGACACAACTCAAAACCCAGGGCAATTTGAAATTACAGCTCCTGGAACGTATTATTTATTATTTAGAACTGGTGGTGGTCAATGGGGTAACGAGGGAATCGTTTTAGACAACTGGTCGGTATTGAGACAATAATTTAGAATAGTATTAGAATATTAAACCCAAAAAAATAATAATTCAATGAGAAATTATGTGCTTTTTATAATCCTGATATTTACAGTGTCATTTGGTTGGAGTCAAGGACTACATACACAAGGAACACAAATTGTTAATTCAAATGGTGAAGAAGTTCTTTTAAGAGGGTACGGCCCTGGAGGCTGGCAAATTATGGAGGGTTATATGATGCAAACTTCTGGATTTGCTGGTTCACAACATGAGATCAAAGAGCGATTAGTTGATTTGATGGGCGAAACCAATACTGAGGTCTTTTTTGATAAATGGCGAGAAAATCATTTTACACAACGCGATGTAGATTCATTAGCAGCTTGGGGTTTCAATAGTATTCGTATTCCTATGCACTACAATCTATTTACTCTTCCAATTGAAGAGGAGGCTGTGCCTGGAGAAAACACATGGATTGAAACAGGTTTTGAATTGATAGATGATGTCTTAGAGTGGGCAGCTCCTCATGATATTTATGTGATTTTAGACATGCATGCTGCACCTGGAGGACAAGGTGCAGGCTCAGAAATTAATGATTATGATCCTTCAAAACCATCGCTCTGGGAAAGTCAAGAAAACAGGGATAAGCTTGTCGCTTTGTGGACCAGAATTGCAGACCGCTACAAAGACAACGAATGGATTGGAGGCTATGATCTCATCAATGAAACCCATTGGGATTTACCGGGCAATGCTTTATTACGAGAAGTCTTTGAAGACATTACTGTGGGGATTCGAAGTGTAGATCCCAACCATATTATATTTATTGAAGGAAATTCCTATGCCAACGATCATAGTGGATTAACACCCCCTTGGGATAACAATATGGTCTATAGTTTTCATAAATATTGGAGCACGAATAATCCCGGTGATTTGGACTGGATACTGCCTCTTAGAACACAATATAACGTACCTCTATGGATGGGAGAATCAGGAGAAAATTCCAATACATGGTTTACGGATGCAGTCTCTTTATTTGAAGACAATAACATTGGTTGGGCTTGGTGGGCCGTTCGTAAAATTGGAGATATAGACAGCCCTTACGCTATTGATATAAATCCTGGTTATCAAGATATTCTGGACTTCTGGCAAGGCAATGGAGCGCAGCCAACAGCCACAGAAGCCTTCGATAGTATGATGGAGCTCGCCGATAATCTTTTGGTTGAAAATAGCCGCTTTAGAAAAGATGTGCCCGATGCATTAATAAGACAAGTACAAACTGATGAGACAATTCCTTATAACGGCACACCGTCAGCAATTCCGGGAGTGATTCATATGTCAGATTTTGATTTAGGTAAAAATAATTTTGCATACTATGACACGGTTGTTGCTGACTATAATTTATCTACTGGAGATTTTACAGCGTGGAACAGCGGATGGTCCTATAGAAATGATGGAGTGGATATCGAAAAAAATAATGATAATGTAAATAGTAATGGATATCATGTCGGATTTGTAAACCAAGGCGAGTGGATGAAATATACAGTAAATGTTAATGAAGCAGCTGTGTACAAAGCAAAAGTCAGAGTTGCATCTCAACAAACCGGTGGGGAGTTCTTTCTGTCTATAGACGATCAGGAAGTGACTGCAACACAAGTTGTGAATTCAACAGGGGGTTGGACACAATTTTCAACTTATGAAATTAATGATATTATTCTTCCAGCAGGAGAACATGCGTTGAAGCTACACATTAACAATGATATTGCTGCAAATTATAGTAGTATTGAATTTGAAACTACAGGATCTATTGATGCTTTAGCTCTAACCGCATTAAACGGTAAGACGGGTACTGATGAAAAATCTTTAGAAATTACAATTAGTGAATCTCTTTTGGCAACATCCTTAAACGCCACTGAAGATCAATTTTTTGTTCTTATTAATGGAGAAGAAAGAGTCGTTACATCGGTTACAGCAGATCCGTTAAGAGAGCGACTGTTTATTCTTAAGCTCGAAGATTTCTTTCTTTTAGGGGACGTCATAACGGTGAGTTATACGGGGACTTCAATCCAATCCCAATCAAATAAAACTTTAAATACATTTACAGATTTAAACATCAATAACATCGCTCCATATCGTGTCGTAATTCCTGCTCTTATTCAAGTCGAAGATTATGATGTGATGGAAGGTATGGGCTTAGAAGATACAACAGATGAAGGTGGGGGTCAAAACTTAGGATATACAGATCCAGGGGATTATGCCGACTATTCTATTTTTGTTCCAGAAACAGGACTGTACGGAATTAAGTTCAGAGTAGCTGGGTTTAACCAAGGCCAAATCGGACTGTATACAGTAGGTGAAAATGATGTGGAAACTGAATTAATTGTTGTAAATACGGTTGTTACTAATGGATGGCAGATTTGGGAAACTGTTTCAGATAACGTATTTATTGAAAAAGGAGTACATAAATTAAGAATGAAAATCCTTTCAGGTGGATTTAATTTCAATTGGATGGAGTTTGATTATCCAGATAGTGATGGCGATGGCGTTCTTGATGGAAATGATGATTGCCCAAATACTCCTGAAGGTGCTATTGTAGATATTTCAGGTTGTGAAGTTTTCTTTTTACCTGCCGATAATTATGTAATATCCGCATTCAGTGAAACATGCAGATCTCAAAATAATGGGAGTATTTCATTATCAGCTGTAGCGAACTATACTTATACCGTTTCCATAAGTGGAGAAAATTACGCCGCAATGGAAATATTTACAGACGATATTAATTTCGAAAATTTATCTGCTGGATCGTATGAACTGTGTATTACATTAGAGGAGCAACCAGACTATGGACAATGTTTTACAGTCGTTGTAATCGAACCAGATGAGTTGAATGTTAATGCGAATAGAGTAGCGAATTCCTCAAGAATAAATATGACCATAAATGGAGGGGACTTGTATTATATATCCTTAAATGAAGAGACGTTTATTACTAGTGAAAGCGAAGTGGAATTAGTATTATCTAAAGGTTTAAATAAATTGAGCATAAGAACAAATAAAGAGTGCCAGGGCGTTTATGAAAAAACCTTTGTTGTAAATAGCGCACCTATTGTCTATCCTAACCCTGTTCAAAATAATACGTTATTTATCAATATTGATCTTATAGAAACATCAGCTGTTCCTGTAGAAATTTTTGATGTAACGGGTAAATTAATAGCCTCTAAAATATACTATCCAACATCCAATACTCTGGAAGTTGATGTGTCTAGCATCGCAAATGGATTTTTTGTACTAAAAATAACCACAGCAGAAAAAACGTATAATTATAAAATTATAAAGCAATGAGCAGATTAAAAAAAATACTTCCTATATACTTGTTTTTGTTAATCAGTGTTGCTTCTTGTAGTAGCGATGATAGCGGTGATGAAGGTATAAATCCTGTAGATCCGCCAACTGCAGCAACTCTTATATTTCCTGAAAACAATACAGAATGTAATGAAGGTGTAATCATTTCTGACTCCGAAACAGATGTACTCTTCCAATGGCAAGATGTGACAAATGCCAGTTCCTATATATTAAAAGTTACAAATTTAAATGATGGAACTTCTAGAACTATAAGTACACTTTCAAATGAATTTTTGCTACGGATTTTAAGAGGCACTCCCTATTCGTGGTCTGTAATCTCATTAGCAAGTGATACTACAGAAACAACAGAAAGTGTCGTTTGGAAATTTTATAATTCGGGGCTTCCTCAAGAAAGTCATCCCCCATTTCCGGCAGAAGCAATCAGTCCTCAATCTGGTGCCAGTGTCAATGAGGGTGAAGTTAGTTTACAGTGGGAAGCAACTGATATTGATAATGATATTGTGTCCTACACTGTATATCTTGATTCTGCAAATCCGCCAGTTGTTGAAGTTGGTAGTACAAGTAATACAAGTGTAAACACTACAGTAACTTCTGGGCAAGTGTACTATTGGAAAGTCGTAACAACAGATCAAATTGGGAACACATCTGATTCACAAATTTTTCAATTTGGAGTCAATTAAATCTAGACACATGAATCTAAAACAAGGTATTTATATTCTGATAGTAATAGTCTTGCTATCATGTAACAAAGAACATAAAGGAGATGTAATTCCTGTAGAAAACTTAAATGTTTGGGAAATAGATTTCCTGGATAATTTTGAAACATTCAATACGGATAATTGGCAAGACCAACGCATTTGGGTAAATAACGAAACACATTGCTATGTCCCTAATAATGAATTTGGAACTCGAGAAGTTAGTGATGGCACTTTAAAATTAAAAGTAGTGAATATTGGTAAAAAACGGAGCTGCGATAATTTCGATAAATATGGAAAACAGCACCCTGAAACGCAATATGTTGCTGGGCGAATTGCTTCAAAAAATCGGAAAGAATTTATTAAAGGAAAATGGACAGCTCGACTTAAACTAGGGAACAACGGAGAGCCAAGTATGTTTCCAGCATGGTGGATTTTAGGATCTCAAAATAATGAACCCCCGGTTCAAGAACCGAACGAAACTGTTTGTTGGCCAATGACTGGGTCTGGAGAGATTGATATTTTTGAGCATCATGGCGATCATCATAAAAATAGTTTCACAACAGGCGCTATAAAAAATCTAGGCAAATGCGATGAGGGCGATTGGTGGACTTTACGTAAAGGATTCAATGTTGATTTAAACGAATTTCATGAATACTCTGTTGAATGGGAAAAAAGTGATTTAGTGTATCGTGTTGATGATAAAGAAGTGTACCGTAATAAAGGTGAAGGAGATAACTATCCGGAAGCCATGTTTGCCATTTTAAATTATGCTAAAATTACTGATTTCCCAATGGAGGGCGAATGGGTAATGGAAGTCGATTGGGTCAAACACGAATACAAAAAATAACTTACAACAAACTATGGTCAGAATATATTACAAACTATTTATTCTTTTGCTTTTAATGACTTCTTGTAAAGACGCAAAAATCGTTAAATTAGAACCACAATACACAATTTCAAGTGTAGGAGAAAGCTATTCTAACAAAACGCTTCAAGTATATACTACCGCTAAGGATACAGAGTTGCGATTAGCCAAAACAAATGAACTGACATTCAAAGAAAAGAGCCAGCCCTTAGAAACAGGAATTGCAGTTTTTGTAAATCCAAAAAAAACATTTCAAGAATATTTAGGGATTGGAGGAGCGATAACAGATGCTTCAGCAGAGGTATTTTCAGCCTTAAGCTCCAGCAAACAAGATGAATTCCTTCAATCGTATTTTGGAAAAGATGGATTAGGATATAACATTATAAGAACCAGTATTCATAGTAGTGATTTTGGTTTAGGAAGCCATACCTATATTGACGAAGGGGATGCAGAACTAAAAACATTTTCAATTGAAAAAGACAAAGTAAAAAGAATCCCTCTCATAAAAAGAGCAATTGAATTGATCAGTGACAATTTAGTCTTTTATGCCAGTCCTTGGAGCCCACCTGCTTTTATGAAAACCAATAAAAATATGCTTAGAGGCGGAAAACTCCTTCCTGAATTTCGTCAATCTTGGGCAAATTATTATGTAAAATTTATTGAGTCATATGAAGCTGAAGGTATTCCTGTTTGGGGATTGACCATACAAAATGAGCCAATGGCAACACAACGATGGGAATCGTGTATATACACCGCCGAAGAAGAACGCGATTTTTTAAAGGGTTATTTAGGACCAGCTCTAGAAAAAGCAGGTATGAGCGATAAAAATATTATCGTATGGGACCACAATAGAGATTTGATTACGAACAGGGCAAATACTATTTTTGAAGACCCCGAAGCTTCTAAATATGCTTGGGGAATTGGGTTTCATTGGTATGAGACTTGGACAGGAGGTTTACCAAAATATGATAATTTGAAAAGTATAAATGAATCATTTCCTTCAAAAAATATGATGTTTACTGAAGGCTGTCAGGAAGGTTTTAATCCAGAAAGACTCTTCCACTGGCCCAATGCAGAGCGCTATGGGAATTCAATGATAAACGACTTCAATAGTGGCGTTGTCGGATGGACAGACTGGAATATTCTCCTTGACGAAAGAGGAGGGCCAAATCATGTAAAAAATTTCTGTTTTGCCCCTATTCATGCAAATACAAATTCCGACGATTTGATATACACGCCTACTTACTACTATATCGGTCACTTTTCAAAGTTCATCGAGCCTGGCGCTGTACGTGTGAGCACAACAACAAGCATAACCACTATTGAAAGTACCTCGTTTATGAACAAAGATGGAAAGATTATAACTGTTGTTATGAATCCAACAGACAATATGATCAATTACAAATTGATCGTTGATTCAAGTGAAACTGTACTAAATATTCCGCCGCGAGCGATGCAATCAATCGTGTACTAAAAGTTAAGCGCTTTAATCCAACATCATATGAACAAAAAACTGGTCTTCATTGCTTTTGTAGTCTCCCTCGGAGGATTCCTTTTTGGGTTTGACGCAGGTATCATTTCTGGTGTGATGTCTTTCGCAGGGCCAGAGTTTGAATTGAACGAAATTCAGTCTGGCTGGGTAGTCAGCTCACCATCGTTTGCTGCCATGTTTGCAATGCTATTTTCTGGAAGATTAAGTGATGTCTTTGGACGAAAAAAACTACTTCTTTTTGTAGCATTTCTATATGCAATTTCTGCTGTGTTTTCTGCTGGCGCTAACTCTTATGAAATGCTGTATATCGCAAGAATGATTGGCGGATTGGCTTTTGGAGCTGCTTTGGTATTAGCACCAATGTATATTGCTGAGATAGCAAACGCAGAAAACAGAGGTAAATTAGTTACTATTCAACAATTAAATATTGTTTTTGGGTTTTTTGCAGCCTTTTTAAGTAATTACTTTTTCAATAAGTACAACACCCCAGAAAGTAGTTTTCTTACAGACGAAATTGTTTGGAGGTGGATGTTAGGTGTCGAACTGACCCCTGCTGTTTTATACTTCATATTCTTGTTTTTTGTTCCAAAAAGTCCACGTTGGTTATTTTTAAAAGATAGAATTTCTGAGGCAAAACACGTCTTAATAACACTTCATGGAAACGAAAGAGGCCACGCTGAGTTTGCTTCCATTGAAAAAAGCATACATGCTGATAAAGACAAATCTAATTTAAAACTTACGGATTTATTAAAGCGTTCGCTACGTTTCATATTAGTTATAGGTTTAATTATAGGCGTACTACAGCAAATTACGGGGATAAATGCTGTTTACTTCTATGCGACATCTATATTTAAACAAACAGGAATTGGTACTGATGCGGCCTTTTCATCAGGAGTGATGTTAAGTACCACATCGGTACTTTTCACTTTTGTGGCCATCTATTTAATAGATCGAATGGGAAGAAGACCCCTAATATTAATCGGCACAGCTGGTGTTGCAGTGAGTTTGCTGTTATGTGCTTATGGTTTTAATAACGCAACATACCAACTTTCCAAAGAAAAAATTGCTCAGTTTGAGTTTTCTGGTTCGGAACAGTTATTACCTTTTGCTGAAAAGGTTTATGATACTGATATCGATTTTAAGAACACCATTAAGTCTGCACTAGGCAATGCAACATATCTTAAAAATGATGGGGTCATTTTAGAAGCGTCAACTCGTATAAATGCCACTTTAGTACTCATTGGAATTTTAGGATTTATTGCCTGCTTTGCATTTTCACTAGGCCCTGTAATGTGGGTCTTACTGTCCGAGTTATACCCATTGAAATATAGAGGTCTAGCTATCGGAGTTATTGCCTTTGTAAACTCCCTTATTAGCTCTTTAGTGCAATTGATTTTTCCTTGGGAACTTTCAAACTTAGGAAACGCACTAACCTTTTTTATCTTTGGAGCAATTGCTTTGATAGGCTTCTTTGTACTCCTAAAACTATTACCAGAAACAAAAGGAAAGTCTTTAGAGGCTTTAGAAAAAGAGTTGGTAAAACAATAAAGTTATAAAAAACTCTTTAGTATTTTAAGCTTGCATTTAAAGATGAATGAATCATAACTTTCTGTAGCTTGATTATTGAGCCAGTCCCCTTAAATCTCCAAAATTCTATGGCAATACATTAAATAAATATACAATGCAGCGCGATCAAATCACTTCTAATTTGAATGCGCTCAATATTTCAGATTCGGAATATAAGGGTCTTATTGAAAATACATTTCTACATTTATAAAATTTTAAGCAAACCTATACCAACAGTGCAATTGCGCATAAAAAAAGCTGATAAGTTCGATTTTAACTTCATTTTTAATTGTACAGATTAAACCGCATCACTTTTATGCAAAGGTTTTGCGGTTCTTTTTAGACAACCAATTAAAAAACCTCTTAAAACACTTCGTTTTAGCACAATAAAATAAACTCCTCCCAAGTCTTTTCATTTTAATTAGTTGATTTTTTAGCTTAAAATTAAGATTCAAAGCGATTTATTGCTCTTATATTTGGTCTACCAATTTAACACTCATGAAAATAAATCTGTACCTTATTTGTCTAATTGGGTGTATTCTTTACATCACTACTTGTCGGTTCCAAGCGAACTCAACGCCCAAAAAAATAAATCCCGTCGTACTCAAAAAAAAAGGTAAAAAAACTGCGGAAGAAAGGCGATTATTTGTAGAAGAGCGAATGCAACATGAGTATAATCTCCAAAAAAACCCTCTCAGCAGAATTATCCCTATTCAAGAAAAGCGTATTGAACTTAACAATTCCATAGCTGCAAAGCAGAAATTAGCGCGCAGGCGCTCAATGAGCAGCAATACATATATTTCAAGAGGACCCTCAAATTATGGAGGAAGAACACGTTCTTTGGTTATAGACCTGAGTGACCCAAGTGGCAACACTATGATTGCAGGAGGAGTTAGTAGTGGAGTATTCCGAACAACTGATGGTGGTGCTAGTTGGAGTAAGGTCTCTGCTAACGATGAAATTCACAATGTATCCGCAATTGCGCAAGATCCAAGACCTGGGTTTCAAAATATTTGGTATTATGCCACTGGAGAAAGGTTGGGCAATAGCGCCTCATTGGGGTCATTTTATTTTGGTGATGGTATATGGAAATCGGAAGATGGTGGCTTAACATGGAATATAATACAACAAACCAGCTTCGATTTCACTAGTTTTGACTCAAGACTTGATCTGATATCTGCATTAGAAGTTAGCCCTATCAACGGAGATCTTTTGATTGCAGCAACTGCGCGAATCTACCGATTCGATGGTACAACACTAACTACCGAACTCAATCAAGACAATTCAAATACAACATCAGATGTATTGATTAGCAGCAGCGGGCGCGTTTACGCAGCCTTTGATGGAGGAGTAGATCAAAACGGAGTATGGACCTCTCCCACAGGAAATGGCTCATGGACAAGAATTGCTGAAAATGGGACACCAACCGATTGGTTAGCGCAAGGAAGAATTGTACTTGGAGCCGCCCCATCAAATGACAATATTATTTATGCCCTTTACGTCAATGGAGCCTCAGAAAGCATAGAAGCAGATTTATGGAAATATGACTTGGATTTGGATACATGGACCAATTACTCATCAAAATTACCGGACGAACCTGACGGTGACCTTGCTGGAAATGACCCGTTTGCTGTTCAAGGAGGGTACGATTTAGTGGTTAGTGTTAAGCCCGACGATGAAAACTTTGTAACCATAGGAGGAACCAATATTTACAAAATAGAAGATATTTTAAATGATGAAACATTTACGCGCATTGGTGGCTACATCAGCAACACCAGTTATGGTTTGTACAATACCGGTGGCGTTGAGCATCACCCAGATATACATGCTTTAGTTTTTGATCCTAATAACCCTAATATATTTTTTTCTGGAACAGATGGTGGTGTACATAAAACCTCTGATGTTAATGCCGAGGAAGTCGCTTGGGAAAGCTTAAATAATAATTACATAACCTACCAATTTTACCATGTCGCATTAGATCCAACAACAGAAAGTAATCTTGTTATTGGAGGAACCCAAGATAACGGTACAAAATATGGAGGAACAGATGTTGGCCTTCCAGACAACACAAGTATGCAATCGTATTCAGGTGGAGATGGTGTTGCTGTTGGAATTGCACGGAGAGGCGAAAACGAAGCTATTCAAATCTATGCGGGAACTCAAAATGGGAATATGTTTACTAACCTTCCTGAGTTCAGAACAATTACCCCTGATGGGTCCGAAAGCCAATTTGTAACCTACTTTTATATAGACCCCGATAATACAACAAATTTGTATTACGCAGGATTGTCTGAACTGTACAAAACAAATGACGCAGAAAACATAACAGCTCTCACGTGGGAAAACTTAGGCGCTTTGCCAAACGATGAGCCAATCCGGACATTTGCAACTACAAGAGGGGCTCATAATCCTCTATCAAGTTATTTGTTGATTGGTGGCGGGAACGGCGGTATTTTCAGGCTAGATGATCCACAAAACGCAACAAGTATTGACGATGCAATAATCATTACACCCTTTGGTGCAGACACCAATAACGGGGCTTATGTAAGTGGATTGGCGATTCATCCGAACGATCCAGATACCGTCTTGGTGGTTTATTCAAATTATGGTATTAATAGTATTTTTTTAACCCTAAATGCCCGTGCAGAGGAACCACTATGGTCGTTAGTGGAAAACAATCTAAATGCACATTCCATTCGCTCTGCGGCGATAGCCGAGGTTGACGGAGAGGTGATTTATTTTGTTGGTACAGCCAGGGGGCTGTATGCATCTAATGATCCACTTAATAACGATTGGGAAATTGAAGGAGTTAATGAAATTGGACTGGCCGTGGTCAGCGGATTGGTTTACAGACCGTCCGACAGCAAACTTCTTGTGGGAACGCACGGAAACGGCATGTTCGAAACAACAGTTGAAAGCACTTTATCTGCCAATGAAAATAGTTTTAATACAACGTCACTCAGTATATTTCCCAATCCTGTAGTTTCAACACTAAGCATAAAAACAGCCCCTTCTATTCAAAAGATCGCCTACAGTATCATGGAGCTTTCTGGGAAACAAATTTTGAAAGGGATTACAGAAAATAAAAGAATTGGTGTAGAAACACTCCGCCCCGGACTTTACATCCTAGGCCTAAAATTTGAAGGTAAAGAGCAATTTTTAAAGTTTATTAAAAAATAGAAAACTGTTCTTCTGGCTTCAGCAAAATTTAGTGTGAAATAAAAAAAGACCTCCGTTTGGAGGTCTTTTATATTTTGATTAGTTAGTAAAAACTTATTTGATGACTAACTTTTTAGTTGCTTGTTGTGCACCTAACGTCATTTGAACGAAATATAGTCCAGAATTTAATTCAGAAACATTAACTGCATTTCTTACGTTATCGACACGCATTACAGATTTTCCTAGCATATCAAAAATCTGAACATCCAAATTCTCGTTAGAATTTACAGAGAATTGAACTGTATCTTTTGCAGGATTAGGGAACATTTTGACAGCAGAGCTTAACTCAAAAGATTGAGTTGACAAAGATGCGAATTCACCAAAAACAATATTGTCAATCATGAAGGTATCATCATTAGCATCTGTACTTGCTGGTCCTGTAATATCTGTGAACAATACAATAAGATTTAAATCTGAAGCATTAAATGCAGAGAAGTCAAAAAGAAGTCTCTGCCATAATCCAACATTAGTGTAGTTAGCATCTACTTCTCTAGCGGCTGAACCACCTTCCAATTTTAATTTTACTGAGGTTTCTCTATTACCCTTGTACATAATAGAAAAACCCTTATCGTTAGCAGATAAATCAAAAGCTGTTGGGTTAATCGCAATTTTAATGTGGCAGTAGGGAGCGGCGTTTACATTATCCAATTTCCCAACTTTAGCTGATGTATTGATACCATCAGTTAGATCATTGTCAAAAAGATCTGTGTATACCAAACCTTCAAATCCTGATACAGTTGTTGCAGTTTCGAAATCTAATGACCAGCTTGTAACTGGAGGGGTATATGTAGCTCCAAGTACACCACCCTCAAAATCGTCAATGTAATAGGTTCCCACTGATGTAATACCAAAATCCATGAACAACACATATTTTCTATATTGGTCATAGACTACAGTATTTGTATTACCACAGCAGTAGCTTGCACTACTAAAATCAAGATCTATTGTTTCCCATCCTGTTCCTGCTGTTGTGAACGATTTTTCAATTGCAGGATTACCATTTAGAGAACTTTCTAATTTCAATAATCCTGGCTTAGGCGAATCACTCCAAATTCGAAAAGAAATGGTTTTGTCGCCTCCTGTAAGATCAACATAAACATCTTGCGTAAATTGTGTGTTTGCATATGCTGGGTTAGAGTTTTCTATTTTCCCAACATTATTAGTAGCATCAAAGGGATCTGCTACCACAGAGAATGTAGGAGCAGCACCACCAGCGCCATCAGTTGAAACAGTATAGTTTACAGTTTCAAAATCAAATAAAGGATTCAAAGTACCTGATGAACCATAGGTTTCAATTTTGAAGTTACTTGCAGTAACCTCAATATCTCTAGATGTCACATAAAATATAGCAGAATTAAAATTCTGGCCAACAGTTGAATACGCAGGAATATCAACAGTGTAAGTTGAATTATCCCCTAAAGCTGCTAATAAAGGAACCGTAACTTCGAATGAAGGGGTATTGTTTGGATAGGGATTAGCTTCAAATAAAAATCTTACCTCAGTATCAGTTGCTGTAGTTGCTGTGAATGTAATCTTACCCCCTCGTTAAAAGTCATAGGGTATAAATTGGTATTATTGTTTGCAAATCCTGCCCAAGCATCAGCAGCAGTAGGAAAAGTAAAACTTTGTGAATAAACTGATCCTGCAAAAACACCCTTGTAGACTGGAAAATCTGATTTTTCTACTGTAGTCCCATCTGAAGCATACGTTTGGATCTTAGCTTCCTTAATTGAAACTGTAACATCCCTTTGAGTGACATAAAAAATAGCGGAGTTAAAGTTTTGATCAGCTGTAGTATACGCTGGAATAGTGACAGAGTAAACATGATCGGCATCATTAGAAGCAAGCAGTTGAACTGTTACATCAAATGCTGGTGAGTTGTTCGGATATGGATTAGCTTCAAATAAAAATCTTACCTCAGTATCAGTTGCTGTAGTTGCCTTAAAAGTGATTAAGCCACCATTGTTAAATACCATTGGATACATATTAGTATTATCGTTTGCGAAGCCTGCCCAAGCATCAGCAGCAGTAGGAAAAGTAAAACTTTGCGAATAAACTGATCCAGCAAAAGTGCCATCATAAACAGGGTAATCAGTTTTTAGGACATCCTGTGAAAATCCAAGCATGAAGAATGAAAGGAATAATAAAAATGTAATTTTTTTCATGTTATTGTAATTTGTTAATTAATTTATCAATCTCAAAAATAATTAAATGTTTGTTTTGAATTCCATAGCAAACCAATACAAATAACATACAAAAGGGTTAACAAAACTTCGTTTTTTATAAATTTGATAATTTTAAACATATAAAAAATGTAATTAATAAACGAAAACGATTAATTATAACATAATCTATACTAAAGGAAAATACTTAAACTATCAAAATGTATGGTTTATGTACAGTTTATTTTAACATTAAATTAGTTCTACATAGTAAAAAACTGATTTTAAAAAATTAATAATGTGCAAAAAAAGCAGAATTAACAATAATAACTAAAACGGTTTCGTTAGAATAAACTGATAAATAATTGTTACTAAAGTGTTTGAGAATAAATAAAAATAACGAAAAACCCAACTACTTAAAGGCTGGCTATTTAATTTTGATTGCAGTTGTTGAATAAATTGATAAATAATCAGCTTTGTCTAGCTAAATTCACCCACAATGTCATTTTTATGAAAAAAAGTCTATCTCCTAAAGTTGAAATATTGAGTGGGTGAGCGCAATGGTTTTCTGGGCGTAGAACAGCTACTTATTGTAGATCAAAAATATAAAGAGCAATTAAAAAAAGACATCTCTAAAGATGCCTTTTCAAGTTAAGTTGGTTAGTCAAATTAGACGAATCTAATTAGTTTGTTGCTTTTATGCTCTGCTATAACTAGGTAAACAAAACTTCAAAATTGATAGAAGATGCGCTGTTTTGGCTTTAATATTTTTAAAACATAAAACAAAAATTCACAACAAAACAAAATTAATTATTTGTGTGCTGATCATAAACATTAACACCACTACAATTTTGATACATTATAATGTAAAAAAACTAACCGTTTTAAAACTGCTTGTTTATTTAGTTGTGCTTATAATTTAAGAATATTAATTAAACATTTATACAGTCTAATTAATGTTCAAAAAAAATAAACCCGAGCTACTGTATAGCCCTTGTATAGTTTATTTTATATTTTTTAGTTTTTAAAGTTTAAAAAACAAAAATTAATAATTAGCTTTAGGGATAAATAACATAAAAATTCAAATTCATGAACAAAACCTATTATGACCCAGCAGACCTAAAAAAATTTAAAAACATCTCCCAATGGAACGAAGAACTCGGCCAAAAGTTTTTTGACTATTATGGAAAAGTATTTGAAGAAGGTGCACTAAGTGCACGTGAAAAATCCCTTATTGCCTTAGCAGTAGCACATGTTGTGAAATGCCCATATTGTATCGATGCCTATACTAAAGACGGTTTAGAGCGCGGAATCACAAAAGAAGAAATGATGGAAGCTGTACATGCAGGTGCTGCTATAGAAAGTGGCGCAACACTTGTTCACGGGGTGCAAATGATGAATAAGTACAATAAACTTTCTATGTAGATATGTTGAAAAAATCGTTGAAACAGCGGCAAAACGAACTGGCAAATACAGAACGACAGTTGGAAATTTTATCCAATGGAATCTTTGACAACAACGAACTACCAACATTTGTTGAATCCCTAAAAACTGTAAATGAATTTCCTCTGCAGCCCAATACCATTGAAATTTTACAAATCAACCTAGGCTATATGTGCAACCAGGTCTGTGCGCATTGTCATGTTGATGCCGGACCGGATCGAAAAGAAATCATGTCCAAAGCCACCATGATGCAATGTCTAGATGTACTGAAAAAATCGAATGTACACACCTTAGACCTTACTGGAGGTGCACCTGAAATGAATCCAAATTTTAGATGGTTCGTTGAAGAAGCTAGTAAAATAGGAGTGAACGACTTTATTGTGCGCTCAAACCTAACCATCATTATGGCCAATAAAAATTATAACGATTTACCAGCATTTTTTAAAAAACACAATATTCACGTGGTCTCATCTATGCCGCACTGGACCAAAGACAAAACAGATAAGCAAAGGGGGGATGGTGTTTTCAACAAATCTATTGAAGCCTTAAAAAAACTCAATAGTGCTGGTTATGGTCAAAGCGATTCGAAACTAAAATTAGACCTTGTCTACAACCCATCGGGCGCATTTTTACCTGCAGATCAGAAAAGCTTGGAGCTTGAGTTTAAAAAAGAACTTCAAGACGAATTTGGCATAAAATTCAATACCCTTTTTGCGATTACAAATTTGCCTATTAGCCGCTTCTTAGATTACCTTTTGGCGTCAGAGAATTATGAAGACTACATGCATACACTAGTAGAGGCCTTCAACCCCAGTGCTGTACAAAATGTGATGTGCAAAAATACAATATCTGTAAGCTGGGATGGGTATTTGTATGATTGTGACTTTAATCAGATGCTAAATTTGAAACTTAAGGGGGCTGTAGTGCATATTAAAGATTTTGATGAGGCCCTGTTGAATAAACGCAATATTCAAATTTCGCAACACTGCTACGGCTGTACTGCAGGAGCTGGAAGTAGTTGCCAAGGCAGTGTGACTAATTAAAATGAAAATGAAAATCCTAATTTTATTCTTTATGACATTAAGCTGGAGTACTTATGGACAAAAAAGCATTGATGAACTCATGGCTGGTTACAACTTTAAAGCCCCGTTTATCTCTGCCAAATCCTTGTACAAAGTTCAAACGACTAGCGTAGTTTTGGATGCAAGGGAAAAACAGGAGTACCAAGTAAGCAAAATTGAAAATGCATTGCATATTGGATATAAGAATTTTGATTTAAACGAGCTGAGGGATCTAATATCAGATAAAAACACAACCCTAATTGTATATTGCTCTGTTGGGGTTCGATCAGGAAAAATAGCAGAACAACTAATCGCATACGGCTACACTTCAGTATATAACTTATATGGTGGTATTTTCGACTGGGTAAACAAAGGGTATCCAGTCTATGACGATAATAAAAAGACAACAGAAAAAGTGCATGTCTTTTCAAAAAAATGGGGTGTATACCTCTCGAAAGGAAAAAAAGTTTATGAGTAATCAACTGATTATTATATTTGTACGCAATCCAGAGTTGGGACGCGTAAAAACGCGATTAGCCAAAGCTATTGGCGATGAAGCAGCACTCGAGACTTATAAAATCTTAACAAAACACACCGCAAAAATTGCCGCAAAAAGCACAGCAGACAAAATTGTATTTTATTCTCAATATGTTGAAGACAAAGACCCCTGGACATTACTAGAGTGCAAGAAAAAAAAGCAAGCAGAAGGCGACTTGGGTGATAAAATGTCCGCTGCTTTTGAACAAGCATTCAGCTTGGGTTACAAACAGGTAGTCATTGTCGGAAGTGACGTTTACAGTCTAAAAACAGAACACATCACAACTGCTTTTGCTCAACTCTCAAAAAAAGATGTAGTTATTGGACCGGCTGAGGACGGAGGGTATTATTTATTGGGCCTAAATTTTATGATTCCAGAACTATTTAAACACAAAAAATGGGGCAGCAGTACGGTTTTAGAAAACAGTTTAAAGGATTTAAAAAAATTCAACATCAGCTTGCTAGAACCGCTCAACGATATTGATCATTTTGAAGATCTCAAAAAAGAACCTCAACTTCTAAAACAATTAAATATTTATGGTTAAACTCATCAACGAAACGGTTACTTACCTAAAAGATAAAGGATTCGAATCTCCTGAAATTGGGATTATACTTGGTACTGGCCTTGGTCAACTCATCAAGGAGGTCGAGATCATAAGCGAAGTCAGCTACAACCACATTCCTAACTTTCCTACAGCAACAGTAGAATTTCATAAAGGCAAACTCATTTTTGGAAAAATTGAAGGCAAAACAACAATCGTGATGCAAGGGCGCTTCCATTTATATGAAGGCTACTCTTTGCAAGATGTTACCTATCCTGTACGCATCATGAAAGCACTTGGTGTGGCAAAGCTTTTGGTTTCAAATGCCTCTGGTGCCATCAATCTTAATTTTAAAAAAAGTGAGCTTATG
The DNA here is from genome assembly GCF_001735715.1 of Formosa sp. Hel3_A1_48. Lineage (NCBI taxonomy): Bacteria > Pseudomonadati > Bacteroidota > Flavobacteriia > Flavobacteriales > Flavobacteriaceae > Formosa > Formosa sp. Hel3_A1_48. The sequence continues at coordinate 915,686 of NZ_CP017259.1, forward strand.
CTCGTTGATGACCACATAAATTTACAAGGGGGCTCTCCCCTAGCCTTCAAAGGTGTTGAACTACTCGGTGAACGCTTTGTTGACATGAGTGCACCTTATGATCAAAAAATGAATGAGCGCTTAAAATCTATAGCTCAAAAAGAAGGAATTAAGCTGCACAGTGGTGTGTATACTAGTGTCTATGGCCCCCAACTCGAAACACGTGCAGAATACAGAATGTTGAAACTCATTGGTACGGATGCTGTGGGGATGAGCACAGTTCCCGAAGTCATTGTTGCCAATCATTTAGGCATTAAAGTTGTTGCTGTTTCAGTAATTACTGATGAATGCGATCCAAATCATCTCAGGCCAGTAGACATTCAAGATATTATGGATATGGCTGCTTTGGCTGAGCCCAAAATGATTATTTTATTTAAAGAACTAATTAAAACACTCTAAATGAGCTACTTAGAAACTACACACAATGTTTATAAAGCCGCAGCACTGAAGCCAGATGTTGGCCTGTGTTGTACAACCAATCCGATTTGGGAATTACCGGGTCTGAAGATTCCCAAAATCATGCAAGAAATGAACTATGGCTGTGGAAGTACAGTTCATGCGCGGGATTTGACCAATAACCCAAAAATTTTGTACGTTGGTGTGGGTGGAGGTATGGAACTTTTGCAGTTTGCTTATTTCAGTAGGCAAAAAAATGGCGTTATTGGCGTTGATGTTGTTGATGAAATGCTTGAAGCCTCGGCACAAAACTTCACTGAAGCAGAAGCCCTCAATCCATGGTTTAAAAAAGATTTTGTGCGCCTTGAAAAAGGAAATGCACTAGAACTTCCCGTGGACAGTAACAGTATTGATGTTGCGGCGCAAAACTGTCTGTTCAATATCTTTAAAACTGAAGAATTGAAAAAAGCGATTGCAGAAATGTTTCGGGTTCTTAAACCTCATGGCCGCTTGGTCATGAGCGATCCAACCTGCGAACAACCCATGAGCGATGAACTTCGCGAAAACGAACAACTACGTGCATTATGCCTAAGTGGTAGTATTCCCATTAATGATTATGTACGCATGCTCACCGACGCAGGGTTTGGTACAATTGAAATAAGAGCACGAAAACCCTATCGGATATTAGACCCAAAACACTATAATACCGACGAAATTATTTATATAGAGTCTATTGAAGTTGCAGCTATAAAAGACCCCATGCCTAGCGATGGGCCATGCGTCTTTACTGGCAAAGCTGCTATTTATTTTGGGAGCGATGATTATTTCGACGATAAAGCAGGTCATATACTCCTCAAAAATCAACCTTTGGCTATTTGTGATAAAACTGCTAAAGCGCTCAAAAAATTAAACCAGAAAGATATTTTTATAAGTAAATCAACCTTTCACTACGACGGTGGTGGGTGTTGCTAAATCAGCAAAATGAAATTTAGTATTGTCTTTTTTATCTACATAAATGTCTTGTTTGGATTTTCACAAAACATAAACCACCAGCAGTGGACTTCTCTGCTCAAGAAACACGTTTCTCCAAATGGAGCTGTAGATTATAAAGCCTTTCAAAAAGACCACAAAGCACTTAATGATTATATCAACTTTTTAAGTCTAAATGCCCCTAGTAAATTATGGAGTAAAACTGAAATTTTAGCCTATTGGATAAATGCATATAATGCCCTTACAGTACAACTTATCATTGAAGTATATCCGCTGAAAAGCATAAAAAACATTTGGCGGCCTTGGTCTAAAAAATTGATTGTGGTTGAGGGCAAAAAACTGTCTTTAGACACAATCGAACATGAAATATTGCGCAAAATGAACGAACCCCGAATCCACTTTGCAATTGTATGTGCATCAAAATCCTGTCCCAAACTACAAAACAGCGCATTTGAAGCTTCAAATTTAGATCTTGTGCTTGAGAACGCAACAAAGGAATTTATGAATGATCAAGAAAAAAACAGCATCAGCAAAAAAGTGGTAAACCTGTCAAAGATTTTTAAATGGTTTGCTGCAGATTTTCCAAAAAACAAAGCGTTTATAAAATTCTTAAACCGCTACAGTACAACTAAAATAGATTTGGATGCCAAAATCAATTTTTTAAACTACGACTGGTCCCTAAATGAATAGTCTTAGTGTCATAATTCCTGTCTTTAACGAAGCACAAAACATAAAGCGGCTTCTAGATTATTTGATTGAAAATAAACACGATGATGTTCCTACAGAGGTGATTGTCGTAGATGGCGGCAGCAGGGATGGATCTGTAGAGATTGTATCCGAAATTGCTTCAAAAAACAAAGACATACACATTTTAAAGTCCGAAAAAGGCCGTGCTAAGCAAATGAATATGGGGGCAAAAAAAGCAAAATACAAGATTTTATATTTTCTTCACGCCGATACCTTTCCGCCCAAAAATTACAATAAAATTATAAGCAAACACATTGGAAATGGAGCAAGTTCAGGGTGTTTTAAAATGAAATTTGATTCCCAGCATTGGTGGCTTGTATTTTCTGGATGGCTCACACATTTTAATTTAAAAATTTGCCGTGGAGGTGACCAAAGTCTATTTGTAACTAAGGAAGTGTTTAATCAACTCAATGGTTATGACGAAAGCTATCTAATTTATGAAGACAATGATTTTATAGCTAAGTTATACAAACATCATAAGTTTATTGTTTTGCCGCATTGGGTAACAAGCTCTGCCCGGCGGTACAAATCCAACGGGGTATGGCAACTCCAATATCACTTTTTAATAATCCACCTGAAATGGTATTTTGGCGCATCAGCAAAACAACTTGAAAACTATTATATCAAACATATTAAGTAACTTTAACGTTTGAAACTACAAATTATGACCCAAAAAAAAGACCCTAACCTTATTAAATGGGGTGTCAAATACTCCATAAGTGCTGCACTAGCAGGTATTTTATGCTGTGTAGCTCCCGCTGTTCTATTTATGTTTGGCCTTATGGGTGGCGTTTATGCCATTTCATTTGCTGATTTTTTTTATGAAGAAGATGGAAGTTCTGGTACTGGAGCCTGGATTTTAAAAATCTTAGCCCTATGCATTGGAATTTATGGTGTATACAAATTCAGAAAAAAACAAAACCAGTGTTCTATTGATCCTAAACGCAAGAAGAAAAACCTAATATTACTAAGCATTATTATTTTAATTCTCGGAATTGGCCTCTTTTTGAGTTTAGAAAAATGGTCAGCTTGGTATTTTGACGAATACATTGTGCCTGCACAACAAAAAGAATTGAACATAAAAAACTAAAGACTTTGAATCCCAAAATTAGAGTCATCATTCCTGCCTATAACGAAGCTAATGCGATCAATCATGTGATCAAAGCGATTCCTAAAAGTGTAGCTGAAATTGTAGTTGTGGACAATGGATCAGAAGACCTGACATCAGAAACGGCACGAAAAGCTGGAGCAACAGTACTGTTTGAACCCAATAAAGGATATGGGAATAGTTGTCTCAAAGGGTTGGAATATATTGAAAAATTAAAAGCACAAACAGATATTATTGTTTTTCTGGATGGCGACTACAGCGACTACCCCGAAGAACTTGATCAGCTCGTGGCGCCTATTGTAAAGGATAATATCGATTTTGTATTGGGGTCAAGAGTGCCTTCGCTCCGGGAAGCTGGTGCGATGCAACCACAACAAATCTTTGGAAACTGGTTAGCAACAATTTTAATGAGGCTGTTATTTAATGCCAAATTTACGGACCTTGGCCCCTTTAGAGCAGTCAAATATTCAGTGCTTAAATCTCTAAAGATGAAGGATAAAACATACGGTTGGACAGTTGAAATGCAACTCAAAATACTTAAAAATAGGTGTAGTTACCTAGAAATTCCTGTGCATTACAGAAATAGAATTGGTGTTTCTAAAGTGTCTGGTACTTTAAAAGGTAGTATATTTGCAGGGATTAAAATCCTAACATGGATTTTTAAATACAGTTTCAAGTAATGCTCTTAGAGTCTATCATCATTGTTGTATATTCAACAGCGCTCATCCTAATATTCATGTATGCGCTTGCCCAATTGAACCTACTGTTCAACTACTTAGGCGCCCCTAAGTCCAGCTCCCAGGATGAAAAATTCGATTTATCTAATCCAGATCAAGTACCATTTGTTACTATTCAGCTTCCAGTATACAACGAGATGTATGTAATGGAACGCCTTCTGGACAATATTGTCAAATTAGAGTATCCAAGTCATAAACTTGAGATTCAAGTCTTGGACGACTCGACAGATGAATCAATCGAAACCACATCAGAACAAATAACACGTCTACAAGATAAGGGGTTTAATATTCAACATATAAGAAGAGAAAATAGAACAGGTTTCAAAGCAGGAGCACTAAAGGAGGGTCTAACTGTGGCAAAAGGTGAATATATAGCTATTTTTGACGCCGATTTTCTCCCAAAATCTGATTGGCTAAAGCGTACTATTCCCTACTTCAAAAATGATAAAATAGGTGTTGTTCAAACACGTTGGGGACACATCAATAGGGACTATTCTGTGCTTACAAGAGTGCAAGCATTTGCACTTGATGCACATTTCACTTTAGAACAAGTAGGGCGAAATACAAAAGGCCACTTTATAAACTTTAATGGGACGGCAGGTATCTGGCGTAAGGAATGTATTATTGATGCCGGTAACTGGGAAGGCGATACACTGACCGAAGATTTAGATTTAAGCTATCGTGCGCAATTGAAAAATTGGGAATTCAAATATTTAGAGCATGTAGAAACCCCCGCCGAACTGCCTGTGGTGATCAGTGCCGCACGATCACAACAATTTCGCTGGAACAAAGGGGGGGCTGAAAATTTTAGAAAAATGATTGGGCGTGTATTTTCCAGCAAAAACTTATCTCTAAAAACGAAAATCCACGGCATGTTGCACTTGCTCAACAGTACGATGTTTTTGAATGTACTTATCGTGGGAATTCTAAGCATCCCAATGTTGTATATCAAAAATGAATATGCTCACTTGAAAGCTTATTTTTATGTGATGAGTTTCTTTGTTATAAGTACGCTCATATTTTTTATATGTTACTGGTATATGTACAAAAAGACACACGGTACTTCTCTAAAGAGTTTTGTACAATATATTGTGCTGTTTTTTACATTTTTTTCCATCGCAATGGGCTTCTCTTTACACAATTCTATCGCTGTTATTGAAGGTCATATTGGCAAACGAAGTGAGTTTGTTCGTACCCCAAAATTCAACATGAATTCGCTAACCGACAGTTGGAAAAATAATAAATATATTCGCAAAAAACCATCACTGAATGTTGTTTTAGAAGGGCTTTTGATGCTGTATTTTGCTTTTGGTATGTACAGTGCTTTTATTGTCGGCGATCAAGGTGGAGACTTTGGTTTATTCCCATTCCACTTGATGTTGTTTGTTGGCTTTGGCTTTGTGTTTTTTAACTCCCTCAAATCTAAAACTTAACATCCTTGACCATGATGTCAAGACCCCATACCAAAAACGCACGCCTCTTTTTTTTGAGCTGCATCCTATCGGCTCTTGTTTATTTTTACTTTTTACAATCAGTACAGCGGTACGAACATTTGAAACTAAGCCTTTGCGCGGCTTTGCTTTTTGCAGCCTACTATTACATATTAAAAACACTAAACAACAATACATTAATTCTGGGAGCAGGACTATTCTTTAGACTTGTGCTGTTATTAAGTATTCCGAATTTATCACAAGATTTTTACCGTTTTTTATGGGACGGACGAATGGTCCTGAACGGGCTAAACCCTTATTTGTTTACTCCAAAATCTGTCATCAACTCTAGTGAAGCCCTCTTTCCCCAAATACAACTACTGTATGAAGGCATGGGCCCCCTAAGCGCAAGACACTTTTCTAACTACCCGCCCATACATCAACTACCTTTTGTCATTACAGCTCTGATTTCCAGCACATCAATTCTAGGAAGTGTAGTGGGCTTGAGAATGATCATTATCTTAGCCGATATTGGGGTCTTTATTTTTGGAGTGAAACTACTGAAGACTCTAAAATTGCCAACTAAAAACATAGCCTATTACTTTCTGAACCCCCTAGTTATTATTGAACTGACTGGGAACCTACATTTTGAAGGGTTAATGCTGTTCTTTTTAGTTGCTGCTGTCTATTTTTTACAGCAGAATAAGATTCTTCGTTCGGGAATTTTTATGAGTTTTTCTATCCTTACAAAACTCATTCCTGTTCTTTTTCTACCTCTTTTAATACAACGGCTAGGACGCAAAAACTCCTTGCGCTACTTTGGTGTTATTTTATTGTGTTCATTACTGTTTACTTTACCCTTTTTTGAAGTTGAATTTTTAAAAAATTACAGCAATACTATCGGACTATGGTTTACGAATTTTGAGTTCAATTCTAGCATATTCGCTCTTAGCAAAAAACTGATGTTGCAGATTTTCAATCAAAATCTTATGAAGTATATGCCATTTATCGCCCCTTTACTCATGTCAATTGTACTGCTTTGTTTTGTACGTCTAAAAAAAACTACAACAGCAGGAATACTTCATTTGTTTTTATGGGTTTTGACCATCTATTATCTATGTTCCACAACGATACATCCTTGGTATATTTGCGCTTTAGTTTTGTTGTGTTGTTTTACTAAATACCGATTTGCTTTAGTATGGAGTGGCACCATCTTTTTGAGCTACTTTGCTTATCAGCAGGATTTAGTAAGTGATAATAGTTTGTGGGAAGCGGTGGAATATTTTAGTGTTGGAGCTTATATGCTGTATGAACTTAGCAACGCTAAGGGACTTAGAGCATCATCATCAAGCTAAGTTCTTGTGCCGAAAGGTGTTTCCAATGTCCTCTTGGTAAATCCTTTTTAGTAAGCGGCCCAATAGATACACAATCAATTTTTTCAATTTCGTAGTTAAAATGTGTAAAAATTGTTCGTAAAAGAGTATTGCCTGTATTTTTAATCTTAATTCCAATTTCATTCTTCTTAGCGCCTTCAACATAACTAATGGCTTCAACCCGAATGAGTTTCCCTTTGTGCTTAAAGCCTTCCTGAATTTGTTTAAGATGCTCAAACTGTAAAGGACTGTCTAGTGTTACTTGAAAAAGACGCGCCACGCCATGTTTGGAGTTCGTAAATTTAGCATGTAGCTTTTCGTCATTGGTAAATAAAATTAAACCAAGCGAATTTCTCCCCAAACGCCCAATGGGCCGAATTTTAGAAGACGTTGCCTTAGCAACTAAATCCATTACTGTTCGCCCTTTTCCTTCACTTGTAGTGGTAGCAAATCCTTTGGGCTTGTTCAATAAAACATAAGCCTTTTGCTCTGGGTTAATTCGCGCACCATCAAAACGAACGTCGTCATCTGGTTTTACTTTATAACCCATTTCGGTGACCACTTTACCATTCACAGTCACATTGCCAATACTAATGAACATATCAGCCTCTCGGCGGGAACAAATTCCCGAATTTGAAATAAATTTATTCAATCGAATACGTTGGGAATTCTCTTTATCCTTACTGACTGACGGTTTTATTTTATCTCTGTTTTTCACTAATACGGTTAATTTTTTTCAAAGGTACAGTATAAAATAGGATCTGTTGGCGCTGTTCCTAAAAAATCTTGTTGATTATTAATGCTGGGTCCAGTAATATGATACTCAAAACTCCTAAAAAAATCAAGAGTTTCAACATATTATGTGCAAGATTATAATGCTTGTGTGATATGGTAAGCCAAATTATAGATAAACAGATAATCAAGGTAAGAATTGAATATAGAAAAAAGTAGTCCATCAGGCCTAAATCAAAATTGAGCACTAAAAACAGGCTTACTGCTGTGTTGATCAAAACCATTAAAGTGAATATCCATTTGGTAAGACTCTCGCCATACACCACGGGAACTGTTTGGTAGTCTAGAGCCAAATCTCCTTTAATATTCTCTAAGTCCTTAATCAACTCGCGCATGGCAAGAATCAGAAACAAATAAAACCCAAAAACATAAATCAACGCATTGTAATTCTTAAAATAAAGAAAGATGGCAAAAAAAGGACTTATTGAAAGTAGGGCTGAACTAAGGTTACCTATTAGGGGCATTTTTTTTATTTTGTGGGAATAATACCATATTCCAAAAATATAAGTAATAAAAAATAAAACTGCACGAAAAGAAATTGCACTAGCCGCAAGTAAAACTAAAAAGTTCAAAATAACGTAAAGCTTGAGCTTTGTTTGCTGACTAACCATGCGGTCCAAAATAAATTTCTGAGGCCTATTTATTATATCTTTTTCTTGATCGTAAAAGTTGTTAATAATATAACCTGAGGCCACAGCTCCAATAGTCGCTAAAACTACTGCTAAGAGAAATGGATCCAGAAGGACATCAAAAATTGGGGTGTTTGGCGCTAATATAAATACAGACGTTAGGTATTGCGCAAGGATAATCAATCCAATATTGTAGCCACGGACAACAGAAAACATGCTAAAAACCTTTAGCAGTGTATGTTTAAAATTGGATTGCATCGGGCGTAGTTTAGAAGTTGTAAACGACCTCTAATTTATAGTCTGAAAGCGCTTTACGTGCCTTGTCAATATCTTCAGTAAACCCAAGAATATAACCACCACCACCTGAGCCACAAAGCTTCAAATAATAATCATTAGATTCAATCCCTGAAGCCCAGAGTTGATGAAACTTCTTCGGAATCATGGGTTTGAAATGACTTAAAACAACCTTAGAAAGCTGTTTAGTACTTTTAAAAAGAGTGTGCACATCACCAGCTAGAAACGCATCTACACAATGATCGGTATGTTTGATGAACTGATCTTTCAACATCGATCGGAAACCTTCTTGCTTCATTTTTTGCATAAAAATCTGTACCATTGGAGCCGTTTCGCCTACAACACCACTGTCCAAAAGAAAAACTGTTCCTTTTCCTGTAGTGTTTTGTGAGGGAATACCCGTAGCCTCAATTTGGTCTTGTGCAGAAATCAAAATAGGAAGACTTAAATAACTATTCAAGGGATCTAATCCAGAAGATTTACCGTGGAAGAACGATTCCATCTGCGCAAAAATAGTTTTCAATTTTAAAAGTTTGACACGTGTAAGATTTTCAAGAACAGTGACCTTTTCAGTTGCATATTTATCATAAATAGCCGCTACTAAAGCCCCACTACTGCCCACACCATAGCCTTGAGGTATAGAAGAGTCAAAGTACATCCCATTAGAAATATCTTTTTGCATTTGTTCAAAATTGAACTGCCCTACAGTATTGTCTAAGGTTTTTAAATATATTAAATATTCAGAAAGAATAGTATTAGACTCAAGGGATTCAGCCGAAGGGTTATGGTCAGACTTCAAAGCCCCTTTATAGAAATTATAAGGAATAGATAAACCCTTGGAATCTTTGATGATTCCATATTCGCCGAAAAGTAAAATCTTGGAATAAAAAAGTGGTCCTTTCATACGGTTTAATCAATTTTAAATACTAATCGCTTAGTGCAAGTCAAATATACTAAATTTTGATTGGTTCTGCACCTAGCCCAACATGATCAAGAATATACTGACCATTTTGGCAATAAACAGACAACTGATCTTTTATTAAGTGTTCAACTTCAGAGGTGTATTGTTTTGGATACAGAACATGTACATTTGCTCCAGCATCTAAAGTAAAGCATACAGGAATCTGCGTTGCTTTTCTAAAAGCCCATATGCTGTTTATGATTTCCAAAGTATTAGGCTTCATCAAAATAAAATACGGGTCGCTACTCATCATCATAGCATGTAAGCTTAGGGCTTCTTTTTCTACAATTTTCATAAACTCTTGAACAGCACCTGATTCAAGTATTGGAATCAGCTGGTCCATATGCGTGTGTGCTTGTTCAAAACGAGCCTTTGCGTAGGGATGATTATGCATCAAATTGTGGCCTACAGAGCTGCTCACTTGTTTCTCTCCTTTGTCGACCAAAAGAATTGCATCTTGATAGTCTTTAAAAACAGGGTGGACTTCAAACGGAAACTGAAAGCCTACTAAGTCTGAACTTCCCAAAATTGAATTGTGTTTTCCCCAAACCACCAATCCACCTTCGATGCTGCGGCAGGCACTCCCTGAGCCTAACCGAGCCAAAAAGGACGCCTTTCGTTTCAAAAACGCACTGTCCAAATCGACACAAATCAATTCCTCTAAAGCAACAACACAGATGGCCAAAGCACTCATACCAGAAGCCGATGAGGCAATTCCGGAACTGTGCGGGAATGTATTGCTTGTTTCAATATCGAAATGAAAAGACTTTAAAAAAGGTGCATAGGGCAGGATGCGCTCAAAAAACTGCTGAATTTTTGGTCTAAAATCAGCTTGTTTATTTCCATCCAAGAATACATCAAAAGAAAAATCGTCTGTCGATTTCGGTGAGTAACGTAAAATCGTATTTGTTTTGCAATTACTAAGAGTGAAGCTAATAGAGGGGTTAGCTGGAATTTGATGTGGTCTTTTACCCCAATATTTTACCAAAGCTATATTACTGGGCGAAGAGAATCCGATGGCACCACTGCCAATGTTTTTCGAGGGGGTATTAGGAATAAATTCTTCTACAAGCATAAAAATTTCGGTCTACTACAGCAAAGATACTAACTTCGATTTGTTTTTTTGTTATTTGCTCAATTCTTGTGCTGCCAAATATGCGCCGGTCCAAGCGTTTTGAAAATTAAATCCACCTGTCACACCATCAATATTAATGATTTCTCCGGCAAAAAACAGATTTTTAAACAACTTGCTTTCGTAGGTTTTAAAATTAATTTCTTTCAGGTCTATCCCCCCTGCTGTTACAAATTCTTCTTTAAATGTGCTTTTCCCATGAACCTGGAAAACAGCCTTAGTAAGTTGCTTTGAAAGCGATTGTAGTTGTAATTTATTCAAATCAGCCCAACGCAACTCATCAGCAATAGCAGCGGCTTGTACTAACTTAACCCACAACCGTTTTGGAAGTTCAAAAAGAGGGGTGTTGCGTACGAGTTTTTTGGATAATTCTAATTTATTTTTCATTAAAACCTCAAGACAAGAAGCGGCATCTTGTTGTATAAAGTTAATTTTAATTTCAAATTTATAATTTAATTGAGCGAGTTCTATTGCCCCAAAAGCAGACAGTTTTAAAATTGAAGGAGCGCTCAACCCTGAATGAGTAATCAACAATGGCCCTTCAGAATGTAAAGAAGTTCCCATCACTTCAACGGCAACGTCTTTTGCAACAACTCCAGGAATATCTTTAAGTCGTGGATCATCGATATCAAAAGTAAAAAGTGATGGCACTGCTGGCGAAATATTGTGCCCAAGAGACTGCAGCATCTGCCAAATTTTAGGATTACTCCCTGTTGCTATCATCAGCTTTTTACAATAAAAAACTTCTTTTGTTGTTTCAACGGCCCAAGAGTCGCCTGTTTGACCAATAGAACGAACCGCATGATTTTTTTTAAGCTTTATATCATATTTTTGACTCTGTTTAAGAAAACAATCTATTATGGATTGTGAAGAATTTGACTCTGGAAAAACTCGTCCATCATCTTCAATCTTAAGGGGGACACCACGGGATTCGAACCACGCCATTGTATCTCCAGTCATAAAAGAATGAAACGGTCCCTTCAGCTCTTTTTGGCCTCTGGGGTAATAAGATGCTAATTCGTTGGGTATAAATTCTGCATGGGTAACATTACAACGTCCACCGCCAGAAACTTTCACTTTGTTTAGTACAGATGTCCCGCGCTCCAAAATAGCCACGCTTAAGGCAGGATTCCGTTCGGCGGTATTGATCGCAGCAAAAAAACCAGCAGCACCACCGCCAACCACAAGCACATCATATTGTTCCATAGGTCAAAAATAATAAAAAAAGCTTCTCAAAGATGAGAAGCTTTTTTTGCTGTGCGGGCGGGGAGACTCGAACTCCCACACCTTGCGGCACTAGATCCTAAGTCTAGCGTGTCTACCAATTCCACCACGCCCGCTAAATCCTAATTTATAGGGACGCAAATATAAACAATAGTTTATAAATTCAAACTGAACAATAGAAAATTATTTAATGGCATTTCGTAATTTTGAAAAAAACAAAAAACCCATGAAAGGACTTAAAACTTATGTTGAAACGCACAAAGAACGATTTCTAAATGAACTCTTTGATTTACTTAAACTCCCCTCTGTAAGTGCCGATTCTGCTTATGAAAAAGACGTAATCGCAACAGCAAAATTTGTCGCCAAGAGCTTAGAAAAAGCAGGGTGTACCCAAGTCGAACTGTGTGAAACAAAAGGATATCCAATCGTTTACGCTGAAAAACTGGTCGACCCAAAACTCCCCACCGTATTGGTCTATGGACATTACGACGTTCAACCGGCGGACCCTATAGAATTGTGGGACTCACCTCCTTTTGAACCTCTTATAAAAACCACAGAATTACATCCTGAGGGTGCAATTTTTGCACGTGGTGCTTGCGACGACAAAGGCCAAATGTACATGCACATCAAAGCATTAGAGTTTATGACTTCCACAGACCAATTGCCTTGTAATGTCAAATTTATGATTGAGGGTGAAGAAGAGGTTGGAAGCGAAAACCTGGGTGCTTTTGTTGCAGAACAGAGCGAAAAACTCAGCAATGATGTTATTCTTATTTCAGATACAGGCATGATTTCCAAAGATACTCCTTCCATCACCACAGGACTGCGCGGCCTTAGTTACGTAGAAGTTGAAGTTACAGGACCAAATCGAGATTTGCACTCTGGAATTTATGGTGGTGCTGTCGCAAACCCAATCAATATTTTATCAAAAATGATTGCTTCACTACACGATGCAAACAACCGTATTACCATTCCTGGATTTTATGATAAAGTAGAAGAACTATCAAAAGATGAACGTGCAGCTATGGCCGAAGCACCCTTTTCGCTAGAGGATTATAAAAAAGCACTAAATATCGAGGCTGTATATGGTGAAAATGGTTACAGTACTAATGAACGCAATTCTATCCGGCCTACGCTCGACGTGAATGGAATATGGGGTGGCTACACAGGGGAAGGTGCTAAAACAGTCATTGCCAGTAAGGCTTACGCAAAAATTTCGATGCGCTTGGTTCCTAATCAAGACCACCACGAAATAACAGCACTTTTCAAAACGCATTTTGAATCTATCGCACCTGAGGGCGTTCGCGTAAAAGTCACACCACACCATGGTGGGCAAGGTTATGTAACTCCTATCGACAATATTGGCTATCAAGCTGCGTCAAAAGCATATTTTGATACTTTTGGTAAAAACCCCATTCCACAACGAGGTGGTGGAAGCATCCCTATTGTTGCTCTTTTTGAAGAACACCTAAAGAGCAAAACAATCCTCATGGGGTTTGGCCTCAATAGCGATGCCATTCATTCTCCAAACGAGCATTATGGTGTTTTTAATTACCTCAAAGGCATTGAGACCATTCCATTGTTTTACAAATATTTTGTGGATTTAAAAGAAAGTCGCTAATAGGCCCACAGACCTTATTGTTCGAAACCGAATTTTTTACGCTGTTTTTTACTCATATTGTTTACTACCATTTCGTAACTATGAGTAATAAGTTCTAAAATAAATTTTGGTGAGAGCTCATTCGTGTCTAATTGAATCGTATTCCAATGTTTTTTATTGGCGTGAAAACCAGGGAGGATTGAGTCAAATTCACTCCTCAATTCCAAAGCGTATTCTGGATCACATTTCAAGGTGATGGATGCAGCACCTCGCTCCCAATGACTTAGAGGACAAAGAGCAAATATTTTGCCCAGTACTTTAAATACAAGAGTATCTTGATCGAAAGGAAATTCTTCTGTTGTTTTAGGTTTTTGCAAACAAAATAGACGAATGTCTTCAATAGTCATAAAGTCTTTTATTAATCGTAAAGCATGTAAAGAACTGGCTTGCTCGGAGAAGCATCGTTTTGAAATGGTGCAATTAATAGATTCAAAATATATTTACCGTCTTTGACACGGTTAGGAACATAAATCAATTCAGTAATCGTGGCTTCCATGCGCACATCGCCATCAACATCCCAAAAGGCTTTGTGGGCCAATAACTGACCATCGTCGTTTTCTTTATCTACACTAGGCATATCCACCAATAGGTGTTTCACCCCCTTAGTTCTTAAATACACTGCCGCAGCTTCAGACAGATAAGGCGGGTTAGAATTTGCATATTGTCGATTTAGCTTGTCTTTGGTATTGGGTAAGGTACGGATTACTACAGCTTCGCGTTTTTTATTACCAATAGCATAGCGCAGTTGTTTTTCAGAGATGACCAAATCTTCTCCATTCTTTTCAGGGACAACCGTGATGACCTCAGCAACAAATAAAAACTGTTTTAGGCATGAATTGATACTGTGCACCTCTTCAGTAATATGACCTACACACTCGGTATGTGTCCCATGAGCATGCGGATTAAATTCAATAGAATTAAAATTGACCGAGGCGCCACTTTTGACACTACCTGTCCAGTTTTTAATGACCGCTGGATAAATTTTAGGTGGGGGCAAATACCATGCATTGACGTTGTCTTTAGCCGCCCTTAAGGGGATTGAAATATCAATAGGTTGATCTACAAAAATAGTGTACGTTCTGCTGTTGGCATGGATAATGGCTTTCATAAAATGAAGATTTCACTAAATTTAATAAAAATTTACAGCATAAATAAATCTGAGGCAATACCATCACACAAAAATTTTCCTTTTTGGGTAGTTTTTAAATGATTTTGGTCTAAAATCAGCGTTTTGGCATCAAAATGTTTTTGAGCATTTTTTAGAAGTTGTGTTTGAAAAGCAGTTCCATATTCTTTTTCGATACGATCTAATGAAACGCCCCAAATGGTACGTAGTCCGGTCATCAAATATTCGTTAAAACAATTTTCTGGAGTTAGAATTTCTGATGTTAGTGGCAAATTATCATTGGCCAAGGCATTGATGTATTTTTTATTGTTGGAAATGTTCCAAGATCGCTTTTTACCATCAAAAGAATGCGCCGATGGGCCAAGACCGAGATAAGGTTTACCTAACCAATAACTACTGTTGTGTTTGGAAAAATAGCCCGGTTTACCAAAACTACATACTTCATAATGAGTAAACCCCGCTTTGGCTGTTTCATCTACTAAAATTTGAAAATGTGCGGCCGCCACAGCATCATCCATGGGGGGATGTTGGTCTGTTTTTATAAAATGTTCTAAAGCTGTTTTTGGCTCTACCGTAAGCGCATAACTCGACAAGTGGTTTAGCCCCAAATCAAAGGCAATTTGAAGGTTCTCTAGCCACCGCGTATTAGTCATTTGCGGCATCCCATACAGCAAATCTATAGTGATATTATCGAAGTATGGCGTTGCCAATTGAATACATTTATGGGCTTCCTTGGCGCTATGAGCACGATTCATTAGTTTCAAATCTTCATCAAAAAAAGATTGGATTCCGATGCTCAGCCTGTTTATTGGCGTTTCAGAAAGCATTATGAGTTTATCTTCTGTAAAATCATCTGGATTAGCTTCTAGCGTAATTTCAGCATTTGGCGATACTTGGCAGTAAGTTTCGATAGTTTGAAAAATAATGTTTAAATCATTTGTCGTTAGTAAAGACGGTGTTCCTCCACCAAAATAAACAGATTCAAAAACTACTGGGCTCAACTCTTTTGCTCTAAGCTGAAGTTCTTTGCAAAGGGCCTCAATAAAATCTTGCTTATGCTTTTGGTTGGTAGAAAAATGAAAATTACAATAATGACATGCTTTTTTACAAAAGGGAATATGTATGTAGAGTCCTGCCAAATGAAAGTTTATTTATTTACTCTTTTTTCATTTTGCTTGACAAAAGCACTCCATCCGGTATAGCTTTTCCCAGCAGTCACTTTACCCGCATTATAAAAATGGCAAACTGCAGCGGCCAAGCCATCTGTAGAATCCAAGTTTTTAGGTAATTCTTTCAGTTGCAAAAGACTTTGCAGCATTTTGGCCACTTGTTCTTTACTGGCATTTCCATTGCCAGTAATCGCCATTTTAATTTTTTTTGGCGAATACTCCGTAATGGGAATTTCTCTAGACAGTCCAGCAGCCATAGCTACTCCTTGGGCACGCCCCAACTTGAGCATACTTTGTACATTTTTTCCAAAAAACGGAGCTTCAATCGCAATCTCATCCGGGTTGAAAGTATCAATAAGTTCTATGGTGCGTTCGAAAATGAGCTTTAACTTCAAATAATGATCGCTGTATTTTTTGAGTTGCAATTCATTTAATTGTAAAAATTCCATGGTTTTGCCTTTGACTTTAATCAAACCAAAACCCATTATTGTAGTTCCGGGATCGATCCCCAAAATAATTTTTTCGCTAGTATTTGATGTGGCCATAGTAATGTTGGATTATACCATAGTAGCTATTTGGCGTTTAAAATAATGGGTAATACAAACTCGACTTGTACGTGTTGTCCTCGTTTAATGGCAGGGTAAAGGGTAGGTAAATCGTTTAGCGCAGATCTCAAAACTGTTTTTAAATCTGCTGTTGAGCGGTCTTTTGTAGTGTGAGTTGCTACTTCAGAAAGCCTAAGAACTCCTGTAGTAGAAACTAAAAACCGTACATCAATAGTATCTGTTACAAAGGGCAACACAACATTCTGATTTTGCTGTAAAACTTCAGAAACATAAGTCGACAGTGTGTTTTCAAAACAGATTTTATTTTCATTAAAATTGATGATGTCCTCACAGCTTTCAAAACTTGGGAATTGATCTACTTCATTCCACGAAAATGTTTTTAATTCTTGTTCAAGAATTGATTGTGAATCCATTTTCTTTTTCTCAAAATAAGAACAAGAACACAGGAAAAACGATAAAAAAAGCAGTATTACTGAGCGCATTGGTTTGTTGTAAACACTAAAATTACGCTTTTAATTTCAACTGTAAAAATCCAGATAAAAACTAGAAGGACTAATATATTATTTGTTGGCTCTTAAATTTGGCGCGCCAGCCATGATTTCGGCATTGGCATAAGCTTCATATTGCTTGAAATTATCGACAAAAGATTGAGAGAGTTGATAAGCAATTTTATAAAACCCATCGTCATTGTTCCATGTTTTTCTAGGGCTCAAAACTGCTGTTGCGACATTGGGGCAAACCCGTGGCTGTAGTACGCCAAAAACAGAGTGAATATGATAATTATCTTTGTTGGCGGCCTCCAAAGAACCATCCATTGCCGCCGCAATCATGGCGCGCGTATGCTTGAGTGCCATACGCGCTCCTATACCGTATGGCCCACCTGTCCAACCTGTATTGACCAACCAAACGGTAACGCCTGAAGATTTCATTTTGGCGCTCAACATTTCGGCATATTTAGTGGGATGAAGCGGCATAAATGGCGCCCCAAAACAGGCCGAAAAAATAGGTTTCGGCTCATTGATTCCCGCCTCTGTTCCAGCCACTTTTGCAGTGTAACCAGAAATAAAATGATATGCCGCTTGACCGGGTGTAAGTTTCGAAATGGGGGGCAACACACCAAAAGCATCGGCCGTTAAGAAAAAAATATTTTTTGGATTCCCCCCTATAGAATTGGGTTGAATATTTTGGATGTGGTGGATGGGGTAACTCACCCGCGTGTTGGGGGTGATGCTTTTGTCTGTAAAATCGACATTGCCGTCTTTATCCATAACGACATTCTCCAAAATTGCCCCTTTTTTTATGGCGTTATAAATGTCTGGTTCTTTGGATTTTGACAAGTTGATGACCTTGGCATAACACCCACCTTCAAAATTAAATATAGTATTTTCGGCCGTCCAGCCATGCTCATCATCGCCAATGAGTTGACGTTCTGGATCTGTAGATAATGTGGTTTTTCCTGTACCAGAGAGTCCGAAAAATATGGCTGTACTTCCATCTTTTCCAACATTGGCACTGCAATGCATGGGCAAGGTATTTTTGTATACAGGAAGAATAAAATTAAGCGCAGAAAAAATCCCTTTTTTGATTTCTCCGGTATAGCCAGTACCCCCAATAAGGGCTATTTTTTTTGTAAAATTCAATATCGCAAAGTTGTGCTGTCGTGTACCATCTTCTTTTGGAATGGCCATAAAACTAGGCGTATTGACAATCGTCCACTCGGGAATAAAATCTTCAAGTTCTGAAGCACTAGGACGCATAAACATATTATAAGCAAAAAAGTTGCTCCACGGATATTCATTAATGACCCGTATATTGACCCGATACTTGGGGTCGGCACAGACATAACTGTCACGAACATACAATTCCTTATCATTGAGGTACGTAATTACTTTGGTGTAGAGCTTGTCAAAGGCGGTTGGCGAGAATGGAATATTGATATCCCCCCACCAGATTTTGTCTTTGGTAATGCTGTCTTTGACAATAAAACGGTCTTTGGGTGAACGCCCTGTAAATTCCCCAGTATTGATGGCGAGCGCACCAGAAGAGGCCTCAACACCTTGTTGGAGTGCTATGGTTTGCTCGTGCAAATGTGCTGGTGAAAGTTGATAGTAAACTGACGTTGAAGTTATTCCGAGTGCTTTTAACGAAATCGTTTTCGTAACTTGGCGTACGTTTTCCATAAAAAATGAATTACATTAAAGAAGCAAAGTTAAATATTCTTTTAAAAACAGCTTAGAAATTAACTAAAATTTATTTTTTAATGTATGATAAAACAAAACTCCCCAAGCACTAATCAGGAATAACCCACCTATGGGTGTTATGGGGCCAAAAAACCCAAAATCTATGGGGGTTAGCGTGTTGGTAGACAACAAATAAATAGAGCCCGAAAACAGCACTACCCCAATAATAGTGAGCCAAAAAAGACGACTTTTTTGAGCCGGTGTCAGCTGTGGTAGAAGCCCAACCACAAAAAGAAAAAACGCATGGTACATTTGATAACGCACCCCCGTTTGAAAACTTTCTAAGCTCGATACGCTAAGCGCAGAACGCAGTCCGTGTGCGGCAAAAGCACCCAAAACTACAGCAATAAGCCCTAGCAGACTTGCCGAAATAAAGATTTTCTTTTCCATATTTATGTTTAACAATTCAAATGACTAACTTAGGGGCAAAAGTAACAATTGATACAGTAATATGCGAACAATTTTAATTATTGGGGCAGGCAAATCTACAGCATATCTCGTAAAATACTTGCTGGAGAAATCTGAAGCTGAGCAACTACAAGTTATTCTTGCTGATAAAAATATTGAATTCGCGGCAAAACTTATAAATCAACACCCCAATGGGAAAGCCATCACTTTTGATGTTTTTGATGCAAAGCAACGTGCAAAAGAAATACAAAAAGCAGATGTAGTGGTGTCTATGTTGCCTGCGCGATTTCATATTGAAGTGGCCAAAGATTGTTTGAATTTTGAAAAAAATATGATCACCGCTTCTTATGTAAGTGACGAAATGCAAGCCCTAAATGATGCCGCCAAAGCAAAAGGCCTGTTGTTTCTAAATGAAATGGGCGTAGATCCGGGTATCGATCATATGAGTGCCATGCAAGTTATAGACCGCATCAAGGCCAAAGGTGGCGAGATGATTCTTTTTGAATCGTTTACCGGTGGACTTGTAGCCCCCGAAAGTGATGATAATTTGTGGCATTATAAATTTACATGGAACCCCAGAAATGTAGTCACCGCTGGTCAAGGTGGTGCTGCAAAATTTTTACAAGAAGGTAAATTCAAATACATCCCATATCACCGCTTGTTCCGAAGAACAGAGTTTTTGGAAGTCGACGGCTATGGCCGTTTTGAAGCTTACGCCAACAGAGACTCCCTCAAATACCAAAGTGCCTATGGATTGGACCACATCCAAACGCTGTACCGAGGCACCATCAGAAGAGTTGGATTTGGAAAAGCATGGCAAAAATTTATCCTGTTGGGCATGACGGACGATAGCTATACCATTGAAGACAGCGAACACATGAGTTACCGCGATTTCATAAACTCCTTTTTGCCGTATAGCCATACCGATTCAGTAGAGCTCAAACTCAGACATCAATTAAAGATTGATCAAGATGATATCATTTGGGAAAAGCTGGAAGAATTGGATTTATTTAATCCAAACAAAAAAGTAGGACTCAAAAATGCGACGCCTGCCCAAATTTTGCAGAAAATTCTCATGGACAGTTGGACCCTCAAAGAAGAAGACAAAGACATGATTGTGATGTACCACAAATTTGGATATCAACTCAACGGAAAAAAACACCAAATTGATGCGACTATGGTATGTAAAGGCGAAAATCAAACCTACACCGCTATGGCAAAAACCGTTGGTTTACCTGTTGCTATAGCTACAATAAAAATGCTTAATAACGAATTTGAGCTAAAAGGTGTTGAAATTCCAACAAAAAAGGCCATATATGAATCAATTTTGAAAGAATTAGAATATTTTGATATCATTTTCAAAGAAAAAGAAGTAAAATACTTAGGATATAATATACTAAACACTTGATTTAGTTATAAATTATAAAATTTTTACATACTTTTGCGTCATTGAACCAAATAAATAATAAAAAATGGCCAAAGTTTCGATAGACGGTATTGATAAAACAATATTAAGAGCATTAATGAAAGATGCACGAACACCAGTTCTTGAAATTGCGCGAAGTATAGGGATTTCTGGTGCTGCAATCCATCAAAGGTTACGAAAATTAGAAAATTCTGGACTCATTGCAGGCTCTAAGTTTGTGATTAATCCCAAAGTATTGGGGTACAAAACAATGGCCTTTGTAGGGGTCTATTTAGAAAAAGCAAAAAACAATGCTGATGCTGTACGGCAACTCAAGCGTATTCCAGAAGTATTAGAATGCCACTATACGACTGGCGATTGGAGTATTCTTATTAAAATCCTTTGCAAGGACAACGAGCATTTAATGAACGTTCTCAATAAAAGTATTCAAGATATTTCTGGTGTTTCCAGAACAGAAACGTTTATTTCTTTAAACCAACAACTTGACAGGCAGATTAAAATTTAATCTCTACCAAAGATTTGAAGTCCCCAATATATCAAAGTCGCCAATGCACCTAATGCAGCCACTAAATAAGTGCGCGCCGCCCATCTCAGAGCATCTTGTGCGCCGTCGTATTCTTCGCGAGAGACCATATTTTTGTTCTTTAACCATGCTAATGCTCTGTTACTGGCATCGTATTCAACAGGAAGGGTTACAAAACTGAAAGATGTGGCAACAGCCATCAACACAAAACCAAGTACAGCTACCCAATACCCAAGCCCTAGCCCTGCACCAAAGCCAAGCATCAGTCCAGCTAAAATCACCCACATGGAAAGCCGCGAAGAAATACTCACTATAGGCACCAAAGCAGAACGCATTTCCAGCCAACTGTAGGCCTGAGCATGTTGTACCGCATGACCACATTCGTGTGCCGCAACAGCGGCGGCAGCAGCATTGCGTTCGTGATATACCGCTTCACTCAGATTTACTGTGCGGTCTTTTGGATTGTAATGATCTGTTAAACGTCCTTTAACAGAGACCACACGTACATTATTTATCCCATGATCCGATAACATCTTTTCAGCAATTTCTGCACCAGACATGCCGTTTCTTAAATATGTTTTGGAGTATTTGGCAAATTTACGTTTCAAAGTTGAACTCACCATCCAACTCACCAAAGCAATAATTCCAAGTAATAAATAATAAGTTCCCATAGAATTAAATTTTTTAGAATTTATACATTAAAAATAACGCCAATCCTTGAAAAAGTGAAATTTTGGCAGTTAAGGTTTTCGGTATTTTATAATAAGAAGCAAAATCACAAATGACGATGCCATCGTTATGGAATTGGCTAAAATCATGGATAAACTTTCTTTATAAATTCCATAAATCAACCAACAGACAATCCCAATAAAAAACAAAGTAAACGTAGTCAGAGAAAATGCAGACACATCCTTGGTTTTCCATGTTTTGTAAACTTGCGGTAAAAACGAATACGTAGTAAGAGCAGCAGCAAGTAATCCTACACCTTCAATAAGATCTAAATCAGCCAACAATATTAACAATTTTTCCAGGTACAACAATCACTTTCTTAGGCACTCTTCCCTGCAGTTGTGCAATGGTTTTCTCGTGTGCCAAAACCGTTTGCTCAATTTCATCATTACTTAAATCCATTGAAAGCTCTAATGTAAAACGCATTTTACCATTAAATGAAATTGGATAATTTTTTGAACTTTCTACCAAATAACTGGGCTCGAAGACAGGGAACTTTGCACTTGAAATAGAATCCTGATGCCCTAATTTGGCCCACAACTCTTCAGCAATGTGTGGCGCATAGGGTGAAATCAGAATTAAAAGTGGTTCGAGAACCGAACGACTCGAACAACCCTGAGCAGTAAGCTCATTTACAGCAATCATAAAATTAGAAACCGATGTGTTAAACGAAAACTGTTCTATATCCTCCGTTACTTTCTTGATGGTTTTATGTAGTGTTTTTAGTGCATCCTTTGAGGGTGATTCATCAGTCGCTTTAATTCCTGAGTCGTTTACATACAGTTTCCATAGTTTTTTTAGAAAAGTACTTACCCCAGTTATTCCTGCGGTATTCCAAGGTTTATACTGCTCTAACGGCCCCAAAAACATTTCATACAAACGCAATGCATCAGCACCATAGGTTTCGCATATTTCATCTGGATTGACGACGTTGTATTTTGATTTTGACATTTTCTCGACCTCACGCCTTACTTTAAAACTACCGTCATCAGACAAGTGGAACTCTGAAGTTGAAAATTCTTTTCGCCACAATTTGAACGCTTCAATATCCAATTCATTAGAAGCATTTACAAAACTAACATCCGCATGAATGTATTGAACGTTTTCATTGGTAATTTTGTCGTAAGACATAAAAGTGTTGCTGCCATTTACTCGGGCCACAAAAGCACTAGTGCCCAAAATCATCCCTTGGTTGATGAGTTTTTTCGCAAACTCATCTACTGGAAGGTAGCCCAAATCAAATAAGAATTTTTGCCAAAAACGCGCATACAATAAATGACCAGTCGCATGTTCGCTTCCTCCGATATACAAATCAACCTCTTGCCAATAATCTAGGGCTTCTTTACTTGCAAATTCATCGCTATTATGAGCATCCATATAGCGGTTGAAATACCATGAACTTCCTGCCCAACCCGGCATGGTGTTAAGCTCTAAGGGAAATATGGTTTTGTGGTCAATTGTGGTATTGCTTACCACTGTATTTTTTTGAGTGTCCCAAGCCCAAACCTCAGCGCGTCCTAAAGGTGGCTCTCCTTCTTTAGTTGGGAGATATTTTTCAACTTCAGGAAGTGTTATGGGTAAATGGCTTTGATCAATCATTTGTGGTAAGCCGTCTTCATAATATACTGGAAATGGCTCACCCCAATAGCGCTGTCGAGAAAATACAGCATCGCGTAGGCGGTAATTTATTTTTCTTTCCCCTTGACTGATATCTTCCAATGCTTCAATTACACGTTTTGTGGCAGACTTAAAATCTAATCCGTCCAAAAATTGACTGTTCCCAATCTTAGTTTTTGACTTATCCGTAAATGCTTCTTCTGAAATATCAACACCATCAAAAATATTAGGAATAGAAATATTGAAATGCTTGGCAAAATCATAATCTCTTTGATCGCCACAGGGGACTGCCATAACAGCACCTGTTCCATATCCTGCGAGCACATAATCACCAATCCAAATGGGGATGGATTCTTTGGTGAAAGGGTGCTCCGCATATGCCCCTGTAAACACCCCTGAGATGGATTTTACATCGGCCATGCGCTCGCGTTCACTCCGCTTGGAAGTGGCCAAAATATACTGCTCTACAGCCTCTTTCTGAGTTTCCGTAGTGATGGATTTCACCAACTCATGTTCGGGTGCTAGGGTCATAAATGATACTCCAAAAATCGTATCGGGACGGGTGGTAAAGACTTCAATTTTAGTATCAAAACCAACTACATTAAATCGAACAGAAGCTCCAACAGATTTTCCAATCCAATTGCGCTGACTTTCTTTTAAAGCATCTGTCCAATCTATTTTTTCTAAACCTGTCAAAAGGCGATCTGCATAAGCAGAAATACGCATACTCCATTGCGTCATTTTTTTTCTAACTACTGGATAACCTCCACGCTCAGAGACCCCATTGACAATCTCGTCATTGGCCAAAACGGTTCCCAATTCTGGACACCAGTTTACCTCTGCTTCTGCTAAATACGTCAATCGGTATTGCAACAAGTGTTGTTGTTGCTGTTGCGCTGAAAAAGCATTCCATTCTTCAGCAGAAAATATGGCTGTGTTTTCATCACAGGCGGCACTAATGTGTTGACTCCCCTTTGATGAAAAGTGTGCAATTAGCTCTGTAATAGGTTTTGCTTTATCATCCGTTTTGTCATACCATGAGTTGAACAATTGAATAAAAATCCACTGTGTCCATTTGTAATAATCTGGTGAAGAGGTGCGTACTTCACGACTCCAATCAAATGAAAAACCAATTTGATCTAGCTGACGACGATATGTGTTAATATTTTTTTCTGTGGTGACAGCAGGGTGCTGACCCGTTTGTATGGCGTATTGCTCAGCAGGAAGTCCAAAGCTATCATAGCCTTGGGGATGCAACACATTAAAGCCCTTATGACGCTTGTAGCGCGCATAGATATCAGAGGCTATGTACCCCAGTGGATGCCCTACATGTAAACCGGCTCCACTTGGGTAAGGGAACATGTCTAAAACATAATATTTAGGCTTATTGGTGTTAGTCTCCGCCTTAAAGGTCTTGTTTTGCGCCCAGTAATTTTGCCACTTAGCTTCAATTTCCTTGAAATTGTACGTCATAATTCCTACTTTATTGATTGCAAATTTACATTTTATTTGAGGAAGTTTTATATTTTTACAAAACCAAGACAACTGCAATGGGCTCAACATTTGAAAAACATCAAAAAAGACGACTAATTTCCTCCTATTTTTCGGTCGTAATCAGCATCAGCTTGGTGCTGTTTTTATTAGGCGTTTTAGGAATTTTACTGATTAATACAAAACATATTTCTGATGAATTTAAAGAAAAAGTCGTGCTTACGATTTATTTGGAGGATGAAACAAAACCCATTGAAATCAATCAACTAAAAAAAAGTTTAAGTTTAGCCAACTATGTAAAACAAACACGATTTATCTCGAAAGATGAAGCCGCTGCGTTTATGACCGCGGAATACGGCAAAGACTTTCTAGACGATGTCGGCTATAATCCACTCAAAAATTCTCTAGAAGTCAATCTACTTGCCCCTTATGTTACTGCAAAAAGATTAGATAGTATTTCAGAAAAAGCGCTTCAGAAAAATTTTGTGGAAGATGTAAAATACGACAAGGATTTAGTTGCTCTAATGAACAATAATGTAAAACGGCTGGGAGGCTGGATCTTGGCCATCAGCGGCCTGTTTGCACTTATCGCCATGTTACTAATAAACAGCTCGATACGACTGGCCGTGTATGCCAAACGTTTTTCGATTAAAACCATGCAAATGGTTGGTGCTACAAAACAGTTCATTAGAAAACCATTTATTTTGAGAAATATACGTCTAGGTATTCTAGGAGCACTCTTAGGCATAGGAGTAAATTGTCTTTTAATTTATTATTTAAATGCCTCATTCCCTGAACTTAAACTCATCAATTATCCTCTTGAGTTAGGCGCTCTATTTCTAAGTATTCTTTTGATCGGTATCTTTATCACATGGATCAGCACACATTTGGCAACACAGCGTTTCTTAAATCTAAAAACCGATCAACTTTACTACTAATATTAAAAAACCATGGGAGAAAAAAAACGTAAAGAAGCAATAAAACAAAACTTTGTTTTTGAAAAAAGAAATTATATCTGGATGTTTATCGGCTTAGCTTTCATAGCTCTTGGTTTTGTACTTATGTCTGGAGGCGGATCGAACGATCCAAATGTGTTTAGTGATGCAATATTTAACACCCAAAGAATTCGCATAGCGCCCACCCTTGTTCTTATTGGGTTCGGGATTCAAGTCTATGCAATACTTCTAAAGCCCAAAGCCTAGATGGATATAATAGACAGTCTTCTTTTGGGAGTTATACAAGGGCTCACCGAATTTCTTCCCGTATCCTCAAGCGGGCATTTGGAGTTGGGAAAAGCATTGCTTGGCGACACTTCTTTACCAAAAGAAAGTATGATTTTCACTGTTGTTCTTCATTTTGCAACAGCACTGAGCACCATTGTGGTTTTCCGAAAAGACCTCTTGGAAATTATTATGGACCTGACAAAATTTGAATGGAATGTAAATACGCAATTTGTCTTTAAAATTGCTGTTTCAATGCTTCCAGCGGTACTTATTGGTCTTTTATTTGAATCTCAATTGGAATCTCTTTTTTCAAACAATATTTCTCTAGTTGGCGCCATGCTCATTGTTACGGGTTTACTGCTGCTTTTGGCTGATCGCGCACAAAACACGACCAAAAATGTAAATTTCAAAAACGCTTTTACCGTTGGCCTCGCACAAGCTATAGCTATGCTTCCGGGCATCTCAAGATCTGGCGCAACTATCTCTACTGCTGTCCTTCTAGGTATAGATAAAACTAAAGCAGCACGTTTCTCATTCTTGATGGTTATACCCTTGATATTTGGTAAGATTTTTAAAGATTTATTAAGCGGAGAATTGACTTACGACAGCACTCAATTGACAACATTAAGCATTGGCTTTATATCCGCTTTCCTTTCGGGATTGGTAGCTTGCACATGGATGATTAAGCTTGTGAAAAACAGCAAACTAAAATACTTTGCACTCTACTGTGGCCTCATTGGAGTTCTTGCAGTATGCGCAACATTTTTCAACACATGAAGACTGTAGAGGATTTTAAAAATGGACAGCTTTTAGCCATCGACAAACCCTTGAAATGGACCTCCTTTCAAGTGGTGAATAAATTGAGATGGCATATTAAAAAAAAGTTCGAGCTCAAAAAAATTAAAGTAGGTCATGCAGGAACATTAGACCCTTTGGCAAGCGGGCTTCTGTTGATATGCACAGGAAAAATGACCAAGCAAATTCAGGACTTTCAAGCACAAGTAAAAACCTATACGGGAAGTTTTGTGCTGGGCAGTACAACTCCATCCTATGATTTGGAAACAGCGATTGATAAGTACTTCCCTACAGAACATATTTCAGAAGAATTGATCTATCAAACCGCAAAAAAATTTGAAGGGAAAATCCAGCAACAACCCCCTATTTTTTCGGCACTAAAAAAAGACGGGAAACGCCTCTATGAATTTGCCAGAGCAGGAAAAGACGTGGTAATTCCAACAAGAGAAATTACTATCGATTATTTCAAAATCAAAAATATTAAAGATCATAAAATTGACTTTGAAATCCAGTGTAGTAAAGGAACTTATATACGATCTTTAGCCCATGACTATGGAAGGGCACTTGATTCTGGGGCACACCTCTCAGCATTGAGGCGTACAAAAATCGGTGAATTTTCTGTTGAAAATGCCATTTCCATTGAGGCGTTCGTAAATAATTTAAATTTGGATTGATTCTTGAGGGAATACAAGGTATGACATCACTAAAATACTTAATCACAGGCTCTCTTTTTTTTGTTTTACTTTCGTCTTACGCTCAAATCGACGATAGAGAACAAGGCTTGTTTTATAAAATTGGGATTGCCACAACATTGGCTTTAAATGAGAATTACGAAGTTTTCAATAAAGATGATGATGACCTTTTATTGAAAATTAATGCTCTTTTCATAAACAATACTTTAGGCTATAGATTTAGTACAAAAACATCGATTGGGTTAAATTTAGAAGCTAATTTTCACCCTGAACCGTTCAATCGATTTTATCCGGCATTTTTAGATTTTCGGTACAACATCATTGATAAGGACGACAATGGGTTTATACGTTTTGGCTATGGTGTTCTCATCCACAACAGCAAATTAAATAGAGGGACTTTGTATAAAATAGGCTTAGGCGGTGAGTATTTTCTTGAAAATTCTAACAAATCTATTTTGTTTGGCATAGATTTTATGAGAAAACGTTTTGGATATCGACAAGAAAACAAATTGAGTAGTGTTGCTCTTTTTCTGGAACTTATTTTCTAGCCTAAGACCAAAAAACAGTATTGCTGCAAACAAATTAAACATAGCTGCACAATTCTAAAACAAATAAGGCCTGATCTTTTACTGTGAAGAAGCAGTATCGTCGTAAGGTACAAGATCCAAAAGTTTTTGAATCACTTCTACCCTAGCGCGCATTTTCTTGTTGGCCTTAATGACGATCCAAGGGGCAAACTTTGTGTCTGTTTTTTCAAACATTTTAGTTTTATACAAAGTATAATCGTCCCAACGCTCCAAAGCAGTTTGATCTACTGGGCTAAATTTCCATTTTTTGACTGGACTTGATTTTATATCATTAAAACGACGTTCTTGTTCATCTTTATTGATAGAAAAATAAAACTTTACCAATCGGACTCCAGATTCAACAAGCATTTGTTCAAAACCATTGACTTGATTCATAAAAATCCTATACTCCTCTTCTGTACAAAACCCATTGACAGGTTCAACAACAGCACGGTTGTACCAACTGCGGTCAAAAAAAGTAATCTGTCCACTGCGTGGTAAATTTTTAATATAACGCTGAAAATACCACTGTTCCTTTTCCTCAGGAGTTGGTTTTGGCAGAGCCACAACATTAAATTCCCGAGGATTTAAATGCTGAGTAATTCTGCGAATAGCTCCCCCTTTTCCTGCCGCATCACGGCCTTCAAAAACAATAACTAATTTTTCGCCTTTCGCCTCAACCCATTGTTGAAGCTTAATTAACTCCTCTTGTAATTTTTTGAGCTTATCTTCATAATTTAAAATACGAAGCGCCTTAGCTACAGTCATATCGTCTTCTTTAAAAAAGAGCTTCAACCCGCGCTTAGAGTTTAATTTTTTGATGTTTTTTGGCGTTAAATTACTCATCATCAATCGATTTGGTTGATCATTCTGTGGTAGCGCTGAACTACGTTAGGATCGGGAAGAATTGTGGTATTCGATTCCCCTTTACGATCGTATTCAAATTTAGAAAGCACATAGCGGATGCTCTCTAGGCGCGCTTCTTTTTTGTTGTTGGTTTTTATGATAATCCAAGGACTAAAAGACGTATGCGTTTTACTAAACATTTGTTCTTTATATGAGGTATATAAATCCCATCGCTTTTGCCCTTCTTTATCAACAGGACTAAACTTCCATTGTTTTAATGGGTTGGCCAATCGAGAATTGAATCGTCTTAATTGTTCGTCTTTCGAGATAGAGAACCAAAATTTTATAATGATCACGCCATCTTCAGAAAGCATGTGCTCAAACTCTGGAACTTGAACCATGTATTTTTTATATTGCTCGTCGTTGCAAAAGCCCATCACAGGTTCTACCACCGCACGATTGTACCAACTGCGGTCAAAAAATACCAATTCTCCAGGTTCAGGCAATTCCTTAATGTAGCGTCTAAAATACCATTGTCCACGCTCTACCTCTGTTGGTTTTGTAAGCGCAACCACACGCATAGAACGCGGATTCAAATGCTCTGTAAAACGACGAATGGCGCCTCCTTTTCCGGCTGCATCACGGCCCTCAAAAACCACACAAACACGCTTTTTGTGCTTCGCTACCCATTGCTGTAAATCTACAAGCTCTGCTTGAAGTTTCAACAACTCTGTTTCGTAATGTACCCCCTCAAGAATAGCCGCATACTTCTTTGGTTCTAATTTTGATTTTAGAACAGATTTAAAAGATGCTGCATCTGAAAGTGCTTCGAAATCTTTAGTTGTCAAGGACCCCATAGATAAATTTACAAATTAGTTATTGCCAACAATGGAGGATTAAAACGGCAGATCGTCTGGTTCATTTTCTTTTAAGTCTGAAGCAGGCTCAAAAGCTTCCATTGGAGGTACAGGCGGTGCCGTAGCGGCAGCTTGATTTTGTTGTACGCTATCAATACGCCAGCCTTGAATGGAATTAAAATGCTTGGTTTCTCCCTGAGGACTTATCCACTCACGACCACGTAAATTGATCCCTACTTTTACTTGCTGTCCCACTTGAAAGTTATTCAATAAATCCGTTTTATCTTGTACAAAATCGACCGATAGGTGTTGCGGGTATTGCTCTTCGGTTGTCACCACCAACTCACGCTTTCTAAAGCCATTAGACCCGACTGTTTGTGTTTCTCCTATTAATTTAATTTTTCCTTGTATTTCCATGTTTAAATATGCGTTTATTTTTATTTTAATAATATACACCAGGCCTTTTGAACTTGGCCTTCGCGCAAATAATCTTGGGCCTTTTGGTGCAGTTCTTTTTTTGTTTTTAAACTTTTGTGCTCCTGATTCTTACAGAAATCGTCGATTTCATTTTGGGTTGGCAATGCTTCTACATTACCTAAAAGTCCTAAATCATTACCAGTTAATATAGTGCTATTACGTAGCTCTTCTGGCAATGCATCAATACCGATACCCAATGTTCTGAGCGGCTTTGGGATTTCTAGAAACCCGTCTTTGGCTCGAATATAATAACTTCCTCCTCCTCGTGCAACCAAATCTAGTTTTTCTTGATCAATTTCTCCTTTAATATTCAGCACTTCGTCTGAAACATGGAGTTTCAAAACTTTGCAGATCACCAGATTTCCTGCGCCTTTGTCCTGACCTAAGGGCTTTATTTCAATGACTTTACACTCCATTTGAATGGGTGACTCTGCAACGCGAAAAGGCCGTACCAATTCAGATTTTAGCATTGTTAAACCCGATTTGTCAAACTCATTAACGCCTTTGGCATATTCTGTACTGCTAAGCGACATTTGCTGAATCATTCCATAATGCACTACATTTATCACCACCTCTGGAACATCTTGAACGTTTTGAAGTGTGTGTTTGGTTGTATTGTCACGAACGCGACGCGCTGGTGAAAAAATCAAAATTGGTGGATTTGAACTGAAAATATTGTAAAAGCTAAAAGGAGATAGGTTAGGATTTCCTTCCGCATCAATTGTACTGGCAAAGGCAATAGGGCGTGGCGCCACAGCACTAGAAAGAAGTGCTTGCATTTGTTGAACAGTGCAGTCTTTTGGAACAAAGGAAGTCATAAGCTTAAATATATGACAAAATTAACAAATATGTCGTGAGATAAAAGAAGTTGATGGAAATTTAAAACAATAATATCAACATAATTACATTATATTTAGTGCTGAAAAAAAATATCCAATGAAATTAAGTTCAAATCGGTCAATAATCAATTGGGTTGTTATTCTGGTATCTTTTATTATAGTTTCCTTGATTTTGTGGAATACCTATCGCTTTTTTCAAAAGTTTAAAGATGAAGAACGCATCAAGATGGAGAATTTTTCTGAGGCGCAAAGAGAACTTGTGAAAACCCAAGATCTGGATGGTAACATAAGCGAATTGCCTTTAACAATTATTCAAAGCAACACAACAACACCCATGATCATTGAAGATTCAAAAGGGGTGTTTCAATCCAATAACGTCGAAATACGTACAGAAAACAATCAGCAGTACCTCAAAAAATTAAGTGAAAAATTTGCCAAAGAGAACACCCCAATTCAAGTTATATACAATGGCGAAGTACTATCAACATTTTATTATGGCAACTCGGATTTATTGAACAAATTAAAATATTACCCTTTGGCTCTGGTACTTATTATCGTTTTATTTTTGGGACTTATTTACTTTTTTTATCGAAGTTCACGGATTGCTACTCAAAACAAATTATGGACCGCTATGGCCAAAGAAACGGCACACCAAATTGGGACCCCCTTGTCCTCGCTCATTGGATGGGCTGAATTGCTCAAAAATGAAAACGTAAATTCTACATATATTGAGGAAATCAACAACGATATCAATAGACTTGAAACCATAACTGAACGCTTCAGTAAAATTGGCTCTATCCCTCAACTGACACCCACAGATATTGTCCAAGCAACAAGGAATTCCATTTTGTATTTGGAAGCACGAAGCAGTCAAATGATCACTTTTAATTCCAAATTGCTTGAAGGTGCTGTTTTAATTGACCTCAACGAGGCGCTCTACAGTTGGACTATTGAAAACTTGATAAAAAACAGCATTGATGCCATGAAAGGCAAAGGCGATTTAAATATTGTGATGGAAGACAAACCAGAAGAGGTTTGTATACTGATTTCAGATACGGGCCAGGGGCTTTCCAAAAAACAATTCAACACTATTTTTGAAACGGGCTATACCACCAAAAAAAGAGGTTGGGGACTTGGGCTTTCACTAGCCAAACGCATCATAGAACAGTATCATGATGGTAAAATTAAGGTGCTTTCTTCAGAACTGGGAAAAGGCACTACTTTTCAAATCACGCTCAAGAAGTCGATATAAAACGAGCAATAGCCGTTGCTGTAGCTTGAAAATCTTCTGAAGTTGATTTTTCTTTTTTAATGAATTGTGCATCTTCCATAGTATTCAATGGAATCAAATGTACGTGTACGTGCGGCACTTCTAGTCCGATGACTGTGAGTCCAATGCGTTTACAAGGAATTGCTTTTTTGATTGCTATGGCTACAGTTCGAGAAAAAGCCATCAATCCATTGTACGTAGTTTTGTCTAAATCAAAAAGTTGATCTACTTCTTTTTTGGGTATGCAAAGCGTATGTCCTTTAGCATTAGGATTGATGTCCAAAAAGGCCAAAAAGTCATCAGTCTCTGCGACTTTGTGGCAAGGAATTTCTCCAGAAATTATTTTTGAGAAAATTGAAGACATCGTTGATTTTTATCGAGTGATTTCTAAAATTTCAAACTTGATAACACCATTGGGGACTTGAATTTCAGCAATATCTCCTACGCTTTTTCCAAGCAGACCCTTTCCGATTGGTGAATTCACAGAAATTTTACCTGCTGCCAAATCAGCTTCGCCATCGGCAACCAACAGGTAAGTAAGCTCCATGCCATTGGCTTGATTTTTTATTTTCACATTAGACAAAACCAATGCTTTGGAGGTGTCCAATTGCGATTCATCTATCAGACGAGCCCCAGCTAGGGTGTCTTCAAGTTTAGAAATACGCATTTCGAGCATACCTTGTGCTTCTTTGGCAGCGTCGTATTCGGCGTTTTCACTCAAATCTCCTTTGTCTCGAGCTTCTGCAATTGCCTTAGAGGCTTTCACGCGTTCCACGTCTTTGAGTTGCTGCAACTCATCACGCAGTTTTTTTAGCCCTTCGGCTGTATAATATGAAACCTTACTCATTAGTTCAAGTTGTTGTTTTAATTTAGATTTAGGTTGTTTTTTTAGCTATTAGCTAAAATAGAAAAAATCTCGCGTTTACGAGATTAGAATACAAATATACAAAATATTTAACTTCTACTGTATTTTGTTGTATTTTGGCATAGCTTTTATAAATTCCATATGATAATGCTGCGCAAACCTCTGCTTTTTCTATATGATTTGGGAACAAAATTCTTTTGTTATTCTTTGCTGTGTTTATTGCTCTTGAATTGCTCAGATGGGAGTAATTATGATGAAAATTGTGATTTTCTATTGAACGTAGGTGTCAATGTAAGCTTAAACCTAAACCTATCACAATACAACCAATTGAGTTTTCCAAGCAATCCTGTATACATACCCAATGAAGGTAATGGCGGTATTATTGTCAACAACACCGGTACAGGTTATGTTGCTTTTGATGCGGCAGACCCCAATACTCCACTCAGTAACAATTGCTTGATACAAATCATTGACGGGATCGGTGTGAGTAGTTGTGATGAAACCCACAAATATGATTTGGTGCTTGGCCTCCCTTTTCAAAATACTAATTTGCGTTGTTCGCTCAAGCCCTATCGTGTAGAACGCAACGGCAATGAATTGTTTGTTTATAATTAAATAAAAACCCCACACCAATAGTGCAGGGTTTTATAATCAAATCATTTGTAATTTAAAACATCAAGGTCATACCTAGCAAAAAGTTGCGCGTTGCTTGTGGGTAGTATCCTTGTATTTCGGTGGCTGTAGGGCCGCTCCAAGTATCCAGATAAGTGAAACCACGGTCCACATACTCTAAATCAAAAAGATTATTGACCATGCCCGTAAAGACAATAGAATCAAATACATTATTCACGGGAAGAGTGTACGTGAAATTAAAATCTGTTACAAAATAGCTGTCCAACTTAGAGGCCTCAGTATCGGTATTGCTCAAGTATTGCTCCCCAACATATTTGCCTATCAATGCGGCTCTGAACTTTGTATTCGGCGCATATTCTAAAGCGTGTGTCGTAATCAAATCAGGTGAAAAAGCAATATTGGTATCGTTTAAATTTTGCACAGCACCATCACGATTGATGGTCAAATCCTGGATTTTGTTTTTGCTTAACGCAAAATTTGAGACTAAAGACAATTGCTCTGTAAGTACAATACTAACGTCTAATTCTAGTCCTAAACGGTAGCTTTTATCCACATTTTCACGAAGGTACTCGCCGACGTTGTCCAATGCGCCGCTAAGCACGAGCTGGTTGTTGTATTGCATATAATATACATTGGCATTTAAGCGTAGGCGGTCACTTTCATGACGCCACCCTAATTCAAAATCATTCAACTCTTCGTGTTGTACATCTACAGCGTTACTTTCAAAATCGTTCCGATTGGGCTCTTTATTGGCGCGCGCATAGGAAACATAAAGACTGTTGCCTGGATTCAACGTATAAGTAAACCCTAACTTAGGATTGAAAAAATCAAAACGTTCATCTATATCGATTGGCGCCCTGTCCGATGTTAGCCCTGTAGTTGTATAATTTACAAATCGCCCTTGGATATCCAAAAAGGCCTGCAGTTTTTCGGACATTCTAAAAGTGGCTTTAGAAAAAATACTAAAGTCAGACTTATCCGAAATACTCAAATAATAACGGTCTCTAATATTTGTTTCAGAGGCCAAATCACTACCCCAAATAATTTCACCATAATGATCATTGGTATAGTCGCTATAAGAAATGCCTGTAATGAGTTCCAGACTATTCTTTTTGTAAGTCACATTGGCATTTGCTACATAAAAATGATTGTCTAACCAACGGCGAACGACAACGTCGCTGTCTTCATTGATAAGATTGTTGTAATCCGCTGCACTGCGTCCGTCTTTGAATTGCTCAAAATACCCTTTACCCCTAGTGTAATTAAGACCAATATTAGTCGACCAATTGGCATTTAATGTTTCAATCCAATGCAACTGGTAGTGATCCTGCCAATAGTTATCTGTCTCATTGTCGTAGGTATAAGGATTCTGAGTACGGTCTTCCTCTAATTGATCTTTAGAAAGACCATACCATGCTTGGTAGGTTTTTTCTTTTCCTCCAAAAGCAATGGCTTTGACTATAGTGTTTTTATCAACATAATTTCCTTGTAAATAATAGGATTTCAAATCTGTAAAAGCACGGTCAACATAACCATCAGAATAAATTTTGGAAAGTCTACCCGCAAACTCAAAGTGATCATTCAAAAGGCCAGTCGTAAATTTAATACTGTGCTTTCGAGTCCCAAAAGAACCAAATGAATTGGCAATTTCGCCGCCTGCGTTCTCTGAAATACCATCCGTCAAGATATTTAAGCTTGCCCCAAAAGCCCCCGAGCCATTGGTAGATGTACCAACTCCACGTTGCAATTGTAAACTTTCAACTGATGAAGCAAAGTCTCCAAGATTGACCCAAAAGGTACCCTGACTTTCAGCATCATTGTAAGGAATTCCATTAATGGTGACATTGACTCGCGTAGCATCGCTTCCTCGTACTCTAAGATAAGTGTAGCCGATTCCTGTACCAGCATCAGAGGAAGAGACAACAGATGGAAGATAATTCAAAAGCACAGGGATGTCTTGTCCTAAATTACGCTTTCGAATATCCTTTTTAGTGAGATTAGAATGTGTGATTGGTGCATTGGGTTGTACACGAACTGCTTTAACCAAAACCTCATCGAGATTTTGTGTTTGGGTTGAATCCTGTGGTTGTGCTTCTTGTGCCCATAGTGGTACTACCAAAATGAATGCAAGATAAAGAATGTAATTTTTCATACGATTGTTTTTAAATAATCGAATAAAAAGAGGTCATTATTCTTTGTTAATAATAAATAAAATATAAACTGAAACGCTTTGTTTCAGACGATTCCCTAAACAGCATTACCTGTTCTAGGTTCAATGGGTATGATCTCAGCCATGCGGCACCCCTTTTTTGAGAACGACACAAAATTACATTAGAAAATATATTTATGCTAATTATTAAAAGACTTTTTTAATCCTCTAATTGATGTGGTGCTTTGAGTAAATCTGCTATTGATTTTACCGGAGTAAATGTAGTAAGGGGCACCTCTACAAAAATGGTATTCCAGCCAGCCATACCCCCATTCCAAAGGCCTGGGCGTTCAAGTGTTTTGAGTTTCTTTCCATATTTGTTTTTGACCGCCACAAAATGAGTGTTTAAATCAACAAACTGTTCTAAATCATACTTTTCTCCTTTATAATCTCTAATGCCACAAACAAGATCAACAGGATTAAAATGAGTTGAAGATTTTGAAATCGCTTTCTGGTGTTTGGAATTAGTATTGATTTGATTCATTTCAACAATTTGAAGGCTTAATTCTCCATTTTCTTTTTTAACCCAAAATGGACCACCACCAGGTTCGCCTTCATTTTTAACCATTCCACAAACGCGAATTGGACGATGAATACGCGATTTCAAATACTCTATCTTAAAATGATGCGCATA
The DNA here is from genome assembly GCF_001735715.1 of Formosa sp. Hel3_A1_48. Lineage (NCBI taxonomy): Bacteria > Pseudomonadati > Bacteroidota > Flavobacteriia > Flavobacteriales > Flavobacteriaceae > Formosa > Formosa sp. Hel3_A1_48. The sequence goes on from NZ_CP017259.1 coordinate 952,399, forward strand.
TTTCTCAAATTCTTTGCTGATAAACACATTCATTTGATCAGATAGAAAATTAGCAATTTCATTAACTCTGTTTTCATTAATTGATGAATCATCTAACTCCAAAGCATAATCAAAAGCTTGCTTTTGAATTTTTAACAACAACCCTGCTAAAACATTCTTATAAAATACCATCAGATCCCCACGGTGCTGCATAAGCACATTATCAATGTTTTTGATGAAAATCAAATCTGCATCAATCGCGTTTAAATTAGAAATTAAAGCCCCATGTCCAGAGGGTCTAAATAATAATTTGCCCTCTAATCTAAAGGGCGTGTTATCAAGGCCTACGGAAATTGTATCCGTTTTTGGGTCTTGAAAAGAGTAGTCAATTTCAAACTGTGTTTCTGTTTTGGACTCCACAATGGTTTTGATGGTTTCAAAATGAGCCACAAACTGTTGGTGGTGATCTTTTGAGACTGTAAAGTGAAGTGAGGCCTTACCGCCAACAGAAGCGTACTTGCTAGCTTCAATCAAATGCTCCTCGAAAGCAGTCGATACATACGAGCGGTAATTATGAAAAGGCAATAATCCTTTAGGGTATTCGCCAAAGTTAAAATGTTCTTTTGCTAACATAATCTCTACAAACAATAACCGTCTTTGATCTAAAGTCATTTGTTTATATTCTGGATAATTCTTTTTCAATGCAGCAAAAACTTTGTCGTGAAATGGTAGCTTTTCAACGGTAACAAAAAACAAAAATAAATCTATACTTTTTGTTCTGTTAACATAGGAATTAATGGTTTCTTTATTGATGTTATAATTATCCAAAAACAAATAAAGACTTTTAAACATTCTGGATGCTGCACCAGAAGCTGGAACAAATTTTATAATAGAAATATTCTCTTTTGAAGTCTTATAGAAAGAGGCGTAAAAGTCAACTTCTTTATTATTCATCTGAACAATACCATTACCCACGACAGCTGGGGCACACAAGTTTATGTTTGTGTTTTTATTGGTAAAACATGAAAGTTGATTTTCGATCGTTTTAACGCCTAAGCCTCTTTCAGTAATTTGACTAATTTCTTTGGCTGTAAACTTCAATTTCTTGTGCTTATTAGTTGATCTATATGAGCTATAGCAGTATTAAATCGTTGCCTTTTAGTTCCTTCCAAAACAATGAAAGGTACATTTTGCGCCTTAAGCGCCCCCTCAAAGCATTCAAACATATATTCACGCTCATTAGGCTTGTCACGTAAATCGTCTCCTACCCATGGAACGTCAATGCCGCATAAAAAGTATAAATCATATGAGTTTTTTTTGATATTTAACACAATTTCAGGAGGGCAATAGCCATCATAGTAAATTTCTGAATAAACTTTAATTTGTAAAAGATTGGTGTCACAAAAAAGGATTTTATCGGCGAGCTTTGCTTTGTTGTTTTCCAATTGCATTTGCCCCTCAGCTATTGGGATTAGGTCTGATTTGGTACATACGGCGCGTTGATGATCCCATTTGTGTTGTAGATATTGTCGCATATACTCAGGAACAAACATTGTTTTGTAATGTGTCGCTAATTCTTCTGCAAGAGTAGATTTCCCTGTGGATTCAGGTCCAAAAAGAACAATCCTTACACAAGCTGAAGCTATTTTACTAATTGTTTTTTCCATTCAAAATATCCTTGAACCGCTAGAATTAAAAAAATAATAAATTGTAGTCCTGAAAACCCAAGTCCTTTAATAAAGTATAAAGGGATAGAGATTAAATTACCAACAATCCAAAAAAGCCAATGTTCAATTTTTTTGTTGGCCATAAGCCACATTGCCGCAAAAAACACAGCTGTTGTAAACGTATCAAAATAATCGGTTAGTCGATCGAAACGATCAAAATAAAAATACACTAAAACAACAAACGTAGCCGTGCCTACAAAAATAATCAATGCATTGGACATGTCTTTGATCGAAGCATATGAAACTTCAATAGTACTGCCTTTTATAAAACGGCGCCACATATACCAACCATATAAACTCATCAGTGTGTAATAGCTATTGATGATCACATCCCCATAGAGAGAAAATTTAAAACAAATATATATGTATAAGGATGTGCTGATAATTCCTGTAGGAAATACGAGAATGTTTTCTTTTTTCGCATACCAAACACTAAAAATACCTAGTACAACTGCTGCTATTTCAAGAGCAATATCTAGTGCAGGTGCTGAAGTATATGGCGCTACAAAAAAATCAATCAATTCGTTCATTTGCTTGGTGTTGTTATGGCAAATCCAAATCCGTTAAATTCTAAAACTAATGCTTCAAATCGTTGCCGTTGATTCTTGTCCAAAATCCATGCCGTTGTTGATTCTTGATCAGCACCAATAGGCAAAACTAACATCTGTTCTTTAAAAGATACTCCTAGCTTGGCGTATAACTTATACAATGATTCTTTAATGCACCATATCCAAGTTAATTGCTTAATATAATGCTCTGAGTAGATATTAAGGTAAGCAGCTTCATAGCCTATGAACTTTGAAGCTATGGCTGTGATTTTTTGGCGTTGTTTTTCAATATCAATGCCAACAGCTGATGTGCTAATGACTACCGCTGCGTAAGTGTAGGAATGAGAAATCGATATAAAGAGACCATTCTCAAGGTGAGGTTTGCCATATTCATCATAAATTAAATCAGAATCAGAGTACCCAAAGGCTTTTAAAAGCAGACGTACACTCAAAAACGCACGCTGATGTAGTTCGCTTTTCATTTTTTGAACCCTTTGACGACTTTCCTCTTTTAAGTCGGTATTTGACATCAAAAAATCTAAAGACTCAACAATATGCCATATTTTAACATTAGTTTGTGAGTTAACCTGTATGGTTTTGTAAAGTGGCATAAAAATTTAAAAAGTTAATAACTATATTTGCAAATAATTAAATCCAAAACGAAAGTACACTATTTTGAGCGTTTTTTCTAAACACGTTCAAATTATAAAAACTAAACTTATGAGCGTCAAAACCCTCCCTTATGTACCCTATAAAGTAAAAGACATGTCTCTAGCGGAATGGGGGCGAAAAGAAATTGAACTTGCAGAAGCAGAAATGCCTGGGCTGATGAGTCTTCGTGAAGAATACAAAGACAGTCAACCCCTAAAAGGGGCCCGAATTGCTGGATGTCTTCACATGACAATTCAAACAGCAGTACTTATTGAAACTCTTGTTGCCCTTGGTGCTGAGGTAACATGGAGTTCCTGTAATATTTTTTCAACACAAGACCAAGCAGCAGCAGCTATTGCTGCGGCAGGAATTCCTGTTTATGCCTGGAAAGGAATGAACGAAGAAGAATTTGATTGGTGTATTGAGCAAACTTTATTTTTTGGCGATGATCGAAAGCCACTGAACATGATTTTGGATGATGGAGGAGATCTTACTAATCTTGTTTTTGATCATTATCCAGAACTTACTGCTGGAATCAATGGGCTAAGTGAAGAAACAACAACTGGGGTTCACCGCTTGTACGAACGAATGAACAACGGTACATTAGCCATGCCAGCAATAAATGTAAATGACTCCGTAACCAAAAGTAAATTTGATAATAAATACGGATGTAAAGAAAGTGCCGTTGATGCTGTACGCAGAGCTACCGACACCATGCTAGCTGGAAAACGTGTTGTTGTATGTGGTTATGGTGATGTAGGGAAAGGCACTGCAGCCTCGTTTAGAGGTGCAGGAAGCATCGTGACCATTACAGAAATTGATCCAATATGTGCACTTCAAGCAGCTATGGATGGCTTCGAAGTTAAAAAATTAGAAACTGTTTTACCTGTAGCTGATGTAGTTGTGACTGCTACTGGAAATAAAGACATCGTACAAAGTCAGCATTTTGAAGCCATGAAAGACAAAACCATTGTTTGCAACATTGGACACTTTGATAATGAAATTGATATGGCTTGGCTCAATGAAAATTTTGGATATACCAAAGACGAAATCAAAGCACAAGTAGATAAGTATACGGTCAATGGTAATGACATTATCGTATTGGCCGAAGGCCGACTGGTGAATCTTGGATGTGCGACAGGACACCCAAGCTTTGTAATGAGCAACTCCTTTACAAATCAAGTCTTAGCACAAATAGAATTGTGGAACAACAAAGATGCTTACGAAAACAAAGTATATATGTTGCCTAAACATTTGGATGAGAAAGTAGCCAAATTACATTTAGAAAAAATTGGCGTAGAGCTTACAGAGCTCCGAAAAGATCAAGCCAGCTATATTGGGGTAAAGCAAGAAGGTCCTTTTAAACCTGAGTATTACCGCTATTAAGCTAAGCATTTATCATAAAGTCAAAGTTAATTCTTTGGCTTTTTTTTTGGATCAATTAATTATTAGCCATAAAAAATGAACCTTTTACGAGCAAAAAAGAAAGATTTAAAAGGGATTATGGACATCATCAAAGATGCGCAGGAGCTGTTGGCAAACCAAAACATTGATCAATGGCAAAATGGATATCCGAATGAATCTATCATTAGCAATGATATAGACAACAATGAAAGCTACCTACTGAAATCCCACGATCAATCGCCTATTGCAACCGCTATGTTTTCTACTAAAAATGAGCCGACTTATTCAAAAATAGAAGGCAGCTGGTCAGATCCAGATCAAACAATATACGGTGTGATTCACCGAATGGCAGTTGCAAAAAACCACAGGGGAAAAGGATTCGCTAAGTTCATTTTTAAGAAATGTGAGCAGATGCTTTATGAACATAAAATTCCTTCCATGCGTATCGATACACACGAAGAGAATTTAGGAATGCAAGAACTACTCAAAACTATGGGTTATGCGTACTGCGGAATTATTTATCTAGAAAATAGTGACAAGCGCTTGGCTTATGAAAAACTATTATATAAGGCACATTAGACCAAAAAAAAGCTCCGCAATGCGGAGCTTTTTATATAAGGTTTATTGAGAACTATGCCTCAAAAGGAACAACAGAAACATAAGATTTGTTGTTCTTCTTTTTCTCAAACTTAACAACGCCATCAATTTTAGCGTGTAAGGTGTGGTCTTTTCCAGCGTAAACATTTTCACCTGGGTTATGTGCAGTACCTCTTTGTCTAACAATGATGTTACCTGCAACAGCAGCTTGCCCACCAAAAATTTTGACGCCTAAGCGTTTCGATTCTGATTCTCTACCGTTTTTCGAACTTCCGACTCCTTTTTTATGTGCCATTTTATTTCGATTTAAATGATTATAATTTAGCTAAGGGCTGAGATTAAATCTGCTTTTTTCATGGCAGAAATTCCTGTTATACCTTTCGCTTTCGCTAGTTCCTTAAGTTGTGCAACTGTCATTTTGCTAAAGTCTTGCACTGGAGCTTCTGCTTTTGGAGCAGCTTTTTTGGCCTTAGGCGCTGGCGCTTCAACTTTGGCAGCTGGTTTTTGTACTTTTTTAGCAGGGGCAGCTTTTTTAGCGCCTGTTGCTGTAATATTATCAATTTGGATCTCTGTTAAAGCTTGGCGATGACCATTCTTCACTCTATATCCCTTGCGTCGTTTCTTTTTGAATACGACTACTTTATCACCTTTCAGGTGCTTTAAGACTTTTGCTCCTACTTGAGCACCGTCTATAGCGGGGGCGCCTACTGTGACCTTGTCGCCGTCAGCCAAGAGAAGTACATTGTCAAAAGCGACCTTTTTTCCTTCTTCTGTTTGCAAACGGTGGACAAAGACTTTTTGGTCTTTTTCAACTTTAAATTGTTGCCCTGCTATTTCTACAATTGCGTACATAGCGTTACGTTTTTTTATTAATTAATTTAATACCTTCCTATTCTTATCCTAAAAAGGCGGGTGCAAATATAATTTTTAAAAATCAATTTACAAACTATTTATCAGCTTACTTTTAACGCTTCAAAACATTTAAAAATTCATTAAATTACATATATTTGGAACCGCGCTGTAACAAAATAGCTTTATGAGCGTCTTAATAACAATTAATTTTAAATAAAATCATTCAAATGAAAACTTATCTATGTGTTTTTTCTTGTTTGCTGGGTTCGGTTTTTGCTGTTTCGGCTCAAGAAGTAAAGTTTGAGGAATACGATTTAGATAACGGCATGCACGTTATTCTTCATCAAGACAATACTGCACCAGTAGTAACTACCTCGGTTATGTACCATGTTGGCGCCAAAGATGAAAACCCAGAGCGAACTGGATTTGCACACTTTTTCGAGCATCTTCTTTTTGAAGGAACTGTAAACATCCCTAAAGGAGAATGGTTTACTATAGTAACTTCTAACGGTGGGAGTAATAATGCAAATACAACAGATGACCGGACTTACTACTATGAAGTTTTTCCTTCAAACAACGTAGAGTTGGGCATCTGGATGGAATCTGAGCGCCTACTACACCCTGTAATCAATCAAGAAGGTGTTGATACTCAAAATGAAGTAGTAAAGGAAGAAAAAAGATTGAGAGTTGATAACAGTCCTTACGGAAAATTTCTAGAAAATGTAAAATTACACATGTTCAAAAAGCACCCGTACAAAGGAACAACCATTGGGAAAATGGAGCACCTGGATGCGGCAACCCTAGAAGAATTCCAAGCATTCAATAAAAAATACTATGTCCCTAATAATGCAACTTTAGTAATTGCTGGTGATATAGATGTACCTGCAGTTAAAAAAATGATTGAAGATTATTTTGGCCCAATTCCGCGCGGAGAAGATATTGTAAGAGATTTTCCAAAAGAAGATCCTATTACAGAACCAATCCGTGCAAAAGCTTATGATGCAAACATTCAAATACCAGCCATCATGGCCGCTTACAGAACCTCATCCTTTAAGGATAGAGACTCATACGTTTTAGATATGGTTTCAACTTACTTAAGTGACGGAAAGACCTCTAAGCTCTACAAAAAACTTGTGGACGATAAGAAAATTGCACTCCAAGCAGGAGCCATCAACTTGAGTCAGGAAGACTACGGAATGTACATCCTTTTTGGGTTACCACTAGGCGATACTTCTCTAGATACTTTGGTTGAAGAAATGGACGAAGAAATTGAAAAATTAAAATCTGAGCTCATTTCTGAAAGAGATTACCAAAAAATCCAAAATAAATTTGAAAATGACTTTGTAAGTTCAAACTCGAGTGTTGAGGGTATAGCCAATTCTTTAGCGCGTTACCACATGTTGTATGGAGACACCAACCTCATCAATAACCAAATTGATATATACAGATCCATAACGCGCGAAGAAATAAAAGCAGTTGCTAATAAGTATTTAAACGCAGATCAACGTCTGCTTTTGGAGTATTTACCAGAGTCTGCACAAGAATAATTCAAAAAAAGACATTCCTATGAAAACTAAATTTTATACAATTCTGGCCTTTTTATTTGTGACAGTAAGTCTTACAGCACAAATAGATCGTAGTCAACAACCTAAACCAGGTCCAGCACCAAAAATTTCGCTGGAAAAGCCAACGGAATATGAACTGAAAAACGGGCTAAAGATACTTATTGTTGAAAACCACAAGCTCCCACGTGTTTCTTACAATCTTACGATTGATAGAGATCCAATCATTGAAGGTGACAAAGCTGGTGTAACCTCTTTGTTGGGATCTATGCTAGGTAATGGAACCACAAACATTTCAAAAGACGACTTCAACGAAGAAGTTGATTTCTTAGGTGCTCGCTTAAGCTTTGGGTTCAGTGGTGGTTTCGCAAGTTCACTCACGAAATACAGTGATCGAATTTTACAATTATTAGCAGATGCTGCAATGAATCCGCTTTTGACAGAGGAAGAATTTGGCAAAGAAAAAGATAAACTCTTAGAAGGGTTGAAGTCTGAAGCAAAAAGTGTTGATGCCGTTGCAGGTCGTGTTGGAAGAGCACTATCTTATGGAGCTGAACACCCTTATGGTGAATTTGTTACAGAGGAGACCGTAAACGGTGTCAGTTTTGATGACGTCCAATCGTACTATAAGAAGTATTTTGGACCAAACGACGCCTACCTAGTTGTTATTGGCGATGTCAATACTAAAGAGGTGTACAAGCGCATCAAAAAATACTTTGGCAAATGGAAAAAAACAGCAGAAATCAATTCTAATGTCCCTGAAGCCAATGCCAATGTAGAGGCTTTGGAAATTAACTTCATAGATATGCCCAACGCAGTACAGTCGAACATCTCTATCACTAGCAATGTAAAACTTAAAATGAGTGATCCTGATTATCATGCAGTACTTATTGCCAACAAAATTTTTGGTGGGGGTTTTAACAGCTATTTAAATATGAATTTGCGCGAAGCAAACGGCTGGACTTATGGTGCGCGGTCGTCTGTTGGAACCGACAAGTATATTTCTAGATTTTCTGCTGGTGCCGCAGTTAGAAACGCCGTAACTGACAGTGCAATGGTCGAAACCATCAAAGAAATTAAACGATTCCAATCAGAACCCGTTGAAGCTTCTGCATTAGCGAATGCAAAAGCAAAATATGTAGGTGATTTCGTGTTGGCTTTAGAACGCCCAAGCACTATTGCTCAATATGCCATTAGCACAAAAATCAATGAATTACCAGAAGACTTTTATGCGACTTACCTAGAGAAAATCAACGCTGTTTCTATTGAAGATGTACAGCGTGTGGCCAACAAATATTTTACGGTCGATAATGCCCGTTTTATTATTGTTGGTAAAGGAAGTGAAGTGGTTGCAAATCTTGAAAAGCTAAACATTCCTATCAACTATTTTGATAAATATGCCAATCCAGTAGACAAGCCAGAGTTTTCGAAGCCAATTCCTGATGGTGTGACTGCTTTAACAGTCATGAGCAGCTATGTAGAGGCCGTTGGAGGAAAAGAAGCCATTGAAGCCGTTAGCACATTACTTTTCAATGCTGACGTCACCATTGAAGGTGCACCTTTCAAGCCCACTGCTGTTATTAAAAGCATGGCACCAAACAAATCTTCTATGGAAATGAGTATTGCTGGAATGGGCACCATCATGAAACAAAAATTTGATGGAACTACTGGTTATGCTGAACAACAAGGCATGAAACAGCCGATGACTGAGGAGCAAATTGCAGATCAAGCCAGTCAAAAAGGATTATTCCCTGAGGCACACTATACTGCCGAAGACATTGAATTGATAAGTTTAAGTGATTTGGACGGTACAGATGTATACAAAATCAAGGTGAACGGTGATAAAGAATCGTTCCGTTATTATGATGCAACATCTGGGCTACTCATAAGAGAAGAAAAGACTGAAGAAGCACAAGGACAAACGATAACTTCCATCGAAGATATTTCGGATTATAGAGCAGTCAATGGGGTATTGATTCCTTTTGGACGAAAAATCTCTACAGGACCACAAGTCATCAGTATTAACGCTAGTGAAGTACAAGTGAATTCTGGTGTAACCGAAGAAGATTTTAAATAAAATATTCTCTAATTCAGATTAAAAAAAGACCGCTATATGCGGTCTTTTTTTATTGACTTTTTATTTGCCAAATAGACGCCAACCAAAATCAACAGCGCTGCAAAACCTTGAAATAGATCAAAAACTTCGCCGTCTAATACACCCCAAAAAAGAGCGACAATAGGCATCAAATAAGTAACCGAAGAGGCAAAAACTGGGGTCGAAATCTGAATTAATCTATTGAACATCACTTTGGCCATAGCAGTGCCAAAAAGAGACAGTAAAACCACGCAGCCAAGCGCAGGTAAAAAAGTGTCATTTCCCAATGCTGTAGCGCTTAAGCCTTCGGAGAATAAAAGCACAAGGATTGCAGGAAAAAGAATAACAACAAAATTGGCTGTTGCTATGGACAGTGGGCGAACATTTTGTAAATGCTTTTTAATGATATTTACATTGGCGGCATACATTAGTGTTGCCAAAATAATTAAACCAGCAAACCAATAATTTTGTCGCGGATTGAGTTCGGCACCTTCAAGAATGAGTAAAACTGCACCTAAAAACCCTAGCAGAACTCCAAAGGTCTGTATGCGATTGGATTTAATATTAAAAATGACAAGTCCAATAATAATCGTATTCAAAGGCACCAAAGAATTTAATATCGAAGCTATAGTACTGTCTACCTCTGTCTCAGCAAATGCAAATAAAAAAGACGGAAAAAAGGTGCCTAGGAATCCCGAAAGAGCAAGCCATTTCCACTCTTTTTTTTGTTATATTTTTCAAAGAATTATAACCAGGAATAAAAATGAACAAGGCAGAAATCACGATTCTAAAACCTCCCAATTGCAAAGGACTAAGTCCAACTAAACCCTTTTTGATGAGAATGAAGGAACTTCCCCAAATCAGCGATAAGACAATCAGAAGACTCCATTTTTTTAGATTTTGATTGGGCATTAATCTTTTTTAAGGCCGCAAATTAGATTAATTTATATCAAAAAAGAGTTAAAAAAATAATAACTTTATGCCCTATTAAAATTAAAATCATGAAAACTCTAAACTCAATTTTGACACTATTGCTATTAATCTGTTTTGTGTATTCCTGTAAAAATAAAACTGAGGTTATTACAAAAACAGTAGAAAATGGCAAAACTGAAGCCGTGAGGGTTGACCAAAAGCAGATGAAAAATGCTAATGATTTAGAAAATTTTACCGCAGCAAAATTTACTATAAAGGGGATGACTTGTGAAATAGGTTGTGCGAAATCTATTGAAAAAAAATTAGCCAAAATGGATGGCATGTACAAGGCTAAAGTGGATTTTGAGATGGAATTAGCCACTGTTGAGTTCGATACAAAAAAAATAAGCACCGAAGACCTAATTTCAACTGTCAAGTCGGTAAGTGATAGTTATTCTACACAAGACGTGATCATTATAAAATAACTGTTTTTGGCGGTTAAAGTAAAGCCAGCAATTAGGTATTCATTAGCGTTTCAATTTCTTCTATTTCAATCGGGATATTTTTCATTAGATTGATTGGGGCACCCTTGGACTGAATTACCACATCGTCTTCTAATCTAATACCCATGCTTTCTTTCTGAATATATATGCCTGGCTCTACCGTGAATACCATATTGGGAACCATTGGTGTTTTTAGTGCACCAAAATCATGCGTATCCAAACCTAAATGATGCGAAGTGCCATGCATAAAATATTTTTTGTAGGCAGGCCATTTTGGGTCTTCATTTTGAACATCAGATTTATCGATAAGCCCTAAACCCAAAAGCTCAGAGGTCATAATTTTACCAACTTCTCTATGGTATTCTTCCCATATCGTCCCAGGTACAAGCATTTTTGTGGCTTCGTTTTTCACATTTAAAACTGCTTGATAAACCGCTTTTTGACGTGCCGTAAAATGACCACTAACCGGGATAGTTCGCGTCATATCGCTGGAATAATTTGCATATTCTGCACCTACATCCATAAGCAACATATCCCCAGCCATACACTGCTGATTATTTTGAATGTAATGTAAAACACAAGCATTAAACCCTGACCCTATGATAGGAGTATACGCAAAGCCCTTAGATCTGTTTTTAAGAAATTCATGCGCATATTCGGCTTCAATTTCAAACTCCATAACGCCGGGTTTGACAAACCCGAGCACCCTTCTAAAGCCCTTTTCAGTAATGTCACAGGCCTTTTGAATCAATTCAATTTCTTCAAATTCCTTTACCCCGCGAAGAGCCTCAATTATTGGAAAACTGAGGTCCACTTTGTGGTTTGGAAATTTTTCCTTTGCTCGCTTAATGAAGCGATCCTCTCGAGTCTCCATTTCCACTGCTTGACGATAGTGGTTATTATTATTAAAATACAAAGTTTTAACCTCAGCCATAAGTTGTTCAAAAATACCCTCAAATTCATCCAACCAATAAATCGATTGTACGCCAGAAGTCTGTGTAGCTTGTTTTTTGTTGAGCTTTGCACCCTCCCAAATGGCAATATGATCATTGGTTTCTTTTAAAAATAAAATCTCCCGATGGGCTTTATTTGCTGCACTAGGACACAAAACAAGAATACTCTCCTCTTGATCGACTCCACTCAAATAAAAAATATTACGGTGTTGCTGAAAAGGAAGTGTACTGTCAGCCCCAGTTGAAAAAATATCGTTAGAATTAAAAACCGCTATGGAATTGGGGGCCATTTTAGCAGCAAATTTCTTCCTGTTCTTAATGAATAATTGAGCGTCAATTTGCAGGTATTTCATAGACAATTGTTTTTTTCAAATTTAAATATTTTCATATAAATCTACGAAGATTTTAAGCATTTAGAAAAAAAAGAAAATACAAGTCTATTTAAACCAATTCTTAATAAAAAAATTATAGCAAATCTTATTGTCTAAAACCGCTTCGTGTAGTACCTTTGCTTAGTTATAAAATTTTTAATCAGATGAGTGGATTTTTAAAGTCTTCAATTGGGCGAAAAATAGCCATGGCGCTTTCAGCTTTTTTCCTTATGGTGTTTATTTTACAACACTTCGCAATTAACATTTTATCTGTTTTTAACCCAGATCTCTTTAACGAAGCTTCACATTTTATGGGGAACAACCCTTTGGTGCAATTTGTATTACAGCCGGTCCTAATTTTCGGCGTTGTTTTTCATTTTGTGATGGGGTTTGTTTTAGAGTTTAAAAATAAAGCTTCGCGAAATGTTAGTTATGCCGTAAACAACGGGAATGCCAATTCAACTTGGATGAGCCGTAACATGATTTATAGCGGAGGGTTTATTCTAATTTTCCTCGTGATTCATTTTATAGATTTTTGGATTCCAGAAATCAACACAAAATATGTGTTGGGAGATTCTTCTGGTCTTTTAGCCGATGGCAGCGACTACCGCTATTTTGAAGAACTACAACACAAGTTTATCCCTCTTTGGCGAGTGCTTTTATATTGTGCTGGTTTTGTGTTTTTATCGCTCCACCTTTTGCATGGGTTCAGTTCTGCCTTTCAATCTGTTGGGGCAAACAACAAATATACTCAAGCACTGAAAGGATTCGGAAAAGCATATGCGGTACTCATTCCTCTTGGCTTTATAGTAATTGCTTTGTTCCACTTTTTTAATAATTCGCACTAAAACTATACCCTTATGGCTTTAGATTCTAAAATTCCACAAGGCCCATTGGCAGATAAGTGGACCAACCATAAAAATAAAATTGACCTTGTCAATCCAGCCAACAAACGATCTATTGATGTTATTGTTGTTGGGACTGGTTTGGCAGGAGGTTCAGCCGCTGCTACATTGGCTGAATTGGGCTATAATGTTAAAGCCTTTTGCTTTCAAGATTCGCCAAGGCGTGCGCATTCCATAGCAGCGCAAGGAGGCATCAATGCTGCAAAAAATTATCAAGGAGATGGAGACTCAACATACCGCTTATTTTACGATACAGTAAAAGGCGGCGATTATCGCTCGCGTGAAGCCAACGTTTACAGACTGGCCGAAGTATCCACAAATATCATCGACCAGTGTGTGGCTCAAGGAGTGCCTTTTGCCAGAGATTATGGAGGGCTTCTAGACAACCGCTCTTTTGGTGGAGTTCTTGTCTCGCGAACTTTTTACGCCAAAGGACAAACAGGGCAGCAGCTATTGCTGGGTGCCTATTCTGCGATGAACCGACAAATTGGACGAGGAAAAATAAAAATGTATAACCGCCACGAAATGCTGGATGTTGTAATTGTTGATGGGAAAGCGCGTGGAATCATCACTAGAAACCTTATTACTGGAGAAATAGAACGTCACTCCGCACATGCCGTAGTTCTTGGAAGTGGAGGGTATGGCAATGTCTTTTACCTTTCTACCAATGCGATGGGGAGTAATGTTACCGCTGCTTGGAAGGCACACAAAAGAGGTGCATACTTTGCAAATCCATGTTACACTCAAATCCACCCAACTTGCATTCCTGTTTCTGGAGATCATCAATCCAAATTGACACTCATGTCCGAGTCACTACGGAATGACGGCCGTATTTGGGTCCCTAAAAAACTAGAAGACGCTAAGGCTGTACAAAACAAAACATTAAAACCCACAGCAATTGCAGAAGAGGATCGCGATTATTTCTTAGAACGCCGTTATCCTGCTTTTGGAAATTTGGTGCCAAGAGATGTTGCGTCCAGAGCAGCTAAAGAACGTTGCGATGCAGGCTTTGGCGTTAACGCTACAGGAGAGGCTGTTTTTCTTGATTTTGCATCGGCTATCATAAGGTATGGAAAAGAACAAGCCCATGTCAAAGGCCTAGACGAAAATGATGAAAATTTAGTCAATAAATTAGGTAAGGAAGTTGTAAAAAGTAAGTATGGTAACTTATTTCAGATGTACGAAAAAATTGTAGACGAAAATCCTTACGAAACGCCTATGATGATTTATCCAGCGGTGCATTACACCATGGGAGGCATATGGGTAGATTATAACCTTCAAACCACAGTGCCAGGTCTTTATGCTGTTGGAGAAGCCAATTTCTCGGACCATGGTTCAAATAGACTTGGGGCCTCTGCATTGATGCAAGGTCTTGCTGATGGTTATTTTGTGCTGCCCTACACCATTGGTGATTATTTGTCTGATGATATTAGAACAGGACCTATAACTACAGACAGTAAAGAATTTGAAGAAGCTGAAGAAAATGTACGCAAACAAATTGACAGCTTTATCAATAACAAAGGCACAAAACCTGTAGATTATTTCCACAAACGCCTAGGAAAAATTATGTGGAATAAATGCGGAATGGCAAGAAATGAAAAAGAGCTTAAAGAAGCCATTGAAGAAATTTCTGAATTACGCGAGGAATTTTACAAAGAGGTACTTGTTCCAGGAGAGGCTAATGAATTCAATGAAGAATTAGCCAAAGCTGGACGCGTAGCTGATTTCCTAGAGCTCGGCGAACTCTTCGCCAAAGATGCTTTAGTCAGAGAAGAATCGGCAGGGGGTCACTTTCGCGAGGAACACCAAACTAAAGATGGTGAAGCACAACGAAGAAAAGAATTTCAATTTGTCTCTGCCTGGGAGTACAAAGGCGCACCAAAAGATGCGATACTCCATAAAGAAACATTAGAATACGAAAATATAGAAGTTAAAGAACGCTCATACAAATAGAAGTTGCTATGAATTTAACATTAAAAATATGGCGCCAAAAAAACGCCAATTCAAAAGGTGAAATTGTTGAATACCCAATAAGTGATATTTCGCCAGACATGTCTTTTTTAGAAATGCTCGATGTTCTAAATAGTCAACTTATCCCTGCTGGAGAGGAACCTGTAGCGTTCGAT
This sequence comes from Formosa sp. Hel3_A1_48, assembly GCF_001735715.1. Taxonomy (NCBI): domain Bacteria; kingdom Pseudomonadati; phylum Bacteroidota; class Flavobacteriia; order Flavobacteriales; family Flavobacteriaceae; genus Formosa; species Formosa sp. Hel3_A1_48. The sequence continues at coordinate 967,584 of NZ_CP017259.1, forward strand.
CACGACTGTCGTGAAGGGATTTGTGGGTCTTGTTCATTATACATCAATGGTGAGGCGCACGGCCCAGACCGCAGAGTAACGACTTGTCAGTTGCACATGCGTAAATTCAAAGACGGTGATACAATTTTCATTGAACCTTTTAGAGCAAATGCTTTTCCGGTTGTAAAAGATTTAGTAGTTGACCGTTCAGCTTTTGACCGCATTCAACACGCAGGAGGATTTATTTCAGTCAATACATCTGGAAATACTCAAGACGGTAATGCCATTCCAATTTCAAAACACGCAGCCGATGAAGCCATGGATGCAGCTACCTGCATTGGGTGTGGTGCTTGTGTTGCTTCATGCAAAAACTCTTCAGCGATGCTGTTTGTTGGCGCAAAAGTTTCTCAATATGCTTTGCTTCCCCAAGGTCAAGTCGAGGCAGCCGATCGTGTCCAAAATATGGTAGCACAGATGGATTTGGAAGGCTTTGGAAATTGTACCAATACCGGTGCTTGCGAAGTGGAATGCCCTAAGGGAATATCGTTAGAAAATATTGCGCGCATGAATCGCGAATTGGTCAAAGCCAACTTGAAAGGTTAATCGTCCAAAACAAACTCAGCTACTTCATCCCAGTTTGCACGAACTTCCACAGGTTCTTCAGCATAGCTCACCCGCTCTGGTTGGATTTTTTTAAGAAAATTGCCTGAATCGTATTTACCATTTCCATTGGTGTCAAAAACGGCTCTTAGAAAATATATTCCAGGATCAATATTCTTAAAATCAATTGGGCCTGGACCTTTAACAATTTGCTCCTCCTCTACATCCCCATTGCTAGAAACAAATTGAACGATGATTGGGTACTTTGCATTGCGAAGATCAACTCGTATGTTGCCATAATCCGTCAAAAGCTTTGTTCTTGCATTCAAACGTAATGTGTCATTTTCAGCTCCGTAAAAATCCTTAAATGCACCAGGCAAAAATAATATCTCGTAATTATTTGCCTCTGTCACATCAAATTTTAAGTTCGCTATATTGGGCATATAATCATCCATAGACAACACACCCTTTATACCCAATGAGTCTTTGTCCATAATCGATGTTTTAGACTCATCCAACGCGCTCAAAGGAACAGTCGAGCGCAACTGCAGTGCAGTACCTGGCTTTAATGAAAGATTAACAGCTGTCAGCTCTAATGAATCTTTGTCCATTGATTTCATACGCACAGAAACTGTATCTTTTTGAGAAAGGTAAGACACTTGAAAAAGTAAAGAATCCGCCTCAAACTTTGGACGCATCCAATAATTTAAAGTATCTTTTTCAAAAGCTTTTGTTGTAATAGAACTAAATTCTTCTGGAACTTCAGACAAAATCTTTACGCTTAGACTATCTGGGCTACCTTCATAAGCAAAGCCTATTCTATTCTCAGCCAATTGGCGAGCTCTAGAAAATTTAAATTCTGGATCTTGATTAAACAACCTTAGCACATAGGCTGTGTCAGAGGGTACAGTGATAAACTGACTCCTGAAGCCAAATTTATCGTCTTTTGGCTGATAGATATAATTAGTGTTCTCTTCTTTTAATGCGGTCAACAAATAGGTCCCTTCTTTTATGTTTTCTATAGAAAATTGTGATAGACTATCCGTAACCGAAATATATTTTGGTTTCTTCTTAAAGACTATGGAATCGGTATAGGTACTATCGACCTCGTGCAACAAAACCGATACAAGTTCTGGTGTCTCGTACTCAAAGGCTTCTGTAATTAGCCCTTTGACTAAGAGAGAATCTATAACTGGACCGGTAGAAAAAACATATCTGTAAAAAGGATATGGATTCCCTTCGTTATTGTCTTCAATACTTTGCCCGAAATTAAAAGCGTAGGTTGTATTGGGCTGTAAAGTATCCAAAATCTTGATGGAAATATATTTACTTGCTGTACTGATAGGAGTCAGTACAGGCTCAGGATCCATTGGCGGAGACACAATGAGTTGTTTTTGAATATTTTTAAATTTAATGTATTCATCAAAATAAATTCTGATTTCATCAGAATCAAAATTTATTGAAAAATTGGCAGGCTCCTCTTTTATTATAACAGGTGGCGTTTCGTCTCGCTCTCCTCCACTAGCAGTTCCTCGGTTGGCACAGCGAAAAAAAACCAAACTGATAGCAATAAAAAATAAAATATTTGAAAAGGCCTTTGACATATCTGTTTTTTGAGCAATACAAAGAAACAACTTATTTTAATTTTAGCGAAACATAGAAGAGGCTATTGCGATAGTGGCTAAACTCAACTGTTTCGCCTCCGCATTCAGTAATACTACAGCACAAGCTTCTATAGTTGACCCAGTAGTAATTAAGTCATCAACAAGCAATACATGTTTTCCAATGACTAGTGTTTTATTATTAACCTCAAAAGAATATTTTACAGACTTCCAGCGCTCGGCCTTAGTTTGAAAAACTTGAGTTTTTACATGTTTAGTCTTAATCAATACAGAATCTTCAAAAGGAACATCAAAAACATTTGCAATTGCCTTAGCAAAAGGGGAAACTTGATTGTATCCTCTCTCTTTTAATCTTTTTTTATGTAGGGGAACAGAAACAACTAAGTCAATAGAATGAAATCGATTAGAATCCTTCATTTCAAGAGCTAGCCAAGTGCCCAAAGTTATGCCTATAGATTTTTGACGTTTGTACTTGAGTTTATGAAGTAAGGATTGGACGCGACTATTTTTTTCAAAATAAAACAAAGAAGTAGCCGCTTCAAAGTGAATACGTCCAAAAAAAAGACGGGCTAAAGGCTGATCTTTCTGAAAATGATAATTGGTAAGGGGTAGGTGATGACGACAATCCACGCAAATTTCAAGTTCATGATCGCGCAAGACAGACGAACACGCTTGACATTGAGGCGGAAAAAACAAATCGACTATATAATTCATCAAATCTATGGAGATAAGGGATTACAAATTTAACAATAAACTTATATTTTTTAATTTCTCGCTATTTAATTTGTGGGGGTTTTCTATTTTTGTGGCATGAATAACCAAGGAGATCATTTTAAAAACGTTATTTCTCATGCTAAAGAATACGGGTTTGTATTTCAAAGCAGCGAAATCTACGACGGGCTTAGCGCTGTGTACGACTACGGCCAAAACGGTGCAGAATTAAAGAAAAATATACGCGAATACTGGTGGAAAGCCATGGTGCAAATGAATACTAATATTGTTGGCTTAGATGCTTCAATCTTTATGCACCCCACAACATGGAAAGCTTCGGGACACGTTGATGCGTTTAATGACCCCTTGATAGACAACAAAGATTCAAAAAAGCGATACAGAGCTGATGTTCTTGTTGAAGATTATTGTGCTAAGATTGAGCAAAAAATAGAAAAAGAAGTTAAAAAAGCTAAAAAACGTTTTGGTGATGCCTTTGATGAGAATGAATTCTTAAAGACCAATCAACGCGTACTAGCCTATCAAGACAAAATAGAAACCATCCTAAAGCGTATGGCTAGATCCCTTGAAAATGAAGACCTAGCAGATGTCAAAGCTCTTATAGAAGAACTCGAAATTGCTGACCCTGTTAGCGGTAGCCGCAATTGGACAGACGTTAAGCAATTCAACCTCATGTTTGGTACAAAACTGGGGGCCTCTGCTGAAAGTGCAATGGATTTGTATTTACGACCAGAAACCGCACAGGGAATTTTTGTCAACTTCTTAAATGTTCAAAAAACAGGCCGAATGAAAATTCCTTTTGGTATAGCGCAGACGGGGAAAGCATTCAGAAACGAAATTGTAGCACGCCAATTTATCTTCAGAATGCGTGAGTTTGAACAAATGGAAATGCAATTTTTCATCAAACCAGGAACACAAGGAGAGTGGTACAAACATTGGAAAGAAAAACGCCTAAATTGGCATCTTTCTTTGGGTATGGGTGAAGAAAATTACCGTTTTCATGACCATGAAAAATTGGCTCATTATGCCGATGCTGCAGCCGATATCGAGTTTAGATTCCCTTTTGGCTTTAAAGAACTTGAAGGTATTCATTCCAGAACAGATTTTGACCTCAGCCAACATGAAAAACACGCTGGCAAAAAACTTCAATTTTTTGATCCTGAAGAAAATAAAAACTATGTTCCTTATGTCTTAGAAACCTCTATTGGTTTGGACCGTATGTTTTTAGCCGTATTTTCCAACAGCCTAAAAAATGAAGAATTAGAAAACAACTCCACACGCACAGTGCTAAAACTTCCTGCGGTCTTGGCTCCAACAAAAGCGGCGATTTTACCCCTTGTAAAAAAAGATGGGCTTCCAGAAATAGCCAAAGAGATTTTACAAGAACTACAATGGGACTTCAATGTTGCCTATGACGAAAAAGACGCAGTGGGTCGGCGCTACCGCAGACAAGATGCCATTGGAACTCCTTTTTGCATTACCATAGACCATCAAACTATTGAAGACAATACCGTAACAGTTCGCTACAGAGACAGCATGAAACAAGAACGTGTAGCTGTGAAAAATTTAAAAACTCTAATTGAAGATCATGTTTCTATGAAAAATTGGCTGAAAAATTGTTAACTCGATAGCAATTTTACTGCATAATTTAATTAAAAAACTTCCGCTTGGTTTATTTTAAGTAGTGTATAGTAATTGTATTGTTTTTTTTGAATACAGAATCGTTTGCATGTTATAACTTAGGGTCAAAATAATTTAAGCTAAATTTACAATCAATTTATAACAACTTTTCTTTGAAAAATATTCCTCAAAATTGGTTCCCCGTTATCTTACTTTTGTTTTTGACAACAAAGGGGTATACTCAACTTAATGCTGTAATTCTTGGAAATGCTTCTTCAAATGGGAATAATTGTTACACAATTACAGAAGATTTGACAACACAATTAGGAGGAGTGTGGTATAATAATCCTATTGATTTCGATGAAGATTTTACCATTTATTATAAAAATAATTTTGGTTCAAAAGATTTTTATGGAGCCGATGGGATGGCATTGGTCTTCAAGAGAACATCTGCTTTTACAATAAATTCAGCACTAGGGAATTCTGGCGGGGGTGTTGGATATGGTGGAATTGGGGATCTTATTGTAGAATTTGATACTTATAGAAACATTGGCGGAAGTACAGGAGTTGAAGATTACGGAGATCCCGTATATGATCACATTTCAATTATGACCAATGGTAATCCGAATCATAACTCTGCAACAGATAATTTAGCTGGCCCCGTACAACCAACAAGTACAACCACTAATATGGAAGATGGTGTGGATCATAATATTAAAATTGTGTGGACTGCTTCAACACAGACTTTTGAAGTGTTTTTTGATTGTGAGTTACGATTATCGTTAAATAGAGATATAAGAGGAACTATTTTTGGAGGAGACAGCACGGTGTTTTTTGGGTTTGTAGGTTCCACTGGGGGGCTTTCAAATCTTCACCAGGTGTGTTTTAATAGCATCTCTTTTGTAGATAATCTATTGCTGCAACCACAAACTATTTGCAACGGTGAGTCAGCACAAGTTGATGCTGAAATTCCCAGTGGAAACACTTATACTTGGAGTCCTAGTACAGGAGTAAGTGATGTAAATATTCCAAACCCAACTCTTTCGCCTAACACTACAACTACATACACGGTAACAATAGAAGACGAATGTGGCGAAGCTACTATAGAAAGTGTTGAAATAACAGTTACACCACAAAACACAACAACTTTTGACCCAATTGACCCTATTTGTGAGGGCGATTCAAATCCCTTGCCTGCAACAGACATCAATGGCATAACAGGAAGCTGGGCTCCAGACTTCGATGCAACCACGACTACAGATTATAGCTTTACCCCTGATCCTGGACAATGCGCCACAACGCCTGCGCCTGTTCAAGTCGTGGTAAACCCTATTATCACAACAACTTTTGACCCAATTGACCCTATTTGTGAGGGCGATTCAAATCCCTTGCCTGCAACAGACATCAATGGCATAACAGGAAGCTGGGCTCCAGACTTCGATGCAACCACGACTACAGATTATAGCTTTACCCCTGATCCTGGACAATGCGCCACAACGCCTGCGCCTGTTCAAGTCGTGGTAAACCCTATTATCACAACAACTTTTGACCCAATTGACCCTATTTGTGAGGGCGATTCAAATCCCTTGCCTGCAACAGACATCAATGGCATAACAGGAAGCTGGGCTCCAGACTTCGATGCAACCACGACTACAGATTATAGCTTTACCCCTGATCCTGGACAATGCGCCACAACGCCTGCGCCTGTTCAAGTCGTGGTAAACCCTATTATCACAACAACTTTTGACCCAATTGATCCTATTTGTGAGGGCGATTCAAATCCCTTGCCTGCAACAGACATCAATGGCATAACAGGAAGCTGGGCTCCAGACTTCGATGCAACCACGACTACAGATTATAGCTTTACCCCTGATCCTGGACAATGCGCCACAACGCCTGCGCCTGTTCAAGTCGTGGTAAACCCTATTATCACAACAACTTTTGACCCAATTGACCCTATTTGTGAGGGCGATTCAAATCCCTTGCCTGCAACAGACATCAATGGCATAACAGGAAGCTGGGCTCCAGACTTCGATGCAACCACGACTACAGATTATAGCTTTACCCCTGATCCTGGACAATGCGCCACAACGCCTGCGCCTGTTCAAGTCGTGGTGAATCCGATTGTTACTCCAACATTCGATTCAATTGATCCAATTTGTGCTGGCGATAGTATTGCGCCATTACCAACAACTTCCAACAACGGAATTACAGGAACATGGAACCCAGCAACCATTGACAATACAACAACTGACGTATATACCTTTACGCCTGATGCTGGTGTTTGTGTAATTCCTACAACGATTGAAATTACAGTTTTACAACAAATAACGCCTACTTTCCTGATAGATGATATTTGTATTGGAGAAAGTACTGCACAGCTTCCTGTTGTTTCAGAAGAAAATATTTCGGGAAGTTGGTCTCCATCAACGGTGAATAATTTGATAACAACAACATACACATTTACTCCAGACCCTGGACAGTGTGCAAATACAACCACTGAAACCATTAATGTCAATCCAATAAATACGCTTTCAATAGCTACAGAAAACACTTCTGCCCCGTTCGATAGCAATCAAATAATTGAAGTTACAGTAACTGGTGGAAGCGGAAACTACGAATACCAATTGGATGGTGGAATTTGGCAAAACAGTCCAGTGTTTCAAAATGTAATTGGATGTCAAGAGCACATTGTAAAAGTCAGAGACGAGGAGGGCTGTAGTAACGAACCTGAGTCCGTAGTCACTATATTGTCCTATCCGAAATTTTTCACCCCAAATGGTGATGGATATAACGATTTTTGGAACATCGAATGTCTTAAAAACCGTACTGGACTTATTTCAATTTTTGATCGTTTTGGCAAGCTCCTCAAACAATTTAAAACAACAAGCTCAGGATGGAATGGAAGCTACAATAACACTTTAATGCCGACCAGTGATTATTGGTTTATGGTACGTTATTTTGATGAAAATGGGCTTGAAAAGGAATTTAGATCGCATTTTACATTGAGGCGCTAAAGCTATAATATATTAAAAATAAGCTTTCAACTGAACTGTTCCTGAATGAATTGTACGGCTTGTTTCACTTTTTCTGCCAAAGTAACTTAGATTTAAATCTAAAAATTTAGTCAATTTTTTTTGAGCAATTAAATTCCAAGTGAAGTTGATTCCTGGTTGAAGCCCCTCCATCATTTGATAAGCTACAGGGGTGTTAGCATCTCCTTGAAAGAGATTTGAAAAATAATTGAATTCCGCTGTTACAGACGCCTTTTGATTTTTAGTCATCACAGCAGAAAGGCCTAATTTGTGCTGCGTTAATTGTTCTTTTGCGCGAATTAAATTGTCCTTAGTTTGAAATTGATAAAAAATATCAAAACGCTTGTTGTCGTCTAGTAAATAAGAAATTTTTGGATTCAATAAAAACTGATCTAAATCAAAATTCTTTGAAGAATAATTTTCACTCTCAGACTTGTTGTTTTCAAGATTAGTTTGAATATTTAACAACCACTGCTGTCGGATTTTATGGGTGAAATTTACTTGATGCGCAAATCTCTTTTGTGCAATAGTGCCAAATGAGAGTACATTGTTTAGCTCTGATCCAGAAAAACTATAAGAAAAAGTGAAGTGTTGTTTCCCCCTGTTAAAAAATAATTGATTTCGAAAATTGGACTGCAAAGCCAATTGATTGTCTAAATCGGTTTGAAGTGGGTTTAGATTTATACTTTCACCGTCGTTCCGCTGTTTACGATCGATCAAAAATGTAGTTTGATTGTAAAAATGAGCCCAAAAACTTTTAGTTTTGTTCTTAGAACCGCTCCATTGTATAGGGTCAAATGTTAGGGTCTGACTCAAGCGATTTTGATGGGTTCGAATATACAGCTGATTTGGTAAAAGTACGCGGATATAAGTGGCTTGGTCCTGAAACTGAGCTACTTCAAACTCTTCCAATTCTTGAATACCATTGTTGTTGTAATCGAACCATACATAGCTTCCTTGTCCTGGTTCAACCGCTACATAAGTAAAGTCTTGCTGCGGGAGGCGGCCCGAGCTCGTTTCATAAACAGTTTGCCATTGGACTAAATTTTGTGCGAACTTTTGATCATAAGATAATCTAGAATTGAGGGTTTTTTGTTGAGCTCTTTGCTGGTCCTTAGGATGCAATATCCTATAATTCAAATAGGTCCTTAAGTTGGAATTTTGATTTTGAACAATTTGCGCGTTTAAGTAATAAGTATCAGAAGAATTTATGCGTTTGAGGGTGTTGTTTTGAACACTATCATTTAAACGTTTTATGTAGCCTGCTTTTACAAAAACTTTTGTTGAATCACCAACGCCGACAAAAGCTTCATAAGCAGTGAACCGCTGACTTTTCAAATCTAATATATTTGATGGAAGTTGAGTGATTTCGTTTTGCTCAGTAGAAAACTTTACTCCAGGCCAAATCATTTTTGCATCATATTTAAGTTCAGAAAGCGAACGAAAAAAGGTTGATTTAGACTGAGCTCCATCTGTATTCAACAGACTTGTATTTGTTCTAAATTTAAAAGAGTTAAATTCGAGATTAGCATCCAAAATATGGCGATTCCCATTAAACCTTTCAGAAAAATTAAGATGTTGAAATTGGTAGCTAATGTGGTTCATCTGTTCATTGCTGTAGGATGCTCCAGCGGTTACAAAAAGCTGATCTCCTAAATCTGCTATGACCTGATTGCTGGTGGGCAGTTCTAAATTCCAATCTCGATTAAATTCTGGACTATACAGCCCTTCAAGATTTCTAAAGTCTTTTTGTATATAGTCAAGTTCAGAGTCCACACGTATTTGCCATCCCTTCGTGGTTTTAAAAAGTTGTTGCTCCAAGGCATAGCGTGCAGCGATGCCATCATTATCTTCATCTGAAATTCCTGAAAACATGTTCAAGTCATTTTTACTCGCTGCTAATTCAAAATTCAAAGTTGTTTTTTCGCTGGGCTCATAAGTTCCATTGAGCACAGCAAGCTGCAATTGTACTGGCGCAACCAATTGGATAATAGGGGCATAACTCCCTTGTTTTTCTCCTGAGATAGGGGGAACATAGGAATAAATATTAGAAATTGCTGCTGAATTGGATACTATGTAATCTCCTTGTTGTGCTCCAACAAATAAAAAATTGACTTGATATAAATTGTCCTCTGGATTGTTTGAAAATACAAAAACTTCCGTACCCTCTATAATTTCTTTCTTGTATAAAATCCTATTTTCACTAAATTCAGCAGGACTAGCGGATGGGGCAATCATAAGTGAATTGTCATCCCCAGCATTGGCAAGAATACTCACCTGATCTGAATTTAAATTTTGTTGGAGAGGCTGATTCTTTAAATCATTCTCATTATAAAAAGATAAACCAAATTTTAATTTATCGGCATCATACTCAGCACCAGCATAACCTACAAATCGGGTGTAATTGCGTTCGCTATATTGGTAATCAACAGTAATCCGCATTTCTGAAGTAATAGGATAAGTCGGATTGAAAACAAGCTCACCCGCATTGTAATCAATTAAATAATCCTTTGTTGCGCCACGCTCTAGTGGAACGCCATTGACATAAACTGTCTCACTTCCGGAAACTACTAAAACAAATAACTCATTGTTAGGTCCTTTGAGCTTATAAGGGCCCTGATTACCTTCTTGAGCATTAAACTGACTAGTCACAAACTGCCCACGAACTAGCGCTCCAGAAGCATACGCCTTAATCTTGGCTTCTTGATAACTAAATGTGGACGAAACTGAAAGGCCTTGAACTCGCTTAGAAAATGCCCCAAAATAAGAACTATTGTTTTCTAAATCTATATCCCCTGCACGCAATGCCCATTGATCAGTAAAAGCTTCAATAAAAACTTGATCAAACTCATCTAAACGCTGCGAATATCCACTTTGTTGAAGCGGTATATTTGCATCCTGAATAGAAGCTCTTAAAGTTACTTTTTCGCTTATTTTACCACTAATCTGTAAATCCAATTCACTGTTTAAAACTGAGTTTTGGTTGTTGCCAATAGTCACACCCCGCGCGATACTTCCTGAAGTCGAGAGGCCATCAAATGGCGCCACACTTGTCGTATTGTTTGGCGTAGATAATTGATATAAATTTTGCAATACCCCAGTAGAGTTAACAATAACAGATTGATCAATTTGCTTGTAGGTTTTAGTCAAAAAACTGGGGTAATTTAAATAAGAAACTTGTATGGAATCTGTCAGCTTGGGCAGTATATTAAATTTCAGCTGAGCTTTGTTAAAGTCAACTGTATACAATGTAGAATCTATTATTTTGCCATTTTTATCTGCAACATTAAAGTAGGAGGGATTAATACTTAGGCTGTCTAAAACAACAACATTGCTTAGAGCAAATTTTTTAGTTTGAAACAAGCTATTTGCTTCCTGCGCCACAGCAAAAGAAGATGAAAATAGGAGTACAAAAATGAAGAACCTATGCATGTTTAGCTTAAACTAAAAAAAAAGAAAAATATTTTGTTGATACTTTTCTATAAATCTGTAAAAATTATTTAGTGTAAAAGTAAGGCTTTAATTATTTTAGCTGAAATAATCAATTCTATCTATGAAAATTGTTTCTTATAATGTCAATGGGATTAGAGCCGCACTAAAAAAAGGCTTTTTGGAATGGCTGGTGGCAACCGACCCTGATGTGATTTGTTTACAAGAAATAAAAGCCCAAGAAGAACAGTTAGATCTTGGGGTTTTTGAATCTGCTGGATATCCCTATAATTACTGGTTTAGTGCTCAAAAAAAAGGATATAGTGGTGTTGCTATTTTATCCAAAATAAAACCAAAAAACATAGTTTATGGCACTGGAATTGAATCCATGGATTTTGAAGGTCGTAATATTCGCGCTGATTTTTCTGATATTTCTGTCATGAGCATGTACTTGCCTTCAGGAACTAATATTCAGCGCTTAGAACATAAATTTGAATATATGGATCTACTCCAAAATTATGTTGACGAATTAAAAAAAGAATTGCCAAATCTTGTGATATGCGGCGATTACAATATATGCCACGAAGCGATTGATATTCACGATCCCGTTCGCAATAAAAATGTATCTGGATTTTTACCTGAAGAACGAGCATGGATGACAAATTTTTTAAAAAGTGGTTTTATTGATGCGTTTAGAGCCTTGAACAATGCACCCCATCAATACAGTTGGTGGAGCTATAGAGCCAATGCACGTGCCAATAACAAAGGATGGCGCCTGGACTATACATTAGTTTCGACACCTTTAAAAGAAAACATAAAAAGAGCCGTTATACTAACTGAGGCAGTCCACAGTGACCACTGCCCTGTATTATTAGAATTGAATCTATAAAATTAAAATTATGCTTAAAAACCTCATTTTGTTATCCGTATTTGCACTATTAAGTACATCCTGTGTGTCCTCTAAACTATACAAAGAATTAGAAGGCAAATACAGTAATCTTAAATCAGATTATGATGAATTGTCTAGTAGTAATGACCAAGAAATTCTTCAAAAAAAAGAATTAGAACAACAACTCAGCATGCTTCAAGCATCGTTCGAGGACGTACAATCGGAACGCGATCTACTGCTGCAAGAGTTAGCGGCACTTCAAAAAAAATATGACAATTTAGATGCTGCTTACACAGCTTTAGAACAAAACAGTTCAAAGTCAATAGAAGAAAATGCACAAAAAAATAGAGAACTTCTTGCGCAACTTGAGGCCAAAGAACAAGCCCTTGCCGCGGAGAACGAACGCTTAATGCGCTTGGAGGCCGATATGCAAGAACGTGCCCAACGCATCGCAGAACTTGAAGCGTTAATTTCAGCTAAAGACCAAGCCATGACAGCCTTGAAAAATGCCATATCAAATGCTTTAACAGCATTTGAGGGCAAGGGTTTAACAATAGAACAACGTGACGGGAAAGTATACGTATCTATGGAAAACAAACTCCTCTTCAAGTCTGGATCCTGGGCTGTAGGTACTGAGGGTAAAAAAGCAATTCAACAGCTAGGAAAAGTCCTTGGTGAAAACCCAGATATAGCCGTTTTGATTGAAGGACACACAGACAACGTTCCTTATTCATCAGGTGGGCAGGTAGCAAATAATTGGGATTTATCGACCAAAAGAGCCACTTCAATAATTGCTATTCTGAGCCAAAACGAAAATATCAAACTTGAAAATCTGACTGCTGCAGGACGAAGCGAATTTGCACCAATTGCAACCAATGAAACAAAAGAAGGAAAGTCTAAAAATAGACGCATCGAGGTTGTCTTGACTCCAAAACTTGATGAAATTTCAAAATTATTGAATACTAACTAATGGAGTACACCAAATTACCAAATACCAATATTAAAGTCAGTAAAATTTGTCTTGGGACCATGACTTGGGGCAATCAAAATACTGAAGATGAGGGTTTTTCTCAAATGGATTATGCTGTCGAGCATGGGGTTAATTTTATTGATACTGCTGAACTATATCCAGTACCCGCTTCCAAAGAAACGCAAGGACGTACAAGCGAAATTATTGGAAATTGGTTGAGCGCACGAAACAACAGAGATCAGGTCATTATTGCAAGTAAGGTAGCTGGCCCTGGAGATTATACAGCTCATATAAGAACAACAGGCTTCAAGGGTAGTTCCATTGAAGATGCTGTAAATCTAGAACTCAAGCGGCTACAAACCGATTACATCGATTTATACCAATTGCACTGGCCAGAGCGTCAAACCAACACGTTCGGAATTCGGGACTTTACTCCAAACCCAAATGATCCTTGGATAGACAACTTTAATGAAGTCCTCCACAAATTAACTAAATTGGTAAACGCAGGGAAGATAAGAGCTTATGGGCTCTCTAACGAAAAAGGTTGGGGAAGTATGCGCTACCTAGAAGAAGTTAGGAAAGATAATTTACCAAAAATAAGTACTATTCAAAATGCCTATTCATTGCTTAATAGGGTTTTTGAGGGTGACTTGGCAGAAATATCAATCCGTGAAAATATGGGGCTTCTTGCCTATTCCCCTCTAGCATTTGGGGTTCTATCCGGAAAATACATTTTAGGCACAGCAGCAGACAATGCGCGCCTCAAGCTGTTTCCGCGCTTTGCACGTTACAGCAGCGTAGAATCTACAGAGGCCACAAAAGAATATCTAGCTTTAGCTAATGATTTGGGTATTTCACTCACCTCCCTTGCTCTAGCCTTTGTAAACCAACGACCATTTGTCACGAGCAATATTATTGGTGCAACTACATTGAAACAACTCGAAGAAAATATAAACAGTATTGAAATAAAGTTGAGTGAGGAGACTTTAGCAAGGATCAATGAAATTCACTCAAGGATCCCAAACCCTGCCCCTTAGAAGGGCTGATAAAACTAAGCCTTATTTGCCAACTGGCCACAAGCAGCATCAATATCTTTTCCTCTAGATCGACGCACAGTAACTGTAATATTTTTGGCTTCTAACATACTTACGTACTGCTCAATAACTGAAGTTTTGGCTTGCTGAAAAACACCATCATCGATAGGATTATACTCTATTAGATTCACTTTACTTGGGGCAAATTTACAGAAATCTATTAAGGCTAAAATATCTTTAGTAGTATCATTAATACCGTCCCAAACCACATACTCATAAGTAATTCTACGCTTGGTCTTAGCGTACCAAAACTGAAGTGCTGCGCGTAAATCCTCAAGTGGAAATGTTTCGTTAAAAGGCATGATTTTGGTGCGGACCTCATCAATTGCGGAATGTAAAGAAACTGCTAAATTAAATTTAACTTGATCTTCGGCCATCTTTTTTATCATTTTTGGGATTCCAGAAGTAGATACAACAATACGTTTTGGTGACATACCAAGTCCCTCACTTGAAGTGATTTTTTCTATTGCTTTCAGCACATTATTATAGTTCATGAGGGGTTCACCCATACCCATAAAAACAATATTGGTAAGTTTTTTGTTGTGATAAAGGCGGCTTTGCTTATCAATAGCAACCACTTGATCGTAAATTTCATCCGGATTTAAATTACGCATGCGCTTTAGCCTAGAAGTGGCGCAAAACTTACAATCCAAGCTACAGCCCACCTGAGACGAAACACAGGCGGTAGTTCGTTTTGCGGTTGGAATCAAAACAGATTCAACAATAAGTCCATCGTGAAGGCGAACAGCATTTTTCAAGGTTCCGTCCTTACTGCGTTGCATGGTGTCTACCTCAACATGATTGATGCTAAACGACTGCTCCAATAATTGTCGTGTATGTTTAGAAAGGTTGGTCATATCTTCAAATTTATGCACTCCTTTTTTCCAAAGCCATTCGTACACTTGCTTGCCGCGAAACGCCTGATCCCCATTCTCAGAGAAAAAAGACATGAGTTGATCTTTGGACAAAGCGCGAATATCTTTTTTTAAGGTGCTCAATTGAAGAGTTCTTAGGTTAAAAAAAGCCTCAACTGAGGCTTTTTTATATTATAAAATTAGCATGGCATCACCGTAGCTATAAAATTTGTATTGTTCTTTTACCGCTTCCTCGTATGCCTTTTTTACAAAGTCATAACCTCCAAAAGCAGAAGTCATCATCAGTAAGGTAGACTTTGGAGTATGAAAGTTTGTAATCATGCAATTAGCAATTGAAAAATCGTAAGGAGGAAAGATAAACTTATTGGTCCAACCAGAAAATTCATTTAATGTACCACTAGAAGATACCGAGCTTTCAATGGAGCGCATCACTGTAGTTCCAACCGCACATATTCGGCGTTTTTCTTTCAACGCTGTATTAATAGTTTGAGTAGCAGGTCCATCGATTATAATTTCTTCACTATCCATTTTGTGTTTTGAAAGGTCTTCAACTTCTACAGGATTGAAAGTCCCCAAACCAACATGAAGGGTAACTTCGGCAAAGTTAATCCCTTTAATTTCCAAACGTTTTAAAAGATGTTTTGAAAAATGAAGTCCAGCGGTTGGCGCGGCTACAGCACCTTCATTTTTGGCATAAATTGTTTGGTAACGCTCCTCGTCTTCGGGCTCAACATCTCGCCCAATGTATTTTGGAAGTGGTGTTTGCCCAAGGTCATTCAATTTTGATCTGAATTCTTCGTAAGACCCATCGAATAAAAAGCGAAGGGTTCTCCCTCTTGAGGTTGTATTGTCGATAACTTCAGCAACCAAACTCTCATCGTCGCCAAAATAAAGTTTGTTCCCAATCCTAATTTTTCGCGCCGGATCTACCAATACATCCCAAAGGCGCTGCTCGGCATTAAGCTCTCTGAGCAAAAAGACTTCGATACGGGCTCCGGTTTTTTCCTTATTCCCAAAAAGACGAGCTGGGAATACTTTAGTGTTGTTTAGAATCATCACATCTTCTTCGTCAAAATAATCAATAAGATCCTTGAAGTATTTGTGTTCAATAGTTTGTTTTTCTCGATTCAACACCATCAATCGGGCTTCGTCTCTGTTTTCAGAAGGGTATTTAGCCAAAAGACTGTCAGGCAGTTCAAAGTTAAAATGTGATAATTTCATTAATTTTTTATTTTTTACAAGTTGCAAATATACAACCACAGAATAGGCGTTGTCAAGTAATTAGAGGTTTATTTTCTATTTAATTAAGTTCAAAACCAAGCGCTGAGAGGTCAGACCAAAAATCTGGATAAGACTTAGAAACCACTTCGGCATCGTCAATAAAAAGCTGAGTTTTGAGTCCAAGGGGAGCAAATGCCATCGCCATGCGGTGGTCATTATAGGTCGCAATATGTATACTGGAGTTTAATTTATTTGGAGATTTTAGGTGTAAACTATTGTCTGTAATTTCAATTGAAGTCCCTAACTTTTTTATTTCGTTTTGTAGAGCGACTAGACGATCTGTTTCCTTGATTTTTAGCGTATGCAGCCCCGTCAAATTACACCCTATCTCTAGTCCCAAGCAAGTTACAGCGATAGTTTGTGCTATATCTGGTGCATTGGCCAAATCTAAAGTCAATAGTTTTGACTGTGGTTCAGCTAATTTTTTTAAGGACAAGGTAGTTTCATTAAACGAACTTTCTACACCAAGTTCCTTATAAATATTTTTCAACACAGCATCCCCCTGTAAGCTATTAGATTTATAGGCTGAGAGATCAATTTGCGTTCCAATTGGACTTAAGGCAACAATACTGTAAAAATAAGATGCTGAGGACCAATCGGACTCAACTGTAAAGGTCTTATTGATGTTTTCAGCAAATGGAAGAACAGAAATCATTTGTCCATCGAAAGCAGTTTGCACGCCTAATTCTTTAAGTAATGAAAGTGTCATTTTTATGTACGGTACAGATGTTATATTACCTTCTAAATGCAGAGACAACCCTTTTGACAAGGTGGGTGCAATAAGCAACAATGCTGAGATGTACTGACTGCTGACATTAGCCTTTAAATACACCTTGTTGTCCGTGAGGCTTTTACCTTCTATTAGAAGTGGCGGATAACCTTCATTTTTTGTGTAAGTAATAGATGCACCTAAAGAATTAAGGGCCTCAACAAGAATTTTAATCGGCCGCTCTTGCATTCTGCTCGAGCCTGTCAAAGTTGTAGTAGTTCCAGATCGAGTTGCGAAATAAGCAGTAAGAAAACGCATTGCTGTTCCCGCATGGTGGATATCCACAGTTGAACTATCGGAAGCAAGTGCAGCTTGCATTAATTGGCTGTCGTCAGAATTTGATAAATTATTGATTTTGAGACCTTTGTATAGGGCCTGCAACAGCAAAACTCTGTTAGATTCACTTTTTGACCCCGTAATTTTAAGCGAAGAAAAGGGTTTAATTTCTGACTTGTTTATTGAGATTTGCACTTTTATTTCAGTTTTTTATTAGCGTGATGACGATCGTGATCTCGCTTAGTTTTTAGCGCTAATTTATGGTCAAAAGCAGCTTGTAAATTTACGCCTGTCTGATTGGCTAGACAAAACACCACAAACATGACATCCGCCAATTCTTCACCCAAATCTTTATTTTTGTCGCTTTCTTTTTCACTTTGCTCGCCGTATCGCCGGGCAATTATTCGTGCGACCTCACCTACTTCTTCAGAGAGCTGTGCCATATTGGTCAATTCATTGAAATAGCGTACGCCATGCGTTTTGATCCATTGATCGACAGTTTCTTGTGCATTTTGGATGTTCATAATAAGATTTTTTTAAGCTATACTAAAGTACTTAATGTCCATTTTGAAATCAAATAATTTCATATAAATTTATTCACGGTTTTTGGTGTCTATGATAAGAGTTACAGGGCCATCATTTAAAAGCGAAACCTTCATGTCTGCTCCAAAAATACCAGCTTGAATGTCTTGTTCTAAATCGTCTTTTAGTTGATTTAAAAATTGTTCGTAAATCGGCACTGCACGTTCTGGTCGCGCTGCTTTTACATAGCTTGGGCGATTGCCTTTTTTAGTTTTGGCATGAAGTGTAAATTGACTAATGACTAATATCTCGCCTTTTATGTCTTTTAAAGATAAATTCATGACACCTTCATCATCATTAAATACTCTAAGTTGTACAATTTTATTACTCAGCCATTGAATATCTTCCAAGGTGTCTTCACTGACAATACCTAAAAAGACCAATAGCCCTGAAGAAATTTTTCCTTTGATGGTTCCGTCAATCGAGACGTTTGCCTGAGTCACTCTTTGAATTACTGCTTTCATATGGGGTCGTGTACATCAGTTCTATAATTTGCGTCCTCTCCATCCAAAATTTGAATGTACGATTTGTAGCGCGAAGCGGCAATTTCATCAGCCTCAACTGCTTGTTTAACGGCACATTTTGGCTCATGAACATGTTGGCAATTATGAAATTTGCAATTGGATTTTAATTTAAAAAATTCAGGGAAATATTGATCCAGTTCTGCGGCTTCAATGTCAACAACACCAAAGCCTTTGATTCCTGGTGTATCGATAATGCGCGCATCAAAACTTAAATCAAACATCTCTGCAAATGTAGTGGTGTGCTGCCCTTGTTGATGAAGTTCTGATATGGCTTTTGTCTTCAAATTTAATGAAGGTTCAATAGCGTTTACCAGAGTCGATTTACCTATGCCTGAGTGCCCAGAAAACATACTTGTTTTGTTCTTCATTTTTATTTTTATTGGTCCTAGATTATCTGCTTTTTTAGCCGATATTTTTAAACATTCGTAACCAACATTTGAATAAATATGAATCAAATCCTCAACAATATTTTTTGTCTTTTCATCATAAAGGTCCATTTTATTGAACAACAAAATACAGCTTATGCCATAGGCCTCAGCACTTACTAAAAAACGGTCAATAAAACTTGTAAACGTAGGTGGATTATCTATAGTAATGAGTAAAAATACTTGGTCAATATTACTGGCAATAATGTGTGTTTGCTTAGATAAGTTGACTGATTTTCGAACAATATAGTTTTTTCGTGTTTGAATAGTTTTTATCACTCCAGTTTCTTTATTGTTACTGGTTTCTAAGTCAAAATCTACAACATCACCAACCGCAATTGGATTTGTGCTTTTGATTCCTTGCATACGAAATTTGCCCTTGATACGACACTCGTAAAAAGAACCCTCTAAGGATTTGACCGTATACCAACTGCCTGTAGATTTATAAACTGTTCCTGTCATACTATAACCTTCGTTATCAACACAAAGAAACAAATTTCTTTTTATTATGTGTTATAGGATATTTAAGTGTATTAAAAAAGGGTGACTCAACACCCTTTTTTTTATGATTTCAAAATTTGTTTTTGATGATTAATTGATTCTTGATGAATTGCCTTAAATAGTTTTAAAATAAACTCTTCGCTTAAATTGTGTTGTTCGCCCTCTAGAACCATTTTACCTAAGATTTCGTTCCAACGTTTACTTTGCAGCACGGCAACATTTTTTTCTTTTTTCAAGGCGCCAATTGCCTCAGCCACTTTCATTCGTTTTCCTAAAGTATCTAACAATTGGTTGTCAGCTACATCAATTTGCGCTCTAAGATTTTGAAGTTCAGAAGTGTAATCAGCTTCAGTTGTGCTTTCCTTTCTGATTTTCAGGTCTTTGGTGTATTGTATAAGCGTTTTTGGAGTAATCTGTTGAGCAGCATCACTCCATGCATTATCAGGGTCATAATGAGTTTCAATCATTAATCCATCAAAATTCAAGTCCAATGCTGTTTGGCATACATCAAATACCATGTCACGCCTTCCAGTAATATGGGAGGGATCATTTATAAGCGGTAAGTCAGGGAATCTAGTTTGCAGCTCAATTGCCAATTGCCATTCTGGATTATTTCTATATTTCGATTTTTCATATGTCGAAAAACCTCGGTGAATCACCCCTAAATTTTTGATATTAGCAGAAGACAAACGCTCTACTGCACCAAGCCATAAGGCTAGGTCTGGATTTACTGGATTTTTGATCAAAACAACCTTATCTGTTCCTTCCAATGCATCAGCGATTTCCTGAACAATAAAAGGGCTCACTGTAGACCGTGCTCCTATCCACAGTAAATCGATATCGTGTTCTAGTGCTAGCTCAACGTGTGCTCTGTTTGCCACCTCTGTTGCTGTTTTCAAACCAGTTTCAGCCTTAACTTTCTGGAGCCACTTTAAGCCTAAAGCACCTACCCCTTCAAAGTTTCCGGGTCGGGTCCGTGGTTTCCATATGCCCGCACGAAAATAACTGACATCAGAATCCTTTAGTTCGTGTGCTATTTTTAATACTTGTTCTTCAGTTTCTGCACTACATGGCCCAGCAATAACTAGAGGGTGTTCAAGTTTCAAATCATCTAACCATGTGCTTAATTCTTTGCTATTTTCCATAGTATTGGTTTTAAGAAATTCCTTTTAAAATTGTTTTTATATGATTAATACTTCTCATTTCGTTACGGACGGATTCAAAATCATCAGATTCCATTAACGCTTTAAAATGGTTTAAGTTTTGAATGTATTCATTGAGTGTTTCAATGACATTCTCTTTGTTTTGTTCAAAAATAGGAGCCCACATATCAGGAGAACTTTTTGCTAAGCGTACGGTCGACTCGAATCCACTGCCTGCCATATCAAAAATATTAAGTTCATTTTTTTCTTTATCGATTACTGTTTTGCCTAGCATAAATGAACTGATGTGGGATAAATGAGACACATAAGCAATATGCTTGTCGTGTTCGACTGCATCCATATAACGAATACTCATGCCCATAGCTTTGAAAATCTCGATCATCTCTTTAGATCGCTTTGGTTCAGTCTTGTCTAGATCGCAAATAATATTGGTTTTGTTTTTAAACAAACCAACAAAAGCAGCTTTCGGACCAGAAAATTCAGTACCTGCTATTGGGTGATTTGCTAAAAACTGAGCGCGTTTCGGATGTGCATCCGCAACTTGACAAATTGAGGCTTTTGTGGAGCCCATATCGACAACTAGCCCTTGAGGTGGCAATAAATCTAATATTCTTGGCAGTAAATTAAGTGTTGCATTAACAGGGATTGATAAGAGTACTAAATCGGCGTGCTCAATGTCCTCAACTACTGCCTTTTTATGTATTAACCCTAAGTTTAAAGCTTCCGTAAGATGGGCTTCATTGTGATCAATACCATGAATTACAGCTTTGGGTTTAACGGCCTTCAAATTTAAAGCAAGGCTACCTCCGATCAGTCCAGTCCCTATGATGTAAATATTCTTCATGCTGTACGCTTTAGGGCTTCATTAATGTCTTCTATCGGGGCGCAGAGCGAAAAACGTATGTAACCTTCCCCATTTGATCCAAAAATGGTTCCAGGAGCTACAAAAATATTTTTTTCAATAAGTAATGTGTCTATAAACTGTTCTGCATCGATCCCTTGCGAAAGTTTTGCCCAAACAAACATTCCTGCCGTGTCTGGCTCAAATGTACAGCCAAGTTGAGTTGCTAATTCCCAAACTAAAGCGCGGCGCTTTTTGTATACCTCGTTAAGACTAGTAAACCAATCATTAGAAGATTTCAGAGCAGCGATAGCACCTTTTTGAACACCATAGAACATACCTGAATCCATATTGCTTTTAACTTTTATCACATTGTTGATGTGTTGTTCAGCACCTAAAAGCATACCAACACGCCAGCCAGCCATATTAAAACTTTTACTTAACGAATTTAGCTCCAAGCACACCTCTTTTGCTCCCTTAATATTAAAAATACTATTTGGGTTATCGTTCAAGATAAAACTATAAGGGTTATCATTGACAAGCAGAATATTGTGTTTTTTTGCGAATTGAATTAAAGCCGTTAAATGCTGTTCTGAGCCAAGTGTACCTGTAGGCATGTGTGGGTAATTGATCCACATGATTTTCACTCTTGAAAGATCCAATCGTTCTAGTGCTGATATCTGCGGCTGCCAATGATTTTCCGCAGTTAAATCGTAAAAAATAGGGGTTGCACCTACTAACTTTGTAACCGAGCTGTAGGTAGGGTATCCTGGATTTGGGATCAATACAGCATCACCCTCATTGAGATAGGCCATGGAGATATGCATAATACCCTCCTTACTACCCATAAGAGGAAGGATTTCATTTTCAGCATTGATTAGAACATTGTAATTTTTTTCATAAAAACTAGAAATCGCATGTCTAAGTTCAGGTAATCCTTGATAACTTTGGTACTTATGGGCTTGGGGTTCAGACAGGCTATTTTCAAGTGCTGTTAGCACTGAAGGATGTGGCGGTAAATCTGGGCTTCCGATGCCTAGGTTAATTACAGCTGCCCCATTGGAAACGAGTGTACGTACTTCTTTCAGTTTTTTTGAAAAGTAGTATTCTTCAACAGTATCTAAACGACGGGCTACTAGACTCATTGTTTTGCATTTTTATAAGTACCAAGTACTTTAAATTCTTCAGCCATTATTTTCATCACAGCAGTTGCCTTTTCATAATCCTCATAATCATCAAATGTGACATCCACAAAAAATGCATACTTCCAAGGAGTATCAATTTTAGGTAAAGATTGAATTTTAGTCAAGTTAAGTTTGCAATCGCTCATAACATTGAGCATGGCGGCTAAACTCCCACGTTTATGATTCAGCATAAATTTTAATGAGGCTTTATTTATAGTTGAGGAAGGGTTTTCGTTCCGTTCAACGATTACAAAACGAGTTTCATTATGCTTAATGGTTTGAATGCTCTCAGCTAAAATATTCAATTTATATATCTCTGCAGCACTAGAACTGGCAATGGCTGCAACTCCCTTTAATTGTTTCTTGTGAATTCTTTGTGCAACCTCAGCAGTATCACAATCCTCAACTAATTTTATATGTGGATACTTGTCGAAAAAAGATTGACACTGCAACAATGCCATGGGGTGTGAGTAAACCTCTTTAATCTCAAAAATATCCTGACCAGACAGCGCCATTAAATTATGTTGAATATCTAAATAATACTCTCCTGTTATATGTAAATTATTGGCATCGATTAAAGCATAATTGGGAATTATAGAGCCCGCAATTGAATTCTCCAATGCCATTACAGCGGTATCAACTTTTTCTTTAATCAAGCTATCCACTACTTCATTGAATGTCAAGAGGGGTTCGATTTCTACTGGATTTACAAAATAATTTTGTGTAACCAAATGATGAAATGATCCTTTTATCCCTTGTATAGCGACTTTATTTATCATAAAAAAAAATCTCGATATTTACATCGAGACTCAAATTGAAAGTTATAATATTAAATTACACATACAAGACCTCGACTCTTTTTTCAAAAAAGAAATAATACCAGTTGTAGAATGTATAATATATATTGTGCATTGTTACTTATTACAGCGCTAAAGTAAATATTTTTTATTCAAAACAAAATTCAATTTTATGTTTTTTGAAATTAGCCCTCAATTTTGATTAATTCTAAAAAAAATAGCGAATTAATTAAACATTAACTAAAATATCGAGCTTTTACTGAATTGAATTCAATTAATCCAAGAAAATAAGTGTTCCCGTGTAAAGTTGGGTGACATCTACCTCTGCTGGGGTATGTACAGAGATCAAGTTCCCAGTACCGCGTAATTCTCCTTTGAGAGATTGTAAGGGATGTACAACAATATCATGGCTACTGCGGTGTAAAATTATCACATTCTGCGCTAAAAGGTTTGCTCCAAAAAAAGCTGTTGTACCCGAATAGAATCCAACAGAAAGATTATCTACAGCGCCAGATACAATAAATTGCGATAGATTATTTGAAATTACATTTAAGCTTTCAGCTTGTATTATCAAATCAAAGTCACCCAAACTTAATTGATCTTCACGAAAATTTTCAGAGATTAAATTCAAATCTTGAAATGTTAATACCCCTAAAGATTTTATTGTATACTGAGAATTACTTCGGATTTCTGTAAGATTTGGGGTAGTCACTGTGATTTTAGTAGGTCTATAACTACGAATCCAATTGCAAAGATTGTGGTCTGTAAGGGACAGCACATCATCGCTTATGGCATAAGAAATATCTGATATCAAATGGGATCCAGCTTCAATACTTATATGGAAATCAACACCTTCCTTAATAACTAATTCTATGTTTTCATTAACTAAAATTTTACTGAATGGCTCAAGACTATATTCAACACTGGTCCTATGGCCGGATGTTTGTATACAATCTGGGGCTTTATCCTCGGCGCAGGCCAAAACAAGCAGAATAATACTATTTAATAATACCTTTTTCATAACCTTACACCTATACCAAATTCTAATGCTTCCGCTTTAGCACTATGCGCTTTTAATGTTGCCGATATAAACCATTTTTTAGCTATAAAATGTTTCATTCCCAGGCGATTATAATAACGCCCTTCAAAATCAAACGGAGCATAGACATAATAGCCCAAATGAGCAAGTACAGAAAATCGCCCAAATAACAATTCGTACCCTAGGTATAGACCTACACGCTTATAGTCAACGTCATTTTCCACTTGGCTTTCAGGATAAGCTACACTTTGATAGTAAATATATTCTTTCAAAAATTTGGAATTAAAATACTCCGCCCCAATGGAAATTAAGCTTTTTTCATTAATCTGTTTATCGGCAAAAAAAGAAAATACATAAAAAGGAAATTGAGGGCTTCCTACTACGTCACTTTGATTGACCCCAGCTTTGAAGACGGCTCCATAATGGACACTTTGGTCTATTTCTTGACTAATCCCTTGATTTGTTGATGTGGGCTTTAAAAAATCGGGTTTTTCATCTAGGGCAGCCGTTAGACCGAAATTAAAGGCGATGGTATTGATACTGGTATTCGGCGCTTTGATACTTGCGTTAGATAAGTGGAGCAGTGTTATTCCGGCCTGAACCCCAACAGCGCCCAATAATTGGGGGCGTTTGTAATTGAGCATTAAATAAGTGCCACTGAGAAAAGGCGAGCCAAAAGCAATATTTTTTGGGTTTTTGTACTTGTCGTAAGGATTAGTTACTAAAGAGACTCCTTGAGCAATACGCAACATCAAACGACGCTTTAGAAAATAAAAATTATAATGCGCATGAAGTCCATAACCATTACCCAAAGTTGAATTATTAAAATTTTGAATGCTTATAGAGGTGCCGAATTCAGGGTAATTGTAGCGTTTATGCCATGATTTTTCACCGGAAACACGCTTGTTCCATCCCAAGATTAAACCATTTGGATGCGCTTGAATCAGGTGGGTAATATTATCGTTATGACGCGCAATATTACCTGAATACAAATTTAAATCAATGTAGCTAAAGGGCTTGAGCTCTTGTGTGTGCCCCAAAAAGAGCACACCAAAAAAGAAAAATAAAATACCGTGTTTTACCATATCAATTGAGCAGTAAATCTAATTAAATACAATCTCAAATCATATAAGCAGATGAAAGATTTTTTTTTTTCATTAATATCTCTAAATTTGCAGCATTACTAAACGAGGATAAATTTGATCTGATTGCAACCTCAAAAAAAAAAGCTAAAACAGTGCCAATCCCTTTAGCTTGTTGCGCTTATCATACCTCATAAATAACCTATTATGAGTTACTTATTTACTTCCGAAAGTGTTTCTGAAGGACACCCCGATAAAGTAGCAGACCAAATTAGCGATGCAATCATCGACCATTTTTTGGCCTTCGATCCGCAAGCCAAAGTGGCTTGTGAAACATTGGTGACTACCGGGCAAGTTATTTTGGCTGGTGAGGTCAAATCTAAAACCTATTTGGACGTACAACAGATCGCTCGAGACACAATAAATAAAATTGGTTATACCAAAGGCGAATACATGTTTGACGGGAATTCATGCGGAGTTCTCTCAGCCATACACGAACAATCGGAGGACATAAATAGAGGAGTTGATAGAGAAACCCCTGAAGAACAAGGGGCTGGTGACCAAGGTATGATGTTTGGTTACGCCACCAATGAAACCGAAAACTACATGCCTTTAGCATTGGATTTGTCGCACCGTATTTTAAAAGAACTTGCTGCTTTGCGCCACGCAAACAAAGACATCACTTATTTGCGTCCTGACTCTAAAAGTCAGGTCACTATTGAATATGGTGATGACAATGTCCCGTTGCGGATTGATTCTATTGTAATCTCTACACAACATGACGACTTTTCTGATGATGAAAATGAAATGCTTGATACGATCAAAAAAGACATCAAGGCCATTTTGATTCCTAGAGTAATCTCAAAATTACCTAAGGCCATTCAAGCACTTTTTAATGATAATATTACGTATCACATCAATCCAACAGGCAAGTTTGTAATTGGCGGCCCTCACGGAGATACCGGATTGACTGGCCGTAAAATTATAGTAGACACCTACGGCGGAAAAGGCGCACATGGTGGAGGTGCATTTTCGGGAAAAGACCCAAGTAAAGTAGACCGCTCTGCGGCTTATGCCATGCGCCATATTGCCAAAAATATGGTTGCTGCAGGAATATGTTCAGAAATTTTAGTACAAGTCAGTTATGCCATTGGCGTAGCCGAACCTACGGGTGTTTTTGTAGATACTTACGGCACAGCCAATGTGGAACTCAACGATGGTACTGTTGCACAAAAAATAATGGAGCTATTTGACCTGCGACCAGCGGCAATTGAGCAACGACTAAAACTTCGTACCCCAATGTACAGCGAAACTGCTGCTTATGGTCATATGGGGCGTACAAACGAAACTGTTGAAAAAGTATTTTATCTACCCAATGGTGAAAAACAAGTGTTGGATGTAGAACTGTTTACGTGGGAAAAATTAGATTATATAGAAGCAATTAAAACTGCTTTCAAGCTCTAAGTTAAAACTTTGCAAACATAAAAATGCCCGCTGTTGCGGGGCATTTTATTTATTAATTTTTTTGTGTATTTACAACTCATAGCGCACACGAAATGTTATATAACGTGGTTGTATGAAATACTCAGTAGCACTCACCGAAATATTACCTGCATTACTTTGATTTTGCGCACGGGTGTCCAACAAGTTAGTAGCCTTAATTTCATACTCAAATTTCGCATCTTCATTTTTTCTGTAAGACAATGATGCATTCCAAAATTCAAATGTATTAATCGTCCCGTTTTCATCGCTAAAATCATTGTAGGAATAGTCTGTTCTAAATGTAAACGCTTTTAAGATATAGGCATCAAATTCTAGGGTTGGGCTTTTGGTAAAAAACTTAGTGCTGTTTTGCCCTAAATTATTGTCTTGGATAGAATAACGGTAACTTAAATCTAAATTGGGTGCTGTGCGGAAATTCGTTCGTATTTGTGCTCTATATGTTTGTGAAAAATTTTCATTTACAGAACGGCGATTTTGTATAAATTGATTGAATTTTGAATAGTTAAAATTAGCGCGAATTGTTCCACGAATTTTTCCAAATGTACGTTGAAAACGGCCATTTGCACTCACGCTTTCATCCGCAAAAGGAGAATTGAAGGGCGAAGATACCCGAATAACATTACCTGGCTGAAATAGAGACTCTGTTCGTATATTATCTATACTTTTATTATAGTTAATACTCGCAAAAACATTGGTGTAATTAAACATATTAAAACTGTAATAAAATAAGTTCACGTTGTGTGACAAGGCACTTTCTAACGCTGGATTTCCCGTAAAAAGAGCATTGTAATTATTCAAGACCAACCCACTAGCAAAGTTTGAAACATCAGTAAATTGAGTTTGCATTCTGTAAGTAAGGTTCAATGTTTCACTCTTTTTCAATTGGATAATGACATTTAAATCGGGTAAAAATCTGAAGAAATTATCCGTTACTTTTTGGCCAAACTGGGTGTTATTTACATTGTACATATGACCAGAAATACCAGGTGTGATTGTGAAAATACCTGCTTTTAGGCGGTAGTGAAGCCCTAAATAAACATCAGAGAAATTGTAATCTATAGCATTGACATCCGCACCATTGTTATCGGGCGGTGTAACGTCTAGTCGTGAATTGTCATCTAAAAATTGAAAAATATTAGAGTTAAACTTCTGATGGCTTAAGATCGTCCCAAACGTCAAGTTGATATTACTTTTCTTGTTCAATATGTTCCAATAATCCAGTTTTGCATCTAACTGGTTAGATTTTACACGCTTTTCTTGAGCTAAGTTATAATTGCTTTGGTTGTCATCGAGACCTAAGTTAGCTGCTGTACCTCCATAGCTAAGTTTATCTTCGATTATTGCATTGTAAAAAGGATCTTCATCTTTGATCAGGTGCTGGGCTTCAAGAGCAAAAATATTATTTTCATCTAGAGTATAGTAATAATTCAAATTTTGATTTAAGCTAAAAGGAGTGGTTTCTTCCAACTGATCGATATTGTTGTTTATTGATGAAAAGAACCGTTGGTCTTGTTCACTTTTTGACATCTGTCCAAAAACCTCGTACTCCAATTGGTTATTGGCGTTAGGCTGATATTTTGAAGACAACTTCAACATCCCTAGGTTGTTTTCTTGTACCGTGTTACTTTCTGTTTCCTCATCGGGGATACCAAGCTCTGGATCGGTATACTGAACAGAACGATTTTCTTGAAGTTCGTTTCTACTGTTTGATAAAATAGCAAATCCGCCAATATCTAAAGAAGTTTTTGGCGACCAACTGAAGTTTGTGGCTCCAAATTTTGTGTTGATGTCTTTTGCGCGGTTGTTTTGAAGCGTTAAAAACCCGATATCATTGCTGCCCAAATTTATGTTTGTTCCACTACTTAGGCTAGGTCTTTTAAAACCTCCAGTAAAATTAAAATAGTCTCTTCGAGTAAATGCGACCTCACCAATATTATTCAAATCTCCAATAAAGTTAATACTGTAATCTGGGCTGTAGTAGAATAATTTTGGTTGTGCTAAATACAATGTTTCTTGATCTGAATCTCCTGCACCAGCCGTTACATTTCCAAACCAGAAGTTCTTTTTACCTTCTTTTAATTTGATGTTTATAGCTACATTATTTTGATTGTTAGTCACACCACCTAACTGGCTAACTTCAGAATAGTTCTTTAAAACTTGCACCTTATCAACTGCGTTTGAGGGTATGTTTTTTGTGGCCAATTTAGTATCACCGTCAAAAAAATCCTTTCCTTCAACCATGAGTTTTGAAACGACCTTCCCTTCAACCTCAACTTGACCATCCTCATTAATCTCCACACCTGGTAAGTTTTCCAAAACATCCTCTAATTTTCGCTCCGTTCCTTTATTGAAAGAGTCAGCATTATACACCAATGTATCTCCACTAATCGTAACAGGCATTTCATAAGTAAGCTCAACTTCTTCTAGGGCGTTGTCTTCTTGTAGGGTGAAATTTTTATTAACATTCGATTCGCCGGTTTGTATCGCCTGCGTCATCGATTTCATACCAATATAGCTGACTTGTATTGAATACAGTGTGTTTTTTTTCAAATCCAATCTGAATTTCCCCTCATCATTAGTAATTCCGTAGGAATCTAAAGCACTGGTAGCTTTATTTATAGCAATTACATTGGCTAATTCCAATGGATTCCCTATTGAATCTTTCACATATCCTTCCAATTTAACCTGAGAGAAAGTGAGTCCACTAATTGATAATAAAAGGATGCTTATGTAATATTTCATTATTAGAGTTTAAGCTTAATTGATAATTATTTTATTTTCGTTTGTTCTTTCCCCGGCCACGGTACATCTCTCGCATTTCTTTCATTTTTTGCTTGACGGTAGCGTTGTACTCTTTTCTTGAAATTACACGGCCTTTTTCTGGTGCAGAAATTATACTTTTTTGTTCGGGATTTATGATGATTTTAGAACACAGAACAGTGGTCTGGTCCGCATTGATTTCAAGAATGAGACCTGGTAAACCCCAGAATTCTCCAGGCCCTTGATTAACAGGTATCTGAGGGGTATACCAAGCTGTTACCTCTATGGTTTTTGGCACTTCGATATCAGCAGTCACTGAAGTGGTTTTTGTAGAGTCTGTTTCGCTTTTTTTATCTTCTTTTTTGGATGCTTTTCTTCTCATGCTCCGCCAGTCGAATTCATCGACAGTTTTTGTAGCAGTAGCCTTCATACACAAGTATTGCCCAATTTGCTTGGTTTCAGAACCAAACTTCCATTCTAACTGTTGGAGTGAGTCAGTAATTAAAAATTGACGTCCAAAAAACTCTTGGTCTTGAATAAACTTTTTGGTCTTTATATTTTTGTACTGCGGCCCAGCAGAAAAACTACTCCCCCACATTCCAAAGCCACCTTGACCAGGCGCCTCAAGTACTTCTTCTTCTTTGTATATAGAAGCCGATTTATCAAAAGTCAGTATGTAGGTTTTTTCAAACATGCTGCGCATGCGCTCCATTATTTGTTTTTTTTGAACTTCACTCATTTGGCGACCGCCCCAACTATCCATATCGGGATTAGTTTTGGAAACATAATAAGCCTTGCCCTGAAAATCTTGAGAAAAAACAAATAAATTACAGATTAGGAATGTGGAAATAATGATGCGCTTAAAAATCATTTTTGGTTTTATTGAATATTACACAAATTTACATTTAGTTTTATATGGTGACGTTAAATAATTCACAAAAGGAATTAACCCCCAACACGAATCTCTATTCCTTTATCATCAGATCCTCGTCCCCTATACTGTTCGTTCATCTCTTCCATTTTGTTTTCCATAATTTTATCGTATTCCTTTTGGGTTACTTGTTTTCCTTTTTTGGGCTCGGAAATTTCAATTTGTTTTTTGGGATTTATTGTAATTTTACTACAAAGAATCGTCAAATCTCCGTCGTTGACTTCTAAAACAAGACCTGGTAAGCCTTGGTAACTTTCCGGACCATTACTTACAGGAATTTGTGGTGTATACCATGCTGTAACAGTTATTGTTTTTGTTTCAGTAGAAGTTGTAGGCTCTTCGTCATTTTGCTCATCATCACTACTAAATGTCATCATTGACATTTCTTCTATTTCTTTTGTAAACGTTGCCTTATAGCAAGTGTAATTCCCAATATTCTTAGTATCGCTGTGCAATTCCCAATCAATTGGCTGTAAACTATCTTTGATAATGAATTGCTTTCCAAAAGTTTCCTTTTGATTTGTAAATGACTGAAGCTTTAAATCCTTATACAATGCTCCAGAACCACCCATAGAAGAAATGACCATAATAGACCCTCCGGCAGATGGTGGTGCCAATGCTTCGTCTTCTTTATAAATTGAGGTGTTTTTATCAAATGTAAGAATATAGGTTTTTTGAAATTGCTTTTTTAGCATAGCCATAATTTGCTTTTGCATTTCCCCTCCTCCTACTTGCGTACTATCAATTTTAAGCTCTAACTTACGTTGAGTTTTGTACGTAGCTAAACCTTGAAAATCTTGAGCAAATAATGAAAATGTGGAACATAAAATGAATAATACAAGTCGAAAAATTGCGTCCATAAAAAAATTTTAAATTACTCTCTAAACAGTGTTCGATAAAATAGACGACTCATTAAAAGAATTGTAACAGAAAATTAAATTTATTTTTTTGTATTTTTCCAATGATGAAAAAATTAAGCTTTTTAACACTAACTCTTTTTTTATGTACTGTGCAAGCGCAGGATTATCTAGAGGCTAAATTCCTAAAAAAAACAAAAACGGAATGGAATGATTTTGTTGGGGTTGACCGTTTTGACAAGTATTACTTCATACAGGACAACACTCTGTACAACAAGCGCGATGAGAAGATTCAATCGTACAGTAATCTTCAATTAGGCGAAATAAACGAAGTTCAAGTGTTCAATGCGCTCAAAGTTGTGATCCTCCACAAACGCCAAAACACAGTTGTACTTTTGGATAATCGCTTAACAGAATTATTAGAACTTAATTTCAACACAATAAACCCTTATCGATTGGTCAATGGAGTTGCACTTAGCAGTGACACTAGCATTTGGGTATACAACGAGCTGACTCTTCAATTAGAATTATTTGATTACGAAACAAACAAAACAAGACTTAGAACCCTGCCTTTGGATGAGCAAAAAGTCAGTATGAATAGTGATTATAATAATGTGTATGTATTGACAGATTCGCTTTTTTATGAGTTTAATTACACTGGAAGCTTAGTTCGAAAAATAAATCATCCTGGATTTGACAGTTTTAGGGTATTCAATGAAATTTTGTTATTCAAGCGCGATAACACTATTTTTTATAGAGTTAACAATTCTGATGAATTTCAAATTTTAAAAATTCCTAAAAATTTAATTAAACAGTTTTTTGTAATGAATCAAACCTTGTATATTTATGACGGCGAATTTCTTCACCACTACCAACTTATAAAATATTAAATTATGCACATTGCAATTGCAGGTAACATTGGCGCTGGAAAAACAACACTAACCCAGCTGTTAGCAAAACATTATAAATGGGAGGCACAACTAGAAGATGTTGTAGATAACCCTTACTTGGATGACTTTTACAACCAAATGGAGCGTTGGAGTTTCAATTTGCAAGTTTATTTTTTAAACAGCAGATTTCGTCAGGTATTACAAATTCGAAAAAGTGGTAAAGACATTATTCAGGACCGCACCATTTATGAAGACGCCAATATTTTTGCGCCAAATCTACACGCAATGGGGCTGATGACCAACAGGGATTTTGATAATTATAGCTCATTATTTAATTTGATGGAAAGTTTGGTCGAAGCACCAGACTTACTTATTTATTTGCGCAGCTCTATTCCAAATCTAGTAAGTCAAATACATAAGCGGGGGCGGGATTATGAAAACTCCATAAGCATTGATTACCTAAGCCGACTGAACGAACGCTATGAAGCATGGATCCATGGATACAAAAAAGGCCGTCTTCTTATTATTGATGTAGATGATTTAGATTTTGTAGAAAACAAAGAAGATTTAGGCGGGATTATCAGTAAAATTGATGCTGAAATAAACGGCCTTTTTTAGTACAATACAATATTACTCAATAAAAAAAGCACGCTATCCGCGTGCTTTTTTGTATAAGTGATGATGACGAAACTTATTCTTTGGTGGCGTCATTTATTACTTCCTCCAAAAGTTTTTCAACTTCATCCTCAGTTCCGTAATATGATTTTTTTACAATGGTTTCAACACCATTTTGAGTAGTAACACTAGTAATGCTTGCTGTAGCATTTTCTGTACCAACCGCATCAATTGAAACATTGAATTCAACTTCATGAGTTGTCATTGCCGATGATTCTTCTGAATGTCCCCCTAAAATTGGCGCAATTACTAAACCTATCAAACATGTAAGTTTGATTAAAATATTCATTGAAGGTCCAGAAGTGTCTTTGAATGGATCACCTACCGTATCCCCAGTTACTGCTGCTTTGTGCGCATCAGAGCCTTTGAAGGTCATTTCACCATTAATTTCCACCCCTGCTTCAAAAGATTTTTTAGCATTATCCCAAGCGCCTCCGGCATTGTTTTGGAAAATTGCCCAAAGTACACCAGAAACTGTAACACCGGCCATATAGCCTCCAAGCATTTCGGCGATAGCTAATGAATCCATACCGAAAATCATAGGGACAAAAGCTATAATAAGCGGAAAGCCTATTGTCAATAATCCAGGCAACATCATTTCTTTGAGGGAGGCTTGCGTTGAAATCGCAACACATTTGTCATATTCTGGAGTCCCAGTACCTTCCATGATTCCTGCAATTTCTTTGAATTGACGTCTCACTTCTTGTACCATTTCCATAGCCGCTTTTCCAACAGCATTCATCGCAAGAGCAGAGAACACCACAGGCACCATTCCACCAACAAAAAGCATGGCAAGAACAGGAGCCTTAAAAATATTAATCCCGTCGATCCCTGTAAAGGTAACATAGGCCGCAAATAATGCTAAAGAGGTTAACGCTGCCGAAGCAATCGCAAATCCTTTTCCTGTAGCGGCGGTTGTATTTCCTACTGAATCGAGTATGTCTGTGCGCTCACGAACAATTGGATCTTGTTCACTCATTTCAGCAATACCGCCAGCGTTATCAGAAATTGGTCCGAATGCATCGATTGCCAATTGCATAGCTGTAGTTGCCATCATTGCTGAAGCTGCTAAAGCCACTCCGTAAAAACCAGCAAAACCATAAGAGGCCCAAATGGCACCAGCAAACAATAGTACTGATGGAAATGTTGAAATCATACCAGTTGCTAAACCTGCAATGATATTTGTTCCTGCACCGGTACTCGATTGTTGTACAATCTTTAGAATTGGTGCTTTACCAAGTCCTGTGTAATATTCAGTTACTGACGAAATAACCGCGCCAACAATAAGTCCAACTAAAGTTGCATAAAACACACGCATTGATGATATCTCTTGCAAACCTTCGCCAAAAAATTCCATTTGCATGGTTTCAGGCAACATCCATGTTACAAGTCCATAACAAGAAATAGCTACAAGAATAATTGAAGTCCAATTTCCTTTGTTAAGTGCACCCATAACTTGAGCTTCCTTAGCTTCATTACTTTTAATTTTCACTAATAAAGTTCCTATGATAGAGATAATTATTCCAGCGCCTGCAATGGCCATTGGTAATAAAATTGGGCCTATTCCACCAAACTCATCTGAAATACTTCCACCCATGTCGTTGATCACATAGTTACCAAGGACCATCGCCGCAAGAACAGTTGCAACATATGAACCAAATAAATCTGCACCCATACCGGCTACATCACCAACGTTATCACCAACATTATCTGCAATTGTTGCTGGGTTTCTGGGGTCATCTTCAGGAATACCTGCTTCAACTTTACCAACCAAATCAGCGCCCACATCGGCAGCTTTGGTGTAAATACCTCCACCTACTCGAGCAAAGAGTGCAATAGATTCAGCACCAAGTGAAAATCCAGCAAGAGTTTCAAGAACAATAGTCATATCCATTGTACTGGTCCATTGACCATCCATAAAGAAATGGAAGAAAATTATAAAAAATACCGTTAAACCTAAAACAGCAAGACCAGCAACACCAAGACCCATTACCGTTCCGCCACCAAAGGAAATTTTTAGTGCATTAGGAAGACTGGTTTTTGCGGCTTGTGTTGTACGAACATTAGTTTTTGTAGCGATTTTCATTCCAATATTCCCTGCATATGCAGAAAAAATAGCACCAAAAACAAAGGCAACTACTATAAGTATGTGTGTTGTCGGAACGATAAATGATACTGCCGCAAGTGCGATACTTACTACCAAAACAAAAATTGAGAGCAGTCTGTATTCTGCACTTAAAAAGGCTAAAGCACCTTCATAGATGTAGTCAGAAATTTCCTTCATCTTACCATCTCCTGCATCTTGCTTCATTACCCAGGACTGCTTTGTCCACATGTAAACTAATCCTAATACTGCCATCACAATTGGCATGTATATCATCATTGATTCCATAATTTAATTTTAATTTATTTTAAAGGCCACAAATGTAATGAATTGAATAAGAATAGAAAAACCTATTTTTTTACTTTTTCAGGACCCCTATATTTTATTTATAAAGTACTTTTTTTACAGCCTTAACAACATCGTTGCTGTTAGGTAACCACTCCTCCAATAAAACAGGGGAATAAGGCGCAGGTGTATCTGCTGTGTTTATTTTAATGATCGGTGCATCGAGATAGTCAAAAGCTTTTTGCTGCACTTGATATGTAATTTCTGTTGAAACATTTCCAAAGGGCCATGCTTCTTCCAAAATAACAAGTCTATTTGTTTTTTTAACAGATTCCAAAATTGAATTGATATCCAATGGCCGTACAGTTCTTAAGTCAATAACTTCACAAGAAATACCTTCTTTTTCTAAATCCTCTGATGCCTTATAAGCTTCTTTTATAATTTTACCAAATGAAACTACGGTCACATCAGTTCCTGCTCTTTTAATTTCAGCAACTCCAATAGGTAAGACATATTCCCCTTCAGGAACCTCACCTTTATCGCCATACATTTGCTCACTTTCCATAAATATGACTGGATCATCGTCGCGAATTGCTGCTTTAAGTAAACCTTTCGCATCGTATGGGTTAGAAGGTACTATAACTTTAAGCCCTGGACAGTTTGCATACCAACTCTCGAAAGCCTGGGAGTGGGTTGCAGCCAATTGCCCTGCTGAAGCCGTTGGCCCTCTGAATACAATAGGACACTTAAACTGACCTCCAGACATTTGTCTGATTTTAGCAGCGTTATTAATGATTTGGTCTATGCCGACTAATGAGAAATTAAACGTCATAAACTCCACGATTGGTCTATTGCCAGTCATCGTAGACCCTACAGCTATTCCTGCAAAACCAAGCTCTGCAATTGGAGTGTCAATCACACGCTTTTCACCAAATTCATCAAGCATGCCTTTTGATGCTTTGTATGCACCATTGTATTCCGCAACTTCCTCACCCATCAAATATATACTTTCATCACGACGCATTTCTTCGCTCATGGCTTCACAAATTGCTTCTCTAAACTGTATTGTTTTCATTCACTGATTTTTGATGGGGCAAAAATAAGAATAATGTATAATAATAATTACATCATTTGTTTAAAATTTCCTATGCATGCATAGGAAATATGAACTTTTTTTGTACCTTCGCTTAAATATTTAATAGAAACGTTAAAATACCCAAATAATGAAAATATTAGTATGTATAAGCCATGTCCCTGACACCACTTCAAAAATAAATTTTACTAATGACAATACTGCTTTCGACCCCAATGGTGTTCAGTTTGTCATCAACCCTAATGATGAATTTGGTTTGACCAGAGCCATGTGGTTCAAAGAAAAGCAAAACGCGACTGTCGATGTGGTAAATGTTGGTGGTCCAGAAACAGAATCAACCCTTAGAAAGGCCCTAGCCATCGGCGCTGATGCTGCCTTTAGAATAAACACAACGCCTACAGATGGTTATGCAGTTGCTAAAGAACTTTCAAAAGTTGCAAAAGATGGAAATTACGACTTAATCATAGCGGGTCGCGAATCCATTGATTACAACGGCGGAATGGTTCCTGGGATGATGGCTGCCGAACTAGGTGCCAGCTTTGTCAACAACTGTATTTCATTAGAAATTGACGGAACTAATGCAACCGCAGTACGAGAAATTGACGGCGGAAAAGAAACACTATCAAGCACTTTACCCTTGGTCATAGGAGGTCAAAAAGGCTTAGTTGAAGAAAGTGACCTGAAAATTCCAAACATGCGTGGAATCATGATGGCCAGAAAGAAACCATTAACGGTTTTGGAACCCGCACAGCAACAAACATGTACATCATCCGTAAAATTTGAAAAACCTACTCCCAAAGGAGCAATCAAAATGGTTGATGCCGATAATATTGATGAACTTATTGATCTTTTGCATAACGAAGCGAAAGTCATCTAAACTTTTAAAAATATGCCTGTACTTGTATATATAGAATCTGAAAATAAGATGTTTAAAAAAGCAGCTTTAGAAGTTGCTTCATATGGCAGAGCTGTAGCGAACACTCTAAACACCAGTCTGAGTGCTGTGGTTTTCAATACTGAAGACTGCTCGCAATTGGCTGACTATGGAGTTGATAAGGTATTGACGGTCAATCACTCAAATGGCTTTAATGCAAAAGTGTATGCCGATATTATTGCTCAAGCTGCTCTTAAAGAAAGTGCCAATGTAATTATTTTAAGTAGTAGCGCTGATAGTCGATACCTAGCTCCAATTTTGGCAGTAGGCCTGAAAGCAGGATACGCACCAAATGTTGTAGAGCTTCCCAAGACGCAACCCTTTTCAGTCAAAAGGACAGCATTTAGTAATAAAGCATTTTGTGAAACAGAAATCACAACAGAAGTTAAAATCATTGGGTTATCCAACAACGCTTTTGGCCTTATTGAGCACCCTATTTCCTTACAATCAGAACCATTTTCTCCAGAAATTACCTCATCAGACATAAGTGTCGAAAAGGTAGATAAAGCAACAGACAAAGTTTCTATTGCAGACGCAGAAACTGTAGTTTCAGCAGGCAGGGGGTTGAAAGGCCCTGAAAATTGGAATATGATCGAGGAACTTGCGGAAGTACTTGGCGCTGCTACGGCTTGTTCAAAACCTGTTTCAGACTTAGGCTGGAGACCACACAGTGAACACGTTGGTCAAACAGGGAAACCTGTTGCTAGCAACCTTTACATTGCCATAGGAATTTCTGGAGCTATTCAGCATTTGGCAGGAATAAACTCATCTAAAGTAAAAGTGGTGATAAATACAGACCCTGAGGCGCCATTTTTTAAAGCTGCTGATTATGGCATTGTAGGAGATGCCTTTGAGGTTGTGCCCGAATTGATTGAAAAACTTAAAACATTTAAAGCGCAAAACAGTTAATCTGTTTCACATTCAATTATTTATAATTTACTTTTTAGTCCGATTTATTAAAACTTAGATAGTTAAGTTTGGTATTTTAGGAATTAAAACTGTTATTTGTTAGTACAAATAATGAGCTTAGTCCGTTTAAATATAAAGGGTATATCGTACAGTCAAACGCAAAGCGGTGCTTATGCACTGATTCTCAGCGAGGTAGATGGTGAACGAAAACTCCCAATTGTCATTGGTGCATTTGAAGCACAGTCCATCGCAATAGCTCTAGAGAAAGATATTCGACCACCAAGACCTTTGACACACGATTTGTTCAAAAATTTTTCAGACCGGTTCGATATTGTAGTCAAGCAAGTTATTATTCATAAGCTTGTCGATGGTGTATTTTATGCTTCCCTTATTTGCGAACGTGACACCAAAGAAGAAGTTATTGATGCGCGTACAAGCGACGCCATAGCGCTTGCCTTACGCTTTTCTGCACCTATTTTCACCTATAAAAACATTCTCGAAAAAGCAGGTATTATTTTGAAAATTAACCCTGACGATCCAGAAAAATCTGATGACACTCTTGTTTTTGAAGAAGCATCAATGGACACTTCTTCTGAAGATTTAGAAAAAGAAGATTCTTATAAAAACCTTTCCCTAGCTGAACTTGAAGACCTACTTCAAAAAGCTGTTTCTGATGAAAATTATGAAGTTGCAGCAAAAATAAGAGACGAAATTTCAAAACGCTAAGAACAACTCACATGAATAAAGTCATTGCAGTATTTTTCACCATCAGCAGCCACACGCTTTTTGCACAAGATGGTGTATCTCAAATAATTGAAAATCAAGGATTTAGTTTAGATAGTTTCCTTAGAGGTATTCTTGGAATGGTCGTTCTTTTAGGTATTTGTATTGCTTTAAGCACCAACAGAAAAGCAATTAATTGGAGAACCGTAGGGTTTGGCTTAGGGATCCAATTGCTCTTAGCCTTGGCTGTCTTGAAGGTTGAATTTGTTCAGAAAATATTCAAAGGAATAGGATCTATTTTTTTAGCGGTACTTGACTTTACTCAAAAAGGAACAGAATTTTTATTTGCAGCATTTTCTACTGGAGAAATTGAAGCACCATTAAATACTTTTGCAATTTCAATTCTTCCTACTATTATTTTCTTTTCGGCCCTAACTTCTGTTTTATTTTATTTGGGTATTATACAGAAAGTTGTGAAAATATTTGCTTGGCTATTAACAAAATTACTTCAA
Organism: Formosa sp. Hel3_A1_48; assembly: GCF_001735715.1. Classification (NCBI taxonomy): domain Bacteria; kingdom Pseudomonadati; phylum Bacteroidota; class Flavobacteriia; order Flavobacteriales; family Flavobacteriaceae; genus Formosa; species Formosa sp. Hel3_A1_48. The sequence continues at coordinate 1,007,066 of NZ_CP017259.1, forward strand.
GTTTCTGGAGCGGAGAGTCTAAGTGTAGCGGGGAATATTTTTTTAGGACAAACTGAAGCACCGCTGATGATAAAAGCTTATTTAGAAAAAATGAACCGTTCCGAAATTCTATTGGTGATGATTGGTGGAATGGCAACTGTTGCAGGGGGTGTACTTGCCGCATATATTGGGTTTCTGGGGGGCGAAGACGAAATTCTTAGACAGTATTATGCAAAACACCTTCTAACAGCATCTGTTATGGCAGCACCAGGGGCAATTGTAATCTCAAAAATTTTATACCCTCAAACTGAAGCCATCAATAACGATCTTGTCGTTTCGCAAGAAAAAGTAGGAACCAATATCCTCGATGCAATCGCTAATGGAACCACCGAAGGGCTTAAACTTGCCTTCAATATAGGCGCCATGCTTCTGGTTTTTCTAGCATTTATAGCTATGCTCAACGGGATCTTGGGATGGTTAGGAGATTTTGGAGGCTTAAATGAATGGGTGCAGACAAACACTCCATACCAACAGTTTTCGCTAGAACTGATACTTGGCTATGCTTTTGCTCCGCTAATGTGGCTAATCGGTATTGCAAAAGAAGATGTCGCACTGATGGGACAACTGCTCGGGATTAAACTCGCTGCAAGTGAGTTTGTAGGCTACATCCAACTTGCAGATCTTAAAGATCCTATGGCTTTAGTTCATCTTAAATATGAAAAATCAATTATCATGGCAACCTACATGCTTTGCGGCTTTGCTAATTTCGCATCGATTGGAATTCAAGTTGGGGGAATTGGCTCATTAGCACCAGGGCAAAGAAAAACACTTTCTGAATTGGGAATGAAGGCTCTTATAGGGGGAACCATTGCGTCCCTACTATCTGCCACAATTGCTGGACTTATCATAGGGTAATAAAGCCGTTAATAACTTTTCAAATTAATTCCAAAACACACTTTATAATCTTCTTAGCATTAATTATTTTTAAATTGTAATAATTAACCCTTTTTATGAAGCAATATTTGGACTTAGTAAACCATGTTTTGGAACATGGGAATGAAAAAAGCGACCGTACGGGTACGGGAACAAAAAGTGTTTTTGGATACCAAATGCGTTTTGATCTAAGTAAAGGCTTTCCTATGGTGACAACAAAAAAACTTCACCTAAAATCTATTGTTTATGAACTATTGTGGTTTCTAAAAGGAGATACTAATACAAAATACCTTACCGACAATGGCGTACGGATTTGGAATGAATGGGCAGACGATAATGGCGATTTAGGCCCCGTTTATGGCCACCAATGGCGTAACTGGAACAGTGATGAAATCGATCAAATTAAATCTGTTATAGACACCCTGAAAACAAACCCAAACAGCAGGAGAATGTTGGTTTCAGCATGGAACCCATCCGTTTTGCCAGACACCTCTAAATCTTTTTCAGAAAATGTAGCAAATGGAAAAGCAGCACTCCCGCCTTGCCATGCCTTTTTTCAATTTTATGTTCATCAAGGCAAGTTGTCTTGTCAGCTTTACCAGCGTAGTGCTGATATCTTTTTAGGAGTACCCTTCAACATTGCTTCTTATGCTTTATTTACCATGATGATGGCTCAGGTTTGTGGATACGAAGCAGGAGATTTTGTTCATACTTTTGGTGATGCACATATCTATAGCAATCACTTAGAGCAGCTAGAATTGCAACGCTCAAGAGAACCACATCCCTTACCAAAAATGATCCTTAATCCTGAGGTAAAAGATATATTTGACTTTACTTTTGAAGACTTTACACTACTCGATTACAATCATCACCCTCACATCAAAGGCAAAGTTGCTGTATAATTTCAACTGAAAACGCTATTTTTGCGGACTAAGTTTAATCTATTGAACAAAGTAAAACATCAAATACTGACTATAATTGTTGCTGTATCAGAAAATCAAGTGATTGGCAAAGACAATGATTTGATTTGGAAATTGAGTTTGGACCTCAAACGCTTCAAATCATTAACTTCAGGGCATCATATAATAATGGGGCGAAAAACATTTGAAAGTTTTCCAAAACCGCTGCCCAACAGAACACATGTGGTGATCACACGGCAAAAGGATTATAAAGCCCCGGAAGGTGTTATCGTTGTAAATTCATTAGAAAAAGCAATTCAGGCCTCAAAATCAGATTCATCCCCATATATTATTGGAGGTGGAGAAATTTATAAACAAGCTTTAGCAATCGCAGACCGTGTTGAACTTACACGAGTTCATGCCCATTTTGAAGGAGATACCTTTTTTCCTGATTTGGATTTGAGTCAATGGAAAGAGAGCAATAATAAATTCATTCACAAGGATGAGAATCATGCCTTTGACTTTAGTTTTATAACATACAAAAGGCAATAATTTTTAAATTAATATAATATCAGAAGATGAACGCATATATTTTTCCTGGTCAAGGCGCACAATTCTCAGGGATGGGACAAGAGCTATACGAACACTCTTCATTAGCTAAAAACATGTTTGAAGAAGCCAATTCGATTTTAGGTTTCGACATTACCAAAACCATGTTTGAAGGAAGTGCAGAGGACCTGAAACAAACAAATGTGACACAACCTGCTATCTTTATCCACTCCGTGGTTTTAGCCAAAAGCATGGGAGGTCGTTTCAAGCCTGAAATGGTTGCAGGACATTCCCTAGGTGAATTTTCAGCACTAGTTGCCAATAATACTTTAAGTTTTGAACACGGGTTAAAACTTGTGGCGCAACGTGCCGATGCCATGCAAAAAGCATGTGATTCAACAGAAGGGACTATGGCTGCTGTTTTAGGACTAGAAAATGAAGTAGTAGAATCTGTATGTAAAGGTATAGAAGGGATTGTTGTTGCAGCCAACTACAATTGCCCTGGTCAATTGGTGATTTCAGGTGCAATTGAGCCGATTCATACTGCTTGTGAGCTATTGAAAGAAAAAGGAGCGCGTCGTGCATTGGTTCTGCCAGTTGGCGGTGCATTTCATTCACCATTGATGGAGCCTGCTCGTGAACAGTTAGCTTCAGCTATTGAACAAACAACATTTAGCACACCAAGCTGTCCTATTTATCAAAATGTTACAGCAAATGCAGTTGATGATACTGCGGAAATCAAGACTAATTTGATTGCGCAACTCACCTCACCTGTACGTTGGACCCAGTCCGTAGAGCAAATGATTGCAGACGGTGCTCAACACTTTATTGAGGTTGGCCCTGGTAAAGTGTTACAAGGATTGGTAAGAAAAATAAATAGAGAATCAAACACAAGCGCAGCAGAGTTAGAATAATAAGAATATGAACAAAAGAGTTGGATTTATCCTTTTTTTAGTCCTATTGAACATTGGCCTAGATCAGATTACTAAACACATTGTAAGAGCTGAGGTTGTCCCTGGGTCTAGAACTGAGGTTGTTGGTGAGCTACTACAACTGATGAACGTCGAAAATTCTGGAGCCTTTTTGGGTATGGGGAGTGAATCTCACCCTACGATAAAGCTTATTTTTCTTTTGATTCTTCCCGTCATCGTATTGGGAGTTGTACTTTATTATCTATTCACTAATACTGAGCTCGATAAGTTCTCAATAGTTGGGTTTAGTGCTGTAGCAGGAGGCGGTATTGCCAATCTTTATGATCGATTCATGTTCGGATCTGTTACAGATTTCTTGTTTATGGATTTTGGATTTGTTCAAACCGGGATTTTCAATGTCGCAGATTTATCAGTGACAACAGGTATGATATTGCTCATTGTTGCTTCATACAAGCAAAAAAAGGAAACAACACTAGACAGCTAATTTCTATTTTTTGTAAATCTTCCCCGCTTTCATTACAAAATCTACGCGTTCCATAGCAGAAATATCGTCTACAGGGTTAGAATCAGTGGCTACAATATCAGCTATATAATCAGTTTTGATTTGACCTAATTGATTGGCTAAACCCAAGACTTTAGCGTTAGTTATAGTTGCCGACTGAATCGCTTCCATTTCTGGCATCCCCACTTCAACCATATACCCAAACTCTTTAGCATTGAGACCATGAGGAAAAACTCCGGCATCGGTTCCAAAAGCGATAGGCACACCACGCTTGTATGCTTTGGCGAAAGTACTTTGGATTTTGGGCCCTATCTCTAAGGCTTTTGGAATAATAATTTCAGGGTAAAATCCTTCAATTTTTGCATTTTCAGCAACAGCTTTACCAGCTGTAATTGTGGGTACAAAATAAGTGCCATACTCTTTCATTAAGTCCATGGTTTTCGTGCTCATTTTTGTCCCATGTTCAATAGTTGTAACGCCACCAATTACCGCACGCTGCATTCCCTCATCACCATGCGCATGGGCCGCTATAATCATTCCATAATCTTTAGCAGTTGCGCAAATTGCTTTTACTTCTTCAATTGTAAACTGGGGATTTTGACCATTTTTCGCAACGCTCAGCACACCACCTGTAGCAGTAATTTTAATATTATCCGCGCCATTTTTGTAACGTTGCCGCACGGCCTTACGTGCTTCATCAGGGCTGTTAATTACGCCTTGCTCAGGCCCTGGGTCACCCATCAAAAGTTTGTTTCTACCATTAGTTGGGTCAGCATGACCTCCTGTAGTCGCAATAGCCTTGCCTGCAGTAAAAATTCTAGGCCCTACAATCGTATTGTTATTAATGGCATTTCTCAGTGCTATATTAACCCCCGTACCGCCGAGATCCCGTACAGTAGTAAACCCGGCCAAAAGAGTAATTTCTGCATAATTAACCGATTTAAAAGCAACATCAGCTTCATTTGCGGTAAACTGGTCCATGTAACGTGCAGGATTATATTCATTTTCCATATGCACATGCATATCGATGAGCCCTGGCATTACAGTTTTAGATTTTAAATCTACAAGTACATCTTTAGGATTTTCAGGAACTACAAAACCGTTTTTAATGGCTTTTATTTTTTCACCTGAAACAATAACTGTTTTTTTGGTCAATACCACACCCTTTTCGGTATCAATAAGTTGGCCACAATGCAAATATATGTTTTGAGCAGCACTCAAATTCATTTGCAATACACATAAGATTAAAATTAGCTTTTTCATGATTTTTGTTTTTAGGTTAAGTATGCCAAAACTGAGCTCGTAATAAATTCTATTTGTTCGTCGTCAAGTTCAGTATGCATTGGGAGTGAAATTACTTCATTGGATAGTTGGTTAGTGATTTGGAAATCATTATCGTCGTAACGATCGTCTTGATATGCTTTTTGGTTGTGCAATGGAATAGGATAATACACACCGCATGGGATACCTTTTGCATTAAGGTGGTCTACCAAACCATCTCGATCCACATTTTTAAGTTTTAAGGTGTACTGATGAAAAACGTGACAATCGCAGTTATCACATAGTGTAACACATCCATTCCCCGCTTTAGGCGTTATAATATTGGGGTGATCTTTAAATGCCAAATTATATTTTCGAGCGGTATTCTGACGCGCTTTATTATAGGAATCTAAATGCGGTAATTTAGCATCTAAAACAGCTGCCTGAATTGAATCTAACCTAGAATTCACCCCTACCACATCATGATGATAGCGTTTGTACATTCCGTGATTTACAATTCCACGGATGGTATGGGCTAAATCATCGTCGTTAGTGAAAATGGCACCGCCATCTCCATAGCATCCCAAATTTTTAGATGGAAAGAAGGAAGTTGAAGCGATATGACCAATAGTGCCAGCCTTGGCTTTGGTTCCATTTTTTGAAGTGTAGGTAGCCCCTATTGCCTGAGCATTGTCTTCTATAACGTATAATTGGTGTGCTTTGGCAAGTTCCATAATTTCGTCCATATGAGCACACTGGCCGAATAAGTGTACTGGCACTATGGCTTTTGTCTTTGGGGTAATTGCCTTTTTAATTGCTTCAATATCGATGTTGAAATTTTCAGAATCAACATCGACCAATACAGGAGTTAAGCCTAAAAGAGCAATAACTTCGACGGTTGCAGCAAATGTGAAATCGGCTGTAATAACCTCATCACCTGGCTTCAACCCAAGGCCCATCATGGCAATTTGCAATGCATCGGTGCCATTGGCACAAGGAATTACATGCTTTACGCCTAGATAATCTTCAAGGTTTTTTTGAAACGCTTTAACTTTTGGACCATTGATGAATGAAGTTGTATTAATCACCTCTTGTATAGAGGAGTTGACCTGGTCTTTTATAGGAGCGTATTGACCTTTCAGATCAACCATTTGAATTTTTTTCATAGTGCTATTTTAATGAACAAATCTGCGAATTTGTGCGTTACAAAAATACAAAAATAGCATTGGGCAAATGCTAAAATTAAGATAAAGAATGTATTTTTGTTTTAAACTAAAGCACTTTGATGGCTGTCTATAATCTTATAATTAAATTGACTCGAACCTTGCTTCCAATACTCGGAGGTATGAGTAAAAAACTAAAAAAAGGGATTGATGGCCGTAAAAACACCTTCAAAATTCTTCAAGAAAACATCCATAAAGATGATCAGGTCTTTTGGTTTCATTGTGCCTCACTTGGAGAATATGAACAGGGGCTACCGGTCTTCGAACTATTAAAATCTAAATATCCAAAGTCAAAAATAGTACTCTCTTTTTTTTCGCCATCTGGATACGAGATTCGCAAGCAAAATCCAATTACGTCAATCGTAGTGTATTTGCCCTTAGACACTAGAAAACAGGTTCAACGCTTTTTGGCATTGACCCATCCAAAACTAGTAGTCTTTGTGAAATATGAATTCTGGCCAAACTACCTTAAAGCGTTAAAAAATCATAACGCAAAAGTTATTTTAATTTCAGCATTGTTGCGCCCTGATCAGCATTTCTTTAAGTTTTATGGGAAACAATGGCAAAAGCTGTTTTTTAGTTTTGATCATATTTTTACACAAAATATCGAGTCTAAAGAATTACTCCAAGGAATTGGATACACTAACGCTACAGTTGCGAAAGACAATAGATTTGACCGTGTTTCAAATCAATTAAAAGAAAACAACTCACTTTCATTTATAAACGAATTTGTAGACGAAAAGTTTTGTGTTGTTGCAGGAAGCACATGGAAAGAGGACGAAGATATTTTAGTTCCATACGTTCAAAATGCAGATCAAAAAATGAAATTTATCATCGTCCCTCATTCTATTGAGGAACAGGGCGTCCGAAGATTGAAAAAATATTTTGGCGGTAAAGCAGTCTTATATTCAGAATACAAACACGAAGAGCTGTCGGAAAAACAAGTTTTTATTGTTGACACTGTAGGATTACTCTCTAAGATCTACAACTATGCTGATATAGCTTATGTTGGCGGTGGTATGGGCTCAAGCGGACTACACAATATACTGGAACCAGCCGTATTTGCTGTGCCTATAATTATAGGTAAAAATTTCCATAAATTTCCAGAGGCTAAAGAACTGATTAGTTTAGGAGGGCTAATTAGTATTGACAGTGCTGCAAGCTTTAGTAGTGCGCTGGATACATATATCGAAGACATGGAGTTACGTAAAAAAAGCGGGGAGAAAAATAAAGCATACATAGAAAAAAATACAGGTGCTTCTTCCGCTATTTTAAAGGCAATTGGTCTATTGCTTAAAGATTAATGTCTTTATAAACCTTAATATAATCAATGATGAATTCTTGCGGAAAAATAGTATCATCTACTTCAAAACCTCCAAAGTAACCCCCAACAGCTAAATTAAGAATTAAGTAAAATGGCTTATCAAAAGGCCAAATTTCAGCTGTTTTTTCATTAGGAGCAAAAGTGTATATTTCTTGATCATCAATAGAAAATTTAATTTGGCTTTCGTTCCAATGCATTTTATATACATGAAATCCATTTTCTACATCGTTTATGGTTGATATCTTGGTGTTTTTAGACACTCCGTAACTGTCTTTTGTATGCAGGGTTGTATGGATTTTACCGGGCATCCTTCCAACATATTCCATGATATCAATTTCACCACAGTTAGGCCAAATATTTTCATCAATATCGTGCCCCAACATCCAGATTGCTGGCCAAACACCTAACCCTATTGGCAGTTTTGCTTTAACCTCGACTGTTCCGTATTGAAACTCCATTTTGTCTTTGGTGGTAATTCGACCCGAAAAATACTGATCTCCTATCTTAGTCGCTTTGATTACAAGTTTCTCATCGCGAACAAATACATTTTCTTTAGTATAATGTTGGTATTCTTTATTGCCCCAGCCACAAAGCTCTGGACAACCATCGCCCAACTCATAGTTCCAATAATCTAAATCCAAAAAAGATTGATCAAAATCTTCGTTATAAATGATGCGCTTCCCTGGATTATCACTCGTTTTTTGAATTAGAGCAAAAGATAATATGATTAAAATTCTGATCAGTATCATAAATTGAATTTAGTGGTTAAATTTGCCGTTGAATCGCCGCCTACATATATCGAAAACTCACCAGGCTGAACAGTAAAATTGCCGTCATCATCATAGAATCCTAAAGCATCTTCTGTCAATGTGAAACGCACTGTTTTTGTTTGATTTGGTTTCAAATCGATCAATTCAAACCTTTTCAGGCTTTTAACTGGCTGTGCTGGCTGAGCAAAGTGATCTTGAACATATAACTGAACAACTTCTTTACCTGGAAACTTACCGCTGTTGGTTACTGCTACACTTAGTTCTATTGTGGTACCAGATTGACTAATAATTTCAAGATCTGAATACTCAAAAGTAGTATAGCTTAACCCGTATCCAAAAGGGTAAAGTGGCGCATTAGTTTCGTCTTGATAATGCGTCCAAAAAACCTCATCTGGTGAGGGTAAATTAGGCCTTCCTGAAGTTTTAAAATTGTAGTAAATAGGTACTTGCCCAACAGATTTAGGGAAAGTCATTGGAAGTTTTCCGCTGGGGTTGTAATCGCCGTACAGAACCTGTGCAATTGCATTTCCACTTTGCGACCCCAATTGCCAAGCCTCTACAATCGCAGGGATATGTTTATGAGCCCAATTCAGTGCTAACGGCCTTCCGTTGTTGAGTACGAGAACAATATTTTTATTGACCTTGTAAACAGCTTCTAGAAGCTCTTGTTGTAAACCTGGTAATCCTATATTTGTTCTGCTTCGCCCTTCGCCACTTTGAAAACCATGCTCGCCTAAAACCATAACAACCACATCAGCTGTTTTAGCAGTTTTTAGAGCAGCAGCAAAATCACTTTTATCTGTAGTATTTATTTTTAATTCTTTCGCAAATTCTAAGGGGCCAATATTCAATTTAGCACCAACAGAAAATTCAATATTATTTCCTTCATATGCCTTCATTCCTTCAAGAACTGACACCGCTGAATTATTTTCTGCTGCTAAAATCCAATTACCAAGTGGACTTGTTTTATCGTCTGCAAGATCACCAATAAGGGCTATATCAAGCCCTTTCTTTTTTAGTGGCAATAGTTGATTTTGATTTTTTAAAAGCACTATTGACTTTTTGGCCATTTCTAAAGTGGCTTCTTGAAATTTTTCATGACCAATGGTCGCCTTTTCACGCTCAATGTTACAGTATTTATAAGGATCATCAAAAAGCCCAAGCTCGAACTTTACACGCAATATTCTTCGCGCAGCGTCTTCAATAAGTTGCTCATCAACAATATCTGATCTAACCAAATCAGCAAGGTGCTCTACATATGCAAAAGACTGCATATCCATATCCGAGCCCGCTTCTACTGCTATATGTGCTGCATGTTTTACATTTTCAGCATAACCATGTTCAACCATCTCTTCAATGGAACTCCAATCGGATACCACAAAACCATCAAAATTCCATTTTTCTTTTAGAAGCGTACGCTGTAAATATTTACTCCCTGTAGCAGGAACTCCGTTGAGTTGACTAAATGAATTCATAAAAGTTCGAACACCAGCATCTATGGTTGCCTTGAATGGAGGCATAACCATATTGTGCAAGGTTTGAGCTCCTATATCAACTGTATTGTATTCTTTGCCGGCTTCGGGAAAGCCATAACCAGCAAAGTGTTTGGCACAAGCGGCTATGGTTGTTGGGGCTGAAAGATCATCTCCTTGAAAGCCTTTAACTCTTGCATGTGCAATTTTAGAACCTAGATAAGGATCTTCTCCTGCGCCTTCCATAACACGCCCCCAGCGGGCATCTCTTGAAATATCGACCATTGGTGCAAAAGTCCAATTGATTCCTGCAGCAGAGGCTTCTAAAGCTGCATTTTTAGCCGATAATTCTATAGCTTCTAAGTCCCAACTTGCAGCTTCTGCTAGAGGGATTGGGCTAATGGTTTTAAAGCCATGAATTACATCAAAACCAAATATTAAGGGGATTCCTAAACGCGTTTCTTCTACTGCAATTTGTTGTAATTTTCGAACATTTTCAACTCCGTGAACATTGAGCATGGACCCTACAAGTCCATTTTTAAGTTGCTCAAATTGTTTGGCTGTTGAGCCTTCTTTTGGAGCAGGTCCTGTGACATCCCAAAAGCTAGAATATTGATTCATTTGACCAATTTTCTCTTCAAGCGTCATTTTAGACAATAAGGAATTTAAACGATCGTCAACAGATTGTTCATTGGATTCTGAAGCACATGAATTGAACACAAAAAAACAAATTGATGTGAAAAAGATGTGTTTAGCTATTGTCATGTTATTGATACAACCTAATGTAATCTACTTCCATCACATCTTGTGTGAAATTTGGATCGATTTCGCCGCCTAAAGTACCGCCCATTGCGAGATTAAAAATAAGAAAGAAGTTTTCATTGAAGGGGAAATAAGGTCCAACTCCTGAATCTACTGTGTTCATGGAAAAATATTCAACTCCATCTAAATATGATTTGATACTTGTTGGGGTCCAATCGATGGAGTAAATATGCCAATCAGAAGATGTATTGTTAGCCGTTTCGAGGCCGTATTCTCCACGCTCACCATCGGAGAGCTTCCAGTGTAACGTTGATTTCACTCTATTCTTATCTTGAAATTGCTCCATGATATCAATTTCACCACATTGAGGCCATCCAACTTCTGGGAAATTTGCCCCAAGCATCCAAAGCGCTGGCCAAGTTCCTTGTGCAGATGGTAACTTAGCACGAATTTCTATGAGCCCATATTTAAATTCGAATTTATCTTGTGTTTTAATGCGAGCAGATGTGTATGCCCCGTTGGATTCTTTTATTGCTGTGATTTTTAAAACTCCACCCTCTTTTTTTATGTTACTAGAACTTGATGTGTAGTTTTGAACTTCTTGGTTCCCCCATCCATCAGAACCATTACCAAGCTCATAAGTCCATATGTTAGGATTTATTACTCCATTTCCATCAAATTCGTCTGACCAAACAAGAACATCATTGTCTCCAGAACCCCCACTACCTAAAACATAAACGGTTAGATTCGTTATTTTACTGATACGGTCGTCAGTACTGGAGTATGCATAAACATATAAAGGAAACTGATTAGTTCCTAAATCTGTAACTGTATGTGAAAATAATCCGGTGGTGTTTTGTGTTTCCGTACCACTATTTCCTACTTTAAAACCATATCTTACAGTGTTTGTAGCTGTAGCTGTAACCGAGAACTGTCCAGAGCCATCGCCATTTGGATTTTGGTCGTCTTGGCCTTCTATTGTAACATTGACCACGAGATTAGAAGGTATAACTTGCTGAGATCCGCCGCCGCCATTGTTACCACCACCACCTCCAGAAGATCCGCTATCGCCTCCGGATGAGCATGAAAAAGTTAGTGCTGACAAGCTGAAAAGGATACTAAGAATAGATAATAGGGAATTGTTTTTCATCTTAAAAAGAGATAAAGAGGCAGATAAAACAATCTGCCTCGTATATTTTAAATAAATTATTCAGATTTATATCTAGCATACCATGCAAAGCCGCCTCCTTCTTGTATACAACGTACATGAAGCGTATTTGCAGTAATGGATATGATGTCATATTCTACATCACCAACATACCAACCCATGAATCCACCGTCAGATATTTTGAAGGTAGTTTGTCGGTACGGTGCATCGTTGTAACTTCCCTCCAAGGCTGCTTTGGATGTAGATGGCGAGAATGATACGTTCTTTACCCCAAACATTGTTGTCGCTACTGTTTCGTCGTGACAGGTATCCCCAGTAACGCCAATAATATCAGCATAAGCACCAGGCACAAAAGCAGGGCCTTCAGTTTGTTCAAAAGTCATACCATTATCTGTTTTTGTAAATACAAATTCATTAGTATACATGCATGATTTTTCGGCATCATTAGCTTGTATAGTATTCCACCATCCTTCATAAGCAAATTCTCCATTGCCGTAATCATCGGTTACAGGACCTAAACCGACAAATAAATCAATGTCTGAAGCCCATACCCATGTTTTGCTGTCGCCCTCATTAGCTCCAGCTAAAAATGTTTCAGCTTCTGCATCTTGAAAAGAACTAAAAACTTCAACGTCAAATGTTGTGCTTGATAATACCCCTGCAGTCCCTACAGCACTCACTATGACAGTGTAGGAATTTACTCCTACTTGAGTATACCTATGGGTATAAATCCCTGAAGAATTTGTTGTTGAATTACCATCACCAAATTCAAATTGATAGGCTAAAGCGTTATCGGCAGTTGCTGTAAAAGATACAAATCCATCGCCATTTCCATAAGGGTTATCTGCGTCTAAGCCGATAATCTCTGCATTGACACCTACACTTGTCGGTGTAATAATCGCTCCAAACTCATGATCGTCTTCTTCACATGCTGTAACCATAAGCAGTGAAAGAAAAAGCACTGATAAATATTTTAAATTTTTCATAATTTCTTAAAATTAATTTATTGTTATATCGTCTAAATAAATAGTGTAATTCTCAGATCCATCTCCCGCAGTTCCATTGTCCATAATAAGAACCATGTTATACCAATCGATGCTTTCACTAATCCCTGAATGATCGAACGTTAAGGTTTGCCATTGATTAGCCACCGTTGTTGTTGCTGTAATTTCAGCTGAACCTGTATTATTTGGCCATGGGACATTATCTTCAAATTTCATGAGAAGATTTAACCCAACTCTTGGAGACCATACTTTAACTGTAACAGTAGATGATGCGCTTAGGCTATAAGGTGTTGAAACAGTTATTTTTGAACCGCCCCAAGTCTGTCCTGATCCTTTTACCATTTGTGCGACCATTGTAGAAGGGTTGCCAATAGAGTCTGGATTAGCAATAACTGAAATGTCACCACCATCAAAAGAACTCATTTCAGAAAATTGCGGTTCAAAATCAAGTACAGGCGAAGATGTAAAATCATCTAAGTAAATAGTGTAATTCTCAGATCCATCTCCCGCAGTTCCATTGTCCATAATAAGAACCATGTTATACCAATCGATGCTTTCACTAATCCCTGAATGATCGAACGTTAAGGTTTGCCATTGATTAGCCACCGTTGTTGTTGCTGTAATTTCAGCTGAACCTGTATTATTTGGCCATGGAACATTATCTTCAAATTTCATGAGAAGATTTAACCCAACTCTTGGAGACCATATTTTAACTGTAACAATTGGATTTGATAAATCAAATGGATCGTCTAAGGTAATTTTTGAACCACCCCAAGTCTGTCCTGATCCTTTTACCAATTGTGCTACGCTAGTAGAGGTATTGCCGTTTGAATCTGGATTAGCAATGACTGAAATATCACCACCATCAAATGAGCTTAATGTGTACCCTCCCTCAAAATCGATAACCTGAGCAGTTGAATTTGATGGTTGTTTATAAAAATAAAGATTATCTATATAGACAATTGGAGTTCCAGAGCCCATTGAATCAAACAAAAGTTGAGTTACACCAGATAAATCGGTAGTGTAATCCTCTAGAGGAATTTCAACACTCCTCCACTCACCAAGAACTATATCATCAACAATTTCTATATCCTCTTTCAGAGGGTCACCATCTGCATAAGATGTATTGACAATCTTTAAACCTAATTGTGTTGCGTCTGGAGTCCAATAATCAAAATGCACAAATTCTTTTGCAGATAAATCTGTTGGATTACCATAATCTGTAACTATTCCTGTATAACTTAAGTCACTGTAAAACCAAGTATTGTTACCCTCAACCTGAACTTCAGTCAAAACAGTCGACTGTCCTCCCCAGTTAGGGTTTAATTCAGATAGTGTTATGTTAGTGTATGCGTCACTGTATATTGAAACAACATCTCCAGGCTGTCTTGCAGGTGGTGTTGGTGCTGCTGTTGTTGGCGCTAAAATTTCTGTAACCTCAAAGTCCTCTTCAACATATGTAGTTGTTTGAATTGCTGCACCTTTTACTTCAATTGTGATATCGTAAACCCCAGCATCATTATATTGAATAGCAGCAGTTTCACCAATATTTGCAGAAATAGGATCTGTACTGCCAGTCTCACCAGAGTAGACATCAAAACTAACCGCAAAATCTGCATCTACAGTAACATTAACTAATTTTGATACAGATGTACTATTTTCAACTGTTACCTCCAAATTTTCAGGCGCATTAAAAGACACCACAAGTTCTTGGCTCAATGTAGTTGAAAGGCCAGTTATACCGTAAGCAGTAGCAGTAACTGTATAAGTACCCTCTGCGTAAGTGTGCTCAGTATTACTCCCATTTTCAAGTTCAACTAATTCCTCGGTATCATCGCCTAAAGAAATATCGAACGTAATAGCGCCTTCAGCAGTAGGCGTAATGGTAACCAATCCTGTGTTGTCTTGTGTGACATTAAATGCCATCGCAAGGGCTGTAGGAGCTTCAACAGCACTTAAATTCACGTTTTTTTCGTCATCGGCACAGCTCCAAATAGTTGCTACTACCAGACATAAACTAAATATATATTTTATTGTTTTCATCATTTATATTTTAATAGTTTGGATTTTGATCCCAATTACCCGCAGAGAATTGAATCTCTTGAAAAGGGATAGGAAATAATTCATGCTTTCCTGCAACAAAACCATCAATAGCTTGAGCAGCTCTACCCGTACGAACAAGATCAAAGAAACGGTGTCCTTCGCCTAAAAGTTCATGACGTCTTTCATCCAGTATGGCATCTGTCAATGCAGCTCCTGTAGCAGAACTGTTATGACTGCTATCGCCAAATGCACGTTCTCTGACTTGGTTTAAGTACGCCAATGCTTTTGTTTCATCTAAATTACCTCTGTTATTAGCTTCAGCAGCCATCAACAGCACATCGGCATAACGAATGGCTCTGTAGTTATTCGGATTGGTAAGATTTTGATCCCCAATATTTTGATCTCCTTTTCGAGGTAAATATTTACGGTTGTAAAATCCAGTATGTTCATAACCTTCAACATATGTGGCCTCTGTCTCTTCAGCCCAAGCAACGATATCTAAAATAGAAACGTCTTTTCTTGTGTCATCATTGTCAAAATTGTCAAATGCTTCTTGAGTTGGTACATTGAAACTATACCCAGAGTCGTAAGTCGGTCCTGTATGGTTACGTATACCCATAAAACCAACGGCAACATTTCCTTCACTACATTGAAGACAATCAAATCCAGCACCTTCACCATCGGAGTACTGTACCTCAAAAACAGATTCAACACCATTTTCACCGTCATTTTCAAATATTTCTGAATAATCATCAACTAATTGATAAGGACCATTGTCAATCAAATTACCTAAAACAGTTGCAGCATCAGAAAATTTATCTTGATATAAATACGCTTTACCAAGTAAAGCTTGTGCTGCACCTTTTGTTACTCTACCGACTTGAGGGGCGGTATAATCAAGGTTGTTAGCGGCAAAAATTAAATCACTCTCTATGAGCGCATAAACTTCTTCAACTGAATATCTAGGAATAGAGGTTTCGTCTCCTGGTGAAAATCGTTTTCCACCACCTTCAAGTGCGTTAGCGTAGTCCTTAACTGGAATTCCACCAAACCATTTCACCAATTCGAAATGAAAATAAGCTCTTAAAAAACGAACTTCAGCCACCATTTGTACGCGGCCGTCAAAATCTATGTTATTTTGAAATTCTAAGAAATAGTTAGTCCTTTTAACTCCTGCAAACATCCAATTCCATATATCTCTAAGATTTGCATTAACTGGAGTATGGGTCATGTCATCAATTTGTTGGAATCCGACAACATCAGTAGCACTTTCGCCACCACAGAGTGTATTGTCCGAAGCAATCTCTCCTAGTAGATTATTGACATAAGTTGCTTGGAGTAAGTCGTATGCTCCAACAAGTGACATGTAATAATCGTCCTCAGAGTTAAAATAGCCTTCCGAATCAATCAAGTAATTTTCTTCCTCGTCCAAAAACTTGTCTGTACAAGAATAGAGTCCTAGTGTTAGTAGCACTAGCGCTACTAAAGTAAATTTATTGTTTTTTATTGTTTTCATTGTGCTCTATTTTAAAATGAAATATTTAGTCCTAAAAGGAATTGTCTTGTTACAGGATAAAAACCTGGGTCAATTCCTCCACCTATGGCATCTCCAGTAGTTGCCGCTGGGTCAAATCCTTTATACTTTGTAAATGTAAAGGCATTGTTTACAGATCCGTAAACTCTTAGTTTAGAAATCCCAGCTTTTTCAATAGCCGATGAAGGCAAGCTGTATCCTAGTTGAATGTTTTGGATTCTTAAGAAAGAAGCATCTTCAACAAAGAAATCTGAAAATAATTTATTGGAAGTCGCCCCGGTAGTAGCTCTTGGAACTTCATTACTAGTTCCAGGACCGGTCCAACGATCTAAGTAGTAATCTAGTCTATTGACATTTTTTTGATCTCTTTCATAGTTACGTACCATGTCTTTTCCAAGCTCTGCATAAGCATAAGCTGAAAAATCAAAATTCTTATAGTTTATTCCAATATTGAAACCCATAATGTAGTCAGCTATTGGTTTACCTATAAATGTACGGTCATTGGCATCAATCTCACCATCACCATTGACATCCACAAATCTTAGGTCACCCGGTTGAGCTGCATTACCCAAACCTGCTTGAGATGGGTGCGCATCAACTTCAGCCTGACTTTGAAATATTCCATCAGTTTGAAGTCCATAAAAATAACCTATTGGTTGACCAACTTCCATTCGTGATGGAGCTAATTGACCAATCCCGAAAGACCCTCCTTCAATTGCAACATCGCTGTTGATTGAAGTTACTTCTCCGTCAAGATTAGTGACATTGTAACTTACATTGTATGACAAATTATCGTTGATCTCATTTGCATAGTTAAACATCAACTCGAGTCCTTTAATTCTTGTTGTTCCAGCATTTACTATAGGCGTTCCAGAACCAGGAGCTGTGGCTCCAAGAATTCCAGAAAATGGAAGGCCAGGAATTAAAAGGTCTACACGGTCTTCAACAAAATAATCGGCAACAATTTCTAATTTATTATCAAATATTTTCGCATCTAAACCAATATCAAGTTTTTCTGCAGTTTCCCATGAAGCTACAGAATTCGGTAAGGGCCCAAGCGCAGTACCGTTGGTCAAAGTATTATCAAATACATAAGTGGCTTCTCCGTTAAGTGATGCTCTATACAAGTCACTTCCAACTAAGTTTCCTAGTGTACCGTACGATGCTCTCAATTTTAAGAAGTTTATAAAATTAACGTTTTCCATGAACGATTCTTCAGAAACTTTCCAACCAGCAGTTGCTGATTTGAAATAATCTACTCTATAATCTTGAGCAAATGCAGAGGAAGCATCTCTACGCAACATTGCAGAAATTAAATACTTCCCTTTGAAGTCGTACTGAAGACGTGCAAAATAAGACAAAAGTCGGTTATCATATGTGTATGACCCATTTTCTTTAGCCTCATTTGTTCCAGTGGTAAGTGCTATATCAGCAAATGCCCAGGAGTTGTTAGGAACATCATATCCGGTTGCAAATAATCCATCACCCCAATCTTTAGTCACGGCCATACCCAATGTAATTTCAGCATTGTGGTCGTTTAAGAATGTTTTTTTGTAGTTAAGAAAACTATCCCATGTATAAGAATTAAATTGTTCTTTACTTTGATTTACTGTACTTCGTGTTGTGTTGAATACCTTACCTGCTCCATATTCAACAATTGGTGAGAACTTTTTCGCCTTGTCAGAGTATGACTTGAACCCCATACGCGTTGTTGCAGTCAAGCCATCCAAGACTTTATATTCTATTTGGAAATTCCCTTCAATACTACTTCCAAAATAGGAGTTGTAGGTGTCTCTTATCTGAGAAAATGGATTAATAATCTCGTTACCAAAAGCGCCATTCAAATCTTCTTGATCTAAGGCATACAATGGCGAATAACTCAATGCATTAAACAATACTGAGCCTAGGCCAGATTCATTAATGGTTTTGCGCTCATTAGCGAAATAGTTTAGGTTTAGCGTTGTTTTTAAACGTTCATTGACGTCAATTCCTAATCTAAGCTTGACGTTATCTCTTTTGAAGTTGGATTTATTACTCGCAATAATACCTTCTTGATCTAGATGTGATGCTCCAAGGTAATAAGTAATTGCATCAGTTCCACCAGAAAGACTTACATTATGATTTGTGATCATGGCTTGATCAAAAAGGTTGTCTTGCCAATCGTTGTCGTTTTCTAAATTATTTAGATTTGGGTAAGGAATAGTTTCTCCATTTGCAGCATAACTTTCGTTTATTAATGCTGCATACTCTGAACCGTTGAGCAGAGACAATTTCTTAGTGGTCTCTTGAACACCTGAGTATACATTGTAAGACACTTGAGGTGCAGAGTTTTTAGAACCACTTTTTGTGGTGACTAAAATAACACCATTAGCTCCTAATATTCCGTATATAGCGGCTTGTGCGTCCTTAAGAACAGTTAATGATTCAATATCGTCTGGGTTGACGCTATTCATAGAAGCTACATAACCATCTACAATAACAAGAGGATCATTACTGCCATTAGTACTTACACCACGAACAAGAACACGAAATCCACTTCCTGGAGAACCAGATGCTGTAGTTACAGAAACTCCTGCAGATCTACCTTGAAGTGCTTGCGCTACATCGACTGGCTTAAGTTTCTCAATAGTTTCAGACTTGATCATAGAAACTGCTCCTGTAAGATCTTTTCTGCTTTTTGATCCATATCCAATTAGCACAACTTCATCCAAAGATTCGTTATCTTCTTCAAGATTGACTTGCATGTTAGCTGTAGCTGCAAGTTCTTGTGTCTTAAACCCTATGTAAGTAAATACAATAATTGAATTTTGAGAAACACTACTTAATGAGAAATTACCATCAAAGTCAGTGACTGCTCCATTATTTGTGTTTTTTACTAGGACGTTAACTCCAGGAAGCGGCATTCCATCCGCGCTGGATTTTACAGTTCCAGTTACTGAAAACGATTGCGCAAATGCATATGAGGAGCAAAGAGCAATCATCAGTATGGAATAAAATATTCTTTTCATAAAAATCGGTTTGTTTGTTTTTTGTTAAATTTATCATAACATAATGTTGTGGTTGAAAAATTTACCGCTACAAAAAATATACATCTACTAAAAAAATACAAATCGACGTATAAATTATGTTTACAGGTTAGGTTTGGGGAGAGTACTAGAGAATTAAAGTTAAATTGTTTTCTTAAATTACATTATTGTTTGGGTAGTGTATGGTTTTTTTTAAAAAAAAATGAAATTACAACTCTAGAATATAATTCGCTAGGCTTGTTTTTGGTGGTAAATCCATCTTTTTTCGCAAACGATATCGCTTGACCTCAACACTTCTAGGTGATATATTCAGCAACGGTGCTATCTCTTTTGATGATAAATTGAGTCTTAAATACGCACAAAGCTTTAGGTCATTTGGCGTAAGTTTTGGATGGTTTTGTTTGACTAATTTTAAGAAGTCCTTGTCGGCATTGTCAAATGCCTCTTTAAATAATTTCCAGTCGTCAGTATTATTTAGATTTTTATCAATGATTTTTATCACCTTATTGATACCCTGTGAAGAACTCTCTTCCTTGATTGCTGTTTTAATGGTATTTAAAAACTCGTTTTTCTTGATTAAACTCATTGTTGAGATGGCTAGTTCACGATTTTTACTTTCAATATCTAACTCGAGTTTTTCATTTTTTAGTTGCATTAATTTTTGATTAGTTTCTAGCTCATTAAGTGCCATTTCTTTTTGTGACTTAAGTAGCAACTGTTGCTGTTGGCGCTTGTAATATCCTTTGTAAATAATATGGATAATTACAGAAAAAATAAGAAGAAGTATTACATAAATAGCTATAGCTACAGCGGATAAATACCATGGGCGCTTGATAATGAATGGAAAAGAAGCAACATTTATAGTTTCTGTGTCTCCTATTTTGCCTTTAACCTTAAAAACATACTTGCCATAAGGAAGATTTTCAAATATTTGAGTGCTCTGTGGCTGCCAATTAGACCAATCTTCGGACCAGCCTTCTAGCTTATATGCGTAATTCAAGTCTACTATATTTCCATACTGTGGAATGTTATAACTAAAGTTTAGGTTGTTGTTTTTGTAATTTAATGTTGGTGATTGATATAAGTCCAATGTAGTTCTAGGCTCATTATTGACGTTTGCCTGTATGTAGTTTATTTGGATGTTCTGCCGATTTTCCTGCCTTGGAGTATCCACTTTCAGAACGAAATAGCCATTAGAAGACCCCAACAAATAATCAGAATCATTAATTTTTGTGAGGTTTTCAAATCCTACAACTACTTTTCTAAAATTAGGTATCGACACCGGTATTTCCTCCAAGTTTGGCTTATCACTTAAACTTCCAGGACTCATAAGCAAGAGGTTATTGTCGGCAAAACACCATTTGATTTGATCGGTTCCGTTGACATCCAAAATGGTAGATGTTGAATTGTAGCTGTCCAAAACATCAGAAATAAATGGATCTTTGGTAAATGACCCTGTTGAATCATCTAATTTATAAACCCCATTGGCAGAAGTATAATAATAACTGTTTGAGAAATTTATAAAGTTTGAGCCAAAGCCAAAATCAATCGAATCTATTATCCTCGTATCATTTACTTTTTGAAAATCATTGGACAATTCCAAGACATGTAAACCCCGTAATTCGTGATTAACATAAAGCCTTAGTCCATTGAGTTGAAAAAAACGGCTGGAGATATCAAAGCCTTGAATTTTGTTTCGATATTTCCAACGATTGGATTTGTTTTCTAGCACGTGAAGACCAGAATAATTTCCTTGTAAAATTAAATTTGTTTCTTTAATTTTCTTGAAATCCCAAGTTCCATTAGCATCAAATATTTTTGTTTTTATTCTACCATCTGCTACAACTAAAGTTCCTAAATCGTGACCGCAAAAAAGTTGATCATCAATAACTTTTAACACCCATACCTGGCCGCTTGTCCCCTCAACAAAATCAAAATCTCCAGAACTATCTTTTGATTTCTTGAACAGGCCCTGATTTGTGCCAAGATATAAATCATTATTATGAACTACAGAAGTGTAAACAGTCCCTATTTTTCCTTTTGCATCATTATAAACCCTAAATCTTGATGATAAATTCACATGACTTATTCCAATATCCATCCCTAACCAAATATTATTTTTTTGATCTTCAAAAATCGATAGAACCGTATTATTACTCAGTCCTTTTTCATAACTCAATCTGTACTTGAGACGTCCATCATTTTCAATGTGAATCAATCCGTTTGAAATAGTCCCCAAAACCAAACTACCATCACTAAGTTGTTTAGATGTATAAATGGTTAAGTCGTTTGTGTCTATGTTTAATTTCCAAGGGCTAACCTGGTTGTCCTTAACAAAATAAAAGCCATTTTTTGAGGTTATAAAGAGGAGTTTGTTGTCTATTATTGAAATCCCAACAAGTCGTGAAGCTATCAACGACGGATTGTCTGTTACTAATACCTCAATCCCATTAACAATTTTGTATATCCCCTTATTTTTTTTTGCAAAATAAATAATCCCTTCAACATTAAATATATTCCAGATTTCATCTTTCGATTCAATGACACGGGTTTTCTTGGTATCCCTATTGAGCATATAAATTCTGGACAAGGATTGAAATAAAATCCAGTCATCTAGAACTTTAATATTCCAAAACTGTTCTTCTTCCAAAACAGATATACCATACTCCTCAACAAGAGATTGATAAATTAGATCTCCATATTGATTGTGCTCCCAATAACCAAAGTCCATGTAACTGCCCGAGTAAACTTTTGAGCCATCAGCTTTTACAGATCGAACAATAGAGCTGTCATCAGTTGGATGAAGCTTCCACTTTGAACCATTGAATTCAAGAACCCCAGTATTATTAGCAAAATACATTTTCAAATCATCAGATTGGGTAATACCCCAATTTTGATTTGCTGCATTGTATATCTCTGGGGGGAAAGTCATCACAGGGGGATGTTCTTGAGTATGGCCCAAAAAGACAATATGGAAAAAAAGTGTAAATTTTAATAACCTCATTGTTAAACCAATTAAATTGCAAGAAAGTTAAGCTTATCTCTTGATTTGACTTGCAAAATACGAATTTTAAACAAAGTGAAGATAAAATTTAACACCCAAAGAGATACATATGATTTTTACCTACCATACAATAGTGTCAAATAATTATTTTTTAAATTAAAGTACAGCTCTGAGATTTATCATTTCTATATCTGTTAAAGGGATTATTTAGAACTCATTTAAGCTCTATCAACTATACAACAAGATTAAAAAATAACCATACATTAATTATTACATTAAATCACAATAATTGAAATAAAATTCAATAGGTAAAAACGCAAAACAAAATGAAAAAGCAAAGCACCGCCGAAGCGATGCTCTACCAATTAACCAATTTAACTTTGTAATAAGATATTAAATTACAATGTAAATATAGATCAGTATATAATACGCTGCAAGCGCTATGTAACAAACGGCTTATTGATGTAATAAACGGCAATCTGACGTAATAATCGGGAAAAACAAGCATTAAAAAATATGTTTTTTTATGAAAATATTGGGAAATATTAATCACTAATTAATAGTAATACTATTATATTTGCATTGTTTTACTATGGAAAATTCAAACTTGCAAATAAAAATAAGAAGCTCCCTTTTTTCTAAGGACCCTGAATCCTCGGACTTAGGGAGGGACATCATTTCTAAAAGCATTGAAATGATTAATCTTTTGGGGTTTGAATCTTTTACATTCAAGAAACTCGGAGCAGCAATTGGCTCAAATGAAAGCTCAGTTTACCGCTATTTTTCCAATAAACACATGCTATTGGTATACCTTGTAAACTGGTATTGGAGTTGGATGGACTACAAAATTGTTTTAGAAACTTCAAAACTCAACAAAGCAGAAGATAAAATAAAAATGTCCATAGAGCTTCTTGTAGCTGATATCAAACAAGACAGTAATTTTTCTTTCATTAATGAAGTTTTACTCAATAAAATTATTATTACTGAGTCATCCAAAGCGTACCACACAAAAGATGTTGACAACGAAAATGAGAAAGGATTTTATAAAACATATAAACAGGTCGTTCAAAGGGTGAGTGATTTTATTATAGAATACAATCCAAAGTACGAGTTTCCGCACATGTTGGTGTCTACCATTATAGAAGGCGCACACCAACAGCGTTATTTCGCAGAACATCTGCCTGCACTAACGGATGTTGAAAAAGGTCAAAACAACATCATACGCTTTTATACAAACCTCATTATTAGCACATTGAAATGATATTAAAGCCACTTTATAAAGTTTACTTTGCCCGTATTGTTTTTAGCAGTATTCTCGCTCTAACAATTATTCTTCAATCGGCAGCACCCGTTTTCGATTTAAGTTTTGACACAGATTACAATATAAATTGGAACGATTCAGATTCAAGTGAGTCCGATGTAGTTGATGTTGAAGAAAACGAACACAAGAAAGATTTTAACCCTTTACTTCATTTTTATTACCAATCGTGTACATACGGCTTAACCAATGCATGCTATCGTTTGCATAAACATTCTAACATACAACTAGATATAAATTTACCTCCTCCTGAGCAGTTTTGTGTCTAAATTGTAAAAAGACAGTCTCTTTCGTAAAACTATCACAAACATCATTAACCTAATTAATCTTTTTTTTAAAAAATTAAGAAAACCAATTTATAATTAATCATGAATCATTTAAGTCCTTTTAAAAATTTAAAATCTGATATTCCTGCTAGTATTGTTGTATTCTTTGTTGCACTCCCTTTATGCTTAGGTATAGCCTTAGCCAGTGGTGCCCCATTGTTTTCTGGCCTAATTGCTGGAATTATTGGGGGTATTGTTGTTGGATTACTCAGCGGCTCTGCTATTGGAGTTAGCGGCCCAGCAGCGGGATTAGCAGCTATCGTTTTAACCTCTATTGGAACGCTTGGCGGTTTCGAAAACTTTTTACTTGCTGTTGTTCTAGGTGGTGTCATACAAGTTCTTTTTGGTGTACTCAAGGCTGGAGTAATTGGCTATTACTTTCCTTCATCTGTGATCAAGGGCATGTTAACAGGAATAGGAATCATCATTATCATAAAACAAATTCCTTATTTCTTTGGCTACGACAAAGTACTTGCTGCAAATGCAAGTTTTACAGAAATGTCTAACTTCATTAGCCCTGGAGCTACACTTATCGCCTTTATCGGCCTAGGCATCTTAATTTTGTGGAATACTTGGTTGAGTAATGCGCATAAATTTTTTCAAATCATACAAGGCCCAGTTGTGGCAGTTGGAGTAGGAATATTATATTTTATATTAACTAAAAATAATCCCAGCTGGCAAATAGAATCGGCCTTATTGGTGAATGTTCCAATACCAGGTGATATCAACTCGTTTCTTGGGCAATTTTCTAGTCCTGATTTCAGTCAAATAAGTAATCCTGAAATTTGGTTAACAGCCTTCACAATCGCACTTGTGGCAAGTTTAGAAACCTTACTATGTGTTGAAGCCACAGATAAATTAGATCCAAGAAAAAGAGTTACTCCGACAAACAGGGAGCTTTTTGCACAAGGAACCGGAAATATTATTTCGGGCTTAATTGGGGGGCTCCCAATTACACAAGTTATTGTACGCAGTTCAGCGAATATTCAATCTGGTGGAAAAACAAAAACATCGGCAATTGTCCATGGTTTTTTGTTGTTGCTTTCAGTATTAATTATTCCAAAGCTTCTTAACAATATTCCGTTATCCGTTCTTGCATCCATATTATTAGTTGTTGGATATAAGCTTGCTAAACCTAAACTATTTATTTCTATATACAAGCAAGGATGGAAGCAGTTTGTTCCGTTCATAGTTACCGTACTTGGAATCATCTTTACAGATCTTCTAATTGGAATTGGACTAGGATTAGCGGTTGGTGTAATTGTTGTTCTTATTAAAAGCTTCCAAAACTCGCACTTTTTACACATAGAAGACAAAAGCAATGGAGTCCGAAAATTAAAAATGACTCTTGCAGAAGAAGTTACATTTATAAATAAAGGAGCAATTCTCAAAGAACTAGAAGCGATTGAAAAAGATACTAATCTAGAAATTGATGTTCGAAAAACACGTTTTTTAGACTATGATATTATTGAAATTCTCGAAGATTTCTCACTCAAAGCCAAAAATAGAAATATTGATATCACTCTAATATCTGAACGTGGAACAGTAAAAAACCCCGAAAGTTTTATTGAATTTTTTAAACTACGCCCTACGGCATAATAATTTATAACAATTAAAATATAAAAATAATGAACGCACACACAAAAGATACACAAGATAAAATGACTCCTCAACTAGCAAAGAATACTTTAGTTGAAGGCAACACACGTTTTGTTCAAGGCCAACAAGCTGGTCGAGACCTTATGAGTCAAGTGAAACAAACAAGTACTGGACAATATCCGTTTGCTACTGTATTGAGTTGTATAGATTCAAGAGTTTCGTCCGAGCTAATATTTGATCAAGGAATTGGTGATATATTCAGTGTTAGAATTGCTGGGAATTTCGTCAACGAGGACATTCTTGGAAGTATGGAATTTGCCTGCAAATTGGCAGGAACAAAATTGGTTGTTGTATTAGGGCATACTGCCTGTGGCGCTGTAAAAGGAGCTTGTGATCATGCGCGCCTAGGAAACCTCACGGCTTTAATAAATAAAATTGAACCTGCTGTAGAAGCCGTTACTGAACCAACAGATGAAAGCCAAAGAAACTCATCCAACATCGATTTTGTCAATGAAGTAGCAAAAAAGAATGTATATATGACTATTGACAACATTCGTGAATCAAGCCAAGTTCTAAAAGAAATGGAAGATGCTGGCGAAATTGAAATCGTTGGGGGTATGTATGACATAAAAACTGGAGAAGTAATATTTTATTAATCTATGAAACTCAGATTTATATTGAGCATTGGCCTTCTTTTTTGGGGGTCAATGTTTGTTAAAGCTCAAACCGACACTGGAAATTGGCTGATGTATTTTGGCACTAATAAAGTCAGTGAAAAATTCAGTATTCACACAGAAGCTCAATACAGAAATCATACCATTAGCCCTACAAATATAGAACAGCTATTGCTTCGTACTGGGCTAAATTACCATTTCAGGCCCAACGCATCGGCAACTTTTGGTTACGCACATATTGGCAACTATGAATACGACTCTGAAAGGAAAAGTCCAGAAGTTGAAGAGCATCGTATATGGCAACAGTTTTTGACCACCAATACCATTGGTCGGGTAAAACTGGAACATCGTTATCGGCTGGAAGAACGTTTTGTAGAAGATGATTTCAAAATGCGCTTTCGCTATCGATTAATGGTTTTTATACCTCTAAATCGTCCTAAAATAGAAGCGGGAGCTCTATACTTAGGTATTTATGATGAGCTATTCATAAATGATAAACGGAATTTTTTTGATCGCAACCGATTGTACGGAGGATTAGGCTACCAATATGCAAACAACATACACTTTCAAGTAGGTCTATTGCGCCAAGAAGTACAAACTACTGCCAAAACATTTTTGCAGTTTGGCTTGATTTTTAATACAGACTTAAGAAATACTAAGAATTAATTTAATTTTGGAAACTTGGCTTTGATTTTGTTCAAAGCCAAGTTATCTATACCGCCAATATGCTTGTGTTTATGTCGTGTACCGCATGCATAAGATCCGTCTTGAACTTGTGCCCCAATAGTTTGGTAAGCTTCCCTAAACGTCGCGCCATTTTGTACCAGTGAATTGATGCTGTCTACAGTAAATAAATACTTATACTTATCATCATCCAAATTCACGGATTTAACTTCAATCTGTTTCAGTCCATAATCAAAAATAGACAATACTGTTTTTAGTGTCTCAAAAGCTGAAATCATTGGCGATTTTAATAATTGAAAATCCCGATGGTAGCCGCTTGGTAAATTGTTTGTCATCAATTGTATTTGAGACGACAATCCTTGTAAGCCATTACATTTCGAACGTATTAATTCAAACACATCTGGATTTTTTTTGTGCGGCATGATGCTACTCCCTGTTGTAAGCTCTTCTGGAAAGCTGATAAAATCAAAATTTTGACTCATGTACAAGCAGATATCCATTGCAAACTTGGAAAGAGTAAATGCTAGGTTTCCTAAACTCGATGCAATTATTTGTTCGTTTTTCCCTCTTGACATTTGAGCAGATACAACATTGTATTTTAAATCTGAAAAATTCAGTAATTCTGTTGTCATCTCACGATCAATTGGGAAGGAGCTCCCATAGCCAGCTGCAGAACCTAATGGATTTTGATCCACAACTTTTTGTGCTGATTGAAGCACTATAACATCGTCAATAAGAGATTCGGCATAAGCCGAAAACCAAAGCCCAAAAGACGATGGCATAGCCACTTGAAGATGCGTATAACCAGGCAATAATTCTGACTTATGTTGTTCTGCTAAATTCAATAATGTATCAAACAAGACTTTAACTTGCTTTTGAATGCTTTTCAAATTATCTTTATAATACAACTGCAAAGCCACCAAAACTTGATCATTTCTTGAGCGTGCAGTATGTATTTTTTTTCCAGCAGTGCCAATACGCTGGGTTAGCTCGTGCTCAATTTTAGAGTGAACATCCTCAAACTGATTTTCGATTTTAAAAATACCGCGCTTTTCTTCTTCTAAAAGTTTGCCGATAGCGCGCTCAACTTGTTCAAGCTCACCCTTGTCTAAAATTCCAATATGGGCTAACATTTTGGCATGTGCAAGGGAGGCTTGTAAATCGTACTTAGCAATATACAAGTCAATGTCTCGATCATCTCCAACCGTAAACGCTTCAATAGTTTTATCAATAGATACTCCTTTGTCCCAAAGTTTCATAGATTATAGTATTTTATTTAATAATTGGATATATAATGCAATCCCTTCTTCAATTTCATGTACGTAAATAAACTCATCAGCTGTGTGCGATCGAGTACTGTCTCCAGGGCCTAACTTCAGTGAATGACAACTCAACACCGCCTGATCTGAAAGAGTTGGCGAACCGTATGTTTCTCTCCCCAACTCAATCCCCGCCTGGACTAACGGGTGGTTTTTAGAAATACTAGAGGAATTTAAATTTGTACTTCGCGCTGTTACTTTTGCATTTGGCAAATGCTCTTGTAGGAGAGCTACAATTTGAGCATTAGAATAACAATCGTTCACGCGCACATCTACCACCATAACAACCTTTGCTGGAACGGCATTATGTTGCTGACCCGCATTAATTTGTGTCAGTGTCATCTTTACACGGCCCAAAGCCTCAGATTCTTGTTCAAATTGATAGGTCTTTATCCATTCCATCACTGGAATGGCATTGTATAGTGCGTTGTTCTCATTGGGGTGAGCGGCATGACTCGGCGTTCCTGATACCTCAACATCAAAAACCACCAAACCTTTTTCGGCAACTGCCAAATGCATTTGAGTAGGCTCACCAACTATAGCTACATCAATTTTTGGAACAATGCTAAGCATAGAATTGAGGCCATTTGGCCCACTACTTTCTTCTTCTGCTGAGCCCACGAAAACCAAGTTATAAGCCAATGAATCCCGATCATAAAAATAAGTAAAGGTTGCTAAAAGTGACACCAAACACCCCCCTGCATCGTTACTCCCAAGACCATAAAGCTTGCCATCTTCAATATGTGCATCAAAAGGGTTTTTAGTGTACCCACTGTTTGGTTTCACGGTATCATGATGAGAATTGAGCAAAAGTGTGGGTTTTGCTGTATCAAAAGATTTATTAGTTGCCCAAACGTTATTTTGATAGCGATTGTATGGGATTTCGAACCTTTGAAACCATCGTTCCAAAAGCAAGGCCGTTGGGTCTTCTTCAGATGAAAATGAAGGCGTTTCTATCAAGTTCTTTAATAATTTAATAGCCGACTGAGTAAGAGTGTCTATGGTTATCATAGTGTTAAAGTTGTGTAGTTGTTAGAATCCCCCGAAAGCATACTTGGCTGACCAATACATACCCTCGAAACCTGATGTTGTAAAGCTTCAAAGCAATTTTGTAATTTTGGCAACATTCCGTCTGTAACTAATCCTGATTTTACAAGTTCATCATATATCGGCTTATCTATTGCTTTTATTAATGAATTTTCATCATTCTTGTCTTTTAAAACTCCTTGTTTTTCAAAACAGTAATATAATGTAACATCAAAAATATCGGCTAGAGATTTTGCTATTGAAGCGGCAATAGTGTCTGCATTGGTGTTGAGTAATTGTCCTTTTTTATTGTGCGTAATAGCAGAAAAAACTGGCGTTAATCCTGCACTTAACAACATTGAAATATAGTCCGAATTTACATTTTGAATATCCCCCACAAATCCATAATCAACATCCAAAACAGGCCGTTTTACAGATTGAATAGAATTAGCATCAGCTCCAGAGCAACCTATAGCGTTACACCCCAGCGCTTGTAGCTGAGCTACTATCGAAGTGTTTATTTTTCCAGCATAAACCATAGTGATTACTTCAAGAGTATTAACATCTGTAATACGCCGTCCATCCACCATTTGAACCTCTAATTGCATTTTTTTTGATAATTCTGTCGCTGATTTCCCACCACCATGTACCAATAGTTTAGATCCATCAATAGCAGCAAATTGAGACAAAAATGAATTTTTGGCTTCAGGATCATCTAAAATATGACCTCCTATTTTTACAATACTTAGTGACTGTTTCATAATGATTCTAAAATTTGTTTCAACACAATTTGAGCAGCAAAAGTTCGGTTATTAGATTGGTCGATGCATAAAGACTTTGGGCTATCAAGTACAGCGTCCTCTACCACAACGTTTCGTCGGACTGGAAGGCAATGCATAAATTTAGCTTTGCCAATTTTCTCTTCTGTAATCATCCAATTTGATTTTGGTTTTAGAATTTTTCCATAATCAGTAAAACAGCTCCAGTTTTTGGCGTAAATAAAATCAGCATTTTTAAAAGCTTCTATTTGGTTATTGGATACAGCTGTGTGTTTTACAATTGATGGATCCAAATCATAGCCTTCAGGATGAACTATACTAAAATCCACATCTTGAAGCTGCATGGTCCGCACAAAAGAATTGGCAACTGCATGCGGTAAAGCTTTTGGATGTGGGGCCCATGAAAGCACAACCTTTGGCTTGATTTTATCACTTTGCTCTGCAATGGTAATGGCATCCGCTAAACCTTGCAAAGGATGAGCTGTAGCGCTTTCCATATTGATTAGAGGAACTGATGCATAAGCAGCAAAGGCATTCAAAACCCACTCGGACTGATCCTTGACCTTGTCTGTCAAAGTTGGAAATGCTCTTACACCAATAATGGTGGCGTATTGAGAAATGACTTGAGCGGCCTCTTTTATATGTTCCGAAGACTGTAAGTCCATAACCGCACCTTCTTCAAACTCTAATTGCCATGCGTCATTGACATTCAAAACAATGACACTCATTCCCAAATTTTTAGCTGCCAACTCTGTGCTTATTCGCGTTCTTAAACTTGCATTAAAAAACAATAAGACTAAAGTCTTTTGAGTACCGAGACTACTGTACGCATATGGATTGGCTTTTAGTGCAAGGGCATCTTGAACGGTTTTGTTCAAATCTTTAATACTTTTGATGTTTAAAAAGTGATTCATAATTCTTGTTTTAGAGCGCTGAAAAAAGTATCGATATGTTCCTTTTTGATCGTTAAAGGAGGTAAAATGCGTATTAAATTTGGGTTTTTGGAACTTCCTGTAAATATCCTGTGGTTAAACAGCAGTGATTTCCTTAATTGAGCAACCGGGAATTCAAATTCCAATCCGAGCATCAAACCTCTACCCTTAAGTTGAACAATTTGAGGAATATCTTTGACAAGTTGCCTAAAATAGAGCTCCATTTGTTGTGCATTATTCATCAAATTTTGACCCTTTAACACGTCTAAAACACTAAGAGTAGCCGCACAGGCCAAGTGATTTCCTCCAAAGGTTGTTCCTAAAAGTCCGTAAGACGCTTCGATCTCTGGATGAATCAAAATACCCCCGACTGGAAATCCGTTGCCCATACCTTTGGCCATAGAAATAATATGCGGGGTAATACCATGTTTTTGAAAAGCAAAAAAATCTCCGCTTCGGCCAAAACCAGATTGCACCTCATCGGCAATGAGTACAGCACCATAAGTTTTACAAAGCATTTCTAGTCCTTGACAAAACGCTGTAGTAGTTTGATCTAACCCACCTACTCCTTGAATACATTCAATAATAACAGCACAGGTTTCTCCTTTTTTAAGCGTGTTCTCTACCGCCTCCAAATCCCCTAATGGATGAAAATCTACTTTTTGCTGTGCATTAAGTGGTGCTATAATATTTGTATTGTCCGTGCTCGCTACTGCTGCAGAGGTCCGCCCATGAAAAGAATTTTCAAAGGCAATAATGGATGCTTTGTTGGTATGAAATGAGGCTAACTTTAAAGCATTTTCATTGGCCTCTGCCCCCGAACTACACAGAAATAATTCGTAATTTTGACATCCAGAATCTATGGCCAATTCTTTGGCCAATTCAATTTGTAATGGGTTTTTAACCGCATTACTATAAAAACCAATTTGGTTCAGCTGTTGAGTTATGCTCTCAACATATTTAGGATGAGCATGCCCAATAGAAATCACAGCATGACCGCCGTAGAGATCCAAATATTGTGTGTCTTGATCATCAAAAACATAGACATCTCTTGCACGAACTGGCGTTACATCAAATAATGGATAAACATCAAATAATTTCATACTTGATTGGTTTTTATAGCATTAATTTTCTGAAATGAAGCTACCATTCCTTGAATCAAAGAAGAGCTTAAACCCTTGTGTTCCATTTCATTCAATCCTTCAATAGTACAGCCCATTGGTGTGGTCACTTTATCTATTTCTTCTTCGGGGTGATGTCCATTTTGTATCAAGAGTTGCGCTGCGCCTTCACTGGTATGCATAGCCAAGCGTTGCGCTTCTTTAGCATCAAAGCCCAATTGAATAGCGGCTTGAGTTGTGGCACGAATCAAGCGCATCCAAAAAGCAATACCGCTAGCACACACTACTGTTGCGGCTTGCATTTGCTCTTCCGGAATACAAATTGTTGCTCCAAGTCTATTGAAAATAGCTTCGGCAACAGATAATCTTGATTTGCCTGTTTGATTACTGCACAAGCAGGTCATGGATTTACCAACAGCAATAGCTGTGTTAGGCATCGCTCTTATGATGTAATTTTGAGCACCAACTATACTTTCTATTTTAGAAATAGAAAATCCGGTTATAGTCGAAATCACAATGTGCTTTTCTGTAAGATGTGACGCAATTGATTCTAAAATAGATTGTAAATGCGCGGGCTGAACAGCAAAAATCAGAATATCAGAATTCTGTACAGCTTTGCTATTGTCCGCCGTTAGATGAACATTCTTGTAGCCTTCAAACTCTTGCAGTGCTTCTAGCCCTCTTCGCGTTAAATATAAAGATGTAATGGCGTTGTTGATAATAAGCCCTTTAGCAATCGAGCGCCCTAGGTTACCTGTTCCAATAATTGCTATTTTCATAGTTTATAAAGTGTATAATTGAGTGTTAATTCTTCTCCTTTTGAAATTGATCTAATTGTTTTCACAAATCTGTCTTCGCTTATGAAAATTGTCTCCAAATTTGGAGCTTCTGAATGATTAATAAAACCCCCTAACGGTGTTCTTATAAAACCATTTTCAAATCGATTGTCACGAACATGTGAAATACCTAAAATTACCCCCTTCTTGATATCCTCAGAAGCGAATAAGCCCAAACCTTCTATTTTTGATTTGGCAATTGTAAGCTCTTTTGGTAGTGGTCTGTAAGTCATGATTAGAAATAGCTTGCTTTGAGTTTTAGTCCTGTTTTTTCTTCAATTCCAAACATCAAATTCATGTTTTGAATAGCTTGGCCTGAAGCGCCTTTTAAAAGATTATCGATAGCACTAGTTATGAGTAGTTTATTGTTGTATTTCGTAAGATGAAGTATACATTTATTGGTGTTTACCGCCTGCTTGAGATGGACTTCATTTTCAGAAATAATGGTGAAAGGTGCATCTTTATAAAAAGACTGATAAAGCGATTGAATGGTCTCTAAGCTTTCATCAAGTTCTAAGTATAAGGTCGCAAAAATTCCACGAGAAAAATTCCCTCTATTTGGAATAAAGTTTAGCGCAGAATCAAACTCTTTTTGTAGTGAAACTAAAGACTCTTTAATTTCCCCTAGATGTTGATGCCCAAAGGCTTTGTAGTACGAAAAATTATTATCACGCCATGTATAATGAGTTGTGGCGGAAAGTTTTGTTCCAGCACCTGTAGCGCCTGTAACAGCGTTGATATGTACTGGGTTTTGAATCAAATGATGAGCTGCCAACGGCAATAGCGCCAGCTGAATCGCTGTTGCAAAACAGCCAGGATTAGCAATATAATTAGCCTTTATTATCTCCTTTTTATTTAATTCGGGCAGCCCGTATATAAATTGTTTAGCTTGAAAATTAGCTGAAGTTTTTAACCTAAAATCATGACTCAAGTCTATGATTTTTGTACAACTTGAAAACTCATGGGCCTCTAAAAACGCTTTTGAATTACCATGCCCTAAACACAAAAACAAAACGTCTATATTTGGATTTATTTGATCTGAAAACTGTATAGAAGTTTCGCCTAACAAATCTTGATGAATAGCACTCAATAGTCGCCCCGCACTTGATGTGCTGTACACAAAATTTATGACAGCTTTTGGGTGATTTAACAACAATCGTATTAGCTCACCAGCAGTGTATCCTGCTCCACCAATTATTCCAACTTGTATCATGATTTTGAATTTAAATTTTGAATAATTTTATTTTGATTGGCCGTTATTTTTATAAATCCTTTCGCATCGTCGGCAGTCCATGCAGTATTCATTTCGCCATAGCTTGCAAAATTAGAGTTCATTAAGTCATAATCAGATGTAATACCCTCTATTGTAAAATGATAAGGCTTCAAAACAACGGTGACATCTCCACTAACACTAGCCTGACTGGATTGAAAAAATGCTTCCATATCACGCAGCACAGGATCAAGGTATTGACCCTCATGAAGATGCATCCCATAGTAACTAGCCATACTGTCTTTGTGTTGCAGTTGCCATTTGGAAAGGGTGTGTTTTTCTAACAAATGATGGGCTTTGATGATGATCAGAGCTGCAGCAGCTTCAAAACCAACACGGCCTTTGATACCCACTATGGTATCGCCAACATGAATGTCTCTGCCAATGGCGTATGCTGATGCTAGTTCATTAAGCATTTGAATATTGACAACCGGAGTGTTTTCTACATCATCTACAGCGACTAATTCTCCCTTTTGAAAACTAAGTTTCACCAAAGTTTGTGCGTTGTTTTTGAGTGGAGAAGGGTAAGCTTCTTCTGGCAAAGCCAAGTGAGATGTCAAGGTTTCATCACCGCCTACACTCGTCCCCCAAAGGCCTTTATTAATAGAATATTTAGCTTTATCCCAAGCCAAGTCAACCCCCTTAGATTTTAAATACGTGATTTCATCTTCCCTACTTAATTTATTATCACGAATAGGGGTGATAATTTCAATTTCTGGTGCCAAGGTTTGAAAAATCATATCAAAACGCACTTGATCGTTTCCTGCTCCTGTGCTTCCGTGTGCAATGTATTTAGCGTTTATAGATTTGGCATAGGTTACTATTTCTATGGCTTGGATTATGCGCTCAGCACTGACGGAAAGTGGATAGGTATTATTTTTGAGAACATTTCCAAAAATTAAATACTTAACAACTTTTTGATAAAATTGCTCTGTGGCTTGAATATTTTTGTAGGCAAACGCACCCATTTTATAGGCTTTTACCTTAATGGATTCAATTTCATTTTTAGTGAAACCCCCTGTATTTACACTAACGGCATGAACCTCATAACCAAGATCTTGTGACAGATGTACTGCACAATAAGAGGTATCCAAGCCGCCACTGTAGGCCAAAACTAATCTGTGTTTAGAATTCATTTTATTGTTTTTTAAGAAAAAGAGTTTGTTTAATACTTTTTAAGCGTTTAAAAGTTGAAGTCTTAATTTTTTTTGGACGTTTCTTTTTTTGCTGTTTTGGATCGAACAACATTCCGGTGCACAAGCACATTGATTGCTCAGTACGCTGTAAAACATCATAATTTTTACAAGTTTGACAGCCCTTCCAAAAAGACGGCTCCTTAGTCAACTCAGAGAAGGTCACAGGTTTGTACCCCAAATCCGTATTAAGTTTCATCACGGCCAGCCCTGTGGTAATGCTAAACACCTTTGCTTTTGGGTATTTAGTTCTAGAGTGATCGAATACCAATTGTTTGATTTTTTTTGCTAATCCCTGGTTTCTATAATCAGGATGTACAATTAGACCAGAATTGGCTACAAATCGCTGGTGGTCCCAAGTTTCGATGTAACAAAATCCAGCAAATTTATCCCCATCTAACGCAATAACTGCATCACCTTGATCCATCTTTTTACAAATGTATTCGGGAGAGCGCTTGGCAATACCTGTACCTCTGACTTGTGCAGCAGATTCAATAGTGGCACAAATAACTTGTGCATAAATATGATGTGATTTATCTGTGATAACTAGTTTCATTATCAGAAGATTAATTAGAGTTAAAGCTTAAAGAAAATTGAAAAGGAAGAACCGGACTCACCTAAGTTCCAAAAATTATAAATACACCCTAAGGGCGACGACGGTAGTGACGCGGACACAATGGAGCACTACTCGGTAGAGTTAGTGAACAAATGTTTGATAGTAAAAACTTTGTGTCAATCATGATAATTTTATAACGGGGTAAAACTATAAATTAATTTTTTATTTGAAACTCCGAATCCAAATTATTTTCAAAAATTAAAGAATTGTCATTTGAAAATAAAAATATTAACTATTTATCAATTAAAATTCTGCAAATCAAACAAAACTTAAAAATAGGCACAAAAAAACCACCCAAAGGTGGCTTTTGTTGTGATTTATTATGGTGAAATACTAATTATCTGAAGCTGGAAGTCGCTGGTAAACATAAAACTTATCAACTTTACCATTCTCAAAATATACATCTGACAAATGAATAACACTCCTATCTTGACCCTCAACTGTCATTGTAACTTGTGCCCCAGTGACCACCCACTGCCCATCTTTTTGAGCTTGCAAATCATTAACTTTCATTGGAAATGAGAAAAATGTATTCCATTTTGGATTTGCTCCTTCAAACCATTCCGCCAAAAATGCTGCATGTGCTTTTTTACCTTTAATATATTCTCCATTTGGGCCCCAAATTTGTATTGACTCAGATTCCATTTCCATAATGGCTTCAATATCCCTGCTGTTATGGACTGCAATATATTCATCCCACAATTTTACAACAGAATTATCTCCAGAGGAAGCTGTATAGGTTCGATTTGGTGTTTTTAAATAACCAACTTCTCTGTCGACTTCCACAGCGCTTTCTGGGGGTGAAGTTTTTTTTGTATTACCAATACTAATGGCACAAGAAGACATTAAGATTAACGTCATACTAAGCAATGCTACTCTGTTCATTGTTTTATGTTTTTAAAAGATTAATGACCTAAATATAAAAAAAATTAGTTGTAAATTAAAAGTTAATTTAATAGATTTAAGCCATAATTAACCAATAATTAAAACTATGAAAAAAATATCCTTATTAGCAATAGTAGTTCTATTTGCTTCTAGTTGTATGCAACAACAACACCCTGACTATGCAAAAAACTTAGAAACAGCCAAAAAGCTTTTTCAGCTTCATGAGCTAGAAGATTATGACGGACAAGCCGCACTTATAAGTAAAGATATCGTTGCTGAAACGTCTTTGTATGGTTCAGAAAAAATGGGCTATGATGAGTTTATGGCTAACATAAAAGGCTACCATATGGCCTTTGATAATGTTAAGTACACTCCTGAAGTTTGGCTCCCTGGATCAGACACATTAGGAAACTTGAATGGAAGTGTACGCACCTATGGGGTATGGACAGGAACACAAGTTCAAACCAAAAAAGAGTTAAGCCTAAAAGGCTACTGGTACTTTGGTTTTGACGAGGATGGTTTACTTAACGCACAAGGGGATTATTTTGACTTTGGTGGAATGGTTGACGCTGTTTATCCCAAAAATTTAGTTATTGTTTCTTTGGATATAAAAGAAGGGAAACTTGACAATGTTTTGGAAATTTTAAACAGCGAAGGTGGTCTACCTACCACAAGAGCATACGAGGGATGCCTTTCTTTAGAGATGACAATCAATGAGAATAGTAATACCATTTGGGTCGTTGGTGAATGGGCGACAAATGACCACTATGCCGCTTATTTAAAATGGAGGCAAACCGAAGATACTGTAATAGGCGCAATGGTGCCTTTCCTTAAAGGAGGTGCAGATGGGATTAATATTGTGCATCCAAATACGGGCTACCAGTCCTTTTAATTGTTTAAATTTTAAAACCAAAATATTATGAAATACATAATTAGTTTTTTTTCAATATGTGTGTTGCTAAGCAGTTGCAACAACACAGCGTCTGTTGACATGGAAAAGGCTACTCAAGAAGCGAATGATTTTATTGCAAGTCAATTTGATTTCTTTACAGAAAGTAGTCTTGAATTAGCCAAAGAAACCTTTACCGAAGATGCAATCTTAATTGGTACAGATGCAGCTGAGTACCTCTCTGGCTGGGCTGAAATTGAGCCTTCAGTAGAAGCTCAGTTAGCTATTAAAGATCCCGTCTTTAGCGCGCGGAAATTAAATGTTGTCATGGCTGATGGCGGTGATATGGCTTCATATACGCAAGAGCTTGATTTCACCTT
Source organism: Formosa sp. Hel3_A1_48 (assembly GCF_001735715.1). NCBI lineage: Bacteria > Pseudomonadati > Bacteroidota > Flavobacteriia > Flavobacteriales > Flavobacteriaceae > Formosa > Formosa sp. Hel3_A1_48. Next base: position 1,045,297 of record NZ_CP017259.1, read on the forward strand.
CAATATTGGTGGGGAAGCAGGAGAAGTTAATAACGTTAGAAATAGTGGTGTGATAAAAAAAATAGATGGACAGTGGAAAATCGTTCAAATTCATTGGTCTATTGGGCTTGAAGGACAAGCTGTAGAATATGAAATACCAGAATAAATCTTAGAGCACTTTAATTACTAACCAATACCAAAAAAAGGCACCCAATTGGGTGCCTTTTTATATAGAATAATTTAAATTTAAACTAGTACTGATAAAGGGTTATAAATAGAAGAAAAAAACGATGTTTATACGATATAACCTATTACAGCAAAAACGAATTAGAGTGTAAATCTGAATTCAAAACAGTCGATATTTTGACAAAAACTAGCTCTTGAAATAGAAAACAAGATGTTATAAGGAATAAGAGTTTCAAATTGGTAGTATTTAAGGTTAATATTACTAAAGATTTTAATAAATAAAAAATTTAAAGAATCTTACATAACAAAAAAACCCGCAACGACTGTTGCGGGTTTTGTACACCCCATTGAGCTATTTTCGAAACAGAGTTTGGAATTTTTATAAAGATTTAAATCGACCTAAACTATAACAACGATAAATTCAAAAATTCCACAATTTCTTTTCAAGTTGTTCAAGACTAACCCCTTTGGTTTCGGGTATACATCTGTAGACAAATAGAATTATAAACAAAGTGAAACCAATAAAAATGAAATAGGGTAAAGATCCATTCCAAAAGACATTGTTGTTTATTTCACTTCCAGTAACCATTGGAAATGTTTGAGATACCAAATAATTGGCAGCCCATTGTGCTGCTACAGCTATTGACATGGCAACACTTCTAATTTTATTGGGAAATATTTCAGAAAGTAATACCCAAACAACTGGACCCATTGATAAAGAAAATGAAGCAATAAATATCAATATTCCTATTAGTGATAAAACACCTATGGATTGTTGTTGTAGAGTGATTCCCAAAAATAAAAATCCTATTATCATACCAATACAACCAGCATAAATAAGTGGTTTTCTGCCAAATTTATCAACACCATACATGGCAACTAATGTGAATACAACATTTATAAAAGCAAGAAGAATTTGCTGCTTTAACACATCGTCTTGCCCAAAACCTAATGCTTTTTCAAAAATATCTGCACCATAATACAATACCGCATTGATGCCTGTAAACTGCTGTAATATAGATAAAATGGACCCTATGAAGATAATGCTTAATACTGATTTTGAAAAATAATTTACTTGGTTCGAGTCCGTTTTATCAGACTGTAACGATGAATTAATTTCTTGCATATCTTGGTGTGCACTCTCTGCGTCTTGAAGTTTAATTAAAACCTCTACGGCCTCATCATGTTTACCTTTAATCGCTAGCCATCTTGGGCTTTTGGGGACAAAGAATAATAAAATTAAAAACAAAGTACTTGGAATTAGTTCCGACCAAAACATTCGTCGCCAACCAAATGAAATATTTTCTGATTGAGATAAATCATTGCCAATAAAATAGGTTGCCAAAAACACAGCAAAAAAACCAATAACTATAGCGAGTTGATAATACGTTACCATCTTACCTCTTATGGAATTTGGTGCAATTTCAGCAATATACATCGGTGCATTCATTGATGCAATACCTATACCTAAACCACCAATTATTCTAAAGATCACTAAAACAGTTACAGATTCAGGAAATAGACTTGGAAGACCAGAACCATATGCTGAAATAGTAAAAAGTATTGCAGAAATTATTAATGATCTTTTTCTTCCAATTTTAATACTTAATTTTCCTGAGGTTATTGCACCTATAAAGCAGCCTAAGAGACCACTACCGACTACCCAACCTTTTAAGGCGTCGCTTAATTCAAAATACTTGCTTAAATAAAATTGAGCGCCATTTATAACTCCTGTGTCGTAGCCAAATAATAACCCTCCAAGAGCCGAAATTATGGTAATAAATAAAAGATATGTCCTCTTACTCAATGTAATAATTTTTTAAATTAATATAGTACAGATTGCATTGCATGAGGCAAAATTGTTTGCTGAATTTCCGCACCCTCAACAATGAGTTTATAATCAATTGGCAGGTCCGTTTTATTCATGACCACAGTTACAATATCCCCATTTGGATTTTGAAAAGATGTACTTTCAATTGTACTTCTACTTGTCGTTGTGCTAATACGCTTTGCTTTGGGCTCTATGAATTTTGAAAAATGTCCAATGTAATAATAGGTTGGGGTATAAATTAGCTCGTTTGTTTTTGTATTGGCATGTATAGGCGCAAAACAGAAATTCTGTACATGGTTTGGTCCTCCAAATTCATTGAGTAAAATATTCCAATCGGTCCAGCCTACAGTACCACTATTAAAATCATTAATCATAGAATTTCCATAACGTTCAGCATTAGACCATCGTTCGTATTGAGTGGGGTCAAATTTTTCTTGACATCCTTCAGTGAATAATAAATTCATTTTGGGAAATGATTCTTTAATATTTTTTAGATTGTCATATTTCGGGTCTCCACCAGTCCATGTTTCGTACCAATGAAACCCTATCCCCCATGCATATTTCTTGGCTTCAGGATCTTCAAAAATAGTGTTGGCTCGATGAGATATTAAATCTCTATTATGATCCCATACGACAATGTTTTTGTCACCAAAACCATTCTTTTCAAATGTTGGTCCCAAGTAATTTTTTAGGAAATCTCTTTCTTCTTCGGCAGTATATATACAAGACTCCCAACGCTGTACCGCCATAGGTTCGTTTTGGATGGTAACGCCCCAAACAGGGATTCCTTCTGCTTCATAGGCATCGATAAATTTAACGTAGTAATTTGCCCAAGCTTGATTGTATTCCGGCAGTAGCTTCCCCCCACGAAGCATATGGTTGTTGGTTTTCATAAATGCTGGTGGACTCCAAGGGCTAGCATAAAACACCAAATCGTCATTTATTATCGCTTGTGCACGCTTTATCATTGGTATGCGTTTTACTTTATCCATTTCTATAGAAAACGTCTTAAGTTCTTTGTCGCCTTCCTCTATATAGGTATGACTACCTAAACCAAAATCACTACTGTGAATACTGGTTCTTATGATGTTATAGTTAATCCCTTCTTCAGTAAAATAAGCGTTGAGAAGTTCTTCTTGTTTATCTTTACTTAGTTTAGAAAACACTTCTGCTGAAGCATCTGTAATTGCACCTCCAATGCCTAAAAATTCTTGAAATTGTTTTTGAGGATTGACAAAAATAGCCACTTCCGTTTCTAAAGGTTGATTTGCTTCAACAAAAAAATTTTTGCTGTCTAAAGAAAGTCTTTTATTTGTGTTTTCCGCTGTGGTGTAAACACTAACCTCATTGTTAATATAGTTAGATTTTGTATCGATTACATTGTGGTTCTCGATTAAACGTTCTGTTTTTTCGCTTTGTTTACACGAAAAAAAGGTAATTATTAGGGCAACTAGATATAAGGGATTTTTGTTCATATTTTTTATTATTTACCATACATATGTGCCAACAGCGCCTGATTTTAGTGATGTCGTAACAGACTCTCCAGGTGTCTTTATGTTAAAAGATATATCTATGTTGGAATTATTAAGTACAATTACAACAATATTACCCTCTGGAGTTTCAAATGCAACATTGGGTAAATCAGAAGAGTAATTGGATTGAATTCTTTTGGAACCTGGCTTAACGAATTTTGAAGCGTGAGCAATGACATAATACCCAACATTCCTCTGAACATTATTACCGTCAATGGTTAGTCCTCCCAAGCATTCTGTACATCCTCCATCGGTGTGAGGTTGAAGGCTTGAATTTGAGGCTAAATTCCATTCTAAGACCGTTTTACACCAATTTCTTGTCGCACCAATAATCAACTCTTTCATGTGCCAACGCAAATTGTCGTCAAATTCACTATTGACACCAACCCATTGTTCTGTGAAATATAAATTTTTGTTAGGGTGGGCATTGTGTAGAGAAGAAAGATTATTAATAGACCCATTATAAAGATGAAATGCAGAACCGTCTACATACGCATTAGCAACAGGATCATCTAAAATACTTTTAGCATAAATTATATTGTCTGCATTGTGGTCCCAAATAATAATTTTGGTTTGAATATTGGCCATTTCAAATGCTGGACCTAAGTGATTTTTAATAAAATTTAATTGATCCAATGATTCCATATACATACTAGGATTGTTCCCGTCATGCAAAGGCTCGTTTTGAACTGTTATGGCACTAATGGGAATGCCTTGGTCGGCATATGCTTGAATATAGTTTACAAAATAATTGGCATAAACTTCAAAATATTCTTGTTTTAAACTCCCTCCAATAGAATTATTGTTGGTTTTCATCCATGATGGTGCAGACCATGGTGAGCCCATTATTTTAATGTTTGGGTTTATGGTAAGAATTTCATTCAATACAGGGATTAAATTTTGCTCATCATTAGCAATAGAGAAATTATCTAAATTAATATCTGTCTGCCCACTAGGCATATCATTGTATGAAAATGGTGTGGCGTCAAGATCAGAAGCTCCAATACTAACTCTTAAATAACTAATTCCCATATTATCTGGATTAAAAAGCTCATTTAACAACTCTGCTCTTTGAGAAGGTGACATATTGTTTATGTGTAGGGCACTCCCTCCTGTCAATGTAAAACCAAAACCATCCATTTCTTGAAATTTAATTTCTGGATTTACCGTAATAGAAAAGTTTTGATTTCCCAAAAAAAGAGGGACTTTATCCGATTGTAAATCAAATAATTGTGTTCGATCTGCATTGGTTAAGTACAAATCAACATTGCTGTAATCAATAGTTGGGTTTGTTGGTATATAACTATTATTCGAGTTATCTTTTCCTGATGAGCAATGAAATAATATCGTGCTCAATAATATTAGTACAAATTTATTCCTCAAAATATAAATTTAAATGGTCTGTTTCCATAGCTATGGGCCCATTTAATCTCTTGGAAATGGGCCCACAAACAAATAAACCAATTCAAAAAAATTCTTTTTTTAATTAATAGTTCTCATTTCAATATTGTCGACAGAAACGCCGTCCAATAAATCTTCGCCACCGCACTTGATTACCAAATAAATAGTTTCTGTAGATTGTGCAACAAAAACACCTTGTTCGCCTGGAAAATCACAACCTACTACAGAAAGATAACCGCTAAATGCTTCAGTGGCACAACCACCCCATGTGCTAAATTTTGCTATCGCTCCACCAGCAGAGTAATCAGAGCCGTCTACAGGGGTTGTAGAAGATGCAAATACTTCAAACCAAGTATTTTGAACACCTGTAGTTGAACTCACCAACATGTCGACTTTATAAGTTATACCTTCTATAACGTCAACCGCTTGATAAATTCCTTTTTGGTTCCAGCCACCACCAGCAACTTTTGCTTTACCATCAGCAAAAGTCCATTCAGTTCCAGAAGCGCTAATATTAAGTACTGTCCATTCAGAAACATCATCAGCAGTATCAAACTTTCCTCCTCTGACAATATTCCCAGCTAAAGGGTCAGATGTTTCAACGACAAGCTCTTGTTCTGCAATTGTTGATGCTCCGCCAATTCCTGTAACTCTGTGTTTAATAGTATAAACGCCAGCATCTGGGAAGAATACTTCTTTTGTAGCGCCTCCAATATTAAATCCAGTATCATCGGCAACATTCCATTGTGATGTTAAATAAGTGCTGTTTGCTGTAAACAAATATGTATTGTTTACCCCATCAACTGGAGTAATAGTAAAACTAGCATCCATTTCAGAAGCACTAAGTCCATTTGCATCTTGAAATTCATCAGGCTGACATGAAATTACGATTAAGGCCGTGAGTAGTACATACAAAACCTCAAAAGCACTGTTTTTTGTTCTATTTAATTTCATAATATTACTTTATATAATTAATAATTAGGGTTTTGAACTAATGTTGTATTTTCTAGTTCTGGAAGAGGAATCGGTAAAATTTCATTTTTATTAGGCGTAAATCCTTTAAATGCTAATGCCGAAGCAGCATTCCCTGTTCTAACCAAATCATACCATCGGTGACCTTCACCAGCTAATTCTAAGCGACGTTCTTGCGTAATCGCTTGTAAAGAAACTGGAACTGAAGGCAGTCCTACTCTCGCTCTCACAGCATCTAATAAAGCTTGTGCACGTGTTCCAGTGCCTCCAAGAGCTTCAGCTTCCATCAAATAAGTGTCTGCTAAGCGAATGATATATGTATTTTGTCTGTAATTCAAAACTGGCTCTCCTCCTCCTGTTGTTACATCACTTGTTAATGGCATAAACTTTTTCAAATAGTAGCCTGTGTGTTGGTAGCTTTGTTCAAATTCCACTTCTCCAGCATCGGCATACGCTTGCAAATCTTCAATGGTTGAATCAAATCTTGGGTCGCCAACCATTACATCATATAAATTTTGAGTAATGATATTGAAACCCCAACCAGATGCATAACTTGGTGCATTAGGGCTTAACCTAACATATCCTCGAGGTCCACTCATCACATTTAGACTATTTCCTTCGTCTGAATCTGAGCCCCAATTACCCCATCCTGAGTTACTAAGGTTTGAATGAGACACTTCGATGATTGCTTCAGGATTGAAATCAATATCCGCACCCCATAAATCTGAGAAATCATTCAATAAGGCATAACCGTAAGGACTAGTCGCACCAGGTGTACCATTCACTTCTGAAAGTATACTGGCTGCTTCTGAGTTTTTATTTCGATATAAATAAACTTTACCCAAAAGTGCTTTTACTGCCCCTTGACTAAGTCTTCCTGCCTCGCTGGCCATATCCAATTCTGCAAGGGTTGCAGGAAGGGCTGGGATAGCTTGAGTCAAATCAGTTTCTATTTGATTATATACGTCATTTGGGTCCGCTTGTGTGATAGTATAATAATCATCAATACTGATTGGACCCGTTATTAATGGAATGTTTCCAAATAAACGTACCAATTCAAAGTAATATAAAGCTCTGAGTGACTTTGCTTCAGCTGCAAATCTTGCTTTGGTATTCTCTGGCATATTTATTTGCGGTAACTTCGACAATAAAACATTGGCTCTGAAAATACCTTGATAATAATCATTCCAATAGCTTGGCGCAATGGTTGATTCGCTTATAGTGTAATTAGAAAATACCTGCAGTTGGCTTCCATCTGATGAACTTCCACCACCTGTATAATGATCGTCCGAACCAGAATTTAGTAATGAAATCATATTTTCAAAACCTCCTGATTGTTTTCTTAAGATATCGTAAACTGCAACTAATCCAGAATATGCTTCACTTTCATTGTTGTAGTAATTATCTTCAAGAAAAGTTCCTTTAGGATCTACTTCCAAGTATTCTTTGTCACATGCCATTGTGATTAATACTACAGGGATGTACATCAATACTTTTTTAAATGTTTTTAACTTCATAATATTATTTTTAAAACTGTAAATTAATTCCAAGTTGATTGGTAACAGCTTGTGGATAATACCCACGATCGATACCAAAAATTCCACCTCCAATTTCAGGGTCATATCCGCTGTATTTAGTGAAAGTTAAGAGGTTTTCTGCGGTGTAATAAACCCTCAATTTATCAATTCCTAATTTGTCCAAAACACTTTCTGGTAGACTATAACCAATTTGAATAGTTTTTAGTCGCAAGTAATCACCATCTTCCAAATAGAAATCTGATGGATTAGAAAAGTTGTTGTTTGTGTCATTGGTTGTCAGTCTTGGATGAGTATTTGAGGTTCCCTCACCTACCCATCTCCCCAAGGCTGCTGTTTGGTAATTTGCATTAACAATGTCTAATCGTCTTAACCCTTGAAAAATCTTGTTCCCTGAGGCACCTTGACAAAACATGAAAAAATCGAAGTTTTTGTAGTCTAAATTCAGTGAAAAACCAAAAGTGAATTTTGGTAGCGAACTTCCTAAGAATCCTCTATCATCAGAGTCAATATCCCCATCATCGTCCATATCAACCCACTTGAAATCTCCTGGTTGCGCATTTGGTTGAATAATGGTTCCATTTGAACTAACATAATTGTCAATTTCTGCTTGGTTCTGAAAAATTCCATTGGTTTTGAACCCATAAAAGGAATTCACGGGCTGGCCAACTTGAGTTCTTGTTATTGGAAAGTTCGTCGATTGAATAGATGCTCCTCCAGAAAGAAAATCTACTCCATTTCCTAAATGAGTAACCTCATTTTCTACATAAGAAACGTTTCCATTAAAGGAAAGATCGAATTCTCCAAAACTTTTGTTGTAGCCCAACTCGATGTCATAACCAATGTTGTCCATATCAGCGATATTGCCAACAGGATCTCCTATAGCACCAACATAACCTGGAATTGCTATATTTTGCAATATTCCTGTAGTAGTTTTTTTGTACCAATCGAATGATAATGAAATGTCATTGAACAAACGCGTGTCAAATCCAATATTTAACTGGCTTGTTTCCTCCCATTTTAAATCTGGATTAGATGGTGCATTAGGGCTATTCCCAATAACTATTGAACCAGGGTTGCCAATGGTGTAGTTTCGTCCTCCACCAATTGTCGACAAGTATTGAAAATCTCCAATATTATCACTTCCTGTTACACCAAAACCACCTCTTATTTTAAGTTGATTTACGACATCATTATCGTTCCAAAATTCTTCTCTAGATGGAACCCATCCAGCAGAGAATGATGGGAAAAATCCAAATTTATTATTTGAACCGAATCGAGAAGAACCATCTCTTCTAAAAATTGCTGTAAGCAAATATTTTTCATCAAAATCATACGTTAATCTCGAAAACAATGAGGTTACTCTGTGTTCTACACCTTCATATGAAGAAGCATTAATTTGTTCTTGAGGGACTGAAAAATTGAATGATGCATCGGAATAGTTATCTACTGGAATATCATAATAAGTTACACTCTCTCCAAAAGTAATATTATCAGCATATACACCTTGCCCTAAAAGAACAGTAAAATTGTGGTCTTTGATTTTTTTAGAATACGAAATTGTGTTTTCTAAATTCCACCCCAATCCTCTGTTCGTTCCACGCGATATATTGTTTTGATTTACAATTGTAGCAGCATTCAAATAAGAAACAGGAGTAAAACTTTTGTATCCCCAGTAGGCAAGTTTTGCCCCAACCGTACTTCTTAATTTAAGCCCCTCAATTGGTTCATACTCTACAAAAGTATTCCCCACAAAATTATCAGACCAACCATAGTTGCCTAAACGGGTCTTTTGATAGGCCAATGGATTTGACATTTCCTGTGCAACAAAATTAGAAATACCATAAGGGTTCCCGTTATTATCTCTCCAAATTCCTTCATTGGTGTATGGAGCTTGGCCTGCAAATACAGGATCTGTTTCTACAATTGGAGTTGTTGGGTCCAAATTGATGGCAGAAGATAATGGGCCACCAAACTCACTGTTTGTGTTTCCAATACCAACATTTTTCTCATTAGAATATCCTAAAGTTTGTCCAAAACGTAATTTATCTGAAATTTCGTGTGTTGAATTTAATCGAACATTTTTTCTAGTATAATTAGAAATATCGCTCATAACGATCCCCTCTTGTTTGTTATATCCAAAAGATGCATAAAACTTGGACACATCGTTACCCCCACTAAGACTCAACTCGTGCTGAGAACGCATGGCACTATTGTTAAAAATTACGGATTGCCAGTCTGTACCTTCTCCGAGAGATGATGGATCTGTAATTTGAATAGTTCCTCCTCCATTAACATATTTTTCATTTAATAGAGTAGCATATTCTCTGGCATTTAAAAGGTCTAATTGTCGAGATGCAGATGATACACCTGTATAGCTGTTTACATTTACACTTAGCTTTCCAGATTTACCTTTTTTGGTAGTAATAAGGATTACACCTGCAGCGGCTCGAGCACCGTATATTGCTTGGGATGCAGCATCCTTAAGTACTTCAACAGATTCAATATCAGATTGATTTAAAAAGCCAATACCACCTGAATCTACAACAACTCCGTCTACAACCCATAGCGGTTCGTTAAATCCTAATGTAGTGATTCCTCTAACTCTGACTGTAGAATTAGAACCAGGTTGTCCAGAAGTTGCAGCAATTGTAACTCCAGAAACACGCCCTTGTAGTGTTTGCTCGACTCTGGTGATTGGTAAATCTTCTAATTCTGTTTGTTTTACCCCAGAAATCGCACCTGTAATAACACTTTTCTTCTGTGTGCCATATCCAACGACAACAACTTCGTCTAGTAGGCTTGTATCTTCCTCCATTAGAACATTTATAACGGATTTACCGTCGACAATAATTTCTTGAGTTTTGAAGCCAATATAGCTAAACACCAATACTTTAGAATCTGAAAGCTCAGTGTTTAAACTGTAGTTTCCATCAAAATCAGTAATAGTTCCTACGGTAGTTCCTTTTATCACCACAGAGACACCTGGTAATGGCATGTTATTGTTGTCAATGACCTGACCAGTAAGACCATTCTGACCAAATGCTGTGTAACTTAACAACATCATAGAAATGGTAAAAAATAACTGTTTGGTTAGTTTCATATTAAAATATTTAAGATTACTATTTCGTTTGCGTTGCAATATAGTTTGGTATTTATCTTAAATCAATGGCGTATAAATAAAAAGTGGATTTTGAATTTGTAAAAAAATACCTAAAATACTGTTAATCAGTAATTTAAAATTTTAATTGGATAAATTAAAAGTGGATTAATGTCACGGAAATCGGTAAAAAATTAAGAAAATTTTAAGAAATTGAGCTATAAATAAATGTCAAAATCGAAAATTGTCAAAACCTTAACTGTATTTTTAGTAAAATGAAAATAAACTAAAGTCAATGATTAGGTTATATATATTTTAAAGAATCCTCGAATGTGTCTTTATCCAAAGCACGATTATTTATCGCAGCTCGATAATTATAAATTGTATTTACCGAAAACCTTAATATTTTGGCAATATTTGAACTTCGTGTAATTCCTAATTTTATTAGAGCCAAAATCCGCAGTTCTGTATTGAGTTTAGATGAGTTATGTATGGATAATTGATTTTCGGGTTTAAGCAATTTATTTACTGACTCAATAAAATTTGGATGGATATGCAGAAAAGATCCGTCAAAATTTTTATTAAAAATCTCTAACTCCTCATCAATCAACTGTTTAGATTTTGATAATTTTAGTAAGGCATTCATTTGATTGCTGTTTACATACTTACTGACCAATTTTCTATAAGAATCTAGTTTAGATATATATTCAGAATATAAATTTAAAAAAGAACCTATATAATGTTCTTTAATTTTATCTACTTTTGATAGCTTATCGTATAAACTTTTTAAATCCTCATTAAGAATTTTTAATTCATTTCTAGCTTTTGAAACTTTGACAACCTGTTTGTATAAAGAGAAAATTGCAAAAATTAAAAAAATTGAAAGCAAACCAATTGATATGACCAATACTTGAAGTTGCTTTTTTTGTTTTGCGCTTTTATCTTCATACGCTTTAGTAATTAATGGCATCGTATTGGCAATATTTACAAATCTTAAATTGGAGTTGAAAAACTCGGCATCGTCATAAGAAAAATTTATATAACGGTATGCTCGGTCAATGTCACCTTCGTTGAAAAGAATCTTCGCAAGAGTTCCAAGAGAAGCATTGTCTTTTACCGAAGCCTGAATGTCAGAGATTGCGGAGAGAATTAAATATTCTTTTTGTTTTATTTGATTTCCAGTCATCTCATAGAGCAGAGATCTTTCAAATGTAATTAATGAAAATAAACGAGTCCCTAAGCTAACTTTTTCAAGTCTGTTGTTATTGATTTTAAAAGCCATGTCAATATTACGGCTGTCTCTAGATTCTTTTTCTTTAAGTCTCAGTGCTTCATCTGAATTCGGTTTTAACTCTAAAAAAAGAGAGTCCTTGTATATGTTATAAAGATGATTATATTTTAATTGCCTGGATTTTACAGAAGTACTATAAGCCAATCCTGAGTAACCTTCTTTTAATGCATAAAAATAATTTTCGAATAATGGTTTTTGAAGTGAGTTTCGGTCTATTTCGCTCAAAGCATCAATTGATTCTTTGTAGCGCCCTGTATTTACTAAAACCATACTCATTTTTAATATAGCATCATTAATCAAAATCTTATTGTTTAGCTGATTAGCAAGTTCAATATTCTTTTCAATATATTTTAATGAGTTATCAAAATTGTAATATTGATACAGCTTAAAAAGTTCATCATTGACTCTAATTTTTTCTTCAAGAACATTGGTTTTAAAATAGTCATCTAACAATCTTTTTATTTGATTCTCTTTTGCCTTGTCAAATACTTTTTGCTTTTCCATTTTATGCTCAAGAACACTAATTAATGAGTCGATATTTTGACAAAAAACTAGTTCTTGAAATAGAAAAAAAGATGTTATAAGGAATAAGAGTTTCAAATTGGTAGTATTTAAGGTTAATATTACTAAAGATTTTAATAAATAAAAAATTTAAAGAATCTTACATAACAAAAAAACCCGCAACGACTGTTGCGGGTTTTGTACTGAAGACGGGACTTGAACCCGTACGGCCTAATGGCCATTGGATTTTAAGTCCAACGTGTCTACCAATTCCACCACTTCAGCATTAAGACTTAAAAATTCTGAGCGAAAGACGGGATTTGAACCCGCGACCCCCACCTTGGCAAGGTGATGCTCTACCCCTGAGCTACTTTCGCAATTTATAAGAACGTCCCTTTGATATACAAAGGGGTTGCAAATTTAACACATTTCTGATAATACCAAAGTTTTTTTTGGTTTTTGTCATCACTTCTTTGTGAGCATTCGCTTAATTTCATTAAGCTTCATCAAAGCCTCAACGGGCGTCAGGCGATCGATATCTGTATCCAAAATATCGGTTTTTAATTCCTCCAACAATGGGTCGTCCAAATTGAAAAAACTCAATTGCATGTCAGAATTTAAATCTTTGACTTTAGCCGTAAGTTCATCACCAGAATGTGATTTTTCGAGTTGTTTCAATATTTTTTTTGAGCGTTGTAGTACCGCCTGTGGCATTCCAGCCATTTTTGCGACATGAATTCCAAAACTGTGCTGACTACCTCCAGCAACTAAGGTTCTTAAAAACAATACATTGTCTTTCAATTCTTTAACCGCAACATTATAATTTTTGATGCGCGAAAACGATTCTGTCATTTCATTTAATTCATGATAATGGGTTGCAAAAAGTGTTTTAGCGCGCGAAGGATGTTCATGTAAATATTCACTAATTGCCCAAGCTATAGAGATCCCATCATAGGTGCTTGTTCCTCGTCCAATTTCGTCTAACAACACTAAACTTCGCTCTGAAATATTATTCAAAATTGAAGCGGTTTCATTCATTTCTACCATAAAGGTGGATTCACCCATAGAAATATTATCACTTGCGCCCACTCGCGTAAAAAGTTTATCAACCACGCCAACCCTTGCCTTTTCAGCAGGAACAAAACTACCTATTTGTGCCAATAAAACAATCAAAGCGGTTTGACGTAAAATTGCAGATTTACCCGACATATTAGGCCCTGTAATCATTATGATTTGCTGGGTTTCACGATCTAAAAAGACATCATTGGCTACATAAGTTTCACCCAAAGGAAGTTGCCGTTCTATGACAGGGTGACGGCCCTTTTTGATGTCTAAATCAAAAGTGTCATCAAGTTCTGGTTGGGTATATTGATGCTGTTTGGCCAAATGTGCAAAAGCACTTAAGCAGTCCAATTGGGCAATCAATTGAGCATTTTGTTGTACGTCTTTGATATAGTCGTGCATCCAAACAATTAATTCTGAAAAAAGGCGCTGCTCAATAGCTAAAATTTGATCTTCAGCTCCTAATATTTTTTGTTCATATTCCTTTAGTTCCTCAGTAATATAGCGTTCAGCATTAACCAAGGTTTGTTTCCTTACCCAATGCTCAGGCACCTTGTCTTTATGGGTGTTACGCACCTCAATATAGTAGCCATAAACATTATTTGAAGCAATCTTCAGTGAAGGAATACCCGTAGCTTCACTTTCACGGGCCAACATTTGATCAAGATAGTCCTTCCCCGAAAAAGCAATAGCACGCAAAGACGCTAATTCTTCAGATGCAGAAGAAGTAATACTATTCCCCTTTAAAATATTTACGGGCGCATCTTCATTAAGAGTACTTTCAATTTTTGTAATAAGAGCATCACAATCCTGAATCTGCTCCCCTAAACTTTTCAAAGTTGAATGACCACTCTCCAAGGCAAGTGTTTTAATTGGTAGGATTTGCTCTAAAGAATTTTTAAGTTGCACCACTTCACGGGGGTTAACTTTACCCGTGGCAACCTTAGAAACCAAACGCTCCAAATCACCAATTCCTTTGATGCTCGATTGCAATGCCGACAATGCAGATTCACTTTGATAAAAATAGTCAACCACATCGTGACGGGCTTTAATTTTTTCAACAGTTTTTAATGGAAGTGCAAGCCAGCGCTTAAGTAGCCTTCCGCCCATTGGAGATAAAGTTTTGTCTATAATTTGTATTAAAGTAACGGCATTGTCGTTGCTGGAATGATACAACTCTAAATTGCGAATCGTAAATTTGTCCATCCAAACAAATTCGTCTTCTAAAATACGCTCAATAGAAGTAATATGTTGCAATTTATGGTGCTGAGTCTCACCCAAATAATGAAGTATAGCACCTGCAGAAACCAAGCCATATGGCAAGCCCTCAACGCCAAATCCTTTTAAGGTTTTGGTTTGAAAATGAGTACATAAAGACTCATAAGCATAATCCTCTTGAAACACCCAGTCTTCTAAATAAAACACATTAAAATCATCCCCAAAAGTTTGACTGAACTTTGTGCGCTTTTGTTTCTCAATTAAGACTTCACTTGGGGTGAAATTTTGAAGCAATTTAGCCACATAAGCTTCCGTTCCTTGTGCTGTCAAAAACTCCCCAGTAGAAACATCCAAAAGAGATATCCCAATCGATTTTCCAAAATAAACAGCTGCTAAAAAATTATTGGTTTTAGAGCTTAAAACCTCATCATTCAGCGAAACACCAGGTGTTATGAGCTCTGTGACCCCGCGCTTGACAATCGTTTTTGTTTTTTTAGGATCTTCTAGCTGGTCACAAATCGCTACACGGGCTCCTGCTTTTACTAATTTTGGTAAATAGGTGTTTAGGGAATGGTGTGGAAATCCTGCAAGCTCTGTTTCACTCTGACTTCCAGCACCGCGTTTGGTCAAGATAATATCTAATATTTTTGCGGCCTTTACAGCGTCGCTGCCAAAAGTCTCATAAAAATCGCCCACACGAAATAACAAGAGAGCATCGGGGTACTTTGCCTTAATGGCATTGTACTGTTTCATGAGCGGTGTTTCTTTTTTTAGTTTTTTGGCCAACGATTCTTCCTTTTAAAAAGTGTACTTTTGTGGGTATATAAAGATGCTAATGTAACTAATTTTAGCGTGTTTTAAAACCTAACAACAGACAAATAAACTCATGCGAAAATTAAAAAATAGCGAATTGAATCGGCTGAGTATTGAAGACTTTAAAACAATAGAAAAAACTCCTCTGATTGTCATTTTAGATAACGTAAGAAGTTTAAATAATATTGGCAGTGTTTTTAGAAGTTCGGATGCTTTTCGCATTGCGCATATTTACCTTTGTGGCATAACGGCCACTCCTCCTCATAAAGACATTCAAAAAACAGCTTTAGGCAGTACAGAATCTGTGTCTTGGTCCTACGCCGAAAATACTTTATCTGTTGTACAAGACCTTCAACAAAAAAAGGTAACCGTCCTCGCTGTGGAGCAGGCCGAAAACGCAGTTCTATTGCAGAATTTTGTTCCTCAAAAAAAGACAAGCTACGCAGTTGTTTTTGGGCATGAGGTTAAAGGCGTTTCTCAAGAAGTTGTAAATCAATCGGATGGTGTGCTAGAAATCCCTCAATTTGGAACCAAGCATTCCTTAAATATTGCCGTAAGTTGCGGGGTTGTATTATGGGATTTATTTTCAAAAATAAATCAATCTTGAATTTGTTTAAGCAGCCATAGATAGTCGTGACGATTTTCAATAAAATCGCGCTCCGAAATGTCTATTATTTTCACTTCAGACTGTGGGTTATTTTTCATAAATTCTAGGTAGCCAAGATGAATTTTATCTAAATAAGCAGATGCTAAATTACGCTCATAGTCGCGCCCTCGTTTTTTAATATTCTGCTGTAGTTTGTCTGTGTTCTGATGCAAATAAACATACAAATCGGGGCGTTTTATATCTTTATAAACTTGATAAAATAATTTTCGATACAGTAAAAACTCATCAGCAGATAAAGTAATTTTCGAAAATATTAGTGATTTAAAAACATCATAATCCGCAATGATAAAGTCTTTAAACAAATCCAATTGGGCTAAATCATCCGAAATCTGTTGGTAGCGGTCAGCTAAAAAAGACATTTCTAAAGTAAATGCATACCGTTCGGCATCTTCATAAAATTTGGGCAAAAAGGGATTATCTGCAAAACGCTCAAAAATAGATTTTGCATTAAAATCCTGGGCCATCATATGAGTTAAACTCGTCTTGCCTGCGCCAATATTACCCTCGATCGCAATAAAATTGTAGGCTGTAAAATCAAAGTCCTGTAGTGGGTTTTTGAGCTGAATGTCGTGTTTTGTAATCGGACTGTTGTCTGTACAAACATCTAAAATTTTTGACACTGTTTTGTTTTGTTGAGGGTGGAACAAGTCTGCTGCAATTTCAACCAAAGGTTTGAGCACAAAAAGACGTTGATCTAATCGCGGGTGTGGAACTGTTAAAATATTGTTTTCAATAATTTGATCATCGAAAAACAATATATCCAAATCTATGGTTCGAGCGCGGTATTGGCCATCATCAAAGCGCTTACGCCCGTGACGTTCTTCTATTTGAAGAAGTTTTGAGAGTACTATTTCAGCAGATAAACAAGTCCTAACTTGAAGACAAGCATTTAAAAAAGCATCGCCTTCAAACCCCATTGCAGGTGTTTCATAACAACTGGATAAACGCAACACACTCCCTACCTCGTAATGAATGGCCTCAACCGCCAATTGAAGATGAGAAAAACGATCCCCAACATTACTGCCAATTCCTATAAAAATACTTTTTTGTTCTGTCATAAGAAGCAGCAATTTAAGTAAAAGAAAAATTAATATTATATCTTTACTAAAGAAATTATTGACAACGAATGACACTGAAAGACAAAGTCTTAGCGCAACGCCTTTATTTGATTTTAGGGATACTGTTCATCACATCTCTTGTTGTTTCTAACCTTATATTTAAAAAATTCTTTTATTATTACCCTTTTGATATTTCTCTTTTCGGAGTCAATTTATTTGAAATTTCTGTAGGCATCTTGCCGTACCCTATTACCTTTTTGATAACTGATTTGATCAGTGAAATTTACGGCAAGAAAAAAGCAAACGAAGTGGTTGTAGGAGGAATTTTTGCTTCATTTTTTGCCATGGGAATTATTTATGTAGCCAATGCGGTACCAGCAACTGATTGGTCGCCTGTTTCAGACGATTTATTCTCAACAGTGTTTGGGAGTACAGCCATTGCTGTTTTGGCAAGCATGATGGCCTATCTTTTTGCTCAATTTATCGACATACAGATTTATCATTATTGGAAACGCCTGACTGCGGGTAAACATCTATGGTTACGCAACAATTGCTCTACGTTTTTATCACAATTTATTGATACTGCTACGGTACTTTTACTACTGTGTGCATTTGGAGAAATCAGCTGGAATTTGTTTGGTGGATTACTGCTTGCTGGATTTCTATTCAAAATTATCATCGCCGCACTTGATACTCCATTTTTATACCTTGGTGTATATATGTTTAGAAAACGCTTTAAACTTGATATCAACGAAGAAATTGAATTGGATTAAGCTTGTACATCAAGACCAATAACAAGACCTTCATTGCTGCGTACATTAAAAACTGTTTCATCATCAAAAATGAGGTATTGCCCTTTAATACCTACTAAAATTCCTTCGTATTCTGGTGTTTTAGTAAGGTTCAAGCTTTTCGGTTTTTCAGGGTATTTATGAACTGGGAATTGCAAGTTTAGCGGCTCATTATTAATTAGAAAATACGGCTTGACTTCTTCTGGAAGAAAGGACGAGAGTTGATGCCGCCAAACAGACAAATCTTCTTGTGTTGCGTTGCCTTTTAACATTTCTCGCCAATTGGTTTTATCGCTAATATGTTTTTTTAAAGCGACCTCAGCCACACCTGCTAAGTACCGATTAGGTACTTCTAAAATTTCAAGAGCAGTTTGTGCCCCTTGATCGATCCAACGCGTTGGGACTTGTGTTTTTCTCGTTACACCTACCTTAACATTACTCGAATTGGCCAAATACACAATATGGGGTTGTAACTGAACTTTTTTTTCAAATTCTAAATCGCGTTCTTCAATATCCAAATGCGCCTTACTTTTCTCAGGATGCATAATCCAATCGGCAGTTTGTGGTAGTTCAAAAAAACAAGACTTACAAAAGCCTTGACGAAAGGTAACTTCCCTGCTTCCGCAACTTAAACATTCAAATCCAATAAATTTTAATTTTAGCTTTTTATGAATCAATTGATGTGCTTGAATAAGCGCGCCTCCAAGAGACAAATAATAATTTATGGGCGCCGCTAGCTCCGTTTGCATTTTTGTAAGCACACCTTGATAAAGCATAAATAAATTTTGTTACTTTTAACATTGTAAATATAGCTATTTTTTATGCCAATTCCATTAGTCAATTCCGTTGCGTCCTGGTTTTTAAAGAAGCGTTTTCATCAAATTGATTTGTTTCTTAAATACCCCTACGAAGTTCAGAATGAGTTACTTACTCAACTGCTGGAATTGTCAAAAAACACTGAAATTGGAAAGAAATACAATTTTGAATCCATTGGGTCATACAGAGAATTTGCTGAGCGAGTTCCTGTTTCTACTTATGAAACTTCACATGAATTGATCGAGCGCTCGCGCCGAGGAGAGCAAAATATTTTTTGGGCTAAGCCTATTAAATGGTTTGCAAAATCAAGCGGGACTACAAATTCCAAAAGTAAATTTATCCCCGTCAGTAACGCCTCTTTGGAGGACTGTCATTATGCAGCAGGGAAAGATTTGTTGTGTATGTATTTGAATAACAACCCTGATTCTGAGCTTTTTAATGGTAAAAATTTACGCCTTGGGGGGAGCAAAGAACTTTACGAAGAAAATGGGACTATTTTTGGGGATCTTTCAGCTATTTTAATTGATAATATGCCGTTTTGGGCAGAATTCAGCAGTACGCCAAGCAATAAAGTCTCGCTAATGAGCAACTGGGAAACAAAAATGCAAGCGATTGTGGATGAAACTATCAAAGAAAATGTAACGAGCTTAGCTGGTGTTCCTTCTTGGATGCTGGTGTTGTTAAATAATGTTCTTGAGACTACAGCTCACTCTAATTTATTGGAGATATGGCCCAATTTGGAAGTTTACTTTCACGGAGGAGTTAGTTTCATGCCCTATGCCGATCAGTACAAAAAAATAATCCCGTCCTCTTCATTCAAATACTATGAAACCTACAATGCTTCAGAAGGATTTTTTGCCATTCAAGATCAAAACGACTCAAACGATTTATTATTGATGTTGGATTATGGCATTTTTTATGAGTTCATCCCTATGGATGTATATGGTACTAAAAACGAAAAAGTAATTCCATTGTATGCGGTCGAAAAAGGCAAAAATTATGCTGTGATCATCACGACCAATGCTGGGCTTTGGCGCTATCAAATTGGCGATACGGTTCGTTTTACTTGTATTGACCCCTACCGCATTAAGGTAACAGGGCGTACGAAGCATTTTATTAATGTGTTTGGGGAGGAATTAATAATAGAGAACAGCGAGCGCGCCTTAAAAAATGTATCAGAAAAAGTGGGTTGTGAAATTAGCGAATACACAGTTGCACCAATTTTCATGCAGGGTAATAACAAAGGGGCGCATGAATGGCTCATTGAATTCAAAACACCACCGAAAGATCTGAACTATTTTTCAGAACTTCTAGATAATGCACTAAAAGCATTGAATTCCGATTATGAAGCCAAACGCTACAACAACATGACTCTAAATCCTCCAAAAATTATTCTTGCACGCAATGGACAATTTCACGATTGGCTGAAAAGTAAAAACAAATTAGGCGGACAACATAAAATTCCTCGGCTCTCAAATTCAAGAATATTATTAGAAGAGTTAATGGCACTAGCCTAGATTGTAGCCCTTGCTTATGCAACAGCATATTACTTTTAAAAGAATTGTAAACAGAAAGCTATGAGACCGCCTTAAGTTGATTTAAGCGGGTTCTACTCAGGTGCTTTTTAACATAGGCTTTATCCACAACCAGAGACGTTTCTTCGCTTCCAGGAAGCGAAAACATAGCATCGGTTAGAACTTCCTCACATAAAGAACGCAATCCACGGGCTCCTAGCTTATACTCTACTGCTTTTTGTACGATAAAATCCAAGGCTTCGTCTTTAAAGCTTAGCTTGATGTTATCCATTTCAAAGAGTTTAATATATTGCTTGGTTAGTGCATTTTTAGGCTCTGTAAGAATCGCTCTCAAGGTTGCTTCATCCAATGGGTTCATGTGTGTAAGAACGGGAAGTCGTCCAATAATTTCAGGGATAAGGCCAAAATCTTTCAGGTCCTTCGGAGTAATATATTGCAAGAGATTTTGGGTGTCTATTTGTTCGCCTTCTTGAACAGATTTGTAGCCAATAGCTGCCATATTGAGGCGTTTCGAGATATGACGCTCAATACCATCAAAGGCTCCACCGGCGATGAATAAGATATTTTCAGTATTAACTTCAACGAATTTTTGATCAGGGTGTTTTCTTCCTCCTTTTGGGGGAACATTAACTACAGTCCCTTCCAACAATTTAAGCAATGCTTGCTGTACTCCTTCACCCGATACATCTCTTGTAATCGAAGGGTTATCACTTTTTCGTGCAATTTTATCAATCTCATCAATAAAAACAATTCCACGTTCGGCTTTTTCTTGATCATAATCAGCCGCTTGTAAAAGACGTGTCAACATACTTTCTACGTCTTCCCCGACATAACCCGCCTCTGTCATGACTGTTGCATCTACAATAGCCAAAGGGACGTTGAGCATTTTAGCAATGGTTTTGGCCATTAGTGTTTTGCCTGTTCCTGTTTGGCCAACCATGACGATGTTACTTTTCTGTATTTCAATATCCTCATCAGTAGTGGTCTGCAATAAGCGTTTGTAATGGTTATAAACAGCCACAGCCATCACTTTTTTTGTTTGATCTTGGCCAATAACATAAGCATCCAAAAAAGCTTTTATTTCTTTCGGCTTCTTGAGCATCAGTTCAGAAGAGAGTTCTTTGTCTTGATGCTTTGACTCTTCGGCAACAATTCCATGGGCTTGTTCTATACAACGATCGCAAATATGCGCATCAAGGCCTGCAATAAGTAGATTTGTATCTGCTTTTTGTTTACCGCAAAATGAACATTCTAATTCTTCTTTAGCCATAAGAGATTGAGGTTTTGTGTGGTGGCACTATGCCTTTCTTGACAATATTTCATCAATCATTCCGTACTCAAGGGCTTTATCCGCTTTCATCCAGTAATCTCGATCACTGTCTGCATATACCTTATCATAGTCTTGTCCAGAATGCTTGGAAATAATATTGTAGAGTTCTTCTTTTAATGTTAAAATTTCCCGTGCAGTAATTTCAATATCGCTTGCTTGCCCTTGAGCGCCACCCAAAGGTTGATGAATCATGACACGAGAATGCGTCAGCCCACTGCGCTTTCCTTTTGCACCAGCACACAACAGCACAGCACCCATAGAAGCTGCCATTCCTGTACAAATGGTAGCAACATCTGGTTTGATCAGCTGCATGGTGTCATAAATACCTAGACCAGCATAAACACTTCCACCTGGGGAATTAATGTAAATCTGAATGTCTTTAGCAGCATCTGTACTTTCCAAAAACAATAATTGAGCCTGAATAATATTGGCCACTTGGTCATTGATTCCCGTACCAAGAAAAATAATTCGATCCATCATAAGACGTGAGAAAACATCAAAAATTGCAATGTTCATTTGGCGTTCCTCAATAATATTTGGGGTAAGCCCCGTTGGCATCATACTGCTAACAATCTTGTCGTAGTAGGTGCTGCTGATGCCTTGATCTTTGGTCGCAAATTTTTTAAATTCCTTTCCGTAATCCATATATATGTTTGTTTTTGAGAATGTAAATATACTATTATTTTCGAAGGATAGTTTATTTTTTAAATACAAAAAAACACTTCCGAAGAAGTGTTTAAAATTTATTTTACAGCTAAAAATTACTTTCCGTAAACTTCTTTAACAAAAGCCTCATAGCTCATTTCTTTAGCTTTAAGTTTTGCGTTGTCTTTGTAAAAACTTAACAATTTCTGGCTTGTCAATTGCTCTGACATTCGTTTTACTTCATCTTGATTTGACAACACACGCGCCACTATATCTTCTACTTCTTTTTCAGAAGGATTCAATTGTCCGAATTGTGCCATCTGACCTTTAATCATTTCACCAGCATAAGCTTTCAATTCCTCAAAATTCACCTGTAGATTATTGTCTACAATCAGTTTGCTCTCTATCAACTGATAACGCATACTTTTCTCAGACTTTTCATACTCTTCTTTAGCCTGAGCTTCATTCATAGGCTCTTCACCTACTGTTTGAAGCCACTTTTGTAAAAATTCAGCTGGTAAATCAAACTTGGTATTTTCTACTAAATATTCAGTGACATCATTTAATAATTTCTGATCTGATTGCTGAACAAATTGCTTTTCTGCATCTGCCTTAATTTTTTCTTTTAGTTCAGTAACCGTTTTTACAACGTCTTTACCAAATAATTTATCGAAAAGCTCTTGATCCAAATCGGCTAAGCCTCTTTCGTTTATTTCATTGACTGTAAATGTGAGCTGAACATTCAAATCATTAGCCGTGTTTTGATCAATTTTTAGGTAGGTTGTCAAGTCATGTGCTTCCTTGAAAAGTCCTTTTGATTTTACAGTGATGATATCTCCGGATTTTGCACCAATAAATTTCTTTAGATTGGATTTCCCCTTCAATTTGTCCAATGAAATGGTCGTGGTCGATTCAATACCCACTTCATCATTGAAAAACACTCCAGTTAGTTCGTCACCTTCACTAGCTTCTGACTTAGAAATCAGTTGACCATATTGCTTTTGTATATTGGTGATTTGATCTTGAACCATTTTATCGTCCGCCACAATAGTATATTGTGTGATCGCTTTACGTCCTTTTAGCTTTATGTCAAACTCTGGACTTAATCCAATTTCAAATTCAAAAGAGAATGCGTCAGTATCCCAATCAATATCATCTTGCGCTTTTGGCAACGGATTCCCCAAAACGTCTAACTTTTCATCATTTAGATATTTACCTAAAGATTCTTGAAGTAGTTTGTTGACTTCCTCAGCCAAAACGGCTTTACCGTATTGTTTTTTGACCAAGCCCATTGGAACTTGACCTTTTCTAAATCCTGGAATATTTGCAGACTTTCTGTAATCGGTAAGAATTTTTTCTACTTTATCAGCATAATCTGACTTTTCAATGTCGATTTTTACAACCGCATTTAAAGCATCTTTATTTTCTCTTGTAATATTCATTGTTATGAATTAAAAATTGGGTGGCAAAAGTACAACAATTTTAATGGAGTACAAATATTTTAATAATTTGAAAATCAGGACAAAAAGTTTGAAACAGCTGCAAAAAATGCTTCAGGGTTTTCGGCATGAAGCCAATGGCCTGCTTTTGGGATGGTTTCAATTCTAACATTTGAAAATTGCACAGAAATTTGTTTTTCATCATCTGGGCCGATGTATTCGGAGCGATCACCTTTAAGAAATAGTGTAGATCGCTCCACGCTCATTTGAGCTGGTAGAGCTTCACCTACCTCAGCAACATTCTTTTTTAATGCTTTCAAATTGATACGTAAAGCCAATTGTCCAGGCTGAATCCAATATAAGTTTTTTAATAAAAACTGTCTGATTCCGAGTTCAGAAATATACTCGGACAGTTTTTCATCGGCTTGTTTTCTTGATTTTATTTGCGAAAAATCAAGCGAGTCAAGCCCTTCCAAAATAGCATCGTGATGCACCGGATAAAACCGAGGGGCAATATCGGCTACAATGAGCCGATGAACTAAACTGGGGTAAAGAGCGGTAAAAAGCATTGCAGTTTTTCCACCCATTGAATGCCCCAAAAGAATGCATTTTTCAATGGCGTTTTGTGTGCAATACCTCAGCAAATCTTGCGTAAGAAGTTCATAATCAAATTTGTCGTCGTGAAAACTTCTGCCGTGGTTTCTTTGGTCAATAAGGTGAATTTGATACCCCAATTTTGAAAAGCGAAGAGCCATGGTCTTCCAATTGTCGCCCATCCCAAGAAATCCGTGTAGTATGATAAATGGCTGCCCTACCCCAATTACTTTTGCATGCAGATTCATGACTCCAATCGATTCAAATACATATTGATGACATTTTCTACTCCTAAGTATAGGCTTTCAGAAATTAAGGCATGACCAATCGAAACCTCCAATAAGTTTGGAATATTTTGCTTGAAAAATTTAATGTTATTTAAAGATAAATCATGCCCTGCATTTATACCCATCCCTAATTCATGAGCAAGAACAGCGCAGTCGGTGTAGGGTTTAATTGCAGCTGAATTACCAATGGCATAGTTGTGTGCAAAACTCTCTGTATACAATTCAATGCGGTCTGTGCCCGTAGCCTTGGCAGCTTCTACTTGATGAAGGCTAGGGTCCAAAAATATTGAAGTTCTAATGCCTTGCTTTTGAAATTCATCAATAGTTTCACGCAAAAATGAATGGTGTTTTACGCAATCCCATCCAGCATTGCTCGTGATGGCATCTTCAGCGTCAGGTACAAGGGTCACTTGATCTGGTTTAATGACTGAAACTAAATCTATAAATTTTGGAATCGGGTTTCCTTCTATATTATACTCTGTATAAACTTCGGTTTTAAGATCATGTGCGTCCTGATAGCGAACGTGGCGTTCGTCTGGTCGTGGATGAATTGTAATGCCTTGTGCGCCAAACTCCTGAGCGTCTTTTGCAAATTGTATCAGGTTGGGCGTGTCGCCACCTCTTGCATTTCTCAATGTTGCTATTTTGTTGATGTTCACGCTTAATTTTGTCATAACCAGATTGATTTATCTGCAAAAATACAAAGTCCGTAGCTTTTAGTATATTATTTTTGATTAATTTGCAGAGACTTATAAATAAGATATGCCACTGGATCAACACATCATCAACGATCTTAGACCTTTTGATGTAAGCGCCAAAATCAAGGAGCTTCAAGAAGTGTTTAATCAACTGACTTATTCGCATGTGCCGATTCAAAAAGATGGAATTTATATCGGATGTCTTTCTGAAACTGATGTGTATTGCTTTGATGGAAACGAAAAAGTGGAGGATGTCCTTTATGCTGTTGAGCATTTTTTTGTAGAGCAGTCTGCAATTTGGTTGGACGTCCTAGACACATTTGCACTCAACGATTCTAACCTGATGCCAGTTCTAGATTCAAACCACAATTATTTGGGGTATTATTTACTTATTGATATTATTTCATTGTTTAGAAACACTCCTTTTTTTGCAGAACCAGGTGGTACTATCATTATCGAAAAGGCATACAAAGACTACTCGTTAAGCGAAATATGTCAAATTGTTGAATCAAATAATGTAAAAATGCTTGGCGTATTTGTTTCTAAAATAAAGAATGATATGGTACAAGTGATCATCAAAATTGAAAACTCTGGCTTGAGTGCCATATTTGAAAACTTTAGAAGGTATGGCTATACAATTATTTCTGGTCATGAAGACGATCGTTTTTTAAAAACACTTAAAGATCGTTCTGCATACTTGAATCGATATTTAAATTTGTAATTTTGTCCCCATGAAAATAGCAGTCTACGGTCCAGAATTCAATGAACGATCTCACTCGGCTATTGCTGCCCTCTTCGCTTATTTGGGAAGCAAATCTGCTGAAGTTTTTGTAGATGCTCATTTCTTTAATTCCATTCTCGAACACTCCAGCATAAATATTAAAGCCAACACCCTTGGAACCTTTACTGATTTGGATGACTCTTTTGATCTTATGATTAGCGTGGGCGGTGACGGAACAATTTTAAGAGCAATAACACATGTTAAAGATTTAGATATTCCTATTGTAGGTATTAATACAGGTCGACTTGGATTTTTAGCAACAATAAAAAGGGATGATATTATTGGCGCTCTAGACCAAATATTTGAAGGGAAATACCGCATATCGAAACGCAGTGTTTTATCGGTAACGACCAATCAAAAAGAATCGAATTTTGAACTAGACTTTGCATTAAATGAAGTTACGGTAAGCAGAAAAAATACAACCTCGATGATTAGTATTGAAACCTGGCTAGATGATGAGTATTTAAACTCGTATTGGGCCGACGGCCTTATTATTTCTACGCCTACTGGATCAACAGGCTATTCCATGAGTTGCGGAGGACCAGTCATTATGCCAGAATCCGATAGCTTGGTAATTACCCCCATTGCACCTCATAACCTCAATGCACGCCCTTTAGTTATTTCAGCAAAACACAAAATTAGATTAAATGTTAGTGGTCGTGAACATGAGTATTTAGTTTCTTTAGACTCCCGAATTAACTCACTAGACAATTCGATTGGAATTACCATCAAAAAAGCAGCTTTTGACATTAAAATGATTGAACTTAAAGCAGGTACCTTTATTCAAACTTTGCGCAAAAAACTGCTCTGGGGTGCCGATCCCAGAAACTAAAGTAATAATCTCGTTATTTTTCCGTTTAACTTATTCAAAATGAATCTGTTTTGAAGCGATTTCAATTTTGTTATATTTGCACTCATTTTAAATTACATGAAAAAAATTTATTGCATTTTACTTTTTGTTTCAATCATACAATTGGGGGGTGCTCAAATTTATGAAATTGGTGTTTTTGGCGGAGGATCAAATTTTATTGGTGATGTGGGTTCTACCAAATTCATAGCCCCAAAAAAATTAGCAATTGGAGGAATATTTCGCTGGAACAGAAGTGCAAGACACTCTTACAGAGTTAGTGTTATTTACACCACTTTATTAGGAAATGACCGCAAGTCCTCTGATCCAAAAAGACAAGAAAGAGGGTATTTTTTTAAAGAAGAGGCTTTGGAGGTTTCTGCAGGTATTGAATTTACTTTTCTAGACTTCGATTTGCACCGCAATAGCTTTAACTTTAGCCCTTATATTTACACTGGTGTAAGCATGCTTAACCATCCAAACTTTTACTATAACAACAATAAACTAATCTCTGAAAAAACAAAAAGCAATGCTTTTGGAATTCCCATTGCTTTGGGAATGAAAGTGACCCTTACCGAGGATTTAATTTTTGGTATAGAAGTTGCAGCAAGATACACTTTCTCGGACGAATTGGACGGTAGCCTTCCTGATGCTGATGAGTTAAAAGAATTACAATTTGGAAACTTTAACAACAATGACTGGTACGTGTTTAGTGGAATTACCTTAACTTACACTTTTGGACAAAACCCTTGTTTTTGCGACTATTAAATGAGCTCAAAAGACGACATACTCAACCACCCTCTCCCCAAACATATTGCCATTATTATGGACGGCAACGGGCGATGGGCAAAATCTAAAGGAAAAATTCGTGCCTTTGGCCATGAAAATGGCACAAAATCAGTGCGAACCACAGTAGAAAGTTGTGCGCAATTGGGCATTGAACAACTTACGCTTTATGCTTTTTCAACTGAAAACTGGAAGCGCCCAAAACTGGAAGTAAAAACTCTTATGCGTTTATTAATTTCATCCTTAAAAAAAGAAATTAAAACCCTACAGGAAAATAATATCCGGTTGAACGCGATTGGAGATATTAAAACACTTCCAACAAAAGTATACAACGAGCTGATTCATGTGGCCGATGCCACCAAATCGAACACTAAAATGACTTTAAATCTTGCTTTAAACTATGGTTCAAGAGATGAATTAACGCAAATGGTGCAAAAAATTGGAGAAAAAATCAAAAATAATATAATTTCTTCTGAAAAAATTGATGAATCGGTAATAAATCAGCATCTTTACACGCGAAATTTGCCAGACGTAGATTTACTGATAAGAACAAGCGGTGAACAACGACTAAGCAATTTTCTATTATGGCAAATTGCTTATGCTGAATTGTATTTTACAGAAGTGTTTTGGCCTGATTTCAGCGATGAAGATTTATATAAGGCTATTGCCAGTTACCAAAAAAGAGAACGAAGATTTGGAAAAACAAGTGAACAACTTAACTAAACACACCTACAGGTTTCTTAATATAATTTCTTGTCTCATGATTTTAATGTGCTACACAGCACATGGACAAACACTAGATATTTCCAAAAGAAAAGACTACACAATAGCAGATATCAGTGTTAAAGGGGAAACCGTTTATGGTGCTGAAACCATCATCACCTATTCTGGCCTTATCAAAGGGGAAAAGGTAACTATTCCGGGAGGAACAAAAATTAGTGATGGAATAAAAAAATTATGGGATTCGAATTTATTTTCAAATATTGATGTTTTTATATCAAAAATTGAAGGGAATCAAATTTACCTGGAAATTCAACTCGACGACCTCCCTGAGCTAAAAGAAGTGAAAATTACAGGGGTTAAGAAAGGAAAAATCAGTGGAATCGTAGACGAAAACAAACTGACTCCCGGAATTAAAGTCACTGAAAACCTAATCACTACAACAAAATACTATTTAGAAAATAAATACAAAAAAGAAGGATACTTAAACGCAAAAGCATTGATAAGTACCAGCAAAGTCATTGATTCTGTTGAGAAAACTCGTGTTGATATGCGTATTCGAATAGATAAAGGTCAAAAGGTTAAGATTAAAAAAATAGCATTCTATGGCAATAAAAAAATGAGCAGTAAGCGCCTGCGCAAAGCCATGAAAAATACAAAGCAAAAGAACCTTATTAGAGTCCATAAACGTTCAAAATATATTGAAGCTGATTATGAGGAAGATCTAGTGAATGTTGTAAACAAGCTAAAGGAAAAAGGATTTCGGGACGCAAGAATAGTTTCGGACTCATTGGTTGTGAATGATGACAAAACAGTCGACCTCAAGATTACCATTGAGGAGGGCGAAAAATACACTTACGGTACTATAAACTTTTTGGGGAACACCATCTACTCTGATGAACAGTTAAATCAAGTCCTAAAAATTAAAAAAGGGGATACCTACAATGGTGTAGAACTTGAGAAACGTATTGCTGATAACTCAGATCCAGATGCATTTGATCTAACTAACTTATACCAAAACAACGGATATTTATTTTCTACAATAACACCTGTTGAAGTTAGTGCTGATGGCAACGTCATTGACATGGAAATTAGAGTAACTGAAGGTAAGCCTGCTTATTTCAAAAATATTTCTGTCAAGGGCAACAACAAAACCAACGATCATGTGGTGTATCGCGAATTGCGTACACGCCCTGGGCAGCTTTACAGTAAAAGTAATGTCGTAAGAACTGTTCGTGAACTTGGGCAGTTAGGATTTTTTGATGCGCAAGAAATTGCTCCAGACTTTAAAAATGTAAACCCTAACGACGGCACACTTGATATGGAATTTAGTGTTGTAGAAAAAGGATCTAGTCAGATTGAACTTCAAGGCGGTTATGGTGGTGGTGGATTTATTGGCACACTTGGGCTATCCTTCAACAATTTTGCCATAAAAGATTTGTTCAACAAAAAAGCCTATACTCCAGTCCCAATGGGCGACGGACAAAGTCTATCGTTGAGATTACAAGCCAGTCAATTTTTTCAAACCTATAGCTTTTCATTTTCAGAACCTTGGTTGGGTGGGGAAAAGCCTGTACAATTTTCAACTTCGATTTCACAAACAAAACAATTCCTTTACAATAGAGCTACGCGATCAGCTGATAAAGATAGAAGTTTCAATATAACTGGTATTAACTTTGGAATTGCAAAAAAATTAACTGTCCCAGATGATTATTTTGTGCTTTCACAGAACTTAGGTTATCAATATTACGATTTGAATAACTACAATACGGGACTTTTTACTTTTGGTGATGGTAGCGCAAATAATTTGGCATATACAATAGGCTTAAGCAGAAACAATACCTATAATGACCCAATTTACCCAGAAGGAGGGTCAAATTTTAGTTTATCCGCAAAAGTAACATTTCCATACTCTGCAGTTAATGGCGTTGATTACACTGCGCTTAAAAATGAGCGGGACGAAAAAGCTGAGCGAATTCGTGAATTGAGTAATACTACTGATGATGATGAAATTGCTGAAAGAAATGCAGCGAATGAACGTATTAGCGAAATTGACCAAGAGCGATTCAAATGGTTAGAATTTTATAAAATTAAGTTTTCGGGTGATTGGTACACAAGAATTAAAGGAAAGTTGATTTTGAGGCCGCGCTTTGAATTTGGGTTTTTGGGGGCATATAACAACGATCGTGGTGTAATTCCTTTTGAGCGCTTCTTTTTGGGTGGAGATGGAATGACTACCTACAGACTAGATGGCCGTGAAGCTATAGCGCTACGCGGTTATGCCAATCAATCCTTATCGAGTCAAGATGGTGGAAGTATCTACAACAAATTCTCACTCGAACTTAGACACCCAATTACATTAAAAGGACAAACAAAAATATTTGCATTGGCATTTTTAGAAGGTGGAGCCTCGTACAACGACTTTAAGGATTTCAACCCTTTTAACATACAACGTTCTGCTGGGCTTGGAATTCGTCTGTTTATGCCGGCGTTTGGACTCCTAGGAATTGACTTTGGTCACGGATTTGATCCAATCCCTGGTAGTACTGTAAAAAATGGATGGGAAACACATTTCATTTTGGGTCAGCAGTTTTAACTATTGGTAGCGCAAAACTGCTGAATGTTAATGAATTAAAATAAATTGAAATTAATTTCGTTAATTTGATAACTTAAGTCAGAACAACGAAATTCATACAATATGAAGTATCTTAAAATAAACATATTCGCTTCAAACCAAATGAGAACTTTAGCAGTTGTATTGTTTCTTACCTTGCCTTTTTGTTTTTCTTGTTCTGCGCGGAGTCCGGATTGGTTATATCGATACTGAGTATATCTTAGAAAATGTTAATGAATATCAAAATGCCCAAAATCAATTAGAAGCTAAGGTTCAGCAATGGAAAATAGAAGTTGAACAACGACTTGCAGAACTAGAAACTCAAAAAATACAACTCAATAACGAGCGCGTCTTACTTACCAATGAGCTCATCGTTGAGCGTGAAGAAGAACTCCAAATTATAGAAAATGAAATCATTGATTACCAACAAAAGCGATTTGGCCCAAATGGAGATTTGATGATTCAGAAAAAACAATTGATTCAACCCATTCAAGACCAAATATTTGCAGCGGTTCAAGAAATTGCCACAAGCAAAAAATATGATTTTATTTTTGACAAATCTGCTGATGTCGTCATGCTGTACTCTGCAGATCGTTATGATATTAGCGAGCAAGTACTGCGCACTATCAACAGGACTGCTAAACGCGAACAGATAAAAAGTAAAAAAGAACGTAAAGCTGCTGAAGAAGAAGACAATATTGTAGAGGTCGATTCTGATAAAGATGAGCGGCAAAGGTTAATTGACGAACGAAATGCTAAACGCGCTGAAACCCTAGCTAAACGAAAAGCAGAACTAGATGCAAAGCGCGAGGCGCGCAAAAAAGAAATTGAAGAAAAAAAGCGTATAGCTAAGGAAAAGAGAGAAAGTGCACGCACTAAAAAGCAAAATAGAAATTCAAAACAAGAAAGTGAATCAAGTCAGGACAAAGAAAATAGCAATGACGTTGATTCTGCTGTAGATAAGCGCCAACAGTTACTTGATGAACGCAACGCCAAGCGAGCTGAAGCTTTAGCCAAACGAAAAGCAGAACTTGAAGACAAACGCGAGGCACGCGAAAAAGAAATTGAAGAAAAAAAGCGCAAAGCCAAAGAAAAAAGAGAAAAAGCACGCGACAAAATAGAGCGTAAAAAGGCGGGGGAAGAAGACGCAACTACCAAAGATGAAACTACTAGTGACGAAAAGAAAGACACTAAAAGCAATGAAAAAGCAAATAAAACCCTCAGCGATAGAGAAGCAAGAAAAAAAGCTTTAGAAGAAAAGAAAAAGCGTATTTTAGCCGAGCGCAAAGCAAAATTAGAAGCGCAAAAACGTAAACGCGACAGCATTAAAAACAATAAAAAGTAAAATTAAATTATAACTAAAAACAATGAAACATTTAAAAAGTCTACTATTAGCAGCAACCCTTATCCTATCAGCTAGTCTTACTCTTCAAGCGCAATCTAAAGTTGCACATATCAATACACAAGAATTGGTAGAGTCTATGCCTGACATGAAAAGTGCAAAATCTGAACTTGAAAAATTAGCTAAGACCTACGAAACTGACATTCAAGCAATGGCTACTGAACTTCAAAATAAAATTACGCAGTACGACGCTGAATCTTCCACAAAAACAGATGAAGAGAACGGTAAGCGTTTACAAGAGGTCCAAAGCATGGAACAAAGTATTCGTCAGTACCAAGCTCAAGCCCAACAAGACTTGCAAAAAAAGGAATTAGACCTTCTAAGGCCTATAACTGAAAAAGCAAAAAATGCTATTCTTAAAGTTGGTAATGCACAAGGGTTTGACTATGTGCTAGATTCTTCACAAGGCCAGGGAGTTATTATGGCGAACGGAAAAGACTTGTTAACAGACGTACGAACTGAATTAGGGTTCTAATAAGTCTAAAAAATACTTCTAAAAAGCTGCTCCTATGTGAGCAGCTTTTTTATTTTTGTACATATATGAGTTCAAACCCTATAGGTCTTTTTGATTCTGGCGCTGGAGGGCTTTCTATTTGGAAAGAAATAACAACATTATTGCCTGATGAATCTACAGTTTACATCTCCGATGCAAAATATGCCCCCTATGGCACAAAAGGAGAAGGGGCAATTCTAATCCGCTCAAAAATTAACACAGAATTACTCCTAAAAAAAGGCGCAAAGGCTATTGTTGTTGCTTGTAATACAGCAACTACTAATGCAATTTCACACTTGAGAGCACAGTATAAAGTCCCATTTATAGGAATAGAACCTGCCATAAAACCAGCTGCGTTTAAAACGAAGACAAATGCCATAGGAATCTTAGCCACAAAAGGGACCTTGAGCAGCACACTTTTTCACGAAACGTCTAAGCGATACACTTCAAACTTAAACGTCGTTGAGCAAGAAGGCAATGGTATTGTAGAGCTTATTGAAGCTGGTGCGCTATTTTCTGAGGAGATGGAGCAGTTACTCAAAGCCTATTTAAAGCCAATGCTAGAAGCCAAAATAGATAATTTGGTATTGGGGTGTACACACTATCATTTTTTAATACCTGTCCTCAAAAAATTACTGCCTGAGGGCATTACGATAATAGAATCTGGCCCTGCAGTTGCAAAACAAACCAAAGCAATACTTGAAAAATATAATCTTTTGAATTCTAGTCAGCAGAGTGTGAATTATTCATTCTTCACAAATGGATCGACTGGCGTAATGGCTAATTTGATGAATTTGGAAAAAAGGACTATTAAAAAATTAGATTAAAATCTAATTCACACTTGGACAGTTACAGTCATACTTTTCTTTACGGCATCCAAAATTGAACCCTAGTGTCAACTGATGGTACCCTCCATTGTCAAGAACAATCGAATTGGCCTGATAAGAATAGGTGTAGGCAAACATAAAGTTGTTGTATTCAATACCAATAAGCGGTGTAAAGTATTGAAGCTTTTGACTGCTGACCGTGTTTCCGTTGATGTATTCTGCTCCATCAAAACTCCTTCTGTATGATACTCCCGCGTAGATAGAACCAAAATCAAAATCTCTGTAAGCTTTAAAATTTGCATCAAAAAATGATTCTTCAGTAGCGTCTTTGTACGAAAACAAAATAGATGGTTCAAAACTCCAATCACTTCCAAATTTTGAAAATACATTTCCTGCAGAAAAAAGGTATGTTGTCAGATTATCATAACTGACGCCTTGCTCGTTAATATTAACACCTTCATTTTTAAGAAGATTTTTGATCGTCGCGTGCGCATAAAAATTAATAAAATGGTATGAAAATCCAAAGTCCACATTAAAGTCTGTAGCGCTTTGTTCTATACCTCCAATAATGGGGTCAAACTCAATAAAAGCAGTCTCGTCTAACTTATACTGAATCATTCCAGCGCTGAGGCCAAACGAGAGCATATTTAAGTCGATTGTGTTTCTAGAAAACATTAAATGATGTGCATAAGTAAAATAGGCTCCTGTTTGAGAATGATATCCATTTTGATCATTAAAAACAATAGCACCAACTCCAGATTGAGAATCCCCAATTCGCCCATTAATACTTAATGTTTGTAAACTTGGCGCGTTTTCCTGTCCAAACCATTGTTGTCTGGCGGTCAATCGAACTTTATTACAATTAGCTACCCCAGCCATCGATGGGTGAATCAAATAGTAATTATCAGTCAAGTAATCTGAATATATTGGTAATCCTTCTTGAGCTTGAAGTTCATGAATTGAAAAACACAAGACAAGCAGGAATGTAATTTTATTGGTTAATTTCATTTTAATTTTATCTTTTCAAAGTAAAATGTGCTTTAAATTGCTTAAGGTCGTTTTGGCCTTCAGTATGGTATTCTAACGAAAACCAATAGTCTGAAGTTGGCATCTGCTGGCCATTGTATGTGCCGTCCCATCCTTCACCTGCAGGGGTGATTTGCTTAAGCAATTTTCCGTACCTGTCAAATATATAAATTTTTGCGTTAGCTTGATACCTTAAACTGCTAATATTCCACGTGTCGTGGTAGCCATCGCCATTGGGTGTGAAATATTTTGGATAATCTACAATATAAATCATCGTTGCTGTTACACCACAACCATTCACATCCCGTACGTAAACCGTATGATCACCGGGGTCTACCCCTATAAATGTTCCGCTGTCTAACCATGGACCCTGATCCAAACTAAACTCGTAAATCCCTGTCCCAACAGCTGTAGCGACAACCACATGTGTGTCTGCAAAAGCCTCAGTCACCACATCTACCGCTACTGCTGGGGCTCCACTCTCACTAACCGTGAAAATCTCTAAAGGTGCTGAGCAGCCTGCCGCTGTTGAAGCAAAACTGACCTCTAAGCTGTAAATACCACCCTGATCAACCGTGTAGGTTGAATCAGTACTGAGTACATCTCCAAGTTCGTCTCGCCATATAAAATTGTAAGTCGCTGGTGAAAGCCCTGGATCAACAACAACATAATCTAATCCGCCCCCTGTAGCATCAGAACAAATCACATAATTGCCCTCCAAATCGATCTCAGGCAAAGGATCAACCACCAAATCTATGGTACTGGTCGCATAACAATTGGTAAGTGTGTTCTCCAATCGTATGTGGATCGTTTGCAGGTTTGGTGTCGTTGTGGTGATGTTATCCCCCAAGGCAGCTGTGTTGTTCTCTGCATCTGTTAGTGTAAGGTGGTAGCTCACCACCATATCCGTCTGCGCCCCTATCACCTGAGCAGCTACTCCACTCATATCAAAGGTCTGTAAACCATCGGTATCATCATCACATTTAGAGTCAATAAATGCTGGGGCTGGAACTGGTAAAGGATTGACCGTGACAGTGACTGTAAAGGCTGCGCCTGTACAATTGTCCGATGATACTGGCGTAAAACTATAAACCACATCCAATGGTGTAGCTGTAGTGTTGGTCCATACATCCGATGCAATGGCATCTGAAGCTAAATTTGTGCCCAACACCGCGTTTGAAGCATCTGCTGCTAATCCTGCCTCTGGTGTAATTGACGTAAGATCATAACTCACCACAGATGGTCCGTCTACATCATCAGCCAAAGTAAGACCTACAGTCGATGCGCTACAAACAGTGGCACTCTGGTCTGTGACCTCTGGATTAGGATACACAGTAATATCAAATTGAGTAGTTTCATAACAATCAGGCAACCCATCCTCTTCAACTCGAACATAGATCGTTGTTGAAGTTATAGTCAATGGACTAACAAGAGGACTATCCCCCGATTCTGCATCTGTAGGGTCAGAATGATAGGTTACTGTAAACGTTGATGGATCCTGAAGAGCCCCTAAAATAGTTGCCGTTTGTTGTTCTAAATCAAATGTGGCCTCCAATGCGCCTGTACCGCTAGAATCACATTCAAAAAAATCTTGTGGCGCTGCGGCAGTAGCTTTATTAGTTACAATCAAATAAAACAAAGGATCAGGACTGACACTAAAACAATTTTCATCATCCACAGTATCAATTCTTACGTATATGGCTTGATCGGATACAGAGCTGTAAATATTAGGTAAAGAGTTTTCAGATAAAGTTGCATCTTCATAAGTGGTATAGTAAGTTACATTATAATTGTCAGAATTTAAAGTGCCTAAAATATCTGTATTTTGTGCTTCTAGATTAAATTCTTCAATTCCATCATTGGTCACATCGTCACATAAAACTAAATCACCAACATCAGAAATTGGCGGACTATCTATAAGAATCAGATTAAATGAACTTGTTATAAAACAGCTCCCCGTCAAAGCGTCTTCTATTCGGACGTATATCAATTCGAGATTAGAAATTGGCGTATAATTGGTGAATGTTAAAATGGGCGCAAGATCATTTTGAGCATCCTCAGGTGTGTTATGATAAGTAATATTGTAATCTAGTGGGTCTTGGGTGCCTAAAATAAGTGTATTGTTATCAGAAAGATCGAATGTGGGGTTTGCCGAATTGCAGGCAGTCAAATCAGAAATAGCTTCAATACTTGGTGAAAGCTTATATTCAACGAGTACTGAGTCTGAGGCGACACAATCTGCACCAAAAGAAATATCAACAGAATAGGAGCCAGCAAGACTGACTTCAAGCGTTGATAAGTTTTCCCCTTCGATTTCGACTTCGTTAAGATACCATGTATGCTGAGCATCTGGAAATTGAGTGTCTAAAGTAAGAGAATCCCCTAAGCACAATGCTGTACCGCTTTCGATAGTGATATCGTCTCCAAGATCTCCCCCTAAATCAAAACTCCCTGCTTCCAAAAATACAGCAGCATCCCACGAGGTATCAATTGCATCTGCTATAACAAGCTTTATTGTATAACTTGTATTGGGAGTTACTTGAGATTGTGCAGTCATACTAACGGAATGGCCA
Organism: Formosa sp. Hel3_A1_48; assembly: GCF_001735715.1. Taxonomy (NCBI): domain Bacteria; kingdom Pseudomonadati; phylum Bacteroidota; class Flavobacteriia; order Flavobacteriales; family Flavobacteriaceae; genus Formosa; species Formosa sp. Hel3_A1_48. The sequence goes on from NZ_CP017259.1 coordinate 1,082,647, forward strand.
ATAAAATCAATCGGACTATCAGTTGCAGGTAACCCTCCACCACCATAATAAGCAGCGAAAAACTCTTCATTAGAAGATTGGCAGTCTTGGTTATATGCCCCATTGCGAACACTAAGTACAGAAATTGGATCAGTAGTCTCTGGAACTAATGCTAGATTGGTTGTTTGACCAGTATCATTGTTCGTTAAGAGAAATGCAAAGGCATCTGTATATTCACACTGATATGTGCCATATTCTTCAGAGGCAAAAACAAAATTGAAACTGATGGAATTAGCCAAAGGAACAAAATCAAATTTTATATAAGTTGCATTATTACTTGTGCCAGGGCTAAGGTCAGGAATAACATTTTCTAAGTCTGTATCACCGGGCCAATTAGATGATCCAGATGAAAGAGTGGTCGCTTCTGGTCCTTCAGCTTCAGAAGCATCTCCTGTCGTTAGCAAAATTCCCTCAGTAAAAGGAAATGATACGCCATTCCCAGAAAAATAACCAATTCCATTTGTTGATTCAAAATTAGTCCCTGTTGAAAATTCAATATTTGAAATTTCAGCACAAGCGCTGTTGACTAATATATCCTGAACTAACTCTTCAACTGTATACGTGGATTGGTCAACCAACAAATAAGGTCCAAGGACTTGAACCACAATAGTAGTCGAATCTGAGCATCCCGTTGGGTTAGTATCCGTTACATTAAGCGTGACCGTAAATGTTCCAATCGTGAAGAAATTGTGACTTACATTCTGTCCAGAATCAACTGAACCATCTCCAAAATCCCAATCATAAGTTGCACCGGTTCCATCTAATGAAAAGGTAGCATCTCCTGTAAAATTTACTGAGTCTCCTTGATTAATTACTAAGTTCCCTCCCAAACCTGTAGGTGGGTCTGTTGCGGCAATAATTGCTTCAATATCTTGACAAGGAGTTGCACAACTAATTGTTGCTGCAAAACCTCCTGCACCTATAGAGCCATTACTTTGAAAAGTTAGTGTGAGACAACCAGAAGTGTTTGTAGCAATGACTTGCCCTGGTGTGTTGGTGCCAGAATAGTTCCCTAAGATTGAGGCAGTATTGTCATCGCCATTATAGATAGTTAGAATATCCGCGCCATTTTGAGTATCAAAAAAAGTAAAATCTAATTGAACTGCATCACCAGGATTTTCAGCGCAGATAGTCAGCGTTATGTCCTCACTGTTTGCGTAATTAGCACTAACCCCGCCAGAATCATAAAGAGTCCCGGTACATTGATTTATAGCACCATCTTGCATGTTAATTTCCTGAGCGAGGACAGAAAAACTGCATACTAAAGTCAATAAAAAAATGGGGGTAAATACCTTCACAATAATTTACGTATTATCCAAATATATTAATTTGTTTTTAATATTGAATTCCAAATGACTACACTATGTGTTGTTATGATAAGTTAAATTACAGAACCGCAATAGAATTCTTTAGTATCTTTGCAAAAAAAATGCCATGAATGCCATTGACATTACGCCTCAAGAAACGAGCAATCCAAAAATATTAAAATTCGAAGCTAACACATTCCTTGTTCAATACGATAGCTTTGAATATGCCAATATAGATGAAGCCAAAAACTCCCCCTTAGCACAACAATTGTTTTATCTGCCTTTTGTCAAAAAAGTTTACATATCGGGTAATTTTGTTGCTATAGAACGCTATGACATCGTAGCCTGGAGTGATGTACAGAACGAGGTGGCAACGCAAATACAAGATTACCTCAACAATGATGGTATTGTAGTAATTGAAGAAAAATCAAAAAAGAGTCCAGTTACCATCTATGCTGAAAGCACACCAAATCCAGCGGTATTGAAATTTGTAGCTAATAAAAATTTAGTCAATTCGTCATTTGAATTTGGTTCAATTGAAGAGGCAAAGCACTCACCATTTGCAACCGCTTTATTTCAGTTTCCATTTGTAAAGTCTGTCTTTTTAGAAAAAAACTTTGTGTCAATAACAAAATTTGATGTAATAGAATGGGAGGACATCACTCTTGAGCTTCGGACTTTTATTAAAACTTATATTGAGCAAGGAAAACAAATGATTCTCAGCTCAGCAACAGAAGAACTTGAAAAAACAACTGAACAACTGGACAAAGCCTACGAAAAATTAGATGATATCTCCAAAGAAATAATAAACATCCTTGAGCAGCATGTGAAACCCGCAGTCGCAAGCGATGGGGGAAATATTATGTTTGATTCCTATGCTGCAGACAGTAAAACAGTACGAGTGGTTCTACAAGGAGCATGTAGCGGGTGCCCTTCTTCGACATTTACGTTGAAAAATGGCATTGAAGCAATTCTTAAAGAAATGATGGGTGATAAAATCAGTTCGGTTATCGCTTTGAACGGATAGATTCTGAAATATTTTTTTATATTTATATTCTGAATCATTCTTAACCTAAAATCTATTATTATGGGAATTCTTAAAGTTATCGAAGTATTATCTAATTCCAACAAGAGTTGGGAAGACGCCACAAAAAAAGCAATTCAACACGCTTCAAAAACTGTTAAAAACATACGGTCTGTCTATGTACAAGATCAAAGTGCCACCGTCAATAACGGCGATGTTGACGAATTTAGGGTCAATTTAAAAATAACTTTTGAAGTGAATTAACTTTTTTTAAAAGTACAAGAAAAGCTGCTTTTAAAGAGCGGCTTTTCTTATGGAACTAAATTAGCTATTGCTTTAGCAACTGCAGCCCCAAGGGCAATGCCCATACCACCCATACGCACCCCTATAAAAACCCGGTTAGAGTATTGACGGACGATGGGTGTTTTATGATGTCCTATCCCCATTATGCCCGACCACTTCTGCTCAATTTCTATCTTTGTATTTGGTAAAATAATAGTTTTTAAGATCGTCTCCAGGTCAGATTGAATTAAAGACGTTGTTGCCATAGCCGTTGTCGTCTCATTAGCAAAATCCAAATTTCGACCACCCCCAAAAAGAATTCTATTATTGATGTTTCTAAAGTAATAATAGCCTCGATCGAAGTGGAAAGTCCCTTTTATATGAAGTGCGTCAATGGGCTTTGTAACCAATACCTGTGCGCGGGCAGGCTTTAAATCTAGCTCGAGTAGTTTGTTTGAAAATCCATTAGTTGCAATCACCATTTGAGAAGACTCAAATTCAAATTGATTGGTTTTTATGTGAACTGTATTATTTGCCTCCTGAAACGAATCGACGTTTACTCCATTTAAAATCAAAACCCCTAAACTTTGTGCTTTAAGAAGCAAAGACTGCATCATTTTACCGGTATCAATTTGGCCTTCAAATTTATTATATAGGTAATTTGGAAGAACCCCATTGAAGTTAAATTTGTTAGTATAAAGTAAAAAAACGTTCTCCTTGAAAACAGGTGTCAACATCGAATTAATAGCGTTCATTTGATCAATGCAAGAATTATAAAGCTCTAAATCTTTTTTTAGAAATAGTTCATAGCCTCCATGTGCTTGATACCCGATTTGATCGTCCCCTAACAATTGTCTAAGCAACTTAAGCCCTTCAACTCGCTTCTTCAATAATTCAAGCACCTCATCTGTCGAATGTGCTTCCATATCATCAATAAGCTCACTCAAGCTTCCGAAGCATGCGAAGCCTGCATTTTTTGTACTTGCTCCTTGAGGAAGAATTCCTCGTTCCAAAACTACTATTTTTGAGTTTGGAAAACGCTGTTTCAGAAATACCGCTGTGCACAAACCCACAATACCACTCCCTACAATTGTAAAGTCAATGTTACTTAACCATTCTTTTTGTTCCCAATAGGATAAATTCATGGTCTAAAGTTAGTGGTTTTCATAAAAAAACTCCGAAAATATTCGGAGTTTATAAAAGGAGTTAGTTAGGTGATTCGATGACAAAATCTTCCATGAATTTTGTAGTATAATTACCCGCAATATAATCTGGATGATCCATCAGTTGTCTGTGGAAAGGAATTGTTGTTTTTATGCCTTCAATCACAAATTCGTCTAAAGCTCTTTTCATTTTGAATATGGCTTCCTCACGAGTTTGAGCCGTGGTGATGAGTTTAGCAATCATTGAATCGTAATTCGGGGGGATAATATAACCCGCATATACGTGGGTATCCAGACGAACACCATGGCCTCCTGGAGAATGTAATGTGGTGATTTTTCCAGGTGAGGGTCTAAAGTCATTAAATGGATCTTCGGCATTGATTCGGCATTCGATTGAATGTAAATTGGGGAAATAATCTTTACCTGAAATAGCTACTCCAGAAGCAACCAAAATTTGCTCTCTAATAAGGTCAAAATCAATAACCTGCTCAGTAATAGGGTGCTCTACTTGAATTCTAGTATTCATCTCCATAAAGTAGAAGTTTCTGTGTTTGTCCACCAAAAACTCTACTGTACCCGCACCTTCATACTTAATGAATTCAGCAGCTTTTACAGCAGCCTCACCCATTTTTTTTCTCAAAGCATCCGTCATAAATGGAGAAGGAACTTCCTCTGTCAGTTTCTGATGACGTCTTTGAATAGAGCAATCTCTTTCTGATAAATGACAAGCTTTTCCGTTTGAATCTCCAATAATTTGGATTTCAATATGTCTTGGTTCTTCAATGAGTTTTTCCATATACATGTCATCATTTCCAAAAGCAGCTTTTGATTCTTGTCGTGCAGAATCCCAAGCATCTTTTAGATCTTCTTCTTTCCAAACTGCTCGCATTCCTTTTCCGCCACCTCCAGCAGAAGCTTTAAGCATCACTGGATAGCCCGTTTTCTTAGCTGTTTTTTTACATTCACTGAACGTCTCTATTACACCTTCACTCCCGGGGACACATGGTACACCTGCAGCTTTCATAGTGGCTTTTGCATTGGCTTTGTCACCCATGCGGTCAATCATTTCGGGCGATGCACCAATAAATTTTATACCGTGCTCTTCACATATTTTAGAAAAACGTGCATTTTCTGATAAGAAGCCATATCCAGGATGGATTGCATCTGCATTTGTGATTTCTGCTGCAGCGATGATATTAGCTACCTTTAAATATGATTCACTACTTAAGGCAGGACCAATACAAACAGCTTCGTCTGCAAATTTGACGTGTAAACTTTCTGCATCTGCTGTAGAATAAACTGCTACAGTTTGGATGCCCATTTCTTTACAAGTTCTGATGACCCTTAGCGCAATTTCTCCTCGGTTTGCGACTAATATTTTTTTAAACATATCTTGTTGATTTTAAAACGTTAATTTCTTCTTTTAAAGTAAATTCTCATTACTTTTAGAATTCAAATTAAGAAGGGTCTACCAAAAATAAAGGCTGATCAAATTCCACAGGTGAAGCGTCGTCGACAAGTATTTTGACAATTTTACCTGATATTTCAGATTCAATTTCATTGAAGAGCTTCATCGCTTCAATAATACATAACACATCGCCTTCAGCAATAGATTGACCAACTTCTGCGAAAATAGGTTTGTCTGGTGAAGGTCTTCTGTAGAATGTACCAATGATTGGAGATTTAATAGTGATGTACTTTTCATCTTCAGCAGCAGTTTCAGCTTTCGGAGTTTCAGCAGTGGCCGGAGCAGCTACTGGTGCTTGCGCAACTGGTGCTGTCGGCATTTGAACAGGAACAGTCACTTGCTGAACTTGTTTTGTGTCTGACTCTTTGCCTGTACGGATTGTGATTTTTACATCATCCATTTCAAGCTTTACCTCGCTTGCTCCAGACTTAGCAACAAATTTGATTAAATTTTGAATTTCTTTTAAATCCATAATTATAGTATTTAGTATTAGTTAGTTTTTGTTTTTGTGTAGGCCCATTTAAGATAAATGGCGCCCCAACTGAATCCGCCTCCAAAAGCAGCAAATATTATGTTATCCCCTTTTTTCAGTTGATCTTCATAGTCATTAATAAGTAATGGAAGTGTTGCTGAGGTTGTGTTTCCATATTTTTCAATATTGAGCATTACTTTATCATCCTCCAATCCCATTCTGTTTGCAGTAGCATCGATGATGCGTTTGTTGGCTTGGTGAGCTGCCAACCACTGCACATGATCTTTCGTAAGCTTATTGCGTTCCAATATTTTAACTGCTGCGCCGGCCATGTTGGAAACAGCATTTTTAAAAACTGTTCTCCCTTCTTGAAAAGCATAGTGTCCTCCATTGTCTAAAACATCATGAGTTATTGGATGAGAAGACCCGCCATATGTGGCTTGGAGAAACGATCGGCCTGAGCCGTCTGTCCTAAGATATTCGTCCTGCAAACCTAGATTTTCTTCATTTGGCTCGAACAAAACTGCACCAGCACCATCGCCAAAAATGATACAAGTCGCACGGTCTTTGTAGTTAACAATTGAAGACATTTTATCTGCTCCGATAAGGAGTATTTTTTTATAGCGCCCCGACTCTATGTAACTCGCTGCAGTTGACATTCCAAAAAGAAAACTAGAACATGCAGAATCCATATCATAAGAAAAAGCGTTTGTTGCGCCAATTTGTGTAGAAGTATAAGAGGCCGTGGAGGCCGCCTTCATGTCTGGTGTTGCCGTAGCTACGATAACCAAATCAATTGTGGCGGGGTCTAGACTGGCTTTCTGAATCAAATTCTGAGCAGCTTTAATAGCTAAAAAAGATGTCCCCTTGCCCTCAGCTTTGAGTATTCTTCGTTCTTTAATTCCTGTTCTTGTGGTAATCCACTCGTCGTTTGTCTCTACCATATTTTCTAACATAGCATTGGTGAGTACAAATTCAGGAACGTAGGCACCTACAGCTGTAATTGCTGCTGAGATTTTGCTCATATGTGTTTTATTAAATTCATAGGTTTTGACGAAAAAGTGCTCAAAAACATTAAAAAACGCTTCAAAAATACTGCTTTTTGTTCAAAATGAAGCAAAAATTGTAAATTTTTAAAATTAAAAAAAAACGCTCAATGAGCGTTTTTTTTATTAGAATACGTTTGTGCTTTATGCCACATTTTCTTCACCAGCGGTGTTATCGATAAGGACTTGTCCTCTATAATATAACTTCCCCTCGTGCCAATGTGCTCTGTGGTATAAGTGTGCTTCACCAGTTGTTGGGCATGTCGCTATCTGTGGCGTAGATGCCTTGTAATGGGTACGCCTTTTATCTCTTCTTGTTTTGGAGATTTTTCTTTTAGGATGTGCCATTTTTTATATTATTTATCCGTTAATAATTTTTTTAATGAATCCCAACGCGGATCAGTGTCTTTGTCAGAATTTTTATTTTCTAAGCTTTTTGGGCTTAAGTCTTCTAGTGCTTCAAGTATGTCAGAGTTAAGTGTTCCATCTTCGATGCCTGGGTGAAGCCGTTTTTGTGGAACAGACAACACAATAAGTTCGTAAATATAGTGTGCAACGTTGATTTTAAATTCTCCATGAGGAACAATTAATATCTCTTCGTTATCATCGTTATATTCTGAACCAAATTTGACAATCAAACTAAAATTAGATTTGATTGGCAGGTCAAAGGCTTCGTTAGTGAGGTCGCAATTTACATTGACTGTACCTTCAACTTCAAAATCCAACTCCAAGAGAGTTGTCTTTTTTTGAAACTTAAGCGTTGTTTTTAATTGGACATCGTTAAACTCGTCGTACTCAAAATGTTCAAAGAACGTATGCTCTATATCGTACTCGAAAATATGCGCGCCAAGCTTAAGTCCTACAAATTGTACATCAAATGCTTTTAATGGCTTCATTATTCTGCATATTCGAGCGTGCAAATATATACATTTTTTTTAGGTTTTGCCTCAACTCCGCTTTTTTTATTTTCTCTTTTTGGGTTGCTTTTGAAGTGGGTTTTCATTCAAAACAGCAGCCATATTTCTATTTTTAAAAATTTCAAGACCCGTAAAAATTGCCTCTTTGAATGAGTCAATATTGGCAATCCCTTGTCCAGCTATATCGTAGGCTGTGCCGTGGTCAGGTGAGGTTCTAACTTTGTTGAGGCCAGCTGTATAGTTTACGCCATTTCCAAATGTTAAGGTCTTGAAGGGGATTAGTCCTTGATCGTGGTAGGTTGCCACAATTGCATCAAAATTTTGATAATTGTTGGACCCAAAAAAACTATCAGCTGCATAAGGGCCATAAATAAGCTTTCCTGATTCTTTGATTTTTCTCAGAGCTGGGCGTAAAACTGTGTCATCTTCAGAACCAATAACGCCATTATCTCCAGTATGTGGATTGATTCCCAATACAGCAATTTTAGGAGTTCCTATGGCAAAATCGGACTTTAAAGACTTATAAATGAGGTCTATTTTGCTGGAAACAAGTGCTTCATTAATATGCTCTGGGACTTCGCCTACAGGCACATGATCTGTAAGTAACCCTACTCTCAACGAATCGGAGACCATAAACATCAAGCTGTTGCCTTCCAATTCTTGGTTTAAAAAATCGGTGTGGCCTGGAAACTGAAATGCATCAGATTGAATGTTGTGTTTGTTAATCGGCGCAGTCACCAAGACTTGAATTTGATCTGTTTTAAGGTCTTCTACAGCTGCTTTTAGAGAGCGAAGAGCATACTGCCCTGCCTCAGCAGTTTCTTTGCCAAATACAATAGCCACTTGTTCTTCCCAAACATTCAAAATATTGAGTTTGCCATCTATAGCTTTATTGGTATTTGGAATCTCATTGAATAATATAGAACTTTGAAAATGCTGCTTTAAAAAAGACATTGATTTCATTGAAGCATAAACTACAGGAGTGAAAAAATCAAGTACCCTTTTATCTTCAAATGTTTTGATTATGAGCTCGCCTCCAACGCCATTTAAATCGCCTATAGTAAACCCAATTTTTATTTTTTTCTCTTTTCTCATCAAAAATGATGTCTAATGTTCGTAATTTTGACATTGCAAATTTAATGATTAAAAACATGTTTACTGGCATTATTGAAGATTTAGGGGTAATTGAAGCACTCAATCAAGAGGATACAAACTTACATTTAACGATAAAGAGTAAGTTAGCTTCAGAGCTTAAAATAGATCAAAGTGTTTCACATAATGGGGTTTGTCTCACAGTCATTGATCTAAGTCCGACGACCTACACCGTTACTGCAATAAAAGAAACACTAGATAAAACCACCCTCAACAGCCTAAAATTAGGCGCTATAGTAAACTTGGAGCGTGGTCTTAAGCTTGGGGCTCGATTGGATGGACATATGGTACAAGGGCATGTGGATCAGGTTGGGCAGTGCGTTGGGGTTGAAGAACAAAATGGGAGTTGGATATTCCGTTTTGAATATGACTCAAGCTTGGGCAATGTTACTATTGAAAAAGGTTCTGTGACTGTAAATGGCGTGAGCTTGACTGTAGTTGACTCTAAAGACAATGGGTTCAGTGTTGCTATAATTCCATACACCTACGCGCATACCAATTTTCACACCTTCAAAAAAGGCTCAATTGTCAATTTGGAATTTGATGTAATTGGAAAATATGTTTCAAGGCTTTATGCAAAAACCTCTATTTCTTAATCAGAGCCTCGTTCTGCGCTTCTAGTAAATCTTTAATTTTTGAGAGCAATTCAATATCAACTGGTGTAGGTACTGATTGGTCCTCTAAATCGTTGGCCTGATTTTTAAGCTTATTTATAAATTTTACAACAATAAAAATAGTAAAGCCAACAATGAGGAAATCCAGAACCGTTTCAATCAATAAGCCGTAATCAATCGACACTTGTGCAGCAGTGCTACTAGCCTCTCTCAATACAATCTTCTTTTCTCCAAAACTAATGCCGTCAGAGAGCAATGATAAAGGAGGGAGAATAATGTTTTTGACCAAAACATTAACAATCGCATTGAAGGAAGCACCAATAATGATTCCAACAGCCATATCTATCATATTTCCTTTTACAGCAAAATCTTTAAAATCTTTTAATAGTTTCATTGGTTTTCGTTTTTGTCAAAAATAAAAAAAGCCTCAACAATGTTGAGGCTTTTTTTAAAATTAAAGAGTTATTATTTGGCAAGGCCAAATTTCTTTGTTTCAGGATCATGGCCTCCAATAAGCACCAATATTTCATCATCATGACCTTCAATAGCAGACCAGAATTTTTTTCCTGAATCGTCCATTTGTACTCCAATATTTGCTTCTTCAAAAGCAGCAAAATCTGCCCAAGTATCAAAGAATTGATAGGTGTGCCAATCAGCTCCAGAGCCATAAAGATGTCTACTAGCATAAGCTGCAACAGCATGCCCACTTTCTTTCAAGTTTTTTAAACTTCCATTTACAATACCTTCAAAGAAATCTCTATTTTTACCCCACTTTACTTCGTATTTACTCACTACAACGACTTTTTTTGTAGACCAATCCAATGATTGAGCTTCGTATGTTAAATCTTCTAACCCTTCGCTCATCCGAACTTGATCGGAGTGGTTGTCGGCATACATGCGCGTGTAAGTTCTATAGTCAGACGTCATTTGATTTTGACCTTCTTCATCTAAATTCATTGCTTTTATATTCGCTTGAAGAGCCTTATTTGCAAAATCTGCGTCTTTTACTAAATCTTCTGCAGAGGCATAAAAATCGTAAATCGCAAAACTGTAATCCCCAGCAAAAGCATGTGCAAATAACCCACCGCCTTGAAGGGTTCTTTCTTCAGAAATTGAAAGATTTGAAAATTTCTCATGAAGATCCAAAAATTGATCTGCTTCCTCTCTTGGAACTGTTACATAAGTGATGTTTACAACTTGAGCAAAAAGTGAACCCCCAACGAAGAGACAAAGTATAATAATTAAGTTTTTCATAGTAAAATTGTTTAAAGTTTTTAGTTTTTAAGCATTGACTTAAATAAATCTAAGTAAAATTAATTTCCGTAAAACATGGTGCTCATGGTATTATGATATAAATTTATTAGTAAATCCAGCCACCAATATTACCTCTAAATTCTGCAGGATAATTCTTTACGCGCTCTTTTAGTTGTTGAGAAACATTGCCTGCAACCACTAGAGATTTGAAGGCAAACATCTTCATAAAAGTTTCAATGTTTGGCCCATTTTCAAATTTATCAGCATGGAAAATGAAATCCTCTGAGGATCTGAATTTTTCAATCAAAGTTACTCTTTTCCCGTCTTCAGATATAAAATAACTGTAGTCGTATGTGTTTGGCTCGTTGTCTCTTATGAATTGATTTAGATTCTTTGTAAATGCTTTTACATCCTCTTTTGAATACCCTGAATTTACAGCCATATCAATGGTAATTACCACCTTTGGTGAAGTATTATTTGCGGCTGCCTTCGCATTCATTTCTTTCTGAAAAACAGAGGTGTCAAAAAACTGCACCTCTTTGATGATTTTATCACCAGCCCATTGATAAGACAAATGAAACGGAAAGGATACATTTTGACCAGTATACTTGCCTTTTGCTGAAAATGTATTCCAGATGTTGGTCCATACAATACCATTGGAATAGGTTACGGTTTCAACTTCAGATCCAAGAGCATCACCATTCATTTCCAGTACTGAAATATCATCGAACATATCGTATAAATTTTCAACAGCAGAAATAAATCCTGATTTATTTAATTTATTTCCAGCAGGATCTACAAATTCCATGCTATCTGAAAAGATTTCTTTAAGGTAATCGATGTTTTCCTCGCCAACTTTTTCGAAAAGAGTTTTGATGGTTTCTGATTTTTTATCATTAGTCGTAACCTCAGCATAGGGTTGTTGGCATGCGCACATCAATAGGGCAACAGAGTATATAAATAATTTTTTCATTAAAAGTTTTATTGGTTTGGAGACTAAAATAAAAAAAATTACTTGCAAAAAAAAATTAAAATAAAAATTAAACTCCTGACTTTTGAAAATTTTGTTGTATTTAAAATTTATTAACTTTAGAACATGAAAGATTTGAAATATTTATTTGCTTATACCGTGCCAATTTCGGCTTATATCTCATTCGAATTTGGAGGTGTTTTATCTTATACCGCTGTTTTTTATGCCTTTGTTGTGCTTCCCTTTTTGGACATCATTACTGGACAAAACAAGGGGAATCTATCAAATGAAGAGCTAATGAGCAAAAAAAAGAAATGGGTCTTTGATGCTATGCTTTACCTAAATATTCCCCTTGTTTTTGGACTTTTGCTTATGGTATTTACAAAAATCCAAACAGAGGTTTTAGCTACATACGAACTCATTGGCTTAAGCCTTTCGGCTGGTATTTTATTGGCTACAAATGCCATAAACGTAGCACATGAACTTGGACATAGAGGGCCTTACATTGAGCGGTTTATGAGTAAATGTTTGTACATGCCCTGCTTGTACATGCATTTTTATATCGAGCATAATTTTGGGCATCACCTCAACGTAGCTACACCTGAAGATGGTGCTACTGCCAGATACAACCAAACGGTATATTCTTTCTGGTGGACTTCAGTTTCAAAGCAATACTTAAGTGCTTGGAAACTTCAACTCGAGCTTTTAAAACGCCAAAATACTGGATTCTTTTCTTTGAAAAATGATGTCTTTTGGTACCATTTGATTCAAGCTGCCTACCTAATGGGTGTTTTTAGCTTTTTTGGGGTACAGGTTATGTTGTTTGCCGTTGTTATTGGTGTAATTTCTTTTCTTTTTCTAGAAAGCATCAATTACATAGAGCATTATGGATTAAAACGTTTTAAAACGCCTTCAGGACGTTACGAACGAGTAAGGCCACAACATTCTTGGAATTCAAATTTCAATATAGGGCGTATTGTTTTGTATGAACTCACCCGACACAGTGATCACCACTACAAATCTTCAAAAAAATATCAGCTTTTAAATAGCTATGAAGAAAGCCCAACCCTTCCATTGGGTTATCCGGCTTCAATATTACTTAGTTACATACCTTTTCTGTGGTTCAAAGTCATGAACCCACTTGTTCCAAAACAAATGAAAACGAATTTACTTTGATAATAGAATAGTTGCTTATCCTTTTTCTAGAAATAGCCAAAAGACAAGATAGACCATACCCAAACCTGCAAAAATGGCTAATATGCGCCATATAATAGGATCTGTTTTGGTATAAACAGCAAAGCCATAACATACCCCTCCTAAGTAGCCTTTGTTGGGGTATCGATATAATTTATTCATGACAGAAGATTTGATATTTCAAAGATACTAAATAATCTTATGCTTGATTAGCTTTAAGAAATGAACTCATTTTTTATTCTACAGCAAAGAATTTTCTGTAGACGTGTTCGTCTAACATTTGCTTATATTTTGGTGTAAAATAATTATCCCAAAAATCAGTGATTTCATCGGAGTGGGAATTTTCATATTCTGTATCACTTTGCCAAGTACTAAGCCACATATAGCGGTGCTGTTCAGCAAGATCATCTGACTTGACCTCATAAACTTTGTAACGCGCTTTACCAAAACCGTTTTTTTTATAAATGGCATTAGCAACGCCCAAGTCTTTTTTGAATTCTTCAATAGTAACACCAGCTGGCAAATCGAAAAGATGAAGACTAATACGTTCTTTGGACTGGCCAAATGAAAAAGCAGAAATTAAAAAGGCAAAAAGATAAACTAGTTGTTTCATTGTTTTGATTTTGATTAACTCTACTAAATTAAAAAAATTAGTTGCAAAATAAAATTTAATTATTGAAATTGCAGAAACTAAACATTAGATTTTTTAATTCAATTATTACCATTAAATAAAACAAACATGAAAAATATTAAAAATTTAGCTCAAGGAATGCTGTTTTTATTTGTAATTCTGAACTTGTCAAGCTGTAATACTGTTTCTGAAAAACATGCGCAATTAGAGGCAGATGAAATACAACTGAATGCAGATATTAAGCTGTATACTGCGGTTTGGGACAAAATAATTAATGATCGACAAATTGATTTAATTAACGAAGACGCTTTTGATGTAAATGTCACTGCTGTTGCCACTTCAAATGGTGACGTTGTTGGCTTAGAAAATTTTAAAAAATATTACGCCAATTATATAGTAGGGTTCTCGGATGCAGAATTTACTTTTATTGATGTCTTTGGGCAGGGCGATAAAATTGTAAAGCATTGGAATTTTAAAGGAACACACGATGGCGACTTTTTTGGTGTGCCTGCTACAGGTAAAAAAGTAGATGTTTCTGGTGTAACATTAGTACAAATGAAGGATGGTAAGATTGCTGCGGAACAAGACTACATGGACTTTCTTGCCTTTTACAAACAACTTGGATTGTTGTAAGAAAAAATAATGGAGCTGGATTTTTCAACTTAATAACAGCAATCATTAAAATGATGGAGTGTACAGGATGATTTTTTTATTCATAAAAAATTGCTCAAAATTTTAGCTGTAGTTGCGGCTCATAAAAAAAGCCTCCTAAAAAGGAGGCTTTAATGTCTAATAAATTCTAATCCTTAACTATTCCTTGACGGGCGATACGGAGAAATTGACTTTTCGGTTTACCAGGTCCCAGGATCCAGTAACTAAATTAATCAGGCCACCAACCTTGTCATTGTCCATGGCAATTGACTTGAATTTTCCGTCTTCTTTTTTCCAAACTCCATTGGTGGTGCCTCTAAAAAGCTTGTCTTGAACTTGAGTGAAAAAATACCCAAAATACTCCCCCTGAGTTTCATCGGTTGAAAAATTTGAGAATGTAATTGATCCATAGGCCATACCGTAAGGCCCTGCTTGACCAGAAATTGCCATTTGCCAATCTTCTCCATCGACAGTTGAGGCACTATCAATATCAAATACGACATCAAACGATTTTGAGGAATCCCATTCTAAATCCTGAGCTAAAGAAAGAGTTGAAAATAAGACCGCTGTAATTAAAAATAGTTTTTTCATTTTTTATGTAAAATTGGTTAATATTAGTAATTCAAATATACTAAATATTCATTTTAAAATACAAGTTACTTTAGCCCCCAAGTTACTAATGAGTTGAAAAACAGCGCTCTACTAACTCAAATCAACAGCCCATAATTAGTTGTGCCTAATTTTAATTTACTATACACCTGCGAGCAAATTCAATGAGTGCAACAAGGGATAATGACTATAGCTTAGGATTTGATTCATATTTGTCATCTCCAGCCCTGCTTTTTTTTTAAGGACCTAGATCCAAATGTCGTTTTCTGCTGTGTTTTCACTTTCGATTTGATCGCCAGTATTCTTTACACCAACCGGCTCAATCATCATTAAATGAACCTCGTTCTTTGCATAAGGCTTATGCTCCATCCCTTTGGGTACAACAAAAAGTTCCCCCTCGCTAATAGTGACTGCTCCATCTCTAAAGTCAATTCTTAATTCCCCACTAATGACTATAAAGGCTTCATCAGTATCAGAATGAGCGTGCCAAATAAAGTCTCCTTCCAGTTTGGCAATTTTAAATTGATAATCATTCAATTCTGCAATGACTTTTGGTTTCCATTTGTCCTGGAAAAGTGAAAATTTGTTCTTAAAATTTATTGATTTATAATTCATGAACAGGATATAATAAATTGAAGTTTAACCTATGAAAAAGTACAGAAACAGCTGATCCAAAAAAAGAAGGATATGCCTAGGGTTTAGCTTGGTCTGCATCTAAATTAGTTGCATTGGTCTTGATCGCTTCTGAAAAATAGAATTTAAACTTCAGTTTACCATCTACCTTAAGGGCGTAAGTGCTTTCAAGCCACTCAAATTCAAGTTTAGTTTTACCCTCTGGAGTATTGACAATAAACTCACCAAATTGTTTGAGAGAAATATGAGCAGAATTATAGTCAGTATCAATTGTAATATTTTCAAATTTTCGCTTACTGCTTATAATGTCGAAACTTTTTACAAAGGCAATAAATTCATCTTTTGAATAGCGTCTGCTATTTTCAAATATAAAAAAGTCGTCTGTAACTAAAGAATCAAAACTGTCTAAGTCGTTATCTAAAACCTCAAAAAAGGTCTCAAATGTTTCCATGACTTCTTTTTCAGAAATTTTTATTGGTTTTTGACAAGCGAAGATGAATAAAGTGGAAAGTAAGATTAGTTTTTTCATTTGTAATAATTTAGAGGAATCGAATTCTGATGTATTTTTTTTGGCTAATTTTCAAATCAAAATACAATCCATAGAAATTTAATGCATAGCATTTATAAAGAAATTTGTTCCAAATTGCTCGCACAATATAAATTTAACAGCCCAATAGGTTGCATATCCAGCCAACACAACTAAAAAGTGACACGGCTAATACAGCCAATAATGTAATTTCGATTTTCTTCATTCTAAAAAATATTTTTTAAATATAAGAAATTTACGTTTAACTTATTTAATAGGACTAGAACTAGCTAGATTAAAAGAAGAGAGGATAAGCCTGTGTTTTAATCACAACCAGAGCTTAACCTAACCAAACTATATCCAGGTGTTTCAAAATATGCTTCTCCACCATTACATTCAAATATAATTGGAGTAAGTAATTCACTTCCAAAATGTAAATCAATAGTAAGGACATTGTCTTCAAATGTGTAAGGATTGGTGGTCGGTAAATGATTTTCATCGTTTGCTTCAAAAGATTCATACAGAGATTCACAGTCGTCAGAAAGCTCAGAAGTACAGTAATAAGTATACCTTATTCCGTTTTCAAATAGGTACATTGTGTTTGAAATGCCTTGCTCCCCTATTCCAGGGGTATCTGAGGGGAACACCCATTTACCCTCCATCGTATAAGCTGATTGTGTATCATCACTACAAGCGAAGATTAAAAAAGCGGAGATTAAGAGTAGTTTTTTCATTTTAATTAAATTGGTTTATACTTCAAATATATGAACTTTAAGTTAAACTTGTTTAAGAGGTTTAGAAATAGCAGAACTGAAAGTAGAAGATAGCCTTTGGTTTAGTTGTTACTAAACCTTTGATTTATTTTTCTTTAAATTTTTTACTGCCAAATAGGTAATGAAAAGAAACCAATAAAATAATGGAGTTTCCAAAATTGGTGGAACAAATTCAAAATCAGTAAACTCATTACAATAAATATCAAAAAGAACTATCGCAAGAGAGCCAAAATATAATATTGAAGGGAGATATTTTTTTGAGTGTATAAATTTTTCAAGTTTATTCATAAGGAAATATTATAATTGCTAAACTACGAGAAGTTATGCCTATAGTTTAGTCTCCCAAAATTAATGAGGCTACAATCATAGAAATGATAATAAAGCCTGCAACAATAAGAAAAATTTTAGTTTTCTTTTTATTTTTTTCACTGCCAGCATCATTAAGGTCTGGAAGCCTGCCTCCTAAATAAATATTCATTAACTGCTAAATTGAATTATACTTCAAATATAATGAATGTATCCCTAACATATTTACGTGGTTTAAAAATAGTAGAATTATGAGTTGAAATTCCGATTAGACTACTACTCCTTTAAGACCATATCAATACATATGACAGCGGCAAAAATTAGACGCCTTAAGGGGTTTGCTTTTTCAACACTATCACTTATATCAAGGACATAATTATCAGCGCTTGTAAGCAGCTCTTTCCCAATCCCAGCCCATTTTTTTGTGACAGTAGCAATTGTGTTTTTGTCCTTTAAGAATTTAAAATTCCAAGCAATTAGGCTGCCGTCTAATTTGGAGGCAAAATTCCCTTTATCGTCAAACATCTCAAAATTATTTCCTAATGGGAATAATCTCTGTTTAAGAACGCCAATAAGCTTATCATTTTCATCAAATACTTCAGTTTTAGATAAGACTAATGAAATTCCTTTTTTTACCTTCATAACTTTTTTTCCATCGATCCCACTAACCTCAATTTCAAATGGGGTCATAGATTTAAAGTCTGATAAAAGCAGTCTAATTATTTTGTAAAAAGGGTTTAAATTTTTCTCTCTACAATGTAAAATGATTTCATTCGTTTGTGGGTCATAAACATCATAATTATTAGACGCTTTAAACAGATTTACGTGCTCTTTAAAAAGAAATGTATTTTTTTGTAAACTATTTATCATTTAGTTTGTGAATTAAACTTGCTATCACTGCTTTAAGCGAAGATTAATAAAACGGAGCGTACGAGTAGTTTTTTCATTTGTTTGTCTTTTTAGTTTTTCTGTAAATAAGCTCGAAAAGACCACCAATAACAATAAATGCAACAATGCGCTCAAGAAGACTTAAGCCAATATATCGTCCGCCTAAAACTACAATTCCTCCAATTGTAAAAGTTAAGATGTTGTAAGTCTTTTTGTTCATAGTTTTGAATTATTCTACAATGTACAAAATAAATTCACATCGTTTAAGTCCAAGTATAGTACTTGTTAGCGCAGTAGCTTTGGAACAAAGCGTGTTGAGAAAACAACTAAAAGCCAATGTCTGTCAAATGTCTGTCAGTTTTTAGTAAGTTTAAACTGTTTTTTGAGATGTTTAAATGAAAGACGTGAAGGGCGCTATTTAAGAAGAAACCCACCTGTTGGTGGGCTTTGATTATACTTATGTAGTGTAGCGGTGACACTTGTGGAGAAGATCGGATTCGAACCGACGACCTCTTGACTGCCAGTCATTAAATCCCCAAAAAACTACAATAACTTGCCGCTTTTGTTAAAAACTTCCCCTATTTTTTTAAGATGTAAATATATAATTTAGTCCCGAATACCGCAAAACATTAACTCATGTTTTGGGGACCAAATTAGGGACCATATGGCATTATTGATTGGAATTAGAAACGAAACTAATAAAGATGGATCTGTATTATTACATGTACGCTTTAAAAATAAATATTTTGACAAGAAAGTTTACACTCAAATCAAGGTTTTAAAAAAGTATTGGGATAAAAAAAACAAGACGGTAAAACCCAATCATCCTTGTTTCGAACAAAAGAGCAAACAAATAAAAAAATTAAAGGATATTATTCATGACCTCAACATGCAAAATATCGTCTCATCACTGTCATATAAAGAGGTGCGTTATAAACTAACCAATGGCTCCTATGTAAATACTATTGACTCATATTTAGATCAATATCTTAAGAGTCAAATTAAAGAAACTACATTTAAAGACTACAAATCAAAAATACAGTCTATTGGTAAAAACATGGATATTGATAGCCTCAAATTCGAAGATATATGTGACAAAAATAATTGGATAAAATTGAAAGAGAAACTTAAAGAGAAAGACAGAAGTCCAGCAACCTTCAATTCCTATTATAAGGCCGCAAAATCAATTCACACTCATGCATCAAAAGACGAGATTACATTTTCTGTCTTTCCTTATGTTAGATATAATTCTGAAAATAATTATACCAAAAAATGGTTAAAACCTGATGAATTAATTGATATCATTAATAATCTCAGTTCTGATAAAGAAGGATTTAAAAATGATGCAACTTCGATTTTAATTTACTTAATGATGTTCTCAATGAGGGGAATGTACAGAAGAGATATTGATAAACTTTCAATGGAAGAATTTGTTGACTCGACGTATAATAATTGTACAAATTTTTCATTTGGAGAAAAAAACATGGTTTATAGACACTTTAGATCAAAAACTAATAAAATGGGGCTGATTTATCTTGGGCTATATCCAGTTCGCGAGATTATACTGTCATTAAATCATTTAATTAATCCAACTAGCAATTATCTTTTCCCTGTTTTTGGGGGTAATCTGCATCCAAATTTTTGGAGTTTACAATCAAAAAGGTTTAAAAAACTAACAAGTCATAATTTTAAGTCTGCAAGAAAAGCCTTCAATACAATCGCATCAATAAATAACATTCCTGACTACGACATAAGGGAACTTATGTTTCAGCAAGACAATACTATTTCGAAACACTATAAGGACACTCAAGCGCAAGAAATGTTAGTCAAGTATTCAACATATCATTTTGAGATTTTAATTAAATACAGAGTTCATGAGATGTTTGAAATGATAATTCATAAATTGATTGAAAACGGACAAACCAAACTTAAAAAATTACTAAAGTTAGAAGATATTATTAAAAAAATAAATAACCCTAAAGTTAATTCTACAGGTCAAAGAGTCATTAAAAAAGTCCGACATAAAAATGACAATCAAATTTTATCAGCATAAATGTCAAACATTTTTATTATTGCGCTACAGATAGAAAGTCTATCGAAAGCGTGAGAATCGCTTAATCTATGTTATGTCTAATAATCATGTTATGGAAATAAACAAACAATACGCATCTTGGTTAAATACCTACAAATGGAATTACTTTATTACACTACGTTCAAATTATAAATACAACTACATGACAGTTCGAACTTGGATGAAAAACCTATTTAATAAACAAACTTCCGTTACGCGTGTTTTCTTTGCTACTGAAAGAGATAAAGGGGACTGGAAAAGCAATCACACTCATGTGCTCATATCATCAAAAAAAACTATAACGTATTCCGAATTAAAGAAAACATTTAGTTGCTCTGTGGGAGACTATCAAATCATCAACGATAACGAAGGTGTTACAAAGTATGTTACAAAGTTTATGGGTAAAAACATTGATTATGGCTTTAAGGGAGATTTTTAAAAATTAAAAATCTCTACCTACCCTATTTTACTTTTTGATTTCCCTTTTTACAGTTTCGGGCGATTTATTGTATGTTGGATCATTACCACAATTAAACAGTTTGAATGCTTACGATTTAATTAAGTTGTTTATAAAATCATATTTTTTATTTGACAGCCTATTAATTAATCTAAAATAATCATCCTCCCAAAACTCAGTATTGTAATAATACTTCATTTTTACTTTTTCATTTTCCACAACACTGGAATATTTTGAAATTAAATTTTTATATTTTTTTCGGATATCCTTATAAATTCGAAATGCGGATTCTTTTTTCATAATTTCATAGTACAGTTCTGGGTAATATATTTTGGAATGCAATATGTACTCCTTGATCCAAAAATCAAACTCATGATATGCAGTCATTTTACTTTGCAGATCCATTACCCATTCCATTAGATAATCATTAGGGTATATTTCCTTATATATCGGTAGCATATCAAAAGAGAACTTAGATGAATGATAGTATGCATTAAACTCGTCTAATAAACCAATAATTCCATCAACTTGAGTGGATGAATCTCCTTTAATGTAAGTTTCATATCTTGAAGTAATTAATGCTTCAGGGATAATCTTCGCTAATTCTGATGAGGGGAACACTATACCTTTAAAAATACTTATATAGTTATTTTTATCTGATATATAAAAATAAGATCTTATATCTTTAAAATCGTGAGGCAGATAATTAGATTTCATTTCTTTAAAAAAGTATAAACTTGTAAGGCCATGACATATCTCGTGAATATTAACAGACATAGATTTAAGTATACTTTCTTTTGACGATAGGTCTAAATATGAGTAGG
Source organism: Formosa sp. Hel3_A1_48 (assembly GCF_001735715.1). Lineage (NCBI taxonomy): Bacteria > Pseudomonadati > Bacteroidota > Flavobacteriia > Flavobacteriales > Flavobacteriaceae > Formosa > Formosa sp. Hel3_A1_48. The sequence continues at coordinate 1,103,918 of NZ_CP017259.1, forward strand.
TACCTGAACTCTTTTTTGTGCTAATTTCTGTACCATCATGTGTTGTGTAGGATAATTCATTTGGTAAATCATTGTATAATTTTAAAATATTATACGATTCAATTGAATTATTCATCATTTGAGCCAATATCCAATCTAAATTATCTTCCTGTCCAAACCCTAGTGCAGTTGTAAATAATAATAGAAATAAATTTCTCATTAAAGTAACTTAAGATATTCACACATTTTACTGTCTGCAATTATTATATATATGCCGCCTAGTGTAAAACCAATTGGGATTACTAAGTTTAAAAAATTAAAAATGAAACTTAAATCTCCTCTTTTTGATCTAATTAATTTATAATTTTTAGCGGTACCAATTTGAAAAAATGAACATATTAGTCCAATCCACAAGTATATGAAAGCATCTTCGTGATCTATTCCACCCAGAGTACATAATAAAGAGTCTCTGAAAAAATATAATGCAATGGAAATTAACACAACTGTTAACCAAATAATAAGAAAAATAAAACGTTTTTTCTTATGCTGCTCAGAGTCACTTTTGCTGCCAAACCAACTATCAATAAATTTTCTCATAAAACTAAGTTAAGGGTTTTTGACTATAAATTAATCTTCATCTCTATTTCCATATCTATCTCTCATCATTTCAGCGAATAACTCTAAAGAATTAATATCTATTGAATCCATTAGCCTGCCACAGTCGTCTTTAGGTTTGAATGTTTTAATCTGAATTTTCTTTAGATTTTTCGAATCTTCTCTTCTTGTGTCTGTAGTGTTTCTTTGTGCGTGTTTTGCCATTTCTTTTAAAAAAGTCTTCTGGTCCATTGTGTCTGTTTTAATAATTAATTATTTAATATATTGCAACAAGGAGAGGATATGGTATACTCGATTATTTTGGAGAGTTCCCGCATTCTAAACCACCGTGCATCGATTTTGTCGGTTGGTACGCATTAGCGTTCTTGATGCTTAACAAATATAGACAAAATGAAAAAACAAACAATTGTATTTATTATGATACTTTCTTTTCTTGTATCGTCTAGGATAATTTATAAGGAAAGATATTATCGAACACGATCAATTCATAAAATAGAGATAACTCAAAATGAATATAGTCGATATGAAAATTCCAATAGTAGAGGAGGTAAGCATGCACTCTTCATAGAAAAAGAGTACGATTATTTAATCGGTGGTATTATATCTTTCAGTTTAGGGCTTCTACTAATTGGATACAATCATTTTAAAAAAAAATAATCCTACAGAGGTAATTGTGAATAATTTAAATAACAGTTTGTGTTAATTATGAATTTAAATTTGGTAAAAAAACAATACAATAATCTACTCAACGATATAGAATTTGACGAGTTGGATTTAGGGTTAAAGAAGCCTAATATATTTCAAATCTTAAGTATAACAAGAGCGGAAATTAGGCATTCAAACTTTTTAGCCTGGTTGCTTGACCCGAATGAGTCACACAAATTAGGGGGATTATTTTTAAAAAGGTTTTTAAGAGAAGTCTTCTCTTCTAACCGTTTTGAAGATATTGATCAAGTTGCTGTCGAGGGATTAGATCTTTCATCCACAAAAGTCTTAAGAGAGTGGAGTAATATTGACATTCTTATAAATGTGGATGGTATAATCATATGTATAGAAAATAAAGTTGGATCAAAGGAACATTCAAATCAATTAGAACGCTATAAAAAAATTGTTGAAAACCAGTTTCCAGAGCATAAAAAAACATTTGTTTATCTTAACCCTGATGGATTAGATTCCGAAACACAAACAGACTACTATCACCCTATTGGGTATAACTTTGTAGTTGAGTCTTTAGAAAGAATTTTGGATATTTATGACCATTCATTAAACGAAAGAGTAAAAAATTATATATCAGATTACATTATAACAATTAAGAGAGAAATTATGGGGAGTGACAAACTAATCAAGACCGCACAAAATATTTATGAAAACCATAGAGAACTTTTTGATTTTGTAATCGAACACAAACCTCAGCCTGTTGATAGATTAATTCCAATTTTAAGTCAAGAAATTGAAAAAAAGGGATGGATCTTAGGATCTTGTAGCGGAAAGTATTTAAGATTCTACACTCCAGAAATAAAAGACTTAATATATTTTAATAAGATTAAGAAAAATGGATGGAAAAATCGAGAATCATTTTTAATGGAATTTATAGTTTACCCTCCAAACAAAAAACTAGTATTTAAGCCTGTAATTGCTCCTTCTGATGACAATTATGATGTTAAAAAACTAGACTCAATGCTAAGAGAGATTGAAGGTTTTAAAGAACCTAAGGGTAAACAATGGTTAGTGAATTATCAGCAGAATATTAAGTTTGATTTTGACCAAATTCCCGAACTAACTGATGACGAAATCAAAACAAAAGTAAACTTGTTTATAGAAAAAATATCCCCTGCAGTAAATAAGATTACAAATAAATTTTTAGAAAACTCTCAGGTGCTTTTGAAAATGAAGGAAAATAAATAACCTTGCCAAAAGATGCCGTCAAAAAATAAAAAATCACTTGCTGAAACTCACCCTGAAGTTGCCAAACAATGGCATCCCACAAAGAATAGTGGTTTTTCTTTTGACGATGAAAACCTAAAAAAATATATAAAATATTGGTGGAAATGTGACGTAGCAGATGACCACGAATGGCAATCGAATATTTACAACCGATTAGATGGGAAAGGATGTCCTGTTTGTATTGGACAAAAAGTTGTTAAATCGAATTGTTTAGCAACAATAAATCCTGAATTAGCAAGACAATGGCATCCAACAAAGAATGGGGGTTTATCACCTTATAATGTTAGTCCAAAAAGTAATAAAAAGGTATGGTGGAAATGTGATATAGGAGATGACCACGAATGGGAATCTAAAATTAGCAATAGAGCAAATGGCAAAAACTGCCCAATTTGTTCAGGTCAAAAAGTTGTATTATCAAATTGTCTCGCCACAACAAATCCTGAATTAGTAAGACAATGGCATCCAATAAAGAATGGAAATTTAACCCCTCACGCTGTTACTTATGGATCAAACAAGAATGTATGGTGGAAATGTGATAAAGGAGATGACCACGAGTGGGAAGCATCCATTGTGAATAGAACTAAAAGGAACAGTGGTTGTCCTGTGTGTGGAAATGATAAAATAGTATTATCAAATTGTCTCGCCACAACAAATCCTGAATTAGCAAGAGAATGGCATCCTACTAAAAATATTAAACTTACTCCTTTCGGAGTTACTGAAAAAAGTACAAATAAAGTATGGTGGAAATGTGATAAAGGAGACGATCACGAGTGGAGAGCAAGTCCTCTAATGAGAAAGAAGACTTCTTGCCCTGTTTGTGTAAATCTAAAGATTGTTAATTCCAACTGTTTAGCAACAACCCACCCAAAAATCGCCAAACAATGGCATCCAACAAAAAACGGAAACTTAACCCCATTAGATATTAGCGTTGGAAGCGCAAAAAAGGTATGGTGGAAATGTAATAAAGGAGATGACCACGAATGGAAAACAAGTTCTGCTAAAAGGTTATATGGAAGAAATTGTCCTTTCTGTACCCTCACTCCCCAATCAAAACAGGAACTTACAATAACTTTTGAGTTAATGAAACTGTTTAAAAATATTGACCCAAAAGGGTTAAAAACTCGTTTAGAAGGACGATTAAGGGCAATCGATATATTTATTCCAAAACTTAATTTATGTATAGAATTTGACGGTTCTTATTGGCATAAAGATAAGCGAGACATAGACAAAATCAAATCTGAAATGCTATTTGAAGAAGGGTTTAAGTTAATACGAGTAAGAGAAGAACCACTTAAAAAGATATACGATACAGATGTTATAAGTAAGAAACCCTACGACGGCAAACAAGTGACTAACGACATACTATCAATGATTTTATCTATATTTGAGTTAGACTATAAATTAGTGTCTAAAATTAAAGCGTATCAATCCAAAGATGGTTTACAAAACGAAAAAGGATTAGATAAATACATTGATAAAATACTAACTGAAAAAGCAGAAAAAAGTGGATAAAATAAAGAACTTCTTTCTAAATAATTTCATAATAATAATTCTTATAACTCTCTGTTATTTGATTTATAATGAATACTATAATATTCTTTTGTACTTGTTTTTGATATGGATAATTTCTGTAGCCGGAATATGGATTTATGCCGCTTTTCGTGCGTATCAGTTAAAGGACCTAAAAATAATTTTAACGCGTTCGTTATTACTTAAACTTTTTTATTTATTAATAATTATTGGTTTTGTTGTTAAATCAATTCCTTCAGTATTAGATTCGTTAACCTTTTTATATTATGACGAAAACAAAGAAAAAATAATAAATGCGCTTGTAGCAAGTAATTCAAAAACAAGTGTAAGATCCGATGGATCAACTTTTACAAGCATAAATGATAATAACGATGGAGTTAAATATATTTTTACCCTTCCATATTATTCATCCACTGAAAGTGATTCATTACCAACCTCAACAACAAAAGAGGAAACAATTAATTACTTGAAAGAAATACTTAAAGATGAGGATATAAGACGATTTAAAAATTATGATATCTACTTTAAATTTATGTATTACAACCAGAATAATTATTTAGTTAGGGAAATTAAAATAGACCCAAATAAAGATTTTTAGTTTAAAAATAAACGTGATTTTTCTTTAACCCCAATCCAATGGTTCATTAATCGTATGCAATATGTTTCTATTGTTAGATAGGAGAATTATCAATACAATAGCACCATTTAGACATAAACAATTTCAATTCAATTTTGAAGATTAAAAAATTGCTGTAAATCAACAAGTTAAGATTAAGTTTAAAGTGTCAATAGAAAAGAAAATCTATTTTCATTATTAAGTGAAATAATGCACCAAATATAAATGTCATATTATGAGAGCCTACTTTGAAAAGCACCAAAAGCGTAATAGAACTTCCATAAGACTTCCGGATTGGATGGAACACCAATGCAAAAGAATAGGATTATTTGAGTCTAAATCAACTTCAAAAGTGATTAGAGAAGCCATTAATGAGTATTTAGAGGGCAAAGAAATGGGATATGGAAGTTATCTTCAAGTGCAGGGTAAATTTATCAACAAGTAAATTTAGGGACCAAAACAGGGACCAAAAAAAGAGACAGTTCACTTTGAAAAGTCTCTTTTAAGAAGTGGAGAAGATCGGATTCGAACCGACGACCTCTTGACTGCCAGTCAAGCGCTCTAGCCAACTGAGCTACATCCCCTTTCTTTTGGTTCTATGAACAAAAATTTTTGCAAATTTAATTCTATAGAACAGGCCAAATTTAGTAAAAACATAAAGACAAATTACAGTCATTCTCATTCTTTTCTGTTTATTTTTCAATCCCATTATTTTCTTGGCCTGTGGTTTTAATGACTATATTTGAACTTAAGCTATTTAAACTCATGAAAAAAATCATATCCGTATTATGCTTTTCAATTTTTCTCTCGAAAATTTGTTCCGCACAGCAATTTTCTAAAGCAGTAACCAAAGAGTCGTTTACGGAATGGAATTTTGGTGTAGCTTTCATAGAAAGTGTGGCTCCCTTCCCTGGCGCTTCATTTCTTTGGGGTAAAACACACACATATGAAAATAATCTAATATTTGAGTACGAAGGTGGATTTGCTTTTCCTACACTTGTGACAGGAAAAGTAGGAATAGGTAAAAAATTCGAAAACACTAAAGCTGTCATCGGAATTAGGCCATTCCCATTTAATATCTATGGACAAATGAGTATTGCTGAAAAAGAAAACGGTTATTGGATTGCTTCAATTGAATACAACCCGCTGAACCCTAAAATACGCACATCAGTGGCCGTAATAAATTTTGGATACAGACGGAATTTTGAGCTTAAAAAAAAGAAAAGTATACCCCCGAGCTTATAAGCTAAAAAAGCGCATAAAATTTCAACGCTCATACACAATAGTTATTTGTATTAAAATTCTATATCTTTGGTTAATTCACAACTCATGAGAACACTTTTATACCTTTTTTCTGTTTTTTTGTTTTTTTCTTGCGCTAATAATGATGCTGTTGTTTCATGTGTGTTTTCTCCGGATCTAGAAACTTTTGAAGTTACTTATATATCATCCAGCTCAGCTATACTAACGGGAAGGATATCCTTTAATGCTGAAAACTGCAACATCCCCCCTGGGGCCCAACAGGGGTTTGTATATAGCACCTCATCTCTACCTTCAATTGAAGACAATTTAATTGCTGTTTACGGGACCGATGTTGGTGTCAATTTAGATAATTTAGAACCCAATACAACATACTATGTGCGGACATTTATCGCTAATTCATTAGGTGAGTACTACGGTAATGAAGTGCTTTTTGTGACCTCAAATGCTATTAATTATGGCATTAGTACCTATGAGACTAGTTTCCAAGGATTGGACAGAGATTATATTGTTTATATCCCTGAAAACTACACCCCAGAACACCCTTCCCCCCTGTTGTTTGTATACCATGGTTTTGGGGGTAACAACAACCTTACGATGAACTACACTGGCTTTAATGAAATTGCAAATCAAAACAATTTTATAGTGGTATATCCACAAGGGAGCAACTTTATAGGCGTCCCTCACTGGAATGTAGGTGGATGGACTCTGGGAAGTACAACAGATGACATTGCATTTACGGAGTACCTGATCAATACTATTTCCGATCAATACAGTATTAATAACGATAGAGTATATGCCACTGGAATGTCCAACGGAGGGTTTATGAGTTTTTTATTGGCCTGCCAAATGAGTGATACTTTTGCCGCTGTAGCCTCGGTTACTGGTTCGATGACCACAGAAACATATGAACAATGTACTCCTTTGCGCGAGTTGCCTGTTTTACAGATTCATGGTACAATCGACCCAATTGTACCCTACGCTGGTGTTCAAGCTTGGAATACGCCTATAGATGAAGTGTTGACTTATTGGGCAACTAATAACGAATGTAATTTAACCCCGCAAATTATTAGCTTAGAAGATATTGACCCTGACAACAATATTAGAGTTGATGAAATTACATATGACGGCGGGACTAACGCTAGCGTTGTAAAACACTACAAAGTCTATGGGGGGGGTCATGACTGGTTTGATAACGCTGAGATTAGCGCCAGTGAATTGGTATGGGAATTTTTCTCTAACTACGACCTCAATGGGTTAATCAATTGACTAAAGAACTAACCCCGTTCAAATTGATTTTGTATTTTTGAATTCAATTTCAAGTCCTTGAATACAGCCATTAGCAATAATCAAATAAACAGACTCGCTGTTCCCGCGATCATCGCTGGAATTTCAGAGCCCATTTTATCATTAACTGATGCAGCCATTGTAGGCCACATCTCAATCAATGCTACAGAATCACTAGCTGCAGTTGGTATTGTTTCGTCTTTTCTCTCCATGCTAATATGGGTTTTAGGACAATCCCGTTCGGCCATATCCGCAATTATTTCTCAATATTTAGGGGCAAATAAGTTGAATGAAGTCAAGCAGCTCCCTGCACAAGCTATGGCTATAATTATAACTTTAAGCATTGGCGTTTGTGCGCTGACTATGCCGTTTTCTGAAGCAATTTTTAAGTTTTATAATGCCAAAGATCTTTTGCTTAGCTACAGTGTAGAATACTTCAATATTCGGATTATAGGATTCCCATTTACATTATATACCTTTGCAATATTTGGTATTTTTAGAGGCTTACAAAACACATATTACCCAATGGTAATTGCCCTTATAGGGGCAGCAGTGAATGTTCTTCTTGATTATGTTTTAGTATACGGATTAGATGGGGTTGTCCCAGCACTAAATCTAAAAGGTGCAGCCATCGCAAGCGCTTGTTCCCAATTTCTGATGGCACTTTTATCTACTGTTTTGTTATTGAAAAAAACACCCATCAATTTAAAATTGGCGCTGCCGCTCAATAAAGAGTTGCCAAAATTCTTACAAATGATTGGTAATCTCATCATTAGGACTTTAGCCTTAAATTTGGCCTTATATTTTGCAGCAAGCTTCGCAACTGCCTACGGCACCAATTACATTGCTGCCTACACAATAGCAATAAACTTATGGTTTTTTGCAGCCTTTGCTGTAGATGGTTATGCCAGTGCGGGAAATATAATGTCAGGCAAACTTTATGGTGCAAACCAAATCAAACTACTAGTCGAACTGAGCAATCGCCTACTAAAAAGAGCGTTAATTGTTGGTTTCTTAATGGCGGGGCTAGGAGCTCTTTTTTACAGCGCTTTGGGAACAATATTTACCAACGAAAAAGCTGTGCTTTCTGAATTTTATAAAGTTTTTTGGATCGTTCTTCTCATGCAGCCATTTTGTGCCTTAGCTTTTGTCTTCGATGGTATTTTTAAAGGGCTTGGGCAAATGAAAACATTAAGGAATGTACTAGTGTTGTCTACAATTTTAGTGTTTATTCCTGCACTTTTTGTTGGACACTACAATAACATGAAACTTCATGGAATACTTCTTGCGTTTACCCTATGGATGATTGCACGTGGCGCCCCATTAGTTGTAAAATTTAGAAAACAATTTTTACCCCAAATTCAAAACCATTAACTTTGTTTAAAATTAACAAATAATCACAACATCAATCTATGCAGAAAATAAGAATAACAAAGCAGTTTTCGTTTGAGACAGGGCATGCATTACACGGCTACGATGGAAAATGTAAAAACATTCACGGGCATAGTTATCGGTTGGATGTTACTGTAATAGGAAAGCCTGTAGCAGACGAATCGAATCCAAAGTGCGGCATGGTGATTGATTTTTCAGATTTAAAAAAAATTGCTAAAGATGAGATTGTGGACGTTTTCGACCATGCTACAGTTTTCAATAAAAACACCCCTCATTTAGAATTAGCAATGCTACTGAAGTCTAAAGGACACAATGTTCTGTTAGTTGATTATCAACCAACTACCGAAATGATGGTGATCGATTTTGCTGAAAAAATTAAAAAACGACTACCCAATAACATTAAATTACACGCTCTAAAACTTCAAGAAACAGCTACTAGCTTTGCTGAATGGTTTGCGAACGATAACGAATAATGCGTATGAACACCATCAACGTTCCAAAAGGGAAGAATGTATATTTCACATCAGATCATCATTTTGGTGCCCCTACAAAAGCGGCTTCAAAACCTAGAGAGGAAAGGTTTATTTCCTGGTTAGACCACATAAAACAGGATGCTGATGTGCTTTTTATCTTAGGGGACTTATTTGATTTTTGGTTTGAGTACAAGTACGTTATCCCAAAGGGCTTTACAAGAGTTTTAGGAAAATTAGCTGAATTGAGCGACCAAGGCATAGAAATACACTTTTTTGTGGGGAATCACGACCTTTGGATGCGGGGGTATTTTGAAGAAGAGTTAAATATTAAAGTTTATCATAACACAGAAGAATTTAAAATCAACGATATGGTATTCTTTATCGGCCATGGCGATGGTCTTGGGCCACATGATAAAGGGTACAAAAGATTAAAGAAAGTGTTTAAAAATTCATTTTTCAATTGGCTTTATCGTTGGCTTCATCCCGATATTGGCGTACGTTTTGCCCAATACCTTTCGCTTAAAAATAAACTTATTTCTGGCGATGAGGACGCAAAGTTTTTAGGAAACGATGACGAGTGGCTGGTGCAATATGCACAGCGAAAATTAAAGGATAAGCACTTTGATTATTTTGTTTTTGGCCACCGCCATTTACCGTTGGAAATACAATTAAATCCCAAATCCAAATATGTCAATCTTGGTGATTGGATCACACACTTTACCTACGGTGTTTTTAATGGTGAAAAACTTGTTCTTAAAAAGGCTAAATCTTAAATTATCTCTATTTTAAACCAGTAATTATTTTTTGAGAATCTCCACTGCATATTCAAAAAAGTTCTGCTGAAAACATTACAATTCAATTTTAAAAAAACGAGCGTAACCATCACCTTTTTCATCCTCAGATGTAAGCCAAAACCTATTAGGGCTTAAAATTTTTATTGCCTCTACTTGACAGACTCCAATTGGAATTTCATACATGTTTATATTATAATCTGACTTTCGAGTTAAAGTGAAGTTTTTTAGAGTAAGTAAATAATAAATGTTAAAGTCAATCGTCGCAGACATCACAAGTGTTTTGGTTGCTTCGTGATAATCTGCCCCTGTAATAATAGACTGGGTGTTTAACTCTCCTATTTTTTCAGCTTCATAATTGCCTGGAGTTTTTGGCAATTTATAAATTTGAGTGGTTTTGGTTGCTCTATTCTTTGTAAAAATAAGTAGATTTTCTCCAATAGATATAATAGCCTCAGCATCAAATCTTGACTTTAATTTATAATTAAAATCTTTTTGTTCAGGATACGTGAATTGTATCAATTGTATTTGCTCTGAACTCTCTGGGTCTATTGGGATTTTAATGATATTTAAATTTTTTCGAGTGTCATAATTATTTCCAGTATCAGCTATGTATAAATATGTTTGATCTCTTGTTATATCCTCCCAATCATTATTTACTTGGTCTTTTAGTAAGCGTTTCTGGATAATTTCCCCCTTTTTATTTAGATAATATAATACTGGGGCACCCCCTGAATCATTATGAGTTACAAAATGATTCCCAATAATTTCTAATCCAGATGTTTCATTTAAAAGCGATGAGAGGTCGTATAGCCTAGTGACTTTCTGTGAAAAGGATTGATAAGAGATTATACATACAAAAAATAAAATGTTTTTAATCATTTCATTATCTTTTGCCAATCCACAATTTTAAAATTTTGATTTAAACCATCATTGTCATCATCTTGAGCAATAAAAAACCCTTTAGGGAACAAACTTGTTGAAATAGTCGAAACATCAATTCCGTCTGTTTCTGTAGTCCCATCTATAGATTTATTAGCAATTATTCTAAAAAATTGAATTGGCGACAAAGTTTCTCGGTCTATAATTAAGTATCCATTAGAGCCTTGTATTGAAGCAATTAACTGACCTTTACCATTTGGCTCTTCTCTTAAAGCTAAACCCTCAAAATCCGGCTTCAAATGCTTATTTTTTTTATAAATTAGCTTGCGTTCTGGTGATATTGATGGATTAGCATTCACTTCCCAAATCCCTTTACGTTCTTGTGCAATATAGACTTTCTCTTTATATTCGTCTGTAACAATTCCCTCAACTATGGATGAAAATTTAAGCGTTCTGATTTTCTTAATTTTAGGTAAGGCCTGATTGTTATTATAAACCCATTGTTCAACGCGTCCTTTCTTATCGCTAATAAATATATATGTATTGACTGGACCATTGTAAAATGTAATTCCATACACATCTTTAAGTGAATTTAAGGGCTGCCTTATAAGCTGTTGCTTTAGATTACCCTGAATATCAAACAAATACAAGTCAAGAGCATTATAAGTTCTATTTGTACCACAAACAATAAATTGATTCGTATTGTTTTTTGATGGTATGATATCAACATTATTAATTCGGCCTAATTCATAATCATGAATTTTATTCCCTTTTAGATCATAAACAATTATTCCATATTTCTTATCAGATGAAATAATTAGTGATTGGTCTGGGGATGATTTGTTTTCTAACACACAGATGTCATCAGCCGCATCATCCTCTGCAAACACAGGCTCAGTTTCAACATCAGCACTGACTTCATGATATGGCAAAGGACCTAATAAAATAGGTCCCTGCGCATTCAAAAAACAAACATTAAATAAACAAACAATTAACTGTAAGATTTTTTTCATTAAAAATCATATTTAAGTCCTAAGTTCCAGCTGACGTTATAATATTCAAGTTGCATCGTTCTTGACTCTACTCCTTGGAAATATCTTAGGGGTTGATTTGTTAAATTCTTGCCTTCGGCAAAGATACTCCAGTTGTCATTGATTCTATAGTTAGCATTGACATCCAAAAAGGCTTGCTCATCATAGTAACGATCAAAATCTTCATCGTCACTAATTTCGTCTAACGAACCTTCAGAATAATTATAAGACGCTCTAATAAAGAATTTACTGTTTTCGTAAGCTAGCGATAGGTTATACATATTATCGACTTGACCTACTAAAGGAACATCTGAACGGACCACAGTATTTTCTGGGTCTTCGTCAGGGAATATAACGTCACCCGTTGATGAGCTTGTAAAAGTGTAGTTACCCATAAATAGAAAGTTCTTCAAAAACCTTGTCTGATAGGTAATTTCTAATCCATTTACATCTGCTTCTGCACCATTTCTTAATTGACTGAACTCAACATTATCGTAGCCAGCATATGATTCATTGAAAGAAGTATAACGGTAAAGCCAGTTTTCAATTCGTTTATTAAAATAACCTAGGGAGAAAAATCCAAATCCATCAAAATAATACTCTGCCATAATATCAAGGTTTGTGGACAATGCAGGTTTTAAGTCAGGGTTACCAATATTTACAGCTTCTTGTTCTTCAATAGATATGTAAGGCACTAAATCAAAATAAGCTGGTCTGGCTAAAGACTGAGTGGCAGCAAAGTTTAAATTAAATTTATCATTAACATCCCACTGAATGGTTAAATTCGGAAGTATATTGGTGAAATTTGAAGAACCTGAAACAGGATTTAAGTCTGAAGGCGTTTCCATTGTCTCGTCATCAAATTCGAAACCTGTGTAATCTATACTTGTAGCTTCAAGACGTGCTCCAACAATTGTTTTTACATTTCCTCTTTTGTTTTTTAATGTAGCCATGGCATATGCAGCTGTAATTGACTCGTCCGCATCGTAATTACCTGCTCCAAATTCATCTAATGGATACCCTACAAAAAAATCATCATTTGTTCCACCAAGAGATAAGTTCCCCAAAGCATTCGCAGTCATGAAAATTCCACTCTGATATTGGTGGCCTGGCTCATAACCAGAAATTGTAGCATCAAAATTAGAAACAGTATCTAAATTTCCAAGAAGTGCATCACCATTAGAATTTTCTTCGTATTCATACCATACATCATCGCGCATTTTTGTTTTTGTATTTTGCTTAAACCCAAATTTTATCTTATCATTATTCGCTACTGGCAATTCAAAATCAACTCTAAATACAAAATGATCTTCCTCAGTCATTTTGAAGGCGTCTTGAGCCCATTTGAACTCATAGTTTGATGGATCATTCCATAAATCACCATCCCAGCTAAAAGTTGGGAATTTAGGATTTGATATGTCTAATGAAGTAAAAGGAACATCAACATCTGATTGATAACGAACATAGCGCTCGTTTGGTCGTTCCTCACTAGCTTTGGAAGTACTAACTTTCCAATCGACCGCTAATTTTCCCAATTGGTGCTCTCCACCAAGAGTAAATTTTTGAGTTCTCTGATCTTCAAGACGTGCGCCATCATTTTTATCATCATTGATACCACCTTTTGTTTGACGTCTTATAGTTGCAGTCCCAGATATTCCATCAGAAGCCATGTCAATGCTTCTTACTCGCATTCGAAATCTTTTTTCCCAATCGTCTCTATGGTTATAGATAGATTTAAAATACAAGGAGTTGTTTTCATTAAATTGGTAATCGAAGTTCAAACTTGCACTTCGTCTTGTACGTTTTACGTCGTATCGTCTAATGTCCATTTCACCAATAGGTCCATCTTCTGCCCAATCCGAAGGATCATTCCACTCAAATTCAATATTATCGGAACCATAATCCTTGGTTTGGATTGTACCAGAAAATGTATAACTAAATTTGTCCGAAAGTTGATCACCAACAACAACAGCAAAATTAGAATTGTAACCTCCAGATCTAATGGGCTGACCACCTCCACCTGCAGTAATATTTGCTCTAAATCCGCTAGGTTTTGAACGTGTGATTAAGTTTACAGAGCCCCCAATCGCATCAGCTTCCATATCTGGAGTTAATGTTTTATTGACTTCAATAGATTGAATCATTGCGGAAGGTATTAAATCTAATTGAATATTTCTATTGTCCCCTTCGGCTGATGGAATTCGTTCTCCATTTAAGGTAACAGAGTTTAGGCCTGGGCCAAGACCTCTCATTACAATATTACGTGCTTCACCTTGGTCTGCTTGCATACTTACGCCAGCAATACGCTTGATAACATCACCAACGTTATCATCTGGATATTTCCCAATTTGATCTGCAGATACAACGTTTGTAATGTTTAAATCAGATTTTTGTTTATTGAGACCTTTTATGATTCCATCTTGAAAAACTGATAAAACAACTTCATCTAACTCATCAACAGTCGGACTGAGTACAAAAATTTCATTTGTAGTTTCCCCGGATATTATGTTAATTTTTTCTTCAAAAGCTTCAAATCCAAGATAAGAAATCTTAATCGTTTGTTCGCCTTCAGTATCCAAAATTGTAAAGAATCCGTTGAAATCTGTAACAACAGCTTTGGACGAAGGTTGTGTTTGAACAGTAGCCCCAGGAAGAGGAAAACCGTTATTATCAAGAACACGACCTTTTAAATTCGTGGTTTGTGCATAAGTTAAACTTATACAAAGTAATAAGATAAATGTAAAATAATTTTTCATAATTTTTGGTTGTTTAAAACAATCCAAAATTACCTTCACATTTCTATTATGATTTTAAAATTATTTTATTTAAATGTTAAAGAAAATTATTAAAACTTTATCTGTAAGTTAATAATAATTCTAAACCATAAATTTAAAGTTAACACATTTTTGAAAAAAAAATTTAAAACTATTTTTGGTTGTCATCTTTTAATGTTTACAAAACCAATTAATACGTTAAACTTAATGTTACGCTAAATTTAATTTATTGTTAGCATTTTATGGATTTGTTACGTTAAAATGAATATCTTAGTATTTACAAACCAATATGTCTGAAAATGGAACTATTTGATATACCAATTTTTGATAACGACTTTTATAAAATGTGTTTTAGGTTTTTAATTAATATAGCATTCTTAACTTTCGTTATTAGATTCTCGTATTATCACTTTACAAAAAAAGCAGATTATTTATTTGCCTTTTTTTTAGTGGGTATCGTTGTGTTTTTCTTGTGCTTTACACTCAAAAAATATGAGATAAACTTAGGATTGGCTCTCGGGCTTTTCGCAATTTTCGGGATTTTAAGATACAGAACCGATCAAATTAAAATTAGAGAAATGACTTATTTATTTGTTATTATTGGGCTCTCTTTAATCAACGGATTATCCAATAAAAAAATGAGTTATGTAGAAATACTAACATTAAACACAACGGTTAGCATATTTGTGTTTTATTTGGATCGTTACTGGAGCTTACAACGCCTAATACCTCAAGAAAAAATTGTACCAAAAGATTTCAGAACGCAAGACATCATTTACAACTCACTAGAAAATATAAAACCCAAACATCATAATTTACTCAAAGATGAACTTGAGAATTCCCTTGGGGTTAAAATTTTAAAATTAGATATTGGTGAAGTAGACTTTGATAAACAAATCGTTAAAATAAAAATCCGCCACAAGAAGTTAATATGAAAACCGAAATGCTTCTCCAAAGCTCTTTTCGCCTCATTTTAATGCTTTTGCTGGTGGTCAACAGTGTTGATGCGCAAATCAGCAACGATCTTGAAGGTTGGAGCGCTGTTGAACTAAACTTAAAGGCCACCAAGAAGTTGTCCTTTTCGGTAGCAGAACATTTAAGGTTTCGCAACGACATTTCTACTGTAAAAAATTACTTTACCCAGATTAAAGTGAATTACGAAATCCTTAAAAACCTTGAGCTTGGCGCTGGAGTGCGCTACATTACTAAAAATGATGATGTTGGCGGACAACAAGGATATGACCCTTTTTTTAGATATCAATTTGATGCGGCTTATAGACACAAAATTGAAAAGCTTGGCCTATTCTTTCGCCTGAGGTATCAAAACAAAAATCAATTGGGACGCTCTGAAAGTGAAGGAGATGTCGCTAAAGAATTCATACGAACGCGCTTTGGAGTCGGTTATAAAATCAAGCCCCTTAAACTCACGTTAAGGTTGTTTGCAGAGCATTTCAATCAGCCAAATAATTCAAAAATAGAGCAAAGCGAAACGCGTATGCGTTACACACTAAAACTGAACAGAAGGTTTAAGAAAATTGGTGCTTTTACTCTTTTTTATGGCATACAAAACAATAGTGTTGGGGATTTGAAAACCAAAAAATCTTTTTTAGGGCTTAAATATGCCTACAAGATTGACTTTACGAAATAAGCTCTTAGTCCTCATTTTCATGAGCTTCAAGCTCGCCCTCAAGGTCTAAATTTCTAAAACTTGGTGAAACAATTCCTGTTGTCAAAACAGTGATCAAGGTCATTGTTCCGCCAAAGACAACGGCAGTGACTGTACCCATCAACTTTGCAGTAAGCCCACTTTCAAAAGCGCCTAATTCATTCGATGAGCCTACAAACATGGAGTTTACAGATGACACTCGTCCACGCATGTGGTCTGGTGTTTTGATCTGTAAAATAGTTTGTCGAATAACCATCGACACTCCGTCGGTTACTCCACTAAAGAAAAGGGCAACTACCGAAATCCAAAACACAGAAGAAAGTCCAAAAACAATTATAGATACCCCAAAGCCAAAAACAGCAAAAAGTAATTTTAACCCCGCTTTTCTGGCAATGGGTATGTAGGCCGTTGTAAGCATCGTTAAAAAAGCGCCTACAGCAGGTGCAGCGCGTAAAATTCCAAATCCTTCGGAGCCAACTTTTAAAATATCTTGAGCAAAAATTGGTAAAAGCGCAACAGCGCCACCAAAAAGCACTGCGATCATGTCCAAACTTAAAGCCCCTAAAATCGCTTTTGTTTTAAATACAAATCGTACCCCTTCTTTCAAGCTTTGAATAACAGGCTCCCCAATTTTGGGGTTCAAAACCGGTTTTTTTGAAATCACCAATGCGAGTAAAAAAGCGCAAATGACCAACACAAAGACAATACAAAGCGACCAATGAACTCCAATCCAATTGATGGTGAACCCAGCAAAAGCTGGCCCTAATATCGACGCCATTTGCCAGGTTGAGCTGCTCCATGTGGCAGCATTTGGATAAACCTTTTTTGGGACGATAAGAGCAATTAACGAAAAAATAGTTGGTCCAAAAAATGCACGTAACATTCCCCCAAAAAACACAAACGCATAAATTGAGTACAAAATAGATTGTTGAGACCATGCTACAGAAACAGAAGCATCAGAAAGAAAAAATAAACCCAAACTGATTAAAGAAAACAGGCCAATACACCACAAAAACAAATTGCGTTTTTCGCGCTGATCAACAATATGACCAGCAAATAATGCCATACTTAAGGCTGGGACAATTTCCATAAGACCAATAATACCTAGGGATAATGGATCCTTGGTAAGCGAATACACCTGCCATTCAATAACTATAAATTGCATTGACCAGGCAAAAACCAACATAAAACGCAACAAAAGAAAAACATTAAACTCTTTAAATCTTAGCGCTGCGTAAGGATCTTTTGTTACCATATTTATTGCTTTATATCTTTGAGTTTTAACTGCAGACTGATACGGCCGTTCCATTGGTTTTCATCTATAGCATAGGCAATACTGAAGGTGCTTTTATTTGCAACATAAGGCAGTTTATCCCCCAACCCAAATCCAATACCATTGATGGGCTCTCCATTGTGTTGAGCCACGCTAATTTTGAGGTGTTTGTCCTCTTCTCCAACACATTTTGCATATCCGGTATCTACCACGTCACTTGTCATAAAAACAGGAGCCATGTTTTGTGGTCCAAAAGGTGCAAATTGTTTTAAAATTCTGTAAAATTTTGGCGTAACAGCACTCAGTTGAATTTCTGCATCGATAAGCAATTCTGGTGTTCTTAAATGCAATGCCAAAGTTTTATCCACTTCGTTTTCGAAGGCTTGTTTGAATGCTCTAAAATTTTGCTCTTTAATGCTAAGCCCTGCCGCATACTTATGCCCGCCAAATTGCTCAATATATTTACTGCAGTTTTGCAAGGCTTCATAAACATCAAATCCACGAACAGAGCGAGCAGAAGCTGTAAGTAAGTCTCCGCTTTTTGTGAATACCAATGTTGGACGGTAGTAGATTTCAATAAGCCTTGAAGCCACAATTCCGATTACCCCTTTATTCCAAGACGAGTCGTAA
This sequence comes from Formosa sp. Hel3_A1_48, assembly GCF_001735715.1. Taxonomy (NCBI): domain Bacteria; kingdom Pseudomonadati; phylum Bacteroidota; class Flavobacteriia; order Flavobacteriales; family Flavobacteriaceae; genus Formosa; species Formosa sp. Hel3_A1_48. The sequence goes on from NZ_CP017259.1 coordinate 1,122,061, forward strand.
ACAACAGTTGATGAACATTCGGTCTCATTAAGTTCCTCAATCTGTGCAAGAGCCTCTTTGGTGATGTTTTGATCCAATGCTCTACGGGTTGTGTTGAAAGACTCAATCTCTTGAGCAACAAGCTCAGCCTGGGTTATGTTGCTTTCTTTTAGAAGTGATACCGCATAATTACCATGCTTCATTCGTCCTGCCGCATTGATACGGGGTGCAATAACAAAAACAACATCAGCTATTGTCAACGTAGTTTTTTTAATATTTTTTATAAGTGCCTGAAATCCTGGGCGAGGACTGGCATTCATGACGCGAACCCCGTGATAAGCCAATATTCGATTTTCGCCTACTATAGGAACAATATCGGCGCCTATTGCCGTTGCTACTAAATCTAAATAGGGTAAAAAATCTTTAAGAGACTCGCCTTGATTATGGCCCAAAGCGTGAATCAACTTAAATCCAACACCACATCCACAAAGCTCCTTAAATGGATAGGTACAATCCGCTCTTTTTGGATCTAATACGGCAACCGCTTGAGGTAATTTATCTCCAGGGCGATGATGATCACATATAATAAAATCTACTCCTTTATCTTTTGCATATTGTACCTTGTCAACCGCTTTAACTCCACAATCCAAAGCAACAATTAACGTAAAATCGTTATCAATAGCATAATCAATACCCTTGTAGGACACGCCATATCCCTCTTCGAATCGATCGGGTATATAGGTCGCGATTTGATCCGTTTTTGTTTCAAGGTAAGTTGCCATCAAAGCTACAGAAGTAGTGCCATCAACATCGTAATCTCCATAAACCAATATGCGTTCGTTTGTGGCCAAAGCACGTTCAATGCGTTCGACAGCTTTATCCATATCCTTCATCAAAAAAGGATGGTGTAAGTCTTCAATTTTGGGGCGGAAAAATGCCTTGGCCTCCTCAAATGTTTCTATACCGCGTTGGACTAAAAGATGAGCGATAGAGCGATCTACAGCTAGTGCATCTACTAAATGCTGAACTTTGTGTTCGTCTACTGAAGGCTTAAGGGTCCAGCGCATTGGTTATTGAGTTTGAAAATGAATTTTAGTATTTACATTTGCAAACTTTCGAAACATTTCCATCACTCCACAATATTTTTCTACCGACAACTCAACCGCACGTTTGTGTTTTTTTTCATCAATGTGTCTACCTGAAAAATAATAATCAACATCTACATTATGATAGTATTTGGGATGATCATCAGTAAGTTCACCAACCACATCAATTTGCAGCCTGTAGTCTGTAATTTTCATCTTTTTAAGAATATCAACAATATCAATTCCCGAACAACCTGCAAGAGAAGATAACATCATCGCTTTGGGCGAAAGCCCCTGCTGTCGAGCAATACCATGGTCTGTAGTATCCATAAGCACGGTATTACCACTTGGATTATCAGATTCAAAAAGCATCCTGCCTTTCCAATGCGTTGTCGTTTTGTGGGCCATAATAAAATTATTTTTTGTTACTTGTTCTATCAAAAATACCATTAAAAATTTAAAGTATGCCTTTAGTCACACCATTAAACCCAGAACATGATTTAGAAACTAAATCATTAGCAGATTTTTTTAATGAAACCTTAGGATTTTGTCCTAATTCGGTACTTACTATGCAGCATCGCCCAGCAATTAGTAAAGCATTTATTAATTTAAACAAAGCCGTAATGGCCAATGAAGGGCGAGTTTCATCAGCGCTGAAGCGCATGATTGCATGGGTGAGTAGTAATGCTACAGGATGCCGATATTGTCAGGCTCATGCTATTCGAGCAGCAGAACGTTATGGTGCTGAAGAAGAACAATTAAATAATATTTGGAGCTACAAAACACACCCTTCGTTTAGCGAATCCGAACGTGTAGCATTGGACTTTAGTTTAGCAGCCTCTGTAATTCCAAATGCTGTGGATGATGCTCTTAAAAAACGATTGTACACCCATTGGGATGAAGGGGAGATTGTAGAAATGTTAGGGGTTATTTCATTGTTTGGTTACCTCAACCGTTGGAATGATTCAATGGGAACAAAAATTGAAGATGGAGCTGTGGAAAGTGGGATGATGTACCTTGGGAAAAATGGCTGGAATAAGGGGAAACACCTCTAAATTTATCGCCCAGAAATAACAATTACAATCTCACCCTTTACAGCTGCCTTACTGTAATGGTCTAAGAGTTCTTTTGCTGTTCCTCTGCGGGTTTCCTCGAAAAGCTTAGTAAGCTCCCGAGAAATAGAAATTTGACGATCTTCCCCAAAAAATAAACAAATTTGCTCTAGGGTTTTGTTTAGTTTGTGTGGGCTTTCATACAACACTATTGTTCGTTCTTCTTCTGCTAAGAGTTTTAAGCGCGTTTGACGGCCTTTTTTAATGGGTAAAAATCCTTCAAAGATAAAGCGATCATTGGGAAGGCCTGAGTTTACAAGTGCGGGTACAAATGCTGTAGCGCCTGGCAAACACTCCACGGGAATTTGTTCGGCCACGCAAGCGCGAGTAAGTAGAAATCCGGGGTCTGAAATAGCAGGTGTCCCTGCATCACTTATCAATGCAATTTCAAATCCAGATTTTAATTTTTCTATGATACGGTCCAGTATTTTATGCTCGTTGTGCATATGATAGGATTGCATCGGGGTCGATATTTCGAAGTGCTTCAAAAGTTTTCCTGATGTTCTGGTGTCCTCGGCTAAAATTAAATCCACAGATTTTAGTGTAGAAATTGCACGTAATGTGATGTCCTCCAAATTACCAATAGGTGTTGGTACGATGAATAGCTTCATGAACACAAGTTTATAACCAAAGGTACAATGTTTTTAAAAAAATAGATTTGTTTTTAAGGATTATAAATCAATTCAATAATTTATTTTTGTTAAAAACCACAACTATGAATCGAAAATCACTTAATCCACGTAAATAAATATTTATATTCTTTTCAAGAAGAAATTACGATAAAATCTTTAAGGTAAAAAGGCTCAAAATAAGCTACATCTTCGAACTCTTGTTTTTTAAACTTACAATAGGAAAGATGGCACATTTGTTCCGCTGAGGGAAGTTGAGAATCAAAATGAGCATTTGGATGGTTGATGATTGCTTTAGTTTTTTCTACTCCGTTGCCAATAAAAAAAACAGCATTCTTTTGTAGTAAATTGCTGTATGAATTTTCATCTAAAATTTTAGCTGATGTGGTTTCAATAGATTTATATGTTTCGTCAAATACTGCAGAATACACTTCCATTCTTCGAGCATCTAGCATTGGCACAATAAATCCCGATTTAGCTTCCGCTTTATGGGCGAGAACTTCTAGTGTAGGTACAGAAACTAGAGGAATTCCCAATGCAAAACAAAGCCCTTTTGCGGCAGAAACGCCAATACGCAATCCGGTGTAAGACCCCGGGCCTTTACTCACTGCAACAGCATTAAGATCACTCCGCTTTACCCCAGCTGAGCTTAATACAGAATCAATATACACATGCAAGCGTTCTGCATGAGAATAGTTTAAACTATTGTCTTCTTTAAGAACTGTTAGTTTCCCATCAACGGAAAGGGCTACCGAACAATTAGTAGTAGACGTTTCAATATTTAAAATATTGGCCATTTACAAATTTAATGGTTTCCCAAGATAAAAGTCAAGAACTTTAGTTTTAAAAATGAAATCGTATTTGGCACGCACCAAACTAGACTGCGCATTGACCAACTGTGTTCTGTTTTGCTCCAGATCTAAAGAGTTGAGTACGCCGATGTTATAGCGCTCTTGTGCGTTATCAAAAGAAAGTTGACGTGCAGCAACTGTTGTTTGTGCTGAGGTGAATGTTTTCAGCGCTGCTTTAGCATCAGTAAAAGCGCGCTGTATGTTGACCTCGAGGTCTAATTTTGCTTGCTCTAAAGCCAATTTTCTATTCTCTACTTGTATGGAAGATTTTGACAAAGCTGTCTTGTTTTGAAATCGCGAAAAAATTGGAATATTTAAATTTAAAGACAGGCTGTGTCCTTTATTGTCATTAATTTGTTGAAAAAATGAATTGTCGGAAGATAAATTAGAAAAGTTTGCTCCAGTGTTGAGCCCATAGCTAAAACTGAGTGTAGGATAAAATCCACTTTTAGAAATTTCGACACCAAGCTCAGCAGATTCAATATTTTTTTTGGCGACCCTAATTTCGCTTCTGTTTTCAAACGCATAATTCAATATTGGGCGTACATCACTGTACATAAGCAACTCCGAAGGGGCATCCAAATCAATGATTTCTACATCAAAACCATCAAAGGAAACTTGTAATGTTTGTGCTAATGACAAAAGCGCAAGTGTAGAGCTATTTTCGGCTACTGTCAAGTTTTGTTCGTCATTTGCAAGAGTAGCCTCAGCATCAAAAATATTAGCCTCTGGCTGTGTCCCTGCTTGAACAAGAGCTTTGACGCGCTCCAATTGTTCTAGTGAAAAATTATACTGTGCTTGCGCAATGGATAGATTTTCCTTGTTCAGTAAAACGTTTAAATATGAGTTTACAACACTTAAAGCAACATTGTCTTTGATCCTATTAAACTCTTCAAGATTTGCTTCTTTGTTAATTAGAGCCTGCTTGTAAATATTAGTGTTGCGAAATCCATTAAAGACCGTTTGTGAGACATTTAAACTCAAATTTGTTGAATGAAAAGTTCGGTCTACAAAATTTCCATCAAAAACCTCAACATTCCCCAAATTAAGACGCTGAGAAGTATTTGCCCCAAGTGCCGGTAAGAAATTTCCTTTGGCTGCAATAATATCTTGATCATTTGTCAACAAGTTATTTTGACTTTGTTTAACTGAAATATTGTTCTCCAAAGCATGAGTAATACACTCTTGTAGTGTCCACTGTTTTTGAGCAGAGCTAATGAACGAACCTAAAAAACAAAAGAATAGGAGTAGTTGTTTCATGTTTTTGTTTTGTATTTGATTACTAATCATTTTCATCTTCGGATTCGTCTTCATCTGATTCTTCAAAAGTTTTATTCCAAATTTTGATCCTGTCTGCTTCGTCCAGACCCTCTGTAATTTCAATATTTATTCCGTCCGAGATCCCAATTTCAACATTTTTTGTTCTAAAGGAACCATCATTAGTCAGGAGTTCAACAAAAGGCTTTTCGGTAATTCTATTGAATTGTAATAAGGCTTCTCTAATGACTAAAATACTGTCTTTACTTTCCACCTCAATTTCTGCGTTTGCGCTATAGCCTGCACGAATCTTATTGCTGGATTCTACAGTAACATCGGCCTTAATCACAAACTGAACTGCACCACTTTCCTCAACCCCTTTTGGAGCAACAAAAGTTAGTTTTGCTGGAAATTCTTTTTCGTTAATTGCGCCCAGAATTACTTTTATTTCTTTGCCTTCTTCCAGCTTGCCCACTTCTGATTCGTCTACTTTGCCTTCAAAAATCATTTTGCTCATGTCTGCAACCGTCGCAATTGTTGTCCCTGCATTAAAGTTGTTACTCTGAATAACTTGATCGCCTTCACGAACTGGTATTTCTAAAATAGTCCCAGGGATTTGTGCCACAATATTGGTATTTGCAGATCCGCCTCCGGAAATAGAGCCTTGGCGAATAATCTGGTAATCGTTTTGGGCTTGTGTGTAATTTTCTTGCGCTTGGTTGAGGCTCAATTCATTATTTTCAAAATCTTGGCGCGAGATCACCCCCTTTTCATAAAGACTTTTGTTTCGGTCAAATAAAGTTTTTGCATTATCATAAGAAAACTTTGCTGTTTTAATACGACTTTGTGCACTAACCAAGGATTGCTCATTGGGGACAACACGAATCTTCGCAATCAAATCTCCTTTTTGAACTAAATCTCCTTCTTCAACTAGAATTTTATCTACTATTCCAGAAATTTGAGGTTTAAGTTCAATTTCCTCCTCGGGGTTTAACTTACCTGTAGCCACGATTTTGGTGTCGAGTGTCGTATAAAACGGAAGTTCTGTTTCATAATCTACAACATCCTCTGTATTAGAGTCCTTAAAGTATTTAAGTACGACGACTAAAAGTAGCAGCAATACGATGCCTAAAATAATTTTTACTGTTTTATTCATTGTTTTAATTTATTTATTCTTCTCTTAATGCTTCTATCGGTTTTACACTAGTTGCTTTGAAAGCAGGGATCAAACCAATTAATGTGCCTAAAATAACTAATATAATTAGAGCTATAAATACAACGGAAATGGAAACTGATGCATTTACTAAAGTAGCATCATCACCCTGTCCCCAAGCTCTATCGATAAAAATCAATATCCATCCGCCTGAAATAATTCCTAATAGCCCAGACATTATAGTCAAAAACACGGCTTCAACAACAATTTGACGTTTAATTTCGAATGGTGTTGCCCCCAGTGCTCGGCGTACGCCTATTTCCTTGGTGCGCTCTTTAACTGTAATGAGTAGTATGTTTCCAATAGCAAAAACACCCGCGATTAGGGTCGCTATTCCTACAAACCAAGTTAGAAATTGCATACCCGTTAAAAACCCTGTAACCTTCGCAAACTCTTTCCCCAAATTGAAACTCCCAAACGCGCGCTTATCTCTTGGATGAATCTTGTTCAAGTTGCGCAAAAGAAGTTTTGTGTCTGCTTCAATTTGTTTGATGTTATATTCTGGTTTTCCGGTTATGACCATCCATCCTATATTATCACCTTGATTATAGATTTGTTGAAAGGTTGTAAAAGGGATGTGCACATCGCTTGATGGCCCCATGTTAACGTTCCCATTTTGAAAAACCCCAATAATTGTAAAGTTGATGCTATTCATTTGCACATAAGCCCCTATGGGGTTCTCGTCCTTCTCAAAAAGTTGCTTATAAATATCCTCCGAAATAACTGCTACTTTTTTGTTGAGATTAATGTCATTTTGATTGATAAAACGCCCCTCAATCATCTTCTTTTTTTGAATTTGATCAAGCAAAGGGTAATCGCCATTTACGCTAAAATTTCCAGATAAAAAGTTGCGTACAACTAAAGCTTGATTTCTGTTTCTAGGGACTACAAACTCAATCCCCTCTATATTGTCTTTAATTTTATCAACGTGAGATAGTTTTAGGCGTACCCTTTTTCCTTCTTGAAATCCTTTGAAAGGCATACTTGTACTTTGTCCCCAAACAAATACACTGTTAGTTGCAAAATCGCCAAAAATACGATTAAAGGAATTCTCCATTCCTTTTGCAGCGCCCAAAAGAGCAATAAGCAATAAAATCCCCCACCAAACACCCACCATAGTGATGCCTGTACGAAGCTTATTTTTGCTCATACTGTCGTAGACTTCTTGCCAGGTATCTCTTTCAAATAAAAATTTCATAATACTAGTCGTCTCTTAGTGCTACTATTGGTTTTATTTTAGATGCTTTTTTGGCTGGTATATAGCCTGCTATTGTACCAGCAGCAATTAGGGTTATAGTCGCAGCAATAACAAGCGATCGGCTGACGCTCGGGTCAGTTATAAAATAGCTTTTTAGACTTGGTCCAGCCCATTCCAAAACCCCAACCCCTGCCAGCAATCCAACATAGCCTGCAATAGTTGTTACTACTACAGATTCGACCAAAATAATTGCAATTATTGCTTTTGGTGAAGCTCCTAATGCTTTCCTAATACCTATTTCTTTAGTGCGTTCTTTGACAATAAAAATCATGATATTACTAATCCCAACAACGCCTGCAATAAGTGTCCCCATGCCTATAATTAAAATCAAAATTCCTAATACAGAAGTCATTTGATTAATCCCTTTGTTTTGCATAGCCATATTGAAAACACGGATAGCACGCTGATCATTTTTAGCCACAGTAAAACGCTCTTTTAATTTTTTTTCTAAGGCTACACTAAAATCAATCGCTTGATCGTAATTATATTGGGGATTATAGGTTAAATTTATTTGATCCACATAATCATTATTTCCATAAAGCTGTTGGGCCGTTGAAAGGGGCATATGAATTAGTCGTTCTTCGTCATCACCGCCGTCATCAATATAGGTCCCCACGACTTTATACATAATACCGCTTAAGTTTAAGTATTTGCCAATTGGATCTTCGCTCAAAAATAAATCCTCGCGTACTAAATCTCCAATGATTATAACTTTATTGGCCATTTTCATGTCGCGTTGATTGATGTAACGCCCATGAGTTACTTTAGTTTTTTCAACATATTTATTGTCGGGATGAACTGCTCGAACAGAGTAGCTGTTTTTTTCGTTTTTATAGTTAGCCAACACATTTCGGTAAACACGGGAGGTTATAAATTCTATACTTGGATCAAAATCAGATTTTATATAGTCATAATCTTGGTTTTTGAATTGTATACGGCGGCCTGTTTGAAGGCCTTTGTTGGCTTTAGTTGTTCTTCCAGAACGAATATACACTGCATTAGCGGCATCATCTACAAATGCCTTAGAGAAGGTGTTGTTTAGCCCATTAGCTAACCCAAAGAGAATAGTGAAAAGTAAAATAGCAAACGCCACCGTGAAGCCAGAAAGAAGACTTCGGGTTCTGTTTTTATTTATGCTTTGAAATATTTCGCGCCAAAGGTCTATATCAAACATCGACTGTTGCTCTTACCTGTTTCACTAAGTTGTCTTCCGTAATGACTCCGTCTTTCAAACGTACAATTCGTTTACACATGGCGGCAATATCTCGTTCATGAGTAACAATTAAGATAGTTTTACCTTCATCATTGAGTTGCTGTAAAAATGCCATTATATCGTAGGAGGTTGTTGTATCTAAAGCACCTGTTGGCTCATCTGCTAAAAGCAGTTTAGGCTCAGAGGCTAAAGCTCTGGCAATAGCCACTCTCTGTTTTTGACCTCCGGAAAGTTCACTAGGCAAATGAGTTGCCCAATCTAAAAGACCAACTTTTTGTAAGTGAAATTTGGCTTTTTCTTGGCGCTTTTTTCGCTTCAACCCTTGATAATACAAGGGCAATGCAACGTTTTCTAAAGCATTTTTATAATTTATTAGATTGAAGGATTGAAAGATAAATCCCAAGAATTTATTTCTATAAACAGCAGCTTTTTTTTCCGTTAAATTTTTAATAGGAACATCGTCCAAAATATAATCTCCCTCATCGGCTTCATCTAACATCCCAATGATGTTTAATAATGTTGACTTCCCTGAACCAGAAGAGCCCATGATAGCTACCATTTCTCCTTTGTCAACAAAAAGATCAATACCTTTTAAAACATGAAGACTAGAATCTCCAATAGGATATGATTTGTGAAGCTTTTGAATTTTTAACATGTGCTATTATTCATTTTTAATATTAATAAGACGAGTTCTGATATATTTTGTTACAATTAATACTGAAAAAATGCGCCATTGAACGATGGCGAACCCAATTTTTATTTATATTTATTTTGTCTTTATGTGCAAAGCCCCCGCAAATACAGACTTTAACAGAGTATCATTTATAAAACGCCTACTTATGACCTCAAAGCGATCAAAACAGTTCTTACTAAAAACCCTAGGCCAACGCATCAAAAATTTACGTAAAGAAAAAAACATGTCTCAGTACGTAGTGGCCAAAAAATGCAATATGGACTTTGGAAGTTATTCAAACATCGAAAATGGAAAAAGGAACGTAACAGTATTCACCTTACAAAGAATAATAAAAGTGCTTAAAGTGCCCTTTCGTGAACTCTTTAATTTTTAGAAGATTTTTTAACAAATCTGTATAAGATCAATGCCAATCCCCCAATAAGTACATAAGGGATTAGCATAAGGTATACAATGCCATCATTCACCCCTTTGGCGGTGGCTTGTCCTGCCTCACTCTCAAGGACAGCTCTACACATGGCACATTGTGCACTGGAATAAGCAGTAAAACCGACTGACAATATGATAACCCAAAACTTTTTCAAACTTAAATATAATATGGTGAGATCATTACATAAACAATCACGCCCGTAGTAGCGACATACAGCCATACAGGAAACGCATATTTTACAATCCTTTTATGGGCTTTAAAGTCTCCTAAATAGGCACGGACATAACTGTGTAAAACCAAAGGAATTACAATAATAGATAGAACAATGTGAGATATTAAAATAAAATAGTATAACGATTTTATCGACCCCTCACCCCCAAATGGTGTAGGGTCACTAGTCATGTGATAGGCAACATACATCAAAAGAAAAACCAATGAACAGGCTACTGCGGTCTTCATTAAGTTTTCGTGCAACGCCACTTTTTTGTTTTTTATGGCCCAAAGTGCTGCAAGTAATAATACCGCTGTAATCCCATTTATAGATGCGTAAATAGGTGGTAAAAATGTAAGTGCTTCTACATTTGGAATTCGAATTCTAAAAAGCAATGCAACTACAACCGGTATGGCTACAGAAACAATATTAATCCACAATTTGAATTTCTTTTCTATTGGTTTTGCTGAGTTATTCATGATTTAATAATTTTAAAATATCTTCTTTTAAAGCTGAAATTTCTTCCAATTCTCCTTCATCGTTTATTTGCTCTTTCTGACTGATAACTCCTTTGTAATAAATTTTAGGATTGCCAAAATCATCAGTTCTGGAACGAATATACCCTTGTCTATCAATTAAGGCAAAGTTGCCTGAGTGTTCAAAACCTCCAGCTGCACCCTCAACTTCTGCGGCATAGAGATTGAATCCTAAATTAGCTAAATTATAAATATCCTCTTGTTGCCCCGTTAGAAAATGCCAATTTGGATTGCTTACTCCATATTGATCTGCATAATTTTTCATGACCTCAACAGTATCATAATCAGGATTAATAGTAAAAGAGGCAATACCAAAATCATCGCGCTTGGGAAAAGTGTTTTGAATATCAACTAAATTTTGATTCATTTTTGGACAAATTGTTGGACATGTTGTAAAGAAAAATTCTACTAAATACACTTTCCCCTCAAAATCTTTATTTGTAATAACTTTTCCATATTGATTGGTAAAGCTAAAAGGCATCACTTTTTTTCGTTCGCCATTTATTACCAAATATGAAAGTTGAGTGTCATCTTTTGTTTGTAGCTTGACATTATCGCTTCTGCTCTCAACCCTAGTGACATCATTATTTTGTATTCTATCTATTATTCTTGGAATAAAAATTATACCAAAAACAAGAACAATAAAGGCAATGCCTACGTATGAATAATTAGTTGATTTCATTGTTTAATATATCATCAGCTCTACGTGTGTTAGAGTCAAATTTACCTTTTCGTTTTTGGCGGTATTCCGTGAACAAGATCCGCATGTCATCACTCATTTTATTTTTGAGTTCAGATACTTCTAAAACATTATAGGAATATAGTCCTTGAATTGGTGCGTCTTGTTCTTTTTGCGTTTTTGTTCTGTCATCCAAGCGCCCACGTTGATGGCGCTCTTTGTCAATGATGAAAACGTAATCGGATCCTAAATCTGGTCTCAAAACCGCTGAAATTTTTAAATTGGTATAAGCGTTTTGTAAAGCTTCTGGAGACCCGAAGGCAAAAGTCCAATACTTTAGAGGTTCAAATGCGTTCAACTCTTTTTTTAAAGCTTGGGCTTGGGATTTAGCCGATTCTGGTAACAAAACAACGATTTGAAAGCGTTTAAACCCGCGGAATTTATCATAAACCAACTCTTTTAAATTTAGTGCTGGCGTAGCGTCTTGCATTGGATCTTCGCCAAGGAACCCTAAAACTGTAAGTTGGTTTTCTAGGGTAATAGACCCTCCTTCACTTGTTTTGAAATTGTGTAGTTCCGGAATGTTTGTTTTAACAATATCTAAAGCGTTGTAATTATGCTTTGAAGGATATAAAAACAACAAGAAGAGCACTGGCAAAAAAAACAGGACACATAAAACAAGGGGTTTTTTAATCTTTGAAAACATCATGCTGCAAAAATAAAAAAGACGGTCATAAGTAACCGCCTTTTTTATTATAATATATTCTTAATGTTTAAAAGTCTCTTTTTACAAATCCGTTAGTGTAAACAGATTCGATGTATCCTCCTTCTTGAAGTAATATAAATACTAGGTAAAAAATGAGAAAAACTGCAGTCCAAACTACCAGTCTTCTGAGTGATTTTGTCTCATCACGCATGTGCATAAAATCCCAGGTGATGTAATAGGCCTTGACTATTGTTAAAACAATAAATATTAAATTTAGACTTTTTGTATAAATGAAAGCCGAAAATAAAATGTTTAGTAGTGTTGCACCTAATCCGCCTTCAAAAGGCGTCATGGATGGTGACATAAGAATTTCTGGTTTAAAAATCCCTAGAACAACTTCCACAGCAGTAACTATAGTCAGGAATATTAAAACACCCCATATTTTTTGTGTGTTAGATTTAAATTTTATTAAACCTCTGAAAATTTCTAATTTATGTGCGTGTGCCATTTTAAAAATATTATATAATTATACAAGGTAAAAGAAAGTGAATACAAAGACCCATACTAAATCGACAAAGTGCCAGTATAGCCCTACTTTTTCTACCATTTCATAGTTCTTTCTGCGTTCGTAGGTGCCGATAATAACATTAAAGAAAATAATGATGTTGATTACAACACCTGAAAAAACGTGGAATCCGTGAAACCCTGTGATAAAGAAGAAAAAGTCTGCGAACAATGGTGCACCATATTCGTTGACCTCAAGATTAGCACCCTTGACATAGCGCTTGCCGTTGTTTTTTACTTGGGCTAATGAGGCAGCCCTTGAAAGAACCGTTTTTTTGCCTTCTTCGTTGATGGTTTGAGTGCGCACTAAAATATTTGGATGTGTCTCTAGTCCGTGGTACACATCGTTTATTGTAAATGCAGGTAAGCTGTTTTCGCTCACGAACCATATTCCATTTTTACTTTGGTGTTGAGTGCGCTCCGAATGAGCCGCCGTTGTAAATTCCTCAACAGCCACTCTTTTAAAAACTTCTTCACCATCAATCGTTTTGTATTCACCAAACTGCAAAATATTCCCCCCTTTTGTCTGAACAGCACCATAATCCCCCTGAATAAATGTTGCCCATTCCCATGCTTGAGAGCCTACAAAAATGACTCCTCCAATGATGGTAAAAAACATATACCAAATCACTTTGTTTTTCTTCATTTGATGGCCGGCATCTACAGCAAGAACCATAGTCACTGAAGACATTATTAGTACGAAAGTCATAAATGCGACGTAAATCATAGGAAGTTCTTGGCCGTGTAAAAAAGGTACGTGTGTAAAAACTTCATCGGCGATTGGCCAATAGTCTATAAACTTGAATCGAGAAAAGCCATAAGCAGCCAAAAAGCCAGAAAATGTTAAAGCATCCGAAACAATGAAGAACCACATCATCATTTTTCCATAACTTGATTTTAGTGGCTGATTGCCCCCGCCCCAAGTTTTTCCTTCTGTTCCTGTGCTAACTACTGTAGAATCCATAGATGAAATATTGTTTTTTGAATTGTGCAAAAATAATCAATTTATTTTGTTAAAGAAATATAAAAAGAAAAAGAGATAAAGCCATAAAATATCAACAAAGTGCCAAAACGTTGCGGCCAAATCAAAGCCTAATTTATTTGTGGGCGAATATTTCTTTTTCAAGTGGTTAATCGTTACTACGCTAAGGCAAATTAAACCGGCAACAACATGTAAAATATGCACAACAGCTATCACGTAAATATAAGACATGGTGATATTGCTTGTAGGCCCTGTAAAATTAAATCCAGACGCAATAATTTCATTGAATCCAGAAAATTGGGTATAAATAAAACCAAGCCCTAAAATAAAAGCCCCTATGAGAAGTGAAAGACTTAACTGATTTTGTTTTTTTTGGAGGGCTTTTTTTGAGAAATATAAAACAATACTACTCATTACAATAAGCACAGTACTCGCTGTAAATGATTGAGGCAAATCAAAGTTAGAAAGCCAATCCTCTCGTGTGCTGCTTACTATAAATGCACTTGTAAGTCCTCCAAATGACATTACTAGGGATATAATGCCAAACCAAAGCATCATTTTTTTTGCTCTTATATTCTTTTCTTTTGGTGTTCCTTGAGTTAAATCCATAATACTATATAAATTTATCCAGCACATAAATAAATTGCAAGCTTGTGATGTACAAAATACTCACAAACATCAATTTCCGTGCGGATTGATCCGTTTGTTGTTGAAAAAGTTTGAAGCCATAATATAAAAACCCCAGCCCAATGACGGCAATAAGTACAGCTCCCAATAGCGAAAGTTGTAGATTACCAGTAACCCCAAATGCTGGGACTAGTGAAATAAGAACGGTCCAAGCTATATAAATTATAACCTGCAAAACAGTGCCTTTATCTTTAGCTCCAGTAGGGAGCATTAAGAACCCTGCTTTCTTGTAATCGCTATCTAAAAACCATGCAATTGCCCAAAAATGAGGAAATTGCCAGAAAAATTGAATCAAAAAAAGAGTCCCGGGTTCAATATCAAATTTTCCTGTAAAAGCAACCCAGCCCAACATAAAAGGAATTGCTCCGGGGATAGCGCCAGCAAAAACCGACAGTGGAGTTTTTTGTTTAAGAGGAGTATACACACTGGTATATAAAAAAATTGAGACCGCAGCAAACATCGCTGTTCTTGGGTTAATAACGTACAAAACCGACAACCCTAAAATTGTAAGTACAAGGCCTAATATAAAAGCATTGGTTACAGAGATTCTCCCCGAAGGTATAGGCCTATTTTCTGTACGAATCATAAGCGCGTCTAGGTCACGTTCAATAATCTGGTTAAAAACATTTGATGCCCCAACCATACAATATCCGCCAACCGCGAGTAGGCCCAAAACTGAAAAACGTACCTCCTCAGCAGCTAATAAATACCCCGCAATAGAAGAGAAAACAACACTTAAAGATAAGCCCATTTTAGTAACGGCCTTAAAATCCTGAAAGCGTGTAGCAACATTTAGAGATGAAACAGCTTGTTGGGTCATATAATAGAATGCTTGGGATTTGCGCTGCAAAGATAATCCTTAATTGCATCTAAATCAATATATTTTGGAAAGAAATCCGGGGTAAAAAAATTAAGTAATCACAAGATGAAGCGGTAAGTTGCTTTGATCAAAAATATATTTTGCGGTTGTTGATCCAAAATCCCTGTTTGAAATCCATCAATAAGACCTTCTGCAGTTGAAATATTAGCTCTTGTCCCCTGAGACCAAACCAAAAATAGCTCTGAGCCAGGAATATATTCCCAACGCAACACCAAATTAGAATTGAACTGAACAAATGAAAAATCAGGGTTATTAAAATTGTAATCCGTCAGGCCGTCAGCATCGTCATCAACTTGATAAGTGTCATCAATTAAATCGATTTGTGAGGCATTGTAAGCATAGAACCGGTCGTTCAGGCGGTTGGCGGTTGCATCAGTTACATATTTAAAGTCTTTAAACTGGCCCTTTGAAATAAATGGCTGGGCATAGTATTGTATAGTTAAGTTTGGGTTGATGGTATAATTTAAACGAAAGGAAGCACTTAGTGTTTGATTGTCTATAGTGCCTAAAATATAGCGCTTTGAATTATTGTAATCTACTTGAGTTACATACTGCGTCTTGTTCGGACGTGTTTCAAATTCTGGTGAAATTGAAATATTCAACGCTTTGATGGGTTGATAATTTAAATCTAATTCAAACTTGAGAAATGAAAAATTGTCCTCTTCGGCTTGAGAGTGAATGGCTCCAACACGAGCATTAAAGTTCTTTCTGTCGTCGGTATTTATGAACAAAAACTTAAAATTTTCTTTCGAGAAACGCCATCTAGGCCCTCCTCTCAAGGCCGTGTTTTGATAAATTTTAGGTTTGTGTGTTAGCCCTATGCTCATTCTCCAATTGTTCAAAAACCCTAACCGCGATCGAAAATCATATTGGGTTCTGATGTGATTTCCCTCAAAATCATGAGTAGTGAATTGTTTAAATCTCAAAGTAACATCTCTAAAAATAGAAACTGGTTTTGCCGTGTTGTAACTCAAATCAAAAAATTGAAACTTTTGATCGGCACGACGTAAAAACCCAATATCATTGAGTTCTAGCTCCGGGGAGGCCCAATTAAATCCCGCTTTAAAATTCCAATTTATACCACCAACTCTACCAACTTCAAAAAGCCCACCAGTCCCTGTAAGTGAAGTTCTATTCGGATCCACTTCTACATGAGAGGCATCAACTCTATTAAAAAGGTGGGTGATATTTTCTTGTGTGGCCTTTATGGCCTCAGGGCTTCCTTCCACACGGCTTAGTACAAAATTAGTCTGTATGTAGTAGTCCCGATTTTTCCATTGGTGTTTAAAATCGATACCTCCAGAATAGGCTGCTTTCCTAAGTTCGGATGTTGCTTCAGAAGTAGAACGATTAGTTGCCGTAAACATACCGCCCAAAAAGGTGTTTCGATCGTTCATGTCCTTTTGGACTCTTCCTACAAAATAATTTGTAAAAGGCTCTGCCTCAGCTTTTTCCACTGTCCCATCATTGTTGATTTCAACATATTCTTTAGCGGTCATACTTTCTAAAACTCCGATTGACCATCCATTTTTTGTTTTACCGCTAAATTTGGCCGCTCCTAGTATAGTTGTGTTTTGAGGCCGATTTGTGTAGGCAACATCATCTACAGGTGGATATACTTGAGGGCTTCTCCCAATACGTCGGGAAAAAAACAGATTGTTCCGGTTTCCTGCAAAACGATAATCAAAAATGTTTTTATTTTCTACAAAAAATGGTCTTTGTTCACGGTTAAAAATCTCAAAGCCGTCTAGAGCAATAGCAGCAGGATCTGCCTCAACTTGTCCAAAGTCTGGATTGACCGTTAGATCTAAAGTCAAATCATTAGTTACTCCAATCTTTGCGTCCAAACCGGCATTGATTTTAGAATCCCGCCCATCGCGATATGGGTTGCCAGCTTCGGCCTTGTAAGACTCTAACTGAGCAACAGTGAAAGGTTGAATTTCTAACTGCTTTTGGGGCCTTATATTTTTGATTCCCCTAAGTTCTCCTGCTTCGCTAACCCAGCCCGCAGAGCCTACTGGAATTCGATCCCATGCGGATAATTCATTTGCTCTAAATAAATTACGGGCTACATTTAGACCCCAAACTTGTTCATCCGGATCACCAAAACGCAATTGACTTAAAGGGATTTTCATTTCAGCAGACCACCCCTCTGAAATAATTTGTGCTTTTGTGGTCCAAATTGGGTTCCAGCTATCGTCAATATCACTCCCGTTTTCGGTAATAAGTTCATCTCCACGAACACCTGCAGCAGTGACTGTAAATAGAAATGCAGTACGGAGGTCATGATAACTATCAATGAGAACATTCATTCTATCGCCCTCAAAGCCGTCACGCCTCGAAAGGCGATTGGTTATTGTTTCAGGTGCAGTATCCAAAGCCAATAGCCCTATGTATAAATGCTTTTGGTCGTATAAAATTTTAAATTTCGTTTGTTCACTTGGCGCAGTATTTTCGTCAGGAAACACTTCAATAAAATCTGAGCCCCAATCCACCATGCTCCAAATAGAGTCGTCAAGTAAACCATCAATTTTAGGCGCTTTTTCCGAGCTTATTTCTACAGTAAAATATTGGTTTGGAACTGTTATTTGTGCTGTCATCCAGATTGGCAAGAATAAGGAAAATCGTATAAAGCATTTAAATCTTAGCCTTTTCATAGAGTTTAGAGCAGGTTCATTCGTAAAATATGGTGTAAATGTACAATCACAATAAAAATATCCGCTTGAATTTTGAAAAATTTAACATTCAAATTATGTGGTCTTTGCTGAAAACTCTTTTGAATTAATGTAAAAAATAAGCAGCAGAAGATTTTGTTAATAACAATTTATAATTGTAGATTTGCAAACTCTTTTTTTAAGAGGAATGTATAATTTGAAAAATATTTTAACGTGGATACCCTAAGTTATAAAACAATTTCAGCAAACAAAGCCACTGTCGATAAGCAGTGGGTACTTATAGATGCAGAAGGACAAACCCTTGGGCGTTTGGCTTCTAAAGTAGCGATTCTTTTAAGAGGAAAGCACAAGCCAAACTTTACACCTCATGTTGATTGTGGTGATAACGTGATTGTTATCAATTCTGAAAAAATCAACTTATCAGGAAACAAGTGGAATGACAAATCTTACATCCGCCATACAGGATACCCTGGTGGGCAACGATCTTTAACAGCAACAGAGATGTTTGCTAAAGATCCTGCACGCTTAGTTGAAAAATCAGTAAAAGGAATGTTGCCCAAAAACAAATTAGGAGCGGCATTGTTTCGCAACTTGGACGTTGTAGTAGGCGCTGCGCACAAACATGAAGCGCAACAACCAAAAACAATTAATTTAAACGAAGTTAACTAATGGAAGTTATTCACAAAATTGGTCGAAGAAAAACAGCTGTAGCGCGGGTTTATGTTTCTGAAGGAAAAGGAAACATTACTGTAAATAGTAAAGACATTAAAGACTATTTCCCAACAGCAACTCTTCAATATAAAGTAAATCAGCCATTGGCACTCACTGACAACGAAGGCAACTTTGACGTCAAAGTTAATGTTCATGGTGGAGGTTCGACAGGACAAGCGGAAGCTGTTCGTTTAGCTATATCTCGTGCTATGTGCGAACTTAATGAAGAAAACAGAAGTGTTTTGAAACCAGAAGGCTTACTTACAAGAGACCCTAGAATGGTTGAGCGTAAGAAATTTGGACAGAAAAAAGCGCGTAAGAAATTTCAATTCTCTAAGCGTTAATATATATTTTATAACCCAGTTATTGTTGTCCATGACAGGCCAACTGTCAGGATTTAGTTTAGCATCTAAATGTATAAGGCCTAGTTTTAGCCACTTGTACATTGCTAATTCAACAGAACGTAAACTAACACAAAAATGGCACAAGTAGAAGTTAAAGACTTACTCGACAACGGTGTACACTTCGGACACCTCACAAGAAAATGGGATCCAAACATGGCTCCTTTTATTTACATGGAGCGCAATGGTATTCATATCATCAACCTCTACAAAACAGCTGCAAAACTAGAAGAGGCTACAAAAGCTCTTTCTAAAATAGCGGCCTCTGGACGAAAAATTCTTTTCGTAGCTACAAAAAAACAAGCAAAAGATATTGTCGCTGAAAAAGCAGCAAACGTCAATATGCCTTACATCACCGAGCGATGGCCAGGCGGGATGCTTACAAATTTTGTAACAATCCGTAAAGCCGTTAAGAAAATGGCTGCAATTGACCGCATGAAAAAAGATGGCACATTCAATACGCTTTCAAAAAAGGAACGCCTTCAGGTTGATCGTCTACGTGCTAAGTTAGAAAAGAACTTAGGATCTATCTCTGATATGACACGTCTACCAGGTGCTTTATTTGTTGTAGACATTAAAAGAGAACACATCGCAATTAAAGAAGCTCAGAAACTTAACATTCCAATTTTTGCAATGGTAGACACAAACTCAGACCCGAGACAGGTTGATTTTGTTATTCCAGCAAATGATGATGCTTCAAAGTCAATCAACAAAATTCTAGCCACTGTTACAGATGGTATTGCTGAAGGGCTTGAACACAGAAAAGCAGAAAAAGAAGGCAAGAGTAAAGAGTCTAAAGAAACTGTTGCAAAAGCTGTTGCTGCTCCAGCTGTTGAAGCTGTTGAAGCTACCAAACAAGAAGAGGAATAAAATTTTTTAAATAAATACAAAACAACCAAGTCGTTAAGTTCTTCTATTGAATAATTTTTCGACTTTTTTTAAAACTTAAAATCATGACAAAGATTACAGCTGCCGAAGTAAACAAATTAAGAAAAGCTACTGGTGCAGGAATGATGGATTGTAAAAAAGCACTTGTTGAAGCCGAAGGAGATTTTGATAATGCAATTGATATCCTGCGTAAGAAAGGGCAAAAAGTCGCTGCCAAAAGAGCTGACCGTGACTCTACGGAAGGCGCTGCTGTTGCCAAAGTAAACGAAGAAAACACGCTTGGTGTTGCCATTGTATTAGGATGTGAGACTGATTTTGTTGGGAAGAATGAAAACTTCCTCGCATTAGCAAATCAACTTGCAGAGATTGCGCTAGACCACACATCTAAAGATGCGTTTTTAGCAGCAGACTTTGGCGGTATGTCTGTAGCTGATAAACTAGTCGAGCAAACAGGTGTGATTGGAGAAAAATTAGATTTAAAGTCTTTTGAAAAAGTGGAAGCTCCATATGTAGGTGCCTATGTACACATCAATAAAATTGCAGCCCTAGTTGGTCTTTCGGCAAACGTGGACAATGCTGCAACACTTGCGAAAGACCTCGCGATGCAGGTCGCTTCAATGGGCGCAACTTCATTATCGTACAAAGATTTCGATCCAGCTTTTGTTGCCTCTGAAACCGAAGCGCGTATTGCTGTTATTGAAAAAGATAATATTGAGCTTGAACGACTAGGTAAAACATTAAAGAATGTTCCTCGCTACATTTCTATGGCGCAATTGACCCCTGAAGTTTTGGCTCAAGCTGAAGAGGATGCAAAAGCACAACTCAAAGCTGAAGGAAAACCAGAACAAATTTGGGATAAAATTTTGCCAGGAAAAATGGACCGCTTTATCTCAGATAATACAACTTTAGATAAAGAACAGTGTCTGTTAGATCAAGATTTCATTAAAGACGATAAAAGCACAGTTGCAAAATATGTCGCTTCTTATGGTGAAGTTGAAGTTACTGAATTTAAAAGGGTAGCTTTAGGATAATTACAATAACTAATTACTGATATAATTTAAAACCCTGTGTCTAATGGACACAGGGTTTTTTTAAACTTAAATCAAAACGGAAAAAATACAAGGGCTAATAACCTTTTAAGATATTCCTTATATTTGTATAACGATCAAAACAATTATGACATACAAACGCATATTACTGAAACTATCTGGCGAAGCCCTCATGGGCAATCGACAGTATGGAATTGACCCTCTTCGTCTTTCCGAGTACGCAAGGGACATCAAAGACATTGTTAACAAAGGTATAGAAGTTGCTATTGTTATTGGAGGAGGAAACATTTTTAGAGGAGTTGCAGGGGCAAGTAATGGAATGGATCGTGTTCAAGGCGATCACATGGGAATGCTCGCAACAGTCATAAATGGATTAGCACTCCAAAGCGCTTTAGAAAATGAAGAGGTCCCTACGCGATTGCAATCAGCGATAAAAATTAATGAAGTTGCAGAACCATTTATACGCCGTAAGGCCATGCGCCATTTAGAAAAAGGGCGAGTTGTGATTTTTGGTGGAGGAACCGGAAATCCATATTTTACTACAGATTCAGCAGCAGTTTTAAGGGCAATTGAAATTGAGGCCGATGTGATAATGAAAGGAACTAGAGTCGATGGCATCTATTCTGCCGATCCCGAAAAAGATGCAACAGCAAGTAAATTTGACAATATTAGCTTTTCTGACGTCCTCAGCAAAGGCCTTAAGGTTATGGATACAACAGCATTTACGTTAAGTCAAGAAAATGAACTGCCTATTATTGTTTTTGATATGAATAAAAAAGGAAATTTAATGAAGATAGTTTCAGGAGAACAGATTGGAACGACAGTAAGTTAATTTAAAAGAAATGAACGAAGAAATTGAATTCATATTGGACAGTACCAAAGAAGCTATGGAAAAGGCCCTCAAGCATCTAGAAAAACAATTTATAAATATTCGTGCTGGTAAAGCAAGCCCATCTATGTTGGGTAGTGTAAACGTTGATTATTACGGGACACTAACGCCTTTAGCTCAAGTTGCTAATGTAAATACACCTGATGGCAGAACCATCACTGTTCAACCGTGGGAAAAATCAATGTTACAAGATATTGAACATGCTATAATGGTCGCCAATCTTGGATTTAACCCCATGAATAATGGCGAAAGTATCATCATCAACGTACCACCACTCACCGAAGAGCGTCGACGTGAGCTTGCTAAACAAGCAAAGGGAGAGGCTGAAGATGCAAAAATCTCTATTCGCGGTGCTCGAAAAGAGGGCAATAATGAACTTAAAAAACTAAATGACATCTCTGAAGACCTTAAAAAAAACACAGAGGCTGATATTCAACAGATGACCGATACACATATCGTGAAAGCTGATACTCTTTTTGCTGCAAAAGAAAAGGAGATTTTGACTGTGTAATTGTCAAAAAAGCGCCAAACTAATTTAACTCTTTTTTTAGAAAAGGCAGCGCACAATTATGCCCCGAAATCCATTGGTTTTCTATACCTTTGGGGACTTCAAAATCAAATATGTTTAAAGTATTTACTTCTGGCTTTTGGGAAGCTGTAGCACGACTAATTCTTCGTAACCGCATCGTTATCCTCATAATGATAGGGCTGGGTACTGCTCTTATGGTTTCGCAATGGAATAAAATGCGCTTTTCGTACACTGAAGCCAATTTGCTTCCTGATCAGCACCACGTAAATCTTGACTACAATACCTTTTTGGATATATTTGGCGAAGAGGGAAATATTATTGTACTTGGCGTAAAAGATAGTACACTTCTAACCGCACAAAATTTTAATGCATGGAACAGCTTTAGTAAATCAATTGAAAAAAATGAAAATATCGAAGCTGTAATCACGCTTCAAGACCTAAAAAAATTAATTAAAGATCAAAAGAAACAACAGTTTATTTTTGAGCCAATAGTTAATGATTCAATCCGCTCGAATGATGAGCTTGAGCAACTTCAAAGCTCACTATTTTCTGATTTTCCTTTTTATGATGAGGTACTTTACAATAAAGACTCTAAAGCAATTCGTACAATTATATACCTTAAAAAATCAATTGTAAACACCTCAGCCAGAAAAGAGTTTATAACGGAGGTCTTGATTCCAAAAATTAAAGCTTTCGAAGCCGCTACAAAAATGAATGTACGAGCATCAGGTATGCCCTATGTCCGCACGCTTAATTCTCAAAATATAATTGATGAAATTGAGATTTTTATACTCGCAGCTATTCTAATCACGTCCCTTATTTTCTATTTGTTTTTTCGTTCGTATCGCGCAACGTTCATCTCTATGTTTGTAGTAGTTATAGGGGTAATGTGGACTTTTGGTATTTTAGGTCTCCTTGAATACGAGATTACTGTACTGACAGCACTAATCCCTCCTTTAATCATAGTTATCGGTATCCCCAATTGTATATTCTTAATTAACAAATACCAACACGAAGTCAATAAACACGGAAATAAAGCCAAGTCTCTACAACGTGTTATTACTAAAGTCGGAAATGCAACACTGATGACCAACACAACTACAGCCTCTGGTTTTGCTACTTTTGTCATTACTCAAAGTAAGCTTCTCACAGAATTTGGAACTGTAGCCTCTTTGAGTATTATGGCTATTTTTGTGCTATGTTTGCTCATTATCCCCATTATTTACAGTTTTATGCCTATGCCTAAGGAAAAGCATTTAGAACATCTGAATAGGCAATGGATCAATAGATTAGGGGACTGGATTGAAAAAACTGTAAAGCACAAAAGCATCACTATTTACTCCTTTTCACTTATCTTATTAATCACGAGTATTATTGGAATTTATCAAATAGAAACAACGGGCAGTTTGTTAGAGGACATGCCTAAAAGCGCAGAATTCTTTAAAGATATCGAGTTTTATGAAAAAGAATTTAATGGTGTAATGCCCTTAGAAATTCTAGTCAACACCAAGCGAAAAAAAGGGGTCCTCAAAAGGTCAACTTTAAAGCGAATGAACGAGCTTGAATTGCTTATTGAAGATATTCCCGAGCTCTCTAAGCCAATATCCATTGTTGGCCTTGTAAAATACGCCAAACAAGCATACTATAATGGAAATCCCAAGTACTATCAATTACCTACAGCACAAGAAAATACTTTCATTTTGTCTTATGCAAAAAACACTACCAATGATGTAAGTTTGCTCAAAAATTATGTTGACTCTACCGGGCAATATGCGCGTATAACTACCTTTATGAAAAATGCAGAAATAGAGAAGATGGAGCGAATAGAAGAGCAGTTAAAGGAAAAAATTGCTAAAATATTTCCAGAGGACCAGTACGAAGTAACCCTCACAGGGAAAGCGTATTTGTTTCAAAAAGGCACTCGATTTCTGATCCGGAATTTAATTCTATCATTGGCTCTAGCAATTGTTCTTATTTCTTTATTCATGGCTTACATGTTTAGATCATTCCGAATGATCATCATATCCTTAATTCCGAACCTTTTACCGCTTTTGATTACAGCCGGAATGATGGGCTATTTGGGCGTCCCCATAAAGCCCTCAACAATATTAGTTTTTAGCATCGCTTTTGGAATTTCTGTTGATGATACCATTCACTTTTTAGCAAAATACCGCCAGGAACTAATAGCTAATCACTGGCGCATAAAGAAATCTATATTTGCCGCACTACGAGAAACAGGAATAAGTATGTTTTACACATCAATTGTTCTGTTTTTTGGATTCTCTGTATTTATTACCTCAAATTTTGGCGGAACAGTAGCTCTAGGGGCGCTAATTTCGGGAACTTTATTACTCGCCATGATGGCTAATTTATTACTTTTACCTGTACTGCTGTTATCTTTGGAGCGTAGTATTGCCAATAAAAAAGTTTTAAAAGAACCAGCGCTTAACATCATCCCTGAAATTGAGGATGTTGATGTGAAATAATTATCAGCCTTCTTTGGTTCTAAAGTTTTATATTTGTACCTAATTTTAGGGACAAATGATCAAGAGTACAATAGCAGAGCTTTTTGCGCAAGAAATAAAACATATAGATGTTGAAGTTAAAGGGTGGGTAAAATCGTTTAGAGCGAATCGCTTTATTGCATTAAATGATGGATCTACGCTTCGTAATATTCAGTGTGTGGTAGATTTTGAATCTATGGATGAGGCATTACTGAAGCGCATTTCAACAGGTGCTGCTGTGCACATAAAAGGCAGTTTAGTCGAAAGTCAAGGCAAAGGCCAAGACGTAGAAATTCAAGTTACTTCGTTAGAAGTTTTAGGAGATGCCGATCCTGAGCTCGTGTCTAAGACTATTTTACAACCCAAGCGCCATTCATTAGAATTCTTGAGAGAACAAGCGCATCTAAGAGCTCGAACCAATACTTTTGGGGCCATAATGCGCCTGCGTTCGTCTCTTTCATTTGCCGTTCACCAGTATTTTCACAACAATGGATTTAACTACATGCATGCCCCCATCATTACAGGAAGTGACGCCGAAGGAGCAGGTGAAATGTTTCGAGTTACAACCCTAGATCCAAAAAACCCTCCGCTTACTAAAAGCGGAGAAGTAGATTACTCAAAGGATTTTTTCGGAAAAGAAACAAACCTCACCGTATCAGGGCAATTAGAGGCTGAAACCTACGCCATGGCGCTAGGAAAAGTGTATACTTTTGGACCAACATTTAGAGCCGAAAACTCTAACACTTCAAGACACCTTGCTGAATTTTGGATGATTGAGCCCGAAGTTGCTTTTATGGATTTGGAAGGAAATATGGATCTTGCTGAAGATTTTCTAAAATATGTAATTGCCTATGTTTTAAAAAACAATGTTGATGATCTCGCCTTTCTAGAAAAACGCCTCGAACAGGAAGAGAAATCAAAACCTCAAAACGAACGCAGCAGCATGAGCCTGACGGAGAAATTAAATTTTGTTTTGGATAACAATTTTAAGCGAGTAAGTTATTCAGAGGCTATTGATATTTTAAGAAATAGCAAGCCTAACAAAAAGAAAAAATTCAAATACCCAATCAATGAATGGGGCGTAGATTTGCAAAGTGAGCACGAACGATTTCTAGTCGAAAAACACTTTAAATGTCCAGTCATCTTATTTGACTACCCGGCTAATATCAAAGCGTTTTATATGCGGCTAAATGAAGACGGGAAAACTGTCCGTGCTATGGATATTCTCTTTCCTGGTATTGGAGAAATTGTAGGCGGGTCTCAGCGTGAAGAGCGCTTAGAAGTCCTCAAGGAAAAAATGGCTGCACTCGATATTCCAGAAGAAGAGTTATGGTGGTACTTAGACCTTAGAACCTATGGAACAGCAGTGCACTCTGGGTTTGGACTTGGCTTTGAAAGACTAGTTATGTTTGCTACGGGAATGAGTAATATCAGAGATGTTATCCCATATCCAAGAACCCCGCAAAATGCTGAATTTTAAGTCCAAGACAGCAGTAGTACACTAATTAATTAAAACTAGAGCCTATTCATTTAATTGTTTTTTTTAATTTTATACAAACCCAAATAAGCAATGCTAAAGCAGTACTTACAATATAAACTTTCACAAAAACTGTCTCCACAGCAGATTCAGCTGATGAAGCTTATACAGTTACCTACACAAGCATTTGAACAACGTCTAAAACAGGAGCTAGAAGAAAATCCTGCTTTGGAGCGCGGTAAAGAGAAAGAAGAGGATGGTTTTGACGATATATATTCCGATCAAGATTATGAAGAAAATGAAAAAATAAATGCTGATGATATTAATATCGATGACTACCTGAGCGATGATGAAATACCTTCCTACAGACTACAGGCCAATAATCATAGTGCAGATGATGAGTCAAAAACAATTCCTTATGCCTCTGGAACATCATTCACACAACTATTAACAGACCAACTCAACACCTTTCGCTTAGAAAACCAAGATTATGAAATAGCAAAATTTCTCATTGGAAGCATCGATGATAGTGGTTATATTCGCCGATCACTTTTAGATTTAACAGATGATTTGGCCTTTACTCAGAATATTTTCACAGATGTTGATACCCTTAAAAAGGTGCTAAAGGTTGTGCAGCAACTAGATCCGCCTGGCGTAGGAGCAAGAAATTTACAGGAATGTTTACTGATTCAATTGCAGCGAAAGGAACAAACACCCGATACAGAGCGTGCAGCTAATATGATTGAAAATGCATTTGAACAATTTACAAAAAAGCATTACCAGAAATTACTCAAAAAATTTGATATCTCTGAAATTGAGCTTAAAGATGCCATATTGGAGATTGAACGGCTCAATCCAAAACCTGGGAGTTCATTTTCCAACAACCTACGCTCGACAGAGCATGTCGTCCCTGACTTTACAATTAAAATTATTGACGGCGAATTGGAGCTGGTTTTAAACGGACGTAATGCCCCTGAGCTACATATTTCTAAATCCTACAACGAAATGTTGCTTGGGTACAAGGCTTCCAAAGAAAAGTCCAGAGCACAAAAAGAGGCTGTTTTATTCATTAAACAAAAACTCGATGCTGCCAAATGGTTTATCGACGCAATACGACAGCGTCAACAAACACTGTTGCTAACCATGAGTGCAATAATGCACTACCAAAAAGCCTACTTTTTATCTGGTGATGAAGAACAACTTCGCCCCATGATTTTAAAAGATATCGCTGACGAAGTAGAAATGGATGTTTCCACTATTTCTAGAGTTGCAAACAGCAAATATGTAGACACTCCCTATGGGACAAAACTCATTAAAGAGTTCTTTAGTGAATCAATGACCAATGACCAAGGAGAAGAAGTGTCTACTCGAGAAATAAAAAGTATTTTAAAAACCATTATTGTTGAGGAGGATAAAAAAAAGCCTTGGACCGATGAAAAATTAGCTAAGATCCTTAAAGAAAAGGGCTATCCTATAGCACGACGGACGGTGGCAAAATACAGAGAACAGCTAGATTTTCCTGTCGCGCGCTTACGAAAACAAATCTAAATTATACTTTTTTAATCACATTGGTTACAATCCCCCAAATCACAAAATCATTCTCAGATGTAATTTTGATAGGATTATAGTTTTTATTTTCAGGCTGTAACCAAACCTCTTCTCCGTCAACCTTTAATCTCTTTACAGTAAACTCACCATCTAAAAAACAAACTGCAATTCTGTTGTGTTCCGGCGTAAGACTACGGTCTATAACTAATAAATCATTGTCATTTAACCCCGCATCTATCATAGATTGACCGCTTACACGGGCAAAAAAAGTCGCCTCTTTATTTTTAATTAGCTCTGAATCTAGAGACAAGCGTTCTTGCTTAAAGTCATCGGCAGGCGAAGGAAAGCCTGCAGAGATTCCGGTATCAAAGTAAATAACTCCGGTGTTGTGTTCTCCGGGTTTTGGAATAAAAAAAGTTAGGGCTTGATTGGTTTTTTTTGACATTGGATTGTAATTATATCTTTCAGATTGGTAGTATAACGCGGCGATAAATGCTCTTGCCGCATTTTCCACGTTCGGGTTAAATCTTGATTAGCTAATTTAACCTTTGAAGTGCCATATTTTTTATTAACACGATCAATCGCATGCATTAGGGGTTTGTGGCGTGTATCTTCATGGGAAAACATTTGTAATTGGTGGTTGTAAGTAGGGACAATTCCTGTCAGTATTACCCCTGCCTTTTTGTAGTGAACGCCTTTTTTGTAAATAGAGCTTATGGCTCGAATGGCGCTAGTACTAAGCAACAAGCTAGAATCTGTAGGAAAGGGAATACTTACCATTCTACTCGCGCGGTATTGCGGGCTATTGGTTTTAAAGCGATCACTACGCAAAAACACAATAAGCATATGACAACTGGAATTTTGTCGTCGAAGTTTCTCAGCACAACTGCTTGCAAAAGTGGAAACACGCTCTTTCAAATCCCCTAAATCCGTTAGGGTTGTCTCAAAACTTCTAGTTGTTGCAATAGCCTGTTTATTTTTGACCTGATCCATCTCAATTTTAGAAATCCCCTCGAGATCCTTCTTGAGCTTCCATTCGGTAATGGAAAATGTTTTCCGTACCCAAAGGTCTGGAAGTTGAACAAAATCATAGGCTGTTTTGCATTGATTTTGGATAAGTCGTTTCTCAAGTGCACGCCCTATCCCCCAAACTTTGTCAATAGAAGTCCACTTAAGTGCTTTAATGCGTTTCTCTTCAGTGTCAATAATATAAACTCCGCCTGTTTCTTTAGGAAATTTTCGGGCAATTTTATTGGCGACCTTTGAAAGTGCTTTTGTAGGGCCAATACCAACACAAGTCGGAATTCCCGTCCACTTCAAAACACGATTGCGTATCTCATGCCCATAAGCATCAAGCTTATAATTATCGAAGCCCTTGAATTGTAAAAATGCCTCGTCTATACTGTACACTTCGATGTCGGGGGTAAATTGGCTCAAAATCTTCATGACTCGACTACTCATATCGCCATATAAAGGATAATTAGAAGAAAAAACCTGAACCTTATTCGCCTTAAAAAACGACTTATACTTGAATGCCGGGGCACCCATAGGAAGCCCAAGTGCTTTCGCTTCATCGCTACGAGCAATAACACAGCCGTCGTTATTCGACAAAATAGCAACAGGTAGCCCTTGTAGATTAGGGTTAAAAACCCGCTCACAAGAGGCATAAAAATTATTACAATCAACTAATGCAAACATGATTTAAAGGTAGTGTATTTATGCTTTTTTTTAAAAGTATCCTGTAATTTATTTCAACACCTACAGCTACTATAAAAATACTTTTTTTGTGCAATTTCTAAAGATTTATAATGTTCGATTTATAGATTTATATACCTTTGAGGCTTATTTTGAATGTGTTAAAATATAAACATGAAAACTAACCTATTTACACTTATTGGTTTGCTTGTAATACAATACGGCATTGCTCAGCAAGTCCAATCTTTAGATTCAGTTACCATTGAATCAACAAGAATAGATTTGCCTTTCAAAGAGAACTCACGAACCATAAGCATCATCACTGCAGAAGTTATTGAAGATAGCCCAGCCACTAATCTAGCAGAGCTATTACAACAAGAGGCAGGAATAGATATTCGTCGTCAGGGAATCTATGGGATGCAAGCAGATTTATATATCCGCGGTGGAAGTTTTGATCAGACGCTCTTACTAATTGATGGTATTAAGGTTGAAGACCCACAAACTGGACACCACACACTAAACATCGCACTTCCTTTGGAAGTGATTAAACGCATCGAGATCATTAAAGGTCCTGCTGCAAGAATTTTTGGGCAAAATGCTTTTACAGGAGCCATCAATATTGTCACCAAGACCAATGGAGACCTAAAAAACAATGTTGGATTCCAGCTGGGTTCATATAACCAACAACACGCAACTGCAACACTTGGGAAAAGTCTAGATAAAGCAAGTGTTATGGGGCATGCATCAATAAATAGTTCAGAAGGATACCGCTACAATACAGATTTCCAGAATCAAAACTACTTTTTAAAAAGTAGCTTCAACACAAAAACAACCCCAATCGATGTTATTGCTACTTTTTCAGAACGCAAGTTTGGTGGTAACCAGTTTTATGCCATAGATGCTAAAGAACAATACGAAGAAACTCAAAGCAGTTTGGTCGGAATTTCAACCATAATCAAACGAGGCGATTTGAAAATTAGTTCTCAACTCTATTGGAAACGAAATCAAGACATGTACCTCTATATTAGAAATAACCCTTCGGTGTATAGGAATTTACATATTTCTAATAAAGTTGGTATACAAATCAACAGCTCATACTCCTCTTCTTTTGGAGTAACTGGCTTTGGCATTGATGTTGCAAAAGTAAAGATGAATAGTAATCGGTTAGGTAATCGTGAACGATGGATGGGGAATTTCTTTTTAGAACATCGTTTTTCGTTATTAGACAACAAGCTTGATGTAACTCCTGGGGTCGCCGTAAACTACTTTTCAGAATTTGATTTTAACGCTTTCCCTGGAATTGATTTAGGCTACCGCATTAATGATTCTTTCAGAGTTTACGCAAATGCTGGTTATACTTATAGAGTTCCAACATATAACGATTTGTACTATGTTGGACGACAGGACATTGGAAACGAAAATTTAGTCCCTGAACGTGCAATCTCAGAAGAAGTTGGACTCAAATATTTTGGTAACAAACTTACCGCATCAGTGGCCTTTTTCAACAGAGATTCCGACAACTTAATAGATTACACCAAAGAAAATGAGGACGATAAGTGGCAGTCTAACAACTTGAAAAGGTTAAATTCTAATGGTATAGAAGCGCAGCTGTCTTCTCCTTTCAAATTGGGCCAGTATACACAAAGCCTAAGCCTAGGATACACCT
Organism: Formosa sp. Hel3_A1_48; assembly: GCF_001735715.1. Taxonomy (NCBI): domain Bacteria; kingdom Pseudomonadati; phylum Bacteroidota; class Flavobacteriia; order Flavobacteriales; family Flavobacteriaceae; genus Formosa; species Formosa sp. Hel3_A1_48. The sequence continues at coordinate 1,153,056 of NZ_CP017259.1, forward strand.
ATTTGAATGAAGATTTAGGGACTGTAAAATCTAATTTCTCAAAGTATATTATTAATTCTTTAAATCAACACCTCACGGCAAATATAAAAACACAGTTTTCGAAAAATTTCTCTCAAAGTGTCGTTTATAAATTTGCAGACAGGGCTAATGGGGAGAACTACAGCGTAGTAGATGTTCAACTGAAATTAATGATCAATACACTAGAACTTACATTGACTGGAAATAATATCTTTAATGCCTCATATATAGAAACGGGTATCGTACCAATGCCGAAAGGTAATGTTTTAGTTGGGTTGCGAGCTTTTTTGTAACTGAGGTCTTTCCCTCTAAAAAATCTGGTTGATTTTATCATAAACCAAATGTGCTTCCCAGCCACGGTACAACAGATAATCAGCCAACTTTTTCCGCTTTTTTGCTATAGAACCTCCTGTAATGGACTCCGCTTTTTTGTGCACGAGCGCTTCAAAAGTTGCCTTATAATCTGTCTCTGAAATTTGGCCTAAGGCTTTTTGGATAAGAAATTTTGAAATGTTTCTTTGCTTAAGTTCAGAAGCAAGGCGACGGCGGCCCCATTTTTTAATTTTAAATTTCCCGCGAACAAAAGCCATACTAAATCGCTCTTCATTTAAAAAATCCCCCTCGATCAGTGCAATGATAATTTGCTCAGATGCCTGAGAAATCATACGCATCTCTTTGAGCTTTTGAGCAACTTCTTTATGACAACGGTCTTGATAAGCACAATAGCTTTGAAGTTTAGCCAAAGCTTCCTCAACAGTATATGTCTTTTTTGAAGAGTACATTAGTTTTTGTAGGTAATGGAGAAAATCAGATTTGTGCCTGGCCCGCTAATTCCAGAAGCATATGGACGATAGCCCTCATTTGATATATTTTCTATGCCTCCAACAAATGAAATAGTATCATTGAATTCATATTGTGTTCGAAAATTAAACGTTAACCAAGAAGGAACAAAAGGGTTTCCATTAGAGTCAAGAGCAAATAAATGAGGAGAAAGTTCGCTTGAAATATCACTCCGACTAAGGCCTGAATTATAATTTAAATAGCCGTCTAGAGTTATCTTGTTGTGCTTCCATATAATATGGGTATTGCCGAATGCAGGCGCAACATGACGTACAGGAACATTAGCGTTGTTTGTGTTTCTTTGCTGCCCTTTGGTTAAACTAAATTGAGACCTTAACTCCAAGGCTCTAGAAAAACGTGCGTTTAACCCGAATTCAAAGCCATAAATCCAAGCCTTCGAGGAGTTTTGAATACTTTGTGTTGTGCTTACCTCTCCGTCGTACATAAGTTGAGATAAGCCGTTAACAACATAATGATCTCTAATCATGGCGTTATCCAAATAAGTATAATAAGAAGATATGTCTAGCAGTAAAGAGTCATCAAAATTCATGTTCAGGCCAAGTTCGGCCCCATAGGCATACTCGGGCTTCAAATTTGGATTTGGCAAAACTACAACACCAGGCTGCGAGTCAAAAACTTTTCCGACATCGTCAATGTTCGGGGCGCGAAAGGCTGTAGATGTATTTAGCTTCCATAATAAAGTCTTGCTCTGTTCCCATGCGATTCCAGCAGTAGCGGTCAATGCACTTGTGTCGAGGCTTAAATCTGCAAAAGGGAGGGCGTAAAATTGCGCATTACCAGATAAGTCTGCATTGATAGTAATTACATTATATCTGATTCCAGACTGAAATGTAAATTTATTTGTTGGTTTGTATTTTAAGCTTAGGTAGGATGCTAAACTACTCCACTGCGAATCATCTGGATAACGTGAAGCTATTCGTTCTACAGAACTATTCTCTAAGTTAATAGACAGCCCTTCAGAATTGATTTTGTTGTAAATATATTCAGCACCATAAGAGATATTCATTTTGTCTGTTATGGTTTTATCTAAGTCAAGATTTATAGAAACGGCCTGAACCTTTTCGGTTCGGTTTTTTTGATTTAAATCATTAAACTTTCGACTTATTCGGCTTTCGCCAAAGTTCTGATAAGCAATTGTTGTTTTTATTTTATCATAAAGGTTGGATTTACTGCTTAGCTTTGTCAGTTGTAAATTGGCTAGCAGCCACTTTTGTGGGCCATAACTCCACTCGGCATAATTGAGGTTTTCGGCTGTGCTTTGAAGCGCTAAACGGTCATATCTAGGGATATCTGAAGTGGTTGCGTAGTGAAGGCCAAAGTCGAGATTTAATGATTCCGTTGGCTTGTATAATATCTTTTGTGCAGCGTGAAATTGATTATAATTTGTGAACTTTTGAACACGGGGGTTGTGGTTAGGCATTGTTATATCCTGACCATTTTGCTGAGTTACATAAAATGGCGTTAAATATTGTTGAATTTCTGTTCTTCCCATTCTCAAATCTCCAAAATCCGAGAAACTCATGCTTGTGTGAAACCCCCATTTGTTTAGGCCTACGTTTAGGCCTACTTGGGCTGTTTTTTCGTTATTCGCAGATGAATACCTTAAATTACTTTTGGTTGAAAATTGAGGCGAGTTAAGTTGGGATAGTTCTGGAGTTGTTGTGTAAAAATTCATGACACCTCCAATAGCATCACTGCCGTATATTACAGATCCGGCACCCAAAATAACTTCAGTGTTTTGAATATTAAATGGATTTATCGAAATAACGTTTTGAACATTTCCCCCTCGAAAAATAGCATTATTTAGGCGTACCCCATCTACAGTGATGAGAACGCGATTTGTTGAAAATCCCCGTATCATGGGGCTGCCTCCGCCAAGTTGACTTTTCTGGACAAAGACACCAGCACTGTTGGCTAAAAGGTCAGCAGAAGTTTGAGGAGTTGCTTGTTCGATCTCTTGTGCATCGATACTGATAATTTTTTGAGGAACTTCCTTTTTACTTTGTTCGAATTTTGAGGCTGAAATGACAATTTCATTAAGATTAGTGGATTTAGGGGTAAGAAAAATCGTGTCTCCTATCTTAGATTTCAAGATGGATTCTCTGTGGTAAGAAATATGCTGAAAATAAATACGTTCAAAGCCCTGAAAACGGGCTAAGGAAATTTGCCCATCAAGGTTAGAAATATTAGTTTTAGTTTTAACCAAATTAAAAACCGCAACACCAGCAATAGGGTCTAAGTTGGTTTCGTCTACAATTGTAACTTGCTGCGCGGATAAATTCCACAAGAAAACACATAAAATACAACTATAAAAATGCTTCATTTTAATTAAAAACCTGATTCAAAATAGATAGGGATTTTGGCGGCTTGAACCCTTGCAAATGTAATTTAAAATACAGTAATATCATATTCAATAGATCTTGCTTTTCAGTAGCATGCATTGGATGATTATTTAGTTCATCAAATTTCGTACCTAATACCGCATTGAATAAAATTAATTTTTGGCCATGAATACAATAAGGGCTATTGGCCATGGCTTGAAATTTTCCTTCTTCTAGATTAAAATACGTCAAATTCATCTTGTTCAATTCAGGAAAGAACCCTAAGTATTTTGTTAAACCCATAAGAAACTTGTGGTGAAAAATACTGCTGTGGTCTATCGTATCAAACCATAAAAATGTTGTCTCTATATACGAAAAAAGTGAAGGGTTAGCCTCCTCTTCCTTGAGAACAGCACTTAATATTTCAGCCAAGAATATCACAACGGTAGACTTTAATATTGCAGTGTGTAGAGATTGAAATGAATGTAGTAAGCGAATATTTTTAAAATAATGTAGATCTCTGCTGTTTTTGTAATCAAATTCAACTTGCAACATTGATAAAGGTTGAAAATATGCAGGCTTGAGTTTTCCTTTTTTAGACGAAAACGCATTTTTTACCACAAAACTTACAATGCCTTTAGCTTCCAAATAGCATTTGACAATAAGATCGTTGTCTTTGTATTTGAGCTTTGAAAGCACTATGGCCTTTGTCGAAATAATCATTGGCGTACAATCATGATTTTAACCACTTTAGTTTCAAAATTATCTAGGTCTGATATCAATACCACATATACCCCTGAAGCGACTGTATTATTTGCTAAATTTCTTCCATTCCAATACGCTGTACCTCCGTCGATTTCTAAATTATAGCCTTTGAAGCGTAGATTGGTATTGGATTCTGCCTCGGCTACCAAATTTCCAGTTACATCAGTTATTTTTATGTTAACATTTTCGCTTAGGTTTTTAATTTTTACTTTATCAACTGATAAATTAAACCCTGGACGTACTGGATTTGGATAAGCAAAAACATCTTCCAAAGAATCGGAAGGGCTAGAGCCCCCAGCTTTAAAAGAAACTAAACCTCTTGAAGTCCCAAAATATATGGTACCGTCATTTACATTTTGAGTCATTGTTATTACAGTGTTGGAGGGCAATGGAGAATTTTCTTTTGTGAAATGATAAATTGTTTTTTGGCCATCAGCACTCAAATAAAAAACACCTGCATCTGCCGTTGAAATCCATTTGTTGTTGGAGCCGTCAACAATGATTTCAGTGATGAATTGAAGCTCCAAAAGTTCTTTTGGGATTCCCTCTTCTAAAATTATAATCGGCTCTGTCCTTAAAACATCTTCTGTGAAAAAATTAGCCGTATTATACAAAATCCTCAACCCTTTGTACGTTCCAATCCAAAGCACATTGTTATTGTCTAAGGCTAGTGCCTTAATATGGTTTATGGGAAGGTTTGCAGTATCTTCACCCTTGACTTGTCGAATCAAATTTCCGTTTTCATTAAAGCCTATCACTCCATTGCTGTAACTTCCAACCCATTTAGTGCCGTTTGGTCCAATAACCAAAGCACCAAATCCATTTTCATCATAAATTGGGTCCTCGATGATAGCATCAAAGCTATAAGTCTGCCATTGATTTGTGGCAGGATTGTACTTTTTCAATGGTTTATCTACTAAGCTTGTAAGGCTCCAAAGGTAGCCCTGCTCATCAAACTGTAAGCCCGAAACTCGAATACTTTTATAATTTGGAGCACTAGCAAGTACTAAAGATTGTAAAGGGCTATTGGTGTCATCATAGAATTCCATGGATTCATTTTTATGAAAATCTAAGAGACCACTGTGAAACGAACTTATAAAAATCTGGTTGGCATTGACGGGGTTTACAGCAATTGCATTTAAATTATATATAGGTTTTTGAATTATTTCCTGAATACTGTCGTAAGGGATATTGTTCCATTTTTCATTTTCGTAATAACTAAATCCATGTGTTTTTAATGGGCTGGGGTTAAAATCCTGATCATAATCTCCATAAGTAACCCAAAGATTTTCAAAAGCGTATTTTAAAGCAAATGGAGTGTTGAGTAATGGCCCGTCTGGGCAAATTTCTTCAAAAGCATTAGGCATTTCTAAAGAAGACTTCAAAACCCCTAGGCTTTCTGAGCCAATAAACATTGTTTGATCAATGAATTGAGCTGTTGTAAAGTTAGTATCATATTGCGGCGAAGCCGAATAAGTAGTTTCGAGAATTAAGCCCGTTCGGTAATTAAATACATTGTCTTTAGTAATCACTTGCAAATTATCTCCACTAGAATTGAAATCAACGACAGTTTCAGAAAAAATTAATGACTGTTCTAGGTTAGAACCATCCAATCGATACAGTTTATTATCTGATTTTAAGGTGTAAAGATTATTATCAAGAGAATTTAGTGCCAAAAAGTTGCCAAAAAATAAAGTGTCCCAAAATTGAAAATCAACTAGATTTGGATTGTCTACATCTGCCGCTTTTAAACCGGAATCCGTGGCAGCATAGAGTACGTTATTAAAAACAAAAGTTTCATTAACCTGAACTTGCGAACCATTCGCGCCAATGTAAAAAGTGTCTCCAAACTCTAAAGTTCCTAAATCATAAATAGAAATGCCGTAGTTGGTTGCAATATATACAACATTGTTGGACTCGTAAAAATGATTTATCTGTTTATTATCCGGCGGGATGGTCGTTTTATTTAAAATATCTACAACTTTTAAAACCTCATTGGTAGATAGGTTAAAAACCTCAATGAGTCCTGTTCTGTATCCAATAATCAAAAGATCATAATCATTGCTAAAGTGAAAAGTTGTGATAAATTCTCCAGATAATCCGTCAATTGTAGTTAGGGTTTCTGTTTCGGTAGTCAGAAGATTATACGAAAACAAAGCATTTTCACTGGCAGCATATATTTTATCACCTCCAGATGCAAGAGCCTTAATATCCGTGTAAGAAAAAAATCCTTGCCAAGCCTCAATATTAGTAACTTGCCCAAATGATTGCTTTACAAGACATACAACTAAAATTATGAAGATTTGTGGTTTCAAAAATATAAATTTTATCAAATATATTTATATCTAACGACAAAACACGGTATTATTATGCATAAACAAAAAAAGCTTCTACGTTGTAGAAGCTTTTTAGTTTTGAAGTAAAGAAAATTAGACTACCCCTTGGGCCAGCATAGCATCGGCAACCTTAACAAAGCCCGCTATATTTGCTCCTTTTACATAATCTATATATCCCGTTTTTTCATCTTTTCCGTACTTGATACATTTGTCGTGTATATTGCCCATAATTTCTTTGAGCTTATCATCTACCTCTTTTCTTGTCCAATTATAGCGCAATGAATTTTGGGTCATTTCTAATCCAGAAGTAGCTACCCCGCCAGCGTTTGAAGCTTTCCCTGGTGCAAATAAAATTTTTGCTCTTTGAAATAGAACTATTGCTTCCTTTGTTGACGGCATATTAGCACCTTCGCTAACACAAACACAACCATTGTCGAGAAGTGTTTTGGCGTCGGATTCATCAAGTTCGTTTTGTGTTGCACAAGGTAGTGCTATGTCGCAGAGCTCGCCCCAAGGCGTTTTATTGGGAAAAAACCGGGCACTTGGATAAGCCTCCACATATGCGCTAATGCGTCCGCGTTTGTTGTTTTTGAGATCCATGACGTAGGCCAACTTTTCTTCATCAATTCCGTTGTCGTCTACAATATAGCCTGATGAATCTGAGAGTGTAATGACTTTACCTCCAAGTTGAAGAACTTTCTCTGCCGCAAATTGAGCTACATTTCCAGACCCTGATATTGTGACCGTTTTACCCTTAATATCATTGCCTTTAGTTTGCAACATTTTTTGTGCAAAATAAACAGTTCCATAACCTGTTGCTTCTGGTCGGATAAGAGATCCGCCCCAAGTTACCCCTTTGCCCGTGAGCACGCCTGTGAATTCATTTTTTAATTTTTTATACATCCCAAACAGAAACCCAATCTCGCGTCCACCTACACCAATATCCCCTGCTGGTATATCCGTATTTGGCCCAATATGACGGAATAATTCGCTCATAAAAGCATGGCAAAAACGCATAATCTCATTATCACTTTTACCTTTGGGATCAAAATCGCTTCCTCCTTTTCCACCACCCATTGGAAGGGTTGTCAAACTATTTTTAAACACTTGTTCAAAGGCCAAAAACTTTAGAATACTCATATTGACCGTAGGGTGAAAGCGCAAGCCTCCTTTATATGGGCCAATAGCCGAGTTCATCTGAATTCGGTATCCTCTATTGACTTGGATTTCCCCTGAGTCATCAACCCAGTTTACTCTAAACATCACTGCGCGCTCAGGTTCTACCATGCGCAAAAGAATATTCTTCCCATGATAAATATCGTGCTGTACAATATAAGGAATCACCGTTTCTGCAACCTCTTCAACAGCTTGCAAAAATTCTGGCTCAAGACCATTTCTTTGTCGCACTAAATCTAAAAATCCTTCAATTTTGTGTTTCATTTAATTTAGTTTTAAGTATACAAATTGTACTACAAATATAATATATCTTAAAAAATAAATTAATATTTTTTTGAATTCGTAATTTTAACTGCAAAACGTGTGCAAATATTGCGAATAATTCAAATATTTAAAACTTAATAGAATTAAATAAATCAATTATGCTCCATGCAGCGCTTGCCTGAGATCTTCGACAAGGTCTTGTTCGTCTTCAATTCCAACACTAAGCCGAATTAAAGAATCGACAACGCCTGTTTTTTCACGTTCCTCTTTCGGAATACTCGCATGTGTCATGCTCGCAGGATGTCCTGCCAAGGACTCTACACCCCCCAAAGACTCTGCTAGAGTAAAGACTTTAAGGCGTTCCACTACCTTGATCGCTTCTTCATAATTATTCCCTTTAGTGGTGAATGATAACATGCCACCAAAATCATTCATTTGATCTTTTGCAATATGATGGTTGGGGTGGGTTTCTAAACCTGGCCAATAAACATTTTCTACCTTGGAATGTTGTTGTAAAAACATGGCTACAGCACGTCCATTTTCACAATGGCGTTGCATACGAACATGCAATGTTTTTATTCCTCTTAATACCAAAAAACTATCTTGAGGACCACAAACGGCGCCACTTGCGTTTTGAATAAAGTACAATTGATCTGCTATACTTTTGTCCTTTACAGCCAAAGCACCCATGACTACATCACTATGCCCGCCAAGGTATTTTGTTGCAGAGTGCATGACAATGTCTGCGCCAAGATCTAAAGGCTGTTGAAGATAGGGTGTGGCAAAAGTATTGTCTACTGCCAATAAAATATTGTACTTTTTAGCTATGGAGGAAACTGCCTTGATATCAATAACATTAAGCATAGGGTTGGTAGGCGTCTCTACCCAAATCAACTTTGTTTTTGAGGTAATATTTTTTTCAATTTCACTAATGTTTTCCATTCCAACAAAATGAAATTTTATCTGAAACTTTTCAAATACTTTCGTGAATAGCCTATAGGTTCCTCCATATAGATCATTAGTAGAAATCACCTCATCACCTGGGCTTAAAAGCTTGATTATAGCGTCAATAGCTGCTAATCCTGAACCAAAAGCTAATCCATAATCCCCGTTTTCTATACTAGCAAAAGATTGTTCTAGCGCATGTCGGGTAGGGTTGTGGGTGCGAGAATATTCATACCCTTTATGTCCTCCTGGGGTCGTTTGCGCGTAGGTAGATGTTTGGTAAATCGGCGGCATTACAGAACCGTATGCTTTATCTGGAGCTTGACCTCCATGAATAGTTTTTGTGTTGAATTTCATTGTTTATTAATTTGAAATTTTATGGTATAATACTGTTTTTCATTGCTAATATATAGCCCAAATGAATGCCTTCGTGAAAATTATTAAATTCAATGGCTTCTTCTACATTAGTAAGAGTGCTTTTGGTTGAGACCGTGTAGGAGTTGTATGAGGTAAAGCGTCCTGCATCGTAATCCTTTTGAGTTTGTTCAATGGTTGAAAATAATAGCTTTTTTAGGTGCTCTACCTCATGTTGGGTAGCGTCGCGCTCTGTTTTGGTTCCTTTTCGAAAGGCATCTACTAAGTCCGAACCAATGAGCATAGGTACATCAGAAAGCTTATAGACTAGTAATTGCTGAGTGACCACCACATGAATAATATTCCAATATATTGAATTGCGGTATCCATCAGGAACTGTATTAAGCTGACTTAAACTAAAATCGACTAAAAACCGATGTAAAATTGCTCTGTTTTTTAGGGTAATATCAAAACTCCTATTCATAATTAAAATTAAATACTTCAGAAGTTAATTTAGAAATGATTTTCTTTGTAAAAGTAATGAAACAATCGCATGAAAAAAATCTATTACCTCAAAAGTTGCAATACATGTTTACGCATCCTAAAATCCTTGGCGCTTTCTGATAAGTTTGAGCTCCATGACTTCAAAGAAAACCCACTTATATCATCAGATTTAGAACATCTTAAAACACTTGCTGGCAGCTATGAAGCACTATTCAGTAGACGGGCAAAACTGTACGGAGAAATGGGCCTAAAAAATGAATCTCTTACAGAACGTGATTACAAGCACTATATCCTGAAACATTATACTTTTTTAAAACGCCCGATCTTGGTGATAGAACAGCAAATTTTTATTGGAAATAGTCCAAAAACTATTGCAGCCGCAAAATTAGCCCTTGCACATGAATAGCCGAGGCAATGCACTTGTTGCGCTTATTTTAGTGCAATTGTTTTATGGGGTGACATTTACTTTTGCCAACGACGTAATTGTAGGTGGATACATTATGCCTTTTGGGTTTATCCTGTTAAGAGTCACTTGTGCCGGCGTTTTATTTTGGTTATTTAGCCTTATGGTTCCTAGTAAAAAAATTGCGCGTAGTGATTTTCCAAAATTGCTTGCTGCTTCCTTTTTTGGTGTGGCTTTAAATATGTTGGCTTTTTTCAAGGGCCTTCAGTACACCACGCCCATCAATGGATCTGTAATCATGATTACTGTTCCTATTATTGTTTTGATATTATCCGCTATCATATTAAAAGAGCGCATTACAGGATTAAAAGTACTTGGGGTTATGTTGGGCCTCTCTGGAGCTTTGGTGCTGAGCTTGTACGGGCAGTCATCTGAGTTCGGTGAAGATATTTTATTGGGGAATTTCTTAATTTTCATAAATGCAGCTTCATATAGCTACTATTTAATTTTGATTAAAAAACTGACTGCAAAATACCACCCTTACGACTTTATAAAATGGCTGTTTTTATTTGGGTCCATTATGGTTTTTCCTTTCGGATACAGCGAATTAAGTGTTGTAGAGTGGGGAAGTTTTCCGGCCTACATTTGGTTTTCAATTGGATTTGTAATTGTCTTCGCAACCTTTGGTACTTATTTGTTAAATCCAATGGCCTTGCGGAATTTAAAAGCCACAACTGTGAGTACATTCTTGTACCTCCAACCTATATTTGCTGGCTTATTCGCTGTGTTTATGGGTAGCGATCAAATAGATACAGTAAAAGGGTTGGCCGCTCTATTAATTTTTATTGGTGTATATTTAGTAACCAAAAAATAATCTTTTTGAAGACCTCCTTTTTTACATCCATAGACCAGCTAGACGATAGCTTTTTAGAGAAAATCAATCCCAATGCTAGTGTATATTTTTCACGCCACTTGCTTTATGGATTTGAGACTTCAAATACAGCTGTTGATGTGCGTTATGTCTGTATCTCAAAAAACAATAACCCTCAGGCACTCGCCTTAGTACAAATCGTTGATTTGAGCGTTGACGTAATTCTGAAAAACATTAAAGTCTCTGAGCGCTTTAGACAAATATTAAATCTATTTTTCTGCAAAGACCATATAAAAATCATGTTCTGCGGGAATGTGTTTTTAAGTGGTGAACACGGCATTAGTTTTGCTCCAAGTTGCGATCGAAAATTAATAGCTGCTGAAATTGGAACAGCTTTAGACGAAATTGCCAAATCAGTTCGGCCGCTGCATGCTATTTTTATCAAAGATTTTCAAACCTCAGCCTTGGAATACACCTCGTCATTTGAACATTTTGGCTTCACCAATATAAAAGTAGAGCCAAATATGATAATTACACTAAAGCAAGATTGGACAACTTTTGATGAATACAAGGCGGCGCTAAAATCTAAATATAGAGTAAAAGCCAATAAAGCAGACGCAAAAAGCGAGCGCTTAGAACTGCGTGCTTTTTCTCAAAATGACATAGAAATTTACAAAGATGAGCTTCAAAATTTGTATCAAAATACCATTGATAACGCGAACTTCAACGCACAAGTTTTAGACCTAAATACTTATATAAAGCTAAAAAACACTTACAAAGATGATTTTATTGTTCAGGGCTATTTTTTGAACGATAAAATCGTTGGTTTCCTATCCGCTTTAGTAAACAAAAAAGATCTTGATGCGCATTTTATCGGATTAGAATATGATTTAAACAAAACCTACGCAATTTATCCCAGGATCCTCAACGATTATATCCGCCTTGGACTAGAGAAAAACGTAGAAAGCATCAACTTGGGGCGAACTGCGTCTGAAATAAAAACAACTATTGGTGCAGAGCCCTTGGAGTTAAGCTGTTACATAAAGCATAAAAACAAATTCATTAATAGATTGATTCAGCCCTTTTTCAGAAGAATTCAAATCAAAAGCTTCAAACAACACAGCCCATTTAAATAGTGCGCGCTTTTCTGTATCTTTGAGCCATAAATTTAACAACAAGGCATGATACACTCGATGACTGGATATGGTAAATCTGTACTAGAATTGCCCACAAAGACCATTCGCTTAGAATTGAAATCGCTCAACAGTAAATCATTGGATTTGAATATGCGCATGCCCTCCATGTATCGCGCAAAAGAATTAGAACTTCGTAAACTTATTGGGCTGCAATTGGGGCGTGGCAAAGTTGATTTTAGCCTTTATGTTGAATTTAATAAAGGAGAGGCTCCCGCAAAAATTAATGTTGAAGTAGTAAAAAGTTATATGGGTCAACTTCAAGGCATATCATCTGCAGCGCCTTTAGAGTTATTAAAAATGGCCGTTAAAATGCCCGACGCTTTAACCACAGAGCGAGAAGATATTGACCCGAAAGAATGGAAGCTTATATCTAGCGAATTAAGTGTCGTTTTGGACCGTGTTGAAGAATACCGAAAAGATGAAGGGGCTGTGCTTAAAACCGACTTTCTCAAACGAATATCTAATATTGATGCTCTTTTAAAAACCATCATTGATATCGACCCTGAGCGTATAGAACATGTGCGCGTTCGCCTCAACAAAGGAGTCGCAGACTTAAAAGAAAAGGTTGATCAAAATCGATTTGAGCAAGAACTTATTTATTATATAGAAAAGCTAGACATAACGGAAGAAAAAATCCGTTTGAAAAACCATTTAGATTATTTTAATAAAACATTAAAATCTGATGATTCTAATGGGAAAAAGCTGGGGTTTATCAGTCAAGAAATTGGTAGAGAAATCAATACTATTGGCTCAAAAGCCAACTTTGCTCCTATGCAAAAACTCGTCGTACAAATGAAAGACGAACTTGAAAAAATAAAAGAACAATTGCTCAACGTACTATAAATATGTTCAACGGTAAACTCATTGTATTTTCAGCTCCTTCAGGCTCTGGAAAAACTACTATTGTCAAACACCTCTTGAAACAAGAAGCGTTAAACCTCGCCTTTTCTATTTCGGCAACTTCGCGGGAAAAGAGAGGAGATGAAATTGAGGGGAAAGACTACTATTTTTTATCCACTGAGAACTTTAAAAAACACATCAAAAGAAGCGACTTTTTGGAGTGGGAAGAAGTTTATCGTGACAATTTTTATGGCACACTAAAAAAAGAAGTTGAGCGAATATGGGCCATGGGCAAACATGTTATTTTTGATATTGATGTTTCTGGCGGATTGCGCATCAAAAAGAAATTCCCAGAAAAAACACTTGCGGTATTTGTAAAACCCCCAAGCATAGATGAGCTCAAAATAAGATTGAAAAAACGTAAAACAGAATCTGAAGATAAAATCAATATGCGGATTTCAAAAGCTTCTGCAGAGCTTGCTACCGCTCCTCTTTTTGATTGCATCATTGAAAATGAAATTCTAGATAACGCTAAAAAAGAAGCGTATTCAACGGTTTTAAAATTTATCGAATCTTAGAAAATGAAAGTAGGTCTCTATTTTGGTACGTTCAACCCAATTCATGTGGGGCACCTTATCATTGCCAACCACTTTGCAGAACATTCCGATTTGGAAGAGATTTGGTGTGTAGTCACTCCGCAAAATCCCTTTAAAACCAAACAGAGTGTTTTAGACAATCACCAACGCCTAGAAATGGTATATTTAGCCACTAAAGAGTATCCAAAAATAAAGCCCAGCGATATTGAATTTCAACTCCCTCAACCAAACTATACAGTGCACAGCCTTGCTTATTTAGAAGAAAAATACCCCAAGCATGAGTTTGCGCTCATCATGGGAGAGGATAATTTAGCGTCTTTACCTAAATGGAAAAATGCTGAGGTTCTCTTAGACCGTTATCCTATTTATGTCTATCCTCGAAAAATAGAACAATCGTATGCTGCTGTTGATTCAAAAGGAACCATAATAAAAGTAGACGCGCCCATCATTGAGATTTCTTCATCATTCATAAGAAAATCCATAAAATCAGCTAAGAATATAAGACCATTATTGCCAGAATCTGTTTGGGTATATTTAGATGAAATGAATTTTTATAAATAATTATGGTAAAAATTGGAGCTATAGAATTGCCTGAATTCCCATTGCTGTTGGCGCCGATGGAAGATGTTAGTGATCCGCCTTTTCGGGCGCTATGCAAAGAACAAGGTGCCGATGTGGTCTACACCGAATTCATATCTAGTGAAGGTCTGATTCGAGACGCTGCCAAAAGCACAATGAAACTCGATATTTATGAAAAAGAACGCCCTGTAGGTATACAAATTTTTGGGGCCAATCTAGACAGCATGCTTCGCGCAGTTGAAATTGTAGAGAAATCAAATCCAGATATAATTGACATCAACTTTGGCTGCCCTGTTAAAAAAGTGGTCAGTAAAGGAGCTGGGGCAGGAATATTAAAAGATATCTGCTTAATGGAAAAGCTAACTGCCGAAATGGTTAAGCGCACCCATTTACCTGTGACCGTTAAAACCCGCTTGGGCTGGGACCACGACTCAATTCGTATTGTAGAGGTTGCGGAAAGACTTCAGGACGTTGGCATAAAAGCGCTGTCTATTCACGGAAGAACTCGAGCTCAAATGTACAAAGGTAATGCGGATTGGGTTCCTATTGCTGCGGTAAAAAACAATCCTAGAATGCATATCCCCATTTTTGGAAATGGAGATGTCAACTCTCCAGAACGGGCCATGGAAATGCGCGATTCTTATGGTTTAGACGGTGCCATGATTGGTCGAGCTTGTATTGGAAACCCTTGGTTTTTTAAGCAGGTTAAACATTACTTTGAGACGGGAACGCATCTAGAACCTATAAGTATGTCCGAACGTGTAGAGGCCGCAAGACGGCATTTGAAAATGGCTATTGATTGGAAAGGGGAAGTTTTGGGTGTGCTCGAAACAAGAAGGCATTATACCAACTATTTTAAAGGAATCCCTAATTTTAAACCATACAGAACAAAGATGGTGACCAGCGACCACAGCCAAGATGTATTCAAAGCCTTTGATGAAGTCGAAGCCAAATTTGCTGCCCATCAATTTGCTTGATCTGTAAACTGAAGTTTCTTTAAGTTCCAAGATGCTAATCTTGAAGCAATAAGCCCTAAGATAAGAATTGTTGAAAAAGCGATTGTAAAATTACTCCCCTTTAGCACAACGGGGTAAGCCAAGCTTGGTGTAATCATAAGCAAATCAAAACACAACTGAAGACCGATAATTATAGCGCCTAAAAAAAGACCGATCAATCCCCCGATAATAGTCATTAACCCCCCCTGTATAAAAAAAATATTTTGAATTTCTTGTTTGGTGGTACCAATGCTATATAAAGTCTTTAAATCGTCTTTTTTATGCAGAATCATCATGATGATTGATCCAACAATGTTAAATAATGCTATAATTAATATTAACGTAAAAATAAGATAAACCGCAAGGTGTTCAGCATTGAGCATTTTGTATAAAGCGGCATTGAGCTGTACTCTACTTTTTATGACAATTTCATCATCAAAAATCTTTGAAAGAGCTAATCTTATTTTGGTTTCATCTACACCTGGTACACTTATTATTTCGATCGCACTTATTTTGTCTGGCTTAAGACCAAGCAAATATTGAGCATTTTGAAGTGAAGTATAGACTCGAGAACTGTTAATTGACTCATTGATTTGAAAAAGCCCAACATTAGCCACTTTCATGCTTTTAAATGCCCCTTTGACAGAAGTAATTTGTCCGGTGCCTGGTTTGGGTGCGTAAATGCGTATAATTTTAGTAAGGTCGTATACACCAAACCCTAGAGTGTTGCTGACACCCCAACCCGCAACGATCTGTTGAAGATCTTGTGAAATCCAATCGCCGTAAGTCAAAATAGAGTCTATGGTTTTCTGAGGGTAGTGTTTGTCTACGCCTTTTAAATCAATAGCTAAATACTTCTCCTCACAACTCAATAAAACTTTTTCTTCAACAACTGTAGAAAATGAGGCAATCCCTTCTATTTCGCTGAGCATCTTGCGCTGAGTTGAAGACAAACTAATATTTTTAGATTGGCTTGGCAAGACCTTAAAATCAGGGTCTGTAAAAGATGTAAACTCTAAGCTAAATGCCTTGAGCCCATCGAAGCCCGAAAGGACTATGAATAGAGCTGCGGTTCCTAAAATTATACCCAATCCAGCAACCAGAGTAATGTAATTAATCGCTTTGTTTTTACTTTTTGTAAACAAATATCGCTTGGCTATGTAGAGCGAAAAATTCAACTATGCTTTTTTTCTTTTTTGTAGAAGGTCATCGTTAAGAATAGGGTTTTCTGTCCCTTTTAGAGATCGATCGATTTGATCAATATATTCCAAAGAATCGTCGATAAAAAACAACAATTCAGGCATCCTTCGAAGCTGATGTTTGGTACGTTGTGCCAATTCGTGTTTGATGATGGGTGCATTTGAAGAAATACCTTCAATCAGTACTTTGGCCTGCTTGATCGGAAAAATACTTAAGTATACCTTAGCAATAGACAAGTCTACAGTGACTTTGACTTGAGTTACTGAAATAATAACCCCTTGCATGCCCCCTTCTCTAGCGGCGCCTTGAAGGACTTCAACTAAATCCCGCTGTAAAACCGAGGCTATTTTCTTTTGTCTTTGACTTTCCATAGGGCAAAAATACTACAATTCTTCTGTAATTTTTCAAAAGCCTTGTTTTTTGCTTTAAATTTGTAAAAGATGAAAAAAATTGAACACATCGGTATTGCCGTGAAAGATCTTAGGAAATCTAATCGGCTTTATGCAAAATTGCTGGGGGTTGAGCACTACAAAATTGAGTGTGTAAAATCCGAAGGTGTCAATACCTCCTTTTTTAAAGTCGGCGAGAATAAGATTGAATTGCTGCAGGCGACCAGCCCAGATAGCCCAATTGCAAAATTTATTGAAAAAAGAGGAGAGGGCGTACATCATATTGCTTTTGCAGTAGATGATATTGGCGCTGAAATCGAGCGATTGAAAACAGAAGGATTTGAGCTGATTCACCACAAAGCTAAGCCTGGTGCTGATGGTAAGTTAATTGCATTTTTACACCCAAAATCATCTGGTGGAGTACTTATAGAACTGTGTCAAGATATGGATAATAAAGAATAAATTTCTTTTCATAATTTTAAAAATGGTTGTAATATTGCAGCCACTTTGGTCCCATAGCTCAGTTGGTTAGAGCATCTGACTCATAATCAGAGGGTCCTTGGTTCGAGCCCAAGTGGGACCACCCTGAAAACCCTTCTTAATTGAGGGGTTTTTTGTTCCAAAGCAACTGCGCTAAAAATGTACTTTACATAAAATAAAATTCAATATCTTTGACTAAACCATTTTAGCAAAATGAAAAAACTCTTCTTACTCTCCGCTTTATTAATCTTTGCTTGTAGTAGTGATGATTCAGACTCTTCAAATTCGAATGAAGATTCAATTAATCCTCCAGCCTGGATTCAAGGGGTGTGGACTAACGATTCTATTTCTGCCTTTGAGTTTAGAGCTGACGATATGTGTGTTACAGCTGGGAGTACAAATTGTTACAAAGCACTAATGGCTCTTTCTACTGAAAGCAGTGCGTATGAAGAAATTTCTGATACAAGATACTATGTTGTGGTTAGTTACGGTTTTTCTGAGAACACCTATGAATTTGAAAAAGTTTCTGAGAGTACTATAAATTGGATTTTATATCCGTCAGGTATAATTTCTACATTCACCAAAAATTGAGAAAATACTACCTCAACCAAACTTCACAAACTGTAATCCTAACTAAATGAAAAAAACACTCTTCTTACTCTGCGCTTTATTAATCTTCGCTTGTAGTAGTGATGATTCAGAAGACAACCCATTACCAGCTTACACAGTTGAAGGCAAATGGTTGTGGTCTCCAGACCCAGAAGACAGAACATATGTAAATACAATGTTTGAATTTGTAGGTGGTAACGTGTATACATCTTATGCAGTAAACTGTGGCTGGGAAGATAACTATTGTACCGATGCAGATTTTAATGCATTGGATGAATCAGATAGAATCCCAGGAGTTGATACGTACACATTTGATGGAAATACTTTAATATGGGATGAAATCCCACGAGAAGTTTCATTTGAATGTGATGGTGGTATAATGCTAAATGAAAATAGTTATAAACTTTGGAGATTAAATTCTGACTGTAACTAAACCATAGGCATATCTTCTTCTTTTAGTTCTGCTATTTCTAAACTTCTTAAGTAGGTTAGAGATACATTTCTTATATTTAGGCTATGAAATTTCGAAATCCAATGAAAAATAAATGGGGACAATGGAAAGACGATGCGACATTGGCTGAAAAATGTTTTTGGTCTTTCATCTTTGTAGCTGCAGGAATGACAATAGGGGATTTAATTCTTGACCTTTTTATTTAGGAAACCATAGGCATATCTTCTTCTTTCAGTTCAGCTATTTCTAAACCTCTTAAGTAGCTTTGGCTTATGTTTCTTATATTTGAGAATATAAACATTTTAATTTTGAAGAAATTTTTGTTGTTAGCTTTAATTGTTTTAGGCATTACTTACTCCAATGCCCAGTCATTATCTGTTAATGAAGCATTCGATGTTTTGACAAAATGGGAAGGGCAATGGAAAAACAGTGCAGTTTTTGAAGAATCTGTATGGATACGAGAAAGCGTTAAAACTCGTGGGAGAACAAGCTCAAGTTTAATACTTTCCAACAATTACCTTGAGATAAACATTAATAATGGAGATAACACATCAAAACATATTATTTGTTACGACCAAAACTCAAAAAAATTCAATAGATGGGAATTTAAAAATGATGGTGCTAATACTTTTTGGATTGGAGAATGGAATAAGAAAGACAAAACTATGACTTGGGATTTTATAGATTTTTCGGGAAATGGAATCGTTGGTCAAATTATTGAAAGTATTGCATCAGAAGAAGTTATTAATTCAGAAATTATTATGAAAGACAAAGACGGAAACACATTGCTTAAAATTAATTCCACTAAAATCAAAATCTAAACCATAGGCATATCCTCTTCTTTTAGTTCATCTATTTCAAGTCCTTTTAAGTAGGTTTAAATTTATATTTATTACGTTTATAATATGAGAAACTTCTTTGTAATATTATTGTCAGTTTCAATTTTATCTTGCGGCAAAGACCCTTATCCTAAATTTGACATTAAACTCCCTTCAGGTTTTAAAACCGAAGTTTATAAAGACGGATATAATTTATTAACAGCATCTAAATATGTTAATGGAAATATCGAAAGTATGATTGAATTACGATACTCTGATGATTGGTCTTTTTCAACATTTTCAAATGACACCTACATTTCTGAAATGCTAAAAACTGACAAGTTTGAGGATGCTTCATCAATGACGTTCAATAACTTTAAGGTTCAAATTAAAGAGAAAATGTACTTTAAAAATTTAGGCTATTGTTTCTACTCTATTTACAGTGGGGATTATTATGCTAACAATGTTAGAGTTACAAATGTTGTCGTTCAATTTGTTAAAGGAGACAAATTATATACTTTGTTGGGAAGTACATTCCCTGAAAACTTTTCTAATTATCACAAACAATTTTTAAATACATTTGAAACTTTCACACTATGAAAAAAGCACTATTAATTATTTTGAGCATTATAATTTACTTATTTGTTTTGTGGTTACTTGTATTAATTTCTATTGGTATTAATTTTGCTGTTTTTGAAAGAGGTACAGGCGGTATAACTGCACTAGGCTCAATTATATCTTTTTGGCTTTCTTACAAATTTGTAAAATGGCTATGGAAAAAGTACTTTTATCCTACTAAACCATAGGCATATCTTCTTCTTTCAATTCAGCTATTTCTAAACCTCTTAGTTCTGAACTTAGTTTAATTGTAAAAACTTAAATTAGTTGTGTTTTTCAATAAGTAAAATCTTTTTTATATTAGAACTTCTAAATTTGATTATTAATGAATAACCTTTTGTTTGTTTTTTTGACTGGCACTTTAATAAGTTTTG
The DNA here is from genome assembly GCF_001735715.1 of Formosa sp. Hel3_A1_48. Lineage (NCBI taxonomy): Bacteria > Pseudomonadati > Bacteroidota > Flavobacteriia > Flavobacteriales > Flavobacteriaceae > Formosa > Formosa sp. Hel3_A1_48. The sequence goes on from NZ_CP017259.1 coordinate 1,173,019, forward strand.
GTCAAACTCTCTCCGTAGGGCCTAATAGTTCAATAAATATTAATTCCAGTAGCTCTCTTTCAGTTGATGGCTTAGAACTTGCGCCTAACGAAGCTTATACTATTTCAGGACCCAACACTATAGACCGTTCTAATGGACCTATTGTTGTGGGCGATAATACAAGTATTAATAGAGTCTACGAATTATCTGCTGAATTGTCTAACTATTCTGGAATACTCAACTTTAAATACTTGGAAAGCGAACTTAATAGCATATTGGAAGCCGATTTGGTATTAGAGGTCCTAAATACAAACGGAGTTTGGACGTCTGTTCCAGCGAGTATTGATGAAGCCAATAATACCCTAAGTTATGATTTCACGGAACTTGTTGGGTTTACTTCAGTCACAGCCAGTGATGTGTCGGCAACGCTAACCGTTAAGCCAGTCTTATTAGACGGCTATGTACGTGTGTATCCAAACCCTACAACAGACTTTTTACATATTGTATCCAACACAGCCCAAAAAGCCACACTATTTAACACAGCAGGCCAAAAAATATTAGAAACTAATAACGCTACAGCGTTAGATGTCATAGACCTACCTTCAGGGGTTTACTTATTAAACTTAACAAACGGTCAAAACCAAATTTCAACTTTTAAAATAATAAAGAAGTAAGATGAAAAAAATTACATTAATAGCACTTATGTTGTTCACAGCATTGGGTTACGCACAAGTAGGTATCAACACAAATAACCCAGATGCCTCTTCAGCATTAGAGATTGAATCCACTACAGGTGGAATTTTAATACCAAGACTCACAGAGACGCAGCGCGATGCGATATCTGCACCTGCTACAGGTTTAATGATTTATCAAACAGACCAAACGGCTGGTTTTTATTTTTATGATGGAAATGTTTGGACTAAAATCGATGGAGTAGCTGGCCCAGCAGGAGCAGCAGGAGTAGATGGAGATGACGGAGCAACAGGCCCAGCAGGAGCAGCAGGACCAACAGGCCCAGCAGGACCTGTAGGCCCAGCAGGACCAACAGGTCCAGCAGGACCAGCAGGAGCAGATGGTACCTCTTACACACAGCCCACTTATAATATTGGAGATATTGTTAATGGCGGTGTAGTTTTTTGGTTAGATAGCACGGGTCAACACGGTTTGGTTGCGGCATTTTCAGATGTAGCAACTTCTGTAGAATGGGGTTGTTATGGTACAGATTTACCAAACGTACTGAATCGCCCTTATAATGGAGGTAATCCTTCGGGTTTAGGTGCTGAAATAGGAGATGGTTTTAATAACACTAATGATATACTTCAAGATTGCCCTACTGCTCCCGCTGCTTTAGCGGCAAGGTCTTTAGGAGCACAATGGTTTTTACCAAGTGCAAAGGAGTTAAACCAAATGTATATCAATAAAACAACTTTAGAGGGGGTCTCTGGGTTTAATGGATTTAGTTTTGTCTACTGGAGTTCTACGGAGCTCGATGCCAATATCGCGTGGAAACAGTATTTCGTCAGTGGTAATCAGTACAACACCAATAAGTACTCCACAAACTTTGTGCGTGCTGTTCGGGCTTTTTAGTTATTTATCAATTAAAAAACCTAAACCATAGGCATATCTTCTTCTTTTAGTTCAGCTATTTCTAAACCTCTCAGGTAGGTTAAACTTACGTTTATAGATGAATGTCCCATAGCTTTCTGTAGCTTTGTAATAGAACCTGTACGCTTGAATATTTCTATAGCCCCTGAGTGTCTAAATGAGTAGAGTGTTATACTGTCGTCAACTGATTTATTGCTGCGCTTAAATCGCTTAAAAAGGGTCTTAAAATAACCACTGTTATAGGGCTTTTCAGTACCAGTAAAGATATTGTAGTTCTCGTCTGATTTTCTAAGATATGAGCGTACTATATGAGGTACTGGTACGAGTCTATTGCGCTTAGATTTTACTTTATCTCCAGAGAGTCTAATAAGTGATAAATCCGTATTAAAATCACCCCACTTTAAGCGTCTAATCTCTTGATGAGGTCTTAGTAAACAGCAGTACGTTAGTAGACAGCACAGATGCAAGTTCTTATTAAACTTATATACCTCATCTAATAGACCTTTTACATCGCTAATAGGCTTATGTAGTGTTTCAGTCTGTTTACGAGTCTTTAAAGTCATCCGCTCTATAGTAAAACCATTATCAGCCAAGTAATTAACCAGTACGTTTAAGTGTCTTCTAGCTGTATTGTAAGAGGTGTTATTAGCATACTTTAAAGGTATACTGTGCAAGAAGCGAATAGAAATAGAACCCTTATAAATTAACTCTTCTCTTAAACAACAAGACAGTAAAGTAAGCGTCTTTATATAGGATACCGACAGAGGCTCTTTTAGTTTGGCTTCTATGAGACTATCAAACAGCACAATAGTCGTTAAGGGTTTAGTAAATGAGTAATTATTAGAGACTAAATAACGATAGACCTCATCAGCTAATAGAACAGCTTTACTACGTCTTAGTTTAGTGGGATAGGAATTAGGAGCGAGAGACGAATTAATACGCTTACCATTAAACAACCGATAACGCTTATAATTTAGATTGAAATCTATAAAGTAATTATCGTAGGAGTCTTTACGTACTTTAGGGTAAGATAGACTATAATTTGGCATATATATGGCAGTTTAATTAAACATTACATTTAAAGAACTACGTAATATACTGAGGCTCAGTGGTTAGAAAGCTTGCTTCGTCGAAGACAGCATCTGACTCATAATCAGAGGGTCCTTGGTTCGAGCCCAAGTGGGACCACCCTGAAAACCCTTCTTAATTGAGGGGTTTTTTGTTCCAAAGCAACTGCGCTAAAAATGTACTTTACATAAAATAAAATTCAATATCTTTGACTAAACCATTTTAGCAAAATGAAAAAACTCTTCTTACTCTCCGCTTTATTAATGTTTTGTTGTGACGATGATACAGACTGTTTCACGGTCATAGATAAGATTATTTCGGAAGGCGAATACATTTTGGTTGGCGATTTTGACACCTCAAATACAGATGATGACGGCCCTCTCAATGGCTATGCGGACGTCAATTTGCCCGTTTCCCAAGAGGTTTATGACACCTATGATATTGGCGATAAATATTGCTACGATTAGTAAAGCCACAGGAAACAAGTATTCTAAACTAACAAAAACACTAAAATACTTACAAAACTTTTAACATTTTTTAAATTAATAATATTTATTTTTAAAAAAATTTAAAGTTTTATGAAAAATATTAAAGATTTCGTATTCAAATGGTACCCTGTAATTCTTGCATTTATATGTCTGCTTTACTCCGTTGGTTTGGGCCTTATGGGACAAACTGAAGAAGCCCAATATTCGGCCCATTGGCCAGGAACAATTCTTTTATTTGCATTAGTAATCAGACAAAGAAGAAGAGTATGAGTGTAGCAATGTTTATTATAGGGGCTATCATTTTCTCATTTTATGTGTACTTCCTCATCTGGAATATTTTCCACAGTACAAAAAAACAACGCGAGGAAAATAGGTACCCAACACAAAATGATCCAGTAGACCTTGACGGCATGGGGAATTTTAGCCGATTCCCTGAGAATAAATAGTTAGTCAAGAGAATCATCGCTGTTTAATGATTTTATTTTACAAGTAAAATTTAATATATTTGATCTAATTCATTAAAATATTAAAAAAAATAAATCATGAAAATTAAAAGAGGGGGTGTGGGCTTTCACGTGGCATATAAAGTACCAAACAACAAGACACAAATGATGGAGTCATTCTTGGATTCGCATGAAAACTTCATGCGTGAAACTCACCATATCGAAGGGACAGTAGAGCCTGTTGTGCTTTGCTATGCGGTTTTGAAAAGTCCAGAGTTTAATAATCCACTCGATCCAAGCAGTGGCGAAACAGGACATACGCTGTATGGTATAACAGAAATTTACAATGGCCCTGAAGGCGCGCAAGCACATATGGTGCTTGGACAAGAGCGTGCGGAAATGTTTGCAGAGCTTGTCAAATTAACTAATGAATATTGCGTAAGTGGGATATTGGGCGCGCCAATTATTCGCGCCATGCATTAAACTAAAATAGTCTAAAAAATGAAAAAAATAATTATTTTATTATTGTTGTTTGTAGGTATCAATGCCACTGCACAGCAAATGGGGTTCAATTATGTAGAGATTACGGCCGAGGAAAACGCTGAAAAAGCAATCGCTGAGTTGTTTGACAGCTATATGGAAGGCAAGGACAGAAAATCTGGAAATATCTTTTTAGAGCGTCTTCGCCATGGAGGAGAAAATGGGCGAACACATCGAATCGTCTGGATATGGGAACTAGATAATGGAGGCTTTGTGGAAGAACCAGGTGAAAACGAATCAAAAGCTTTTTGGAGAGGACTTAGAACATTGGTTGATTCATGGGGCGAGGCAAGGGCTGGTCGAATATTAAACGTTCGTTTTGGTGATGAGGAAAAGAATTCATCCATACACATATGGGACATAAAAGCAAGTGATGAAGAGGCTTTTATTGCAGCTCAAAACACATTGGTAGAAGAGGCTTCATCAGCATTTGAAGACCGATTAGTTGGCTTTGGAACTTATGATGTCAATACCCCAAATGGCGCTACTCACTGGTTTCTGGTTTCTGGAGAGGACATAAACGATCATTTGAGTCTGTATAACGCTCTTCGCAAAGAACACGAGAATGCTTTTTCGAAATACTTTAAGAACAGAGGCGAAGTAGAATACGCTCAAGATTTTATGGTAAAGAGAATCAAAACCTACTAATAGATTTTGAAAAATATTAAGCATAAAAAACCCACTCTTAGGAGTGGGTTTTTTAATTGTTTTCGGAAAACGTATTATACAGACTTTACGAATGGAAGTCCAGTTTTTTCATTTTCAACAATCTTTTTTCCAGCAGGAAGGTCACACGTGTTTGAACGCTCATCTTTTGCGAAATAATAAATTGTTTGGTTTCTTCCACCTTTCAAGACCACGTCTTTAGTGTGTAAATAATAAGTTTTTCCTTTGCTATTTTTAAATGAATATCCCATAATGTAATTATATTTTAATCTAAATTACAAAAATTACTTCGGTATTACCAAAAATTTTATCAGATAAATAACATTTTTCTTAAGAAGTAGGCCTAATTGTTAATAAAATCCAATATTTCTGCCCAAACTTTTATTAAGTTCGGAGGCATTTCAGAATCTTCCCAAGGCTGTTTTGCCCCAAAAACATGATTCCCTCCCTCAATGCATTTATAAATACTGCTTGAGCTCCATACGTGTAGTTTTTTAGCTTCTTCAATAGAGACGGCTTGGTCGTCATCGCCATGAAGAATAAGGTGAGGAATAGTACATTTTTTAGCGGCACGTTCTATATCTAATCGAGCCTCATGGGCTAAAAAATCATTGTAAAACTGAATGTGGTGGGGCATTTGCTGCCTGGTGCGTTTGTTTTCTACATAATACACACCGTCTTTTTTCCACCTCCTAAGTGCATCTCCTTTTGGAAACCTTGATTTATAGTCGCTAACCCCCGCCAAGGTGATTACTTTTTTTACTCTTAGATCTTCGCTGGCTTGTATGGTGACTATTCCACCAGCCCTACTATGGCCCATAAGAAAAATAGATTTCAAATCTATGGCATTACCCTCTTCATGATTTTCAATAACCCAATCTAAAACACAAGACAAGTCATGAAGCTCTTTGGAATAGTTGTTTTGTGCAAAGGCTTCTAGGTCGGGAAAATCTAAAGGCTGTTGAACAGTGCCGCCATTGTGTGAAAAATTAAACTTTAAAAATGCAATCCCCTGAGAAGCAAAAGCTTTCGCCAGTAAACCCCATGCCCCCCAGTCCTTATAGCCTTTGTACCCGTGACAAAACACAATAAGCGGGGCGGATTTAACAGTATCTTCAAAAATAAGATCAAAAACAATAGGCCGATCTTGTGGCCTATAGATAACCTTATTTAGCTGCTGAACAATCATACCTCTTTTTCAATAAATTTAATGTCTGGATTAAACAATTCTGCAAGCAACTCAACTAATTGTTTTTCATAGGCCTCTAAAATTGTCTCGGAAATGTGTTGCTGTTTTAAAGCGCTATTCCCTAGTTTATCTTTCTTAGTGAATTTAATATACCCTGATTTAAAATTCTTAAATGAAAAAATTCCTGCTTCTGTTGGGCCATCATAAGGGTGGGTCTTATTAAGTATATAAGCATACATTAAAATTTGGAAGCTCTTGTTATGCTTTTTATAATCCTTCGTGATATCACCCCAGTCGACTAAATTTAAGTCTGTCTGTGTCACCTTTGAGGTCTTGTAGTCAATGATTCGCTTAGTTCCATTACAAATATCTATTCGGTCAACATTCCCCTTTAATCGAATGGGAAATTCAAATAATGAGTTAGTGAAATCATAGGCAACAGGCTGCTCAACAGCCAAGAGCTGAACCTCATTACCTGCTTTTAGAAATTGAATTTCGTAGTCCAAAAAATTACGAATATAGCGTTTAGCGATTTCAAAACTTATGAGGTTTTTGCCCTGTGTTATGTCGCCTCTCTTATAGAGTTTTTTAAAAAATTTTTCTACTGTTTTAGAAATTTGGTGTTTTAGTTCTTCCAGCTTGTTAGGTTCTAAAAACGCTCCGATGAAAGGGGTGTAAAACGCCTCCAAAGTGTAATGGATAACACTGCCAAATGTGCTAGCCTCTATGATTTCCTCTAAATTGTTAGGCTGTTTTAGTCCTAAAATTTTATGATTATAAAACTCAATTGGATTTCTAACGTATTGCCCCAAAGATGAAGGCGAAAATCCAGCTTTGGCTATAGTCTCAAGGGATTTTAGAAGTTTCTCTGTCTTTATAACTTGTAGCGGAGATGGGCTGAGTATTTCTATTTTAGGTGTAACTATTTTGTGCTGTAGCTGGTGATGGCCTTCAAGTTCCATTTGTGCCAAAAATCGACTAGGCTCACCGCCATTTAAAGCGTCGGGTTCTGTATTGTAAACAAGATGAATATTTTTAGCACGTTGCATAAGTCGATAAAAATGATAGGTGTACACCGCGTCTTTTTCTTTATAGGTTGGCAGACCGTTTTCAAGTTTGACGTCAAATGGAATAAATGAATTCTGTGTTTTTCCAGCCGGAAGAATCCCCTCATTCACTGAAACAACAATGATAGTTTCAAAATCTAATACACGCGATTCCAGCATGCCCATAATTTGAAGACCCCTAAGTGGCTCTCCCTTGAAATCTAAGGTTTCCTTTGCCAACAACTCTCGGTATAAAGAGTGCATGATTTTAATGGAGCTGATGTAATTATAGGATTGACTTAAATGCTCTATTTGATTGAATAATTCGAAAAAGCGCAATAAATACTCCAACGGCAATACATTGTTACTTTTTTCAGCATCATATGCTAATTTCAGTTCAAAAATCAATGTTTTAATCTGTTGTAAAGCAGTTTTTGGTTGATTATTCCAAGGCGCTAAAAGAAGCTCAAATAGGTGTTTTAAATCTGGGGCGAGTATAATCAAATCGCGCAAAGATATGGTGGTACGATTTTGGTCCTTTATAGCATTGAAAACACTCTTAAGAGAGTTCGTGGAGTTTTTAAACAATAACGAAATAAAAGGATGTGTTAATATTTCATAAACATCTTTGTAGTAAAATACAGACTCTTCAGATGTGGTCTGAACCAGAAACCACTGTTCAAAGAAGGAGGCCAGCGGGATTTGACGTAGTGGCAATCCCATCGTGATATTTATACTTTTGACCTTTTTAGGGATCGAGTGCAATACAGGAAGTAATAATGATTCATCACCTAACACTAGAGCCGTGTTTTCAAGTTTATTTTGTTCGTATAAATTGTCTAATAATTCTCCGACATACTTGACCTGACTAATATTTTTTGGAGTCCCTGTTATAGTAATGTTTTTCTGTTCTTGATAGTGCTTGGTTGTCCAATTGAAATTGTGCGTTTTGTAAAAAGGCCATGTCTTTTTATAATGCCTCATAAAGTGGCCTGCGTCATGAAAATTTGACTCCAAAAAACCTTGATCAATATCCCAAAAGATCTGTGCTTTATTTTGCTGCAATAGTTCTTGGACTAAGATGGCTTCTGAAGAATTTAAAGCATTAAACCCTAAGAAAATGTGTTGGCTGCGCTTGCTGTTTTGAATATACTCTTCAATATTATCAACAGCAGCTCTATACATCAGCCCCTGATAACCAATTCCTTTATTTAAGAGTTGGTCCACAAGTCGTGTATAATAGTGTTTTAGCTCTTGCCAAAAATACAGATAGCCTTTAACCATTGTGGTAGGGTTGGGCTCCAAAGACCAGTGATTGATGTGTTGAATAGCACTGAGGTAATCAAATATTTTTGATGGGGGAATTAAATACCGGTCAATCTCATTGAAATCTTGTATGACCATAGGAGCCCATTTTGAAAACTGATCAAAAGACTCTTGTTTGTCCTTTGGGGTTACTGAAATATAAACACCATAAAATTCAAAGAGCAACTCGACAGCATTTATCTTCTTCAGCTGTGAGAGCTCTTCCACAAAGGATTCAATAGAGCAGATCTCTGGTAAAAAACTTGCTTCTGTTGTATGTGTTGAAAGTTCTTGTTTTAAAAAGACCCCTGCGCGTTTGTTGGGCAAAATAAAGGTTAAAGCAGATAAATCTACTTTTTTGTTTTTTAACTCTTTTAATACCTCTGCGATGAAACTTGCCATACCCTAAAAATAAAAAACGCCTCGCAAAAGCGAAGCGTTTTTAAATATATTTTTGAGGTTTAAACGATTAATTCGCAAGTTTTACCTCTACTCTTCTGTTTGTAGCTCTTCCCTCAGAAGTATCATTAGAAGCAATTGGTGAATTTTCACCAAAGCCAATAGACGACAATCTTGAAGCATCAACTCCATTAGCTGTTAAAAAGCCAACAACTGTTGCTGCTCTTTCTTCAGAAAGCTTTTGGTTGAATTGTTCAGAAGCAGTGCTGTCTGTGTGTCCTTCAACTACAAAATTTGCTTTTGGGTATTCTTTAAGAATCGCGACGATTGCTTGTAATGTTTCATTGGCAGCCTCTTGAATATCAGATTTTCCAGTTGCAAAGTTTATTGTTCTTGCATAGCTTGTCAATTGAGCTTGTACATCTTCATTTGGCGCTTCTGGGCAACCGTTGTTTGCTACTGTTCCTGCTTCATTCGGGCATTCATCGTCCTTGTCTAAAACTGAATCGCCATCAGTGTCTGGCCATGGGCAACCACCATTTGCAGCGTCACCAGCTTCGTTAGGACACTTGTCATCGGCGTTAGCAACACCATCATTGTCTGAATCAGGGCAGCCGTTTAGGGCCGCTACTCCTGCTTCACTAGGGCAGCTGTCTTTGTCATCAGAAACACCGTCTCCGTCAGTGTCGGCACAACCATTAAATTCGGCTAAACCTGCTACTTGTGGACAGGCATCCTCAGAATCTTGAATGCCGTCACCATCTGAATCCGGACATCCATTAAACTCAGCTAAACCAGGAACTTCAGGACAAGCGTCTTTTTTGTCATAAACGCCATCGCCATCTGTGTCTGTACCTCCGAAATTAATTGAAAGACCAACATTATGTTGGAAATGCTTTGTTAAATAGTCTTGAAAAGAGTGCTTATATGTTGCCTGGTAAGTAAAGCCAATGTTGTCAGAAAACCAGTATGATACACCTGCGGTTCCATTTACTGTTCCTGCACCAACAAGTGCACTTGCAGAACTGCCGGTGTTGTTTGAGTTATAAGGCCCTTCTTCAATCCATGTGTAACCTCCACCTAGGCCAAGGAAAGGTTCAAAGTTTCCAAAATTAGCTAAATCTCTAAGTGAATACTTTACTGTTGCGTCAAGCGCATAATACTTTAATTCTTCTATTGAAACAGTTTCATTTGTCACATTATCAGATCCCCATTTTTCAATGATGTTAAAAGACCCGGAAACACCAAAAGAAAAGTTGTCCGTAAGGTATTTAGAAACAGAAATTGAAGATAGAGAAGGAACAAAGTTCCAGTGCCCTTCAACATTGTAGAACTCGTTAAAAAGCTCTCCTTGTGGTGAATCCTCTCCAACAGGATATACATCCACAGCGTTAACACCAACGGTGATTTGCCAAGGGTTGTTATCGTCTTGAGCGTTTACGTTAGCAACAGACACGACGAGCATGATAGAAAGTGCTAACCTTTTTAAATTTTTCATAATTATTTTTTTATTTTGATAGAAGTTAAATTCATTGCAAAAGTAATACCTAAAGTTCACTAAACAAATATAATGTATGAAAATTGCACTTTTTTAATTTAAAAAGCTAAAAATCAGTAGATTAACTAATTATTTTCAAGTGTTTGCCAACACTTTTAAATGCGGCAATTGCCTTATCTAGGTGTGATTTTTCATGAGCTGCGGAGAGTTGTACACGGATTCTGGCTTTTTCTCTTGGCACAACAGGGAAGAAAAAACCTATGACATAAATCCCTTGTTTAAGAAGTAAACTTGCCATTTTTTGAGCCAACTTTGCATCATAGAGCATCACGGGTACTATTGCGGAATCACCATCAATAATGTCAAATCCAAGATTTCTTATACCTTCTTTAAAATAATTTGTATTGTGTTCAAGGCGATCTCGTAAACTTGTGTCATTTGATAATAAATCAAAAACTTTAATGGAAGCACCTACCAAGGCCGGCGCTAATGAATTAGAAAACAAATAAGGTCTAGACCGTTGGCGCAGCATAGATATAATCTCTTTTTTCCCAGTAGTATAACCCCCCATGCCGCCGCCAAGCGCCTTGCCTAAGGTGCCTGTTATAATGTCTATTCGACCCAAAACATTCTTGTCTTCCAATGTGCCAATCCCTGTTTTGCCTATAAACCCCGCTGCATGACACTCATCAATCATAACCAAGGCATCATACTTATCTGCTAGATCACAAATAGCATCAAGAGGGGCAAGTAAACCGTCCATAGAAAAGACGCCGTCTGTCACAATAATTTTAAAGCGCGCACCACTAGAGTCAGCAGCTTGTAATTGAGTTTCTAAGTCCGCCATGTTGTTATTCTTATAACGAAAACGCTTGGCTTTACACAAGCGCACACCATCTATTATAGAGGCGTGGTTTAAACTGTCCGAAATGATCGCATCCTCTGCGCTTAAAAGTGGTTCAAAAACTCCGCCATTAGCATCAAAAGCTGCAGCATACAATATAGTATCTTCTGTTTGATAAAAATGTGCAATTTTTTGCTCTAGTTGTTTGTGTATGTCCTGAGTACCACAAATAAATCGAACGGAAGCCATTCCAAATCCATGGGTATCCATGCTGTCCTTTGCAGCTTGAATAACTTCAGGATGATTGGCGAGACCCAAGTAATTATTGGCGCAAAAATTCAACACCTTTTGTCCTGTATCTAGCGTGATTACTGGGCCTTGAGAGGATACGATAATACGCTCTTCTTTGTATAACCCTTGTGCCTTTATGGCTTGCAGTTCTTGTTCTAAATGTTTTTTAATAGATGTATACATGGGAAATTATTTATATGACCGTTTTAATTGTAAGCTCTGGGTGAATGTACACCAATATTTTTTTCTCCACAATATACCCCAATTGCTGGACAACAGAAGCATAAGTTTGTAGCTGCTGTTGGTGTTTTTGCAAATATTGGCCGGTCTTATAGTCAATTATTACAGCCTTGCCGCTCGCATTTACAATGAGCCGATCTGGTATAATAATTTGACCTGAACCAGTAATAATCTCGCGCTCGTTATACACCTCAACACCAGGACTAAAGTACAACTTAAGTTGTGGGTGGAAAACGATAGATTCTAGAATTTTAAAAAGCGGTTGGCTTTGCTCTGTTGAGATTAACCCTTCCTCTAAAGAAGTGTTAATTGTCATTTGAATATCTGATGACAAATACACTCTAGCTAATAACAGGTGGATTAAGTTTCCTTTTTCAATAGCTTCTTTTTGAGCACTGTCCCAAAAATAATCAGCTTTTAAGGCCATAGAAACATTGAGTTGGCTTTTTAGTGTTGACACAAATTTTCTTTGTAGCTGCATTGGATGTTGTGGGGCATCGAGAGCAGCAATTGGCTGCATTGAACCAAAGGAGTATCTAGAAACTCCAGCACGCCACGTTCCTGTAGATTTTAGAAATCCAATAAGAATGTCTGAATATGTCTTTAAATCTGCTGTTGATTTGTTTGCTGATGATCGATTTCCGATAATGTAAAGCTGCTCAGCAGCACGGGTAAAAGCTACATAAAGCAAATTAATATTATCTAATTCTAACTTGGCCTGGTGCGCCTTATATCTGGCTTTACCCTCAGTACCATAATGCTCAAGATCTTTGTTGTAATTGATCAAAAAATAGGGAAAATTATCATCTAGCTCTTGTATTGGCATCCATTCTTTAGGTTCAATTTCTTTATAAATACTTAGTTCTGCAAAAGGGAAAATAACAACAGGAAACTCTAGCCCCTTGGCTTTGTGTACAGTCATAATCTGTACTGCATCTATCCCCTCAGGTGAAACAACACTAAGCTTTTCTTTATTGTGTTCAAAATAAGTTAAAAACGGGGCAATACCCGACGACTTTTTTTGAGTAAACTCAAAAATAATGTCCAAGAAAAATTGAATGTGCGCATTCGTGTTTTGGACCAAATGAAATGTAGATATAATGTATTCCGCCAACTCATATACAGACAGCTGAATGGCTGTCTGAGGGTCGAAATTGATATTGAATTGTGAAAATGACGCAAAGTACGGCAAGAAATCTAAGTGCAAATAATTCAATCGAAACTGATGCCCGTCCGTGACATTGTTTCGGCTAATCAAATAATTCAAAATATTTAATTTCGCTGTAGTGTCCGTATTGTCTTTGAGGAATGAGAAAACATTAATGATAAACTTGACTTCCTTTGATTCGGCTACCAGAAGTGTTTCGTTAGAAATAATATCAATGCCTTTGGAACTCAAGTAGTTTGCAACAGCAACCCCTTCCTTCCGTTTGCGCACCAATACACAAATGTCTTTATATTTGGCGTCAGGATTAGAAGCTTTATATATACTAATGTTGTTATGCACTTCTTCAGCGTAGAGCGCTTCTTTGTCAGAGCCTTGATCGAAATCTAAAAAAGAAAGCTGAACATACCCCGGCTTAGTTTTGTTCTGTTCTTGAGTTGCGGATAAATAAAGGTTCTGATGTGTAGCCTCAGAGAAAACTGCTTTTGAGCAGAAGTTGAAGAAGTCATTATTAAATTTGACTACTTCTTTACAGCTTCTGTAATTTGTCGGCAAATTAGCAATACGTGCATCAACAGGAAGTGTATGTTGATTGTTAATAAGACTCATAAACTGCTCTGGCTTACCCCCTCGCCAACGATAAATCGATTGTTTTGCATCACCCACAAGTAGCACACTGCCCTTCCCTGCTGCTAAAGCGTTTGTAATTAAAGGGTCGAGGTTTGTCCACTGCAGTTCTGAGGTGTCCTGAAATTCATCAATAAAATAATGATTAAATTTTTCACCAATTCTTTCGTATATAAAAGGTGCGGGTTGGGTCTTTATTTCTTTCCCAATAATGGTATTAAATTCTGAAATTAATATAATATTTTGCGCCTCCTTGATTGCATTGATTTCATTTTGAATAAGAGTTAAAACAGAAACTGGTGTGATATTTTTGCGGATATTTTGAAGATAACGTAAGCGGTAAACCGCTTGCTTTGTGCTCAAAAAGGCGGCTACTAAATCCGTTCGTAAAGCATCTATTTTTTGTGAAATACGTTCAGGGGTGTTCTTTTTATACAAAGGAGTTGTCTCGATATTCTTTTGCCAAACCAAATCAAATTTAATATTATATTTTTTGGCTGTAAGGGCTGCAAAATGCTTAGGTAAGGAGCCCTTATAAAAATCCACAAAAGTCAGTCCTTGCCCAACAATAAGGTCTAAAACTTGAGTGGCGACCTCTGTTATTTGTTGCTCTAATGCTTTATATTCTCTTTCGAGGGTGGCTTTCAGGCCTTCAAATGCAGCTAATTTTTGATTGGATAAGGACTCCAAATATGGAAGAGCAGTTTCTTGAGTGAGTAATTTTGCTGATTTATACAAATCCAAGGCAATGTCCCAGCTTTTATCATCCTCTAATTTAGAAAGAGCATAGGCCACAAGGACTTTAGTAAGCGCCTTGTCTTTTCCTGTTTTTGAAATCATCTGATCAACGGCTTTTTGCAACAAACTATCTGTATCTAACTCTACCTCAAAATTTACAGGAATTCGGAGATCATAAGCAAATGTTCTTATGAGCCGTTGATTAAATTTATCAATTGTGGACACATCGAATCCGCCATAATTGTGTAATATTTTGCGGATTAATTGTCTTGCTTTATCATGGATTTTTTCTGGACTTAAACTCAGTTCATGAGTAAGGTCAGTAAATAAATCGTCTTTTGTGGTTAGGATGTTTGACGACGAAAAGCGAAGTAAGGCTGAGACAATACGCCTTTTCATTTCGTCTACCGCTTTGTTCGTAAATGTAATTGCAAGCACATGACGGTGAGGTAAATAAGCTTCTGAAGTCAGTACTATTTTTAAGTAATCCTTGACTAAAGTATAGGTTTTGCCGCTTCCAGCAGAAGCATTGTATATCTTGAATGATGAGCCGCTCACTAAATAAAATTTATACCAAAATAAACAATCTAAATCACATACTTAATTTAATTTGATTGGAAAATCGTAAATTTGATCTAAAGTATTTAACCTTAAAAATAATAACATGGCTTTTGAATTACCAAAATTAAACTATGCTTACGATGCATTAGAACCAAACATTGATGCAAGAACAATGGAAATCCACCACTCTAAGCATCACAACGGATACACCACAAAATTAAACGCTGCTATTTCAGGAACAGCATTAGAAAACCAGAGTATTGAATCAATATTAAGCTCTTTGGACATGAGTAACAAGGCGGTTAGGAATAATGGTGGTGGATTTTATAACCACAGCTTATTTTGGGAAGTAATGAGCCCAATTGATAAAGGCGAACTTTCAGGAGAATTAAAAGATGCAATCCTTGAAGCTTACGGTTCTTTTGAGGACTTTAAGTCTGCGTTCTCAAATGCCGCTGCAACACAGTTTGGCTCTGGTTGGGCGTGGCTTTGCGTCCACAAAGGGGGTAAAGTAGAAGTGTGTGCTACACCTAATCAAGACAACCCACTCATGCCGGGTGTATCATGTGGCGGCACTCCAATTTTAGGTATTGACGTATGGGAACATGCTTATTACTTAAATTATCAAAACAGACGTCCAGACTATATCAATGCATTTTTTAATGTAATCAACTGGAATGAAGTAGCAAAGCGTTTTGCGGCAGCGAAATAAGCACACAAAACTATCGTATAAATAAAAAAGGTGAACAGATGTTCACCTTTTTTGCCCCAAATCTACCATGAACTTAACCTACTTATGTTATGGTGAATCAAATATATACTTTAATTATTTAGCCTTTTTGTTTTTTAGACGAAATGCACTTTTTTTAGACGAAATGCACTTTTTTAGTAGGCGCGCTCGTTTTTACCTTCGTAAAAGTTTATAAACGCTTGATTAACTACGCGATTTCCTCCGTCAGTTGGGTAATTTCCTGTAAAATACCAGTCTCCTAAATTATCCGGGCAAGCCTTGTGTAAATTTTCAATGGTTTGAAAAATGATTACAACCTCAGCGTTTATCTCATCCCCGCTGAGTAAATCAGCTATTTTGCTTGATATCTGCTCTGCGGAAAATGAGGAATAAATCTCTTTGACGAAGTTCTTTACCTCATTGTCACTCAAATGTTCTTGCGCCTTACATTTGGCGTAAACATCATCAATGAGCTGATCTTGCTTTTGGTCTTTTAGTAGCGCTAGTGCCGCTCTAAACGCAACCAAGCCTTCTAAATTTGCCATATCAATGCCGTAGCAATCGGGGTAGCGGATTTGTGGTGCTGAAGATACCACCACAATTTTTTTAGGGGATAGGCGGTCCAACATTTTTAATATACTTTTCTTTAGTGTTGTCCCGCGTACGATGCTGTCGTCAATTATAACCAAATTGTCTTCTTTTTTTACAACACCATATGTAATGTCATATACGTGTGCTACCAAATCGTCCCTACTGCTGTCTTCAGTAATAAATGTTCTAAGTTTTACATCCTTAATTGCGATTTTTTCTATCCTTGTATGTTGCGATAAAATTTGAGTTACTTTCTCTGCCGACAAAGAGCGTCTTCCCTCCAAAATTTCATCTGTTTTTGTTTTGTTTAGAAATGCCTCAACCGATTCAACCATACCAAAAAAAGAGGTTTCGGCAGTATTGGGTATAAATGAAAAAACTGTATTTTTAATATCGTTATTGATATGTTTCAAAACTTCTGGAACAATAAGTTTTCCTAATAATTTTCGTTCTTTGTATATTTCAGCGTCGCTACCTCTCGAAAAATAAATCCGCTCAAAAGAACAGGCCTTACGTTCTGTGGGTTCTAAAATTTTATTTATTGTGGTTTCTCCAGATTTTTTGGTGATAATAGCATGTCCAGGTGGGAGTTCGTGAACCGAGTGGTAATCCACATTAAAAACGGTTTGAATTACCGGTCGTTCTGAAGCCACAACAACGACCTCATCATCCATGTAGTAATACGCTGGGCGGATCCCAGCCGGATCGCGTAAAACAAATGAATCGCCGTGGCCAAGCATACCCGCCATTGCATACCCTCCGTCCCAATTTTTTGAAGACTTTTTTAAAATCTTTTTGAGATTTAGGCGTTCTGCAATTAAAGGAGAACATTCCATTTTAGTATAGCCTTCCTTTTTTAATTTTTTATAAACTTTTGAAACCGCATCATCCAAGAAATGGCCAATACGCTCCATTATTGTAATCGTATCTGTGTACTCTTTTGGGTGCTGGCCAATTTCTACTAAATTCTTAAACAACTGACGGACATTAGTCATGTTAAAATTTCCTGCTAAAATAAGGTTGCGATGCATCCAGTTATTTTGTCTCAAGAACGGATGTACGCTTTCAACACTGTTTTTCCCAAATGTTCCATAGCGAACATGGCCAAGCATGACCTCCCCAAGGTAGGGCACCATTCTCTTTTGTAATGCGGTGTTATTAGCGCACTCAGGGTTATTGACCAACACGGTATTAATCCGTTCGTTGATTTGCTCAAACACATCTTGAATAGGTTGTTGGGCAACAGAGCGCACACGGCTTATGTAGCGCTCACCAGGATTCATGTCCAATTTTATACTTGCAAAACCAGCACCATCCTGACCTCTATTGTGCTGCTTTTCCATGATCAGGTACATCTTGTTTATCCCATAAAAAGCAGTGCCATACTTTTCTTTGTAAAAATCTAAAGGCTTTAAAAGGCGAACATGGGCTATGCCACATTCATGTTTAATTGCATCACTCATGTGTGAAGGTTGTGGTTGGTTAGTGTCTTTGTAATAATACCATTTGTACTCAAAATTAATACAGTTTATTAAGTTAATTCAATGTCAAATTGGGTTAGGTTTTTAAACATCTGAAGCCGCTCAAAGACCTCTTTAGATGATAGATTGCTAATTCGCTCTGTCCCAAATTTTTCCACAGTAAAAGAAGCTAATGCAGAGCCATATACAACAGCTTTTTTCATGTTTTCAAAACTAAAGTTGTTTGTTTTGGACAAAAATCCTGCAAACCCGCCAGCAAAAGTGTCACCAGCTCCCGTAGGATCAAAAACCTCCTCAAGTGGAAGCGCAGGTGCAAAAAACACATTGTCGCCACTGAATAATAATGCGCCGTGTTCTCCTTTTTTTATCACTACGTATTTAGGCCCCATTTCGTGAATGTTTCGTGCTGCTGCTACCAAAGAGCTTTGTCCTGATAATTGCCTCGCCTCCTCGTCATTAATCGTAATTACATCGACTCTTTTAATGACTTCCATCAAATCCTCTAAAGTATTGTCCATCCAAAAGTTCATCGTATCCAATATGACCAAAGCCTCTTTATTGGTAACTTGATCCAAAACACTAGATTGAACAAGAGGGTGCAAATTTCCTAAAACAACAACATTGGCGTCCTTAAATTTAGAAGGCACTACAGGTTGAAAGTCTGACAACACATTAAGTTCAGTAGACAATGTGTCTCTTGTGTTCATGTCGTTATGGTAGCGCCCACTCCAAAAAAATGTTTTGCCTGATGAGATAATTTCTATGCCAGAAATATCAATGTTGTGTTGACGAAAAAGCTCTAAATGAGTCTCAGGGAAATCTCCGCCAACAACCGAAACTATCGCACTCGCTGTGTCAAACTGCGAAGCTGATAGCCCTATGTAGGGCGCTGACCCTCCAAGAATTTTATCGGTCTTCCCAAAAGGTGTTTCAATAGCATCAAATGCAACAGTACCGACAATTAGGAGTTTGTTCATAAACTTGTAGAAAAATTAAAGGACAAATCTACAAAAAATTATAGGTTATTGACGTTAAATTTGACGCAAAAAGTTAATCTCACTTTCTTCCAAAATCTGCAGGAATTTCACCCCAAGATTTTGTGTCCCATTTTACAACTTTAGTTGTAAAAGTGTTGTTTTGTAGCCACTGTTCTGCACGATCTATTAAGACAAAAACGGCTTGGTTTTCTTTGGTGCGTTTCAATTTTGTGTTACACTTTTTTTTTCTGACCCAACTCATTGCGGTTACAGAGTCTGTATATAGCATGACTTGGCTTTCTTGGTTTTTAAGTAATGCGAGTCCGTGAACTAAAGCTAAAAACTCCCCAATATTGTTTGTGGCTTTTTGGAAAGGTCCTTTGTGAAAAAGTAAAGCTTTGGTTTGGGTGTCAACCCCCCTATACTCCATGACACCAGGGTTTCCGCTTGAAGCAGCATCAACAGAAATAGAATTTAAGTTAGGCCCCTCTATTTGATCTCCTCTTTTTGGAATGCCCTTTTTAGCTTTGTTTTTTTCTATATAATCTTCGTAAAGCCCTTCAAATGCTTTAACAGCGGTCGCCTTTGTTGCAAAAGACTTGTATTGTGCCCCTTGAAAGTTTTTTATTTGCAACTGGCATTCAGGCCACGTCTCGAACACACCTGTTTTATGACCCTTCCAAACGGTATAATATTTTTGTTTGGCCTTAGGCATCTGACAATAAAATATTTTTGATAATCTTGGGAAAATGTGCCATTTCTAGCTTGTGAACCTTGCGTGCAACATCATCTGCAGAGTCTTTAGGGTCAACAGTGCACTTTGCCTGAAAAACGATTGCTCCTTCATCATATTGTGCATTCACTTGATGTATTGTGATTCCTGTCTCCTTAACCTTTGCCGCAATAACCGCTTTATGCACATGCATTCCGTACATCCCTTTTCCTCCAAAATCAGGTAACAACGCAGGGTGAATATTTACAATTTTATTTTCGAACTCCTTAACTATGTGCTCAGGGAATTTCCACAAAAACCCCGCAAGTACAATAAAGTCAACCTTGTATAAATGCAAAGCCTTAATAATAAAATTAGGGTCTAAAAGTTCTTCTCTGTTGAAAAACAATGTGTCTACAGCTAAAGATTTTGCGCGTTCTAAAACTTTGGCATCCGAATTATTTGACAACACCAAAACAACCTTTGCAGTGGTATCATTTTGAAAGAACTTTATGAGATTTTCGGCATTGGTGCCGGAGCCTGATGCAAAAACAGCTATTTTTTTCATTATATTATAGTTTTTAACACTAATTGCTCTACAAAAAAAGGGATAATATTTTTAATAGCCATCTAATTTCCTTGATCATTCTCTGTTTATTTAAAAGAATGCGCACATTTTTTTAGGATTTATTCTTTTTAAAATAAAGTTTTTTATTTTTGCACCCTAACTAAAACTTAAAATTAATTATTATGTCAGACATTGCATCAAGAGTGAAAGCGATTATCGTTGATAAATTGGGCGTTGATGAAAACGAAGTAGTAACTGAAGCAAGCTTCACAAACGATCTAGGAGCAGATTCACTAGATACTGTAGAGCTTATTATGGAATTCGAAAAAGAATTTGATATTCAAATTCCAGATGATCAAGCAGAAAACATCGCTACTGTTGGTCAAGCCGTTTCGTACATAGAAGCAGCGAAATAAAACCGTCGTAAAAAAATTTATGAACTTAAAGCGAGTTGTAGTCACTGGGCTTGGTGCGCTAACGCCCATAGGAAATAACAAAGACGACTATTGGAACGCTCTAGTAGCAGGAAAAAGTGGTTGTGCCCCTGTAACTTATTTTGATACGGAGCACTTCAAGACTAAATTTGCTTGTGAATTAAAAAATTACAACGTATCTGACTTTTTTGATCGCAAAGAAGCCAGAAAAACAGACAAGTTTGCGCAATATGCTATGGTGGCTTCTGACGAGGCCATCTTAGATGCCAAGCTTAATTTGGAAACCATAGATAGGTTTCGTGTTGGTGTCATTTGGGGTGCGGGTATTGGTGGAATTGATACTTTTCAGAAAGAAATCGCCAATTTCGCAACCGGCAACGGCATGCCGCGTTTCAACCCGTTTTTTATCCCTAAAATGATTGCTGATATTGCACCAGGCAACATTTCCATAAAGCATGGGTTTATGGGGCCAAACTATACAACTGTTTCGGCCTGTGCGTCTTCAGCAAATGCAATCATTGATGCTTTAAACTATATTCGCCTTGGTCATTGCGATGTTATTGTCACTGGCGGAAGTGAAGCTACAATCAATGAGTCTGGCATGGGCGGATTTAATGCAATGCATGCCCTGTCGACAAGAAATGAAAGTCCGGAAACCGCATCTAGACCATTTGATGCAACCCGAGATGGCTTTGTTTTAGGTGAGGGTGCTGGTGCCCTGGTTTTGGAAGAATACGAGCATGCTAAGGCAAGAGGCGCTAAAATCTACGTTGAGCTTGTTGGGGGCGGCTTGTCTTCAGATGCTTACCATATGACTGCTCCTCATCCTGACGGAATTGGAGTAACCGCAGTAATGAAAAACTGTTTGGCTAACGCTGGCTTAAAGCCCGAAGATGTAGACGCCATTAACACCCACGGAACATCCACGCCGCTAGGGGATGTTGCTGAGTTAAAGGCAATTTCAAGAGTGTTCGGTAGCCACGCAAAAAACATAAACATAAACTCCACTAAATCAATGACAGGGCACCTACTCGGCGCAGCTGGAGCTATAGAGGCTATTGCTTCAGTACTGTCTATGCAAAACGGAATTGTTCCGCCTACAATCAACCACACAACGCCCGACGAGAACATCGATCCGGACCTCAATCTTACACTGAATAAGGCTCAAAAAAGAACAGTAAATGTTGCCATGAGTAACACTTTTGGTTTTGGTGGGCATAATGCTTGTGTTGTTTTCAAAACTCTAGATGACTAAATTTTGAACTATATTCAAAATATATTAAAGTTATGCCATAAAACAAACAATAAACTCAGTACTGCCCTTGAACCTATTTTAGGGTTTAAGCCAAAAAAAACACATTACTACGATAGAGCCTTTACCCACCGCTCTACCAATAAAAAAGACGAGGAAGGTAACCCTTTCAATTACGAGCGGTTAGAGTACGTGGGCGATGCTATATTAGGAGCGGTTATTGCTCACTATCTATATATTTCTATTTTGGATGCCAATGAAGGTTATTTAACAAAAATGCGTTCAAAAATTGTAAGCCGTTCGCATTTAAATAAAATCGGGAAAAGCTTAAACTTAATCTCCTTATTAGACTCCAAATTAGACCATAATAAATTTGGGGATAATATTCACGGCAACTTGTTTGAAGCGCTTGTTGGAGCAGTGTTCTTAGATCGGGGGTACAGCACAAGCGAACGATTTATTTTTGACAGCGTCATCGACCCTCATGTAGACCTTGATCAGCTCGAAGGCAAAGTTATTAGTTACAAAAGCCTTATGGTTGAATGGTGTCAAAAAGAAAAAAAGAAAATTTATTACGACCGTTGTCAAGACGAGGGTGTTGACGAAATAAAACACTTTTCAGTACTTTTGAAAATTGATGGCAAAGTGATAGCTAAGGCACGCGCTACTTCGCGAAAAAAAGCTGAAGAAAAGGTAAGTCAAAGAGGGTATTTTGCGCTTCAAGATAAAATACAATTGTAGTTGGGGAATTAACTACATCGTTTTCGTAATAATTTAAAACTATGGCAATATAGAAGTGTCTTCTGTTTGCGCTTTTATCTTTATATTTACACCAATGTTTTTGAATTAAATTATGGCAGTACATAAACTTGTTTTGGACGATTTTGTTGATGCTGATTATTCGCTTTTTGCCATCCACTGCGACCTAGAAGATTACCGCCTTGCCTTTCATATAAACTGCGCTTTAAACACAAATTTAAGACGCACAAAAGAAGATATTGACTTTAACGACAACAAGGCTTCATTTTCCTTGTTTGAATGGGAAAATGCTAATTTAAAAACTACGTGGAATTTAATTAAAAACAGCTGTCTGTTCGAAGATAATTCAATCAATCAAGGCTTGTTTGCAGCCCGTTCAGAAAAAAACTGGACTACTTACCATCTGCTCAATGAACATTCTTCGGTAAATTATTTTTTAAAAATTAGTGGAGGAAACAATGAAGCAGACGAAACCGCATTAGAATTGCAAAAAATTTCGGCAATAAATATGGCTTACGCACTAGATGTCGAGGAACTAAAATCAAAAGATTACTTAATACTAAATTAATGTCATACAAAAGAAAAAAGACCAAGATTGTTGCCACTTTAGGGCCGGCCATAGATTCAAAAGAAATGCTCTTAAAAATGGTCGCTACTGGTGTAAATGTCTTTAGAATAAACTTCTCACATGCAGACTACGACGATGTAAAAAAGCGTGTTCAATATATTCGTGAAATTAACGAAGAACACGGATACAACGCCTCTGTTTTAGCTGATCTTCAAGGTCCCAAGCTGAGGGTTGGCGTAATGAAAGACGATGTTGTTGTAGCGCCAGGAGACGAAATTATTTTCGCAACAGGCGCTCGCTTCGAAGGAACAAAGGATCGTGTCTACATGACGTACGACCGTTTTCCTTTAGACACTAAGCCAGGCGAACAAATCTTGCTAGACGACGGGAAGCTAATCTTTGAAGTTGTCTCAACAAATCAAAAAGATGAAGTTAAAGCTAAGGTAATTCAGGGCGGCCCCTTGAAGTCCAAAAAAGGAGTTAATCTTCCAAATACTAATATTTCACAGCCGGCGCTGACAGAAAAAGATAAAGAAGATGCTCTTTTTGCTATTGAACAAGAGGTAGATTGGATTGCGCTTTCGTTTGTGCGCAACGCTGAAGATTTAATGGAGCTTGAGGCCATTGTTTCTAAACACAGCAGTTATAAAATCCCCATTATCGCAAAAATAGAAAAGCCAGAGGCCGTCATAAACATTGATAAAATTGTCGCTTATTGCGATGGCTTGATGGTTGCTCGAGGGGATCTCGGCGTCGAGATCCCAGCCCATGAGGTGCCTTTGATTCAAAAACAATTGGTACTCAAGGCAAAAAGCGCACGTATTCCCGTAATCATAGCCACTCAAATGATGGAGTCTATGATCACAAGCTTAACACCCACTAGAGCAGAAGTCAATGATGTAGCAAATTCAGTGATGGATGGTGCTGATGCTGTGATGCTCTCTGGTGAAACATCTGTCGGGCAATACCCTGTTCAAGTAATTCAAAAAATGTCAGACATTATCAAGTCGGTCGAAAACTCAGAGCTTATTCATGTGCCCCAAAAGCACCCACACATTAAAACAAAGCGCTACATTACAAAGTCTATATGTTTCCATGCTGCTAATATGGCCAATGAAATTAACGCACGAGGCATAACCACCTTAACAAATAGTGGCTATACCGCCTTCCAAATATCGGCATGGCGGCCAAAAGCGCATATTCTAGCATTTTCATCCAATAAGAGAATCATCTCACAGCTTAATTTACTCTGGGGTGTCCGTGCGTTTTATTACGACAAATTTGTGTCCACAGACCAAACTGTTGTAGATGTTAATAAAATTGCCGTGGAAAAAGGTTATTTGGAAGATGGAGATATGGTAATAAGCCTAGCGGCAATGCCTATTCAACAGAAGGGCATGGTAAATACAATGCGTGTTACTGAGGTCAAAGCTTAAAATTCAAACTTCAGCTGCACCGTAACGTTTTCTGGCGCAACATCCTTTTTTATGTTGCTGTTTAGGTTTGAGATAGAAATTCCCACAAGCCGAACAGAGTTTTGAAGCCCTTCTTGAAAAAGCAACTCCTTAGCGTGTTCAAAAATAACATCTGCCGTGCTTATAAAGTACGTCAGTGTTTTGCTTCTTGTTTGAAGCTTAAAATCGCTATATTTTATTTTCAAAGTAATGGTCTTTCCTGCAATATTTAGCCGCTGTAAGCGCCCTGAAACTTCCTGAGCAATATGGCTTAACTTTTCAATAATAAAAAGTTCACTCGAAAGGTTATTTGAAAAAGTGCGCTCGGCCGCTAAAGACTTTCGAGCTCGGTTTGGCTTTACAGAGCTCAAGTGAACACCCCTAACAACATTGAAATAATATGCGCCGGATTTACCAAAGTGCTCCGTTAAAAACGGTTGGGTTTTGCTCTTCAAATCCAGCCCTGTGAAGATACCCAACTCATACATTTTATGAGCAGTGACCTTTCCAATGCCATGGAATTTTCTAATATCAAGGGCCTCTAAAAAAGCTAAAACTTCTTCCGGTGGTACCGTTTTTTGGCCGTTGGGCTTATTGTAATCACTTGCAACTTTAGCAATAAATTTATTAATCGAAATCCCTGCAGATGCACTAAGTCCAACTTGTGTTTTGATTTTTTCTCTTATTTGATATGCTATACGCGAGGCGCTTTGTATGCCCTTTTTATTTTCTGTGACGTCAATATAAGCTTCGTCAAGAGAAAGAGGTTCCACAAGGTCTGAGTATTCAAAAAATATAGTGCGAATTTTGTTTGATATTTCTTTGTAACGATCGAATCGAGGAGAGACAAACACCAATTTAGGACATAGCTTTGCCGCCAAAGTGCCGGACATTGCGCTGCGAACACCAAATGTTCGCGCTTCATAGCTTGCAGCGCTAACTACCCCGCGCGCTTTCCCCCCACCGACAGCTATGGGTTGCCCTTTCAAAGCTGGATTATCCATTTGCTCCACAGAAGCATAAAAAGCGTCCATGTCCACATGAATAATCTTTCGAATTGGTAAATCGCTAAACATAGTGTAAATTTAATGCTTCTAATCCATACCTAATTTTATTTGTGATAGAAATCGAGCGTAAATTTTTAGTCAAAAATGACAACTTTAAACATGAGGCCATTAGGGCCTTAAAAATGACCCAAGGTTATTTGTCCAAAGACCCTGTGCGCACCGTGCGAATTCGAATTAGTGGTGAACAAGCGTTTATAACAGTAAAAGGAGAGGCCTCAAAAAGTGGCGCTTCTCGCTTTGAGTGGGAAAAAAGCATCCTGGTAGAAGAAGCACAGCATTTAATTGCTATGTGCGTCGATGGTGTCATCAACAAAATAAGACACTATGTCCAATATGAGAATCATCTTTTTGAAGTGGATGAGTTTTTAGATGACAACCATGGATTAATTGTAGCAGAGGTTGAGCTTGATAATGAAAATGAGGTCTTTAAATGTCCAGAGTGGTTGGGTAAAGAGGTCACTGGAAAAAAGAAATATTACAACAGCCAATTGAGTCAAAATCCTTTTAGGCGGTGGTAGCTAAGTCTACTTTGAGTAAATTACAACAGTAAAAAACAAAAAAACATGTCAGAAACAATAAATATTAAAGAAACGCTCAAATCATTAGGAATTGAAGAGCATAATTCAGGTTCTTCAACTGGAAATAAATGGTTTGGTTCTACAAAATCTATCTCATCTGTTTCGCCGGTGGACGGCAGCCAGATCGGCACTGTATCTATAACGAGCCCAGAACAATATGAAATGATCATGAGCAGCGCAAGCACTGCTTTTAAATCTTGGCGAACTTTGCCTGCGCCACAACGCGGAGAGATTGTTCGGCAATTTGGCGAGCGGTTAAGGGTTTTAAAAAAACCATTAGGCGAGTTAGTTTCCTACGAAATGGGTAAAAGCCTTCAAGAAGGCCTTGGCGAGGTTCAAGAAATGATAGACATCTGTGACTTTGCAGTGGGCTTATCCCGGCAATTGCATGGATTAACTATGCATTCTGAGCGCCCAGGTCACCGGATGTATGAGCAGTACCATCCACTGGGAACTGTAGGGATTATCTCTGCCTTTAACTTCCCTGTTGCTGTATGGGCTTGGAATACCGCACTTGCATGGATTTGTGGCGACGTTTGTGTGTGGAAGCCCTCAGAAAAAACGCCTCTGTGCGGAATTGCTTGTCAAAAAATTGCTGCAGCCGTGTTTGCTGAAAACAACTTACCTGAAGGTATTTCGTGCTTAATAAATGGAGATTATTCCGTTGGTGAGTTCCTTACAAAGGATAAGCGAGTCCCATTAGTTTCCGCTACTGGATCAACTAGAATGGGAAGAATTGTTGCAAAAACAGTTGGAGAACGCCTTGGGAAATCGCTCTTAGAGCTCGGGGGTAATAACGCTATAATAGTAACCCCTGATGCTGATATAAAAATGACTGTAATTGGGGCTGTATTTGGGGCGGTTGGTACTGCCGGCCAGCGCTGTACATCTACGCGCCGCTTGATTGTTCATGAGGCTGTTTACGACACTGTAAAGACGGCCGTTTTACAGGCTTACAAACAATTGCGTATTGGTAACCCTTTGGACCAAAATAATCATGTAGGCCCGTTAATTGATAAAGGTGCAGTTGAAAATTACCAAAAAGCTCTAAAAGAGGTTGTCGCTGAAGGCGGGAAGATTATTGTCGAGGGCGGGGTTTTGAGTGGCGCAGGATACGAAAGCGGATGTTATGTTAAGCCTGCAATCGCTGAAGCAAATAACAGTTTTAAAATTGTACAGCACGAGACCTTTGCTCCAGTTCTGTATCTTTTAAAGTATTCTGGGGGGGTTCAAAATGCTATTGAATTACAAAACAATGTAGCCCAAGGATTATCATCGGCTATCATGACAAATAATCTGCGCGAGGCGGAGTTTTTCTTGTCTCAATCAGGAAGTGATTGCGGAATAGCAAATGTAAACATAGGAACCTCGGGGGCTGAAATTGGAGGTGCCTTTGGCGGTGAAAAAGACACTGGTGGAGGCAGAGAGTCTGGAAGCGATGCATGGAAAATATACATGAGAAGACAAACCAATACTATTAACTACACAAGCGATTTACCGCTAGCGCAAGGCATTAAATTTGATTTGTAAGCTTTTTAACTCTTATTATTAAAAACAAAAAAAAGTCACATAATTATGTGACTTTTTTTTGTTTTTAATGTCTAAATGAGCATCGGGTAGCTATTTACCCTCATTATATTTTAAAATAATGCCTCGTGAGTAAAAAAACAACTTATTTGTTTGGGGTCTTAGCTTCTCTAATTATTGGATCCTTTCTGCACTTTTCATTGTGTGCACATACAGATGAAATAACCAAGCCCGCCGTGATAACTAAAGGGCAAAAACAAGACAACAATTCTATACCTTTTATGTTTGATGACGGATATACCGTAATTCAAAGCAATGATAACTTTCGTTTTATGACATCTGGTCATGTGCTTATGCAGCCTATTTCAGATAATTTGTTGTCGTGTGTAAATCAAATGATTTTGCGCTTGAGGGAGCGAAAACCCCAAACACTAACCATCACCGGGCTTTACAGAGAAGACGAAGATAATTTATCTAATTTTGATAATCTTGGTGATGCGCGCGCAAATGAAATTAAAAACTTTCTGGTGAACCAAGGACTTCCAAAAAACCAAATTGTTATAAGTAACAAAAAGATTGAAAAAAGGCAAGACGGAAAAGATGTTTTGACGAGTTATTATACGCTAAAAGTTGAAACTTCAAATGAGCTATTGTTAAAGTTAGAAGAAGTCAAATCAAAAATCATTGAAGATCCAGTACTGATTAACTTTGAGGCTAAAATGCCAAATGCAGTCTTAAGCCCAGACCAAAAAAACAAATTAAAAAGCCTCGCAATACTCCTTAATAAGTCAAAAAACGCGCAGTGCATGATAGTTGGCCACACTGACAGCATTGAACACAAAAGACACCCCCGGCTTCTAGGAAAAAGTAGGGCTGAATTTACAAAAAGGGCCCTAATGAAATATAAAGTTAATCCTGAAAAAATAAAGATAACTTCTCATGGCCCATCAAGGCCTATCGCACTGAATAATACAGGTGAAGGAAGAGCGCTAAATAGAAGAACAGAGGTAATAATTAATTAAATACTCATGAGTAATTGTCTATTAATACAACTTGGTGTGGGCTTGTTGTCTGCGTTTTTTGGGTTCCTATTAGGGCGCCTCTACTGCAAAAAGAGGGGCTACAGTGCTAAATGCGGGTCAGAACAACACAGTAGCTTAACTGCTCAACAAAGCGGCTTTAAAAACACAGATCAAAAGCGTTTAACAACGACTAAAATTCCGCAATTTAATGCAGCACTAGCAAAACAGGCTTATAATAGAACAGTAAAAGAAAATGACCTCAGGGTGATTGAGGGTATTGGGCCAAAAATTCAACATCTTTTTCATAAAAATAATATTAAAACCTGGAAGTCACTTGCCAACTGTAGTGTCGAAAAATGTCAGTACGTTTTGGATAAAGCAGGAGAGGCTTACAGAATCCACAACCCAAAAACATGGCCTAAGCAAGCCCGCATGGCTTATGAGGGAAAGTGGCAAGAGCTGCGCCAATGGCAAGACAAACTTGATGCAGGCCATTAAGCAAAAAAACTGTAACCGGAAAAAAGTTGCGTTTTTAGTTGTACTTCACTTTTCGAAGTATGCGCAGGCTTTCTTTGTACAATTTGTGTAAATCGTGACTATACTTTGCCAAAAATGGTTTGGCAGACTCCAACAACGTCAATGCTTGTGTAAAGCCATTAAAGTGACAAATCAAATAAGTGATAGGGATGTTTTTTAAATCTTGCTGCTCCCTTTCAGTTAAGATTTGATGGGTCTTTAATTTTTCAATTATTGCATTGTTTGTGTTAAAAACATGATGTAATGTTTTCTTGTCATAAATAGGCGGCTGGAACAACAACTTAGTTTCAATGCTGTACTGTGCGTGATCAGAAAACTCAATACATGTCTCCTCTAATTTTAGATATTTATCTTGGCCATTGAGTCCTAGATTTACATACTCTATAATTTTAAAGCAATCAGCGTCATAATTAATTTCAACCTCATCTAAAGTTGAGTAAAATAGCCGAACCTGTTCGTTGATAAGCGCTATATCAACTCTTGAATAAAAAGTTTGATTTCTTACATTTTTCTTTTGGCCAGACCAACACATCACGAAATACTCCTTGAAAACCCGGTATGTGGGGTGATAATCCTTTCTATTATTCAAAAAGTCAAACACCCCATCTAGCGTATATTGAATGTTGTTTTGGGCGTGTTGCTCTATCGATGCTACAATTTTTGAGTTTACATCTCTGAGCTCAATATCAAAAACTTTCGGCATGCTCGTACTCCCATCTCTAAAAAAAATAGAGCCGCCGTAGTATTTCCAAATATTCTTTCGCAAGGCTGTAACTTTGCGTGTGTTTTTTGCTCTGATGGTAACTAAACCAACAACTTTATCATCCGAAAGATGTGGGAAAGAAACATTTTCGTACTGAATGATTGGCGGGCATTCAAGGTAAGCATTGATTAGGTTCTGGATTTTGCTATCGTCAAAAAAATCTACTCCAATAATCTCATTTGTTGGGTCCTCTATTCCAATAATAATATAAGAATTGTTGTTAGGATTGGAGTTGGATAGTGCGCAAATATGTTTCAAGAACTTTGCCTTCCCTTCTTTTTCCCCAATATTTATCTGACGCTTTTTATCATAAAAACTGTTCTCATCATTGTGAGCTAGTAAGTTTTTGATAAGTAAGCGTTTATTAATCATTAGAATGAAATTTTATCTTTTCTATAAGTACTTTTTTTGTATCAAGCCCTTTGCTTAATGCTATTAAAATTAAAAAATAAAAGCCTATTCAGCTCTCAAAAAAATCTTTATTTTTAACCAATTCTTAACAGAACTAAGAAAAATATTTTAACACCTTGCAAAAGAAGAGAACAATATAATAGATCCTGAATAATGGAAGAAAACAGTCAAACAGTAGATATCAAATCAATAAACGAAAAAATTGAAAAGCAAAGTGCTTTTATTGATCTGCTTACTTTAGAAATAAACAAGGTCATTGTTGGTCAAAAGCACATGATAGAGCGCCTTCTGATAGGCCTTTTAGGTCAAGGTCATATTTTATTGGAAGGTGTGCCTGGTTTAGCGAAAACACTTGCAATAAACACCTTGTCACAAGCGGTTTCTGGTAGTTTTAGCAGAATACAGTTTACCCCAGACCTCCTTCCTGCTGATGTTGTCGGTACGCTCATTTACAACATAAAAGCAAATGAGTTTAATATAAAAAAAGGTCCAATATTTGCCAATTTTGTCCTGGCAGATGAGATCAACCGCGCACCGGCAAAAGTACAGTCAGCACTTCTAGAAGCTATGCAAGAAAAGCAAGTGACAATTGGCGATGAAACTTTCATTTTAGAAAAACCTTTCTTAGTAATGGCAACTCAGAACCCGGTCGAACAAGAAGGGACCTATCCGCTCCCTGAAGCTCAAGTGGACCGTTTTATGCTAAAAACTGTAATCGATTACCCAAAACTTGAGGACGAACAACTAATTGTTCGTGCGAACTTGAAAGGGGCATTTGAAAAAATAAAACCTGTAGTAAGTGTCAAGCAAATCCTAGATGCTCAAAAAGCAGTACGCGAGGTTTATATGGATGAAAAAATTGAAAAATATATTCTTGATATCATTTTTGCAACGCGCTACCCCGAACGCTACAATTTAGCAGAGCTAAAACCGCTCATATCATTTGGGGCATCGCCAAGGGGAAGTATTAACCTAGCGACTGCAGCAAAGTGCTACGCCTTCATCAAACGCCGCGGCTATGTCATCCCAGAAGATGTTCGTGCAGTTGTCTTGGATGTTCTTCGCCATCGAATTGGAATCACCTACGAAGCAGAGGCTGAAAATATAACCTCCGAAGATATTGTACACAAAATTGTAAATGTAATAGAGGTGCCTTAGTGGGCGTCTGTTAATTATCTTTTCTAGATTAAAAAATTCACGTGTTAGTATAAATGGATACAAAAGAGCTCCTAAAAAAAGTCCGTAAAATTGAAATCAAAACAAGGCGATTGTCTGATCATGTTTTTGGTGGAGAGTACCATTCGACCTTCAAAGGACGTGGAATGACTTTTTCGGAAGTAAGACAATATCAATTTGGAGATGATGTGCGTAATATTGATTGGAATGTTACCGCGCGATATAACGAGCCTTATATTAAGGTTTTTGAAGAAGAGCGGGAACTAACCATGATGCTCATGGTTGATGTTTCTGGGTCGGGACAATTTGGGACGTTTCGTCAATTTAAAAGTGAATTTATTACCGAGATTGCCGCTACCCTTGCTTTTTCTGCAACCCAAAACAACGACAAAATTGGACTCATTCTTTATTCTGCCGATGTCGAGCTTTATATTCCACCAAAAAAAGGACGGTCTCACGTCTTGCGCATAATTAGAGAGCTTATTGAATTTAAACCAAAAAATAAGCAAACCGACACTGCAGAAGCTTTAAAGTTTTTGTCCAATGTGATGAAAAAAAAGGCTATTGTTTTTCTGCTTTCAGATTTTATAGATTCTGGTTATGATCACAATTTGAAGATTGCGTCCGGAAAGCACGACATAACCGGGATTCGTGTATTTGACAAGAACGAAGCCGAGATTCCTAATCTAGGAGTCGTGCAAATGCTAGACCAAGAAACCGGGACATCAACACTGGTGAATACAAGCTCAAGAAAAATAAGAAGGATTTATGCAAAACAATACTTAAACCAAGTCAACTATTTTAAGGATAGTTTTAAAAAAGCTGGGGCAGGACAGCTCGAATGCAGACTTGACGAAAGTTATGTGAAAAAATTATTAGGCTATTTCAAACAAAGAGGATAAACAAAAGGGATGAAATTCAAAAGGCAGTATTTAAGATCATGGTCAAAAAAGCAGTGCTTTTTAGTGATGGTTTTGCTTGCTTTTGTTAGTAGTGCACAACTCAAAACATCAGTAGATACAACATCAATAAAGATTGGTGAGGAGTTATTATACAGTATTGAAGCAGAAATTGACAGCACAACAGTAGTTGTGTTTCCTGAAGGGCAAACTTTCAAGCCTATGGAAATGATTGAAAGCTATACCGCAGACACGCTGCACGGCAATTTTAAATCCAAACTCATAAAAAAATACGGTCTCACCCAGTTTGACTCTGGCGCTTATACCATTCCACGCCAAAAAATATTAGTTGGGGACAAAACAATATTCTCAGACTCCTTACGCATAATTGTACAGCCCGTAGCTGTTGACACAACCAAACAAAAACTTTATGACATAAAGCCTGTAATTCATGTGGTGAATCAACGTTCTTTTTTTGATCATTATTATTGGGTATTTATTTTATTCTTAGTTTGTGCAGGTGGTGTCATATATTGGTTATTTTACAGGAAAAAAACACTTTCTGAGGAGGAGAAAATTGCAGCCCTACCACCATACAGACGGGCAAAATTAGCTCTTGACAATCTTGACGAGCAATCGTATTTCGAAGATCAAAAAATCAAAGAGTTCTACTCTGAACTAACGTTTATTTTACGTAAATACCTCAACGAAAAAGTCTATGACCAGTCGCTAGAAAGTACAACAGATGAACTTGTTCAGAGGCTTAGTGCGCTTAGAGACTCAAAACATGTTTCAATAAATAAAGAAACTATAAAAAACATCCAGGCAACCTTGCAGCGCGCAGACTTAGTGAAATTCGCAAAATCAAAACCTGATTTTGAAATTGCACGTATGGATAAACACGTAATCGATAAAGAAATTGATCATGTAAGAGCAGCTCTCCCTGAGCCCAGCGAAGAAGATCTTTTAAAAGATTTGGCCTATCAAAAAGAACTGAAACAAAAACAACAACGAAAAAAAATAATTGTTGTCGGCCTTTCTTTTGTGGGTGTACTCATTGCGGCTTTTGTTGGGTTTAGCATAGTTTATGGGTTTAATTCGGTAAAAGACACCGTACTGCGTAACCCCAGTAAGCTTCTTTTAGAAACAGAAGATTGGGTCACCAGTGAATATGGTGCGCCAGGAATTATTGTTGAGACTCCAAAAGTTTTAGAACGACAAAAAAAGGAAAAACTATACGAGACTACGGATTCTCTAAACACAAAAGTATTTACGTGCGATAATTCTAAAGTCCCTTTGGAAATTATTGTCAAAAGCTCAAAGAAAAATTCAAGCGATAACGCAAAAAACTCAAGCAATGAGCCATTAGATCTGATTAAAATAGCAGATTACGAGCTTAGTTTGCTGGAGAAAAAAGGGGCTGTAAACATCATTCCTCGAAATGAAAAGTTTGTTAGCCCTAACGGCCAAGAAGGGGTGAAAACCTATGGTACAGCGACCCTTGCGTTCAAATCAGGAAGATTGACCGAAGGGTCTTTTGTAATCTTAGGGTTTTCGACTGCAGCTGTTTTACAACAACTTATTATAGTGTGGAAAGCTGACGACCCCTACAGCAAGCAAATAGTTGAGCGCATATTGAACTCCGTAGAACTGATTAAACCAAACGAAAACTAATGCTGCAAGGAATAGAATTTACACATACAGAATTGCTTTGGTTACTGCTGCTGCTTCCTCCGCTGCTACTGTGGTATGTTATAAAACATAAAAAACAAACTGCGGTTCTAGAAATTTCAAATAGCTCAGGGTTGGTAAAAGGAAGTTTGTTTTGGACTGTTTTAAAACATTGTTTGTTCGGCTTCCGTACGCTTGCCCTTGTCTTAATCATTGTTGCAATGGCAAGGCCACAGAGCGTTGACGTCTCCACTAAAACAAAAAAAACTCGTGGGATTGACATTGTGATGGCTATTGATGTATCGGCAAGCATGCTTGCAAAGGATTTAAAACCAAACAGACTTGAGGCACTAAAAGACGTAGCGGGTAAGTTTATAGCCCGAAGGCCAAATGATAGAATAGGTCTTGTAGAATATGCAGGGGAAAGTTACACAAGAACTCCAGTCACAAGCGATAAAAATATTATTTTTAATTCCTTAAAAGAAATAAAATACAACACAATCATCACGGGTGGAACGGCAATTGGAATGGGGCTTGCAACGGCTGTCAATCGCATAAAAGACAGTAAAGCTAAAAGTAAAATTATTATTCTTTTAACCGATGGAGTTAATAACTCTGGTTTTATAGATCCGCTAACGGCAAGTGAGTTGGCTTCAGAGTATGGAATAAAGACCTATACCATCGGCCTAGGAAGTAACGGTATGGCATTGTCTCCTGTAGCTATTCGAAATGGCAAAATCCAATACTCTAGAATTCAAGTTGAAATTGATGAAAAATTACTTAAAGAAATTGCTCAGGGAACTGGCGGAAAGTACTTTAGGGCAACAAACAACAAAAAACTTGAAGAAATTTATGCTGAAATTAACCAGCTTGAAAAAACAGAAATAGAAGAATTTAAATATTATAATTACGAAGAGAAGTTTCGGCCACTGGTCCTATGGGCCCTTGCATTACTAGTTTTTGAATTTTTGCTTCGTCACACCTTATTAAAAAGTTTTATTTAACTATGTTTCAACTCGAAGAAGACATATGGTTTTGGCTTTTATTTATAGTGCTTGGTATGCTTATTGTATTCTTGTGGGTACAAATATGGAAGAAAAAGACTAAGCGAGAGTTTTCCGATTTGGAATTATTGGCTCGTTTAAGTCCAGACCAATCAGTGTTTAAATCTGTCCTGAAGTTTATTGTGCTTTCGCTCAGCATTGTTTGTTTAATTATCGCCTTAGTAAACCCAAAAATGGGCACATCACTACAAACGGTCAAAAGACAAGGGGTTGATGTTGTTTTTGCTATAGATGTATCCAAAAGTATGTTGGCAGAGGACATTGCGCCCAATCGCCTTGAAAAAGCAAAGCAGCTCACTACGCAAATTATAAATAGCCTTGTTAGTGATCGTGTTGGTATCATTGCCTACGCGGGAAAGGCTATTCCACAATTGCCAATTACAACAGATTATGCTGCTGCAAAAATGTTTCTTCAGAACATGAATACAGAAATGCTTTCTTCCCAGGGTACAGCTATAAATGAGGCTATTCAGCTGTCTCGTAGCTATTACAATGATGAAGAGCAAACAAATCGGGTGTTGGTTATTATTTCAGATGGGGAAGACCACAACGACTCGAGTATCAATGTTGCTGGGGCTGCCGCAGAAGAAGGGATCAAAATATACACCATTGGTGTTGGTAGTGAAAAAGGAGGACCAATTCCATTGAAGAAAAATGGAGTTGTGATGAGTTATAAAAAAAACCAAAGCGGGGAAACTGTAATTACAAAATTAAACAAAAAAACACTGGCTGAAATTGCTGAAAACACGAATGGTTCATATGTTGATGGTAAAAACACCAAGAGTGTAACAGAAACAGTTAGCGATATTTTGAATAAAATGGATAAAAAGGAGTTTGAAGCCAAAGAGTTTGCTGATTATGAAGATCAATTCCAATGGTTTTTAGGATTAGGTCTTTTCTTTTTAATTTTGGATATTCTTTTTTTAGAAAGAAAAACTGCTTGGCTCAAGCGCCTGAATTTGTTTAATGAAAATCTATGAGAAAAATCGTTTATAAGCACTTGTTTTGCAAACCAACTTTAAACTCTTTTTTAAGCTGCTTTATGTTGTTTGTGTGTGCCGCTTTTGTGAATCAATCACAGGCACAACAAAAAGATGAAATTCAAGCCGAATCAGACGCTTTTGTATACGACGGAAATGCTGTTCTGGACGAAAATTTCACTGAAGCTGAAAAATATTACCGCAGAGCGATTTCAAAGAAAGCTACTAATGCAAAAAGCTCATATAATCTTGGTAGTGCTTATTATGCCGCTGAGTTTTACGACGAAGCACTTTCAAAGCTTATTGAGTCAACAGAACATGGCAACAAAAAAGAAAAGCATGCAGCGTTCCATAATATTGGAAATACACTCATGAAAAATAAAAAATGTAAAGAAGCTGTTGAGGCCTATAAAAGCGCGCTAAGAAATAACCCGGCAGACGATGAAACCCGATATAACTTAGCCCTAGCAAAAGATTGTGCTGAAGAGCAAGGTGGTGGCGGGGACGAAGGCGACGATGATAAAGAAAAGGAAGACAAAGACGAGCAAAATAAAGACCAAAAAGAAGACAGCGACAAACAACAAGATAAAGACGAACCAAACAAAGATAAAGACGACAAAAATAAAGATCCTAAAGAAAAAGGGGGCGACCAAAAAGATAATAAGGACAAGCCAAAAGATAAAGAAGGAGATCAAAAAAACCCCAATCAAAACAACAAAAACAGACAAGGAAAAATGTCGCCGCAACAAGTAAAAAATCTACTTGAAGCTATGAATAATGAAGAAAAAAAAGTTCAGGAAAAAATGAATGCCTCCAAAGTAAAAGGAGTAAAAGTAAAAACAGATAAAGACTGGTAGTTTATGAAATTTAGAGTGCTTATTTTTTTGATGTTCCTTTCAAGTTTTAGCTATGCTCAAGTCGTTTTCGAAGCAAAAGCAAGCAAAACACAATTAGGAGTAAATGAGCGTTTGCGTGTAGACTTCACCATGAACGAAGATGGCGACAATTTCACACCGCCTAGCTTTGAAGGCTTCAAAGTCGTTGGCGGACCAAGTCAATCCATAAAAAACTATTCCATAAACGGTAAGCGTTCGTTTTCTAAGAGTTATAGCTATTTTTTGTCTCCAACAAAAAGAGGGGTGTTTACCATAGGGCAATCCAGTATTGAAATAAACGGAGAATCCTACAAAACCGCCCCAATGAAAATTACAGTCACAACAGCTGTAGATGTACCAAAAGACCCTAATGACCCAAACTATATTGCTTCAGAGAATATCCATTTGGTTGCAGAGGTTTCTACAACAAACCCGTACCTCAACGAGCCTGTAAGTGTTGTTTATAAACTATATGTAGCAGAAAATACTGGTGTGAGAAACTGGTCTGAACTAGACAGTCCTAGGTATAATGATTTTTGGAGCCAGAACATTGATGTTAAGGGTCAAAACGTACGAGAGGGAAAATATAAAGGAGAAGACTATCGCTACGCTGTTTTGAAAAAAACAGTGCTTTACCCTCAAAAAACAGGAAAATTAAATATTGAGCCGCTCACCTTAGACGTAAGTGTTGAGGTGCCCTCAAAGAGGCGAGATATTTTTGGGCGATTTATAACTACTACGGCTAATTTGACAGTAACAGCTGGAAAAAGAACTATCAATGTAAAACCTTTGCCTAGCGCTGGAAGACCAAAGGATTTTTCAGGGGCTGTTGGACGTTTTGACTTTAGTCTTTCTTCGAGCAAAAAGAAGTTAGAAGTCACAGAAGCGTTCAACTTAAAACTTAAGGTGTCTGGAAGTGGTAATCTCAAGTTATTCGAGCTCCCTAAGCCGAAACTTCCCAGTGCGCTTGAAGTTTACGAGCCCGAACATTCCGAAAAAGTTTCTACAAACCTCTCAGGGATGAAAGGCAGTATAACAGATACTTATACGATTGTACCCAATGATCAGGGGCGGTACCCAATCCCCGCGGTTAGCTTTTCTTATTTTGACCTCAAGTCTGAGGCTTATAAAACAATTAAATCAAATGAGTTAGTGGTTTCGGTTATAGGAAGTTCTGGAGTAACGCCAAATGGTGATTCAAACACAAAAGAAGTGCAAAAAACAAACGTTACCGCACTCTCAAAACAGTTTTTTTCCTTTAAATCTAACGCAGATTTAGAGCCTATTGCTCAAAACGCCTTCTACAATACAAAGCTGTTTTGGTGGTTGTTCTTAGGGCCATTGCTTTTAATTCCGTTACTGATCATTTTTACGCGCAAGCAAGAAAAAAGAGCAATGGATGTTGCTGGAAATAAAACAAGAAGAACGAATAAGCTTGCTCGTAAATATTTTGGGTCAGCGAAAAAAGCAATTGGTGAAAAAGAGGCGTTTTATGTGGCCTTGGAGCGCGCATTACATAATTATCTGAAATCTAGATTGAAAATTGAAACAAGTGAATTATCCAAGGAAAAAATTGCGCTTCTTTTAGAAAAAAGAGGGGTGGATCAATTGTATGTCCAATCGTTTTTAAATATTATCGAATCTTGCGAGCTAGCCAGATACACCCCATTACAGGCTTCTGACATGACCCGCGCTTATAAAAAATCAGTTGAGGTAATTAACACATTAGACAAACAACTAAAATAATATGAAAAAACTAATTGTTCTTTTTTGGCTGATTGGGCTTCTTGGTTTTTCACAAGAAAATCTATTGTTTGAACAAGCAAACACACTGTACAATAAAGGCGAGTATCAGGGCGCCATTTCCATATACAACAAGATTATAAGCAATGGCTTTCATTCTAGTGCCTTGTACTTTAACATGGCTAACTGCTACTATAAAGCAAATGAAATAGCGCCAAGTATATATTATTACGAAAAAGCTTTAAAATTAAGCCCCTATGATGAAGAGACACTTAACAACTACAGCTTTGCTAAGCAAATGACAATCGATAAATTTGATAATATACCTGAGGTTGAAGTGCTTAAGTTCTATGAGAAAATGGCGGGATTTTTTAATGTCTTTGGGTGGTCTATTTTTTGCATACTAACGATGTGGGTGTTCGTGTTGTTGTTTATTGCATATTATCGTTCTGAAACCACGAAAAGCAAAAGAGCATATTTTATTCTAAGTGTTTTCTCTGTTTTGAATCTTACTCTGGGGCTTGCTTTACTCAATAAAAAACTAAATCTAGACAACAAGCGTTTTGCTGTCGTTTTCTCGCAAGAGGTTGCCTCAAAATCCGAGCCTAATCTAAAAAGTGAAACAGTTTTTATTCTTCACGAGGGCGCGAAAATTCAAATTCTTGAATCGTACAAAAAAGAATGGACAAAAATTAAGCTTATTGATGGCAAAAGCGGATGGTTGCCCAACCAAGTCTTTAAAGAGTTATAATTAACGTATCTTTAAAACAATTGATGTTTTTGTTTGATTTTAATAAATAATTTATATTTTTATTAAAAAATCAACAAAAATGAAAGGCTTTTTTTCAAATATCAAAGGCGATGCTTTTGGTGGTATTACTGCCGGAGTCGTAGCACTTCCTTTAGCGCTTGCATTTGGGGTTTCCTCTGGCTTAGGACCTAGCGCTGGACTCTATGGCGCAATATTTATCAGTTTTTTTGCAGCCCTTTTTGGAGGAACTAATACCCAAATTTCTGGACCTACAGCGCCAATGACTGCAGTAAGTATGGTTGTAATTGCCAGCATCGTGGTTGCAAGCGATGGTGATGTGAACAAAGCATTACCTTCTATACTGATGGTTTTTTTCCTAGCAGGCCTAATTCAAGTTGGTCTAGGGCTTGTTGGAGTGGGAAAATATATTAAATACATTCCCTATCCTGTTGTTTCTGGGTTTATGACAGCAATAGGAGTGATCATTCTTTTAACTCAAATTCTACCATCTTTAGGTTATAGTCCTAAAGAAGACATGGAATATGTGAACCAGTTTAAGCCTCAAGCGGAAGAAATCATACTAGAAAACATATTGAAAGAAGAGGCGGGAGAAGGCTTGCTTGTTTTGGAAGATTTCAAAGAAACTATCAGGCGAGCTGGCAATATTACTGAGGCAGATATCCTACGAGAGTCTAAAACTCTTGCGGCAAAATACGCTTCGGGTACAATTGGTGCAGTAAAAGTAATGCCTCGGGCGCTTCGCAACATAAACTGGCTAGAGCTGCTTCTTTCGCTTGGCACAATTATAATCATCTTTGGTTTTAGAAAGATATCAAAAGCAGTCCCTAGCACACTTGTTGCACTTATAGCGATGTCTGGAATTGCTATTGGCTTTGGACTGGAATACAAGCCGATCGAACAAATCCCTGAGGGACTTCCTGTGCCTAAATTAGAGATGTTTTCTCATTTCAATCTTGGCAGTATTAGCCCCTATATATTCTCGGCACTCACATTGGCGCTTTTGGGAGCTATAGACTCTTTACTAACAAGTATAGTGGCCGACAACATGACAAAAACCAAACACAAACCAAATAAAGAACTTGTTGGTCAGGGCATCGGTAATAGTATCGCCGCAATTTTTGGTGGAATTCCAGGTGCGGGTGCAACCATCCGAACTGTAGTTAACATCAATGCTGGAGGAAAGACTAGATTGTCTGGAATGATTGCTGGTGTTTTGCTGTTGTTTATTCTTCTTGCATTAGGACCAATTGCGTCAAAAATTCCTGCGGCTGTATTATCTGGAATTCTTATAACTGTTGGTATAGGGGTTATGGATTATAAGGGGCTTAAGGCTATACCTATATTGCCAAAAGATATTTTCCTTGGGCCTGTTAAACTAAGCTCTGAGGTACTGATTATGATAATTGTTTTACTATTATCAACTTTTTGGGATTTAATTTTCGCGGTTGGAATTGGGCTTCTTATTTCTTGTTTGATGTTCATGAAGCTTATTGGTGACCTTACCGCAGAAAGATCAGAAGTTGGGCCGCTTAAAGAGGAAGCTTGGCCTGATGAAATTGATTTTCCAAAAAATTTAAAGGATAAGGTGTTTATTAAACATATTAAAGGGCCTCTTTTCTTTGGTTCGACCTCGGAATTTGAACAGCTTTACAAACAAATTCCAGAAGGCGCTAAAACGGTAGTGATTCGGCTTAGCAGAATGCAATATATGGACCAAACGGGTTTATATGTTATGGAAGACACCCTTCAAGACCTAAGGGTTAGGGGGGTAGATGTAATTTTTGTAGGTCTATTGAAACAGCCTAGGTATATGATGGAGCGAATTGATATTATACCAGATTTTATTCCTGAAGAGCGTATTTTTAAATCTTTCAAAACGTACTTAATGTCGCTTTCTAAATGATCTATTCTTGCTCAGAAGTGCTAAAATCAGGAACGCCAAAGGCTTGGTCGTCTCCAGCAAAACGGGGTAAGATTAACGGAGCCAAAACACCCACTGGCTCGTAAAATATAGAGGTTTTAAGCTCTTCGTCAGAAACCATCTTTAAGCTTGGGTTTACGCGCTTAAAAACAAGCAAGACAATAGATAAAATTAGCGCCACTTTGAGGCCTCCAAAAAGAGCACCCAGAAACTTGTTTATAACACCAAGCGCAGCAAAATCAGCAAGCTTTGTCAAGGCTTTACCCGCCAAGGATACCGCAAAAACGATTATTACAAAAGTAATAACAAAGGAACTTACGCTCATTGTGTGTTCAGACCAATCTACATAGCTTGATAAAAATTCTGAAGCATAGTTGCTAAAATGAACAGCGCCATACACGCCCAACATTAGAGCCAAAAGAGAAGCAACTTCTACAAAAAGACCCTTAAAAAACCCTTTAATAATACCATATATAATAAGGGCGCCTAGAACAATGTCAATTACAGACATAAAATAATGTGGGTTAAAATTTCTTTAATTAAAATTAGACTCTAAATTTACAAAATAAATTATGGCAAGAGACGAAGAATTAAAAAAACGCTGGGATACCCTTATAAAGAAACTCTCTTTACGCTTCGCTGATGGTGCGCCCCTAGACCTCGACGGTATAATATATCTTATTGGTGTACAAGAATTGGGGCAGTTGCATAGGCGTTTCAAAAAAGATGAAAAACTAAACCTCATGCATATTGCTATATGCCGCCTACTGACTCCGTACGGTTACTATGCGCTAGATTACGTAGACGAGGAAGGGTGGCCTCATTATCAAATAAAAGAAGAATTGCCTAATCTGAAAGCTGGAGAACAAAGCATCTTAATGAAAGAGGCGATTGTAAACTATTTTCTCGAACAGAAGTTTATTGACTAAGATTTCTTAAATTTGGCTTTTATTTTCAAACCATGATTGACCGCATTCAAAAATTAATCGAAGAAGCCGATAGCTTTACAACAAATTCTCTTGCTGATTTAGAGGCTTTTCGTGTCAAGTATTTAGGTAAAAAAGGGTTCTTGAATGGATTGTTTGCTGATTTTAAATCAGTCCCAAATGATCAAAAAA
Source organism: Formosa sp. Hel3_A1_48 (assembly GCF_001735715.1). Lineage (NCBI taxonomy): Bacteria > Pseudomonadati > Bacteroidota > Flavobacteriia > Flavobacteriales > Flavobacteriaceae > Formosa > Formosa sp. Hel3_A1_48. The sequence continues at coordinate 1,215,361 of NZ_CP017259.1, forward strand.
AAGCATACGGTCAAGCTATAAATACATTAAAATCTACGGCTCTTGAAAAGGTAAGCACATTAAAGGCTGAACTAGAGGCAAATACAACAAAAACGTCTGCTGTTGGAGATTTAACACGGCCTGGTGATCCGATTAATATCGGAGGAAGGCATCCTATTTCCTTGGTTAAGAATCAAATAATAGATATTTTCTCGCGTATAGGATTTAATGTCAGTGAGGGGCCAGAAATAGAGGATGATTGGCACAACTTTACTGCACTCAATCTTCCGGAGCATCATCCGGCAAGAGATATGCAAGACACGTTCTTTATACAAACTGACCCAGATATTTTATTGCGCACACACACAAGCTCTGTTCAAGTGCGCTATATGGAGAACAATGCCCCGCCAATTAGAACGATTTCGCCTGGCCGTGTGTATAGAAACGAGGCTATTTCTGCTCGCTCACATTGCTTCTTCCACCAAGTCGAAGGACTATACATTGATAAAAATGTAAGTTTTGCCGACTTAAAGCAAACTCTACAATACTTTACAAAAGAGCTGTTCGGAAAGTCTAAAATCCGATTAAGACCCTCATACTTTCCATTTACAGAGCCAAGTGCTGAAGTTGATGTCTACTGGGGTTTAGAGACTGAAACAGACTATAAAATGACAAAAGGTACTGGTTGGCTAGAAATAATGGGGTGTGGAATGGTTGATCCAAATGTATTGAAAAATTGCGGAATAGACCCAAAAGAATATTCGGGTTTTGCCTTTGGCATGGGCATCGATCGAATTGCGCTTTTATTGCACCAAATTAATGATATTCGTTTGTTAAGTGAAAATGATGTGCGTTTCTTAGAACAATTTAAAAGCTCCTTTTAAACATCCTTTAAAGCCGATCCTTATTAATCGAATTTTTCAGCCAGCTCTCTGAGTGCTTCTTTAGGGTTTTTTTCTTTATAAAGCACATCATAGACCATTTTAATAATCGGTGTTCTGGCCGAATTTTCATGCGCTTGATTTATTAAATATGCGCTTTTTGTGGCATAATAGCCTTCGGCAATCATATTCATTTCCATTTGGGCTGATTTCACTGTATATCCTTTTCCAATCATGTTACCAAACATCCTGTTTCGTGAAAAAGTTGAATACCCTGTAACCAAAAGATCACCCAAATAAACCGTTTCATTTATTTTTCGCTTCATTTTGTACACTTTTTTAATAAAGCGTTTCATTTCACGAATTGCATTACTCATTAGTACACTTTGAAAATTGTCTCCATAACCAAAGCCGTGCGCCATCCCAGCAGCAATGGCGTAAATGTTTTTCAGCATAGCTGCATATTCGGCTCCAATAACATCGTCATGGGTTTTTGTTTGAATATAATGACTAGAGAGTTGGCTAGCTATAGCTGTAGCTGTAGTGGTGTTCGTACAGGCTACCGTCAAATACGAAAGGCGCTCGAGGGCAACTTCCTCCGCATGGCATGGGCCCGCCAAGACCGCAATTTGGTCAAATGGGACTGCTCTGTGTTGGTGGAAATGCTCACCAACGAGCAAGCCTGTCTCTGGAATAATGCCCTTAACAGCAGAGAGAATAATTTTAGTTGAAATGTCTATGTTAAGTTTCTTTAATTGCGCATACACAAAAGCTGAGGGAATGGCAAACACAAGAACGTCGGCCGATGCGGCAACCTCATTTATATCTGAACTGAGTCTTAATTGATCTGTATTGAAAGATACAGAGCTTAAATAAGAAGGGTTGTGTTGTTCTTTTTGAATGTAATCAATTGTTTGTTGCTTACGAACATACCAATTAATTGATGCTGTTTTCTCACATAGCATTTTTACAATCGCTGTTGCCCAACTCCCATTTCCAAAAACCGCATATTTCAACTCCGTCGTCATTTGTTATGATTTTGCTAGCAAAAATACTAAAAAATTAATGCTTATAAAGCACTAAGGGTGAAGCTGATGTGCTTTTGGCATGCCTTTTGAAACTATAAATATAAGTTAAACTCATTCTTAATGAAAACACTAAATTCTCTTTTTGTATACGCTATATCTTTTTTGTTTTTAACCTCTTGTGGCCATGATGAAATACACCCCGCTGATGTGAATAATAGTGTTACGCTAGAACAACTTCTTGGAAGTTATGATCTTTGGTATGTGGATCTCGAAAGTACATTGGGCGATGGGCAAACCGTTTTTGTTGAAATGGCATTTACGCTCTCTTTTTTAAATGGAAGCATATATGCTAACAATAATCTAGTGGGGTTTGGTGAGCGTGGTAATGGGTTTGGGACATATGTTGGGATGTATGATGCTAATGGAATCGTTTTGGACGTTAACCACGCTTTGGATGGACATCAGCGCTTTGAAGTATACCAAGTAAGCATCTCCTCCATAGAGCTTTATAGCCCAATCAATGATACTTCCTACTTCTTAAGAGGTTTTCAGCGCAGTACATTTGACTATGATGCCATATTTTTTGAGAATATTGATTATTTCTTGCAAGAGTATCGGGCCTGGGATAACAGCCTAACTACTGCTGAGGGTGCTGAAACAGCATTTGATGACGAAAACTATCTCTTTTTTTACAGCGAAGGGGGTCAGGCTCTTTTTAAAAGTTCTATTGATGAAAACATCGCAAACCCTGACCAAATCCAATGGGACTATACAGGGGCATATTCAGTAGAGGACATTATTGGAGGCGGTACAAAAAGGTTAACCCTGAAATATGCTTTTAACGGTTCCGATTATTTTGAACTTTCCGTAATTGACGACGAAACTATCAAGCTTTATCACCCAATTTCAGAAAAAACATACGTATATAGTGGCCGTAACTATATTGCGTTTATGAGAACTATACAGAGCGATAAACAAGGGGTTAAAAACCAAAAATTACGTCCACAAAAAACAAAGAGACAAGAAAACAAAAGGTCTCAACATAGGGCTTCGGAATTATTGTATTTTATCAACTCTTGAACCTGTTCTCGATAGTGTCTAAAAAACGTGTTTCGTACTCTTCCTTGCCAGTCCAGTTGTTATAATCTGGTTTAATAATGTTTTCGATAAAATCGGAAATCTCTTCAAATGAATCCATAGTGCTTAGTTGAGAGATAACTCGATCGTAATCTTCATTGTTGTTTTCAAAAAGGTGGTTAACAAAAGCTAGGCGGTCATTTAGTCCAATTTGAAAACCTGTCGGCTTGAGCTTTTCATTCAATGATGTGGGTGACTCGTTTTGCTTTTGAGGTTCTTCTTGTTCATCAACAGCGGCAAAAATAGGAAGTTGATTGTAGCTTGGCGATAAAGTAGATAAGTCTTGTTCTACAGGGGTTGATGTTGGCTGCTCGTTTATTTCATCAACTAAATCATCTACCGCCGCTGTTTCTTGAGGCATTTGGGCCACAATATCTTTTATTTTTTCTATCGCTGGCTCCATAAGTGCTTCATCTTGTTCATGATCTATATTAACATAAACTTGTTCATCTACCTCAATAGAATCTGTGACTTTATTATTAAATGCCTCCTCTAAAGCGTCAAAAAAAGATGCGCTTGTGGCAACATTATCAGGAATTTCTCCGTTGAACTGAGATTCTAAAAAATTTAAAACAACAATTTTTTGGTAGAGCAAAGCTATTTCTTTCTGCATCTTTGGTAGGTCTTCCTTACCGGTCAGCTTCAAGATTCGGTGGGCTATGCTTATAAGTTCTGATTCGAGTTTCTTTTTCATTATAAAATAAAATTAATACGGTTGAATAAGTTTTAGAGTTATGCTTTTATTTTTAGTAAATTTACGTCGCGGTTATTACAAGCATTCAAAAAAATTGATTGCGTTAAAATTACAAAATGTTTCTTGAAAATACAGTAAACCCTAAAGAACAATTTGGATGGATTGAAGTCATCTGTGGATCCATGTTTTCTGGAAAAACAGAAGAGTTGATTCGTCGCCTAAAACGTGCTCAATTTGCCAAACAAAAAGTTGAAATATTTAAACCGGCAATAGATGTCCGCTACGACGACGAACGTGTTATTTCTCACGACGCTAACGAAATTCGATCGACGCCCGTGCCCGCTGCTTCCAATATCCCTCTTCTTGCTGACGGCTGCGATGTTGTGGGTATAGACGAAGCTCAATTTTTTGATGACGAAATAGTGAGCGTCTGTAATGTGCTGGCCAACAAAGGGATTCGTGTAATTGTTGCGGGATTAGATATGGACTTTAAAGGCAACCCATTCGGTCCTATGCCGAATCTCATGGCTACAGCCGAATATGTCACTAAAGTGCACGCTGTTTGCACAAGAACAGGAAACTTGGCCCAGTATAGCTTCCGCAAATTAAATGACGATAAGCTTGTGCTCTTAGGTGAAGTAAACGAATATGAGCCCCTTAGTCGTAGCGCGTTTTACAAAGCTATGACTGAGGAAAAGATAAAAGGTATTAAAGTTGTAGACCCTGAAAATATAGCGGATAATAAGACCGAAAATTAATACTTGTGGTGGGCGAAACAACATTAGAAATAAACCTTGCTGCGCTAAAAAACAACTTTAGCCTTCTACGAGAAAAAACAAACAATAACACCATGATGCTCGCTGTTGTTAAGGCGTTTGCCTATGGCAGTGACGCCGTACAAATAGCGCAGCAACTTGTGGCTTTAGGGGTGGATTATTTTGCCGTTGCCTACGTAAGTGAAGGTGTTGCACTAAGAAAGGCGGGGATACAAACGCCAATTCTAGTGCTTCATCCTCAGCCAATCAACTTTAATATGATCCTTGCTCATAATCTTGAGCCTAGTTTGTATAGCTTTAAAACACTGGTAGAGTTCGCAGAGATTGCAGAGGCCAATCGCCAAAAAAATGTCCCTGTACACATCAAGTTTAATACAGGATTAAATCGTTTAGGATTTCAAGAACCTGAGCTAATTAAAGTAACAGACGTTATAAAGACTTATGATTCCATTAGGGTGCAGTCTGTGTTTTCTCACCTAGCCGCAAGTGAAGACCTAAAAGAGACCGCCTTTACACAGGCTCAAATTACACGCTTTAAATCCATTACTAAACAATTTCAAAACCTATGCGGTTATCCTTTTATCAAGCATCTTTGTAATACTTCAGGAGTAGTGAATTTTCCAGAGGCTCAGTTTGATATGGTGCGCTGTGGGATAGGTCTGTACGGGTACGATAATATGCAAAAAGACAAAAGTAGATTTATACCTGTTGCTACGCTTAAAACTGTAATTTCTCAACTACATACAGTTAATAAAGAAGAAACTGTTGGCTATAACAGAGCATTTAAAGCAACTCAAGACCTTAGAATTGCTACCTTGCCTATAGGGCACGCCGATGGAATTGGTAGACAATATGGGAACGGAGTGGGGGCGGTTTACTTGAGCGGCCAAAAAGCTCCTATTGTTGGAAATGTATGTATGGATATGATTATGGTGGATGTTACAAACATTGAGTGTAAAGAAGGGGATGAGGTTGTTTTATTTGATCAAGAAAATACTGCTGAGGATTTTTCTAAAGCTGGAAATACAATACCGTATGAACTCCTAACGGCAGTTTCTCAACGCGTAAAACGCGTCTTCGTAACAGAATAATTTGGTTTTCTCCCTAGATTTAGATAAGTTAGTAACAATTATTTAACCCCAAATCTAAAACCTATGTTCAAAGAATTCAAAGAATTTGCAATGAAAGGCAGTCTAGTGGATATCGCTGTTGCCTTTGTTATGGGTGCGGCATTCAAAGATGTTGTCACCAGCTTTACAGGCGGAATTATTTCTCCGTTAGTTGGTCTTATTTTTAACGCAAACCTTAAAGACCTAAAGTACGTTATTCAAGAGGGCGTTATAAACAATAATGGTGTTGTTGAAGGTGAGTCCGCTATACTATGGGGGAACTTTATTACCTATCTTATTGATTTTATCATCGTTGCTTTTGTCATGTTCTTAATCATTAAAGGAATAAACGCTTTAAAACGGAAAGAGGAGGATGTTTCCACTGGCCCCTCTGACAACGATCTTTTGTCTGAAATTAGAGATTTGTTAAAAAAATAGTTGGTTTTTTAAAGAATGAATGCATGACCGCCTTTTTTTATATGTAAAATTTAAAGAAAAGTCAGTGCTTATTTAGTAATTTTATGGCCTAATTTTTTAAGGGTTATAAAATGAAAATAGCAGTCGTAGGCGCAACGGGTATGGTCGGAACCATAATGATGAAGTTATTGGAAGAGCGAAACTTTCCTGTTACAGAACTTATCCCTGTAGCATCTGAGCGCAGTGTTGGGAAATCTGTTTTATTTAAAGGTAATGAATACAAGATCGTTGGTTTGGAAACCGCCGTTGAGCTTAAACCAGACATTGCTATTTTTTCGGCAGGTGGTGATACTTCATTGGCGTGGGCGCCAAAATTTGCAGAGGTTGATTGTGTAGTGATTGACAACTCTTCGGCGTGGCGTATGGATCCTACCAAAAAGCTTGTTGTTCCGGAAATAAACGCAAATGTCATTACGGGTGAAGATAAAATAATTGCAAACCCAAACTGCTCTACGATTCAGTTAGTTATGGCTTTGGCGCCACTGCACGAACGTTATAAAATGAAGCGCGTTATTGTCTCTACTTATCAATCTGTTTCGGGGACTGGTGTGAAGGCCGTGCGGCAAATGGAAAATGAAATCCATGGAAAAAGTGAAGAAATGGCCTACCCGTATCAAATTTTTAAAAATGCGCTTCCACACTGTGATGTTTTCCTAGAAAATGGATACACAAAAGAAGAGATGAAACTGGCAAATGAGCCACAAAAGATATTGGGTGACGATTCTTTTGCCATCACTGCAACTGCTGTTAGAATACCTACTGCAGGTGGACATTCTGAATCAGTAAATGTTCAATTTGAAGAAGATTTCAAGCTTAATGATGTGCGCAGTATTCTTAATGAAATGCCAGGTGTGACTGTACAAGACAACCCTGAAACCAATACCTACCCTATGCCTATACTGGCGCACAATAAGGACGATGTTTTTGTGGGGAGAATTCGACGAGACGAGAGCCAAGCCAATACATTAAATATGTGGATTGTTGCTGATAATTTGAGAAAGGGAGCAGCAACCAACGCGATTCAAATTGCTGAATATATGGTAGAGCATGTATTTAGCTCAGCCTCATAATGCTTTCGGTTAAAAACATTTCTTTTAGCTACTCAAAAAGTCAAATACTTTCCGGAATTTCCCTTTCTGTAAAACGGGGAGATTATCTTGCAATTGTTGGCGAAAGTGGATCAGGGAAAAGTACGCTTTTAAAACTAATTTACGGAGAGTATGACCTAGATGAGGGCAAAATTTTGTGGAACGGTTCAGCTGTTTTAGGGCCAAAAGACAAGCTCGTTGTGGGGCATGGATTCATGAAATATGTTGCACAAGAGTTCGATCTAATGCCTTTCACAACAGTAAGTGAAAACATAGGAACCCACCTCTCCAATTTCTATCCAAAGGAAAAAGAAAAACGCATCAAAGAATTGCTAAAAGTCGTTGAGTTAGAAGAATTTAGCTCTACTAAAGTAAAGCTGCTCAGTGGTGGGCAAAAACAACGCGTGGCCTTAGCTAAAGCTATCGCTAAACAACCTGAAGTTCTTTTATTGGACGAACCGTTCAGTCATATTGATAACTTTAAAAAACAATCATTACGAAAGAGTTTGTTTCAGTTCTTAAAAACCAAACAAATTACTTGTATTGTTGCAACTCACGACAAAAATGACGTATTGGCCTTTGCTGACCATATGGCCGTTTTGAATAACGGAAAAATAATTCTTAAAGGCCCGCCTAAAAAACTCTATAAAGACCCACAATATGATTTGGTTGCTGCTTTTTTCTCTGACTATTGCATCCTTAACGATGTTATTTATTACGCAAATCAAATTGAAGTTTCAGGCCAAGGGTCAATTAAAGCACATATAAAACATAATTATTTTAAAGGAACACACTATATGATTGAAGCGGAAACGGAAGGCCAAATCATTTACTTCAATCATCCTTTTCCGCTTGACATTAATCAGAGCGTGCTTTTAACAACAAAAGAAAGTCTCTAAAATTTCACTAAATTAGTGGCAGTCTCAAGTTCAACTTTCACGTTAAAACGTCTTGTTTTTGTGTTTAAATTAAATAATTATGGCACCTATTGCTGCTTATTCCGAAGAAGTTATTGAAAGGCTTCCAGCTCATTTAAAACAATTTATCGCACCACAGAATTATGAGGAGTATACGCCAGTTAACCAAGCAGTATGGCGATATGTTATGAGAAAAAACATCTCTTACCTAAAAGATGTTGCGCACCAATCTTATATTGGTGGACTTAAAAAAACGGGGGTTCTCGTCGAGTCAATTCCAAACATCTACGGAATGAATCGTATCCTTAAAGATATTGGTTGGGCGGCTGTAGCTGTCGATGGTTTTATTCCGCCCAATGCCTTTATGGAGTTTCAAGCTAATAAGGTACTTGTTATTGCTTCTGATATAAGACAGCTCGAACATATCGAGTATACGCCAGCACCCGATATTATTCATGAGGCATCAGGTCATGCGCCAATCATTGCAAATCCTGATTATGCAGAATTTTTAAGGCGTCTTGGTGAAATTGGTGCAAAAGCTATTCTTTCTAAATACGATATTGATCTGTATGAAGCGGTGCGTAAACTCTCTATTCTAAAAGAAGCGCCCGGAGTAAAACAAAAAGATATTGATGCCGCGGAACTAGAGGTTAACGTCCTTCAAAACCAACACGAAGAGTACTCGGAAATGGCACAAATAAGAAATATGCAGTGGTGGAGTGTTGAATACGGCTTAATAGGAGAAATGAATAATCCTAAAATATATGGCGCTGGCTTGTTGTCCTCAATCGGGGAAAGCGAATGGTGTATGCGTGATGATGTTGAAAAAATTCCTTACTCAGTTGATGTGGCTCAGGTGGGTTTTGATATCACAAAACCCCAACCTCAACTTTTTGTAACACCAAATTTTGCATACTTAATGGAAGTGCTTGAAGAGCTTGCTAATACACTAAGCGTAAGAAAAGGAGGGTATAAAGGCCTACAGAAGCTTATTGATTCAAAAGCAATAGGTACAATTGAGCTGAGTACAGGGTTGCAGGTTTCCGGAGTATTTACCCAAATGATCATGAACGACGATAGAGAGGTTATCTACTTTAAAACTGATGGCCCTACAGCTCTGGCGTACAGAGATAAAGAACTTATTGGTCATGGAATTAAAGCACACAAAGATGGATACAGCTCTCCGTTGGGTATGCTGAAAAGCGTCAACCTTCCGATTGAAAACATGACTCCAGTAGACCTAAAGGCATATAATTTATACGACGGCCAGCGCTTAGCTTTTGAATTTGAAAGCGGTATAACGGTCGAAGGTTTAAACATTACAGGTATAAGAAATGTAAAAGGTAAAATCATGCTTATACAGCTCAAGGATTGTACAGTACGCTATGGCAAAGAGGTTCTTTTTAAACCTGAATTTGGGGTCTTTGACATGGCTATTGGAAATAACATTGTTTCTGCGTTTGCGGGTGCGGCAGACAGCAGCTCTTTTCCAAACCTATATGCGGTGTCAAAGACCAAAACAATTAAAACTAAGAAAAAGCCCAAAAATATAGCCCTTGAACAGCTCTACCAAAGTGTTCGGTCTTATAGAACAACTAAGCGTTTCTCATCAAGCGATTTGGAAAAAGTTTTTGAAACACTAGTTAAAAATCACAAAAACGACTGGTTACTTCAAATTGAACTTTTGGAACTTACGGAAGATAGTAGCTTAATTCTCAAGATCAAAAAACACTTAGCTGAAATCATTCAAAACAAACCTGAATTAAGTAGGTTAATAGAATCAGGTATTAGATTGATTTAATTTTTATTTTGCAAGTCATTTTTAGTACCTTTATCAATAATCATCTTTAAACCTTATTTATTATGAATTTACTACTGTATGTTTTTATTTTATTTGGCGCGCTTATTCTCTTTGCGGCATTTTTTGTTGTGAAACAACAAACCGCAGCGATTGTAGAACGTTTTGGTAAGTTCCAAAGTATTCGTCACTCTGGGCTTCAACTAAAAATTCCTTTGATTGATCGTATTTCCGGACGATTAAGCCTAAAAATTCAACAGCTGGATGTTATTGTAGAAACAAAAACATTGGATGATGTTTTTGTACGTCTAAAAATCTCTGTTCAATACAAAGTTATTCGCGACAAAGTATATGAGGCATTTTACAAATTAGATTACCCACACGATCAGATTACATCCTATGTTTTTGACGTCGTACGTGCCGAGGTACCAAAAATGAAACTAGATGACGTCTTTGTTAAAAAAGATGACATTGCTATCGCCGTCAAGACTGAGCTTAATGATGCGATGATGGTTTTTGGGTATGATATCATCAAAACGCTTGTTACAGACATCGATCCAGACGCGCAAGTGAAAGAAGCGATGAACAGAATTAATGCATCAGAACGTGAAAAAATTGCTGCTCAGTTTGAGGGTGATGCAGCACGGATTTTGATTGTAGAAAAAGCCAAGGCGGAGGCGGAAAGCAAGCGCCTTCAAGGACAGGGTATCGCAGACCAGCGCCGAGAGATCGCGCGGGGGTTAGAGGAATCTGTAGAAGTGCTGAATAAAGTGGGAATCAATTCACAAGAAGCTTCTGCACTTATTGTGGTAACACAACACTATGACACGCTTCAATCAATAGGAGGCGAAACAAATAGTAATTTAATTTTATTACCAAACTCTCCGCAAGCGGGAAGTAATATGTTAAACGATATGGTTGCGAGTTTTACCGCTAGCAATCAAATTGGAGAGGCTATGAAAAAGAAAAACGGAGAATAAAGGCTGTTTTAGTCTTATATAAGGACCGCCTCAGCAGCGAGTAAATCATTACTATCTGTTGAGGCTTTTTCTATGAATTCATCTATAGCGGAATTGCGTTTCTGACCATTATCTAATAGAACTTTAAGCGCAATCATTACTGCGATACGAGTCCCTGTTTTTTTTACTGCTGTGCCAAAAAGAGGGGCTAACTCGTCGTAAGCTATTCCTTCAGAAAGCGCTTGAATTTCTGTTTTAACTTTTGCTTGTTTTTGTTCCGGTAAATTGGTGTATTTTTTTCCTAGTTGTTTTATAAGGTCAATTGCCTTCCGTTTCTGTTTTGGTTTAATTGGTTGAACAGCTTTGGGGGTTGATTTAGTTTTTTGCTTCGCCCAATTGTCTCTAAGTCCAACCGTTTTATTAAAAACAATCTTATTTTCATTAGAATCCTGATCTACACAAAAATACCCCATACGCTGAAACTGGAACTTATCCCCAGCTTTAGGATTAGAAATGTTTGGTTCTATAAAAGCAGTTGTTTTGGTGAGTGAGGTTGGATTAAGAAAAGTCATGAAATCCTCTTCTTGACTATCTGGTGCCTCATGTGAAAACAAGCGGTCATAAGCCCTTATTTCGGCCTCTACAGCATGTTGGCAAGACACCCAGTGCAGTGTGCCTTTTACTTTTCTAAGGCTTTCTTCTGTGCCGCTTCCGCTTAAGCTCTTTGGGTCGTAAGCACAGCGTATTTCTGTTATTTCCCCAGCTTTATTTTTAGTAACTGATTCTGCCTTTATTATATAAGCGTTTTTTAAGCGTACTTCTTTTCCTAATGTTAAACGAAAATATTTGCTGTTTGCCTCTTGTTTAAAATCTTCTCTTTCTATGTAAAGTGTATTAGAAAAAGGGACTTTTCTACTTCCAGTTCCCTCATCCTCTGGATTATTTTCTGCGTCTAAATATTCTGTTTTCTGCTCTGGATAATTTGTTATTATTAATTTTACAGGGTTTAGAACAGCCATAATTCTCGGAGCTGTTTTGTTTAAATCCTCACGAACACAAAACTCAAGAAGGGAAACATCAATGACATTATCCCTCTTAGCAACCCCAATCGTGTCTATGAATTTTTTTATTGAATTTGGTGTATACCCTCTTCGCCGAAGACCAGAAATTGTAGGCATTCTCGGGTCATCCCAGCCCGAAACAACTCCGTTTTGAACAAGCTTAAGAAGTTTTCTTTTGCTCATTACTGTATAACTTAGATTTAATCGTGCAAACTCTCGTTGTTTTGGTAATAAAGCGTATTGGTCTTTGCTGTAAGTGTATACAGAATCTTTAAACCAATTATACAGTTCCCTGTGTGGTTTGAATTCCAAAGAACAAAGCGAGTGCGAAATTTGCTCAATGTAATCACTTTCCCCATGGGTCCAATCATACATTGGATATATACACCAGTCTGATCCTGTTCTGTGGTGGTCTGCGTGTAATATGCGGTACATTATGGGATCGCGCATTAGCATGTTTGGATGTTTCATATCTATTTTGGCTCTAAGGACGTGGGTGCCCTCTTCAAAATCACCGTTGCGCATTTTGTGAAATAAAGCTAAATTTTCCTCTGATGTTCTGTCGCGGTAAGGTCCGTCAACGCCTGGCTGTGTTGGGGTACCTTTCTGGTCGGCCATTTCTCCACTAGACTGTGAGTCAACATAGGCTTTACCGTCATTAATCATTAAAACAGCCCAATCAAAAAGTTGTTTAAAGTAATCTGAGGAATAGCACTCCTTATCCCAAGAATAGCCCAACCACGCAATATCTTCTTTTATCGCATCTACATAAGCTTGCTCCTCTTTTGTGGGGTTGGTGTCATCAAATCTTAAGTTAACCGGTGCAGAATACTTTTGCCCTAATCCAAAGCTAATACCAATAGCTTTAGTGTGTCCAATATGAAGATAGCCGTTCGGTTCTGGTGGGAAGCGGAAACGCAAATGAGCAGAACTTAATCCGTTTTTTAAATCATCTTCTACTATTTGCTGTAAAAAATTAAGCGGTTTTGTGTTATCTATCGCCATGGTTTCTTTTTTGTGCGCTATTGCAAAGCAAAATTAATCAATTAAAAAGATTGTGAATATATCTTTAGAAGAAATGTTACTTTTGTCAAAACAAATAATTAAAATGGGAATAATAAAGGTTGAAAATATAAGAGTTTATGCGCATCACGGGTGCTTGAAAGAAGAAACGGTTATTGGAAGCAACTACCGGGTGGATGTGGCGGTTAGCGCAAATCTTGATAAGTCTTCAAAAACCGATGATTTGAAAGACACTGTAGATTACGTCACTTTAAATTCAATTGTTGTGGATGAGATGGGTGTTCCCTGTAAACTTTTAGAAACAGTGGCTCAACGGATTATTGCTCGTTTTCTTAATGAGTGTGCCGAAGTCGATTGGGCTTCTGTGTCCGTGTCAAAACTAAACCCCCCGATTGGTGGAGATGTTGAAAAGGTTACTGTAATGTTGGAGGAAAAAAGGTCTTATTAGCCTGGCACAATAACGCTTAACGCAGTTTTCTTAAGTGATATTCTTAACACATTAGAGTTAACAACAATAGACTCACCGTCTAATTGAGTCAAAAATTCTTCATTTTTTTTGTTAGTAATTAAAATATCCTCTGCTTGAAGATATTGCGCCTTTTCAAATCTTCTTTTCTTAAAAAACACAATTTGATTGGCAAATAAAATCTTTTGAAAAAGCGAAAGGTGTTCAGTAAAAACAAGATCTAATTTACCGTCTTGTAGTGAGGCGTCTGGCGTAAAAGAAACATTGTATCCCATTTCATTTGAGTTAGAGATAAATAAAACAAGGGGGGTTATAGTTGTTTTGTAACCGTCAATTACTAAATCTAAGGTCATGTTTAAGGGTTCACTTAGAAGACCTTTCAAAACCGCACGAAAATAAGACATAAACTGTCGTTTTTTTGAGTCCGTATAGTGATTAATCACTCGGGCACCAACACCTATGCTCATGTTGCTAAAAAAATAATGTTGATTTACTGTTCCGACATCAATATTTATGGCTTTTTCATTTTTAATAACCTCTAAAGCCCTTATCAACTCGTTCGGTATGCCCAAGTGGGATGCTAAACCATTTCCTGATCCAAATTTTATAATCCCCAACTTTACCTTTGTGCTTATAAGTTGTGATGCAACTTGATTTATGGTTCCGTCCCCGCCACACGCAACAATTACATTGGCGCCCTCCTGTATTGACAACTTTGTTAGTTGACAAACGTCCCCAGGTTTTTGAGAAATTTTTAACCTAAAATCATAATTTTTAGTGTTTAAAACAGAACGAATAAATTTAATATTTAGGTTATTTTGACCACTACCTGAAACTGGATTTAAAATAAAATGAACACTTCTTTTCGGCATCTTATGTTTGTTATATCGGGCTAGATTTAAGCATTAATATTTATTTCTCTTGTGTGTGCTGTTTTTTTGCGTAAATTTGCAGTCCTTTTTGGCGTCTTGGCCGAGTGGCTAGGCAGAGGTCTGCAAAACCTTTTACAGCGGTTCGAATCCGCTAGACGCCTCAGAACTATAAACCACAACTTTGTTGTGGTTTTTTTCTATCTAATATCTTCAATTATTTGAGTGGGGTTTAGTTTGTCCTTAGGTAAAAACCCTTTTGTGATTAGAGTTATACCACATATTAACAGCAAAACACCTAAGGCTTTCTTTATGTTTAAAATTATTAAAGGGGTTAAATAAGCTTTGAGGCGTTTAGCTAATAAAATTTTAACGACATCTGTTAGAAAATATGAAATAATTAGAGTGCCAAAAAAAAGTAAAAACCTGCTCGGATTTGCATCTAGATTTGGTCCAACAACTATAATAATTCCTAACCAAAACACTAAAACACCAACGTTTATAAAATTAAGCAAAAAACCCTTTACAAACAATTGCAAATAATTACTTTTTAGTGGCGCATGATGGTTTGTGTCTAGTGTATCTCCCTTTGCTTTTTTGGAAAATACAATAACCCCATACAGGGAAAGAAGTGTTCCTCCAAAAATATACAGACCGGGTTGATTACTTAGATTTTCCAGAAGTTGATAACTACTAAAATAAGCTAAGAAAATAAAAATAATATCTGCTAAAACAACACCAAGATTGAAAGAAATAGCTGCCCTGAATCCCTTTACAACACTCGTCTCTAAAAGAACAAAAAAAACTGGTCCTATCATAAAAGATAAGAAAAAACCTAAAGGTATGGCTGCTTGAATATCTTCTAACACTATAATCTATTCTTTGAAAATGACTCGACCTCCGAAAAGTCTATTTTGCTTAAGTTGTTTTGGGGTTCCATATATAAAAACATCACCGCCAGAAAATATTTTAACATCCAAAACATCTGTCGTTTTTACTTCTGCTTCTCCTCCTGCTTTTATAAAAAGTGTGGTGTTTTGAGCCCTTGTTTTGCTTCCTTTGTAAATACCACCTGTTCTTATATTAAGTTGCTGTCGCTCAGAATTTCCTGTTGTATTAATAACACTTCCGGTTACGGCTTTAACATTTAATACTTTTGTTTCCACGACAGCTGTAATTTTACTTCCTTCCTGTGCTTTTAAGGTTAGCTCATATTGTTTGATTGGTTCTTCTATGGTAACAACAGCACCCTCATTAGCATCTACTTCATCTATCGAGGTGTAATAAAGTTTGAGGTTTGTTTTTGCTCCGCTGAACATTTTATCTACTTTCATTTTGACTTTAAGAGTGTTGTTTTTTTGAACAATTCTAACAGCGTCGGCTTGCTCTCCAGATATAATGATTTTGTTTTGATCTGATTTAATTAAGCTTACATTAATAAGATCATAAACTTTTAGTTGTGAGAACTCTCCTAAGGTTTTGGTTATTGGAGTTTGGGAAAATAATTGTGTGCTTAGAAGTAGTATTATATAATATTTTTTGTTCTTCATTTTTTAAAATTTAGGTTAATTTAAAATCTAAGTGTCTTTTTAATAAATCTGCTTTTTTTACTTGTACTTCAACCTGGTCACCAAGTTGGTATTTGTTTTTTGAGCGCTCTCCTATTAAAGCATAGTTGTCTTGATCAAAAGAATAATAATCTCCGCTGATGTCTTTGACACGAACCATTCCTTCACATTTATTTTCAATGATTTCTACATACATACCCCACTCTGTGACACCGGAAATGATCCCAAGAAAAGGAGTGTTTTTTTTATTCATCATATATTTTATTTGCATGTATTTGATTGAATCTCGCTCTGCCTTTGTCGCTAAATTTTCCATAGAAGAAGAGTGTTTACACTTCTCTTCAAACTCAGTAGCGTTAACTGTTTTATTACCATCTAAATAGTGTTGTAACAAACGATGTGCCATAACGTCTGGGTATCGTCTTATTGGGGATGTAAAGTGGCTGTAATAATCGAAAGATAGACCGTAGTGTCCTATATTTTGAGTAGAATATTCTGCCTTACTCATACACCGTATTGCTAAGGTATCAACTAGATTTTGTTCTTTTTTTCCAACAACGTTAATTAATAATTTATTTAAAGAAGAGCTTATTTGATTTTGATCTTTAATATTTATTTGATGACCAAATTGAGAAACAACTCGTTGTAGACTTTCTAATTTTTGTTGATCTGGTACGTCGTGAACTCTGTAGATGAATGTTTTTTTAGGGGTTTGTTTTCCTATAAATTCTGCAACTTTTTTATTAGCTAATAACATAAATTCTTCTATTAACTTATTTGCATCCTTAGATGTTTTAAAATAAACACCTTTAGGCTCCTTGTTAGTTGATAGTGTAAATTTAACCTCTTTTTTATCAAAAGATATTGCACCATCATTCATTCTTTTAGCTCTTAATATTTTAGCGAGGTCATCTAATTTTAAAATTGCTTCTTTTATAAGGTTCGTCGTTTTGTATTGTAGTTTAGTTAATGCTATTTCTTTTGGAATAAGAAGATCTTTCGTTTCTATAATGTATTGTGCTTCTTCATAACTAAATCGAGCGTCACTATAAGTGACTGTTCTTCCAAACCATTGATTTTTAAGTTCTGCATTATTATCTAGTTCAAAAACTGCAGAAAATGTATATTTCTCTTCATTTGGTCGTAACGAACAAGCATTATTAGATAATACTTCAGGGAGCATTGGAACAACTCTATCTACAAGATAAACCGATGTAGCGCGTTCGTAGGCCTCATCGTCTAAAATAGTACCTTCTTGTAAATAGTGAGAAACATCAGCAATATGTATACCTATCTCATAATTTCCATTTTTAAGTATTTGAAATGAAAGGGCGTCATCAAAATCTTTTGCATCTTTAGGATCGATGGTAAAAGTTAATATTTGACGCATATCACGTCTCTTTTTTATTTCTTCCTTTGTAATAGATGTATCTAAATTATTAGCGAAGTCTTCAACTTTTTTATCAAATTTGTAAGGTAAACCATATGCTGCGAGAATGGCATGTATTTCTGTTTGGTGGTCTCCAGCATCGCCAAGAACTTCAACTACTTTTCCTGTTGGACACTCTGCTTTTGAAGGCCATTCAACTATTTTAACTAAAACCTTTTGACCTTCTTTTGCATTTTTTATTTTCTTTAAAGGGACATAGATATCCACTGGCATTTTTTTATCATCTGGAACTACAAAAGCAAAATTTTTATTTAATTGAATAACACCAACGTATTCAGATTTTGAACGTTTTAATATTTGGGTTACTTCACCTTCTAATCTCCCTTTTTTCTTTCTATTTAGTATATAAAATTCTATTTCATCTCCTGAAAGTGCACCCATAGTTTTATTAGAGGATACAAAAATATCTTCTTCGAAATCATCAGATATAATATAACCTGATCCTCTAGCTGTAAGATCAAAAATACCTGTGAGGTATTTATTGTTTTTCTTTATTGTGTAAATTCCTCTTCTTTTTTCTTCTATTTGATTTGAAATCATAAGGTAATGGAGGCACTCAATAACCTCAGCTCTCTTTCTTGGATTGTGTATCCCAAGCTTCATAGATATTTGTTTGTGGTTTAAAGAAGTTGAAGAATTGAGAATAGATAAAATTCGGGAAATATGCTTTTTGAAAGCAGTTGATTTAGTTTTAGATTTCTTTGGCATCTAGTTTTTGGTTTAAACAAAACTACAACTTTAATTTCTTCATTTATTTAGCTTAAATTAACTTTATCCACATTATACAACATAAATATCTTTTTTTTTAAAAATTTAAAATATTAATGGTTATAATGATTGCTTGTTAATAGCTATAATAACTTTTAATTATTTTTTAATTATACCTGTAAATAGTGTTATATCTTAATTTTTAAAATGTTTATAACGTCCTTTAAATTAAAGATAAACCATTAATTAAAAATAACAACTAAACTTTTTTATTTACATATTTTTCTTACTATAAAATATTTCTTTACAATTAAATTATATTTTTTATAAACTATATTTATTTATTAACAGGATATAAATAAAACAATTAACAGCTTGTTTTTTTTGTAAGTTTACACAACTTCAATTAATGAATTAATTATGAAAATTGCAATAGGAAACGACCACGCTGGAACCGAATATAAGTTTCAAATATTAACATATTTAGAATCTAAAGGTATTGAAGTTATTAATTATGGAACTGATAACACCGATAGCGTAGACTATCCTGATTTTGTTCACCCAGTAGCTAAAGATGTAGAAAATAAAAATGTAGAATTAGGTATTCTATTATGTGGGAGTGCAAACGGTGTAGCTATGACTGCTAATAAATATCAAAATATAAGAGCAGGTTTATGTTGGACTACTGAAATAGTGGAACTTGTTCGACAACATAATAATGCTAATATTCTTTGTATACCGGCACGCTATACTAGTAAAGAAGAAACTTTATTAATGGTTGAAACTTTTCTCAACACACCATTTGAAGGAGGAAGACATCAAAAACGTGTTGATAAAATTCCAAGCTGTTAATAATCCAACAGTTCTTTTATGTCCTCTATTTATATACAGAAATTTGAAGAGCTTTCAAAATCCGATCTATATGCTATTTTACGTCTACGATCCGAGGTTTTTATTGTAGAGCAAGATTGTGTATATCAAGATGTTGATAATAAAGATCAAATTTCGCTCCACGTTTTTTTAAAAAAAGGGAACGCTATCATTGGTTATACAAGATTATTCCGCCCTGGAGATTATTTTGAAGAGGCAAGTATTGGGCGTGTTGTTGTTTCTAAAAAGTATAGAAATAAAGAATATGGAAAACAACTTATGAATGCCTCTGTTCAGGCAGTTTATAAATTTTTTAACCAAAGAAAAATAAAAATTTCAGCACAATGTTATTTAAAGAATTTCTATAATGATTTAGGTTTTTTAGAACAAGGAGAATCTTATTTAGAGGATGGTATTCCCCATATAACTATGATAAAAAATTAGTTTTATTTTTTGATATATGTGATTTCAATTTCTACTCTTCTATCAAATTTAGGATCACCTCCCAAAGGATATTTATGTTTTAAACCCATATATTTCATCCTTTTTTTAGCAATTCCATTTTTCATTAAATAATTAAAAATATAACGCGCTCGTGCAAGCGATAAGTTTCTTTTTCCTGTGCCTCTATCTACAGCATCCCTTCCATTTGCTGTACAACACACATGCCCTTTAATTGTGAAGTAAACTTCTTTCTTTCTGTTTAAAATTCTTGCTATTTTTTCAAGATCAGGGATTGATTCTTTAAGGATATAACTATAGCCTGTACGAAATAATATATTATTTAAAGTAATATTATCTCCAACTCTTAAGTCACTTTCTAATGTGATTGGTTTCTTTCTTTCATCAATATTATCTTTCTTAACCTCTATTTTAGTATTACCATACTCAACATTTATTTCAACTTTTCTATTTAATCCACGGATCACATTTAAATCCTCTGTAGAAATTATTTTTAGTAAAATTTCTCCTTTACCGTCGACATTACTTATCAGTTGTTCATTAATTTTGTTTTCAGAGAACAACTGCTTTATCTCATCTGCTCTGTTTTGTGATAGTACTAAATTATACTGATCAGAACCCCGATCATCACAGAACCCATAAATTGATATTTTTTTTATTTTTTTAAGAGCTAAACCTTGTATAAAAAAAAGTAACCTATTTTTTTCAGTTTCAGGGACTTCATACTTATCGGTTTCAAAATAAACCACATGCTGCTGATTTGATTGCGCTACCATAACTCCATTATAAAACAACACTAAAAACAGCAACTTTCGCATAACTCAATATATCTAATTTATTTTAAAATGGAATAATATTCCTTAGGATCTTCAAGCAAAGACTTTGCTGATTGTATTCCTTTATTATTTACCAAAGAAAATTGATATAACCCTTCTTTGTAAAATATATTTTTTACAATTTCCTCAGATAAATGGTTCATGATTTTTTCTTTTGATGCTTCTAAGGCTAATATTTTTTCTTTTCTTAAAGACGACTTTACTTCAATCAAAGAAGAATTTATATTTTTTAAACCTTCTTCTAAACTATAACTATATGCACGATTAAGATATTTTTCTGTTTTCGTTCCCAATGAGAAGTTATTTTGTAAACAAAATTCTTTAAAACTCTTAAAAACAGAATCTTCCAACACATAATTTTCCCATTTTTCCAAGCTACTTTTTCTACAATAATCTGTTGCAAAAAGAAAAAAGAGGTTTTCTTTTTTAAGGCCATTTATTAAGTCAAAATCAGCCTTAGGTTCTGTCTTTATATCTGGCATTACACCCCCACCATCATAAACGATTCTTCCGTTTTTTGTTTCAAACGCCTTGTAATCACTTTCATTTCTTTTTTGCGCTTCTCCATTTTTTGTTCTTTGGCTGTAATTTAAAGCCTGGATACACCTTCCAGAGGGGGTGAAATAACGTGATATTGTTATTTTTAATTGTGCCCCATAAGGCAGGGGTTTTGGTTGTTGTACAAGGCCTTTACCAAAACTACGGCTTCCTACAATTACCGCTCTGTCTAAATCTTGCAATGCTCCAGCCACAATTTCACTCGCTGACGCACTGCGTTCATTTATCAAAACGACCAGAGGAATATCTTCGCTAACAGGCTGTTTTTGTGTAATGAATTGGTTATTATATTGCTCTATGTTTGAACGTGTAGTCACCACCAGTTGATTCTTAGCGACAAATAGGTTAACAATTTTTACAGCTTCTTGTAGTAAACCTCCAGGATTATTTCTTAAATCTAATATTAAACCTTCTGCTTCATCAATAAGTAAAAATTTAAGAGCAGATTCTACTTCTCTTGAAGCGCTTCTTGAAAATTTATCTAAAGCTATGTACCCCACATTATTTTCCAACATTTGATACAAAGGCACAGCTTTTTGTTTCTTTTCTTCCCTTATTAACTCAACTTGCTTTTCCTTATTATCTCTTTTGTAGGTAATTAAAACAGAAGATTTGTTTTTACCATTGAGCAATAACTTGGCTTGTTCGAAAGATTCTGAGAGCCGTAGGTTGTTGATTTTAATAATTTCATCTCCAGCCTTTAACCCCGCTTTATCGGCAGACAACCCTTTAAACGGTTCTTCAATAAATAGTTTTTTTTCAATTACCCTCATTTTTGCACCTATACCAACATAGACACCTGAACGGTAGATTCTAGCATTTTGAACGTCCTGCTCTGTGCTATAAATAGTATATGGGTCTAATTCAGTAAGCATGTGTTTTACCCCATTTTCCATGAGTTGTGCAGGATTTGTTTTATCTACATAACCCATGTTTATTTCCTTAAAAATAGAATTGTAAATTTCTATTTGCTTTGCAATTTCAAAGAAGTCATAACGGAACCCAGTAAGTGTTACCCCGATAAATAGACCTATCAAACCCAACCCAACTTTCTTTGTAATTAACTTTTTCATAATTTTTTTGAACTAACTTTCTTTGCTAAATTTTTAAACTCTTCTGTTAGTTTGTTCCACTCCGGCATTTCTTTTCCTGTATATATAAGCATGTAAGAGTGTGGATTTTTAGTGTTCTCTAAAAAGGACAACAAATACAGCTTAGCCGCTGCGCGCATTTGTCTTTTAATCCTATTTCTTTGAACAGCCAATTTGAAGTTACGCTTCCCTACAGACACACCAAAGGAAAACACCTCATCTTCTACAAAGAGTAACCTAAGTGGAAATAAATTAACACTCACACCCTCTTCAAACAAACGATCAATATTTTTTTTCCCTTTAAGTTTATTCAATTTTTTTAAATACTATACTGTTATTATCCCTGTTTATATCTGCAGTCCGTTGGTCTGGATCAATTATTACCTGTTTTACTTTCTTCTTTTCATCCAAAATAAAGGAATATGTTGGGAACGCCCAAGCCCAATCGTCAAGAACTAACACATCTTTTTCTACCGGCTTTTCACCACGCATCATTTGTAACGGTATATAATATCTTACTTTCTCACCATTATTAAAAGTAATTTCTATTTCTGCAGGCATTGGCATTAACCCAACCCGTTCGAGTTCGATTATTGTGCCTCCATTTTCTTCACTTATTGATTTTACTCCGTAATCAATAGTGTTGTTTGTTTTTGTCCAATCTATTAAATACCAGTCCAGCTCAATTCCAGAAGCTTTTTCTGCACACCTAATAAAATCGTTTGGGGTAGGATGTTTAAAAGCCCATAACTCATAATACCGTTTTAGTGTTGTCCTAAAGTTTTTTTCTCCAATAATATAATTAAGCTGTCTTAAGAAAATTGCTCCCTTAACATAAGAAGACACGCTGTAAGCGTTGTTGTATTGATATCGATCAGCATGCGTGCTTTGTGGTTGTTCTTTCCCGCTCAGCGCATATTCAGTATAGCGCCTGTGTGCGTTATCAAAGTAGCTGTTTTCGTCTAAACCAACAACATCAACCTCAGCCATTGTACAAATATACTCTGTAAAACCCTCGTCCATCCATGGGTGCCTACTTTCGTTGGTTGCCATCAAAAAATGGAACCATGTATGTGCTAATTCATGAGCCGTTACTCCAACTAAGCTCTCAAAGCTACGTTCTCCGGTAATTAACGTACACATAGCATATTCCATTCCCCCATCACCCCCCTGAATAACAGAGTATTGTTCATAAGGGTAGGGCCCAATGTGTTTATTAAAAAAAGACATAAGCTTCGCTGTAATCGGTTGTAAGGCCCGCCAATGCTCTTTGTATTCCTCACTTAAAGAGTTCTTATAATAGAAGTTCAATACTGGGCCGTTTTCAATTTGTAATTTATCATGAATATAGCCCCGATCAGCCGCCCAAGTGAAGTCATGTACATTGGGTGCAATAAAATGCCAGGTATTAGTTTTTTTTGCTTTCTCACTTAGTGCTCTAGTCTGAATTTCAATATCAGCTGTGTTTTGTAAATACCCTGTTCCTGCAACAATGTAACGATTGTCTATAGTAAGTTTTAAGTCGAAATTACCCCAAACCCCATAGAACTCTCTTCCTATATATGGATCGGCGTGCCAGCCTTCAAAATCATATTCAGCGAGCTTTGGATACCACTGTGCCATCGATAGTGCTACACCTTCTTTACTGTTTTTTCCCGCCCGCCTTACAATAAGCGGAACTTGCCCTTCAAAATCAAGCTCAAAGCTTGTTTGACCTCCAGGAAGGATTGGAGACTCAAGGTCAACTTCCAAAATTGTGCCCGACAATTTAGATACTAACACTAGGCCATTTTGAGTTAGATTATTAACCCTTAAAAAGCCCTGATCTTCTTTTGCCAAATTTTGAATTTTATTCATCACCCTGCTATCTGAATCAGCTATCGTTCTTGACCTTATATCCATTTCGCTCCCAGGCTGAAAGGCATTGAAGTATAAATGAAAAAAAACCATATTTAGTGTGTCTGGGGAGTTGTTTGTGTATACTAATTTCTGTACACCTTTATAATTGAACGTTTCAACATCCATGTTTACCTCCATCGTGTAATCTACATGCTGTTGCCAATAATTGAAATTATTTTGTCCAAAACTAAGTGTTGTACACCCAAGCATTAGGACCACAATTAAGTGTATGTTTTTCATGTTCAAAGTCATTTTGAAAGTTTAGACGCCATTATTAAGGCGTTGTATGCGTTAACCAATCTACCAGATTTACAAAGGTTATTCATCAGGCTTATTGTTCCATCCTCAAGCGCCACCTCTTTTTTTATAGGCAAACCAGAAACCATAATTATTTTTTTTACTTCAGAAGCACTTAACTTAGGGTACTGAGAAAATAAAAGTGCTGCTATACCGCTAACTAATGGTGCCGCCATAGAAGTTCCTTGTGCAAACTCATACTTGTTGTTTGGATAACTAGAGTAAATTTGTGTGCCAGGAGCAAATACGTCAACACTACTTTTCCCATAGTTAGAAAAACCTGCGATAAGATCCGAACTATAATCACTTGTAGACGCACCAACGCTTATAAAATTATCCGAAACTTCTTCTCCTATACCATCTTGGTCATTGGGATAGTTTTTTACAAAATCATTGTTTTCTCCATTATTTCCAGCTGCAGCGACAATCAAAACGTCGTATTTTGCGGCATAAGCTATTGCATCCTTCACCCAATTGCTGTGATCAGAGAACCCCTTCCCAAAACTCATATTAATTACCTTAGCTCCGTTGTTTACAGCGTAGTAAACACCTAGAGCCACGTCTTTATCGTATTCATCGCCGTTAGGCGTGTTTCTTATTGCCATAATTTTTACATTATCTGCCGCTCCATTTATTCCTATACCATTATTTCGCTTAGCTGCAATAATGCCTGAAACATGTGTGCCGTGACTTCTTCCTTCCTTGGGTCTAACATTATTATCCCCATAAGCTTTATCCCTTATGTCGTTTGGGTCGTCATTTACGATAGAGCGACCATCAAAATCTATATTTAGATTATAGTCTAGACGCTCATTAAAAGATTTTAGGTCGCGTTTAAGACTTTTTTTAAGCCCTTCAATTGTCTCGTAGCCAAAACCATAAGATTGTTTAATTATACTTAAGTGTTGTGCCAGGACAGGGTCTTTTGTGGATATGTTGTAGACCTCTTCTTTTGTAAAATTGTCTTTGTTAAGATGTTCAAGAACTGCATTTTCAGAGGAGGTCAATTGATTAAGAATCGTATTGTATTGTTGCTTCAACCGCGCGTATTTACTGCGTTCCCGGCTATATATTCTTTCAGCTTCTTTGTACCTTGGGTGGGCAGTATTCTTTGTTGCCAAAAGCCGCACATATTCTAACTGTTCATTGTTGGCCTCACCTAAAAAGTTCCAACCATTTATGTCGTCAATGTAGCCGTTTGCATCGTCATCAATTCCATTGTTTGGAATTTCGTCTTGATTGATCCAGATGTTTTCTCTTAAATCTTCATGTGTTATGTCAATCCCAGAATCAATTACTGCAACGACAATTGTTTTGCTTTTTGGTTTGACTAATTTTTCATAAGCAAGGTTTAAGCTTACCCCAGGAACAGTGTCTTTTTGTAAATCCAAATGGCTCCAGATTTTTTCTTCAACGGCGGTTAAGGGAGAAAATTTAGAAGGAGTTTTATCTATGTTTTCTATTGGTGTTGAGATAATTGGGGCGGTTGAGCCACAGCTATTAAACAGGAGCACACTAATTATTGTAAGGTGCATAAACGCATTGGTTGGGGTTAAGTTTTTCATAATTTTAAAAAATAGAGTTGAAAGAATGGGTAGAATTTAGGCGAACACCTTTTTCTGAATGTTTGACCGTTATAATTTCATTGCAGGCGTCGTGCTCCATAAAAAGATAATAATTTTCATTGGCTGCTAAATTGAGAAAAGCCTCTTTTTCTTCTAAAGTGATTAGAGGGCGGGTATCGTACCCCATAATAAAGGGTAAAGAAACATGGCCTGCAGTTGGCAACAAATCTGCCATAAAACAAAGTGTTTTCTCTTTATATTTTATAATAGGGATCATTTGTTTTTCTGTATGCCCGTTAGCAAAGAGCACATCAAAACCAAGCGGGCAGTTTCTCGCAAAACCATTTTCTGCCGAAGCAATGTATTTTAAATGACCAGATTGTTCAATAGGCTCAATGTTTTCGATCAAAAATGAAGCTTTTTCGCGTTTGTTGGCATTTTTCGCCCAATGCCAGTGATCTTCATTACTCCAATAAGTTGCATTCTTAAACGTTAGCTGATAGGCCGTCCTGTCGGTGTTCCATTCCACAGCCCCACCACAATGATCAAAATGTAAATGAGTCAGAAACACATCAGTTACATCATCCTTACTGAATCCGTATTGTGCTAGGGCGCGCTCTACACATTGTTCACCCCAACGGCAATAGTAGTTAAAGAATTTTTCAGACTGCTTATTGCCCATTCCACTATCAATCAATATAAGACGATTATCGTTTTCAATTAATAAGCAACGCGCAGCGATATCAATCATGTTGTTATGATCTGCAGGATTGGTTTTTGACCATAGAGACTTCGGCACCACACCAAACATAGCGCCTCCGTCTAGCTTAAAATTTCCGACATTTAAAGGGTATAATCTCATCAAATCACTTCATAAATAAGGGCAGCAAACAACCTTATTTGCCTTTTATTAAACTAAATATAAGACATTCGTTAATAACAAAAAAATAAGTTTAACCTTAGTCGTTTAGCTTAAGCACCGCCATAAAAGCCTCTTGAGGAATTTCTACACTTCCCACCTGACGCATTCGCTTTTTTCCTTTCTTTTGGTTTTCAAGAAGCTTTCGTTTCCTAGAGATGTCACCGCCATAACATTTTGCCGTTACGTCTTTACGTACAGCCTTAACAGTTTCTCTAGAAATAATTTTCGCACCTATTGCGGCTTGTATAGGAATATCAAACTGTTGCCTAGGGATAAGCTCCTTGAGTTTGCCGCACATTTTCCGCCCAATTTTTTGTGCGCTGTCGAGGTGAATAAGCGCCGATAAAGCATCTACAGATTGACCGTTAAGCAAAACATCCACCCGAACTAATTTTGAGACCCGCATACCAATAGGGCTATAGTCAAAAGAAGCATAACCTTTAGACACGGTTTTTAGGCGGTCATAAAAATCAAAAACAATTTCTGCCAAAGGCATGTCAAAGCTAAGCTCTACGCGTTGGGTTGTAAGGTAGGTCTGATTGGTGATCTGTCCTCTTTTTTCAATACAAAGCGACATAACATTGCCGACAAAATCAGATTTGGTAATAATGGTAGCTTTGATATATGGCTCTTCAATTCGGTCTAATGTAGATGGGTCAGGAAGATCCGATGGGTTGTTTAACAAGATTAACTCGTCAGGATTCTTTCGGGTGTATGCGTGGTATGATACGTTAGGAACGGTTGTAATTACCGTCATATTAAACTCTCGCTCTAACCGCTCTTGTATGATTTCCAGGTGCAACATGCCTAAGAAGCCACAGCGAAAACCAAACCCTAAAGCTGCCGAGCTTTCTGCCTGAAACACCAATGAGGCATCGTTGAGTTGAAGTTTTTCCATAGATCCTCGGAGTTCTTCATATTCTTCGGTATCTACAGGGTATATACCAGCGAAAACCATTGGTTTTACATCTTCAAAACCATCAACAGCTGCGCTTGTTGGGTTTTGAGCGTCTGTTATTGTGTCCCCAACCTTAACTTCTCTTGCGTCTTTAATACCTGTAATTAGGTAACCCACGTCACCTGTTTTAATTTCTTTCTTTGGGGTTTGTGTCAAATTTAAGGTTCCAACCTCATCCGCACCATAGATTTTGCTAGTTGCCATAAATTTAACCGACTGGTTTTTCTTTATACTACCGCTGACTACCTTAAAATAAGTTTCAACCCCCCTGAAGGAATTGTAAACAGAATCAAATACTAGGGCTTGAAGCGGTTCGTTAGGATTACCCTTTGGGGGTGGAATAAGTTTAATTACTGCCTCTAAAATAGTGTCAATACCTAGACCAGTTTTGGCACTTGCAGGAATTACATCTTCTGCCCTACACCCTAAAAGGTCGACAATGTCGTCTGTCACTTCCTCAGGATTTGCACTCGGCAGGTCTATTTTATTCAAAACAGGGATTATTTCTAAATCATTTTCTAAAGCCAAATACAAGTTTGATATGGTCTGCGCTTGTATACTCTGAGCAGCGTCAACAACCAATAGCGCACCCTCACAAGCCGCAATAGATCGTGACACTTCATAGCTAAAATCTACATGGCCAGGCGTATCAATTAGATTCAGAGTGTATTGTTCTCCATTGTATTCATAATCCATTTGTATGGCGTGGGACTTAATTGTGATTCCCCGCTCACGTTCTAAGTCCATATTGTCTAAAAGCTGGTTTTGCTTTTCCCGCTCACTAACAGCCCCTGTAAAGTCCAAAAGACGATCCGCCAAGGTGCTTTTACCGTGGTCAATATGTGCGATAATACAAAAGTTTCTTATATTTTTCATCGAGTTGTTTGCCTGCTTATGAGAGCACAAAAGTAGTCAAATTTATAAGACCATTTAGCTTTGTTTATGCTTGCTGCTGTATAAGTGCGTTAATCCGGCCTATTGTTTCCTTTTTACCAATATAGAAAACAATTTCAAACACATCTACGCCTTCTAAAGCCCCAACAAGAGCAACCCTCAACGGCATCATTATTTTCCCAAAGCCAATGTTTTTACTTTTAATCCAGTCAGACACAGCGATTTTAATCGATTTTGCAGATCCGTCATTTGCATTTTCTAAAACAGAAACTAGTTCTGTTAAAAGCACATTAGTATCTTCCCTCCAAGCTTTTTTCAGGCTTTTCTCATCATATCGATCAGGCGCTTCAAAGAAGTATTTGCCCAGTCGCCAAAGATCTGGAACAAGATCAGCTCTTTCTTTGATAAGGCCAATAACAAGTTCAACATAGTTTTGGTCTAATCCGTTGAGCACTTTATGAGAGCTTGTTAATTGTTGCGCTAGTTCTGCATTGGATGCGCGTTGAATATACTGGTGGTTGTACCATTTAATCTTTTCAGGATCAAAGCGAGCCCCCGCTTTGTTTACGTGGTCAAAATCAAAAGACTGTACAAGTTCATCTAATGAAAAAAGTTCCTGCTCTGTTCCAGGGTTCCACCCTAAAAAAGCTAAAAAATTAATTACAGCTTCAGAAAGATAACCGCTTTCTTTATATCCGCTTGAGTCCGTGTTAATGTCTTTCCATCTTAAAGGAAAAACAGGAAACCCCAGTTTATCACCATCACGCTTGCTTAGCTTTCCTTTTCCGGTAGGTTTTAAGATTAATGGCAGGTGTGCAAATTGTGGAGCATCCCACTCAAAAGCGTCATAGAGCATTTGGTGTAACGCCAAAGATGGCAACCACTCCTCACCTCTAATCACGTGAGAAATAGCCATAAGGTGGTCATCTACAACATTTGCTAAATGATAGGTTGGCATTCCATCTGATTTAAATAATATTTTATCATCAAGAATACTACTGTCTATAGACATCTGACCCCTCACAAGATCATTTAGTTTTATAGTCTGCCCCTCAGGCATTAAAAAACGCACAACATAGGGCGCACCACTTTTTATTCTTTGGCTGGTCTCTGCTTCTGTTAAAACTAAAGAGTTTACCAGCCTACCTTTCTTTCTGTTGTGCCAGTTGTATATGAAGGTTTTACCTTTTTCTTCGTGGTTTTTTCGTTCTTTTGCCAAATCATCAGCACTATCGAACGCGTAATAAGCCCTTCCTTTTTTAAGCAACATATTGATGTGCTCTCTGTAAATTTTTTTCCGCTCACTTTGTCTATAAGGCCCGCAGTTACCTTCTTTTCCAGGACCCTCCGAAAAGGGGATCTTACACCAATTTAAGGCATTTATAATGTAGTCCTCTGCGCCAGAAACATAGCGGTTTTGATCCGTATCCTCGACGCGTAAAATAAAACTTCCCTTGTGTTTTTTAGCAAATAAATAATTAAACAGCGCGGTGCGCACACCACC
Source organism: Formosa sp. Hel3_A1_48 (assembly GCF_001735715.1). NCBI lineage: Bacteria > Pseudomonadati > Bacteroidota > Flavobacteriia > Flavobacteriales > Flavobacteriaceae > Formosa > Formosa sp. Hel3_A1_48. The sequence continues at coordinate 1,245,205 of NZ_CP017259.1, forward strand.
GATGTGTAGCGGGCCGGTTGGGCTTGGTGCAAAACGGACGCGAATAGGGTTTTTCATTGAGTGTTATCTTACTGCAAAGATATATGCCCAAAGTCGAATGCCCAAACAAAAATGCCTTTGCTTTTTTTTCCTTTATTCACGCTTTACGAGTGTTAATTATTATTGTAGATTTATAGACTAAAAACAGGCCTTGGACCATTTTGATGAAATAAGAGAAAAGCTAGAAGCGTTCATCAAGCGCTATTATGCAAGCGCTTTAATAAAGGGCGCCCTGCTCTTTTTTTGTTTTGGGCTCTTATACATTTTATTTTGGTCGTTAATTGAATCATTTTTTTGGTTTTCAGCAACAGCGCGTGCCTTTGTTTTTTGGTCTTTAATTTCTTTTGAAGCCTTTTTGTTTATCAAGTTTTTATTGGCTCCTTTTTTAAGCTTTTTGAGGTTTCGTTCAGGGATTGATCACCAGCAAGCCTCTAAAATTATTGGTGATTTCTTTCCAGAAATCAAGGATAAGTTGTTGAATGCAATTCAGCTAAATAGCCAGCCTCAATCTGAATTTATAACAGCAACAATTCAGCAAAAAACGCAAGAGTTTAAAAACATCTCCTTTAAAAGAGCGGTACGGTTGAGAGACAATCTAAAGTATTTGAAATACGCTTTTATGCCTTTATTTGTTATTGGTATAGTTTATGCCTCTGGAAGCCAATCAAATTTTAGAGAAGGATTAAGCCGTGTGGTTGACTACAAAACACACTATACCCCCCCAGCGCCATTTAAATTTATTATTCTTAATGAGTCGCTCAAAACAATTGAAAAAACTCCTTTTTTTCTGAACGTCAAAACAGAAGGGCGTGTTGTCCCTGATAAAGTTGAAATTAGTTTTGCAGGGCAATCATATTTTCTAAAAAAGGTAGACAACCAATTATTCCAATACAGGTTTTTAAACCCTACAGAGTCTTTAGGCTTTAGTCTTTCCTCAGGCGATACCCAATCGCCTTTATATCAGTTCTTAGTGCTAAAGGCTCCAAAAATAGTCAATTCTCAACTACTGATTGATTACCCGCCCTACACAAAAACTAGAGATAAAAGGGTCGCCAATTTTTCAAACGTTTCTGTTCCTGAAGGCACAACGCTCACTTGGTCATTAACCGCCCAATCCACTGAAAACATTACTTTCTCGACCGCTGAAAAAACCTTAGATTTCACCCGCTCGAGAAATAATTTTTTCACAAGCAAACAAGTGTTTTCCGACCTTGCTTACACTATTCAAACGAATAACAGCGCGCTAAAACAGCACGAAACATTGTCATTTAATATTCGTGTCAAAAAAGACCAGCCCCCAAGCATAAGGGTTATGCAAAAGCGTAATGAATCGAACGATAACGCGTTCTATTTTTATGGGCAATTAAGTGATGATTACGGCATCTCTAATCTTGAAATTCAATATTATCCTAAAGGTGATCCCGGGCAGAACAAAACCCGCAATATTTTGTTTGACGATAATTTAGAGTTTGTTTATGATTTTCCTAACGATTTAGATCTTTTGCCAGATACAGCTTATGAATTCTATTTTGAAGTTTTCGACAACGACCCCTTTCCAAAGCCTAACAGTACTAAAACAGAAGTCTTCACTTATTTGTTTAAAAGTAACAAATCTATTCAAAATGAGGCGCTTGTAACTCAGAAAAGTGTTGTTCAAGGATTAGAAAAATCGGTCAAGTCAGTTAAAAATCAAAACAACCTCATAGATCAGTTTACAAAAGAACAACTTCAGAAGGATAAATTAAGCTTTAATGATAAGGAAAAGATTATCGCGTTATTAAGGCGTCAGAAGCAGCAGGATGATATTTTAAAGCAGTTTAACAAACAAATGGAAAAGACACTTAAGGAGTTTAGTGAGGAGCCTCCAGATTCTTTGAAAGAAGAATTAATTAAACGAATTCAAGAGCAAAACCAACGCCTTGAAGAGGACGAAATGAAGCTCCAAGAACTTGAGCAGCTCGCCAAAAAGATTCAACAAGAGGGGCTCATGGAAAAGTTAAAGAAACTAGGTCAACAAAGTAAAAATAAGCAACGAAGCCTACAACAAATGTTGGAGCTAACGAAGCGTTATTATGTTTCAAAAAAAGCTGAACAACTTAAAAGAAGCTTAGAAGAGCTGGCGGATAAGCAACAGGCGCTTTCCAATAGTCACATCAAAAAACAGCACCAAGATAAACGTGAGCAAGACGAGCTAAACAAAACATTTGCTAAAATTAAAGAAGCACTAGATGACCTCCGCAAACAAAACAATTCGTTAAAAACACCGCTTTCGATTCCAGATACACAAAATGAAGAAGAGTCTATTCAAAACGATCAGCAAGACGCTAGTAATCTTTTAGAGCAATCTCAGAATACAACTAACCCAACCAAATCTGATCAACAAAAGAGCAAAGCGCAAAAAGCACAAAAGAAAGCTGCTCAAAAAATGAGACAACTCGCTCAACAAATGAGCCAAAACATGGCTGGAGGCGCCTCAAAACAGAATAGTGAAGACGCAGAGACGCTACGCCAAATATTAGATAATCTATTGGTTTTTTCTTTTGAACAAGAGGGTTTGATGAATCGATTTCTAAAATCTAATACACAAGAAATCCTCACCCAAAAGCCTATTAAGAAGCAAATGAACCTAAAGACTCATTTTGAGCACATAGACGATAGTCTTTTTATGGTTTCACTGCGCCAACCGATGATTTCAGAATCTATAAACAAGGAAATATCAGATGTTTATTTTAATATTGATAAAGCGCTTAATTCACTTTCCGAAAACAGAAACTATGAAGCTACAGCAGCACAGCAGTACGCAATCACATCAACCAATAATTTGGCAAACATGTTGAGTGATATTTTGGATAAACTCGAAATGGAACTACAGCCGAGCCCAGGCCAGGGCAATGGAGAAATGCAATTACCAGATATTATAATGAGTCAAGAAGGTTTACAAAAACAAGCGGAAGAGATGATGAATGGGAAAAAAGAGGGCAAACAAAAATCCGGCAAGCAAGGAGAAAAGCCCAAAGGACAAGGCAAAGGCGAAGAGCCTGGATCATCTTCAAAAAACGGCAGAGAACCTAGCCAATACAGCGACCCCGAGGAATCTGGACAGTCTTTATTCGAATTGTACAAGCAGCAACAAAAGCTGCGCCAAGCACTCGAGCGCGCTTTGGAAAAAGAAGGCTTGTCCGGTCAAGGAAAAACAGCCCTAGAGTCAATTAAAAAAATTGAGCAAATGATTGTAAATCAAGGTGTTAGCTCAAGTTTGATTAAAAAAATGCAGGCCTTAAACTATGAGCTTCTAAAACTTAATGAAGCGGCACTAAACAAGGGACAGTCTTCAAAAAGGCAATCCCAAACAAACAAAAGAAGATTCACACAAGGAGAGCGTTTAACCAAAGAGGAAATCAAGCGCCTTTTTAACTCCGATGAGATTTTAAATAGAAAGCCCTTACCTTTGCGAAAGAACATTAAGAAAAAAGTAGAACGTTATTTCAATGCAAAAGATGATTAGCTTTAACAACACAACCACTTTTGATATACCCAACAAAACCAAGATAAAGAAATGGCTGTGTGCTATTCTAACTGAAGAAAGCTTTTCTTTGGGAGAGTTAAATTTTTTGTTTTGCGACGACCACCACTTGCACCAACTTAATGTTGAGTTTTTAAACCATGACACGTTAACGGATATTTTAACTTTTGATTATAATGTAGGACAAGAGGTTTACGGAGATATTTGTATTTCTGTTGACCGCGTTGTTGAGAATGCGAAAGACTTCAACACTAGCACCCTAAATGAGTTACACCGCGTGATCGCTCATGGGGTATTACATCTATGTGGATACAAAGATTCTACAGAGCAGCAAAAAAAACAAATGCGCCAAAAGGAAGACCACTACCTTTGTCAGTTTGAATTAATCAGATAAGCGTATATTTGCACAAAATTGTTCCACGTGGAACACAACTCGATACAAATGTTCGATAAAGTTTATGATGTAATTGTTGTTGGAGGTGGACACGCTGGGAGTGAAGCCGCCGCTGCTGCTGCTAATATGGGCAGCAATACGCTATTGGTTACCATGAACCTTCAAAATATTGCACAAATGTCTTGCAACCCAGCAATGGGCGGTATTGCAAAAGGTCAAATAGTTCGCGAAATTGATGCCCTTGGCGGATACAGCGGAATTGTTAGTGACACTTCCGCAATACAGTTTAAGATGCTTAACAAATCAAAGGGGCCGGCAATGTGGAGTCCAAGAGTGCAAAGTGACCGAATGCGGTTTGCGGAAGACTGGAGAATGCTTTTAGAGCAAACCCAAAACTTAGATTTTTATCAAGATATGGTCGTTGGCCTTCTTATTAAGGGCGAGCAGATTGTTGGTGTAAAAACTTCTTTAGGACTTGAAATAAAGTCCCGAAGTGTGGTGCTCACCAACGGAACGTTTTTAAACGGACTCATACATATTGGGGATAAAAATTTTGGCGGAGGACGTGCTGGTGAACGAGCTGCAATAGGGATTACAGAACAACTGATTGATTTGGGGTTTGATTCAGGACGAATGAAAACAGGCACCCCGCCACGTGTTGATGGGCGCTCATTAGATTTCTCTAAGATGATTGAACAGCCTGGGGATGTTACCCCTCAGAAATTTTCATACTTAGAAACAACCAAGCCCTTAGAAAACCAACGCTCTTGTCATATGACCCACACGAGCGCAGAAGTTCATAATCTATTGAAGGAAGGCTTTGATCGCTCACCAATGTTCAACGGTAGAATTCAAAGTATTGGGCCAAGGTATTGCCCTTCAATTGAAGATAAAATCAACCGATTTTCTGAAAAGGAGAGGCATCAAATTTTCGTTGAACCTGAGGGCTGGAATACTGTTGAATATTACATCAACGGATTCTCCACTTCCTTGCCAGAAGACGTTCAATACAAGGCCTTAAAGGCGGTCAAAGGTTTTGAGCATGTTCGATTTTTTCGCCCTGGCTATGCTATCGAATACGACTACTTCCCCCCAACTCAGTTAACCTACTCTCTAGAAACAAAGTTAATAAAAGGCTTGTTCTTCGCAGGCCAAATAAACGGCACAACTGGGTATGAGGAAGCAGCATCCCAAGGGCTTATGGCTGGAATCAATGCGAGCCTAAGCGTCCAAAATAAGGCGCCATTTATCTTGAGAAGAGATGAGGCTTATATTGGTGTTCTCATAGATGATTTGATAACCAAGGGAACGGAAGAGCCTTATAGAATGTTTACATCTCGTGCAGAATACCGGACCCTTTTACGTCAAGACAATGCTGACTTAAGGCTTACCCCAAAAGGATACGACTTAGGAATTGCCAGCCTTGTACGGCTCCAACGTATGGAGCGCAAACACAATCAATCTAAAGATTTCGTTTCCTTTTTCAGAAAGCAGAGCGTTAAACCCGAAGAGGCTAATCCAGTCTTGGAGTCTAAAAGCTCATCTCCTATTAAGCAATCAGACAAGATGTTTAAAATCTTTTCTAGACCCAATATCACAATAGACGATGTACGAAAGTTTCAGGCTGTAGAGGACTATATTAGCGAGCATAACCTCAACGATGAGGTTATTGAGCAAACAGAAATTCAGATTAAGTATTCTGGTTATATTGAAAAGGAAAAGAACAATGCCGACAAGCTAACCCGTCTTGAATATGTCAAAATCCCTAAAGAATTCGATTACACACAGGTCAAATCGATGAGTTATGAGGCTCGAGAAAAACTGCATGCGGTTCAGCCGGCCACAGTAGCCCAAGCTTCTCGGATAAGTGGTGTGTCGCCCAACGACATATCCGTTTTACTTGTTTTCTTAGGGCGATAGTCAGTATATTTTATATTTTTGTTCCACGTGGAACACATGAACGAAAGCAACACATTTTTTCTAAAAACAAAAGATTTTTCTGTAAGTGGAGAGAATTTTGAATTGCACTACAACAAGGCAAAAGATATGCTGTTGACCACCCCCTTTCCTGCATTAAAAGATTTAGCGGCCTATTATGACAGCAGTCAATACGATTCTCATACAACACAGAAACGAACTGTATTTGATTGGGTTTATTATATTGTACGTCGCCATACACTAAAAAGAAAGTTGCGCTTGATTTCTCAGTTTAAGATCCAAAAGAAAACGCTTTTAGATTATGGAGCAGGCGTTGGGAGTTTCGTTCGTATGGCTAGAAAATCCGGATGGGACAGCGTAGGAGTTGAAGCTTCAAAACAAGCACGCTCAGCAGCAAACCAAGTACTGCCAGAATCGGTTTTTAATAACGAATGGCTCAAGAATTTACCCTCCAAAAGCCAATCAATAATCACGCTTTGGCACGTACTAGAACATCTGCCCAACCTTAACTCAAGCATTCAGGAATTTAAACGGCTATTGGCTGACGATGGCCGACTCATTGTGGCGGTTCCTAATTACAAAAGCTACGACGCCGAATACTATAAAGCGTTTTGGGCAGCTTATGATGTGCCAAGACACCTGTGGCATTTCTCTCCAAAATCAATTGCACGACTCTTTTCACAATTTGATTTTGAGTTAGAGTCTACTCATCCTATGCTTTTTGACGCTTACTACGTGAGCTTATTGTCTTCAAAAAATAAATATGGAAGAATGAAGATTATAAATAGCCTATGGACTGGTTTCAAGTCTAACCTCCTAGCAAAACAGAGCGGCGACTATTCATCATTGATTTACGTTCTGAAAAGAGCAGAAAACTAATTTAAGGCGCCTTATTCGCTTTTTTATATTCAAGCCGCTAAACGACTATGGGCACAGATCAAAAGCCCCTAAAAAGGCGCTTATTAAGCCAGAAAACAATAATTTTTAAATATAAAAAAAACAAAAACGATAGATTTGCCTTATTGTTTCTATTCTGACTTTTGGTGGAGAAGTCTAGTGAGTTTTATAGATAAATCCGTAAACACGATTTTGCCATTCGCATTTCGTTCAATGTGGTGTATAGCGCTTTCAAGTTCAGAACAAATTTTTTCAATATTTTGAGCGTCAATGAAACGAGCAAACTTTTTCAACGAAAAGCTTTGATCTAAAAGCTCAAAATGAACAAGATCCAAAGCGCCATAATTTAAAAGTAAGGCTTGTCGGAAAAATTCTAAACTGTAGCCTAAAAATAGTTTTTCTTTCTCTCTACCTAATTTAGCTATTGCTTCACTCCATTCCATTAAGCTGTTAATCGATTTTTTATTTGTCTTTGCTTGAAATGCCGTGCGAACCCAATCAATAAACAGTGCCTCAAATTGACTTATTTGATCCCCCTGATCAATTAATTTCAGCGCTGTATTAAAATTTCCTTCAGACCTATGCGCAATTTGCTTAGCTCTTGAATTGTCCAATTTTTTAATTTTTACAAGTGCATTTGTAATTTGAATTTCGGTTAATGGGCGTAAGTGCACAGACTGGCAACGCGACTGAATCGTTTTTAATAAAGCATCTTCTTGTTCCGAAATGAGGATAATATTTGTTTTTTCATTTGGTTCTTCAAACCATTTCAGCAGCTTGTTTCCGCACTCAGGATTCATTTTTTCCGCATGCCAAACAATCAACACCTTGTTACCGCCCCCAAATGATTTTAAAGCCAGGGTTTTAATGATTGCTTGGGCTTCATCAACCGTAATTAACCCTTGTTTGTTTTCTGCCCCAATAGCCGTATACCACTGATTAAGTTCACCGTAAGGGTTTTGTGTTATAAAGCTTCTCCATTCTTTAATATAGTCTTTTGAAATTAGGGTTTTGCTTGGAGATTTTTTAACTACAGGAAAAAAAAAGTGTATGTCTGGATTTTCTAGTGGGTTGATGTGTTGTTTTGGGTTTTCTGACTGCAACAACAAGGAAGCATAAGCAACTGCAAGCGGAAGTGCGCCTAAGCCGTCTTTACCTACAAAAAGCTGCGCATGAGGTGCGCGTCCACAACGAATGTTTTGTTGCAAAAAGGATTTAAGATGTTCTTGTCCAATGATATCCTCAAAAGTCATCTTACAAATATAATTTATTTAAATCATCAAATTATAGTTTAAATTAGTTTTTAAGACCCCTATTCTATTTTATTCGCTCTAAAGAAATATGTACCTTTGGGCTTTAAAAATCAACAAAACCAACCAAAACACACCCACAAATGAGCACATTAAAAGAGTTTAATTTTAAAAACAAAAAGGCCTTAATTCGCGTAGATTTTAATGTGCCTCTTGACGAAAACCTTCAAGTCACTGATGATACTAGAATTCAGTCTGCCAAAAACACAATTTTCAAGGTTTTGCAAGATGGCGGAAGCTGTGTTTTGATGTCTCACTTAGGCCGTCCAAAATCAAATGAATCTGAGTATTCTTTAAAGAATATTGTCCCCGCAGTGGAAGATATTTTAGGTGTTGAGGTTTTGTTCGCCAATGACTGTGTTGGAGCAGAAGCCGCACAAATGGTAAAGGCCCTGAAACCAGGGCAAGTTTTGCTTTTAGAGAACTTGAGATATTACAAAGAGGAAAAAGAGGGGGATACATCTTTTGCTCAATCATTGTCAGAGCACGGAGATATTTATGTGAATGACGCCTTTGGAACAGCCCACAGAGCACATGCCTCGACGAGTATAATTGCTCAATTTTTCCCTAAGAACAAATGTTTTGGTTTTCTATTGGAACAAGAAATAAAAAGTATAGACAAAGTAATGAAATCTGGAGAAAAACCAGTTCTTGCAATTTTGGGAGGTGCTAAAGTTTCCTCTAAAATCACTATCATTGAAAATATTCTTGATAAAGTTGACCACCTCATAGTCGGCGGTGGAATGTCTTTTACTTTTATAAAAGCACAGGGCGGCTCAATAGGCGACTCAATATGTGAAGATGACAAGATGGATTTAGCTTTAGAGATTCTAAAATCAGCAAAAGAAAAAAATGTCCAACTCCACCTTCCCGTCGATGTTTTAGCGGCAGATGATTTCAGTAATAGCGCTAACACTAGAGTGGTAGATATTACAAGTATCCCTGTTAATTGGCAAGGTTTAGATTGTGGTCCTAAAACCAAAGCAATATTTCATGAGGTGGTACAACAATGCAAAACAATTCTTTGGAATGGCCCATTAGGGGTTTTTGAATTAGACCCCTTTTCAACAGGAACAAAAGCATTAGGCGACTCAATATCTGAGGCCACAAAAAATGGTGCATTTTCACTTGTAGGCGGAGGCGATTCAGTAGCCGCTGTTAAACAATTCGGTTTTGAGCAGAAAGTGAGTTATGTAAGCACAGGAGGAGGAGCAATGTTAGAGAGCCTAGAGGGGAAAATTTTACCTGGAATTGCAGCAATTACAAACCACTAAAAAACCCAGCAATGTCTAGAATATTGGCTGTTTTTGTCTTTTTGTTTCCTCAATTTTTTTACGGACAATCGTCTGTATATGACCAAGAAAAGATACGTATAGACAGCTTTGCTATTGAACTAAAAGATTACAAATCAGCTATTCATTATGATGCCGAATGGCGCAAAGAATTTTTGCATCAGAGCGGCCATGATACGATTACAGACGCCTCAAATCAAAGCACTACACAAGCGCCCACGGCGTCTTATTTAGATAAGGATACCTTAAAGTTGCGTTTAATGCGATTAGATGCAAAAACCCCTTTTCACATCAACTACAACCCCGCTTTAGAAACACTCATTAGGAAGTACCTTAAGGAGCGAAAACCCCCTTACGAGCGGCTGATGCAATTAAGCAGATACTATTTTCCGCTCTTTGAAGAAGTTTTCGACAGAGAAGGTATACCATTGGAAATAAAATACTTAGCGGTTGTAGAGTCTGGACTAAGGCCCACCGTAAAATCTAAGCCGGGCGCAACAGGCCTTTGGCAGTTTATGTTTTCTACGGGCAAATATTATAATTTAGAAGTCAGCAGCTATGTTGATGAGCGTTGTGACCCAGCACGTTCCACAATAGCCGCAGCACAGTATTTGAAGTCATTGTACAAGGTGTTTAAAGACTGGGATCTAGCGCTTGCCGCTTACAATTCCGGACCAGGAAATGTAACAAAAGCAATCCGACGATCTGGCGGGTACACTAATTATTGGAATATCCGTCCTTTTTTACCTAAAGAAACAGCGGGCTATCTACCTGCATTTTACGCTACTATGTATCTTTTTGAATATGCTTCCGAACATGGTTTTAATGCTAAAAGAGCGCAAATAACGCAGGCACAAACGGATACTATTCGTATTGCCAATACGATAAGTTTAAGGCAGGTTTCTGAGGTAATAGATATAGACTTAAAAACCTTAGAATTTTTAAACCCGTCTTACAAACTCGGCATTATTCCATTTGTTGAAGGTAAAAATTACGGATTAAGACTTCCATTAGAAACAATTGGTGCTTTTGTAAGCAATGAGAAGGCTATTTATGCCTATGCCGCGCAAGAATTTGAAAAACGCGAAAAACCATTACCGAAGTTTTTCAAGCTTGACACCAAAATCAGGTATAAAATTAAAGCAGGGGATTATTTAGGTAAAATTGCCAATAAATTTGGTGTTCGAATTAGCCAAATTAAGCTATGGAATGGATTAAAGTCAGATCAATTAAACGTTGGAGATCGACTAACGATTTTCACGAGAAATCCTCAAAGTCAATCAGAAGAACGATCAGAACCGTCAACCAAAAAAGGGGACAGTACACAGGTCTATGAAGTGCTAAAAGGAGACTCTTTGTGGAGTATCTCCAAGAAGTTTTATGGCCTTTCTGTAGAAAAACTAAAAAAATGGAACGGTATTAGCAGTGATAAACTAAAACCAGGAATGAAATTAATAATTTCAAACCAAGACAACCTATAACATGCGACTATTTATAAACATATTTGTTGTATCACTTATCCTTTTTTCATGTAAAGAGCGGGCAGAAAAAAGAGTGTATAAACCGGATTCATCTGGAAACATCAATAGTCTTTTAGTGGTTGTTGATGATGATTTGTGGGCCACAAGCGTCGGCGATGCAATTAGAAGCCGTATCGGTGCCGAAGTATATGGTTTGCCACAAATCGAACCCCAGTTTGATTTACGCCAAGTCCCTCCACCTGTTTTTTCAGACTTTGTCCGCATGAATAGAATTGTTCTTAAGGTACAACGATCAGAAGAAAGCACAGTGAAGTTTTACACCGACCCCTACGCAACTCCACAAAAAATGATCTTGGTCAGTGGTCCATCTCCTCAGACTATGGTTGATCTCATTGAAAAAAACGGGTTTAGAATTCTGAATGAATTTAAAAAGGTTGAACTTAAAGAACGACAGCGAAGAACAAAAAAATCACTATTTAACACGGACGCAATAGAGTCATCTTTAGGGGTAAGTATAGCCCTTTCCTCAGTGTATAGAATAGCAAAAAATGAAGAAAACTTCTTTTGGGTCAGAAGAGATACAAAAACGGGAATTATTAGCTTATTAATTTATAGCCTCCCGTTGCAAGACTTTACTTCAAAGGAGGCATTTTCTCAACGCGTTATACAAATAAGAGATTCGGTTGCAAAACAGCATATTCCAGGACCAATAGAAGGTAATTATATGACTACCGAAATGGCGTATACCCCTTTCTCTGTCTTAACAGAAACAGAAAACACAAAGGTATTGGAAACAAGAAGCTTGTGGAAGGTGGAGGGGGCATTTATGTCTGGCCCCTTCATCAATTATTCGTTTTTAGACAAAAAGAACAATAGAATGCTTGTCGCTGAGGGCTTCGTTTACGCACCGTCAGAGCCCAAAAGAGATTATATTTTTGAATTAGAATCCATTATAAAGTCAATTAAGATTCAATAAAAAACCCCAGAAAAGTTCTGGGATTTTATTTATTTTTTCTCTTCGTCTTTTTTCTCGGCGTCCTCTTCTTGGCTTGCTTTTTTAAATTCTTTTATTCCGCCGCCTAATCCTTTCATAAGCTCAGGGATTTTTTTTCCTCCAAACAATAAAAGAACAACAACGACAACAAGTACGATTTGCATTGGGCCAAAAGCCAGAGGTAGTATAAACAGGTCCATAATTATTGTATTTATAAAGACAAAGTTAAGAATTATCCATTAATTAAATTACTTAAATAAAAATATTAGTAAAAGAGTTCTGTAGTATACCTATAATTTTTATTTAATTTTGTTGTTGATGAAATATTCAAAGACAACTAAAAAATCGCGGCAGAAGAAACTTACTAAAAAGTTGTTGCATAAATACAGATTGGTCGTTCTCAATGAAGACACATTCGAGGAGCGCTTTGCCATGAAGCTTACACGCTTGAATGTCTTTATTTACGGATCGTTGTTTGCGCTACTTCTTATCGGTTTCACAACCGTTTTTATTGCTTTTACCCCTATTCGTGAGTATATTCCAGGCTACACTTCCCCAACACTACAAAAACAAGCGATTGCACTGGAGCAAAAAACAGATTCTTTGATGCGCATCACCAAAATGAATGAACGTTTTATGGCTTCAATAAAAGATGTTTTAAGCGGCCAGACATCTTCAGAGACAATTAATAAAGACTCTATTTATGCTGAAGTGGCTTCTGAGGTTGACCCTCAAAACCTAAACCCTTCACAGGCGGATTCAATTCTAAGAAACAAGGTAGAGAATGAAGACAAATACAATCTTTTTGAATCGGCAAAATCACTTAAAAACTTTGTTTTTTTTCCGCCGGTAAAAGGAACAGTAAGTTCAGAATTTAATTTTGATGAACAGCACTATGCCGTCGATATAGCAGTTCCAAAAAACACACCGGTTAAGGCAGCAGCAGACGGTAGGGTAATCTTTGCCTCTTGGACATCAGACTCAGGGTTTGTACTTATAATCGACCATGGCAACCAATTAATTACTGTATATAAACACAATGCTTCGCTAACAAAAGCCCAAGGAGAATTGGTTAAAGCAAGGGAAGTGATCGCAATTTCTGGTTCATCAGGAGAGTTAAGCACAGGACCCCACTTACATTTCGAGTTGTGGAGCGACGGGAACCCAATTGATCCTCTTTCATTTATAGATTTTCAGCTTTAAAATATGACATCAATAAAATCATTTTTTGCAAAGATATTTGCTGCGCAGGTAACCAAAAAAATTAATACTTGGGCAAGTGATCCTATTGCCACTCAACAAAAAGTCTTCGAACAGCTAGTTCGCACAGCGAAGCACACGACTTTTGGGAAAGACCATAATTTCAGTGCGCTAAAAAACCACGATGATTTTGTAAAAAACGTTCCTGTACGGGATTATGAAAAACTAAAACATTATGTTGATCAAGTTGTTGCTGGAGCCCCAGACATTTTATGGCCAGGCAAGCCACTTTATTTTGCCAAAACCTCAGGGACCACCTCTGGCGCAAAATATATTCCTATCACTGCCCCTTCAATAAAAGCGCAAGTAGAAGCTTCGCGGAATGCTGTTTTAATGTATATTAACGAAACGGGTAATTCGGACTTTGTTGATGGCAAATGGATTTTTCTCCAAGGAAGTCCGGTTTTGGACGAAAAGAATGGTATAAAACTCGGTCGCCTTTCAGGAATTTCCGCACATTATGTTCCGTCCTATTTACTTAAAAACAGAATGCCAAGTTGGGATACAAATTGCATTGAGGATTGGGAAACTAAAGTCGATGCAATTGTTGAAGAGACTTTAGAGGAAAACATGACCGCCATTGCTGGAATTCCCTCTTGGGTACAGATGTATTTTGAAAAATTAGTTGAAAAGAAACAGGAAAAAGTTGGCTCCATTTTTAAGAACTTTAACCTTTTTATTTTTGGCGGCGTCAATTTTGAACCCTACAGATCAAAATTTGAAAACTTGATTGGAAGAGAGGTAGATAGCGTTGAGCTTTATCCAGCAAGTGAAGGTTTTTTTGCATTTCAAGACCGACAGAACCAAAAAGGCTTGTTATTGCAATTAGATTCTGGTATTTTTTATGAATTTATTGAAGCAGATCATTTCTTTGAAGAGGCTCCGAAACGCATAACGCTGAAAGACGTTCAGTTAGGGGTTAACTATGTTATTATCATTTCAACCAACGCTGGTCTTTGGGCCTATAACATTGGCGACACAGTTCAGTTTACATCCCTATCGCCGTATAGAATTATTGTTAGCGGTCGAATTAAACATTTTATTTCTGCTTTTGGCGAACACGTGATTGCAAAAGAAGTTGATCAAGCCCTAACAACCGCTGTAAAAACATCCAATGCAAGGGTCACTGAGTATACTGTTGCCCCACAAATTACACCAGTAGACGGCCTGCCGTATCACGAATGGTTTATTGAGTTTGAAAAAGAGCCCGAAGACTTGGATGTATTCATTCAAACAATAGATTCCGCTCTTCAAGAGCAGAACGCTTATTACAAAGACCTTATTACAGGGAAAGTATTACAGCAGCTGCATATAAAAAAGGTTAAAAAAGGGGGCTTTAAAAGTTATATGAAAGCCATTGGTAAATTAGGAGGGCAGAACAAAATACCTCGCCTATCTAACGACCGCAAAATAGCCGAAAGTCTCTTGAATGCCGATCTCATCAATTAATGTATATTTGCATGTAAATGATTACAAACCCCACAAATAGCCTAAACCGAACACGTGCTCAAGAAAGTTCTCACGCCATTCAGCGCATGTACATTACCATGCGCCATTTGTTCAGCCGAGGATTTTACAAACCGATGGGTGTTTCTGGTTCTACCTTGCGCCAAGCGCTTTTATCTTTAAGACCTGAAATTTACGGCACTATAGCTGAAGAAAAAATAGAACTGCAGGGCTTGCTGTATGTCGTCGATCGCCTTCCAATAGGGATCGAGCAATGTATGCATATAAACCTTACTAGCGCTGAAGGGTTCGGCGGATCTCATTTTGAAGTCATTGTGCCTGCAAAACGCAGAAGAAACTGTTACCGGATTGATTTTGAGCAAATGAACATTGAAATAACTCGGGGGCGCTCAGAAATTTATGATATTTTAACGCATCTTACATTTCTATATATTGAGTCGCACAAGATTGCTCACCAAGTTCTAATAGGCGAAAAAGGAAAGACAACTAGAGATTGGCAGAAACTTGAAGCTGCAATCACAGCTGAAAAAAAATTAACTAAAAAAGCACGCGAAATAGCGGTGTCTCATACAGCAAATATTTTAGGCCGAACGTTTGAAGAGATTTTGGCAGTATATGATGCTTTTGCAACAGACAAACAACCCGATCATTTTTTACATCTTATATATTGGCTTGGGAAGCGTGCCATTAGTGAAATTACTGATCAAGACAAACGCATCATCACTTTTAGTCCAGTTTTAAGAGAACGTTTAGGGCATCATATTCATGGGGAGCAATGGGCCAATACTATAAAAAATATTCTGGTAAAACAGCAGCTCATCACACGCCCAATACATATTATTTCGGCTAACTTACATAGTGTAATGAATGCACTGTACGCGCCAAAAGCACTTCAGAAGCTAGCTAAAAGCACTGATATTTTTACTATTTATGAGCAATTAAGCGCGAGTGAAAACTCCGCTATGCGCAATAAAATCAAGCAGTTAGCGTTGAAAGAAGGAATGATATATCTAGAAGACAAATCGGGAACAAACATAGATGTTCAGCTTATTGACACAGCAAAGGTTGACTTTACACAGAACACCAATCTTTCTGGCGTTGCATCAGCGAACAATGCCCCTGTCCTTATTGTCATGGATTACGCCTTTGGGGAACAGGCTTATGAAACAATTGACGAACTGTTAAAACCCTACAAGACAAAGGCAAAAAACTATTTTTTAAACGTAGACTCTATATCTGTGATGGGGAAAGCCGGCATTTTAGATGGTGGCAAAGGAGATATTATGATTCCGTCAGCGCACATATTTGAAGGCACAGCAGATAATTATCCTTTTAAAAATGAATTGAAAAAAGAAGATTTTGACGGCCAGAATGTTGATGTTTACGAAGGCGCAATGGTAACTGTTTTAGGCACCTCCCTACAAAACAAGGATCTTTTAAGATTTTTCCATGAATCCACTTGGGACGTCATTGGCTTAGAAATGGAAGGTGTTCATTATCAGAAGGCGATACAATCTGCCTCAAAAATAAGAAAGAGTATTTCATCAGAAGTGAAGGTACGCTATGCTTATTACGCCAGCGATAACCCTCTTGAAACGGGCAGCACTTTAGCTTCGGGTGGTTTAGGCCTTTCAGGGGTGCGCCCAACATACGTTATTACACATCAGATCTTAAAACAAATTTTAAATTAATACATCAAATATGAGTACCACAAGCAACCCCCAACCCTCAGAAGAAGTCGATTTAGGCCAACTTTTCAAAATGATTGGAAATGGATTCCGCCGTCTTTTTCAGTTTATTGGCTCTATTTTTAAGCAGCTTTTTTTAGCTTTTGTTTGGTTTGTGTTTTTCTTAAAAAAACGCACCATCATACTTTTAATTGCAGCAGCTGTTGGTTTAGCGTTAGGATTGGTTTTAAACAAGACCTCACCCCCAATTTATAAGTCCTCGATTTCGGTAAAACAAAATTATCCTACAGGCGAAAATTTGTACGGCTCCATTGAATATTACAATGGACTTTTGAAAGACAGAGACTACGAAGTTCTTGGTCGTGTTTTAGGAATTGGAGAGGACGTTTCTAATGAAATTGTTGGATTTAGCATAGAGCCCATCATTACAGACAATGACAGAGTTGTTATGTTTGATCAGTACATCACAGAATTAGACTCATTAGCGGCATCAAAAGTTGAATACGAGGCTTTTATTGATAACATTGAAGATTACAAGCACAGGAACCAGCAAATTAGCATCAAGTCTACGACCAGAGCAAACTTCAAGGCTGTATTTACAAATATCGTTGATAATATTAATTCCAATTCTTTTTTCAAAAATGAACAGGCAAAAGATATTTTTGAGCTCGAGGAGAGCAAAGCTGCAATTGAACAGGCCTTAGTCCAATCGGACTCCTTACAGCGCACGTACAAGCGCGTTTTGGAACAGCAGACGGATGCTAAATCGGGCGCAGAAATTGGAATTACATTCGAGGGGGATAACGACATAGATAAAACCCGTGAATATGACTTGTATCTCAATGATATTAGACTAAGGAAAGAGCTGGTTGACATTAACCGCAGATTGAACGATATCGAAAATATAGTTGATGCGATCTCTAGCAAACAAGAAAGTGGTTTTGTGGATAACACAAAAGAACTGTTAGGGATGAAGTTGAGCTCTAGAACTTATTATCCATACTTGTTTTTTCTTCTCGCTTTTGTAGCACTATTAGGCATGGAGTTTTTTAAGTTTATTGATAAATACAAGCCAGAACAATAGAGTTTGCAGCAAGTTAATACTCTCTTTTATGAAATTACACCCTACTCCTTTAAACGGTTGTGTTGTTCTAACCCCCACTATTTTTCCAGACCACAGAGGATATTTTTATGAGTCTTATAAAAGAGGCATTTTTGACGAAGTTTTGGGGTATGACGTCAATTTTGTTCAAGACAATGAATCCTTCTCAACAAAGGGAACGCTTCGAGGAATACATTTTCAAAAAGGGAATTATGCTCAAGCTAAATTAACCCGAGTTGTGCAAGGCACTGTTTTGGATGTTGCAGTAGATCTTCGTGAGAACTCACCAACTTTTGGTGCACACTTTTCTGTAGAACTGTCGTCTGAAAATAAAAAGCAATTGTTCATCCCAAGAGGTTTTGCACATGGATTTGTAGTGCTTAGCGATACCGCTATTTTTTCCTATAAATGTGATAATTACTATCATAAGGATTCAGAAAGCGGAATCATTTATAACGACCCAACACTTAACATTGACTGGAAATTACCTAATGATCAATTACAACTGTCTAAAAAAGATTTAGAACTCCCTGGATTTAAACCATTGGAGTTATGATTAAAGCTTTGGTAACAGGTGGTAATGGGCAGCTCGCTCAATCTTTAAAGGATGTTGTAAATCACCAGGATGAATTAGATGTTGATTTTCAGGATCTTCCGGATTTAGATATTACCAACAAGCAGCAACTAGAGTCATACTTTTCAAATAATGAATTAGATTATTGTATTAATTGTGCGGCGTACACCGCAGTAGATTTAGCCGAAGAACAAAGCGATTTGGCCTATGCAGTCAATGCAGAGGGCCCTAAATATTTAGCGGAGGTTTGTCAGAAACACCAAGTTACACTGATTCATATCTCCACAGATTTTGTTTTTGACGGTCAAAAGCGAATACCCTATTTAGAAACGGATGCACCCAATCCACTTAGTGTTTATGGCGCCAGCAAACTGCAAGGTGAACGCAGCATACAGGAGACCACGGAAGCCTATTTTATTGTACGTACTTCATGGCTGTACTCGGAATATGGGAATAATTTTATAAAAACCATGTTAAGGTTATCGGAAACACGAGACGAAATTAGCGTAGTGTCCGATCAAATAGGTTCGCCCACATATGCAGGAGATTTGGCTGAGGTTTTGATAAAAATTGTTTTATCTTCGTCTATAAGTTATGGCATATACCATTACAGTAATGGCGGTATAGTTTCGTGGTATGATTTTGCGTCAGAAATTTTTAAACAGTTTGGCAAGAAAATTGAGGTTAAGCCCATCAAAACAAAAGATTATCCAACCGCAGCCAAGCGGCCAAAATATAGTGTATTGGATACTACAAAAATTAAAAACAACTTTGATTGCACAATAAAAGATTGGCAGGGAAGTTTAAACAAAGTAATATATATAAATGAACCTAACTAACAAATCTATCCTAATAACAGGCGGCACAGGCTCTTTAGGGAAAGCCTTAACCGAAAGGATTTTTAACACTTATCCTAATGTTAAAAGATTAGTCATTTTTTCAAGAGATGAGCAAAAACAATTTTTAATGGCTCAAGAATACCCTGTAGACAAATTTCCAGCGATTCGTTTTTTTATTGGTGATGTTAGAGATCGAGAACGCCTGATTAGAGCTATGGATGGAATTGACTATGTAATCCATGCTGCAGCGATGAAGCATGTTCATTTGGCCGAATACAATCCATCAGAGTGTGTAAAAACAAATGTCAATGGTGCGGAAAATGTGATTCATGCATGTTTAGAAACTAATGTAAAAAGAGTTGTAGCGCTTTCTACAGATAAAGCATGTGCGCCTATTAATCTTTATGGGGCTACTAAATTAACTTCTGACAAACTATTTGTTGCTGCTAATGGTATAAAAGGAAACAGAGATATTCGTTTTTCAGTTGTCCGATATGGGAATGTAATGGGATCCAATGGATCTGTGATTCCATTTTTTATAAAAAAGAGAGCGGAAGGGTTTTTGCCCATTACAGATTTGAATATGACGCGTTTTAACATCTCACTTTCTGGTGGTGTAGACATGGTGTTACACGCCCTTAAACATGCTTGGGGCGGTGAAATATTTGTACCTAAGATACCGTCCTATAAAATTACAGATGTAGCTAAAGCTATAGCCCCCAATATTGAGCAACGTGAGGTTGGAATTCGACCAGGAGAAAAACTTCATGAAGCCATGATTACGTCTTCAGATTCTTACAACACCTACGATCTGGGGAAATATTACACTATTTTACCAACGGTTTTGAACTGGGATTTAGATGAATTTATAAAAGTCTTTGATGCAAAAAAAGTTCCCGAAGGATTTCGTTACAATTCTGGAGAAAATGATGAATGGGAAACTGTCGAAAGTCTGAGAGCATTAATAAAAGAACATGTAGACTCAAATTTTACATTGTAATGAACTCAATCCCTTATGGAAGGCAACATATAGACCAAGATGATATTGATGCTGTTGTGTCGACCTTACAGAGTGATTTTCTAACTCAAGGGCCAGTGGTCAAACAATTCGAAGACCAATTTTCAGCGTATATTGGCGCAAAATATGCAGTTGCTGTGAGCAATGCCACCGCAGGACTTCATTTGGCCAATCTGGCGTTAGGCTTAAAAAAGGGTGACCGCATTATAACCACACCCATTACATTTGCCGCAACAGCAAACTGCGCGCGCTATTGCGGAGCAGAAGTATGGTTTGCCGATATTGACTCAGACACCTATTTACTTTCATTAGAAAGTACCAGAAATTTGATCGAAAGTAAACCAAAAGGATTTTTTAAAGGGATTATTCCAGTGGATTTTGCGGGTTTGCCCGTAAATATGGAAGCTTTTAGGGCTTTAGCGGATGAATATAATCTATGGCTTATTGAAGATGCTTGTCATGCGCCAGGAGGACATTTCACAGATTCAAAAGGTACTAAGCAAATGTGTGGTAATAGCAATTATGCAGATATTGGTATTTTTTCTTTTCATCCAGTAAAACATATAGCGTGTGGTGAGGGAGGCATGATAACCACAAACTCTGAAGCGCTTTACAAAAAACTATCTATGCTTAGAACCCATGGTATAACCAAAGAAAACATGGTCGAAAATCATGGAGGGTGGTTTTACGAAATGCAAGAATTGGGTTTTAATTATAGGTTAACCGACATACAATCGGCTCTAGGCATTAAGCAACTTGCAAAAAACAAAGCAAGTGTAGTTAGGAGAAACGAAATAGCAAATAATTACAAGCAAGCATTTAATGGAAAAGTAAAATTCCAAAACTTACCAGATGGAAATTTAAACGCACACCATTTATTTGTTATTGAAGTTGAAGACCGAAAAGGCTTATATGATTATTTAAGAACACACAGTATTTTTGCTCAAATACACTATATACCTTTACATACACTACCATATTATAAAGAAATAGGTTACGGAAGTGCAGATTTAAGCCATTCTGAAAACTACTATTCTAAATGTATCAGTTTACCAATGTACCCAACATTGACAGATGATGAACAAGCATTTGTTATTGAAAAAGTTTTAGAGTTTGTTAATGGTAAATAAGTTAATATTAGGGACGGTTCAATTAGGGTTAGATTATGGTATCAATAATCAATTAGGAAAGCCAACTTTAGAAAAGGCATTTGATATATTGCATACTGCTTATGATAATGGCGTTAGAATATTAGACACAGCAGAAGCCTACGGTAATTCGGTAGAGGTTATAGGGAAATTTCAGAAACGACATCCCAATAAAAAATTTAATATTATAAGTAAATTGGCAGCAAACACCAATTTGTCTTCTAAAGACCTCTTTAGTCATGTTTCAGAAGGCTGTAAGATTTTAAATACAGACCAGCTTTATGGATACATGTTTCATAATTACATGAGTTTTAAACAAAACACAAATTTTTACGAGGAACTATTAAACCTTAAATCTAAGGGATTGACATTACATATTGGTATTTCATTGTACACTAATGAAGAGATTTTAGATGTAGCTGAAAATTTCAGTGATTTTGATTTTATTCAAATACCTTTTAACTTACTTGACAATGACTTAAAAAGAAAAAAAGCTATTTTGAAAGCAAAAGAGAGCAATATTGCAATACACACAAGATCAACTTTTTTGCAAGGTTTATTTTTTATTGACCCAAATACATTGACAGATACTTTATTACCATTAAAGCCATATCTACAAGAGATCGAAAAAATAAAATTAGATTATAATTTAACAACCGAATCTCTTGCGCTTCAATACGTAATTCAGAAAGAGTATATCAATCACGTTTTAGTAGGCGTAGAAACGAGTCAACAATTAATTGATAACATTAAGTTGTGTGGAGCTGAATCAACAATACCCCATTCTAAAGTTGATAAACTTAATGTCTTAAAAAGCCACTTGTTGAACCCATCCAATTGGAACTAAATCTTAAACCCCAAACATTAAGAAATTAATTATTGAATAACTCTTGCTGTTTATAAAAAAACGCTTTAATTTAAAATCAAAATAAAATTGTCATGAAAAATATTGTGCTATTAGGTCATGGGGTTGGTGTTAAATTTGTTGTGAATTCTTTATTAAAAAACAGTAAAACATACAAAGTTGTAGCTCTTTTTACGCATCCATTTAACGATCATAAAAGAGATTTAGAACTCATTGAAAACAGAAAAGATATTTATGATGAATATGCCTACAATGTTTTCAATTTAAAAAAGGATTACGATATTGATGTGCATGAATCTGAAAACATCAATGATTCTAAAACGGTTTCAAAAATTAAACATTATAATCCTGATTATATCATTAGCATAGGGTGTAGAAACATCTTAAAGGGTGCTTTTTTAAATGAGTTTCCTCAAAAAGTACTGAACATCCATACAACACCTTTGCCAACATATAGAGGAGCAGCAAGCGATTCTTGGATGATTTTAAACAACGAATTAGGAAAAGAAAAGTATGGCTGCATGCACTTTATTGACTCTGGAATCGATACAGGAGATATCATCGCAAAATCGTATTATACTATACCCAAAAAATCATACCCAATTGATGTGTTTAAAGCTAGAATGGACATCTTTCATGATATTATTTTAAAAGGTTTAACGAACCTAGAAAACCCTAATTTTGTTGCTGAAAAACAAGACACAAGTGTATCAACGACTTTTCCAAGGCTGTATACTCCTAAAGATGGAAAAATTAATTTTAAAGAATATACAGGAGAACAATTAATACATTTTATTTGGGCTTTTGGCTACCCTTTCGAAGGTGCCTTTTGTTTTTTAGAAGACCAAAAGATTAATATATTGGATGGCGAGTTTCATGATGATCTCGGCTTTCATCCGTTTTCACATGGTTTAATTTTTGGTAAAAACGAAAACAATGAATATAAAGTTAGTGTTAAAAACGGTTATATAGTTGTGAAGAAAATTGAAATAAATGGAGTGTTAACAAAACAGTCGAAAATATTTAGATTAGGGAAATTTTTGAAGTAAATGAAAGTAATAGCAGTAACACAGGCAAGATCAGGTTCTACGCGTTTGCCAAATAAGGTTTTATTAAAGATTGAAGATAAAACTTTGCTACAGATTCACATTGATAGAATAAAACAAGCAAAGCAAGTTGATGCCATTATTATAGCAACAACTATAGAAAAAGCAGATGATGTGATTGCAAGTCTTGCAAATAGTCTAGACGTTATGTATCACAGAGGAAGTGAAAACGATGTCCTTGACAGATTTTATCAAACCGTAAAGGATATTCAACCCGATTACATTGTGAGACTTACATCTGATTGTCCGTTAATTGACCCAATGCTTTTAGATGAGGTCATAGCCAAGGCAAAAGAAGAAGATTTAGATTATTATGCGAATGTTATAGAAGAGCAATATCCAGATGGACAAGATATAGAAGTGATTAAATTTTCTGCTTTAGAAAAAGCATGGAAGGAGGCATCTCTAAAGTCAGATAGGGAACACGTTACTCCATATATTAGAAATAACTCTACTTACAAAGGAGGTTCGCTATTCAAATCTAATAATCACGATTTAGATGATAATTACAATCATGTGCGTTTAACCGTTGATGAACCTAAAGACCTAGAAGTGATCAAGCATATTGTTAACGATTTAGGTTTAGACAAAGACTGGAGAACTTATGCAGAGTATTATTTAAACAACCCAAAAGTTAAAGCGCTTAACGATACGATTGTAAGGAATGAAGGGTATCAAAAATCTGTAGATGAAGACAAAAACAATTAGTAACTTTATGCTTAGAATTATTTTATAAACCCATGAATAACAGAACAGGACAAAACTTATATAAAAAGGCAAAAACATTAATTCCAGGCGGAACGATGTTGCTTTCTAAACGACCAGAAATGTTTCTACCAGACAATTGGCCGTCTTACTTTTCAAAAGCCAAAGGTTGTAAGGTCTGGGATCTTGATGGTAAGGAATATACCGATATGTGTATTATGGGTATTGGGACAAATACCTTAGGTTATGGAAATGATGAGGTAGATAATGCCGTCATTGAGACAGTAAAAAAAGGTAACATGAGTACATTTAATTGCCCAGAAGAAGTTGCACTTGCGGAAAAGTTGGTAGAGCTAAACCCTTGGGCTGATATGGTTAGGTTTGCACGAAGTGGAGGTGAAGCAAACTCAATTGCCATTAGAATTGCAAGAGCAGCTTCTGGCAAAGATAAAGTAGCCATTTGTGGTTATCATGGTTGGCATGATTGGTATCTTTCAGCAAATCATAATAAAGGGGACGATTTATCGAATCATTTACTTTCTGGGCTAAATCCAAATGGCGTACCCAAAAACTTAAAGAATACGGTATATCCATTTCATTATAATGATTTTGAAGAACTTCTTTCTATTGTAAATCAAAACGATATTGGTGTAATCAAAATGGAGGTTATGCGAAACTTTGGCCCTAGGGACAACTTCTTACAAAAGGTAAGAGATTTAGCAACACAACGTAATATTGTTCTAATTTTTGACGAATGTACTTCTGGGTTTAGAGAAACCTATGGCGGGATTTATAAAAAGTATGGTGTAGAACCAGATGTTGCTATGTATGGAAAAACTATTGGCAACGGATATGCATTAACTGCTGTGGTGGGTAAAAAATCTGTCATGGAAGCCGCACAAACTTCATTTATTAGTAGTACATTTTGGACAGAACGTATAGGGCCAACAGCAGCGTTGAAAACGCTTGAAGTAATGTACAAAATGAGTTCTTGGGATATTATCACTGATCAAGGAAAGAAAATACAAAACCAATGGAAATCTCTGGCAGAAACACACAATCTCTCTATTTCAGTTTCAGGAATGCCAGCACTTAGCACCTATAGTTTTAATAGTGAAAATGCTATGGAATACAAAACTTTTATAGCACAAGAAATGCTTAAAAAAGGGTTTTTAGCGAGTACAAACTTCTATGCTTGTACAGAGCATAAAGACGATCAAATAGTTGATTATTTTGATGCTTTAGATGGTGTTTATAAGATGATATCTGATTGTGAAAAAGGTCAGAAAAATATTCAAGACTTATTAGAAGGACCAGTTTGTCATTCTGGATTTAAGCGATTAAATTAATGACTAAAACGATTCTCTTTAGGGCAGATGGAAATGCTAAAACTGGACTAGGTCACTTATACAGATTATTTAGTCTTGTTGAAATGACTAAAGGCCAATATAATTTTGTGTTTTTAACCAAAGAAGAGTCAACGACTAAAGTCATTCCAAAAGAGTATAGGTTTGTAACAATTCCACAAAACATTACTATAGATCAAGAACCAGAATGGGTTAATTCTCAATTTCGAGCTAAATCACATAGCATGATTGTTGATGGATATCACTTTAATTCAAGTTACCAAAAGAAGTTAAAAGCAGCAGGCTATACATTTATTTATATAGATGATTTAGCAACCGAACACATGTATGCAGATATTGTAATCAACCATTCACCAGACCTAAATGAAACGCATTATAAAACGGAACCATATACACAATTAGCCTTAGGGACACAGTTTGCTCTACTTCGTCCAGCATTTTTAAAAGCAGCTCGTGAAAAAAGAAAAACTAATAGTATAGAGACTGCCTTTGTGTGCTTTGGTGGCTCAGACCCTAACGATCTTAGCTTTAAAGCGGTAAAAGCATTGCTACAGTTTAAAAAAATAAATATCGTTCTAGGGGAAGCATATAATCATAAAGACATTATTGAGCTAGCAAAACAGTATTCAGATAAAATCAAATTATATAAAAATCTTACAGAAACTGAACTCGTTAATGTTATGAAAGAATCGCACATTGGTATAGCACCAGCAAGCACTATACTTTATGAGTTGTGCTGTGTAAAAATGCCAATTCTAAGTGGGTTCTATGTTGAAAACCAGAAAAATATTTATAGAGAATTAGCTGATTTAAATGTGATTTATAGTGGTGGTGATTTTAGGAAAGCAACTACCGAGGATTTTCAGTCCATGATAACATCATTATTAAAAAGCCCTCTACATAATGCGTATTTAGAAAATCAATCAAAAATTTTTGACGGAAACAGTTCTCAAAGAATTTTAGGGCTTATAAATAGACTACATATCTCCTTCAGAAAAGCTAGCGAAAAAGACATGCTAACAGTTTTTAAATGGTCTAATGATAACTTAGTACGTCAAAATTCTTATAATTCTGATGAGATTGCTTTAAAAGATCATAAAAATTGGTTTACGAACAAGATTAAAGATGAGAAGTCACTTTTTTTAATTGTTTTGGTTAATAATCAGCCTTCTGGAATTGTTCGCTATGAGATTAATAATGAATATTCAGTTGTAGGCATTGTAGTGTCAAAAGATTATCGCGGACAGGGATTGGCTACTTATTTTTTAAAGGAAGCAGCAGCGTATTATTTTAAAAGATTTGACAAACCAATCCATGCTTATATTAAAAAAGAAAATTTAGCATCTATTAAATCTTTTGAAAAGGCAAGATTTAAACATTTTAAGGACGAAATAATAAAAGGAAACCTTAGTTTTGTATATAAATTGAAAAAATCGGATGCTGAAAGATAAATGTTTTATTATTGCTGAACTTTCCGCAAATCATGGAGGAAGTATAGAAATTGCTGAAGAAACCGTTAGAGCTGCCAAAAGAGCTGGCGCTGATGCTATCAAACTTCAAACGTATACTGCAGACACTATAACCCTAAATGTTAAAACAGATGATTTTAAAATAAGCCAAGGTACAGCATGGGACGGCCAATACTTATACGATTTGTATAAAAATGCATCACTTCCATGGGAATGGCACAAAAGACTTTATGATTTAGCGCAAGAAGAAGGGTTGGTTTGTTTTTCGTCACCCTTCGATAAAACAGCTGTTGATTTCTTAGAGGATTTAAATAATCCAATTTATAAGATAGCCTCGTTTGAAATTACGGATATTCCGCTAATTAGTTATATTGCTTCCAAGGGAAAGCCAATTATCATTTCAACAGGGATAGCCACTATTGAAGACATAGAACTAGCCATTGAAACTTGTGAAAAAGCTGGAAATTCAGATATTACAATTTTAAAATGTACGTCGGCTTATCCTGCAACTCCTGAAGATGCTAATTTATTAACCATACCAGATATTCAAAAAAGATTTAAGGTAAAATCAGGATTATCAGATCACACTATGGGAATTGAAGCTCCAATGATTGCTGTAGCATTAGGAGCAAAAGTTATTGAAAAGCACTTTATTTTAAATAAAAAAATAGGAGGTCCAGATGCTCATTTTTCCTTAGACGAAATGGAATTCCAAAAAATGGTAGATGCTGTTAGGTTAACAGAGAAACTAATGGGGAAAGTAGATTACACCATGACTACTAAAAAGAAGAAAAGTAGAGAGTTCTCACGATCTTTATTTATAACTAAAGATCTTAAAAAAGGAGATCAATTAACCCAAGAGAATATTCGTTCGGTACGCCCTAGTTTTGGATTACACCCAAAGCATTATGAAAATATACTGGGAAAAAGAGTTATTAAGAATGTTAAAAAAGGCACACCATTATCTTTTGAATTAATTAAACAGTAAATAAAAGTAGTCCCTTATAAGCAATGAAATTACTTTTTATTGAAAACAGATACAAAACTTATTTTTTTGACTTGTTAGCTGCCGAGTTAGAAAAGCTTGGGCATGAAATATATTGGATTGTTCAAAACCCTAAGTTTTTGCCAACTGTAGGAAACATACACATAATTAAATATCCTTCAAAATCTATAAAAGTAGATACAAAAACGAATCTTGATAGTATAATAAACTCAGATAGACAATTAAATTTTTTCAAAAAAAAAGACACTAATTATTTTCATTATTACTATCATGAAATTAAAAGCTTGGTAGAACAGATTGAACCAAATTTTGTTTTTGGAGAAAGCACGGCTTTTCATGAACTATTAGCCATAAAAATATCTAAAGAAAAGGACATTTTATATTTGCACCCATCTTCTTGTCGCTATCCTTCAGAGCGATTTTCATTTTATTTATACGATACAGTTCACCCTTATGTAGGTAGTGAAGAATTCTTATCTCAAAAAGAGGCGCTTACTATTATTGAAAACATTATTAATAGAGATTCGAAACCAGATTATATGAAAAAAGTGTCTTTTAAAAAAAGTAAGATTTTAAAAGACAAAATAAAAGTTTTAAAAGGCTATTTAACAGGCGAAAAGTACAATACGCCAAACCCAATTGTTAAATATAAAATAGAACAACAAAAGAAAAAAAATATAGCAGCTTGGGATGCTAAAGCACTATTCGAAATAGATAAAAAGCATTTTTCCATTGTCTACCCTTTGCATCTACAACCTGAAGCTAATATTGATGTTTGGGGAAGACCTCGAAGAGACCAATTGGATACAATTAAAAAAATAGCCAATAATTTATTAGGCAATCAAATTCTTTACATAAAGCCAAACCCAAAATCAAAATACGAATTATCTAAAGAGCTATTACATTCCATAGAAAACACTCATAATGCACAAATGCTCCACCATCAAGTATCTATGGATGATATTTTTAATGATGTTAATTTATTTATTACGGTTAATGGTACTATTGCCTTAGAATGTATTTTTGCTAACAAACCAATACTAACATTGGTTGAGGTGTTTTTTAATAAAGCAAAAAATTGCTTATTTATGAAGGAATTTAATTTACTGCAAGATTATATATTGAATATTCAAAACAATAATTTCCCTATCTTATCGGATATTGAGAAGGTAGATTTTTTAAATTTGTTAAGCACCACAAGTTATAAAGGCGTTATTTCAGATCCTTATTATAGTTCATATTCCGTTTCTAAAGACAATATAAGTGATGTAGTAAAAGCGTTCAATCAAATATTAAACAGTAAAGTTTGAAAAATTTCATTGGTTTTTTAGTATTTATTTCACCCTCATTCCTGGGTGTTTTGTTGTTAAGAGCATCTGGACACAAAGTGGGAAAAAAAGTAAAAATTGGTTTTTCATTCATTAAAGCCAAACAAATAACGCTTGGTGATAATGTAAAAATTGGACATTTAAATCTAATACTAAATAAGTCGATAACACTAAATAATGATGCATATATTGGATATCTAAATGTTTTAAAGGGACCATTTAACTTAGAGCTTGATAAAAAAGCTGCTATTGGTAATAAAAATTACATAACCAGAAGTAATTTAGGAATAACCTATGGAGAGAGCGATTTGATTTTGGGCGAATTAACAAAAATAACAACTGGTCATCACATCGATTTAACACAAAGTATAAGTTTTGGAAAATTTTCTATTTTGGCTGGAGTAAGATCTCAAATGTGGACACATGGCTATTACCATGCTAATACAGGAAAAGATAGGATCAGAATTGATGGTAAAATACAAATAGGTGACAACGTATACATAGGTTCAGGTTGTATTTTTAATCCTGGCGTAAAAGTTGGTAATGCCATTCACGTTGGCAGTGGCAGTGTTGTTTCTAAAGACTTAGAAAAACCAGGAATGTACGTTAGTCAAGGTCTGCGACATATTGAAAATAGCCTCGATAAAGTAAAGAGCAAGCTAAAAAAAGTAAAAGATCATGGTTTAGTTGAACTTATATATAAAAAAGAATAATGCAAGCAATACATCCAATAAAATTATTGTTGTGGTCTCTTTTGGTTTGGGTATTTTTTTACAGTCAGCTCCCAGTTACTTATTTATATAGTGGCGGTATTTGGTTTCCATTATTTACGCTTACTTTATTTGTTCTAGCTTTTTGCTTAGGGGTTATTTCTTTGAAAACTAGCTTAGTCAAACCTTTAAAAGTAACATCAAACAAAAAGACAAAACAGATTGCATATTTATTTTTTTTCATAGGTGTCATTGGAATTTTGTTAAAATTATATATAGGTTTTTTTAAAAGTGGTATTTATATAGCCAATGATATTTTTGAACAACGCTTGGAGAATATGGGAAAAGAGTTAACAGGCGGAGCAGTTGGAGTAATTGCATCTATATTATATCCTTTTTCTTTTTTAGCACTTCTTGTTACAATTTATAACTATAAAATTTTTAATAAAACGCACCTGTTTTTAATAGTAAGTTTTGGTCTCTACCCAATTATAGAAACCTTTTTTATGGGAGGGAGAACCATTATTGCATTACTTGGTACGACCATTATTATTGTAAGTTATGCCAGCTTTTTTAAAAACACAACGTTTACTATTGTAAAATTTAAAGTTTTAAAAACAACATTAGCTTCGTTGCCTAAATTTCTATTTAAAAAAAAGGTGATAATTCCTTTGGCAATAGTGTCACTTTTGTTTGTATCCTATTCCATAAAGGTTTTAGACACACGATTAACACGTTTTAATTATGGAGATACTGTGTTTAAAGTTTGGGAACAAAAAGACTACCAATGGGTGAAGTTTGATAAAGATTTCAAAGAAGCTTTTTACTCAGCTCTCCCCAATGAAAAAAGTCGAATGTTGGGTCTTTTTAGCTTAAAACATTACTTTGCTCATGGGGTTTTTGAATATGTAAGACTAGTAAACGACC
Organism: Formosa sp. Hel3_A1_48; assembly: GCF_001735715.1. NCBI lineage: Bacteria > Pseudomonadati > Bacteroidota > Flavobacteriia > Flavobacteriales > Flavobacteriaceae > Formosa > Formosa sp. Hel3_A1_48. The sequence goes on from NZ_CP017259.1 coordinate 1,275,652, forward strand.
TTGAAAAAACCACGGGTTATCACTATGGCCAATATGAGTTTAATGTGTTTTTTAAATTTTTTAGAGTTTTTGGCGCCCCTCTGAAATCATTTGACGAACTCAACGACATAGTAAAAAGAAAAGCAGTTTATCAAACTTTCTTTGGGCCTTTTTATATTGACTTTGGTTTATTTGGTATAGTGCTTTTGTTTTTTTGGGGGCGTTTTTCAAAACGAATCTATACACATGCAAAAAGAGGACACACTCAATATATTATTTTTTATGGATATCTTTCCACAATCATCATCACCTCAATTTATTTGAATTTTTTAATGGGGTCATCATCCTATTATTTATTTACTTTTTTTATTTCATTATTAGTTTTTAAGTACTGGCCAAATAATTTGACCTTCATTGCAAAGCATAAATTATGAGATTCGCTTATTTACTTTTTAGTTTAATACTTTGCTTATCTTGTGTGGATTCTAAAGAAATAATAAATATAGTTCCCCCAGAAGAAACACTTAATGTTGATGACAGTGAGTTTATTATTCACCAAACCTTCACTAAAGGAGATGTAAGGCGATATGGTGTTTTTCCAGAACAAACTATATCAACAAACGATTTCAAAAATGTGCTCAGTCTTGCCAACCAAGGGCTGCCAATTTATTTTCCTCCAGGATATTATAATACTTCTGTTAGTTTGGAAAACACCTCAAATGTTACAATTAAATTTGATGAGGTTATTTTGGCAGGATACCTTCAAATTACTAATAATTCAGAACGCATTAAAATCAACGGTTCAGTCACTATTTTAGACAAACTTTTTATTGTCCAATCACATGATATTTCTTTTGAAAAAGTTATTGTAAAATCCAATCAAACCCAAAATATATATGAGCAAAAAAATCGCGGTGTTAGTATTTACGCTGGAAGTAAGAATATAAAATTTGATTCTCTTTTCATTAGTGATACTGGAGCTACAGGGGATGACTTTTTTAAGCATACAGCGGCATCTTTACAGATTCACGGTTGGAATGACAACCCTAAAAATATTCAGATTAATAAACTGGAAATTAATAACGCAGGCAGAACAGCACTTTATCTTACAGGGCAAAATCATAAACTAAACAATATTAAGATTTCAAATTTTGGATTGGGCAGTAATGAAAATATGTTTGGCTTAGATGATGCTAAGACTGGAGAAGAAACAGTTTTTTCAGCTCTTTGGATAAACAAATGTAATAACTGTGAGATAGATTCGTTAGATATATATAGTACCACCCCTAACAAGCGGGGATATAGTCTAAGATTGGATGAGGGGAGATACCATGAGCCAACGTTTATTAACAATATTAGAATGAGTGGTTCAGCAAAACAATTACCAATTTTTGATGATCAATTAACAAATATTTTAGTTAAAAATGAGTATTACGATCAGGAGCTTAATTAACCAACGATCTAAATTATTTTGTATCGTTGTGGCCATCATTATTTGCTCATTTCCATTGTCTTATGCAGTAAACAACATCGCCTTATATTTATTAGTACCAATATTTTTTTTAGACAGTAAAGCAAATATTACAAAAAAATTAAAAGCCCTAAAAACACATAAAGCTTCAGTATTATTCATAGCATTTTTCTTGGTCCAATGTGTTGGATATTTTTATTCAGAAGACAAAGAATTTGCCTTAAGGAGGATTGTAGTTTTGCTGCCTTTATGCCTTATCCCTCCCATCATGTTTTTAGAATCAATAACAAAAAAGAATGTGCTAAAACTTTTATGTTTCTTAAAATATTCAATTGTTATAACATTTATTGGCCTAATTATAAGTCATGTTTTTATTTTACAGCGCACTCTAAATACATTTGTGCATTTTACAATTGAAGAGCAGTTAGGGGTTAGTCAGTTCTATATAGCGTTTATTGTTTTTCTTCCAATTTTAATTTCATTAAAATCAATTCTTGAGCAAAAACAATTGATCCTGCACACTATTTTACTATGTATATCCGTGGGGGTTTTATTTTTGCTAGGGAACAAAACGATATTGTTTTTTCTTTTTGCTTCATGGATATATTTTATCACATCGTTGTTTTTAAAACGAAAACAAAAGAACGCTTATTTTTTGATGATAATTGGATGTGTTTGTTTGTTTGCAGCAATGCAAACCCCAATTTTAAAAAATAGAATAAATGTGTTTATTAAAACAACAGATTTGAACCTTGAGACCATTATTACAAAAAATAAATACACGCAAACCAAAAACACATTCGAACACAGGTTGCTTATTAATTATTTAGCGTTGAAAGAAATCGGCCAATCATTACCCTTTGGAGTTGGTACTGGAGATTTTCAAAGCGCATTAAAAAAGCAGTATAAGACAATTAATTTTAAAGCAGCATTAAAGGGAGAACTAAACAACCACAATCAATATTTATCGGAATTTCTTAAAACAGGTTTTTTGGGAGGGATCTTGTTTTTGTGGCTTCTATTTTGTTTATTCAAAAAAATAAAAACAAAATATTTTTTTTATCCATTTATTTTAACCTTTTTTAGCTTTGCTTGCGTTGTAGAATCGTATTTAGATAGGCAACATGGTGTTGTCATTTTTGCCGTTTTAATTCCATTTTTGTATGTGTTAGATAAAAGTTTAAATACTATGGCTTATAAAACTAATTAAAAATATTATTTATGAAATCAATTTTATTTTCCTGCATCATTTTTCTTTCTTTCTATTCTCGGGTGTAAAGACATAAAAATCAAATTTTTAGAAATAGATGATTTTGGCTCTGGTGATAAAAAGTACCAACACAATCATGCAGCTCTTTCAATTGACGGGTGGAACAATAATCCAGAAAATGTACAAATTGACAAGGTACACATCAAATCAACGGACCGTCATGGGGTTTACATTACTGGGAAAGATCATTTGATAGGTGAAGTTTATATAGATAAGTTTGGTGTTGGCAGTTCAGAGCATATGTCTCCAATGCAAGACGCAGTCAAAGGAGAAGAAATAGAGTTTAAGGCGCTTTGGGTCAACAAATGTTATAATAGTTATATTGAAAAAGTTGTCATTAATGAGAAAGGTAGCAAAGCAAAATATACAGCTCATTTTGACTATGGGGATAAAACAAGGCCTTTTACTATTGGAGTATTAGATATAATTAATGATAATCCTAACATAAATATTTTAGAAGACAATAACAATGGAGTACTAATAGAAAACCAACAATAGTTGATAAAATTATGAAATCAATTTTATTTTTTAAGAAAACGATTTTTTGAAAATAGTCGCCCGCATAAGAAAACATAGCTTCTTTGTCTTAGTATTTACCATAGCCAAGGCAACGGTTTATTTTGTACCTCTATTTTTAGCAGATGTATTATCTCGTACTGATTTTGGTATTCTAGAATATGCATTGGCGGGCTTAGGGATGATTGTTAATACAGTAATCAATCTAGGTGTTCCAGGAGCTTATCCATATTTCATATTAAGAGAAAAAAGATTAGAATTACAACCGTCGTTTAAACTCCATGTGTTGGTGTTGCTAATACCATTTGTGATAAATCAAATTTTGTTTTTTTTCTTTGAATTGAACATCAATTTTTATTTAGCATTCAATGTGTCGTATATAATTGCAAATCAAGTATTTTATTCAACTCAATTAAAGTCCCACGAAAAATCAATAGTTGCTGTAATTTTAGATTCAGGGCTTTACATTGTTCTGTTAGTATATTACATTTTTTCACTACTTGGGTTGGTAGCAATTAGTATTAATGCAATTAATGTATTTATAATATTATATGCTATGGGTTATGTGTTTTATAGTATTTATAATTTCTTTAAACATAAAAATCAAATATTAATTGATGGATATAAAATCATTTTAAGCTTTAGTGTTCATCTTTTAATTTCTACTTTTTTAATATTTTTAATTACGACCTCAGGCAGAATATTGGTAGAATACTTTTTTGATTTTGAGGCTGTAGGTGTATACGCTTTTTATTTTAGGTTGGCAGCAATTGTTGTAATGATTTATCAAGTAATAAATATTCTTTTTTTCAAGAAAATTTATACGCTGAGCCCTTTATTGTTAGATGAGTATTACTTCAAATTTTTTCTGTTTATATATACACTTTCCGTACTAATTTTTTTCATTTCACCATACATTGTTGGAGAATTCTCAGACTTTTTTACGGACACTTTTCAATCCTACAAAAACATTTATTTTATATTATCTGCTCAGATGGTTGTTTGGATTGCAACTGCATTAAATTCGAGTATCATTGACAGGGAAAAACTCGCCGCCAAAAACAATATTAAATTTTTAGGATTGTCGGTTGTAGCGCTAATTGTTTTTTACTTTTGTAGAAATCAAATGGATTTACAATTTTTGGTACTTATACATTTCACTATAATATCAACAGCCTGTCTTATTCAATATTTTAGTTTATATAAAAAAAATATAATTTTTAGAAAATCTGCGCTCACGATCGCATCATTATATTTATTTACTATTGGGTACTATTATTTAATTTTATGTCCGTGAACTATCTTAACATAAATAAGCTGTTCTATTTTAGTCTGATATTTGGAGTTGTCATATGGTTTTGTGTGTTTGTTACACTTCCTGTTCAAATTGTTGAGCCCATTCAACCCAAAACAACACTATTTATCGTTGCTTGTTATTTGAGCTTGATATTTGGATTTGTAACGATTAATCTTAAAAAAAAGGAAAAAGAGGTTTACAATCAGGTAGAATTGATTTCAATTTTATATAAGATAATCATTATTACAGCACTTAGTTTTTTGGTGCGCTTTATTGACCTGTTTTTTGTTCGTGAGATGACATTATCAAACAGTTACGCTTTAAACAGATCTTTGGTTGGGAGTGGTTTTGAGTTTGTACAAATTCCTTTTAAAATTGCCTCCGTATTAAAAGCTCTTTATTTTTTTCCAATAGTAATTGTAATAAGTTTAAATCTTCAAAACAAACGATTAAAAATTCTCTCTTTTGCACTTCTATTTTTGCCCCTTGTAGAAGCACTTTTGTTAGGATCTAGAAAGCCTTTTTTTGATATTGCTATTATTCTAGTTTTTTCAACCCTAGTTTTTACAAAGATTAAATTAACAAAGAAGAAAATTATTTTGACTCTTTTTGGAGCAATATCATTATTTATAGTTACAAATCTTTTGTTATTTAAAAGAGAAGCAAAAGAAGGGAAAAATATATACAATGAGATTTTATCTGCTAGATATAACGATTTATTAAAGCCGTCAAAAAATATTGAGTTGTATATTTTATCAGACAGCACTTCTGATTTAAATAAGCGGACAGCTTTGACATTTCTTCATTTAGGACAATATATTACTCATGGTTTCTTTGAGTTTAACCATATTGTAAAAGGAAAACCAATACCGCTAACCTATGGCTCTTATACCTTTAGTCCTTTTGGCAGACTATTTAATAAAGGAAATATTAACACCTCTCCAAGAGAATATGTTTACATAACAACTTTTGGAGCTCTTTTTCTAGATTTTGGCTGGTTAACTCCTCTTTTTATGTTTGTTTTTGGTGGCTTTCAAAAGATTGTATTTTTAAATGCAAAAAACAACTTTATTTGGCTTCCATTAGTAATTTATATCATAATTATTAATGTATTTTTGTTAATGTTTAATTATTTAAGAGGCGCTGGGATTTATCCTTTTGTAGCATTTACAATAATCCTTTTATTGCTAAAAAATAATTTAATTAAAGTTAATGAAGAGAGCATTAGTTCATGATTGGTATTATGTAAATGGAGGCGCCGAAAAGGTTGTTCATTCAATAAACAATGTTTGGAATGATTTAGCCCATTTTTCTTTAATTGACTTTTTAAATAATGAGGATAGAGAATTTATTTTAGGAGGCAAAACAGTCAAAACTAGCTTTATTCAAAACCTGCCTACCGCAAAGTCAAACCACAGAAAATTTTTACAACTTTTCCCTAAAGCAATGGAGCGACTTGATTTAAAGGAATATGACCTAGTTCTATCATCTTCTGCATCAATAGCCAAGGGTGTTTTAACTAATCAAAATCAACTACACATATGTTATTGTCATTCACCAATGCGATATGCTTGGGATTTTTATCATCAATATTTAGAAGACTCAAATTTCAACACGGGCATTAGGGGGATGTATGCAAAATGGGTTTTAAATAAAATAAGAAGATGGGACTACAACAACAATAAGAGCGTTGATTTTTTTATTGCGAATTCTAAATATATACAGAAAAGAATAAAAAAAAACTATAATCGAAATAGTAAAGTAATTTACCCTCCGGTTGATATTAGTAAGTTTAAATTAAAAGTCAAGAAAGAGGATTTCTTTTTTACTGCATCGAGGTTGGTTTCATATAAAAAAATTGAAATCATAATTAGGGCATTCAATGAATTACCCAACAAAAAATTAATCATAGCAGGATCTGGGCCAGAGGAAAAAAAACTAAAGAAAATAGCCAAAGATAATATTGAGTTTTTAGGGTATATTGAACCATCTAAATTAAAGGTTTACATGCGAAACGCTAGAGCATTTGTGTTTGCTGCCGAGGAAGATTTTGGAATAGTTCCAGTTGAAGCTCAAGCATGCGGAACCCCAGTAATTGGTCTTGCAAAAGGCGGTTTATTAGAAACGGTCAAACATAATTATACAGGTATTTTATTTGAAAATCAAACAAGTCAATCAATCTTAAATGCTCTGAAATACTTTGATACGCAATCCTTTGAGCCTGAAATAATTAGGGCTAGTGTAGAAAAATTTTCAAAAAAACGATTTGAAAAAGAAATCAAAGACTTTGTAGAATTAAAGTCCAAAGATTTCTTCCGCACAAAATAATACTTATCTGTAATACTCCCCAAACCAAACAATCTAATTATATTTGGCATGACAAATAAATCTTTATGTCCAAAACCGTTCTTATCACTGGCGCCGCAGGCTTTTTAGGATCACACCTCTGTGATCGTTTTATTGCTGAGGAGTTTCATGTTATTGGGATGGACAACTACATTACTGGAGATCAAGACAATATACATCATCTTTTTAAGCACCCCAATTTTGAGTTTATAGAGCATGATGTTACAAATCATATAGATATCGCCCAGACTATAGATTATATCTTACATTTTGCTTCTCCTGCCAGCCCAATTGATTACCTTAAAATCCCTATTCAAACCCTGAAAGTAGGCTCGCTTGGGACACACAATTTATTAGGTTTAGCAAAAGCCAAAAACGCCCGTATTCTTATCGCCTCGACCTCAGAGGTCTATGGCGATCCACTTGTACATCCACAGTCAGAAGAATATTATGGTAATGTCAGCGCTATTGGCCCTCGTGGGGTTTATGACGAAGCCAAGCGCTTTCAAGAAGCATTGACCATGGCCTATCATCGTTTTCACGGGCTGGAGACTCGGATTGCCCGTATTTTTAATACCTATGGCCCTCGTATGCGTCTGAATGACGGCCGAGTGATTCCCGCATTTATGGGGCAGTCGCTTAGAGGGGAAGACCTTACGGTATTTGGAGATGGCAGTCAAACACGTTCGTTCTGCTTTGTAGATGATTTAATTGAGGGCATTTACCGATTGCTTTTTAGCGACTATACACTGCCTGTTAATCTTGGCAACCCCGGCGAAATTACCATTTCAGAATTCGCACAAGAAATCTTAACTCTTACAAATACCAATCAAAAAATAAAATATAAACCCCTCCCTAAAGATGACCCATTAAAACGCCAACCCAATATTAGCTTAGCAAAAAAAATATTAAATTGGGCACCTAAAGTCAATCGAAGTGAGGGCATGAAAAAGACATTAGAATATTTTAGAACATTACCTGAATCAAAACTTTTTAAAGTCGATCATAAAGACTTTTCTAAACACATCAAACGCTAGTGAGCAGTTTCAGACAAGGACGTTATTCGTGGCTGATTAAGCCTATTTTTCACACCATTGATCTAACAGTAATCAATGTGGTAGCGGCTTTGTGTCTCTTTCCTCAAGCATTTTCTTTAAGATATACCGTGACTATTTCTTTGGGCTGGGTTGTTACAGCCCTTATTTCAAAATTTTATGAAGTTCACCGTTATTCAAGCGCTCTTCGTGTCTATAACCTTTTAGTACGTCAAGCGTTGTTTTTTTCATTACTGGTGTTTGCCTATGAAGGAGTTTTTCCACAATCTAACCTTAACCCAGTTCTGATTTTAAGATATATTATTTTCTGTTTTCTTTTTATATCATTGTTTAAGTATCTGTTATTTTTTCTTTTAAAGAATTATAGAGCTTATCTAAAAGGGAATACACGAAGAACAATTATTCTTGGAGACAGCAAAGAAGCAAAGGATCTTGAGTTGTTTTTCAAGAATAATCCTGAGTCAGGCTTTATTAACACAAAAACCGTGTCCTTTAAAAAAAGAGAGAAGATAGACTTAAACACACTTTTTAGTTATATCAAAGCTGAAAGTGTTGATGAAATTTACTGCTCACTTTCTGAAATAGAAGCTGTTGATGTGAAAGCGATTACAAAATTTGCAGACAATAATTTGAAAGTTGTCAAATTCGTCCCAGAGCAAAATACTGTCCTCAACCAAGACCTAAAGCGCGATTTTTACGGGATGGTTCCTGTCTTAGAATTCAGAACCATTCCTTTGGATGATTCTTTCAACCTAGCCCTGAAGCGACTGTTTGATATTGGTTTTTCTTTGCTGATTATCGTTCTAATCCTGTCTTGGTTGACCCCCTTATTAGCACTTCTCATAAAGATTGAATCTAGGGGGCCAGTGTTCTTTTCTCAGCTTCGAAATGGCTATAATTACAAGTCATTTACTTGTTTTAAGTTCAGATCAATGGTTATAAATGATAAAGCAAATGTTATTCAAGTATCAAAAGCGGACCAAAGGATTACTAAACTGGGCAAAATTATGCGTCAAACCAGTATGGATGAACTCCCCCAATTTTTCAATGTGCTCATAGGCGATATGTCTGTTGTTGGGCCACGACCACATATGCTAAGCCATACAGAAATGTATGCCAATAAAGTTGATAAATTTATGGTACGTCACTTTGTAAAACCGGGGATTACGGGCCTGGCACAAGTGAGTGGATATAGAGGCGAAGTAGAGACGGACAAAGATATTATTGGTCGGGTGAAATACGATATTTTTTATATAGAAAATTGGTCTATATTTTTGGACCTAAAAATTATTATTCAAACTATTATTAAAGCCATTAAAGGCGACGAAAAAGCATATTAACCAATGAACGTTTTAGTATTAGGATCAGGAGGAAGAGAGCATACCTTTGCTTGGAAAATTGCAAAGAGCCCATTGTGTGCCGACTTGTATGTAGCGCCAGGCAATTCTGGAACTGCATCAATTGCAACAAATTTAGATATTTCAGTTACTGATTTTGAAGGCATAAAATCTGCAGTTTTAAGCCATAACATAGAAATGCTTGTTGTGGGCCCAGAAGACCCTTTGGTGAATGGCGTACATGATTTCTTTTTAAATGATGATGCTTTGAAACATGTTGCCGTAATTGGCCCTCAAAAAGCTGCTGCTACATTAGAGGGAAGTAAAGAATTTGCTAAAGAATTTTTATTTCGCCATAATATTCCCACTGCGGCCTATCAAAGTTTTACAGCTAATGACCTTGAAAAAGGGTTTTCTTTTTTGGAAACACTTTCACCACCTTATGTCTTAAAAGCCGATGGTCTTGCCGCAGGGAAAGGTGTTCTAATTATTGATGATCTCGATGAAGCAAAATCTGAACTAAAAAACATGTTAGTGGATTCCAAGTTTGGCGCCGCAAGCAGCAAAGTTGTTATCGAAGAATTTTTGGACGGCATAGAGCTGAGTTGTTTTGTGCTTACAGATGGAATACATTATAAGCTATTGCCAACGGCAAAAGACTACAAACGCATCGGTGAAGGTGATACTGGCCTCAATACTGGAGGTATGGGCGCTATCTCTCCAGTTCCTTTTGCTGATGAGGTCCTTTTGAATAAAATTGAAGAACGCATTGTAAAGCCAACTATCGAAGGGCTTAAAAAGGACAAAACCCCTTATAAAGGATTTATTTTTATCGGATTAATTGTAGTTAATAACGAACCTTTAGTGATCGAATACAATGTACGAATGGGTGATCCAGAAACCGAAGCTGTTTTACCGCGCATTAATACAGATTTGATGGAGATTTTTATTGCAATTAAAAATCAGAATTTGAATACAATAAATTTAGAAGTCAATCCAAAAACAGCAACGACTGTTGTGCTTGTGTCTGGTGGCTATCCTGAAGCCTATGAAAAAGGAAAAACAATATCGGGGTTTGAGAATGTACAAGAGGCGATAGTTTTTCATGCTGGAGCACAACACAGCAATGATGAAGTTGTGACTTCTGGAGGCCGAGTGATGGCCATTACAGCTCTTGGATTAGACCACAAAGAAGCCCTCAATAAAGCTTACAATGAGATTTCAAAGATAAAATTTGAAGGTATGAATTTCAGAAAAGACCTTGGATTTGATCTATAAATAGGAGTGTGAAGAAATGCTTTTATCCTCTTCATTATTGTCATTGAATGACTTAAGCTGGAGCATCCAATACGTAAAGCTCACCACGAGGATAGCTAAGAAAACCCATGAAACGAGATTCGCCATCCACCAATTTTCGAGCTCAACCTCTCTTAATACATTAAAAGGAACAAACAATACGGTTTCAAAAAATTCCTGAATTCCATTAAAAAAATCTTTCATCTTATGGTTTTAAAAGTTTTGTTCTTGTGGGTTAGCACAGAATAAGCTTATATTTACGTTGCAAATATAAGTAACACATAAGATGATTACAAGCTTTTTTAGAACATCTAAGCCCTTACACTATTTAATTTTTTTAGTGTTGTTTTTTGCGATTTTTGTCTTTCAGTCTTTTTACAACCATAACATCAATCAATCTCCCATAAGTTACCTCACTCTTTTTGGTGTTTTTTTCCTGTTTTTAGTAACCTTTTTTGTTTATGTTTTTATCATCACAAAAAATGACTTAACCCAAAAAAACAGTTTTGCTGCACTTTATCTTTGCTTGTTTATTGGAATCCTACCGCAGTTTTTTTTAACACCTATTGTAATGCTATCCAATCTTTTTGTTTTATTAGGCCTAAGACGAATATTCAGCTTAAAGAAAAATCTAAATACAAAAAAGAAGCTATTTGATGCTGGCTTTTGGATTGCTTTAGCAACTATTTTCTATCCTTGGTCCGTACTGTACTTTGTCCCTTTATTTGTCGCAATATTAATGATCACTTCAGATTATTTTAAAAACACTTTTGCCGTTTTTTTTGGCGCTTTAAGCGTAAGCTTAACAGCGTTTTTTTTTATTTTTTTTTTAAATAAGGATTTTGATATTTGGCTCAAACAGATGCCACAAATCAACTTAGACCTCTCAATTTATTATGATTTGATCACTTTTTTTCCTTTAGCAATATTGCTAATATCATCTTTATGGGGAATCTCTAGTTTGTTCAATAAAATGGTATTTAAAACATCAAAATCCCGTTTTGTATACTTTATTTTATTTTCTGCTCTTGTAATCGGCCTTATTATTCCATTGGTTTCAGAAAACAAATCAATGGCAGATTTTATTTTTTTAGTTTTTCCCTTGGCAATTGTTATGGCAAATAACACAGAACAGACCCATTCACAATGGTTACCAAGCGTTTTTATTTTACTTCTTTTTGGGACAGCTGTACTCAAAACAGGCCTCAATATTCAGAACCTTCTTAATTTTTAAGTCAAGATTTACACTATATTTGCAGCATAATTATACACTATGTTTTCCAAGAAAGCCAATACAATTTTTCAAGATGTAATTGCCACTTATAAAAAGGCGGATACTGTCGATCAGCCATTTCACAACAAATATGATAAAGACCAGGACCTCATCGGTCATTTATTGTACAGAAAGTGCTGGATCGACACGGTTCAATGGGCTTATGAAGATATTATTCGCGACCCCAATATTGACCCTGTTACAGCTTTAAAACTAAAGCGCATGATTGATGCTTCAAATCAAGACCGAACCGATACAGTGGAATTTATTGACAGCTATTTTTTAGAGTTATACAAAAAGGTTCAGCCAAAAAGTACGGCCAAAATCAACTCTGAAAGTCCAGCTTGGGCAATTGACCGCCTTTCTATTTTAGCGCTTAAAATTTACCACATGCACCTCGAAACGGTACGTGCTGATGCTACAGGCGAACACAAAGCAGCCTGTCAGAAAAAGTTAGACATTTTATTAGAGCAACGTCTGGATCTTTCTACTGCCATAGATGACCTTTTAGGGGCTATTGCCAATGGCGATAAATACATGAAGGTGTACAAGCAAATGAAAATGTACAATGATGACGAACTAAATCCTGTTTTAAGAGGAACAAAATAATTTATTCTTGCGCGAGGACCCACAACATATACTGGTCATTAGATTTTCATCTTTAGGGGATGTGGCGATGATAGTTCCTGTAATAAGTGCCCTTATTAAAAGCCACCCAAATGCAAAAATAGCTGTACTCACCAAGACTCAATTTACTCCTCTTTTTAAGCATCTGCCCACTGTTGAGGTTATTGGAGTTGACTTGAAAAAACAGTACAAAGGACTTCTTGGCCTGTTCCAGCTTTCTAAAAAAATAAAGGCCCTTAGAGTAAATGCAGTTGCTGATTTACACTATGTTTTGCGGACCAAGGTACTGCGCATTTTACTTCCCGGGCTCAATTGGGCCATTTTGGACAAAGGACGTAAAGAAAAAAAACAATTAATTACAGGAAAAATATTTAAACCCTTAAAGCCTGTTGTCGAACGTTATGCTGATGTATTTCGTCAACTTGGGTTTGACCTCTCATTAAGCACACCAGATTTTCCAATAGCTCAGCCACTTTCCAAAGAAATTCAATCCCTATTAAAAGAATGCCCACAGCCCTATATTGGAATTGCCCCGTTTGCTGCCTACTCTTCAAAGACATATTCTTTGGATAAAATGAAAGCGGTTATAGATCATTTTTCTAAAACTGGCGCTACTGTTGTTTTGTTTGGAGGCGGACAAGCAGAGGTGCAAAAGCTAAATGAGATTACGAATTTATTCCCAAATGTAATTTCGGTGGCTGGCCGACTTTCCCTGGATGATGAGTTAAAATTAATTGGCCATTTAAAAGCAATGCTGGCTATGGATTCAGGCAACGCGCACATGGCGGCTTTAATGGGTATACAGGTCCTGACTTTATGGGGAGTTACTCATCCATTTTCTGGGTTCAAGCCCTTTAATCAGTCTCTTAAAAATTGCTTGGTTGCAGACCGAAATAAATTTCCAAGAATACCGACTTCAGTTTACGGTAAACACTACCCAAAGGGTTATGAAAAAGCGATAGATAGCATTTCTGAAAAAGACATTATAGCGGCTATTGAAAAAATAGTCTAAACATCATCAAAATCGATATGTATAACAGCTGATGTTGGAACGGCTTGACAACTAAGCACAAGGCCTTCTGCGACTTCACCATCTGTAAGAACACTATTTTGACGCATTTCAGCAGTTCCTTTTGTGATCCGGCAAATACAGCTACTACATACTCCTCCTTGACAAGAATAAGGGACATCAACATCATGCTTCAGTGCGGCCTCAAGAATGGTTTGCTCTGAATTTACACTAATTTCTGTTGTTTCATCATCTACCAAAACAGTAGCTTTGGTGGGGCCACTAGGTATCGAAACTTGGGCTTCAGCAACTGTTGTTGTAGCAGTAAAAAGTTCGAACAATATATCATCCTCAGACACATTGTGTTGCAAAAGAACTTCTTTAACGGTATGTATCATTTTCTCAGGGCCGCACAAATAGAAGGCCGATGTTTGATCAATATTAATTAGATTCTTTAAGCTGTAATTTGTATTTCCTTTATCAATTCTTCCAAAAAGCGCGCTCTCACCTTGTGCTTGACTGTATACATACTGAAGCTCAAAACGAGTTGGGTATTGTGTTTTCAAATCGTGAAGCGTTTTAAAAAAAATTGTTTCTTCAGGTGTTTTGTTTCCGTAAACAAGAACAAACTTTTGGCTAGTGTTCGTGTCCAATACAGTTTTCAAAATACTCATAATTGGGGTTATCCCGCTTCCTGCAGCAAAAGCGACAATAGTGTTTTGACGATTAGAATTTGTTGTATATGTGAAGCGGCCTTTTGGAGGTGCTACAGCGATAGACTCCCCTACTTTAAGTTCTTGGTTAGCAAAAGACGAAAATATTCCATTTTCGATTTCTTTGATGGTAACGGTCAACTCATTACTTCTAGGGCTTGAGCTAATAGAGTAGTCACGGCGTATCTCTTGACCATCAATTTTAGTTTTTAAGGTTAGATACTGGCCCGCCTCAAAGGCATATGTGTTCTTTAATGATTCCGGGACATCAAAACTAATGCTTACTGCTTTAGAAGTTTCACGCTGAATTTTGCTTATAACAAGGGTGTTAAATGTAGCCATCTATTTTTATTTGGAACAAAAATACTAAAGTTTGAAGATGAACTTTAGTTAACATACCGCCAAAATTTTTGTTTTTTGTGAAAAACGTAAGTTCTCAAATTATACTAAATTCAGGCAAATAGTTAGATTTATTCAAAAAGATGAGTATTTTTACAGACCTTGTATACAATTTATAGATAGTTTTAAGTTATAAACATCAAAAACGTCCCAGAGTTGAGACAGACATTCAAATATATTCTAAGTTTTTCAGCAATTGCATTTATTTTTACGAGCTGCTCGCAAAAAAAAGATAAATTCATCAACCGCAATTGGCACTCTCTAAACACAAAGTACAATATTTTATATAATGGAAATCTAGCACTAGATGCAGGGCTTAAGGATATTGAAGACTCATATCAAGACAATTACTGGGCAATTCTACCTGTAGAGCGCTTGAGCTTTTCCGAAGATCTTTTTTCAGAATTCAACAATCAAAATGCGAATTTTGAACGCGCTGAGCAAAAGGCTATTAAAGCGGTTCAAAAACACGGAATGAACATCAAGGGCAAAGAAAAAAACCCTCAAATTGACGAAGCATACCTCCTTCTGGGCAAGTCGCGCTATTACAGTGGACGATTTATACCAGCGCTTGAAGCGTTCAATTATATTTTGTTTAAATACCCTGGTAGTAGTAATATTAACTCAGCTAAGATTTGGCGTGCAAAAACAAATTTACGTCTAGAAAATGAAGCTACAGCCCTAGAGAATTTAAAAGCATTAATTGAAAAAAAGCAATTATCGAAAGAGGATCAAGTAGATGCCCAAGCGACTTTGGCTCAACTCTATTTGAATACAAAACGTGTGGACTCAGCTCTTTTACATCTCAGAAACGCCTACACGCTTACTAAAAGCAAGCCTTTGAGAGGTCGACTCCATTTTATTGAAGGCCAAATTTTTAATGAACTTGGTAAAAAGGACAGTGCTGATCTAGCGTTTCAAAAAGTTATTGAGCTAAAGCGCAGCGTTCCTATGGCGTATCGAGTAAATGCGTTTTTGGAACAGATTCACAATTTTGATTACTCCAATGGCGATCGTGAAGAACTAAGTACATTATTGTCTGATATGGAAGACAACAGAGAATATCGCCCATATTTGGACCGTATCCACCACACAATAGCAAAGCACCATTTGAAACGCGAGAATGACTCTCTTGCCATTGCTTATTTCAACAAATCTTTAAGAACAGATTCCAAGGATACTTTCTTAACAGCATTGAACTACCACAATATTGCTGACCTCTATTTTGATGACTCAAGATATACAAGAGCAGGCACATATTACGACAGTACTCATGTAAATTACAAGAAGAATTCAAAGCCTTACCGCGCAGTTAAAAAACGGCTGGACAATTTACAAGACGTCATTTATTACGAAGCTATTGCGCAGGCAAATGATAGTGTTTTAAATCTTGTTGCTATGTCAAAAAGCGAACAAGAAGACTATTTTGAGAGGCTCATCAAAGAATTAAAAGCTGAGCAAGAACAAAAAAGTACTGCACAAAACAACTATATAAATCCCTCGACAAGCTTTGGATCTAAAAATGCATCAAGTAAAGGAAAGTTTTATTTTTACGAAACGGCAACAGTCGCTTATGGTAAAAATGCATTTGCCAATGTTTGGGGGAAACGTCCGCTGGCGGATAATTGGCGATGGTCTAAAAAAACAATTTCTGGTGAGGTATCAAAATCAATGGCCTCTAAAGCAGAGGGAGAAACGAATAAAGATATTTTAACCGTCAGTTATTATTTAAATCTAATACCAGCAGATTCTGCTCAAATCGATAGTATTGCCAAAGAGCGAAATTTTGCATACTACCAATTGGGATTGATTTATAAAAACAAATTTAAAGACTATCAGCGCTCTGTAGACAAATTGGAAGCCCTTCTTGATCAAACCCCAGAAGACCGCTTGGTTTTACCCGCAAAATATAATCTTTATAAAGCATACACATTGCTTCCAAATTTAGGACTAGCCACGCAGATCAAGGATGAGATTATACGCGATTACCCCACCTCAAGGTATGCCCAAATACTCAAAAACCCAGCAGCGGTTTTAGCTGGCGATGAAAAAGGACCAGAGGCTGTATATAAAGCTCTTTTTGAAAAGTTTGAGGCCAGTGCTTATCAAGAAGTGATTGACTCCTGTGCTAATGAAATCATTCGATTTGAAGGGGATGAGATTGTTCCTAAGTTCGAATTGTTAAAAACCAGCGCAAAGGGGCGTCTCTATGGGTTTGGGGAGTACAAAGAAGGCCTCAATTATATTGCATTGAATTACCCTAATAGTCCTGAAGGCAAACAAGCCCAAGAGTTAATAGATAATGTGCTTTCAAACTTAGAAAACGACGATTTTAAAAATTTATCTGAGGGTAAAAATTTTAAAACGATTTACCAATTTAACGCTCAAGAGCAGGAGCTTATCAATACGTTTAAAAAGGAACTTGCCAAGGTACTTGAGGACGAAGAGGTCCTTAGTTTGAAGGTCTCTGAGGATGTGTTCAATAAAAATACTACATTTGTAGTTGTTCATGGCTTGAGAAGTATTCAAGGGGCAAGAGGATTTGCGGAGTTAATTGACATAGAAGACAATGAAATTTTAGCACAGCCAAGTTTTGCAATATCATCTGAAAACTACAGGATACTTCAAATACACAAAGCCCTTGATCGATATTTAGAAAAGCGAGAAAATTAAAATTATAGATTATGTTCACAGAAGCAAAAAAACCAAAATACCAACAAGGCGCACTCTCACAGCAAAACACCATTGCTCAAGGAACTGTTTTTGAAGGGGACTTGAAGAGTGAAGGCGATTTTAGAATAGAGGGTAAAATTCACGGCACATTGATAACTAAAGGAAAAGTGGTAATAGGCAATACTGGTAAAATTGAAGGCAGTCTATCGTGTAAAAATGCAGATGTTGAGGGGAGCTTTAAAGGAAAACTAACTGTTTTTGAAACATTAAGTTTGCGCGCTACTGCACGTGTAGAGGGCGAGGTTCAAACAGGAAAACTAGCTGTTGAGCCAGGGGCTTCTTTTAATGCCCATTGTCAAATGAAGGATTCTGTAAAAGAGCTCAAAGCAGAACCAAAACCAACCTTACAAACAAGTGCCAAACCAGGACAAACCGCTTAAACACCTTGCCGCACTTTCAGGTATTGGAATTCAGATGGGGGTGATTATATATGTTTTTGTCCGCTTGGGGCAGTGGTTAGACGTCAGTTTCAATACTTCCAAAAAAACCTTTGTGGCTATTGGCGCCCTGATTGGGGTTTCTGCGGGACTTTATGTAGCGCTGAGGCAACTAAAAAAAAGCCAAAATAAATGAACTCCGAATCAAGAGAATTTTCCACCAAAGTGCTTATTTTTTTGAGTATTTCATTTATGGCTCATCTGATTTTAAATGCGGTTATTGGTGTTCCAATATTTCAGCATCAAATAATCCATTCGTACACAATAAATGCCGCCTTGGCTGTAGGAATATTTTGGGGACTAACATCTTTAAAGACAAAATACAGTAACCAAATTGGGTTTATGTTTTTAGCAAGTAGCTTTATTAAATTCTTTGTTTTTTTTATGGTATTCTATAGCCCCTACAAGGCAGATGGTAAAATTGTTTTCTTAGAATTTGTATCCTTTTTTATTCCGTACACGATTTGCCTAATTTTAGAGACATATTTTCTTAGCAAACAACTCAATCAAATGTAGAAAAGACCACCCCCCGGTGGACTCATTTTTTTACTCAAAATAAAGTCATTAAAATTGTTTTTGTTTTTGATAGAAAACCATAACTTTGCAGCGATTTTATACAACTATAAAAATCTGCAATGCGAAGCAAGCTAACTTTGAAAGCGATTACACTGATTTTCTTTTTTGCGCCATTCTTGGTAATGGCAGGAGGAGATGCCCCAAAGACTGATAAAAAAGCTGAGATTAAAGCCTATATTCAGCACCACCTTCAAGACTCTTACGATTTTAGTCTATTTTCATACACCACAGACGGGGGCGAACACAAATATATAGCAGCACCGTTACCCGTAATTTTATGGGACGAAGGGCTTAAAATATTTTCTTCATCCAAATTTCATCATGGTGAAACTCTTGCTGAAGTTGACAACAACTTTTATAAGTTATACCACAATAAAATTTATAAAACAGATGCTGAGGGAACCATCAATTATGATGATCACAAGCATCCCACAAATATTAAACCTCTAGATTTTTCAATCACAAAAAGCGTTGTCATGATTATGATTACAGCGCTTCTTATGTTTTTCCTATTCAAAGCTCTAGGGAAATCTTATGCGGAGAACAAAGGAATTGCTAAAGGAGCAGGCCGCTTTTTTGAACCAATAGTCCTCTATATTAGAGACGACATTGCCATCCCCAATATCGGCGAAAAGAAACACATGCGCTACATGCCTTTTTTATTGACAGTATTCTTTTTCATTTGGTTCCTCAACATTTTTGGGCTCACACCTCTTGGGGTTAATGTTACCGGAAATATTGCTGTTACATTTGCTTTAGCGTTACTAACATTCCTGATTACAAATTTCACAGGGACAAAGGATTATTGGAAACATATATTTGATCCTCTCGGAGACTCCATGCCTTGGTATGGTAAGCTTCCATTATACATCATATTAATCCCAATTGAGGTTTTAGGGATTTTTATCAAACCTTTTTCGCTTTTAATTCGATTATACGCCAACATGCAAGCCGGGCATATCGTGTTAATGAGTTTGATTGGTTTAATGTTTTTATTTAAAAGTTGGTTGGGAAGCCCATTGTCCTTTGGACTGGCTTTTGCCATATCGCTTATTGAAATACTTGTAGCATTGTTGCAGGCTTATATTTTCACAATGCTATCAGCTTTATATTTTGGTTTTGCTTCAGAGGAGCACGAGCATCACGATGAAGCGCACGCTCATTAATTTGAGCAATTGATTTGAATGTTTAATTTTTAAATACATATATATGGAAATTCCAGTAATGGTAGGTGCAGGTTTAGTTGTAATCGGAGTAGGATTAGGTATTGGCAAAATTGGTGGTTCCGCAATGGAGGCTATCGCTCGCCAGCCAGAAGCTTACGGAAAGATTCAAACAGCTATGCTTATTGCAGCAGCCCTGATTGAAGGTATTGGATTTGCGGCATTATTTGCAGTATAATCTTTATCCAAAAAAACAATCTTGTAACGGTTGGTTGCAGGATTGTTTTAATTAAATTTAAAACATCATCATAATAAAATTATTATGGAAAAATTATTAGAAGAATTCTCACTTGGATTGTTTGTTTGGCAAACGTTACTTTTTGTTGGGCTTTTATTGCTATTAAAAAAATATGCTTGGGGCCCAATTCTCAGCGCTGTGAATGAGCGAGAGGAAGGCATCAAAAATGCACTTAGTGCAGCCGATAATGCAAAAAAAGAAATGGAAAATCTTCAAGCAGACAACCAAAAGCTTTTGAAAGAAGCTCGCGCAGAGCGCGAAGCCATGCTTAAAGAAGCGCGCGAACTCAAAAACAAAATGATTGACGACGCCAAAGTAGAAGCTAAAGACCAGGCCAATAAACTTGTAGCGCAAGCTCAAGCTGCCATAGAAACAGAGAAAAAAGCGGCTATCGCAGATTTGAAAGCACAAGTTGCAGACCTCTCGATCTCCATTGCAGAAAAAGTACTTGGGGAAGAATTATCGAATAAAGGAAAACAAGAAAAATTAGTAGAGTCTATGTTGGACGATACGAGTTTAAACTAAATAATTATGTCAGGGACAAGAGCAGCCATTCGATATGCTAAAGCTATTCTAAGCGTAGCAGAGGACAATAAAACATCGGCCAAGATTCAGCAAGACATGAATCAAATTGCTAATGCTATTGCATCTAACCCTGCATTGAACGAAGTTTTGAAATCCCCAGTCGTCAAACTGTCTGAAAAGACAACTGTTTTGGGTAAACTTTTTTCAAAAATGAACCCAGAAGTAACGTCTTTGTTTAATGTTCTAGCATTGAACAAGCGTGTCGATTTGCTAGAGCAAATTGCACTACAGTTCAATCGATTGTATGATGAGCTTAACAATAAGGAACAAGCAACAGTAACTACTGCAGTGCCCATGACAGAAGCACTCGAAGAAAAGGTGATGGCAAAGTTAAAAACCCTTTCTAGTAAAGAAGTAACCTTGACAAAAATTGTGGATGAAACCATCCTTGGAGGATTTATCTTACGTGTTGGAGATCAGCAGTACAATGCAAGTGTTTCTAACCAATTGAATGAAATAAAAAATAAATTTATAACAAATTAAAACGAACTCATTTTGAGTTCAATGAGTTAAAAATAGATTAAAATGGCAGATGTAAAAGCAGCTGAAATTTCAGCAATTTTAAAGCAACAACTTTCAGGATTTGAGTCCACGGCTTCTTTGGATGAAGTAGGAACTGTTCTCACTGTTGGGGATGGAATTGTTCGTGCATACGGACTTTCAAACGCACAGTACGGAGAATTAGTTCAATTTGACGGCGGTCTTGAAGGGATCGTTCTTAACCTTGAAGAAGACAATGTTGGTATTGTACTTTTAGGTGCTTCCAAAGTCGTAAGAGAAGGGTCGACGGTAAAGCGCACGGGGCGCATTGCTTCAATCAATGTTGGTGAAGGAATCGTAGGACGTGTTGTTGACACGCTTGGAGCACCAATTGACGGGAAAGGTCCAATAGAGGGTGATGTTTATGAAATGCCATTGGAAAGAAAAGCACCCGGCGTTGTATTTCGTGAGCCCGTAACTGAGCCACTTCAAACAGGTATTAAATCTATTGATGCCATGATCCCTGTAGGACGTGGACAAAGAGAGCTTGTGATTGGGGACCGTCAAACAGGTAAAACAACGGTTTGTATTGACACAATCCTTAACCAGAAAGAATTTTTTGATGCAGGTGAGCCAGTATATTGTATTTATGTTGCTGTTGGACAAAAAGCGTCTACAGTAGCCAATATTGCAAAAACATTAGAAGACAGAGGAGCTTTGGCTTACACTACAATTGTAGCGGCCAACGCATCAGACCCTGCACCAATGCAAGTTTATGCACCATTTGCAGGAGCTGCTATTGGAGAATATTTTAGAGACACTGGTCGACCAGCATTAATTATATATGATGACTTGTCAAAACAAGCGGTAGCTTACCGTGAAGTATCACTATTACTTCGTCGTCCACCAGGACGTGAGGCCTACCCTGGGGACGTGTTCTACTTACACTCTCGTTTATTAGAGCGCTCGGCAAAAGTTATCAATGATGATACAATTGCAAAAGACATGAACGACTTGCCAGATTCTCTCAAACCATTAGTAAAAGGAGGAGGATCTTTAACAGCACTTCCAATTATTGAAACACAAGCAGGGGATGTATCAGCTTATATTCCTACAAACGTAATTTCGATTACAGATGGTCAGATTTTCTTGGATGGAGATTTATTTAACTCTGGTGTACGTCCAGCAATTAACGTTGGTATTTCGGTATCTCGTGTGGGTGGTAGTGCGCAAATTAAGTCCATGAAGAAAGTATCTGGAACGCTTAAGCTAGATCAAGCTCAGTTCCGTGAATTGGAGGCCTTTGCAAAATTTGGATCTGATCTAGATGCGGTTACACTTAATGTTATTGAAAAAGGGAAACGTAACGTGGAGATATTAAAACAAGCCCAAAACGACCCATATACAGTAGAAGATCAAATTGCGATTATTTATGCAGGATCAAAAAACTTGCTGCGTGATGTGCCTGTAAATAAAGTTAAAGAATTTGAAACTGAATTTATTGAATTCTTAAAAGCAAAACACAGTGATGTTTTGGCAACACTTAAATCGGGTAAACTTACCGATGAGGTAACCGATACCTTAACGAAAGTTGCGAAAGATTTATCAGCCAAATACAATTAATTTTAAATTAAAGAACTAATTTAAAGCATGGCAAATTTAAAAGAAATAAGAAACAGAATTTCGTCCGTATCGTCTACGATGCAGATTACCAGTGCCATGAAAATGGTATCTGCAGCCAAGCTCAAAAAAGCACAAGACGCCATCACAGCGATGCGTCCTTATGCTGATAAATTGACCGAACTACTTCAAAACTTAAGCGCAACTTTGGACGCCGACAGCGGAAGTAAATTTGCAGATCAACGCGAGGTCAAAAACGTTCTTATTGTTGCCATTACGTCCAACAGAGGATTGTGTGGTGCTTTTAATTCCAACATCATCAAACAAGCTAGTCACTTGGCAACAAACTATACAGATAAAAATGTTGCTATTGTTGCTATTGGTAAAAAAGCAAACGACGCCCTTTCAAAGGAGTATGAAATTTTAGCCAATGAAAGTACTGTTTTTGATGACCTAACTTTTGATAATGTAGCACAAATTGCGGAGTTGTTGATGAAAAAGTTTGAGGAGGGAAGCGTTGATAAAATTGAACTGGTCTACAACAAGTTTAAAAATGCGGCAACTCAAATTGTAACCACTGAGCAGTTTTTACCGATAGTTTCTGGTACTGAAGATGCTAATCCCAATCAAGATTATATTTTCGAGCCTTCAAAAGCAGAGATTGTAGAGACTCTGATTCCAAAATCTTTAAAAACACAACTGTTCAAAGCCATTCGCGATAGTTTTGCAAGTGAACACGGCGCACGTATGACCGCCATGCACAAAGCGACCGATAACGCAACAGAACTTAGAGATCAATTGAAATTGACCTATAACAAAGCACGACAAGCTGCAATTACCAATGAAATTTTAGAAATTGTTGGCGGAGCTGAAGCATTGAATAACTAAGAGATTCAAAAAAACAACTATAAAGCCTCGCATTTGCGGGGCTTTTTTGTGGAATGAAGTTTGATGTAATTCGATTATTTAAACCCCAACTTATGAAGCCTAAGTATTTCTTTTTATTAACTTTTATATTTTTTGTATGTCAGCAAACACACAAAATCAAAATAAATCAGTTTCACTTTCAATAACAGCATCCCCATTTCCGGTTGAAATTAATAATGCTAAAGATTTTGGGATAATCGGGAAAATTAGTTTGGAGTTTCATACTTCAAAAGCATTATCTTTTCAAGGAAGTTTTTATGCGTCAAACACAACATTTTTTAAAAACAACTCAAACAATCAAATAAATTCTTTAGGGTTTATTCCGTCTGTTCAATATTATTTTTATAATCGTCAAAAATTTAATGTTTTTGGGCAATTAGGATATGGTTTTGGCTTTGAGGATAGAACATTATACTCTGGTAAAATTGAAAACAGTGCACTCACCATTTTTGCGGTTGGTGCAGGCGCTAATTACAGGCTTAACAATAAATTATATTTTCAACTTCATTTGCCATATTTTAGAGCATACAATATTACAACTGACTATGAATCTGCTTCGGGACTTGCAGTATTCTTTGGGTTTAATTTTATAATTAAATAAAAAAATGAATTTCAAAACCACCTATAAAATTACACTTTTTTGTTTGTCTTTTATGATGGGCTGTAAAACAATAAAACCTACGCTTTTCGTCTCTAAGTCTCCAATTTCAATTGAATCACCTTACTTCCAATCTTGGGTTGCTGGAATTCAAGGTGGAGGAAGTGGTGTCGATGTGTTTTTACCTGTAAAAGACTTAAAGAACATAACCCCTGACAGCCTTCATTTTCGAGGACAACGCGTTAAAGTAATTTATAAAGATCAATATATTACAGCTCGTTTTCAAACCCCTGACAACCAGTTGGAAAAAGTGATTTTGAGCAATGAGCCTTTAGCAGAAGCCAACAATAAATTACTTCCACTTGGTGATAACTCACCATTTGATTTGCCCAAAAACACATGTGTTTTAAGTTACCGCTTGAACAATAAAAGATATTATTATAAAATTTTAGATTTAACAAAGTCCAATTTTACTCCTTATCCTTCTTCACCTCCACCAACGCATTAATTATTGTATCTGGTCTAAAAAGTGTATTTTTAAGGCCATAAAAGCAATAAATTGGGCATTCTTAAAACTCTTTACAAACAAACGTTTATTTATGGGCTCGCTACTGTGGTCCCAAAAATGCTGAGCTTTCTTCTTGTGCGTTTACATACCGACAAAGCGGTGCTTGAAAATGTAGCCGACTATGGTGATGTCTCTCTTATCTTTGCCTATTTTGTTTTGTTTAACGTTCTTTTGGCTTATGGTATGGAAACGGCCTTTTTTCGTTTTTTGAATAGTGAACAAAAAAAGAAATCTGTACTAAGTACCTCGGCAATTTCGCTTGTGCTCACCTCTATATTGGTTTTAGTTATTGGGTATTTTTTTAGAGACCAGGTTTCAAGGATTACTCATATTGATACCGATTACATTGTACTCGTCTTATGGATTTTGTTCTTTGATGCGCTCGTAATTATTCCCTTTGCGTATTTAAGAGCTATGGGTAAGCCCATAAAATATACGGTATTAAAACTCCTTAATGTGGTTCTCAATTTGGGCTTAAACGTTGTCCTGCTGCTCTTCCTAAAATCTTGGGCTGAATCCTCTACATTTTGGACTACATTCTATCGTCCTAATTTCGAAGTGCATTATATATTTATTGCTAATTTAGTGGCCAGCGGAGTTACATTTCTGACCCTAATATCTTTTTACTTTAAATTAAATTATAACTTCGATGCTAAACTTTGGAAACAAATGTTGCGTTACGCTTTTCCAGTACTCATTGCCGGAATTGCTTTTTCCATCAATGAAACTTTTGACCGAATTTTACTTGAGCGCCTTCTTCCAGACAATTTAGCTAAAGATGCTATTGGAACCTATTCAGCATGCTACAAACTCGCTTTGTTTATGATGCTTTTTGCTACGGCCTATCGTTTGGGTATCGAGCCTTTCTTTTTCAGCAACGCCAAAACCAAAGACGCCAAAGCAAACTATGCGAAAATTTTAGAATTCTTTGTCATTTTTGGCGCTTTGATTTTATTAACTGTTGTGGTTTTTGTAGATATTTTAAAGTTAATTCTTATTCCGAATGAAGCCTATTGGGAAGCCATGACTGTTGTTCCAATTTTGTTACTAGCCTATTTATTTTTAGGGGTTTACCACAACCTTTCAGTATGGTACAAAATTACTGACCGTACCAAATTTGGCGCGTATATTTCTATTTTCGGAGCACTCATCACACTTTTGATTAATATCATATTTATCCCAAAATTTGGATATATGGCCTCTGCAATAGCAACGCTTTTTGCTTATACTGCTATGGCTTTAACATCATATATTTTGGGTAAAAAATATTACTCTATCCCATATAATCTAAAAAAAATGGGGCTTTATTTGGCGTTGTCTATTATTTTTTCGGCGCTTTCATTTTATCTATTTAGAGAACAATATTTCGTCGGTATTCTTTTTATCTTAATTTTGATGGCTGCCATATGGGTAAAAGAAAAGACTTTTTTAAAACAACTTCTTAAATCCTAGTTATGAAGATCAACATCATCAACAAATCCTCAAATGCATTACCACATTATGAAACCATTGCCTCTGCTGGCATGGATTTACGAGCTCATTTAGAAAATGACATAGTGCTTCCTCCTATGGAGCGCGTTATAATCCCGACTGGCCTTTTTATGGAACTTCCTGTTGGCTATGAGGCACAAGTGCGCCCAAGAAGCGGGTTAGCTGCCAAACATGGTCTTACCGTACTCAATAGCCCCGGCACTGTTGATGCCGATTATAGAGGAGAAATTGGCGTTATTCTCGTCAATCTTTCCAATACTGCTTTTACCATCAAAAATGGAGAGCGTATCGCCCAGATGGTAATTGCTAAACACGATCGTGCCGAGTGGGAAGAAGTTCAAAGCCTTTCTGATACAAGTCGCGGCACTGGCGGCTTTGGAAGCACAGGGCGTAAATGATTTGCAAGCCCTACATATCAATTTATCTATTTATTCTATTTTTTAGCTCAGGTTCTGCTGCACAAGTCCAAGGCGACAGTTTGATTAATGAAGATCAATCCAATTTAGAGGTTCAATTTCAAAATAAATTTTATGAAGCCTTAAAACAAAAAGGGATCGAAAACTACAGCAAAGCCATAGATGCCTTTGTATATTGTGCAGAATTATTCCCAGACCGTGCGGTTATCTACTATCAATTAGGCACACTTTATTTTATTACGAAGTCCTATGGCCGAGCCGAAAGTAATCTTCAAAAAGCTATAGAGTTAGACCCCAGTAATTTTTGGTACAAGGAACAACTTTACCAGCTCTATGCAGCTCAAAACAACTTTAATAAAGCCATTTACGCCCTAATACCTTTGCTGGACAAAGACCCAATTTACGAAGAAGAGTTAGTAAATTTGTATGTGAGCGCTGGGCGGTTTGAGGAAGCTATTGTACTCATCGAGGCTTTGGATCAACGCTATGGCTACAATATACTTCGCGATAGGACACGTGTAAAAATTTACAAGCAAACAGCAAATCAAAACGCGCACATCAGTTTTCTAAAAACAAGACTTAAAGAAGCCCCTGAAAATGCACAAAATTTTTTAAATTTAGTTTATACTTTAAGCGAATACAACAAAGAAAACGAAGCATTTTCTACTGCAAAATTGTTTTTAGAAACGCATCCAAAAGCGCACATTGCACACGTTGCATTGTATAAGTTTTATTTGAACGCCAAGAACTATGAGCTCGCCATAGCTTCAATGAAGATAGTCACGGGGAGTAATATTTTAGAGCCTCATTTGAAAGTTAAGGTGCTGAGTGACTTTATGCAATTTGTACAACAAAACCCTGAGTATAAAAATGTTTTAATGGAAGTACAACCCGCTCAATCTTTGGATACTTCAAAGCGTTCAAATACAGATTGGGCTAAATACTACCAACACCAAAACAAATTTGAACAAGCAGTTGAATATTATAAAAAAGCATTATTAGATGCCCCGGACGACCTTCAGTTAATCAAAGCATTAGCAAAGCTTTATTTGGATACAAACCAATACGCTTCTGCTGTAGAATTTACTTTAGAAAAGACGGAGTTATTTCCAACTCAAATTGAACTATATTTGATTTGTAGCCAATCCCAATTGGCGTTAAAGAAAATAGATGATGCACTTGTAACTTTAGAAACAGGGCTGGACTACATTTTTGAGGACAATGAATTAGCAGCTCAATACTATTTACTAATGGCTAATATTTACAAAATAAAAAACAATATTAAAAAAGCGCAAACGTTTAGCAGTAAAGCTGAGGCAATTCAATTGAAGCAATGAAGATAATTTTAATTAGTTTAATTGTGTGTATACTTTTTGGATGTAAAAGCACCCAGACCCTTTCCTCAACCACAGGGCTTAACCCTAAACTAAAGGCGAAACAGATCTTAAAAGCCCATAACAAGGAAAATGCAGATTTTACGACCTTGCAATCCCGTGTAAAAATAGAATTGATTGAGGGTGACCAATCCCAATCCCACACTGTTAGCTTACGCATGGAGCATAATAAAATCATTTGGATTAATGCTTTTTTGAATATGGTTAGGCTAAAAATTACCCCTGAAAGAGTGCAAATGTACAACAAGCTCGACCGCACCTATTTCGATGGAGATTTCTCCTTGATAAAGGACTTACTAGGGGTAGAACTTACGTTCTCAAATATAGAAAACTTAATCCTCGGGGATGCGCTATTTAAGCACAAGCCCAATGCCTTAAAAAGACAACCCCACCCAAAGGCTTACGCTCTAGCACCTAAGCAACAACACCCTTTGTACGATCTGTTTTATAGGATCAACCCAAGCTATTTTAAAATAGACGTCCAAGAAGTATCTCAGCCGTTAAGCAATAGAATGTTGAACGTTTTTTACCAAGAGTTTCAAGAAATTCAACAACAGATTTTACCACAAAAAATTTCAATTAAACTAATCGAAAATCAAAAGGAAACCACCTTGAAAATGAATTTTAAATCCGTAAGTTTGAACCAGCCTTTACGGTTTCCTTTCAAGTTTCCGTCTGGGTTTAATCCGATTGACTTCTGATGCATTACAAGACAAAATATTTAACCTTTATTTTTTTCAGCCTGTTTGCGCTAAGTCATTTTAGCGTATACGCTCAAACTAAGCGTCAGTTACAGCTCGAAGAGCGCCGTCGGGAATTGCAGCAAGAAATCAGACAGATTACAAATTTGTTATTTGCAGGTAAAAGGGAAGAAAAATCGGTTGTTAGTGTAGTGGAAGATTTAAACTATAAAATTAGTGTTCGTAAAAATCTAATGCGCATCACCAACCAACAAGCTAATTTGTTGACTCGTGAGATCAACAGCAATCAAAGTGAGATTTCTAAGCGACGGGATCGACTTAAGGTTTTAAAAGACGACTACGGAAATATGATTGTTAAATCGTACAAAAATAGAGCCAATCAAAATAAACTCATGTTTCTGTTATCCTCCTCGAATTTTCAGCAGGCATACAGGCGATTGCAGTACATAAAGCAGTATGCTGATTACCAAAAGGAACAGGCTATAATCATAAAAGAAGAAACTGAAAAACTAAAGCAATTGAATCAGGACTTATTGGTCCAAAAAAAGGAAAAACAGAAATTAGTTGCCGAGAACAAGGCTGCAAAATCAATCCTAGATAAAGAGCTAAAAGCTCAGGAAACACTTATAAATTCGATCCAAAAGAACCTCTCTAAATTTACTGCACAGATAAAACTCAAACAAAAAGAGTCAGAAAAACTAGATCGAGAAATCCAGAAATTAATTCGAGAGGCCATTGCTGCCTCAAATAGAAAGGCAGGAAAATCCACAAAACGAGCCACCTTTTCGCTGACGCCAGAGCAGAAACTATTGGCGGCCAATTTTACCTCTAACAAAGGTAAATTGCCCTGGCCAGTAGCCAGTGGAGTTGTTAAAATGCGTTATGGCACCAACCCTTCGCCAATCGATCCAACAATAAAGATCCAAAGTAATGGAGTTCGGATTGCGACCAACAAAGGCGAGCAGGTACGGGCTGTTTTCGATGGGACTGTTCAAGGAATAATGACCCCGAAAAACGGCAACAATGCGATTATGATTCGCCATGGCAACTATATTACAGTCTATAAAAACTTGTCTAAGTTCTATGTTAATAAAGGGGATAAGGTAAGTACAAAACAAGTTATTGGGGAAGTCATTACCAATAAAAGTTCGGGGGATTCAATCTTAAGTTTTGGCATTTATAAAGACAGTTCTATCCAAAACCCTTCGCATTGGATTTATAGACTATAAAGCTTACTTGCTCTCAAAAAGTGCTTTGAGTTCTGTTGCGTCTTTAGCTTTAATTTTTCCAGCCAACACCAAGCTCAATTGTCGGCGACGTAATGCTCCATCAAAACGATTTTTTTCTTGATCCGTTTCGGGGATTAGTTCGGGTATGCGAACAGGCTTTCTTTGCTCGTCTACCGCCACAAATGTAAAAATAGCTTCATTTGCTTTTATTGGGGCATTAAAATTATTGTCTGTATACCATACGTCCAGATATACCTCCATAGAACTATTGAATGCGCGCGACACTTTAGCTTCTATGGTCACAATACTTCCCAGCGGAATGGCATGATTAAAGGCCACGTGATTTACAGAAGCTGTAACTACAATCTGTTCAGAATGACGCTGCGCTGTAATACTTGCGGCACGATCCATACGCGCCAATAGTTCTCCCCCAAAAAGGGTGTTGATAGCATTTGTTTCGCTGGGCAATACCAGATCTGTAACAATGGTTTTAGAATTGGAAGGGTGTTTTGCAGTCATAGTATAATGTTCTATGAAACAAAGGTACAATTATAGAATTATATCTAGAATTTATTACAGGACCTCTTTAATTAATAACCAGGCAGCAGCGTCTTGTGTACGCTTAATAGTGTAAAGCGCTCGTTCAGCTTCTGGACGAGTGCGGAAGCTTTCATACACAACCTGATGTAGACCATAACGATTTTGACCAATTTTTCGGGCATTAAACCCAAGGCGTTTAAGCTGCCGAAGCTTACGCTCACTGTTGGCCTCAACGCGGAACGCACCTGCAACAATATGAAAACTTCCAAAAGATCTCTCAAGTTCTAAAGTCACAGCGGGCAGAGGATTACTCAAAACAAATGTAGCTTCTTGAATTTTGTTGTCTAAAGCAATATTAGCATTCTGTTGGGCTAATATGTTTTGCTGCTCTATTTGCTTCAAATAGGCATTTGAACCAAAAAACCCACCCAAGCCCAGCATGAGTACTGCAACCGCAGCATACTTAAAAAGAACTTGTGTCTTTTGTTTTCTAGATGCTAATACAATTGGCGCTTTGTTGTCGGAGAATTTTGAAATTTCTGGAGAGACAAATGGTGACAGTCCAAAGGACTCAGTTAAATAGTTTATGCTGTAGTAAGGCTCAAAAAGTAATTGCCCCTTCTTAGTTCTTTTTAATTCGCCAATATTTGGTAAAATTACCGTCTCATCTTTCTTCAGACGCTGTTCTAGGCTTACCACTTGTTTGGTAATTTTATCAATTGCGTTTTCATAAGAAATTTGCTCACTTTCAGCAATATGATTTGCCAAAACACCATCATTAGATTGCAATTGTCCATTAAAAGACAGGCGTTTTTTTGGAGGGTAAAAAGTATTTGATGGCTGGTGAATACTTGCAGGAATTTTATGCGTCAAGAAAGCACCAAAACCAGGCACCACGACACACTCGTAACGGTAAAGCAGATTGCTGATGTATTGACTTAATTGCATAAACTCAAATGTATAAATTTTTTTTGAATTTACACACCGACTTAAAGAAGAAGTTTGTCTCACAGATTTTATATATTTACGTCTAAATTTCCCCCAAATGAAGCCTACAAAATTACATTACGCCATGGCCCTTCAGGCTGTTCCTCATATTGGCGATATTACCGCCAAAAAACTCATTCAACATTGCGGTACACCAGAGGCGGTATTTAAAGCCTCGAAAAAAGAACTTGAATCTATTGATGGAATAGGCGCTATAATTATCAATGCGCTACGTCATTCTAAAACTTTAAAATTGGCGGAACAAGAACTAGAGTTTATAAATAAAAACAATATTCAAGCAAATTATTTTGAAGATGAAGACTATCCTTTTCGGCTCAAACACTGTATTGATGGCCCCTTAGTGTTATTCAAAAAAGGAAACATTAAATGGAATGCATCGCCAGTAATAAGTATTGTAGGGTCACGAAAACTGACACGCTACGGCAAAAAACAATGCGAGGATTTAGTTGATGAACTTTCAGTATTTAACCCCATTGTTGTATCAGGGTTTGCTTACGGTGCTGATATAACGGCGCATAAAGCGGCACTTAAACACAATTTGCAAACCGTAGGGTGTATGGCTCAAGGACTTCATAACACTTATCCTTCAGGACATAAAAAATACCGCAATGCTGTCGAATCTCATGGCGGGTTTATTAGTGATTTTTGGAGTACCGATAGTTTTGATCCTTCTAATTTTTTGAGACGAAACCGCCTGATTGCCGGTTTAAGCGAAGCTACTATTGTTATTGAATCTGGGGCAAAAGGAGGCAGCCTAAGTACTGCGCGTTTAGCATTTGATTACAACCGTGAAGTCTTTGCAGTTCCAGGGCGAACTGATGATTCACAAAGTATTGGCTGCCTTAATTTAATAAAAACAAAAAATGCCCATCTTCTATCAACTCCAGCAGATGTGGCATACATACTTAATTGGTCAATTGGCACAAAGGCAAAACCTATTCAAAAAAAGCTGTTCATTAATATGAAACCAGAAGAGTTAGAGATATATAATTGCCTAAAAAAAGAGGGGCGACTAACTTTAGATCTCATTGCATTGCAGTGTAAAATGCCAACTTCTAAAGCAGCTTATTTATTGATGAATTTAGAACTTAATGGGGCTGTTCGCCCACTTCCCGGAAAAGAATTTGAATTGGCTTAATAGCCCAGTTTTTGCCGTACTCGACTTAAAACTTTGTTTGCGACAGCCTTTGCTTTTTCTGCCCCTAAGGCAAGGGCTTGTGCTATTTCCTCAGGGTTTGCTATATAGTGGTTATAGCGTTCGCGTTCGTCAGAAAATTGTTTACAGATTAAGTCAAACAATGCTTGTTTTGCATGACCATATCCGTAATTTCCGCCCTCGTAATTTTTTTTCATCTCGGCAATTTCTTCAGCTGAAGCGAGTAACTCATACAAAGCAAAGCAATTACAGGTATTCCAGTCTTTAGGCTCTTCAAGTGGAGTGCTATCTGTCTTGATAGACATAATTTGTTTACGAAGCTTTTTGTCATTTTGAAAAATATCAATGACATTATTTTTGCTTTTACTCATTTTTTGACCATCTGTTCCTGGGATGAGTTTTGTTTGCTCTTGAATTTTAGCTTTAGGTAAAACAAATGCCTCACCCATTTTGGCGTGAAATCGCGATGCGACATCTCTAGTCATTTCAATATGTTGAAGCTGATCTTTTCCAACAGGGATAACATGAGCATCATACAATAAAATATCGGCAGCCATGAGCATAGGATAGCTAAACAAACCGCCATTTATATCTTCTAAACGACTCGCTTTGTCTTTAAAACTATGTGCCAATTCTAATCTGGAAAAGGGGAAAAAACAACTCAAATACCATGCGAGTTCCGTAGCTTGAGGAACATCGCTTTGCTTATAAAAAACTGTGGTATTGATATCAAGGCCGCAGGCGAGCCAAGCTGCAGCTGTGGATAAGGTGTTTTGTCTTAGTGTTTCTGCGTCTTTGATTTGTGTAAGCGAGTGTAAATCGGCAATAAACAAAAAGGAATCATTTGTACGTTTGTTGCTCATCTCAATCGCAGGGATGATGGCTCCTAAAATATTTCCTAAATGTGGTGTGCCTGTACTCTGTACCCCTGTTAAAATTCTTGCCATGTAGCTGTTAGTGCTTTGATTTTGCTACAAAGGTACTTTTTTTGCCCTAATCGCTCAATATTTTTATTAGTTTTGATGCTAATGAAGTTAATACAATACCCGCTTTGGATAATTTATAGAGTTTGGTTCTATGTTTTAGTAGGTTTGACTATTGTAGTTTTATTTCCTTTACTATTTATTTCCATACTAAGATCTTCTTGGTACCCCTTCTTTTTCAGATTAGCCCGAGTTTGGTCTAAATGCATTCTTTTAGGGATGGGATTTTATTGGCAGACAAAATGGGCACAAGAATTAGAAAAAGGGCAGAGCTATATTTTTGTAGCAAACCACACCTCAATGACGGATATCATGTTGATGTTTGTTGTAATAAAAAACCACCCATTTGTCTTTGTTGGGAAAAAAGAATTAGCTCGGATTCCATTGTTTGGCTTTTTTTACAAACGTACTTGTATCCTTGTCGACCGAGGGGATATTAAAAGTAGGCAAGCCGTTTTTAAGAGAGCCCAGAAGCGCATTGAAAGTGGCCTAAGTATTTGTATTTTTCCAGAGGGAGGTGTCCCCCCAGAATCGGTTGTTTTAGACCGTTTTAAGTTAGGGGCATTCCGTTTGGCCGTTGACCATCAATTACCATTAGTCCCCCTCAGTTTTCTAGATAACAAAAAAAGATTATCCTACACTATTTTTAGCGGAAGCCCCGGGAGGATGAGAACAATAGGGCATTCTTTTTTACACCCAAAAAATTATGGTAAAGATGCTGCAAAAAAAATGAGCAGTGCGGTCTATGACCTTCTGCTCAATTCTTTAAAAGGGGAATAAATTAATTTTCTGTCGTTTTAGACCCCGTCTTTGATGGCTGTTTTAATTTTTTCTTCAAGCTCGTCCATAAGGTCTGGATTGTCTTTTATCATTTGCTTAACGGCATCGCGTCCTTGTCCTAGTTTAGTCTCGTCATAGCTAAACCACGACCCACTTTTTTTGATAATTTCAAAATCAACAGCAAGATCGAGGATTTCACCAACTTTAGAAACTCCTTCACCATACATGATGTCAAATTCCACAAGTTTGAATGGAGGAGCAACTTTATTTTTTACCACTTTGACCCGAGTTTTGTTCCCACGAACCGTTCCGTCCGTGTCCTTTATTTGGGTCGACCGCCTAATATCCAAACGAACAGAGGCGTAAAATTTTAGGGCATTCCCCCCCGTGGTGGTTTCTGGATTTCCAAACATTACCCCAATTTTTTCACGCAATTGGTTGATGAAAATCATGGTACAGTTTGTCTTACTTATTGATCCTGTAAGTTTTCTAAGTGCTTGAGACATCAGTCGAGCGTGAAGCCCCATTTTTGAATCGCCCATTTCTCCCTCAATTTCACTTTTTGGCGTTAGCGCCGCAACCGAATCAATAACAATCATATCGATTGCCCCTGAACGGACTAGGTTATCCGCAATCTCTAGAGCTTGTTCTCCGTTGTCGGGCTGTGAAATGATGAGGTTATCAATGTCAATACCTAAGTTTTGAGCAT
Organism: Formosa sp. Hel3_A1_48; assembly: GCF_001735715.1. Lineage (NCBI taxonomy): Bacteria > Pseudomonadati > Bacteroidota > Flavobacteriia > Flavobacteriales > Flavobacteriaceae > Formosa > Formosa sp. Hel3_A1_48. The sequence continues at coordinate 1,310,632 of NZ_CP017259.1, forward strand.
AAAATCGATCGAAGGCATGTTCGGCATCAATGAATGCCGCAATCCCTCCTGCTTTTTGAGCCTCGGCAATAGCATGAAGAGTAAGCGTTGTTTTTCCGGATGATTCTGGTCCGTAAATTTCTACAACACGTCCCTTGGGGTATCCACCAACCCCTAAGGCAAGATCTAATCCCAATGAGCCAGAAGAAATAACATCCACATCAACCACAGGGGCATCACTCATTTTCATTACAGTGCCTTTTCCGTATGCTTTGTCGAGTTTGTCTAGGGTTAATTTTAGCGCTTTGAGTTTTGCTTCTTTTTCGTTGCTCATGTTTTAATGTTTTAAGGGTTGTTTTAGTCTTGCTAAAATACTATTTCTTTGCAAAATTCACGGTATTCAAAAACGCTTTTTGTATAAATTTAACGCGCCAGGTGCGGTTTTTTTGATAAACCATTTGCAAAACCATTTCACTTTCCTTGACAATTATAAAAAGTGTTACATTTGTAGCTGATATATTCATTAACTTAAACTCAGGTATAGCATGCAACTGTACAACAACTTAAGCAATAATGAAAGAGCAGATCTTATAAAAAAGGCAGGTAAAGATCGCCTTACCATCTCTTTCTACAAATATGCCAAAATTGGCAACCCAGAACTTCTTCGAAATCATTTGTTTATATTTTGGAACTCCATAGATGTCCTAGGCCGGATTTATGTTGCCCACGAGGGAATTAATGCACAGTTATCCGTGCCGGCAGAAAACTTTAATGTCTTTAAGGCTCATTTAGATACTATTTCATTTCTTGAACATGTTCGGCTCAACATCGCTATTGAACAAGACATGTTTTCTTTCCTTAAGTTGAAAGTGAAAGTGAGAAATAAAATTGTCGCCGATGGACTAAGCGATGAAACATTTGATGTGACTGACATTGGAACACATGTTGATGCGGAAAAATTCAATGAACTTATTGAAGACGAAAACACGGTTCTTGTTGATATGCGCAACCATTACGAAAGTGAAATAGGACATTTTAAAAACGCCGTAACTCCTGACGTAGACACATTTAGAGACTCCCTTGATTTGATAGAAGATCAGCTCAAAGAGCACAAAGAAAGTAAAAAGCTTGTGATGTATTGCACTGGAGGAATTCGTTGTGAAAAAGCCAGTGCTTATTACAAACACAAAGGGTTTAAAAATGTTTATCAGCTAGAGGGCGGAATTATAAATTACGCCCGACAAGTCAGCACTCTAGGGTTGGAAAATAAGTTTTTGGGTAAAAACTTCGTATTCGACCAAAGACGAGCGGAAAAGATCTCTGATGAAGTTATTGCACAATGTCATCAATGCGGTGCGCCTGCAGATATTCATGTAAATTGTGCCAACGAGGCATGTCACTTATTATTTATTCAATGCGATTCGTGTAAAGAAACCATGGAAAATTGTTGTTCATCATCTTGTATGGAGATCAACCGCTTACCCTACGAACAGCAAAAAGCGCTGCGCAAAGGTCAAGGTAATAGCAATGATATTTTCAAAAAAGGCCGTGCGGATCATCTACCATACAAAAAAGACCTCAGAAATATTTTTGAGACCTTGCAGAAGCAGCCCTAACTCAAACAGGGTTTTGTGTAATATCAATCTTTTTTAAGTTCCTAAATAAGCTTATATTTACCTATCGATTGAATTAATAAATAATTGTTTGTGTTTTTGACACAAACAGTCATAATATAAAGCAATATGGGGTGTGCAAGTTGCGCAACAAGTAAAAATGGCCAGCCAAAAGGATGCAAAAACAACGGGACTTGCGGCACAGATTCCTGCAACAAACTCACCGTATTTGATTGGCTTTCAAACATGAGTTTACCAAATGGTGCTCAGCCATTCAACTGGATTGAAGTCCGCTTCAAAAATGGGCGTAAGCAGTACTACAAAAACACTGAGAAGCTCACATTAAGTATTGGAGATGTGGTTGCAACAGAAGCTGAGTCTGGACACGATGTTGGTATGGTGACTTTAACAGGGGAGTTGGTAAAGGTACAGATGAAGCGTAAAAAAATACCAGAGACCGCAGAAAAAATATTAAAAATTTTCCGTAAAGCAACTCAAAGGGACATCGACACTTGGATACAGTGTAGAGATAAAGAAGAGGCGATGCAAGTTAAAGCACGACAGTTTGCTATTGATTTGAGGCTAGACATGAAAATCTCTGATATTGAATTTCAAGGGGATGGAAGCAAAGCAACGTTTTATTACACTGCAGATGCGCGAGTTGATTTTAGAGAGCTTATTAAGGTTTACGCTAGAGAGTTCAGAATCCGGATTGAAATGAGGCAAGTCGGTTTGCGCCAAGAAGCTGCTAGACTTGGCGGAATTGGCTCATGCGGCCGCGAGCTGTGCTGCTCAACATGGCTTACTGATTTTAGATCGGTAAGCACCTCTGCCGCGCGCTACCAACAATTGTCTTTAAATCCTTTAAAATTAGCAGGGCAATGTGGAAAGCTAAAATGCTGTTTAAATTATGAATTAGATGCCTATTTAGATGCACTTCAATCTTTCCCAAAAACAACGGTCAAACTAAAGACAGAAAAAGGAACTGCAGTTTGTCAAAAAACGGATATTTTTAAAGGCATTATGTGGTATGCTTACGAAGAAGAGTGGATGAATTGGTTCACCTTAACTACTGAGCAAGCCAATGCTATAATTGACTCTAACAAATCGGGGCAAAAAGTATCGAGTTTAGAAGAATACGCTCTTGATCTTTCCGCTACAACTGATACTAAAGTCGATTTTGAAAACGTTGTTGGACAAGACAGCTTAACACGCTTTGATCGCCCCAAAGGTAATCCAAATAATAGAAAAAGAAAACGCAGCAATAAACGAAAGCCTCGAAATGAACGCGCACAAAAAAATAATTCTACGAAGTCTAAAAAGAATGCGAATTAGACCTATATATGGCATTTTAGTTATTGTTTTGATGGCTTCTTGTAATCGAAACTCAACTTTTGATCATTACACTTCAATTGATGGTAATTGGGGGAAAGACGAGCTTATTTCTTACGATTTCACAATAACGGATAGTATTAAAAAACATAATCTATTTTTTAAAATCAGAACATCTGAGGACTATAAATACAGTAATTTGTATCTTATAGTCGATTTAAAGTACCCTAACGGCAAGCTGCAAAAAGACACTTTAGAATACCAAATGGCAAGACCAGACGGTTCTATGTTGGGGGATGGTCTAATGTTTATTAAGGAACACAAACTTTGGTATAAAGGACATCAAAACCCTTTTGTGTTTTCCGAAATTGGAGATTATACGATCAGTATACGTCAAGCAATGCGCGCACTGAACAAAGTCTCTGGGCTGAAATCTTTAGAAGGAGTTTTGGATGTAGGGTTTAGTATAGAAAACTTGGATTAATTATTAATGGCAAAGAAAAGAACAAATAAGAAAACAAATTTTTCAAAGCAAAAGCGCTGGTTTTGGCTCTTATTTATTTGCGGAATAAGTTTGATTCCTGTTATTTTCCTTTTGGCTTCTTTCGGTACATTTGGCTTTATGCCCGACCATACTGCACTTGAAAACCCCAGAACAAATTTAGCAACTGAGGTAATTTCATCGGACGGCGTTACACTTGGGAAATTTTACTACGAAGACAACCGTACGCCAGTCAGTTTTAAAGAGCTTCCAAAACACTTAGTAGACGCCCTTATTGCGACTGAAGATATTCGTTATTTTGATCATGCAGGAATAGATGCTCGTGGAACTTTAAGAGCATTATTTAAGTTTGGCCAAGGTGGTGGTGCAAGTACAATTTCACAACAGCTTGCCAAGCAGCTTTTTCATGGAGAAGGTTCAAGAAATACATTTGGGCGAATTACTCAAAAAATTAAAGAATGGGTCATCGCAACACGCCTCGAAAAACAGTACACCAAAGAGGAGATTATAGCTCAATATTTTAATATTTACGACTTTGGAAATAACGCTGATGGGATTCGAAGTGCTGCTCGAATTTATTTTGGAAAGGAACCTTCAGCTCTTAATTTAAAAGAATCAGCGATGTTGGTAGGGATGTTCAAAAATTCTTCCTTGTATAATCCCCGTCCAGAGCGTAATCCTGTTGGAACAAAAAACCGACGAAATGTCGTGCTTTCACAAATGGAGAAGTACGGATTTATCACTCAAACAGTCAAGGATTCCTTACAACAAACCCCATTAGATTTAAATTACACGCCAGAGTCGCACCGCGAAGGTATTGCTACTTATTTTAGAGCGTATTTAAAAACCTTTTTAAAAGACTGGATTAACAAAAGCGAAAATGTTAAGCCCAATGGCGAAAAATACAACATCTACAAGGACGGACTTAAAATTTATACGACAATCGATTCTAGAATGCAATTCCTAGCAGAGCAATCCGTCACAGAACACATGAAAGCCTTACAGGCCGAATTTTTTGTGCAAAACACACCCCGTCGCAATCCGACAGCTCCGTTTTTAGACCTTGAGGATGAAGAAATAGAAAGGCTGCTTAAGCTAGGGATGAAGCGATCAGAGCGTTGGCGAAAAATGCGGTATGATCTTAAAAAACCAGTACGAGAAATTATTGCTTCATTTGATAAGCCTACAAAAATGCGGATCTTCTCTTGGACAGCGCCCAATAATGAAATCGATACTATACTAACGCCAATGGACTCAATGCGTTATTATAAATTTTTCTTAAGGGCAGGGATGATGTCTATGGAACCACAAACCGGTTTTGTAAAGGCCTGGGTAGGTGGGTTTAACTACAAGCATTTTCAATACGATATGGTAAAACAAGGGAAACGACAAGTGGGCTCTACATTCAAGCCATTTGTTTATGCTGCAGCTATAGATCAATTACAGCTTTCTCCCTGCGACACTTTTCCAAAAGCGCAAATTACTATTCCAGCGTTTAAATATGGAAATATAAAGCCTTGGGCCCCAAAAAATTCCAGTAAAAATTATGCTGGTTTCGAAACCTTAAAATCTGCTTTGGCCAATTCTAGAAATACAATTACTGCGCGGTTGATGAACGAAATTGGCCCTCAGCCTGTAATCGATTTAGCAAAGAATCTTGGGGTAGAACAAAGAATTCCAGCGGTTCCATCTATTGCACTTGGGACGCCCGATTTGAGTGTTTATGAAATGGTGGCAGCCTATTCAACCTTCGCAAATAAAGGGGTGTATACAAACCCGGTCATGGTAACCCATATTGAAGATAAAAACGGGACACTGCTCTATCAGTTTTCTCCTCAAACCAAAGATGTTCTAAGTGAAGAGGTTGCTTATGTGGCGGTTAACTTGATGGAAGGGGTTACAAAGTTTGGCTCTGGTCAGCGTTTGCGCCACGATTTTGCCAAAAATCAAGCCGTCTACAAAGAAATTATAACAGGGTACCCCTATCAATTTGACAATCCAATTGCGGGGAAAACCGGAACTACACAGAACCATAGTGATGGCTGGTTTATGGGTATGGTCCCTAACTTAGTTACTGGTGTTTGGGTAGGAGGAGAAGATCGCGCAATACATTTTAAGAGCATCACCTATGGTCAAGGCGCCTCTATGGCGTTGCCTATTTGGGCAAATTTTATGAAAGGATGTTATGCTATAGAAGACCTTGAAATTTCAAAAGAAGAATTTGAAAAACCAGAACAACTTTCTATTGAAACGGAATGTGATACAACTCTTTCCGATGAAGAGGAAATGCCAGCCCAAGAGCTAATTATACCAGAAATTGACTTTTAATAAGGTAAAAAAAACACGCTTATGATTAATAAAAAAGTAGAAAATGTACAACAAGCATTGATGGGGGTTGAAAGCGGGATGACCTTACTCTTAGGAGGTTTCGGATTGTGTGGAATACCCGAAAATGCTATTGCTGAATTAGTTGCCATGAATGTCAACAATCTTACATGTATTTCCAACAATGCTGGGGTAGATGATTTTGGACTTGGTCTTTTATTACAAAAACATCAAATTAAAAAAATGGTATCTTCATATGTTGGAGAAAATGATGAATTTGAGCGTCAAATGCTTTCAGGAGAACTTGATGTTGAGCTTATCCCTCAAGGGACATTAGCAGAGCGTTGTCGCGCGGCTCAAGCGGGCTTCCCAGCAGTATTTACCCCTGCTGGCTTTGGCACTGAAGTTGCAGAGGGAAAAGAAACCCGTGAATTTGATGGGAAAATGTATGTTTTAGAACATGCATTTAAGGCCGATTTTTCTTTTGTCAAAGCATGGAAAGGTGACGCAGCAGGAAATTTAATTTTCAAAGGAACGGCTCGAAACTTTAACCCGAATATGTGTGGGGCAGCAACTATTACTGTTGCGGAAGTCGAAGAATTAGTACCCGTAGGCACATTAGATCCAAATCAAATTCATATTCCAGGAATCTTTGTTCAACGCATATTTCAGGGTAAAGATTACGAGAAGCGCATAGAGCAACGAACAATTACCCCAAAAAATTAAAACCAGAATGCTATGTTAGACAAAAATGGAATTGCAAAACGTATTGCAAAAGAAGTTAAAAATGGATACTATGTCAATTTAGGCATCGGTATTCCAACCCTTGTTGCGAATTTTGTTCGCGATGATATTGAGGTTGAGTTTCAGAGTGAAAATGGAATTTTGGGTATGGGTCCTTTCCCTTTTGATGGAGAAGAAGATGCGGATTTAATCAATGCGGGAAAACAAACCATCACTGCCTTGGATGGAGCTAGTTTTTTTGATTCGGCCATGAGTTTTTCAATGATCAGAGGGCAGCACGTCGATTTAACTATTTTGGGGGCCATGGAAGTGGCTGAAAATGGGGACATTGCCAATTGGAAAATCCCTGGTCGTTTAGTTAAAGGCATGGGCGGTGCTATGGACTTAGTGGCAAGTGCTGACAATATAATTGTTGCTATGATGCATACCAATAAAAAAGGCGCCTCCAAACTTTTGAAGCGGTGTACCCTTCCTCTTACAGGAGTTAATTGTGTGAAAAAGATAGTCACAAATTTGGCTGTTCTGGAGGTTACCTCCAAAGGATTTAAACTTCTTGAACGCGCACCAGGGGTGTCGGTTGAAACTATTCTAGAAGCTACTGATGGGCATGTTATTATTGATGGTGAAATTCCTGAAATGGATTTATAACCCTTTTGGAATAGCGTCAATCAGCCGCTTTGTGTAGGCGTTTTTTGGGGAGTTATAAACTTCATCGGCCTCGCCCTGCTCTACAATCTCACCCTTGTTCATGACCAGCAGTTGATCGGCCATATATTTCACAACAGCTAAATCATGTGAAATAAAAATGTAGGTGAATCCAAAATCTTCCTTGAGGGTGTTGAGCAAATTCAAAACTTGGGCCTGTACAGAAATGTCTAGAGCTGATACGGACTCATCACATAAAATTAATTTTGGTTCAACGGCTATAGTTCGTGCAATGCCAATACGTTGGCGCTGACCGCCTGAAAACTCATGCGGGTAGCGATCAAAAGAGGAAGCTTCCAGCCCAACTTTTTCTAGGAGCTCCAGTGTCTTTAATTTGCGTTCAGAGCTGTTATTGTACAGTTTATGAATTTTCATGGGCTCCATAATTGCTGCACCTACGGTCAATCTAGGATTGAGTGATGCAAAAGGGTCTTGGAAAATGATTTGAATTTCTTTTCTTAATGTGCGAATTTCTTTAGAGGTCATTTTACAGAGGTCTTTTCCTCTGTAAAAAACAGTTCCAGCAGTTGCTTTATCAAGTTGTAAAATGGTTTTTCCTAATGTTGATTTTCCACATCCAGACTCTCCAACAAGCCCTAATATTTCTCCTTCATAAAGCTTAAAACTCACCTTATGGACTGCTTTAAAAGCTACAGGTTTTTTTAAGAACCCAATTTTGCTGTAATAGGTTTTTTCAAGATTGATAACCTCTAAGAGTGGGGCGCTGTTGTACAATTGGGTATGCTTTTTAGCCCGATCGGCTTTTGAAATCTCTTTGGATGCGTTTGCATTAGCCAAAATCGAGGCAACCGTTGGCAGTTCTTTTAAGCGCACATTAAGGGACGGCCGAGCAGAAATTAAGGCTTTGGTGTACTCGTTTTTTGGAGCCTTAAATACACTTTTAGTAAGGCCTTGTTCTACTATTTTCCCTTTGTACATCACTAGTGTTCGTTTTGCAATTTCAGAAACTAAAGCAAGATCATGACTAATAAAAATGACACTCATTTCTGTCTCTTTCTGAAGCTCTTTAATCAGGGAAATAATCTTCTTTTGAACAGTCACGTCTAGTGCTGTTGTAGGCTCGTCCGCTATTAACAAGTCGGGTTTACAAGCGACTGCCATTGCTATCATAATGCGTTGTTGCTGACCTCCAGAAAGTTCGTGAGGGTATTTGTTAAACGCTTGGTTTGGAAGTGGAATTTTTACCTGCTCAAATAGACGAATAACTTCTGTGTTGGCTTCAGCTTCAGTTATTGTTTCATGTTGCAAAAGAACTTCGCTTACTTGTGTGCCACACTTCATTGAGGGGTTCAGTGCGCTCATAGGTTCTTGAAAAACCATACTGATTTTTTTACCTCTAATGCGTTCAATTTCTTTCTTTGATGCCTTGTTCAAATCTAAGCCATCAAAAACAATTGCACCTTCAATTATAGCATTGTGAAGCAATCTCATTATAGCCAAAGCGGTAATAGATTTGCCACTACCGGATTCTCCTACTAGACCTAAAATTTCATTTTTATGAACGTCAAAATTAATACCGTGCAGGGCGCTGTATTGAGCATCATTCTTTTTGAAGGAAATGTTTAGGTTTTTAACAGTAAGTAAATGCTGGTTTTTCATTACTTAAATATAAGCAATTTCAGCTTTGTCTAGTAGCATTTCTCCACGAAGGCGCAATAGTATTTGAGCTACAGCCAAGGTGTCTTTTTCACAGTAGTTAATGATCCGTTCAATGTTATTTTCTTTGTAAAAAACACCATACACTTCACTGCCATCTATATCATCTTTAGGGCTAGGAATTCCCAAGACATTGGTCATTAACTTAAGTGAGGTGTAATGTTTGTAGTCGCCAAATTTCCAGAGATCAAGAGTGTCTAGGTGAGGAACTTCCCATGGTTTTTTTCCAAAAAGGTTGAGTTTTGAAGGGAGCTTCATTTTGTTTATGATCATCCTTCGCGCGATGTATGGGAAGTCGAACTCCTTACCATTGTGGGCACATAGAATAAATTTGGGGTGTTTAAAATGGCGTTCAATTAGTGAATTGAATTGACTCAAAATTTCTTTTTCTTCGCCATAAAAAGAGGTGATTCGAAATGCTCTTGAGGGCGAATCGGACGCGAAATAACCTACAGAAATACAGATAATTTTGCCAAATTCTGCCCATATTCCTGCGCGGGGGTAAAACTCCTCTGCAGTATATTCGTCTTTACGCTGGTATTTGGATTTTTGTTTCCAAAGTGCTTTTTTTTCAGCTGTTAGGGCTGAGAAATCTTCAAACTCAGGGACGGTTTCAATGTCTAAAAACAGAACATGCTCAAGATTGATTTTGGAGATCATCATTTAACATTTTATAAGCTTCTTCGATGTAGATTGAGATGTCGTCAGAAAATATTTGGTTTGCTGCATCAGGCGATTTTTGATGCCCCAATCGGACAATAATGATATTGTCTTCGGGCTCTACTATAACATATTGACCAAGGTGACCACGCATCATAAAAAAGGATTTACCGTCGCGTTTTTGCATCCAAAATCCGTAGCCGTATTGTGGACTTTCAGCAAACCTTGGGGTAATTGACTTTGCAACGAATGCAGAATCCAAAAGCTGTTCGCCCTTCCATTTACCATGATCTTTATAGAGTTTTCCAAAGCGGGCAAAATCTTTAGCATTGCTTGCAATGCAGCAGTAGGCTTTTACCAAGTCGTGTTCTTTGCTGTCTACTTGCCATAGGGTCTCATTTTCACTGCCTAAGGGTTTCCAAAAACTTTCAGTGAGGTAGTTATATAGCTTTTTACCAGTAGCTTTTTCAATGACCATCGCCAATAATTGCGTGTCACCACTTGAATATTTATAGGCCTGACCAGGTTCTTTAATAACTTTAAGTCCAAGAATGATTTTTTTTAAATCATCATCAAAATAGGCTCTAGTGGTAATGGATAAAGGGGAGTAATATTTTTCAACCCAATTGGTACCTGAAGACATAGAGGACAGGTCACCCACAGTCAATTTGGCTGCTAGACCCTCGCTAAACTCAGGAAAAAAATCACTTACGGGCTGATCCAAACTTTTTATATACCCCTCTTCGATGGCCTTACCCATAAGCCCAGAGACATAGCTTTTGGCCATTGAAAAAGAGTTGGTTTTTGAGTTTTCATCAAACCCATCATAGTAGTTTTCAAACCAAATGCTATCATTTTTTATAATCACATAGGCGATGGCCCCATAAGCCTCATTGTATTTTTGAAGGCGCTCTGTTTCAGTAACGCTGTTGTAATCTTTGTGCTTTGGCCATGGTTGAGGCACATCATTCTCAATTTTTACATTATCAAACTCTTTATAGTCTTCTAGATAGGCAGTGGTATAGCCCTTGGCATAAATTGTTCTAACAGCCTTGAGCAGGTAGTCTGTGTCTGTAATATAAAGGATGGCGATAAGACCAACAACGGTCAGTAAGCCCCATTTTAGCGTACGCTTTAGTGTGTTCATGCTGTTTGTAATTTGGTCTAAAGATAATTAAAAAAAGGCTTCAGATTTTTTCCTAACCAAGAAGTTTCACTACCTCCTTGGCAAAATAACTGGCAATAAGGTCTGCCCCAGCGCGTTTAAACGCCATGGTGGTTTCTAGTACCGCTTGGTCGTGGTCTAACCATCCTTTTTCGCTTGCCGCTTTAATCATGGCATATTCGCCACTCACTTGATAGGCCGCAACAGGCACATCAAATTCATTTTTGACCTCTCTAATGATATCTAAATAGGGTAAGCCCGGCTTCACCATCACAATGTCGGCACCTTCATCAATATCCATCTCTGTTTCGCGCAGGGCTTCAAAGCGGTTGGCATAGTCCATTTGATAGGTTTTTTTGTCTTTTGGAATATTGTTTTGTTCTGCTGGTGCAGAATCCAGTGCATCTCTAAACGGGCCATAAAATGAGGAAGCATATTTGGCACTATAACTCATAATGCCCGTGTCTATAAATCCATCGTCTTCCAGCGCCTCTCTAATGCTTAAAATGCGGCCATCCATCATGTCGCTAGGCGCCACAAAATTGGCGCCTGCTTCGGCATGAGATATACTCATTTGTGCCAAAACATCAACGGTAGGGTCGTTAACGATTTTTCCGTTTTCTAGAATGCCATCATGGCCATAAATGGAATAGGGGTCCAAGGCAACGTCTGTCATGACCAACATTTCTGGACAGGTGTTTTTGATGGTTTTAATGGCGCGTTGCATCAGTCCATTGGGGTTTAGGGCTTCTGTTCCACGGTTGTCTTTTAACTTATCTTCAACTTTGACAAACAACAAAACGGCTTTAAGCCCCAAAGACCATAAAAGTTTTACCTCCGCTTGTAGCGTATCCAAACTAAAGCGGTAGTAATTGGGCATCGATGGAATTTCGTCTTTAATTCCTTTACCTTCTACCACAAAAAGAGGGACTAAAAAGTCATTTGGTGTAATATTGTTTTCACGCACTAAACTTCGAATGGTTGCGTTGGCGCGTAAACGTCTGTTTCTTCTTAATGGATACATAATTAATAGTTTTAAGCTTTAAGCTGAAGCAGCCCATTCAATAGGGTTTTTTAAGACTTCAATTAATTTTTCTTCTTCGCTACCTTTTTCAGGGTGGTGATCGTACACCCACTGCACGTGTGCGGGCAGACTCATTAAAATACTTTCAATTCTACCGTTAGTTTTTAGTCCAAACAAGGTGCCTTTGTCATGAACCAAATTAAATTCCACATAACGCCCTCGTCTGATTTCTTGCCAATCGCGTTGGGCTTCTGTATACGTTAGGGTTTTTCTTTTCTCGACAATTGGTGTATAAGCTTCCAAGAAACTATCGCCAACTTCTGTTACAAAAGCGTACCATTGTTGCATATCCATGGTGTCGTTGGCTTTACAATAATCGAAAAACAATCCACCAATACCACGACCCTCATTTCTGTGGCTGTTGTAGAAATATTCGTCGCAACGTTTTTTGTAGTCTTCGTAAAAGTTTTTGTCGTGTTTGTCGCATGCAGATTTACAAACGCTGTGGAAATGCTTTGCATCTTCTTCAAACAAATAATATGGGGTTAAATCTTGTCCACCGCCAAACCACTGATCTACAATAGCCCCCTCTTTATCATACATTTCAAAATAACGCCAATTGGCATGAACTGTGGGGACCATGGGGCTTTTCGGATGAATAACCAAACTCAAACCGCAAGCAAAAAAATCGACTTCACCAACATTAAAATAGGCCTGCATTGCTGGAGGAAGTGGGCCATGGACTTTAGAAATATTGACACCTCCTTTTTCAAATACAGCACCATTCTGAATGATACGTGTGCGGCCACCGCCCCCTTCCTTGCGCACCCATAGATCTTCTTCAAATTTTGCCAGGCCATCAATCGCTTCTAGACTAGAAGTGATTTGATCTTGTAGCCCTTCAATATAGTTGTAAAATTGATTCTTCACAGCTGTTGCTTTTGGGGTTAGTTCGAATAGGATTTTACCGCATCAATAAATGCTTTGGCATGATCGACAGGAATGTTAGGGAGTATTCCATGACCAAGATTCACAATGTATTTATCTTTACCAAAAGCATCAATCATTTGATGTACCATTGTTTTGATTTCGGAAGGTGGAGAAAGCAATCTTGAAGGGTCAAAATTACCTTGAAGTGTGATGTTCCCCCCCGTTAAATATCTTGCGTTTCTAGCCGAGCAAGTCCAATCGACACCCAAGGCAGACGCATTAGATTTTGCCATTTCCCCTAAGGCAAACCAGCATCCTTTACCAAAGGCAATTACGGGGGCATCGTCTTTAAGAGCTTCAATTATTTGGTTAATGTACTGCCAAGAAAACTCTTGATAATCCGTAGGGGAAAGCATACCGCCCCAAGAATCAAAAATTTGTACAGCATTCACACCAGCTTTTACTTTTTCTTTTAAATAAGCAATAGTGGTATCTGTAATTTTTTGTAATAATTGATGTGCTGCAATGGGATTTGAAAAACAGAATGCTTTTGCTTTATCGAAATTTTTACTGCCTTGTCCTTGAACACAATAGCACAAAATTGTCCATGGAGACCCTGCAAATCCTATTAAAGGAATTTCATCGTTAAGCAGTTCTTTTGTGGCTTTAATAGCTTTATACACATAATCTAATTCTTCTTTTACGTCTGGAACAATTACATGATCAACATCTTTTTGCGTGCGTACAGGGTGGGGTAAATAGGGCCCAAAGTTTGGCTTCATTTCGACCTCAATGTTCATCGCTTGAGGAATGACAAGTATGTCGCAAAATAAAATTGCGGCGTCCATTCCAAATCGACGAATAGGTTGAACGGTAATTTCACTTGCAAGCTCGGGAGTTCTACAGCGTGTAAAAAAATCATATTTTTCTTTAATGGCCATAAATTCAGGTAAATAGCGTCCTGCTTGACGCATCATCCATACAGGAGGGCGTTGGACGGTTTCCCCTTTTAGTGCACGTAAAAATAAATCGTTTTTAATCATTTTTTTTGTCTTTAGCAATGTAGTGTTCATTGACCATTTCAATGACACTTTCTATTGTTGGGATCTTTGCAATACGAACGTCGTTGAAGTATTGTTTTGCCTCTTTGGCTGTTGTTTCGCCTATGCAATAGGCGGTACAATTAGGAGTGTTATTTTTCAGGAAACTCTGCACAGTTGATGGGCTATACAACAGTACTCCTTCAACGGACTCTGGTAATTTTGGCGCTTCTAGTTTTGTGCTGTACACCACAATTTCGTTAACTTTAATATTATTTTTAGCTAAGATTGATGGTAAATCGTCCATTCTAATGTCGCTACAGAAATAAGAAACTTCGCTGCCATTCATGAATTCCACAAGATGTTCTGCAAGTACTTTTGCGTTTTTAGCGCTGTGTTTGACAGGGCCAATTTTCTGCTCAATCAATTTTTTAGTCCGTCGTCCTACACAATAGATTGTCTTGAACTTCAAGTCCTCTACGGCACAATTATTTAGCAGTGCTTCAACTCCATTTTTGCTTGTAATTACGACATTTTCATGTACGGCTTTAAGTATTGATCTTTTAATTCTATTTGGTGTAGTTTTTATGAAATCTGAACTTTCAACTTTAATAGCATCAGCAAACAAATCTTTTTGCCCTTCGCTAAGTATTTTTGAAGAAAAGATATTGGTTTTTTGTGGTTTTAAGGCCGTTTTACTTACCAAGTTTTTCCCTCCTCGCTCTACAATAAATGCGACACATTCATCCACTATACCTTGATGTTTTCCCAAAGGAGCGCTGCGCTTTGCTTCAACTTTTTTTGTGCCGTCTTCACTCAGTATGATACCATGGAAATGAACTTCTTCGTCTTTTATGAAAGCCAAAGCGCCAATGGGTGCGCTACATCCGCCTTCTAATTTATTTAGGAAAGCACGCTCCATATGTGTGCAAATTTCAGTTTCTTCGTGATTTAATGCCGAACAGATTTCCAAAGTTTCTTTATCCGATTCTAAACAGGCAATCATGATAGCGCCTTGTGCAGGCGCAGGAACCATCCATTCTAGATTAACGGCATTTTGTGGCGTCAGACCAATTCGGCCAAGGCCTGCGGCAGCAAAAATAGCCCCGTTCCAATCGCTATTGTTTTCTAGCTTTTGTAGTCTTGTGTTGACATTTCCTCTCAACCCAACAAGGGTGTGCGTGGGGTACCTGTTAAGCCATTGTGCTTTTCTTCTAAGGCTGCCAGTAGCAATAATTGCATTTTCTTGCGCCAAAAACTCCTCGTTTTTTTTGAACACAAGCGTGTCTCTAACGTTTCCACGCTTAAGCACAGTTGCCTGAACTATGCCTTTTGGGAGTAGGGTTGGAACGTCTTTTAAAGAATGTACGGCGATATCAATTTCTTCATTGAGGAGTGCAATATCTAGTGTTCGTGTAAAAACACCAGTAATTCCTAGTTCATAAATGGGCTGGTTTAGCATTAAATCTCCAGTAGACTTTACAGGCACTAGTTTTGTCTTGTGCCCTAAGTGTTCGAGTTGTTCTTGAACAGTTTTTGCTTGCCAAAGCGCAAGTTGGCTATCACGAGTTCCAATGCGAATAGTTTTTGACATAATTATGAGTCTAGTTGAAAGATTTCCTGAATCAATTCCAAGCTTTTTTTGCCAGAACTAGCCTCTTGTTTGAGGTGATGTGCAAAATGATTGGTAATTTTTTGCACAATCTGCGCGCTGATAAGATCGGCTTGTGTTTTATTGAAATCTTCTAGTTTTTTGCGCTGCACATCAATTTCTGCTTCTGCAAATACATTGAGTTTTTCTTTCAACGCTTTGATCGTTGGTGCAAATTTACGGTACTCTAGCCATGCTAAAAACGCATTTTTAATCTCTTCAATTATGGCTTCGGCTACAGGGATAAATTCTTTTCTTTTATTTAGTGTCTCATCGGTTATGTTTGACAATTCATCCAAATGCGTTAGGGTTACGTTTTTCAAGTCTTTCACGTTCTCATCTACATTTTTAGGAAGTGACAAATCCAAAATAAGCAGCTCTTTTTTGTTTTGTATGAGTTGCTTATCTACGGTAGGGTTTTGTGCTCCAGTAGCCACAATGAGGATGTCAGTGTTTTTAATTTCCTCTGGTAGTTGACTGTAATCTTTCACCAAAACCTTGAACTTTCCAGCGATTTTTTCTGCCCTATCCCTTGTTCTATTGATCAAGGTAATGTGTTCATTTTTGGTGTGTTTGATGAGGTTTTCACAAGTATTTCTTCCAATTTTCCCCGTCCCAAAAAGAAGAATATTTTTGGTGGTTACATCCTTTACCGATTTTAGAATGTATTGTACAGAAGCAAAAGATACCGAAGTTGCACCCGAAGAAAGCTTTGTTTCTGTTTTAATGCGTTTGCTGGCCTGAATTACAGAATTTATGAGCCGCTCGAGAAAGGCATCTAAAAGACCATATTTTTTTGATACTCTTGCGCTCGATTTCAGTTGGCTAATGATTTCGAAGTCGCCAAGAATTTGGCTGTCCAATCCCGCCCCCACGCGAAACATATGCTCAATGGCTAGGCTATCTTTTAAAGTATATGCCACTGGCTCTAATGCTTCGATCGTCCCAACGGTATTATTGCACAATAGCTGTACCAATTCATTAGGGTCATTTACAAAAGCATAGATTTCGGTACGATTACAGGTTGATGTGGCTACAATACTTTGAATTCCTGATGTCTTGGCTTGATTGAGTAAACGCGCTTTTTTTGTAGGACTTAAACTAAAGTCTCCGCGAAGTTTAGCATCTGCTTTTTTGTAGCTTATGCCGATAACATAAAAAGAAGTTTTTTTAGTGCTTCCGAGTTGCTCCATTTATTTGGGTAATGTGTGCGTTCGTGGGCAAAAATAGCATCTAAGCTAAACAAAAAATAACGCTAGAGGAACTTTATTTGTCGTTTAGGGTTTTGTCTGTAATAATTCCTTATTTTTGCAATTCAATTTCAAACAACAGGTTTAAATTGATTAAAAATGCAATTTTTATTTATAATGAATCTAAATAAAGAAAATTCTTATTCGTTAAGTCCATCCTCAAAAAGTGTCGCTACAGGGACTTTTTTAGAAACTTCTATTGAGTCTGGGTTTTTGGTGATGACATTTCAAAACGAAACGGATAAGCTTAAGTTACTAGAAAAAGACATAGATAACTCCTACATTCAATTTCATTTTTGTTTAAAGGGTTCTGCTCAATTTTGTTTTAATAACAATACGTACACGCTTGATATTCCTGAAGAAAACTCTTTATTGTTGTACAATCCTCAACGCGATCTGCCAATTCATATGATTACTCAGCCAAATACTTGGGTTGTCTCTGTTTTAATTTCTATCAAGAAGTTTCATGGCTTGTTTTCTCATGAGGCAAATTACATCACCTTTTTAAAAGACGACAACAAGCTTAAGAAGTATTATAAAGATGGATATATTTCGCCATCTATGGCAATCGTTTTAAATCAAATCATTAACTATAATTTGAATTCTAATCTGCGTGAGCTGTACTGTAAAGCTAAAGTATACGAATTACTCAGCCTTTACTTTAACCGCGGAGAAGATGCAAACATAGAGCAGTGTCCTTTTCTGGAAGACGAGTCTAATGTTTTGAAAATAAAGAAAGCGAAAGACATAATTATTCAGCGTATGGCAGAACCACCAACACTTGTCGATCTCGCCAACGAAATAGAGCTTAGTTTAAAAAAGCTAAAAGAAGGGTTTAAGCAAATCTACGGGACTACCGTCTATGGTTTTTTGTTTGATTACAAAATGGAACTTGCTCGTAAATTATTAGAATCTGGGGGGCATAATGTTAATGAAGTTGGCCTGAGGGTTGGTTACAGTACAGCAAGCCATTTTATATCTGCTTTTAAAAAACAATACGGGACCACTCCAAAAAAATATATTCAATCCTTAAATTAATTATACAAAAAAATGAAAGGTGTTTTATTAGTCAATTTAGGCTCACCGGATAGCCCAAATCCAAAAGATGTTAAGAAATATTTAGGCGAATTCCTAATGGACGAACGTGTTATTGATGTCCCAAAGTGGGCGAGAACACTTTTGGTCAAGGGGATTATCTTGAACACTAGGCCTAAGGCTTCAGCAAAGGCTTACAAGAAAATTTGGTGGGACGAAGGCTCTCCTTTAATCGTGTTATCGGAACGTCTCAAAGACAAGGTTCAACAACAAATAGAACTGCCACTGTCTTTGGCTATGCGCTATGGTAGAATGTCTATTAAATCAGGGTTACAAGCCTTGGCAGACAAAGGAGTCACAGACGTCTTGATCATTCCATTATACCCACAATTTGCAATGGCAACAACAGAAACAATTTTGGTCTTAGCCGAAAAGTTGCAAAAAGAATTCTTCCCCCAAATGAATTTGGAAAATTTACCTCCTTTTTATAACAATCCAGACTATATTAAAGTTCTTTCGGAGTCAATAAAAGCATATTTGAAAGGAAAAGAATATGATCATTTGTTGTTTTCATACCACGGAATTCCAGAGCGCCACATCCGCAAAAGTGATGTTACAAAATCACACTGTAAGATTGATAAATCGTGTTGCAGTACAGCTTCTGAGGCACATGCATATTGCTATAAACACCAGTGTGTTGAGGTGACCCGTTTAGTGGGCGAGTATTTAAAAATGTCACCCGATACGTTCTCCACGTCCTTTCAGTCACGATTGGGGTTTGACCCATGGCTTCGCCCTTATACCGACCGTACGATAGAGCGTTTAGGAAAAGAAGGAACAAAAAACATGGCTATAGTTACTCCTGCATTTGTTAGTGATTGCTTGGAAACTTTGGAGGAAATTGCTATGGAAGGCGAAGAAATTTTCCACGAAGCTGGAGGAAAAGTATTCAACACTATACCGTGTTTGAACGATGATCCACAATGGGTTGCTTTATTGGCACAATGGATCCAAGAATGGGCAACTAAAGCTGTAACTACTACTTAGATGTCTAAACCAATAGTGTCAGACTTTGGAGCAGAGCCTATAGGAAAATTACTTGTGCGTCAAGCTGTTCCTGCATCAATTGGTATTTTGGTGATGTCTCTCAATATCTTAATCGATACTATTTTTGTTGGGCATTGGATAGGTGCCCAAGCGATTGCCGCTATAAATGTGGTTTTGCCAGTTTCTTTTTTTATAGCTGCCTTGGGGATGTCTATTGGTATAGGTGGATCCTCAATTATTTCGAGAGCTTTAGGGTCCAAAGCGAAACCCAAAGCCCTAACTACTTTCGGCAATCAAATTTCACTCACGCTTTTGCTTACCCTAACTCTTGTTGTTTTTGGGCTTTGTTTTATAGATGAAATCATCCCTATTTTTGGCGGCAAAGGCACTATTTTTACTCCGGCTAAAACATACTACAGAATTGTGCTTTATGGAGTGCCACTATTAGCACTTTCTATGATGGGCAATACGGTGATTCGCGCTGAAGGTAAGCCAAAATTTGCTATGTATGCCATGATGATACCTTCTGTTACCAACCTAGTTTTAGATGTTATTTTGATTAAGGTTTTGGATTTAGGCATGCTTGGCGCTGCATGGGCTACTACAGGATCTTATGCATTTTGTTTTCTTTTTATTTTATGGTTTTTCTTCTCCAAATACTCAGAAATGAAAATTGATTGGCATCATTTTGGCCTCAAAAAACCAATAGTCTCAGAAATAAGTAGCTTGGGCCTGGTGACCTTATCTCGTCAAGCTGTAGTAAGTGTAACTTATCTATTAATGAATAATATTTTATTCGATTTTGGTGGAGAAACTTCAGTCACAGCCTATGCCATTGTTTCTAGAATGCTCATGTTTGCTTTATTCCCCATATTTGGTATCACACAAGGCTTTATCCCCATAGCAGGATTTAATTATGGCGCTAAAAACTATGTCCGTGTGCGTCAATCCATTAGTATTGCCATACGTTATTCTATGATTCTAGCAACCTTAGTTTTTGTGGCTTTAATTGGGGCTCCAGAACTCATTACGAAGATGTTTACCACAGATCCGTTGGTGTTGCAAAAAACGCCAAGCGCTATGCGTTGGGTTTTTGCAGCCACACCAATTATCGCGGTACAGCTTATTGGCGCAGCTTATTTTCAGGCTGTAGGAAAAGCTACACCAGCCTTATTACTTACCCTTTCCAGGCAAGCATTTTTCTTTATACCTTTAATTTTTATCTTACCTTTATGGTATGGAGAGCTCGGCGTTTGGATGGCATTCCCTGCCTCTGACGTCTTATCTACTTTAGTAACTGCTTATTTTTTGAGGAAAGAAATGAAACAAAATTTAAAAGAATCCTAATGGAATATTACAACTACATTAAAGCGCTGCATTTGATTTTTGTGATCACTTGGTTTGCAGGGCTTTTTTACATTCCACGCTTGTTTATTTACCATATAGAAGCCAGTCAAAAACCCTTAGTGGAAAGCGAAATTCTCTGCACACAACTAAAGCTAATGTCGAGCAGGTTGTGGTATATCATTACATGGCCTTCAGCAATATTAGCTACTTTTTTTGCATTATGGTTGTTACATTTGGCTCCATACTGGATGGAACAGTCCTGGATGCACGCAAAGCTTGCCTTTGTGGTGTTGCTCTTTGCATACCACATCAAAACCCACATGATTTTCAAATCATTACAAAGCGATAAGATCAATTACTCATCAAATTTTATGCGTATTTGGAACGAAGGTGCGACCCTTATATTATTTGCTATAGTATTTTTAGTAATCCTCAAAAACACATTAGATATGCTTTACGGCCTTTTAGGCCTTTTGGGCCTTGCTCTTGTTTTAATCTTAGGAATCCGTCTTTATAAAAAGACAAGAGGTAGCTAGGGTTGCAAATCCTTCATTTTTCATATATTTATAAAAAAGAGCTCAGTATGGCAAAACGCAGTCTGTCTTTAAGTTCAAGAATTTTCTTTTACATGATCCTTTTGGTGGTTTTGGCTTCCATTTTGATTGCTGCAGTTACTGTTTACCAATACAATGAGCAATCCCAGGATTACCACCGCAAAAGATTGGAGCGTAAAGAGGTGCAACTCATGTCAAGCATAAATTATGTTTTGAAGGAGTCGAGCTGGGAGATAAAAACAGACAATTTAGAGCTCATTTTTAAAGATAAGATTTATGAAATTGCCAATATTCACAATGTTGCTTTCAATCTTTATGATCTAAAAGGAAAGCTGATCAAATCTTCTAAACCTTGGCTGGAAAATGATCCAGTTCCAGACCAGCTTCCCAGTTATATTATGGATACTTTAGCACTGATTTCATCAAAGCGTTTTGTAGAAAAAAACAAACTGTTGGATGGTAATTACCGTTCTTCTTATTTGATTCTTAACGCCCCTTCATCAAAGCCCCTAGGAATTTTAAATGTACCCTACTTTGACGATGATTCTTTGAATTCTGGAGAGTTAAAAGAATTTTTAATTCGGCTCGGATATGCGTATATCATTATGATGCTAATTGCCATAGCATTTGCATATTTTATGTCCAAACTAATTACAAAGTCGCTAAAGGCTATAAGTGATAAAATGTACCAAACCCGTTTTGAAAAGCGCAATAAAAAAATTGCACTAGACGGGGCTACTTCCGAAGTGATGTCGCTTGTAGAATCCTATAATAACATGATTGATGCTTTGGAGGAAAGTGCACAAAAATTAGCTTCAACTGAACGCGAACAAGCATGGAGAGAGATGGCAAAGCAAGTCGCTCATGAGGTAAAAAATCCCTTAACCCCAATGCGCTTGAGTGTACAAAGTTTTCAACGAAAATTCAATCCAGATGACAAAGACATTCTAAAAAAAGTAGACGAATACAGCAAGACGCTTATCCAGCAAATTGATACTATGAGTAAAATTGCCGAAGCCTTTTCTAGTTTCGCTAAAATGCCCACACAAAAGATAGAGCACCTAAATGTTGTTAAAGTGGTTGAACACGCTTTAGATATTTTCCCTGATTCATCAATCGATTTTTCGAGTACCGCACAATTGATTCAAGCAGATTTTGACAGAGATCAGCTTAACAGAATTGTAACTAATTTGGTCAAAAATGCTATTCAAGCGATTCCAGAAGACCGAACAGCTGCTATAAAAGTCGAACTCTCTGAAGAAGCCCATCATATCTTTATTAAAGTAAAAGACAACGGAAGCGGAATAGAAAATGGAATAGGGCAGAAAATATTTGAACCAAAATTTACAACTAAAACTAGCGGAATGGGACTAGGTTTGCCAATGGTAAAAAACATAGTTGAAGCCTACAATGGGGAAATTACGTTTAATACAACTTTAAATAAAGGGACTGTTTTTGTAGTTTCTTTTCCAAAAAAACAATAAATCATGCAGTTCAATAATCTTCTCTTACATATTGATCAAGGTGTTGGTGTTATTACAATCAACCGACCGAAAAAATTAAATGCTTTGAACAAGGAAACTATTCAAGAATTGCACGATGCTGTAAAAAGCTTGAACGCATCTAAAGATATCCGCGTTATTATCATCACTGGAAGTGGCGAGAAAGCATTTGTAGCAGGTGCTGATATTAGTGAATTTTCCGATTTTAGCGTCCAACAAGCAGCGCAATTGGCTCGTGAGGGGCAGAATATATTATTTGATTTTATTGATCAACTATCCACACCTGTCATTGCAGCTGTAAATGGTTTTGCTCTTGGCGGGGGCTTGGAGTTGGCTATGGCAGCGCATTTTAGAGTCGCTAGTGCTAATGCACGCATGGGGCTTCCAGAAGTGAGTTTGGGGGTAATCCCTGGTTATGGAGGAACACAGCGCTTGGCACAATTAATTGGGAAGGGAAGAGCTTTAGAAATGATCACCACAGCACAGATGATTGATGCCTTGAAAGCAGAGCGTTGGGGTCTTGTAAATGCGGTAATACCTCAAGATGAATTACTTTCATATTGCCTGTCATTGGCTGAAAAAATCAAGCGAAATAGCCCTTTGGCAATAGCCGCAGCAATAAGAGCCGTAAATGCCAATTACCAAGAGGGTGTACAAGGGTACGATGTCGAAATTTCTGAGTTTGCTAAGTGTTTTGGGACAGATGATTTTTCAGAAGGGACGTCGGCATTTTTAGAAAAGCGAAAAGCAAAGTTTTAAGGCTAATTTCTGAGCATAAAAAAACCCAAAAACAGATGTTCTAGGGTTTATGTTTTTTCAAAATTTTGTTATTAATCTGCTAAGACAATAATTTTGTTGGCGTTCATTTCTATTGTTCCAGAGCTTATTGCAAGCCAATACCCTTTTTCTTTTTGTTCAAATTTTGAGGCATTGTTTTCATCCAGATTAATCGATCCACGAATCTTTAC
The DNA here is from genome assembly GCF_001735715.1 of Formosa sp. Hel3_A1_48. NCBI lineage: Bacteria > Pseudomonadati > Bacteroidota > Flavobacteriia > Flavobacteriales > Flavobacteriaceae > Formosa > Formosa sp. Hel3_A1_48. The sequence continues at coordinate 1,333,682 of NZ_CP017259.1, forward strand.
AAAACCTTCTTTTAAAATTGAAACAATTGGCGCGTGATTATTTAGCATTTCAAACTCTCCATTGGCACCAGGGACAGAGACACTATCGACCTCGCCTTTAAAAAGCGTTGTTTCAGGAGATACAATTTCTAAATACATATGTTTCAGTATTAAGCCTCAGCCAACATTTTTTCACCTGCTTCAATCGCTTCTTCAATAGTCCCTTTAAGGTTGAAAGCTGCTTCTGGCAAGTGGTCCAATTCACCATCCATAATCATAGTAAATCCTTTGATGGTTTCTTTAATGTCTACAAGTACACCTGGAATTCCTGTAAATTGCTCAGCAACATGGAATGGTTGAGATAGGAAACGTTGTACACGACGAGCACGCCCTACGGCCAACTTATCTTCTTCCGAAAGTTCTTCCATTCCTAAGATGGCAATAATATCTTGTAATTCTTTATAGCGTTGTAACAACTCTTTTACACGTTGCGCACAATCGTAGTGCTCACCGCCAAGAATGTCTGCCGTCAAAATTCTAGAGGTTGAATCTAGAGGATCTACCGCAGGATAGATACCGAGCTCGGCAATTTTTCGAGACAATACTGTTGTTGCATCCAAGTGCGCGAATGTAGTTGCTGGCGCTGGATCTGTAAGGTCATCCGCAGGAACATATACTGCTTGTACTGAAGTAATAGAGCCTTTTTTCGTTGAGGTAATGCGCTCTTGCATTGCACCCATTTCTGTAGCTAGTGTTGGCTGATATCCTACCGCTGAAGGCATACGCCCTAGTAGGGCTGACACCTCAGAACCTGCTTGCGTAAATCGGAAAATATTGTCAACAAAGAACAAAACATCTTTTCCTTGACCATCGCCTGCACCGTCACGGAAATATTCGGCAATAGTAAGTCCCGATAGCGCAACACGTGCACGTGCTCCAGGGGGTTCGTTCATTTGACCAAAAACAAAAGTTGCTTTGGATTCCTTCATGGCAGCTTTGTCAACTTTTTTCAAGTCCCATCCACCGTCTTCCATAGAATGCATAAAGTCATCACCGTACTTTATAATACCTGATTCTAACATTTCGCGAAGCAAATCATTTCCCTCACGCGTACGCTCTCCAACTCCGGCAAATACTGATAGTCCTCCGTGTCCTTTGGCAATGTTGTTAATTAGCTCTTGAATCAATACGGTTTTCCCTACACCTGCACCACCAAATAGTCCAATTTTTCCTCCTTTGGCGTAAGGCTCAATGAGGTCAATAACTTTTATTCCTGTAAAAAGAACTTCAGTTGAAGTAGAAAGGTCTTCAAATTTTGGTGCTTCTCTGTGTATTGGAAGTCCGTCTTTTCCAGCTTTTGGCAAGTTACCTAGGCCATCAATAGCATCACCAATGACATTGAATAAACGCCCGTATACATCATCGCCAATAGGCACTTGAATAGGTGCTCCAGTGGCATTTACTTCTGTACCACGGCTTAATCCATCGGATGAGTCCATGGCAATTGTACGGACTGAATTTTCGCCAATATGTGATTGCACTTCTAAGACGAGTGTTGAGCCATCTGGACGATTGATTTCTAGAGAATCATATATTTTTGGAAGGTCTGTTCCAGAACCAAATTCTACATCGATAACTGGGCCAACAATTTGAGAAACTTTACCTGTAACTTTTGACATTACTTCTTTGAGTTTTATTTTTAGCTAAAATTTTGTTTAAAAACCACTGGTTTTTGCGCTGCAAAGATAGATAATATAATTAAAAAACCCAGAGCAAAACTCCGGGTTTTTTTAAATTTTATAATCTAATTTTAGAATTGGATTTTGGCACCTCCATAGTATAGAGAACCAATATTTCCTGAACCAGGGATACTGACATATTCGCGTCCAGCGATATTGTTTCCTCCGATTTCAAACTTAACGTTGCTTAATGCATTTATCCCAAATGTAACCTTCGCATCTACGACCGTGTTTTCTCTAATCGTCGCGTCAATAAATGAAGATTCATAATAATATTCAGAATTGTATCGTGCATTTGCAGAGATTGTAAGGTTTTCACTAACATTAGAAGTAAGCCCCAATTTTATTCGGTGCTTAGGCGTATTCCAAGATAATTCAAAATCAGAATTTGCTTTGGCTTCGTAATCTAACTCATTATACTCGTAAATGAAATTCATTGAAGTAGAGGCGTTTAAGCGTTGAATGGCCTCTAAGCTGAATCCGTAAGTATCAAATGGAACGTCTAAGTTAGCATCAACTCCAAATTGAGCGTACGCACCTAGACCCATAGCTACTGCTGCAGGCTGTCCAATTGCCGCAGGCACATAAACACTATTAGTTCCTATAAAATTTTCATATTGGCTGTAATAAGCATTCATATCAAGAGTAAAATTTCTTGAGTTGTAGCGGTAACCAAGATCGTAAGAAGTTACTTTTTCTGCTTCAACATAACTTAATTCTTCTGAAACTATGCTTCCATCTGTATCAAAAGCACTTTTGTTCAAAGCAGTTTCAAAAACTTGACTTCCTGTCCAATCAAAACCACCTAAATTAGTATTAAATCTGTCAATATTTTCTTTAGTAGACCCAAGTAACACCTCTTCACCATTGTATAGGCCAATAAATTTATCTTGATTGGTTGGGTTTCTGTACCCAACTTGTCCAGAAACTCTAATGTTTGATTGTTCAGATAATTTAAACAACAACCCTAGTCTAGGCGTTACATTAGCGTCTTCCATCACACTTTGTTTGTCGTAACGCATCGATGCGGTCATGGAAACATTTTCATTGAATAAATCTTTTTGTACTTGAGCGTAAACTCCAAATTCGTCGTATTCAATCGGGTCATCATAATCAGTGTACAGGGTTCCATCAGTATCTAATGTAAAATTCCTGTATAAACCGCCTACAATTACATTGGCAAAACTTATTTTGTCCTCAAAGTCATAATTGGCTTCAAATGTGGATACTGTTGAGATGTCTTTAATAAGTGCGCCTAAATCACCATTATCGTTAAAAGTCAATAAAGCTTGATTTGTAGAATTTGATATTGCTGTATTAAATGCATCTGTTCCAGGTTGCAGCATTAATTCATTTGCTCCAGTTATTCCTAAGGCAGGATTTCCATATCTAGATATGAAGTGTGCATTAAGGCTATTTTCAGGACCAACAAGATCATTAATATCCTGTCCACCAGTACCTACATCACCTAATATTTGCCCTAAAAATGCAGGAATATTAGCTGCTCCACCCGCTAAGACGCCTAGGTAGTTTCCTAAATAAGCTGCGCCCCAACCATTTTGGATCCCTCCTGGCATTGCGTTGGCAACTGAAGTTCCTAAAGCGGTGCTTTGTGTTGTTTTACCTGCATCTTCTTTTGTGTAAAAAGCTAGTGCGGTTAACCCACCTGATTTAAGTTCTAATTTATGTAATTGTACTACAAAATCCTTGATGTTGTAGCGTGCATTACCAGCAGGCAGTGGTGCTTCCCCTGTTCCAATAAGTGAAGAGAAAGAGATTTCAGTGTCATCATTCGGGCGGAAATAAATTCCAGCGTTACCTTTTATGTTTCTCGCTTCATTTCCAAATAAATCTTGTTCCATGTAACCTGTTGAGCGAATATCATCCCAATAATTAGGTGCTGCTGCTCCTGCATTTAGAACTGCTTGAGCAGTAGCTCCAGTTGGGTCTAATTGTTGGGTAAAACCTGCTACAGCTTGCCATATTGTAGGGGAGTCAATCAGTCTTTGCCCGTATTCATTTACTGCGTCGAAATCAGGTGATCTTGGATCGTAATTTTCTACGATACTGCCGTCACCACAATTAGAGCATTCTCTTTTGTGTCTTCTGTCTCCAGCGGCCCATTCTGTACCCTCTTTGGCCGAAAAGGATAATTTAACAGCCCATTTGTCAGATAATTTTTTTGCCAAGCGAATTCCGAAGTCTGTAAAGGCGTTATTCCCACCAACTTTTTGTTGGGTAGTTCCTGAGCGGTAATAACCACTAATACCTTCGTGTTCAAAAGGATTTTTACTTTGAATTGACATAATTCCTTTATAAGCATCCATACCATAAAGAGCGGAAGCTGACCCTGGAAGCAATTCTACACTTAGGACATCAAGTTCGTTTATTCCAATGAGGTTACCTACAGCAAATCCAAAAACAGGTGCTTGTGTATTCATCCCATCAACTAATGTCACGAAACCTTCGTTGTAAGCGGTTCCAAAACCTCTAGTGTTTACCTGACTAAAAACTAAACCTGTTTGGTTCATTTGAACGCCCTTAACGTTTTGCAACCCTTCAAAGAAATCTGCAGAAGGTGTGCGCTGAATCTGCTTTAAGCTGTATTTTTCAACTGTGATTGGAGATTCAAAAATTCTTTGAGGAACTCTTGAAGCCGTAACCACAACTTCGTCGAGGAAGCTGCCCTCGAGTAGCACAACTGTAATGTTTTGGTTATTTGAAGTGATTTCTTCGTTTGCAGAAGTAAACCCTACACTACTTATTTGAACTGTAAAAGGCGGTTCTTGATTAACGGTTAGCGAGAATTTACCGTCAAAATCTGAAATCGCTCCAGATGATGTGCCGACGACAATAATGTTTGCTCCAGGAAGCGGTAATCCACTTTCGTCATTGATGGTTCCTGTTACAGTTGTTTGTGCAAAGGAAAATACACCAAAGAGTAATGTAAAAATCTTTAAAAATGTTTTCATTAGTTATAATTTTTTTGGTTTGCTTGTTATTTAATTAATAAAGATATTAAAATTATTTATAAAAATTAATAATTTACCAATAAATAGCCCTTAAAAAAATAAAAAGCATAATTTAAAACAAATTTATAAACCTGCTTTAGAGGCTTTTTTTTAACTATAAATCAGTTATTCTGGATTTAAGATAATCGTTTAAGAAACGCCGCATACGATGTAACCTAACGCTCCAAATACATTGGTTTAGTTGTTTGGTTCCGTATAATAGACTCGTAATTTCACTTTTTTCAACTCATCATTTGAGTTGCTTCCTTGAAGGATTACGCTTCTCGGGGAAAGTATTGTCCCCATCGGGATGGCTTCTACGTCTTCATCATATTGTTGAAGTTTTTTCATATCAGCTGCCCCTACATTCGAGCTGATTAAGAGCCCTATTTTCACGTTAGTAGAGTCTTTTGCAACAATATTATCTAAGTGGCCTGTTAGGCGAACTTTGTATTTTTTGTATTCATTTCCATCATCGTCTGTTTCAGTACCAAGGGGTACTAGATGAGAGAATTTTGAATCAGATGTAGCTGGATTTACAGATGAGTCCAAGAAGTAGTCAATAAGGGGGATATTGTTATTCAAGTCGTAGACAAAAACTCGGTTTGGAAACTCGGTTTGGCTGGCCGTTGAGGATTCATCCACATAAAATTCGATGTAGGCTTCATTAATGAGCCGCTTGATAACAGTTTCATCTTCAACTGTGTCTCTAAAGTCAGTGATAAAATCATCGAAATTATTACCTGCTTGGTCTTCTGAGAACAGTTCAATTACAGCCATTGAGCCTTGCCCGCCTTTTAAGTACAAAAGTTCATCGCCGTCTTGGGTATTAGCGTTCGCAATCTCTTGTTCAATATCGGTATTAAAGTCGTTTTCAAAAAGGTTAATACGTGCACCACTGAAACTCATTTCATAAGTTCCTTGTCGCTCTGTTGTTTCGTCAGTTGTTGGTGAGGTACTTTGGTAGGTGTAATGAAGTTTTACGTCTGCGCCTGAAGAAGAAAAGTCCAATTGAATCAAGTGGCCTTTATCAGCGTTCAATGGCTCAACTTTAAAATAAAGTCCTCTAAAATAATCATAGAAGTTGTTGGCAGAACTTAGCTCATCGCCCTCTTCTTTTGCGAAAATTAAATCTTCCCAGAAATTTTCAGGTAAGCTACTGTGCTCAAGTTTGACCCTAAGGCTTGGTGCCAAGGTTGCAGTCGTTTCGCTTTCGCCCTCGCTGTTCAACGCTGTGAGCTTAATTTCTTCATTGCTGGGAAGAAAATAATTGGACTCATACAGCAATTGAGCTTCTAGCGCAGCCGGATTGAGTTGCTCAGAAGGCGAGAGGCTGCCGTCTGAATAGTAGCTTTGATTTTGATCTAAATCACTAGCAGGATCAAAATCGCGTATGAAAAAATCATTTTTATAAACCGATAAGCGCACAGCATCATCACCGTAAAGTGAATCTATGGTGTAAGTGGTATCATCAATTCTACGACTGGTATAGGGTATCGTCAAAACAACAGAATCCAAAACGGGCTCATCCCCGAAGTTGACTATATAAGATTTTGGGGTTACCTGTGCTAAAATATGTGCTGTACTGCGTCCAAAAATAGGATCGACATGATAGCCTAATAGGTTTTTTGACAAGGTATTGGACTGAAACGGGGTAATGCGTTTGTTATAGGTTTTTACGGGGTATGTTTGCAGTTTTATTTCAATATTTGGGGTTCCAACAATTCCAGAGCCGATTTCAGAAAATTCTTTTTCACAAGCGTAGAAAAGAGAAAAAACCAAACCAAGGATAAATAATTTTGAGAAATTACGTTTCATTTGTTTCATAAGAGATTATGTGGGCCTAACTTAAAATTTCATTTGTATAAAACTCAGTGTACGCTTCTGCAAACTCTTCAGGATATTGATACTCCAAAACGGGCTTGTCGGAACTAGAAATGTAGTCTTCTAATTCTTCTGGCAATTCTTTGGAGCCCTTTATTAGACCATCGGAAAAGTCTATTGCAGTTTTCATGAGATTAACATAATTTGGCGTAGCTAAATTTTCAAGATGACCAGCTTCAATTTCGTCAAACTTAACTTTATTAATCAGCTCAGGGTTTAATGATTCATCAAAACTTTGCCCATATACAGAGGTAACTACTTTACTACCGTTGAATAAGGGCTCATCTTTATAATATTCTTTCAAGTACAACGGCAATAATGATGCCATCCATCCGTGAACATGAATAACATCTGGCGCCCAATTGAGTTTTTTTACTGTTTCTATAACTCCTTTGGCAAAGAAAATTGCACGTTCGTCGTTGTCTTCAAAAAGCTTTCCATCTTCGTCTGTAAGCGTAGCTTTCCTTTTGAAGTAGTCTTCGTTATCTATAAAATAAACTTGGATTCTTTCTTTTGGTATTGAGGCTACTTTGATGATCAAAGGCATATCTAAGTCATTGACCACTAGGTTTATCCCAGACAAGCGAATTACTTCGTGAAGTTGGTGGCGTCGTTCGTTGATGTTGCCATAACGTGGCATGAATATTCGTATTTGCCCGCCTTGTTTATTAACCATTTTGGGTGCTTCAAAGGACATGGAAGAAATCTCTGTTTGTGGTAAATAGGGAATTACTTCGGATGACACGTACAATATTCTCTTATCTTTCATAAAATCAACAGCTTTATTATTATCAACAAAAACGATGCAAAAATACAAAATTTTATGCAGATTAACGCTAATAGCTTAAGTTTGCAAGCCGTTAATTTTATCAGCATGAATGTTTTTACAACAAAACACGCGCTTCAAAAAGCAATATCAGCCGTAAGGGAGGTCAATTCTACTTTGGGTTTTGTGCCTACTATGGGGGCCTTACACGAAGGGCATTTGTCTTTGATTCAGACTGCTTTAGACGAAAACGAACTTGTTGTCGTTAGTATTTTTGTCAACCCCACACAATTTAATAATTCATCAGATTTAGAACACTACCCTAGAAGTTTGGCCTTAGACAAGACCAAGCTAGAATCTCTAGGGTCCTCAAAGATTTTAATCTATGCCCCAGAAGTTGATGATGTTTATGGCGAAGCTATTTCTACATCTACTTTCGATTTTGGAGGCTTAGAGGCACAAATGGAGGGGAAATTCCGACCGGGACATTTCGATGGTGTTGGAACTGTAGTGCATCAGCTGTTTAAAATTGTTTCGCCTGATTTCGCTTATTTTGGAGAGAAAGACTTTCAACAATTAGCAATTATAAATAAACTAGTAGAACTTACGGAATCACCAGTCCAAATAGTGGGCTGCCCAATCGCCAGAGCAGAAAACGGCTTAGCCTTGAGTTCTAGAAATACACGACTCAGCCTTGAAGAACAAGGTCATGCCGCCAAAATATTTGCCATTTTAAAAGAAGTAAAACAAAAATTTGGCACAAAAAATGCCAATGAACTCAAAGAATGGGTCAATCATCAATTTGATAACGATGCTGTTTTATCATTAGAATATTTTGAAATTTCTGATGAAATAACTTTAAAACCAATGCGCAATAAACAGCCCAATACAGTTTACCGTGCCTTCATTGCTGTGCACATCCGCGATGTTCGTTTGATTGATAATATCGCATTAAATTAATTACCTTTGCACCATGCTAATACACGTCGTTAAATCAAAAATACACCGCGTCAAAGTTACCGGCGCAGACCTTAACTACATAGGCAGCATCACCATTGACGAAGATTTAATGGATGCCGCTAATATTGTGCAAGGGGAAAAAATTCAAGTTGTTAACAACAACAATGGAGAGCGCTTGGAAACATATGTTATACCTGGGCCAAGAAAATCAGGAGAAATTACGCTAAACGGCGCCGCAGCTCACAAGGTAAATATTGGCGATGTTTTGATTCTGATCACCTATGCTATGATGAGTATGGAGGAAGCCAAAATGCACAAACCGTATTTGGTTTTTCCAGATGAGGCTACAAACCTTTTAAAATAAACGTGTTGAATACCACTCTTAAAAAGGGAATAAAAGTTGTGTTGCCACTTTTGTTGGGCGGTACACTAGTTTGGTATTCTCTGCAAAAAATAGCACTTAGTGTTCTAGCCGAATACTTCAAAAATGCCAATTACTTTTGGATTGGTCTGGGGGTATTTTTTGGGATTTTAAGTCACCTTTCTAGAGCTTATCGTTGGAAATTTATGATCGAACCCATGGGATATAGACTGCGGCTTCCCAACAGCACAATGGCTGTTTTTGCGACTTACCTTATTAATTATACCATCCCAAGAGCAGGAGAAATATCTCGTGCAACAATTTTAGCTAATTACGAGGGCGTACCTTTTGAAAAGGGATTTGGCACCATAGTCGCTGAGCGCATCGCAGATTCGTTGGTTATGCTTCTCATTATAGGGATTGCCTTTTTTTTAGAATTTGATGCCGTTTATGGGTTCTTATTTCAAGATTTTAATCCTAAAAACCAGTGGTGGATATTGGGGAGTTTAGTGATGGCCTCTTCCTTTATTTACGTACTTTTTAAGAAAAGTACTCACCCAATAATATTAAAACTAAAGACATTGTTTAAAGGGTTTTTAGAAGGCGCGTTAAGTGTTCTTAAAATGAAAAAAAAGTGGGCTTTTATAGCACATACTTTTTTTATTTGGGGGATGTATGTTTTGATGTTTTATGTTACATCACTATCAATTGAGGCAACGTCTGACCTCCCGCTGTCTGCTGTTCTAATTGGTTTTATTGCAGCAAGTTTTAGTATTGCCGCGACCAATGGAGGTATAGGTTCCTATCCCTTGGCTGTTTATGCAGCGTTTACAATTTTTAATGTAGCCCAAGACCCAAGCCTCGCCTTTGGATGGATCATGTGGAGTTCACAAACAATCATGATAATTATTTTGGGGGGCTTATCGCTTATTTTACTGCCTGTTTACAACAAGCTTCACCCAAAACACTTAGGAAACAAACTTTAGATTAACTTCTTTTTTTTTAGTTAATTACTTAACTTGTGGGTTCAAATTAATAATTAGTTCAATGAAGCGCTTAACCTTATTTATTTTGTTTTGTACCGTTATTTTATCGGCTCAAACTCAATACGAGCTATTAGACACCCAAAGCTTAGGAGAACGTGAATTAAAAATTCAACTCCCCAGAAACTACGAGGAAAACACAGAGACTTTTTACCCACTTATTCTTACCCTTGATGGCGATTATCTTTTTGAAATTGTAGCTGGGAATGTCGATTATACGGCCTATTGGGACGACATGCCAGAGGCTATTGTTGTGGGGGTCAATCAGATTGAGACGAGAGCTGACGATTTGTATGTTTCGGACAATACCTTTTTCCCGGTCAAATCTGGGGCTCAATTTTTTGAATTTATTGGTGATGAACTCATTACATTTTTGGAAGACAATTACAGAGTGAATGAGTTTAGGGTTGCTGTGGGTCATGGAGCTTCTGCTAATTTTATTCAGTTTTTTGCCTTCAAAAATAAGCCTATTTTCCAGGCTTATATTTCAATTAGCCCTAGCCTATCTCCATATATGTCTGATAACCTAACGGCCCTTTTTGGTGCGCTCAAATCGCCCTTGTTTTTTTATATGTCTACAGCTAGCGAAGATTTCAAAGCCAACAGAACAGAGGCACTTGAGCTAAACACCAAGTTAGAGGCAATAGAATCCGCGCAATTATATTATGCTTTTGATAATTTTCAGGAAGCCAATCATTATGCATTAGCAAGCCGATCTATTCCGCAAGCTTTGGATCATATTTTTTTAGTCTACCAGCCGATTTCTAGAACAGAATACAAAAAACACATTCTACCCCTTGAAACCTCTCCTGTTGATTATTTGTTGGAAAAATACAACACAATTGAGAAGCTTTTTGGGATAGAAAAGCAAATATTGATGAATGATTTTCGCGCAATTTCAACAGCTATAGAAAAGAACAAATCCTTTGATTATTTCAAGGATCTAGCAAAATTAGCACGCGATGCCTATCCCGAAACTTTACTGAGCAACTATTATATGGGCCGATTTTTTGAGGCCACGGGGAATATAAGAAAAGCCATAAAGGCCTATCAAGAAGCGTATATTTACCTAGAAATTGACGGCATTACAAAAGATGATTTATTAAATCGGGCAGATCGTTTAAAAGCAGAATTCGGATATTAATGGCAAAACTTAAAACAACATTCTTTTGTCAGAGCTGTGGTGCACAATATGCCAAGTGGCAGGGGCAATGCACTTCCTGTAAGTCATGGAATACGATTGTTGAAGAACTGATCAAAAAGCCTGAAAAAGTTGCTTGGAAAACAAGCAGTAGTTCAGCCAAAGAACGGGTTTCTACCCCTCTAAAAATATCAGAAATTGACACGACTAAAACCCCTCGATTGGATACCACCGATGCGGAACTCAACAGGGTTTTAGGGGGTGGTATTGTACCGGGATCACTTATTTTGTTGGGCGGTGAACCCGGGATTGGCAAAAGCACTCTGATGCTCCAATTATCTTTAAAATTGCCCTACAAAACCCTGTATATTTCGGGTGAAGAAAGCCAAAAACAAATAAAACTTCGTGCAGAGCGCATTCACCCAAGTAGCGAACAGTGTTATATTTTAACCGAAACGAAAACGCAATACATTTTCAAACAGATCGAGGATCTTGCTCCTGACATCCTTGTTATTGATTCTATTCAAACGCTTCAAAGCGATGTTTTGGAAGCATCGGCGGGGAGTGTTTCTCAAATTAAGCAGTGCACTTCAGAATTGATGAAGTTTGCTAAAGAGACAGCGACACCTGTCATTCTTATTGGGCATATTACTAAAGATGGCAGCATAGCAGGGCCTAAAATTTTGGAGCATATGGTAGACACTGTATTGCAGTTTGAAGGGGACCGCAATCATGTTTTCAGGATATTGCGCGCGCACAAAAATCGTTTTGGTTCCACTCATGAGCTGGGAATATATGAAATGCAAGGCACTGGCTTAAGAATCGTAGAAAATCCTTCAGAGATTTTAATTTCAAAAAAAGACACTGCTTTATCTGGTAATGCTATTGCTGTTACTTTGGAAGGGATGCGGCCATTGTTGGTAGAAGTTCAGGCCTTAGTGAGTTCTGCAGTCTATGGCACGCCACAACGCAGTGCTACAGGGTTCAATGCGAAGCGGCTCAATATGTTACTGGCTGTTCTTGAGAAACGCGCTGGCTTTCGCTTGGGGGCCAAGGATGTTTTTTTGAACATCACGGGCGGGATTAGTGTGGATGATCCTGCTATTGATTTGGCGGTAGTTGCAGCCATTTTATCATCAAATAACGACGATGCCCTAAGCGATAATTTTTGTTTTGCAGCTGAGGTCGGTCTATCTGGAGAAATCCGTCCTGTGCAACGCGTTGAGCAGCGCATTATGGAGGCCGAAAAACTTGGTTTTACGGCTATTTTCATTTCGAAGCACAATAAGTTGGGGCTTAAACCCAACAAAATAGAAGTCCACTTAATCTCTAAAATTGAAGATCTGTTGCGCTTTATTTAACTTATTAATAAAAAAAAGCCCTGATAATTCAGGGCTTTTTTATTGCATTAGCAATATTCGTTATAGGCGTTTGTCAAGTTTTCCGCAATGAGTTCTGCAGGCCTGCCTTCAATATGGTGGCGTTCAAGCATATGCACTAGTTCTCCATCTTTGAATAACGCCATACAAGGCGAACTCGGTGGAAAGGGAATCATGTGTTCACGCGCCTTATCTACGGCCTTTTTATCAACACCTGCAAAGACGGTTACTGTTTGTGTTGGACGTTTATCGTTTTGCAAACTTTGAATTGCGCCAGGGCGCGCGTTGGCAGCTGCACATCCGCATACAGAATTAACCACAATAAGCGTGGTTCCTGATTTTGCCAAAGCAGCATCAACGGCTTCAGCACTATATAATTCTTCAAATCCTACCTGCGTAAGATGCTCACGCATTGGTTTTACTAACTCAGCTGGGTACATAGGGTTGTTTTTTCAATTAAAGTACAAAGATAAACAATTGTGGTTCAAAACACAGGCCTCTTCTTGGTAATAAATGTTAAATTCAATTTAAAATAATAAACTTATTTCCGTAGGTTTGGTGTTTAATTAGTGAACTATAACTATGAGTTTTGCAAAGTGGATTGGGGCTTCTCTAGGCTGGTCTTTTGGAGGCCCTATTGGAGCAATTTTAGGTTTAGCATTAGGGAGTTTAATCGATAAATCTTCTGTAAAGACAAAGACATATTCCAGGCCCAATATGCGAACTCAATCCGGTGATTTTGAAGTGAGCTTACTTATTTTGGCTTCTTTGGTGATCAAGGCCGACGGCAAACAGGACCAGAGAGAACTGGACTTTGTACGCCGCCAATTTGTACAAATGTATGGTAGGGACCGTGCAAATCACGCGTTTCGATTGTTTAAAGCGATAAATAAACAACCCAATATATCCTTGCGCCAAGTGTGTCTGCAGATTCAGCAAATGATGGATCATGCGTCGCGCTTACAGTTGTTACATTTTTTGTTTGGAATAGCGCAGTCCGATGGAGATGTGGCTTCAAGCGAAGTGATTATCATAGAGCGTATCGCCAATTACCTTCGGATAAGTCATAGAGATTTTGAAAGTATAAAAGCGATGTTTTACAGCTCAAAAACAAATGCGTATAAAATTTTGGAATTAGATAAAGACGCTAGCCCTAAAGATATCAAAAGTGCATACAGGCGAATGGTTAAAAAATTTCACCCAGACAAGGTACAACACTTAGGCAAAGAACATCAAAAGGGCGCTGAGGAAAAATTCAGAAAAGTACAAGAGGCTTACGAACAACTTCAGAAAGACCTCAAATTTTAGTGTGTTTTATTTTTGTTTCAGTTTAGATTGTATCGCAAACCAAAAAACAAACGTCGACCTTGATTTGGCGCATAGATATAAGTGGGGTCGAATGTTAGACCATAGGGATTATTTGCCGTTACTATCGCGCTTCCATTGTTGTCGAAACTTACGTTATCATCAAATGGATCATCTGCTCTTGCTATAATAAACGGATTGCCTTTGTTTGGCGTCCAATTCAAAATGTTTTTTAATCCTGTGTAGAGCTCAATATTTTTAAATTTTTTAAATGTAAATAGGATGTTTTGTATACTCCATATTGGCGCATTTTTTTGTCTTGGGTCTAATGGGCCAAGAACAGCTAGACGCATCGGGCCATATATATTTCCTGTGTAATCAATTGTAAAATTATTTTTCAAATTTGTATAGGTAAGCGCCCATGTTCCAGAAAACTTTTCGGTGAGAATTTGTTGCCTACGAATACCATTTTCTTTTTGGGAAACATCTTGGATTGTTCCGCCAATTAAGCCTTTGAAATGGGGAGATATAACGGCATCAAGGCTAAAACTTAGTCCGAAGCTAGTAGCGCTGCCCTCTAAATTATCGTAAATAACCAAATTAGGGTTTGTGTCGTAATCCGGGCGTATTGCATTTGTAAAGTAAGTGTACCATGTTGACCAATCCAAGCTCAAGATTTGGCCTTTTTTAGTATATATTTTTTTTAAATAATTGGCGTTAATATTGAAAGACTGCTCAGGTTTTAATTTGTTTTGTATAACAAGGTCTCTTGACCCGCTTAGCGCTGCATGTTCTTCAGTAAATAGATTTACTATTCTAAACCCTGTGCCGGCATTGACGCGAAAAATATCGTCATCAGTAGGCTTGTATCGAAAAGCCAGCCGAGGTGTAAAAATACTTCCATGCCTATTGTCATAATCGTATCTACCACCTAAAAGCAGTTTATGTTTTTTAGTCAGTGATATTTCATTTTGAACAAATAAAGAAGGCACCACAACTTCATCTGAAGTATTGGTAACTGTGGTGTTGTCGTTGTAGTAGTTGTACCTTGCGCTTAGACCGATTAACCAATCAGATTTCGGCTCCGAAAAATCCCATAATAATTGACCAAATCCAATGCGTTGCTTTGCAAGATAATAACGGTCTCCATAGACAGAGTTTTGATCGTGATCCGAGTAAGAGAATTGGAAAAATAGTTTCTCTTGCAGGGGAAGTTGATAATTTCCAATAAGTTCGAAACGGGAGGTGTAAATACTTTCTCCATATACTTCAGTTCCTCCACGATTTTTGGATTTCCATTGCATTTCACCCCCCCAGCGGTCTTCATAGAAATAGCGACCTGCCAAGGAAAACAGCCGATTTTTTGGGCGGCTAAAACTCCATTTTTGAAAAACCGAAATTCGATCTTGAAGGGCAAGATCTGTAAAATTATCGTTGTTGTTATCTATGGGATTGTTATAATTAAAATAATTGACCCCAAATAAAACGCTAATCTTATCCCCCAGCAAAGCCTTGAGTCCTACATCTAAATTGTACTCATTCCAGTCTGTTAGAAATGAATCAAAAAATAATAATGGGGTGTTTTCGGGGTGTTTAGTAATGATATTAATTAACCCCCCTACGGCTTCACTGCCATACAAGGATGAAGCTGGGCCTTTTATGATTTCAACCTGATCGATTAATGCACTTGGAATTCCTGACAATCCATAGACGGTAGATAATCCACTTACAATGGGCATTCCGTCAATGAGGACAAGCGAGTAAGGGCCTTCTAGGCCATTGATGCGGATATTTCCAGTATTGCATACGCTGCAATTGAGTTGAGGACGAACCCCATTTACAGTCTGCAGGGCTTCAAAAATATTTGCTGTTGGGTTTTTCTTTAAAAATGCTGCGGTAAAAACTTCGACAGGGATGGGGCTTTCCGAACGTTTTACAGGCTTTAAGGTGCTCGTGATAACAACTTCATCCAGTACGGGACTGGGTTCTAAATCAAAGTCGATTTCTATACTCTTGCTTATAATTTGCACGTTCAGAGTGCTGCTTTTATATCCTATATATGAGGCCTCTAAAGTGTACACCCCCGCTTTTAGATTGGGGATGTTGTATTTTCCTTGCTCATTGGCTATTACGCCATTATTACTGTTTTTAACCACAATATTAGCAAAAGCCAATGGTCCATTTTCTGAACGTACCCTTCCGCTTATGCTGAAGTTCTGAGCAAGCAAAGAATTAAACCCTATGGTAACACACAACAAAAGCCTAATCATCTCTATAATTTTGGCGAATATAGTTTAAAATTTAGACAAGACTAAAAATTTATTTACATTTGTATAAATATTTAATATTTTGGTGACATTATCAGAAGAAAATTATTTAAAAGCAATTTATCATTTAGCGAAGCAAGACAAGGCATCGGTAAGTACTAATGCTATAGCTACAAAGATGATGACTAAGGCTTCTTCGGCTACGGACATGATAAAGAAGCTCGCGGAAAAGGGTTTAGTGGATTACCAAAAATACCAAGGGGTTCATTTGACTGAAAAAGGCCGTTTTGCCGCAGTTTCTGTAATTAGAAAACACAGGTTGTGGGAAGTTTTCTTGGTTAAAAAACTCAATTTTTCTTGGGATGAGGTTCATGAGGTAGCCGAGCAATTGGAGCACATTAAATCAGAGAAGCTCACCCAGCAATTGGATGCATTTTTGGATCATCCTAAAGAGGATCCTCATGGCGATCCTATTCCGGATTGCGAAGGTAATCTTCCTTCTACCCAAAAAATATTACTGGCTCAAATCGAACGTGCCGAAAGCTGTATTTGTGTTGGTGTTAAAGATTCTACATCACAATTTTTACAGTATTTAGACAAGCACAATATAGCGTTAGGCACAAAGATTGAGGTTTTATCGAAAGAGTCTTTTGATGAGTCGATGAGTATAAACGTTAATAAATATCAATTGACGATTTCTAAGGAAGTCGCTCATAATTTATTTGTAAAAATCAATTAAGTATGTTAGATCAAATTATCATTTATTTTGAATCCATAGATCCAATATTAGCTGCCTTGTATGCTTCTTTATTTACATGGATTTTAACAGCTCTTGGTGCAGCATTAGTATTTTTCTTCAAGGGGATGAACAGAGGATTACTCGACGGTATGTTGGGATTTACTGGGGGAGTAATGGTTGCTGCAAGTTTTTGGAGTTTACTCGCTCCGGGCATTGAAATGAGTCCGGGAGAGGGCTTTGTTAAGGTAATTCCAGCAGCCATTGGATTTGGTTTAGGAGCTTTATTTTTGTTTGGTTTGGATAAGATTTTACCGCATTTACATATAAATTTCAAGGAAAGCGAGAAGGAAGGCGTCAAATCGCCTTGGCACAGAACTACTCTGTTGGTTTTGGCTATTACCATGCACAATATTCCAGAAGGTTTGGCTGTAGGGGTATTATTTGGCGGAGTTGCTGCGGGTATTCCGGAGGCGACTATAGGTGGTGCTGTAGCCCTAGCTTTAGGCATAGGAATTCAAAATTTCCCAGAAGGCATAGCAGTTTCTATGCCTCTTAGGCGTCAAGGGGTAAGCCGTTTCAAAAGTTTTTGGTATGGTCAATTATCGGCTATTGTAGAGCCGATTGCTGCTGTAGTTGGGGCCTTGGCTGTTACGTTTTTTACGCCCTTACTACCCTATGCTTTGGCTTTTGCTGCGGGCGCAATGATTTTTGTGGTGGTCGAAGAAGTGATTCCGGAAACACAGCGGGATAAGTATACAGATATAGCAACGCTTGGCTTTATCGGCGGATTTATAGTGATGATGACTTTAGATGTGGCATTGGGCTAGCATCCACAGTCGCCTCCGCCACAATTTTTGTCCTTTTTTTTTGGCCAAATTTTTTTTCTAATCAAGAACAAAACTGCCGCAATTGCAACACAACTTACAATGATATTTTCCAGCGCTGTATTCAAATTATTAGTTTAAGATTTGAAATGCAATTAGTGCAAAAATGTAGGCAATAGTACTCATACCTATGAGTTGAATCATAGGCCATTTCCAACTTTTTGTTTCTCTTTTTACGATGGCTAATGTGCTCATACATTGCATGGCAAAGGCATAAAAAAGTAAGAGCGAGATGCCTGAGGCAAAGGTGAACACTTTGCTTCCATCTTCATAAATTTCATTGGACATTTTTGTTTTGATGGTATCGATGCTTTCATTTTCTGTAGCACTTCCGACGCTATAAATAGTAGCAAGAGTTCCGACAAATACTTCACGTGCGGCGAATGAAGCGACCAAGCCAATTCCTATTTTCCAATCGTAGCCCAAGGGCTTTATGACTGGCTCGATGGTTTTCCCGATGATTCCAATGTAAGAATGTTCTAATCGGTAGGCCGCCACTTTATCGTCTATTTTTGCATCAGAAAGATCCGCATATTGTTCAGCGACAATAGCTTCTGCATTATTGAATTTTTCGCCTGGGCCGTATGAAGCGAGTACCCATAAAATCACGGAGATTGCTAAAATAATTTTACCGGCTTCAAAAACGAATGTTTTTGTTTTTTCAAAGACTGTAATGAGAACATTTTTAAGCAAGGGTAGTTTGTAATTTGGCATTTCGACCACAAAAAAGGTTTTGCGGTTGGTTTTCATGATGCGGTCCAACACATAGGCCGAAAACACAGCCATTCCAAAACCAATAAGATAAAGTAACATAAGGGTCAGTGCTTGGTAGCTTAGGCCAAAAATATAGCCTTCGGGGATAACCAAGGCAATGATGATCAAGTAGACGGGTAAGCGCGCCGAACAAGTTGTAAAAGGAGTTACTAAAATGGTGATGAGGCGTTCTTTCCAGTTTTCGATATTTCGTGTTGCCATAACAGCAGGAATCGCACAAGCTGTGCCTGAAATGAGTGGAACTAAACTTTTACCGCTGAGCCCAAAACGCCGCATGATACGGTCCATCAAAAAGACCACGCGGCTCATGTAGCCACTTTCTTCTAGAATTGAAATGAATAAAAATAAAAAGGCGATTTGAGGGATGAAAATAACAATACCCCCAATGCCAGAAACAATCCCTTCCGCAACTAAATCAGTGACTTTACCCCCATTGGGATAGCTGCTTTTTACCCATTCTGCAAGTCCTGCAAAAGTTGTGTCGATCAAGTCCATGGGGAACGTAGCCCAATCGTAAATGGCTTGAAAAATTGTGAGTAAGATAATGAAGAAGATAACGTATCCCCAGACTTTATGAATCAAAACTCGATCGAGTTTGCTTCTTAAATCTCTAGCTTTAGAGCGGTCAATATTTTGTCCTTCTTTCAGTACATTATTTATAAATTGGTAGCGTTTTATGGCTTCTTTTTGCTGCAAACGTTTCAGCTCTGAAGTAGATTTGGTTTTAAATTTTGAGACGTCTAACTCTTGACGCGAAACTTTACCAAAATTAGCATCCTGAGTAATGACCAACCAAAGCTTGTAAATGTCTTGATTTGGGAAGGCTTTTTGTAGGCGTTCAAAATAAGCAGGTTCAATAGTAGAGGCATCTAAACATTGTTTTTTTGGTAATATTTTGTACTGCTCAATTAGTTTTTTTAGTTCTTGAATGCCCGTGCCTTTTCGCGTACTCACCAATGCAATTTTGGTGTTAAGTTTTTCTTCTAAAACGTCAACATCTAAAGATATTCCTTTGCGCTTCATGACATCACTCATGTTAATGACCAAAAGAGTGGGGATTTTTAAGTCTTTAATCTGAGTGAATAAAAGAAGATTTCGCTTCAAATTTTCGACATCACTCACAATGACCGCTACATCAGGATAATCTTTATCATTTTTATTAAGCAATAATTCGATGACAACATTTTCGTCCAAGGACGAGGCATTGAGACTATAGGTTCCGGGCAGGTCTAAAATATGGGCTTTTACGCCTCGAGACAATTTACAAATGCCTTGTTTTTTATCGACTGTAATCCCAGGGTAATTACCTACTTTCTGATTTAAGCCAGTGAGGGCGTTGAAAACCGATGTTTTTCCCGTATTTGGGTTGCCTATGAGCGCAACGTTGATCTGTTTACTCATTTATTTTTTCGATTACAATTAGGGACGCTGTTTCTTTGCGTATAGCCAAAAAACTATCGTTAACATTCAAATACATCGGGTCAGAAAAGGGCGCAAGTTGCAGCAATTTGACTTCGTTGCCAGGCAAACAGCCCATTTCCAGCAGCTTTAGTGGAATATCGTTTGAAGAGCTGTCTGTAATCACAGCACTTTCTCCTTTTTTTAAATCGGCAATTGTAAGACTCACGCTTATTTAGATTCATTTTAAAGAAGCAAAAGTAATAAAAGATCAGTGATTGTCAGTTGCTTTTAACACTTTTATATCATCCAAAAGTGTTTCTATGGCTTTTGGATCAGTTCCATCGTAAAATCCACGTATTTGTTTTTTCTTATCGATAAGCACAAAATTTTCGGTGTGTATCATATCATAAGGGCCTCCATCTCCATTGGTTTTTACGGCCAAATAAGAGGTTCTTGCCAGATCATAAATTTGTTTTTTATCTCCGGTAACTAAATTCCATTTAGATGCATTTACTAATTTCTTTTTAGCGTAACGTTTCAATTGTTCTACAGAATCTATTTCAGGAGTGACCGTGTGTGAAAGCAGCAGAACCTCAGGATCTGAAATGGTTTGTTTTTGAATCTCGTACATGTGGTCTGTCATGATTGGGCAAATCGTCTGACAGGTGGTAAAAAAGAAATCGGCGACATATATTTTGTCCTTATAAAAATCTTGAGTGATGCTGTCACCGTTTTGATTAACGAGCTTAAAATTGGCAATAGTATGGTATTTTTTTTGATGTTGAATTGTGCTGTCGACCAATTCAAAATTAACTTGCGCAGGCTGATATATAGGGAGGACTTTTGCGGGTTTAAGGATGCTGTAAAAGGCAGTCATAATGATGACCGAAAGCAGCAGCATAGTACCGATAAAGAGTTTGTATTTTTTTAGCGTATTGCGCATGAATTAACAATGAACCACAAAGGTACAATACAAAGCTTTAAAATTGAATTAAATCGCCTTAGAAATCTGTTTTTATCTTGGTTTTGTTCCTAATGCGAAAACCGCTACATTTGTGGACCAAATTATGATATCTGTTTATGGAATTTTTCATTAAAATAAGTCAATTTTTACTTAGTCTTTCACTTTTAATTGTACTGCACGAGCTTGGGCATTTCATTCCGGCTAAGTTGTTTAAAACGCGTGTCGAAAAGTTTTATCTGTTTTTTGATTTAAAATATTCCTTATTCAAAAAGAAAATCGGCGAAACGGTGTATGGCATCGGCTGGTTACCTTTAGGGGGTTATGTCAAAATTTCGGGCATGATAGATGAAAGTATGGACACTGAGCAGATGGCGCAAGCACCACAGCCGTGGGAATTTAGATCGAAACCCTCGTGGCAACGTTTAATTATTATGTTGGGTGGTGTTACGGTAAACTTTATTTTGGCCGCAGTCATATATATTTTTATGGCGTTTTTTTATGGCTCTTCTGATGTGGATGCCAATAGTGTAAAGGGGGGTTATGCTGTTTACAACCCGGTTTTACAAGAGATTGGCTTAAAAGACGGAGACAAAGTTTTGTCTATTAATGACTATAAAATTGAGTATTTTTCTGACATCCGCAAGTATATTTTGGAGGCCGAAACCATGACCATAGAACGCGAGGGCCAACAACAAACCATTAATTTTCCTGTAGACTTTTTGGGGCAACTGAGTGCCAGCAAAAAAAGAGGGCTCATAGAGCTGAGACCTCCGTTTATTTTTGATTCTTTTCAGGAAAATTCGATAAATGAAGGCGTTGATCTTCGTAAAGGCGATATTTTTAAAACTATAAATGGTCAATCAGCGGAATTTTTTGATGAGGTCGTTTCGATACTTCAAACGTTAAAAAACCAGACGGCCACGGCTACAGTAGAGCGCGATGGGGCTTTAATTTCTCGTGAATTACAAATTAATTCAGAAGGCGCTTTTGAGCTTATTGTTTCTCAATCGCTGAATGACTATCAAGATGCTGGCTATTTTGATATCATTCAAAAAGAATACGATTTTGGAGAAAGTATTGGTGTTGGTCTAGATCGTTTTGTTTCTCAAATATCGTCTTATTGGATGCAATTAAAGCTCATATTTTCGCCAAGCACTGGCGCTTATAAAGGAGTAGGTGGCTTTATGGCAATTTTTGATATCTTCCCAGACACCTGGAGTTGGGAATCGTTTTGGGGCATTACGGCCTATTTATCCATTATGTTGGGGGTTCTAAATTTGTTACCGATTCCTGCTTTAGACGGAGGACATGTTATGTTTTTGCTATACGAAATGGTTTCTGGTCGTAAGCCAGGCGATAAGTTTATGGAGTATGCCCAGACGGTTGGCTTTTTTATCTTAATCGCTTTGGTATTGTTTGCTAATGGGAATGATATTTTTAAAGCCTTTTTTGGGTAATTATTTTTTGTTTTCTATTTGTGTAAACTAAAAAATGATATATATTTGCGCTCGCGCAAGCGAAAAACAGTCCTCCTTAGCTCAGTTGGTTAGAGCATCTGACTGTTAATCAGAGGGTCCTTGGTTCGAGCCCAAGAGGAGGAGCAAAAGCCTTACAGAGATGTAGGGCTTTTTTTGTGCCTTGTAACATTAACATCAAATTTAGCGAAAAAACACAACAACTGTCTCATTACTGGCAGTAAATAGGCAGTTGATTAGTGTAATAATTTAGAATCTCTTTTCCTAAAGCTCTTTTATTTGAAAAAGGTTGTAAAGGAGTATTTTGAGCACTCCCCCAAATTAAATTAGTATTAAACTCACCAAGATTTAATTTGTAATGATCTATTGTAAATTCCAACTGTTTTCTGTTTTCGGATAGTTTACCTTTTTTTGTTTTTATTCGTTTTATAAAATCAATAGGTAATAATTTTAGACTCTCTTTTTTAAGTGACATTAAGATTAAATCCGGTTTCAATTCAATCACAAGCTTTTTCCATATTTCAAAACCTTCATTTGAAAGTTTCCTCTTTTGGTCCTTATTTAGATTAGACCATGTTGGATTAGTTGCTAACGGACTAAAAATATCAGTATGTAAAGCAACATTTTTTTGAGTTCCTTCATAATAACACGTTCCCAAGCCATTAAGTAATGGTAAAAACCCGTTATTACTTTTATTAGGAATACCAAACCATTTTTTGTAAGGATTTGTTTTAAAGTAATTATCTAATGATAGTTTTAAAGATTCAATAGTGTTTTCATATTGGGGAAATCTGATGAAACTAGTATTTGAGTTTTTAAACTCCTTGAATTCTGCATCCGATGGGTTTAAGGCAGCAGTTATAACCTTAAAATTTGATTTAAAGTAAGCACCAGAATTTCCGAAGTATAAGATTGGTAAACTAGGTTTAACTACAAAATCTAATTGAGAGTACTTATTATAATGATTTAGGCAAATACTATAAAGATTGTCACTTAAAACCATGTATCATCTAACTGAATTTTAATCTTTTTTTCTGTTTAACACATACTCTTGAAGCGTAGTAAATTTGTCGCTCTCAATAAATTCAAATGATTCGTATTTTGGTTCGTGTTCAATTACATATTCTTCATCTAATTTATCAAATTTTTCAGCACCAAGGGGCTTATTGACATCTTCATCATACTCGCCTCCAACATAATATAACCTTTCCCCATTTCCAGTATATTCAACAACATCTGAAACCGAATTTCCATCATAATCATAATCTCCATAATAAACATGTCTGCACACAGTTATATATTTCCCTGGGAATAAATTGTCTATTATATCCTCTGACTGACCAGGAGAGGCATAAATCTCATACTTATCATTATCAATTTCATTCATGTCTCCTCCAATTAGGTCCTCAATAACTCTTCTTACTTTTTCATATTCGTTAGTAAATGTTATGTTCCCAAATTCAAATTCACTTTTGTGTGTTAAAGATTTTACTAATTTCCCGTCTTTTATTAAATTAATGTCAACATCTTTTCCAAAGGTTTCTTTGATAAATGATAAAAACAATTTCTCATTTCCATTAAAAGTTATATCCTTTTCAAAAGACTCCATGGTGTCTAAATTATTATACTCCAATACATCGTTTACATCCACAGTATTTAAAACAGATTCAAATTCACAGTATTTGCCGCTTTTATCTAAATAAAACTCTCCAAAAGAGTTTGATGCTCCATAATCTTTGCTAATAAAGTCTTTAAATTCAGCTTCATTATAGAATATAGAAATTCTATGAAGAACACAATACTTTTCTTTATCATTTTCTATCCAATTTTCACTTTTTTCGTCCCATATATTTTCATTCCAGAACTTAAATTTTTGTATTCTAAAAAATAAATCTCCTTCATATGATTTTGGCTCTTTTAAATTGTATTTTTTTCTAAGTTTTGATTCCGTTTCTTTCATAAAATGAGGAATTAAATTCATTTGAGTTATTTCATTGCTTTGCTCATCAAAATATAGCTCAATTTTTCCTTCATTATATGTTCTTATTTGATAAATAACGCCGTTTTTATGGTATTTTTCGGTGATATTTAAGTCTTCGTAATTATATTTCAAACTTTCAATCTTGCCATTTACATAAAATGATTTAACATTATCGTAACGAATACTTTTTTCGCTCTCATAAGAAGAAATTGATTTGATGTTCCCATTTTTATAAAAGGTTTTTTTCTCTCCATTTTTTATATTTAGTTCTTCCTCGATATATCCTTCTTCGTGGTATGTAATTTTGTGTCCATTTTTTGTTTCTCTCAACAAACTACCGTCTTCCATTTGGTACCTAATTTCTATCTTCATGCCTCCTTCGTAAATATAGTCACCTCTTAAGGCACCATTTTTCCAAAATAATTTTTCACTAACTTCTTTACCGTCTTCATAGTGTTGAATAGAAAACCCACCATATTTTTCTTCAAGCACTGATCCGTTGTAAAGATTGTTAGATTGGTAAAAAGTTTGGTCTTTTTCTTTTAACATGTCAATTCCAACACATTCTCGCCCCTCTAACTGATTAACTCCTTCCGAATCAAAATAACTAACCACTTTTACACATTCGTCTTTTGAATATTCCATTTGCATCATAATACTACCTCCTTCATAATATTCAGTATCCATGCCCTCTTTTAACCCATTTTTCATCTCAGTCTCATAAATAATTTGCGAATTATCATTTAACTCAAATAGCACACCTGTTAAAGGTTTACCTTTATAATGAGTAACTTTACCAATGTCTTCACAATCGTTAGAATTCGCACGAACGAATTCATTGTTATTCTTATTTTTCCCTCCAAAAAGTTTATCAAATAGCCCCATATCTGCTTGTATAGTATTGTTGTATTGTAAAACTAATGAAAAACTTTCAATAATTAGTCGTTGATAATCTTACGTGAAGCTATTTTCTTGAAACTACTGCCGTCTTTACCTAGCTTACCCTCTCTAAGCTCTTTTCTGAGTCTTTTGCTAGCCTTGTGATAGCGGTGCTTCTTCTCAACTTCCTCAACTAGCCTAGGATTGATTCTAACTATTCTAGCCTTAAGCTTAGCATAAGCATCACGAACTAGGGATACGTTACTATGTTTAGTGTGAATTAGTTCCCAAAGATACAATGGGTTATTAGTTATTAGTTGCTGAATTGAACGGCGTTCTTTATCAAAACTTAGAATATCGTTTAGCTTGTACTTATCACTAAGCCTACTGTTAAGTTTTAATGTCTTGTCAGAGTTTTTGTTCATATCTTCCCTTGAAGCAGTAAAGATAACCTGGCTGTAAATTCAATGCAATATCAAAAGTCATTTTTGCGAATTTCGCAATGCAAAAACTTAAATATTACTAAATTTTGCTCAAAATCAAGGTAAAAGAGACTGGTGAGCATCAATACAATTTTTATTGATAAATTCTCAAAAAAAAGCCATATTTTTTTGAATTATGGTATTAAAAAAAAGCGTCTATTTACTCTTTTTTTTGTTCATTTTGACTAAAAGACGTCAATTTTTGAGTTTTTATTGAAAATAGCTAGATTTTTTTATTCGTTTCTACTATTTTTAAAAACCATTATATCCTGATAAAGTGAATTATAAACAAATATTTAAATCGATTGTCAACTGGGATAACTTTGTAAGTTCTCTTTCCGACCTTTCAAAAAAGGAAAAAGGAGATGCTTTTGAGTTTTTAACAAAGTGCTTGTTTGAAATTAAGCCCCAATACACTAAGCTTTATGACAATGTGTGGTTACTCTCTGAAGTTCCTCAAAAGGAACTTGAGTATCTTGAACTTCCTTTCCATGATTTAGGTATTGACCTCATTGCTAAAACTGGAAACGAATATCACGCAATACAATGCAAGTACCACTCGGACAAATACCAGTCAGTAACATTTAAAGAAGTTTCCACTTTTACAACTCTTGTTGAAGGTAATCCAAAGATAAGTAAAGGATACATTTGTTCAAGTGCTCTAAGCACATCTAAAAACCTTGATAAAGTTAGTAAGGGGAGTATCATTAAGCTACTTGGGGATACCTGGCAAGATTTAGATGAAGAGTTTTTTAAAAATGTAAATAAGAAGCTTCAAGGCAAAGCGGTTAAAATCACTCCTTACAAACCTTTTCAACATCAAAAAAAGGCGATTAAAGATGCTGTAAAACACTTTGTTCAGGACGAGGAATCAAGAGGTAAACTTATTTTTCCTTGTGGCGCTGGTAAGAGTTTAACAGGCTATTGGATAATTAAAGAATTAAACCCAAAATCAACAATTATAGCAGTGCCTAGCCTTTCTCTTGTAAAGCAAACCTTGGAGGTTTACTTACGAGAAATGGTAGCTAATAAAGCCAGTGTAAAATGGTTGTGTATCTGTTCCGATGAGGGTATCGGAAAAAATGATGATGTTGCCTTCTTTACAGACAATTTAGGAGTTCCATGTCAAACAGATCCTAATTACATTGAGAGTTGGTTAAAAGCAAATAAAGAAGAGAATAAAGTCATTTTCACTACCTATCAAAGTGGTAGAATCATTGCAGAGCTTTCCAAAAAACTCAAGATAACTTTTGATGTTGGAATTTTTGATGAGGCGCATAAGACTGTAGGGGCTGACACAAAATTATTTAGTCATCTATTATTTGAAAAGAATATCAACATCACAAAGCGAGTGTTCATGACAGCAACCGAGCGATTTTACGCTGGTTCTAGAGATGATATTATCTCAATGGACGATGAGGATATCTACGGAGAAACATTCACTCAAATGAGCTTCAAAGAAGCCATTGATGCGAAGCTTTTAACCGACTATAAGGTTATAACCATTGATATTAAAAAGTCTGAAATAGCAGAGTTTATAAAAGACAATAATCTTGTACAACTAAATAGCAGATGGAAGAAAGAAACAGAAGCTAGATCCTTAGCCTCAATGCTAGCTTTGAGAAAAGCTATGAAGCGTTTTAACATCAAAAATGCTGTATCATTTCACTCGTCTATTGAAAAAGCTACTAGGAATAAAGAACTTCAGAAATACATCACAGAGACCTATAAATATAAACCAATAGATACCTACACTGTTTCTGGTAAAATACCTACAACCAAACGAAATGATATAGTTCAAGAGTTTGCCAAATCCCAAAAAGCTTTAATTACAAATGCTCGTTGTTTAACTGAAGGGGTTGATGTTCCAAACATTGATTGTATTGTATTTGCTGACCCAAGAAAAAGTAAAGTTGATATTGTACAAGCGCTTGGTAGAGCACTTAGAAAAAAAGAAGGTAAAGATTGGGGTTATGTTATTCTTCCAGTTGTTTATGATGGAAATACAAATGAAATAGATAATGATAATTTCAATGAAATTCTCTCTATTGTAAGGGGCTTAGCTGCGAATGATGAGAGAATAATTGAGTACTTCAAAGATAAAAGTTTGGGAGAGGGCTCAAAAGAAAGGTCTGGGGGTGTTAAACTGTTTGATATGATTTCTGAAACCCTTTCAGAGTCAGACTTTGCAGAACAGCTTTCAATCAAACTTTGGGAGAAATTGTCAAGGTTTAGCTGGATGCCATTTGAAGAGGCAAGGGAATTTGTGAGAACTTTAAATATTGAAAATCAGGAAGAATATTGGACTAAACATAAGGCAGGTTTAATCCCTAAAAACATTCCTTTTTCACCATATAATGTATATAAGCAATCAGGCTGGAAGTCTTACCCTGATTTTCTAGGCTATGAAAGTCTTTTTAGAACTTTGCTGAGTTATGAAGCCAGTAAAAAAATAGTTCAAAAATTTAAATTAAAAAGTTCAATTGATTGGAGAAGTTTAGACAAATCTAAACTACAATTAAACATTCCCAAAAGACCCAATAGCTATTATAAAGACAAAGGTTGGGTTAGCTGGGGCGATTGGCTTGGATATGAACCTAGAAGGAAAAACAATGCTAATTATTTAAATTATGAAGAGGCCTGTAAATTCGTTAATGGTTTGGGTTTAAAAAGTAATGACGATTGGCTAAAGTATTGCAAAACAGGAAAAATCCCAGTTAATATCCCAAAAGACCCAAGAAAAATTTATGCCAGTAGTGGTTGGGTTGGGCTCGGTGATTGGCTTGGAACAGGAAGAATAGCAGACCAATTAAAAAAACATCAATACTTATCATTTGAGGAAGCAAGGAAATACGTTCAAAGTCTCAACCTGAAGAATTCAAGACAGTGGGTGGAGCATGTCAAAGAAAAAAACATCAAAAACATTCCAAGAAAGCCAGATCAAACCTACAGTCTCAAAGGGTGGAATGGTTGGAAAGATTTTCTGGGTATAACAAACAATAAAAAATTTGATTCTTTTCATAAAGCACAAGAATGGGCTTTGAAAAATAATATTAAAACAAAAAAGGAGTGGAAAGAAAGTCAATTAAGACCAGATTGTTTTCCTAAAAATCCAGATTACAGTGCGGAGTATAAAAAAGAATGGATTAGTTGGAATAAGTTTCTAAATAAAAAAGATTATTTGGGGTTTATCGAAGCAAAAAAATTTATAGCCAGTCTAAAATTGAAAAATCAATCTGAATGGCGAAAATATTGTAAGTCTTCTGAATTCCCCTCCTTTATTCCTAAAAACCCAAAGAAAGAATATTCCGATCAATGGTTAGGTTTAGGTGACTGGTTAGGAACCGGAAGAGTAGCTGATCAATTAAAGGTTTTTAGAAGTTTTGAAGATGTAAAAAAACTTGTTAAAAATCTAGGTATTAAAAGCCAAAAAGAATGGTTTCAATATGCAAAATCTGGTGGTAAACCAGAAGATGTTCCATATAAGCCATATAGATATAAAAAGGAGTGGAAAGGCTGGGCTGATTTCTTGGGTAAGGAGTAAAACTTTATGTCTAGAAAGAACAGAGTGTATAACCCCTACCACCAAAACACCACATTTTAGGTTTTCAAAAAATTAACCACCTATAAATATAAATATAGCATTAAGTTAGTGTGTGTAAGTGATGAGTCCCCTCCCTACAGAAACCCCACACCAAACTTGCTGTGATGGGTGTGCCCCCCTTTTTTTTCTATTGTTTTCATCTTTGATTATTCATTTGTATTATGTAAATTTGTGATGCATCAGGAACGCTTTAAGCGTACCAACCGACTTACTCGAAGCACGGTGGTTTAGAATGCGGGAACTCTCCAAAATTAACGAGTAATCCACATCCTTTCTTGTTGCAATTTATGTCAAACTTAAATTGTAAAACAATGAAAAAAACAAAACAAATTCAAGTCAAATTCTTCAAAGAAGAATCCATTTTCAATCTTATTGATTTAGAAAGCCTAGAGCTTTATCGTCAAATGATGGCTGACCGCTATGGCAGTCTAAATGATGAAGAGGAATGAGCGCTAAGCTTAGTGGGGAAGTCATCTTTAAAGTGACATTTGATCAGCATGGGTTCCCTATTGGTATGTATACTACTGCAGCTATAATTCACATGTGTGCTGAGCAAATACACGCTAGATCTCCTTTTAATAATCCAAACAAGCCGAAGAAGCTAGATAATTTTAAAGTTGAATTAATTTCAAAAAAAGTAATATGAAAGAAGAAAATAAATATGGGAAACATAAACAACCAATTGAGTGGTATCAAAGCAAATTGGTTGAGTATATAAAAAAAAATAATCCTGAAAAGCTAAAGTTCAATCCTACAGTTATAAAGATTCAAAATGATCAATTAACCTTTGGAATGGAAAAACACTCCGGGAGGTTAGTAATGAGCCTCAAAACACTTGATGATTTTCATACTGATCAGATGAAAAAAATTTATGCCAGGTTGTGGGGAGATAGTCAGTTAATGGAACAATTAATATTAGATGATGAGCAATGAGACTAAAGACATCAGAATAGCCATACCTTGTCCTTGGGGACCTACATTAAGGTTCATAGAGTTAAAGGACTGGGTGGACTGTGATGTGCACCAGTGGCTTTCAATGACCCATCTTGTGGTGAGAACTTCTAAAGAAGACTTTAAAAAAGCATATAGATTTAAACTAGAACCAATAATTGAAAAAAAATGAAATATAATCCTATTACTACACAGCTTTTTACAGAAAAAGGGGAGCTGATAAAAGAGCTTTATTTATAAGATCCCATTCTTTTTTTAATTAATTTTTAATCCTGCTTTGTCTTTTTAATTGCTAATCCTATTGCTTTTGCTAAAAGTGGCGGTACTGCATTTCCAATTTGAACCATTTGTTTCCCTTTAGCACCTTTAAATATAAAATCATCAGGGAAAGATTGTAATCTTGCCATTTCCCTTACTGTTATTACTCTTGGTTCAATAGGATGGATATTTACACCTCCGTGATTTTCTTTTATTGTACAACTTGCCTCATTCCAAGGACATTTTTTCCAAGAATCAGAGTAATTATCATAAAGGCTTTTTCCCTCTGCAACTAAAGCTAATCTTTCTTTCATATCATCACTATGTTTTGTTCTAACGTGATTAAATTCTTTTTTATCTTTAAGTTTTATTAAATCTTCAATAGCTTCTTTTGTTGTGATGTAAGAACCTGATTCAAGGAGAGGAGAAGGGTGATGATTTTTTTCCCCTATTCTATTTGCTATAAAAATAATTCGTTCTCTTTTTTGAGGAACATAATAATCTGCTGAATTTAAAATAGTTACATTAACATCATAGCCAAGTTTTTTTATATCGTTTTTTATTTTATCCTCAACTTTTCCTTTCAACATTGAACGTAGCCCTTTAACATTTTCAGCAACAATAAATTCTGGTTGTAATTCTTCAATTATTTCGAGCATATCTTTGTAAAGAGAATTTCTCTCATCTTCCACAATTCTACTTCCAGACATACTAAAACCTTGACAAGGAAAACCACCAGAAAGAACAGTTAAGGATTTGCCTTTGAGTTGTTTTTTTATGGTATTTATAAATTTGTCTTTTATTTCTCTTTTTGTAATATCTCCTTCAATTAAAGGATGGTTAAAGTTGTGTCGGTAAGTCATGCCAGCTTCTTTAAACCAATCTAAGCCACATACTTGATTAAATCCTGCTAACTCAAAACCTTTAGCCATCCCTCCAGCACCACAAAATAAATCTGCTGAAGTAAAAATACTTTTTTGAGGGGAATCCCACTCATCTGAGATATCCATCCAATTTATCAAATCAGTTTTTGTTGATTTGGGTTTTTTCCACTCTAATTCTCTTTCAGGTTCTTTATCATAAATAGATGATTTAAGAAAATCTTCTAATTCAGTTTCTGATATGCGGTGTACACCTCCAATTTTGTTTGATTTTAATTTACCAGAGTGAATATATCTTCTCACTGATTTTTGAGAAACATTTAATTCATTTGCTACATCTTTAATTCTAAGCATTTGATTATTTATACCCATATTTGTCTCTATTTGTCTCTATTTGTCCAAATTTAAAAATTCTCAATTGATTTTAAAACTAAATTCTTTGTTTTCATTCTCAAGAATGTAAATACATTTTGAAATTACTGTTTCATATCTAACGAAATCTACCCCAAGACGAAGCTTTTCTACAAAAGCATCGTATGCTTTTTCCTTTAATTTCCAGTGGCATCTGAGGTAAATACTTCGTTCTTGATTGTGAAATGAGTGATGTACAATAAATAATCTATTTTGAATCTTATATCTTATACCTTTACTTTGATTCTCATAATAAAAATTAATAATTTTTTTTTCATTATTTGTATTAAAATTTTTTCTCATAGATTTTGGAACAACTGTTCCCTTAATGTCAAATCTCAAACCATTATTATTGTAGAACACAATATCCCAATCTTGATCTTTTGGATTGGGGTTTGCCTTAACATTAAATGATTTACAAAATAAATATTCATCTATTCTTGAACATTGCCATATAAACCACCTTCTTCTTAAATAAATTTTTTCATTTTCATTCAAACCGCAAATTACTTTTTCTAGTTGACCTATAGTATAACAAGCAAACATATTGATTTTTGAATCAGTTTTGTTATTTTGAATACGGCCCCAGTATAAAGGAATACTTTTTATTAAGTTTTGTAATTCTTTGCCAATTCTAATGTACTCGCTTTCATCCATACTATTTTAAATTCAACAAACTCCAAAAATTAAATCTGAATTTTAATGAATTTCTTGCAGAATGTACTTGAAACTCACCCAATGAAATACTTTTTGTATTACCATACTTTATTGTAACGCTGCTTTTCTCTGTGAAATCGTTTGAAAAATCAATTAAGTTTGGTTCAAAATTTATATTTTCTAGCTCTTTTTTAGTAATTAATTTTGAAGAAATATCTTTTTCATTAAGATATAATGACCACAATAAATAGTCGCATTCATTTAGAAACCTTACATATTCTTTTAATAAAAGAACTAATTTGTTTTTGTCTTTAACTAAAATTCTGAATTTTTCCTCATTCATTTCTCCTTCATACCAACCTTTATGAGCAAAGTGTAAATCAAATGTTTTTGGAGAAGGTTGCCCAATTTCAGGAGGGCAAACTTTGTAAGATTTAGATTTATTTGTTTTTAAAGATAGGGTATTGTCCTTTTCTAAATAAAAATCAATTCCGCTTTTACTATTTCCACCTCTTTTTCTTTTCTCTGTTCCAGAATATTTTACAGGTTTTAGTGGAAATAAAGTTATTTTATTATTGGTATAATGTTTCTCAAATATTGATAAAATTGACTTATCAGAATTATTTACAAGTCTATCACTATTTATACCAGGGTCGAGTTTGAAAATATTGCATATTGCTAATTCTGCTGTATCACCTAATATTGAGTTATTTATTACTTTTTCTATTTTTAGTAATTCAGGGAAATTATCTCTGTGAAGTCTAATCTTATAGCCACTTCTATTTGTGTGAAGTTGTAATTCCATTACTGTTTTCCCTTTATACTTTACAGTATTAGACTCATTCCATGCTTGAGTAGTTGGTTTTGTAAAAGTAAAATCTTTAGCATCAAATGTTAAATCTGGTAAATCATCTCTTTTAATTATTTCGTAACTAAAACTTTTATTTTTGCGATAAAACCAACAGTTATAATCACTTACCAAAGCATAGTCTATTACGATTGGCATAATTTCAGAAATATTTTCTAAGCAAAATTCTTTAAAGTTATTTCTGTTTATTTTTTCTTGATGTAAGTGCCCAAAAAAATGATTAAATGTCAAGTCCCCTGCTTGTCCAACAACTTTTGGGGCAAACATTTTTCCATTTCCCATAAATGTTTTTATAGAAAATGTTTCTTTATTTTCTAGAAGAAAACTGTGAGGACATCTTGTAATAAATTCAGAAGTGAATTCTTTCGTTTTGTATAACGACTTTAAAGGGTTGCTTTTACTTTTAAATATTTCCTTAATAATATTTGATTTTAAGAAAGAGGATAGTAATTTTTTATCAACTCTAGTATTTGATATATTATTTTCTAAATTATATTCATAACAAATAGCATATTGGAAAGTCATTCCAAAGGTTTCAGTATTTATTAAGTTTTTTTTCAAGGCATAAGTTTTTTAGAATATAATTTTAGTTGATCACAAATTTTTAAAAAATTATTTAATATGCAATATAATTATATTTAGGCATATCCTCTTCTTTCAGTTCAGCTATTTCTAATCCTCTTAAGTAGGTTAGGGATACATTAATAGAAGAATGCCCCATAGCTTTCTGTAGCTTGGTTATTGATCCAGTTCTTTTAAAGATTTCTATAGCCCCAGAGTGTCTAAAAGAGTAGAGTGTTTGTCCTTGTTTAAGAACCTTAGTTTGTTTCTTGTATCTGCTCCATAGCGTTTTAAAATAATCTGGGTTCCTACTATTCTGCTCCCCAGTAAAGATATTATCATCTAAACCTTTTGGATGTAAGTAGGGTTTAATAAAACTTGGCACTGGTACAATCCTGTTTCTACCTGACTTATTTCTAAACCCAGAAAGTGTAATATAACTTAAGTCACTAGAGAAATCTCCCCAAGTCAATTCCCTTATTTCCCTATGAGGTCTTAGTAAACAACCATAGGTCAATAAACAACACAAATGAAGGTGTTTATTAAAAGCTTTTATATCCTCTAATACAGTAGCAATATCATCAAAGGGTTTGTGCAAAACAGCCTTGGATTTCTTACTTTTTATCCCAGTCATTGGATTGCCCTCCATTCCTAAGGATACAGCCTCATTTAGAAGCACGTTTAGATGTCTTTTAAGGGTGTTGTGAGAAACTCCAGAGCAATACCTTGAAAGAATATTTTTAAGCCCTATAACAGAGAGTTTTGAAGAGTCTATTTCTTGCTTTAAACAGTCAAAACTAAACTGTAACATAGCCTTGTATTTCTTGGAGTAATCACCAGCTAGTTTTGAATCCAATGCTTGTTTGATATAATCAATGTCTGAGAGTTTACCAATCACAACATTTGTGGATCTGTAGGATAGTAAAACACCACCGTTTAAAAGATAGCTGTATATCTCAGCAGCTAGAACTTTAGCAATAGATAATCTTTGGTCAAGGGGATAGGAATTAGGATCTGTGCTTGAGTTGATTCTCTTGCCATTATAAAGTCTGTATCTCTTACCATTGATGTAAAAGGATACAAATACTTTGTTTAAAGAATCAGTGTGAACTTTAGGAAATTGTAGTGTCATTTGACAGTGCTTAGACAGTTAAACTTAATTTTCTGTATAAGGCACTGGTAATCAATAGCTCAGTTGGTTAGAGCATCTGACTGTTAATCAGAGGGTCCTTGGTTCGAGCCCAAGAGGAGGAGCAACACAACCCACTAAGTACTTGGTATTCAGTGGGTTACTTATTTTTAGGACATTTCTTATCCCATATTTTATCCCAAAAATTTCAGCTAAGGGCCAAAAAAATACACCCCCCTATTGATTTAAAGATCGTTTTCTGTTTTGAGGGTTGGCTGTGGAATGGATATGTTATCAAATTATTACAGCCATTTATTTAGAAAAATAGTTTCTACAATAGGCTTCATCAAAAATGGGGTAATTTAAGCGCCTTGCCTTGGCTAAGTAAATATCCAGTATAGCTCTCTTTTTGCCAGAATTATGATAATCTAAAATACTAATGAATAGCTCAATGAAATCTCTACAGCTATTTCTAAACAGCGCTTCATTTTTAAGTTTAATTAGTTTCTTACTGATATTTGCACCAGATTTTAATTTTACAATAGCATCTCGTAATTCAAACAAACTGTAGTGGTACTCTTGATAGTAGGGTTTTGAAATTTTATAGTGTGCCGTGGATTCTTGAACAAATTTTAATAATTGTACCTCACCAGCTAGAATGCAAGCAAATAGAAATTCATATAGATAATCAATTTTATTTTTCTTTTTCGCAATTTTTTTTATGAACTTTTGTGTGTAGATTTCTTTATGTTTAAGGTTCTTTTTCAAAATTTCAACTCCCTTATATCGGCCATATAAAATTGGATGAATCTGTTTTATGTTTAGAGCTGATGTAACGAGTCTTACGGGTTGATTATTTAAAAATTTACGAAGCTCCATAATACAAGCTGTAAAAAGTGTTTGCTCTTTGTTAGTTGTTTTATTAGCTAAATTTTTACAATAAGTGCCATAATTACCATTCAAGCTTGAAATATCTACAAAGGAATTAAAAATAGTTGGCGTAAAATATTTTGTCGATATGAACTCTTGAATTGGTGTTTCCATCTGCTTAAATACAGGGCCCACACAATTTCCTAAATATAGTATTTCTGAATAATTATAACGCTTTGGATCTAGTAAAGGAGAATTAAAAACTAATTTTAAAATTTCAACATTTTTTGCCACAGTCAGGCCACCAATAAGTGTGATTAACAATTCCAAACAACTTTCAGGACTTATAAACTCATCATTCATTAATTCCAATGCATATTTAGGATCAATCACTATACTATTGTAAATCTTTTGATGAATGTCCCAGTTTTTCTTTTGAGGATAGGCCGCACAAAAATCTACATAAGAGCTATAACCAACATATATGGAAAGGGTGTTCAACGTACGACTGTTTGGCTTTGTACCCTTTACAACTCCATAAAATCTCCTTAGTGTATTATAACTTAGGTCAATTCCTGAGTCTATTAATATCATATTGGATAACCGCACACAATCTCCACGGTTTTTAATTTTAAAACCACATTTTTGAGAGACATTATTTTTAAGCTGGTAAAGCATAAACTTTTATTAAATGTACTAAATTTGTACTAAATTAGTAGATTATTTTATTTAAGTTTGATATTCTACCAATTTATACCTAGATGAGAACATTACTAGCACTCTCTGTTATATTAATCTTCGCTTGTAGTAATCATGATGACAGCAAATCACCAGCTCAATCATTTTTAGAGATACATTTCATATATTTGAAGTATAAGCCAATTTAATTATGAAAAATATTTTCATTTTATTTTTTTCAATTGCACACTTTTTCTTGTTAAGTCAAGAAAAAGAAAAAAGACTTGCATTGGTCATGGGGAATGCCAATTATGAAAAAGGGGAGTTAAACAATCCTGTAAACGATGCAAGACTCATAGCCTCTACATTAGACTCTCTTGAATTTGATGTCATATTAAAAGAAAATTTGGCAACACGAAGAGATATGACAAATGCAATAAGAGAATTTGGAGCAAAAAGAGAAAATTATGATGTGGCTTTTGTTTATTACGCTGGGCATGGAATTCAAATTGACGACGAAAACTTTCTACTTCCAACAAAAGAAAATTTTTTTTCTGAAGAAGATGTTCTTGATTATGCAGTTAGTGTAGAAAAAATTATGAGAATTCTAAAATCTAAGGATAATCAGGTTAACATCCTTATTCTAGATGCATGTAGAGACAATCCTTTTGAATCCAGCTGGAATAATACACGCTCATTGAACGGCAGAGGACTTGCTAAAATACAGCCCCCAACAGGTTCTCTTATAGCATTTTCAACAGACTCTGGACAAACTGCTCCCGACGGGAACGGGGATAACAGTATTTATACTTCAAGTTTATCTAGAAATATGAAAATCGATGACATTTCTATTGACCAAGTTTTCAGGAATGTTAGAGCTGAGGTTTTAGATCAAACAAATGGACAACAAAGACCTTTAGAATCAACTCAACTCGTTGGAAAATCTTTTATTCTAAAAAAAACGTTCTCATTGTATGATTCAACAATTGAAGAAATAATTAATTTTTGTAACACTAAAAAACAAAGTGGAGGACTAGAAGAAGTCATCGAGATTCTTAACACATCTGCAAATTTTTATAGATTACAAAAAAAATATAAGGAAGAAATTTATTTAAGAGAAAAACTAATTAATGATTATGTCTTTAGTCCTCTCTCAGCTGAGGCTCCTAAATATTTCTCCCTTGAAATTAGGAACTTGAGTAGTACGGATATAACCTACGAAAAGTTTAAAGAATCGTTCCAAATTGAGGAATATAATTTATTTATCAATAATCTAAAACTGCTGTTGAGTAATGACAAAATAGAATATGAACCTTACATTGACAAATCCTATTACATTTCACTTTACAATGCTTTTTTGACATCTTTTAATATTGTTGATAACAACCTTTTTTCATTAGAAGAATTGTTAACTTTTCCAAAAATTGATTTTGATATGAAATTCTTGGACAGTGGATTATCAAATTTTTGGTTTTTAAAAAAAGAACATTTTGATTGGAGAACTAATCCTTGCTCTGAAAATTTTTTTTTAGTTGATGATTTCGATGATTTAAACAGCATACTTGTGGAAGAATCGAGATCTTTAATTTCAAAATTTGACAGCAATTTTTATATAGATATCAATGAAAAAAATAAAGAATTAGTAAACTTTACTAAAAAACAATATCCCGATATCAAAGTTGAAGTTGATCGAATGAAAGCTGACCATATTGTGTATGTAAATACTAAAAACTCTAAGGAGTTACTAGAAGAGCTTAATGAAACATTTAGGGACTATAATGATTTTTTTAAAGAGCCTAGTTTTGATTATAATCGATATATTGATTTAACTTCATTTGGATATTTCATTTTAGCCTTAGAAACTCAAATTTCAAGAGGAGTATTCTACTCTACGCTTAACGAAGATGATTTATCTCATTACATTTCGTTGTATATAAATTCAAGAAAATATGTTGAATTATTGCTGGATAAGTTTAGTGAAATTTCATTTGAACAAAAAACAAAAATTGAGAACTATAATAACTTTGTTGTTAAATCGAAGTTCAGGCCTAATTTTTTCGTTCAAGAGACGAATTATTTGTTACCAACTGATGATTTTGAAAAATTTCAAAAAAGGAAAGAGACTATTTCTGAGGCATATAGATGGAGAATTTCATCATGTGACAATTTTCTTTATTTAAAAAGTGAAATAAAGAAAAAAAATTATACAATTCTGGAAGACAAAGAATTGTTTAGCAATTGGAGTTTATTTGGTCATGAGTTATTGTACAAACTTTACAATGGCTATCTTAAAAACAGCGATTTTTTTAGCACATCTGACAGTGCGTTTAAACAAAAGTTACTTGACTACGAGAGAGAATATAAACTGAATTACATAAATAGAGTTTGGGTTATAAATTACCTCAAACTTATTAGAGGGGCTTCATTAAAGAACAATGGTGAAATCTTTTGGAGTTATGAGCTGTTGACTTCTTTGAAACTAATGGAGAATTTAATAACAACAAAATTTGGTGCCAAAGATGATATTTTGTTTTTAAGATATGTTAATTTACACATAAAATTAATCATTTCTTCCGCATCAAACTTTTGCTACAATCCCTTTGAGTTGAGTGAAGACTTAAAGTCTATTGAAGAAGAGAACAGAAACAGTCAAAACTTTTTATTAAATGCTTATTTAGACGATCTTTACAAGTATTTTTATCAAGATTCGCCGTACCATAAAAATCTTTTAAACCATTTTCAAGAAAAAGAAATATCAGATTTGTTCAAATAATAATTTATAAAGTTAATCAAAATATGATTGCTATTAATACAATAAAAAAGAATCTATTTGTGCTTCTATTTGTATCAACACAAGCCTTTAGTCAAGGTTTGATACTATGCAATACAGAAAAAAAAGCTATGTATCCAAAGGTACCTGCTGGATGGTTAGTAGTTTGCGACACTCTACCCTCATCTCATAGCCTTGAAAAATTTGTTCCCCCAGTAATAGAACAAAATGGTGATACGTCTGTAGGTTTTGCTTCTTTATATTATGCTTTATCCACAATGTATAATATAAAGTTTGGAATTACGGATTATAATGAGAAATATGCGCACTCTTTTGACCCTTATTTTATTTATTTATTTCAAAATAATGTTAAAGAAAACGGATACAATGGATTGTTTATGTCTTCAGTTCTCGACAATTTATCTGAGGTCGGAGCTAAGAAGCTATTCTACCCACCATATACAGATAGCAGCGCTAAAATCGATCCAATTCAAATTAAAAATGCTTTAAGTTACACTACGCCTTATAGTATAAACAAATGGTATTATTATGAAACAAAAAACACGCCCAGAAACAGTTTAATAAACATTATCAAAAAAAACTTATGCAATAACACTCCAATAATAACGGGTTTTGAATTTGTTAATTCAATGATTTCGTATTCCTCAGGGAATTTATCCGGAGTAAAAAGTGATGGGTTATGGAGTCCTGATCATTACACTAATGGGGTTGAAGGACATGCTCTTTGCGTGGTTGGTTACAACGACAACAAATTTGGTGGTGCATTTCGAATTGTCAATAGTTGGGGAAAAAATTATGGTGATAATGGATATATGTGGCTAAAATATGATGACTTTGCAATGTCTATTAAAGAAGTTTTTTTTCTTGAGTTAAATCAAAATATTAAGGATTTGACCCCAGCAGTTATAGAAACAAAAAGCTACAAAAGATTCAGCTTTAAAAACGATGTAAACGACTACAACACTTACGAAGGTCAATACCTTTTGAACGGAGTTAATGGTTACGGTATTTTGAGTAATAATGAAGAAAATAGTTATTATATTGGCAAATTTGATAATGCTAAAATGACTGGCTTTTTTCTTATCTTAGATAATGATGGTATTTCTTCAGCCAATGCTGTAGATGGTAATCTTCAAAGTTTAGATAAACTTGGTTTTGCAAGTGATGAAAGTATAACTGAAACACAATTTGAAGCCAAAAAATATTTTAAGAAACTTGGAGATAGATTATCAATTAGAAAAGCTAATTCAAGTAGAAATTCATCAAAATCAAAAAAATGATTAGAGTATTATTTTTTCTTTTGGCTTCATCGTTTATCTACGCACAGGATATTGATTATAAGTATTTCGGTAAGCCATATTACCCAGAAGAGTATTTAGGCAAGGGCGATAGTCTAAAATGGCCAATTATTTTTGATATTTCAATTGATATTAAAGATATAAAAGGGCTAGATGAAAAGAAAGATTATTTTTTTAGCAAATTGGTTGTAAGCTCCTTTTCAGAGTACAACGCACAATACACAACCAAAGCAGGAGTTACCATTGATCTTTTGCCTGAGGAGTTTTTTGGATTACATACAAAAGAAAACAGTTTTACAACCAATATAGAGTCACAACCAAATTACTACCAAAAAGAAAATTACGACTATTTATTTTACGATAACTTTATTTTAAAAAGTGTTTCTCTTGTAGAAGCACCATTTGATCACAATTGGAATTTGACTAATTTTCCATTTGACACTCAAAAACTAAGGTTAAAATTTATAACCAAAGTTGACACTTCAATAATTAGGCTTAGACCCAGTCACGTTTTCAAAAGTACATTCAACAAGTCTATGGAGAACTTAAAGGAAGGTTTTAATGTTGAATCTATTGAATACAACTACTCCTATAACGTTGATGAGAGTGATCTCATAAAAATATCACCTAAAGTTACAAGAGGACTAGTAACAGAAACTTTTGAAGTCATTTTAAATTTAGACCGACAAGGCTCTTGGATTTTTTTAAAGCTTTTCATGGGTGGAATTTTATCATTTTTTATATCATGTATGATATTTCTAATTCCAAAATATAAGGAATTAGAATCTAAAGTCTCACTTGGAGTTGGTGCAATTTTTGGCGCAATAGGTAACCGTTACTTTGTTGATTCGAGTCTGGAAAATGTGCAAATATTTACAAAAGCAGATGCGGTAAGCAACCTCATTATTTTTATGGTTATTTTTAATATTTTAGTCATGATATTACAAAATAGCAAATATGAATTTTTGTCATTTTTTCAATCCACATGGAATAGTCTAGTGTATTCTGTTTATGCGTTTACAATTTTACTATTTACAATTCTTTTGTGGTAATTAATCAGCATTAAATAAAAAGTATTTACCTCTGTCGGTAATAATAAATTTATTTTTTTCCTGTGTGGTTAAGCTTTGTTTTTTTATTAAGTCATCTGGAATTTTTATAATATAAAGATCCTTGTTTTGAAATACTTTTATTTGATTAATAGATGAAGATTTCAATTTTGAATCAGCAATTTTCTTAAAATTATTAAAAACTAAATCATCATACGACAAGCCAAGTTTCTCGAGTGTATTATTATAATCTGATATGTTCTTTTTTGAAGTTTTTGATATGTTCAACTTGCTTATTATACTTCCTTTTTTTGCTATTTTATTGATTTTTTTTGATGATTTTTCATCAATAATCATATTTATGACGTCCATGTCAACCAATATTTCTGGTTCCAGTTTCCAATCATATTTTTTTAGATTTTCAAGAAATTCATTTCTAGATTTAAAATCAGGCAATAGTAAAAACTCAGCAACCATGGCGTTCTGTGTTGCCAGTTGGTATTTTGAGTCTAAAAGTTGAGCATTTTTAAACTGTTTCAAAGAATAGCTAAACATATCCTTTGGGTCTTCGTTAAACTTGCTAGATCTAGTTTTGTTGACCTCCAACCTTGTTGTTTGATCTAAGCTTACAGGAAACAAAAGGCTATTTATAGGAGAATTAGAAATCGAAACTCCATATTGTAAGTAGGTCAAACCTAAGTTGTTATATATTTCTCTTGAATTGAAATTATTTCTTAAAATAAACTCATAACAGTATTTCGCAAGCTCATAATTTTTGCCAATCAATAAAATGTTTCCAATTTCAAATATTGAAGCGAGATCATTTGCAATATCAATTTTAGAATCAATTATCTCAAGCCTTTCATTGAAAGTTGGATAGCCTGGAATTTCTTTTCTAATATTATAGGCCTCATACACAGCTTCTATTGTTTGTTTTGCATATTCCAAAGTATTATATCCAGAAATCATCCCATAAAACCCCGCAAAAAGATCTGCCTGACTCTCTGATAACTTTCTTTGGTTTTTTGAATAAATTGGACTGTTATCATCAATGAATTCTCCAATAGAACTTGAATATCCAAGACTTGTGTTGGTCATCCATGAATGATTTAAATAGTGATGTGCCAATTCATGAGCCAATATGTAAGCAATTTTATCATCAAAATTTTTATCATAACAAAATAGCTCTATTAATTCTATTTCAATTGTAACAGTGCTATCGCTAAGATAAACGCCATTATTTTTTTCAAGTGAAAACTCAAGAGAAGGGGGGTAGATGCTTTTATTTCCAATTCCCTCAATTAAATTATCAAATATTTTTTCGACTCTAGTTTCACAGTTTTGCCCATAGGCAAGAACAGAAAATAAAGTTAAGGCTAGTTTTAACAATCTCTTTTTGATAAAATCAAAAGGATTTTTTCTTTCCATAACAATTTAATTTCTGTAAATATACAAATAAGCAAAATAAGGCAAATTTCAATAATTTACCATGAGCTTAAATAACATTCTAAAAAGCTTCAACTTAATATTTTTTCAAGGAATTTAACCCCTTTATTAGTGTTTTAAATATTCCTTATTTTGAATATATTACAATGACTATGTGTTTTGCAAATATGTACCATAAATGTACCGATTTAATTTTTTTTTGTTTTATATTGCATAAAAATTAATCCAATGAAAAACTTCTTTTCCTTTACGCTTTTGTTCTTGATGTCTTCGAACATCTTTTTTTCACAAAATATATCAATTGCAGCAGACAATACTATATTAAACGAAGGTTCTACATTAACATTGACTGCGTCTCTTGATGCTGTGTCAACAGAAAAAATTTTCTTACCAATTTCTACTTCTGGATCAGCTACAGTGGACATTGATTATGCCATAGACTTCCCTGCGCTGGGAGATGAAACGCTAATTGCCAATTTTATTAACAGCTATGAATATTTTGACATATTACAAGACGGGCGTTATGTGCTTTTGAACAATAATGATTTGTTAGTTTATGATTCTTCAACTGGCTCATCTGAAAATATAGTATTATCTAGGAATTATGAAAATATTCAACTTAAAGGTAATACAATTTACACAAGGTATAATCAAAACTCTATCTATGAAATTGATATTACAGACTTATCTTCTGTAATAGAAACAGAAATAGCAACTCTCCCCGCCAACAATTTCATGGATAAAGAGTTTAGTATTGAAGGAGATAATATACTGTACAATACTTTTGACAGCGAAAATAGTATTTATAAATTATATAAAAAGTCAGGGAATGATGAACCTGAACTAATTCACACTTTTTCAGATACTGGCTACATGTGGGGTTTACAGCCAATACTTTTAAATGATAGAGTTTTCATGATTCAGACTTACAACAATGTTTATGAACTTGTTGATGATAATTTTGTTTTGCAGCCTCAAATGGTTAATCAAAATGGTGAAGGATTAGACCTTGAACAAGGTAAGTATAACACCCATAACGGCAGGTTTTATGCTAAGGCAATTGTCAACGGCACAGGCGGCTATCATGTTCATGAAATTGATTTGGAAACCGGTATTGGATCTAAGTTAGATTATGAGCTGTCTTCAGAAATTGTTGCAATTAAAGATTTTTCCTTCTTATCAAATGGCAACTTAGTTTTGTCAAATT
This sequence comes from Formosa sp. Hel3_A1_48, assembly GCF_001735715.1. NCBI lineage: Bacteria > Pseudomonadati > Bacteroidota > Flavobacteriia > Flavobacteriales > Flavobacteriaceae > Formosa > Formosa sp. Hel3_A1_48. The sequence continues at coordinate 1,377,755 of NZ_CP017259.1, forward strand.
ATATAAATGCAAATCCGGAATATGGAATATATTCATATCAACTTAATCTGGCAATAAAAATTGCAGCAGGAGACACCACAGGTACGATTACTTTTACAGCCACTGATGATGAAAGTGATGAAGATGATGAGACGATAATTATAACACCAGGGACTCCAACAAACGGTACATTAAGTGATAGTTCAGATATTGTAGCCACTATAGTAGACAACGACGATGCTGCTGTAGTGACATTTGTATTGTCCTCAGAAACTCTTGCTGAAGATGCAACATCATCAATTACTTTAACAGCAACGGCTACACCAGTATCAGGTGTTGATGTTACGATTCCGTACACCCTTTCTGGGACAGCAACAAATGATGAGGACTACAGCGTTAGTGACCCAGAGATTGTTATCCCTGCAGGTTCAGAGTCTGCCAGTATTACAATAAGTGCAATAAATGATACTGATGTTGAGGTTATTGAGACGATAGTTTTTGAGCTAGGAGCTCTTACCAATGGGACTACAGATACAACAGACATTACACTAAACTTAGAAAGTGAAGACGACCCAGAGGTATCTTCAATAGTAGCTGCTCCAACATCATTTGTAGAGGGGACTTCAACTACAGTGACAGCAACAATTAGTACTGCAGCGTCAAGGGATCTTGATATTCCACTAACGCTAAGCGGTACAGCCGTAAGTGAGCTAGACTACACAACAACCTTTGCCTCCCAAGGCCAAGAAACTAAAGTTTATGACTCAGGCGGTGAGAATTCTAATGATAATTTTGGAGATTTCAGAGTACTTTCCGATGGTAGATATGGGTTTGTAAACGGGAACAATCTTAGGATATACGATCCAGAGACTGAAGATTTGGAATACATAAATTTAGACAGAGGTTATAATGAAACACAATTTTCAGAGACAGAGAATACTTTTTACGGAACAAACAATCAACAAATTTGGAAAATAAACATACTAGAAGACAACTCTACTGTAGAGACATCGCACTTAGATTATACTGGCTATAATCTTGAGGGTGGATTTTCTTTACACGGGGACAAGCTTTATTATATTTTAGAGTCGAGCGGACTTCGTTCTGGTTATATAAAAGACGGAGCTAACGACCCGGTTTTAATGTTTGAGTCCAATGAGTGTTGTTATTCACCAATCTTAGTAGGAGACAGATTGATTAATTTCCGCTGGGAAAGATGGAGTGAAGTTGTTAATGGAAATTACCAAGGAGAAAATTATTTGAGCACCGTTGATGGTGAAGCAGTAAGTATAAACTCAATTTCTGTATATCCCTCTACATCAGTAGTTTATAATGACGATTTGTATATAAGTTTAGCTTTGACAGGCCAAGGTCAACGAATTTATAAACTAGATATTGATAACAATGATTTAATTACCGTGGCTTACACCCCAGGGGATGACATTGTCTCAGGCAACAACTTCTCTCATTTTGATTTTGATTCAATGGGTAATTTGTTGGTTTATTCTCAAGATAATTCAAATGGCAATAGGTCAGTTTATTCGTATCAATTTGCGCCTTCAATAAAAATTGCAGCAGGAGACACCACAGGTACGATTACTTTTACAGCCACTGATGATGAAAGTGATGAAGATGATGAGACGATAATTATAACACCAGGGACTCCAACAAACGGTACATTAAGTGATAGTTCAGATATTGTAGCCACTATAGAAGACAACGACGATGCTGCTGTAGTGACATTTGCATTATCTTCAGAAACTCTTGCTGAAGATGCAACATCATCAATTACTTTAACAGCAACGGCTACACCAGTATCAGGGGTTGATGTTACGATTCCGTACACCCTTTCTGGGACAGCAACAAATGATGAGGACTACAGCGTTAGTGACCCAGAGATTGTTATCCCTGCAGGTTCAGAGTCTGCCAGTATTACAATAAGTGCAATAAATGATACTGATGTTGAGGTTATTGAGACGATAGTTTTTGAGCTAGGAGCTCTTACCAATGGGACTACAGATACAACAGACATTACACTAAACTTAGAAAGTGAAGATGAGCCAATCTCATCACTAACTGCTACTAACCCTGACATGAACGAAGGCGAATCAACTTCTATTACTCTAGAAATTGACGAACCTACTTCAAGGGATGTAATTGTTCCTCTTCAATTATCAGGTTCTGCAACATTTAATATTGATTACACCACAGCATTTGAAACCCAAGGTGAAGAGACATTCCTAATGAATGTAAATAATAATTACAATAATATGGTAGTTTTAAGCGATGGGAGAGTAGTCTTTTTAGATTCTTCGCAAGTTTATGTATACGATATAGCAACACAAACTCAACAGCAATATCAATTAGATAATTATGCGAATTATATCAATATTTCAGGGGACACAATATATTTGAAAAGAAACGACAGAATTTCCAAATTCAATATTGATCAGTTTAATTTTTCAGACGACGGAACCAATCAAATAGAAACAATACTAATCGCTGGATCTGATTTATTAGGATCAAATGATTCTTTTCAGGGTAATAATATTGTTGCTGAGGGAGACACTGTGCTTTATCAAATTTATGATTGGCCTAATGGGTATAAAATTTATAAAAAACAATCTGATAATGATGCTGAACTAATATATGAAGGGGATCAATATGCTCAAAATTTACTTTTGTTTAATGGAAGAACATATAGTTTTAATAATTCTGGGGTAAGAGAAATTTATAACAATAGTTATACAAATTATATTAATTATGAAGACATTAATTTTTACCAAATTATTCCTTACAACAACCAGGTTTATGCTTTAGTTGAAGATAATTCTGAAAACGAAAGACAAGTTGTAAAACTTGATATTGAAAATGACATTGTAAATTCAATTGGCAGCCAAGGCAGCGTAGAATTAATGCCGTACGTCCTAGGTGAAAACCATGATTTTATCTACAGATTTGGATTTGACAATTTCGACAACTTAATATTGCTTAACAGAACATTTGAAAATGACAATTATACTTATGGCTTATTTTCATATCAATTATTTCCAGAGATTTTAATTAGCGCTGGACAAACATCAGGAACATTTACTTTTGAGTCCATTGATGACAATTCGTTTGAGGATGATGAGACAATTATTGTCACACCAGGTGAAATACAGAATGCTTCATTTACAAATCAAGACCCCTTGACCCTAAGTATTATTGACGACGATAACCCCCCATTAATTACTTTTGAGTTATCGTCAGACTCTATAGTTGAAAATTCTGAATTTAGTGTAAATTTAACAGCTACCGCAGACGTTCAATCAGGAGTAGAAATTACTATTCCATTAATAATGTCAGGAACTGCAGATTTAGATGAATATGAGCTAAGTTCGGAGTCAATAGTAATACCACCAAATGCAACTTCTGCTAACATTACCATAAGTACCTTTGGTTTTGATGACGATGAAGTTGAAATTGCAGAGTCTATAATTTTTACTTTCGGGGAAATTTCAAATGCTGTAACAGAAACACCATCAATATCTTTATCATTATTAAGTGAAGATGATCCAACTATTAATGATGTACAAGTTTTACAGACCGAACTAATTGAAGGGGAGTCTACAGAGGTCACAGTTACTTTGAGTGCCCCGTCATCAAATGATGTTTATCTTCCACTAGTATTAGGCGGTAGTGCAACAAATGAGATTGATTATACTACTGGATTTGAAGCTGAAGGGGAAGAAACTTTAATAGGCCAACTAACCAACAACGATTTTAATACTTATGGAATTTTAGAAGACGGAAGGCATGTCTTTTTGAACGGCAATCAAATAAGAGTTATGTCTGCCGATGCAACCACAGAAAGCCAAGCGAATTTAGACTCTTATTATTCATATATGGTTATTGAGGGAAATACAATATACGTTGCTAATAACGATAGAATTGCCACAGTTGATATTACGGATATATCTTCTAGCCAAGCGGTTGTTAATCAGGTTGTTCCTCTAAGTAACGATCAAGGCTTCTCAGTTCACAGTAGTTTTGATGTTGAAAATGGTAAAATTGTTTATGAGGTTTATGTTAATTCATTAGGTACTAGACAGATTTGGCTACTTGAAAGTTTAGAAGAAAACCCTATTTTACTTGCATCGTCTTTGAATTGTTGCTTTAGGCCAGTTCTAGTTGATGGGAATGTTTACAGAGTAGATTCATGGCGATATCGACAGTTATTTAGTGATGGAGAACAATCCTCCGATATTAATTACAGTGGAGGTGGTATTGACACGAACAGAGATATAGTTGTAAAAGACGGTATTTTGTATGGGTTCGACAGCTCTCAATCTGGTGATGTAATAGTGAGGCTTGATTTACAAGCAGGTGATGGAACTGTTTCACAGGCGTTTGATGTTGATATTTCTGAAGATATAAATAACACAAGGTCTTTTGGTTTTAGTCCAGATGGAAATATTGTTTTGGTTAATGGTGTTATTGAAAACAATGAGGTAATTACTCAATTAAATTCATACCTGCAATCAATACAAATAAAAATTAATGCTGGAGCAATTTCGGGCTCTATAACTGTTGATACTTTTGATGACGACTCCTATGAGTTTGATGAAACAATTAGTATTGCCTATGGAACTCCAGCCAATGTTAACATTGGTTCAATAGACGTTCCAAACATTACAATATTAGATAATGATACACCACCAACAGTAGCATTTGAGCTTTCAAATGAAACTATTGTAGAAGGTGCCTCTGAATCAGTTACATTAACCGCAACTTTATCTGAAGTCTCGGGTTATGATGTTACTGTACCGTTTACAATGTCAGGGACAGCTGGCGCTGATGAATATGCGGTTTCATCTTTATCAATTTTTATACCTGCCGGTAACGAATCTGGAGCTGTAGAGGTTTCAACCACTGAATTTGATGACGAAGAGGTTGAAATATTAGAGACAATAATATTTAATATTGCTGAAATTACGAATGGGACTTCAGAAATAACAGAGGCTATTTTAAAATTAGAAAGTGATGACGATCCAAACTTAATTTCTGTTGTTGCTGAGCCTTTGGAATTTGCTGAGCACGAATCCTCTATAATCACAGCAACAATAGATCAAGCTGCATCTCGAGATGTAATTATACCATTATCATTCTCTGGAACGGCAACAAATGAGATTGATTATACTACTGGATTTGAAGCTGAAGGGGAAGAATCTTTAATAGGGCAACTAACCAACAGCGATTTCAACAAATATGGAATTTTAGAAGACGGAAGACATGTCTTTTTGAACAGCAATCAAATAAGAGTTATGTCTGCCGATGCAACCACAGAAAGCCAAGCTGATTTAGGGTCTTCGTATTATTTCATGGAAATTGAAGGAAATAATATCTATTTGAGTAATAATGATAGGATTGCAATTGCTGATATAACAGATATTTCTTCTAGTCAAGTGACCGTTGAAGAAATTGTTTCTTTGGATAACCTTAGCGGCAATGGTTATAGTTTTCATGTTGAAAATGGTAAAATTGTTTATGGTGTTAGTGTTAATTCTTCTGGTACAAGACAGGTATGGCTACTTGAAAGCTTAGAAGAAGACCCTATTTTACTTGGATCATCTTTAGAATGTTGTTATAGACCAGTGTTAATTAATGGTAATATTTATAGATTAGAGTCATGGGGTTATAGACAACTTATTGATGGAGATGATGGTATTTACATAAGTTACAATGGGGGCAACATAAATAGAGATAGAAAAACAATTGTTAAAGATAATATTCTTTATGGTTTTTCTAATGACGGTGATATTGTAAAGGTTGACTTGGAGGCAGGTGATGGAACTGTTTCACAGGCGTTTGATATTGATATTTCTGAGGATATTAATAACACAAGATCTTTTGGTTTTAGTCCAGATGGAAATATCGTTTTAGTTAATGAAGTCTTTGAGAATAGTCAAACAACTACTCAATTAAATTCATACCTGCAATCTACGCTGATTAAAATCTCGGCTGGACAGTTAACCGGTGAAATTTTAATTCAAGGTGTTGAAGATGATTTAAACGCACCAGGTGAGGAGTCAGATGAGACCATTGAAGTTTCTATAATTTCTTCACAAAACGCAAGTATGGGTGAATCCAATACAATTGAGGATTTCACTTTAACAATTCTAAACAACGAAATTGATTTAGTACTCGACGATCTTGCTTTCGATGAATTTTTTCCAGCTTTAACAAATAGCTCAGTAGCTTGGGGTGATTTTGACCGAGATGGTGACCAAGATATGGCTGTTATGGGACAAAGTTTCTTTTTTGGCGTAATAACTAGGGTTTATAAAAACGATAATGGTGTTTTTTCTGAAGCTAATGTTGGAGCTTTTGCTCCTACCTATGAGGGAGATTTAATGTGGGTAGATTACAATAAGGATGGTTACATTGATTTAGTAGTTTCTGGATTAGACCCAAATAACGATCCATCTACAATTATATATGAAAATATTAATGGACAGACATTCACTCCTAGTTTAGATTTGACATTGCCTGATCTATTTTCAACTTCAATGGACTCTGGTGATTTGGATAATGATGGTGATATTGACTTTGTAATCAATGGAATTGACACAAATAATGCATGGAAAAAATTCATCTACAAAAGAGATGGTAACCAACTGATTCTTGAAGAGGATTACCAAGGTCAGTTTGGCGGGGAAACAGGAATCCCAGATGGTGTTTTTAGAATTGCTGATAATCAATTAGATGGTGACTTGGATATCTTTATTTTAGGCGAAACAGACTCAAGAGTCAAAACTAACACATACATTGATGAAAATAATGAATATTATGACGTGGGTATGAACAGTCTTGAAGGCGCCTCAATGTCAACATTTGGTAACTATGTATACTTCATGGGTCAAGATTTTGATGAGTCAATGAGGTTTTACAGAAAATCATTAATTAATGGAGATACTCAAAATATTTCAGGGATAGAAGGATTGAAAAATGGGGATATTGCTATTGGTGATTATAACAATGATGGTTTTGAGGATTTAGTAATAACAGGTGAAAATTCTTCTGCATCTGCAGTGACAAAACTTTATGATGGAAAACCTAATAACACTTTTGTTGAAAATACAGAAATTGAACTTGTCGGGTTATTAAATTCAACTGCAAAATGGGTAGATTATGACACAGATGGAGATCTTGACTTATTCCTCAACGGTTCAAATGATTTTGGAGAATTCTCTTTACTTTATAAAACCAATCTTTTAAACAAAACTAACTCACCTTCTGATTTGATTGAAAACTTATCATTTGAAAACTTAGGCAACGGTAAGGTAAGGTTATCTTGGGATGAACCAAATGATGATTTCTCTGATAATTTAGGATATGTTTTAAGACTCGGAACGACTGAATTAGGCTCAGAGCTTTCAAATACTGAGAGTAATCTTGATACAGGACAAAGGTTAATTACAAAGTCCACACAGATAAACTCAAACAGTTTTGAGATTTCCTTAGATCCTGGAAATTATTTTTGGTCAGTTCAGTCAGTTGATAGTGGTTTAAAAGGAAGTGCTTTTTCAGAAGAATCTACTTTCCAATTAACTTATGAGTGGAAATTATTAAACCAAGGAGGGATAATAGACAGATCAATCAGTTCAGTAGATGACCCAATAGTAAAACTTACTGATATTGATGGGGATAACGACATGGATTTAGTTTATGGGTCACGAGCCTCAGGCTCTGATATTCAAATCTTCAGACTCGGAAAAAGTAATTTCGAGTATTTCGACAATGTTAATGATGCTAGAGGAATTACAGATATTGAATTTTTGGATATTAATAATGATTTAGTTTTAGACATTATAGTTAATACTTGGAATAGTCCCCAAAGTAACTTTTTAAGATTATATAATTCCAACTCGCAAGGTGGGTTTAATTCTGTTTTTAGTGCCCCTGGTCTCTATCAAGCAAAGATTGAATTAATAGATATTAATAATGATGGTACTCAGGAAATCGTTCATGCCGGAAGAACATCTGATGCTGCTAATTCACAGCTTAAGATTTTCGTTTTTGAACAAGACGGTAGCTCATTAAGTGACCAAGCGAATGATATATCAAACCAACTTGCATCGGGCGTCAGACAAGGAGCTTTTGGATTTGGGGATATTGACCAAGATGAAGATATCGATTTTGGAATTACAGGCCTGAGTAACTTTGGAGCACGAAGTGAAGTCTTTATGAACGAAACCATTTTTACTGAAACGGTAGCTCCAATATATACATTAAATCAAAATATTGACTTTACCCCTGCTTATGAAAGCACATTGGATTTTGTCGATTTTGATGCAGATGGAGACTTAGACATTTTACTAACTGGTCTTGGGCCTGCACCGTTGTTTAAAGTTTTTGCAAATAATGGATTAAGTGGTGATGATCTTGATTTTATTGAAGTTGATAATACAGGCTTATTACCCATACGATCTGCAAATCTTGATTATGGAGATTACAACGCAGATGGATATTTAGATATTTTGTATACCGGGACAGTATCTGGAATTGGAGAAGTAACAAAACTAGTTGAGTTTGACCCTGTCTCTAATTCATATGTAGAAAGTGATTTCGATTTATCGGATATTGTTAATGCATCAATAGCATTTGGTGATATTGATGGTGATGATGATCTAGATTTTACAGTAGCTGGTGAAAGTATCTCAGATAATAACTCAGTTATTAAAACGTACTTAAATGTTCGAAACGAATCTGCCGACGTAATATCAGGATCTACTGGATCGAGATTAGTTTCTTCAATGAGTCAAAATAATAACAATTTTGTTGTAAATGAAAGGCCAACAACCCCTGCTGGTATGACAAATGAATATTTAGGAGTTGACCCAGAAACAGGATATAATAAAGTTAGATTTACATGGAGTCCCTCTTCAGATGATCATACAAATCAATCTGGTTTAAGTTATGCCCTAAAAGTAGGAACAAGTGAAGGTGGAGATGATATTATGAAGGTGAAAGCTCTTAGTAACGGTTACAGATTAATTGCTGGTCGAGGCAACGTAGAACAAAACAACGAATGGCAATTAAATTTACCTACAGGAGATTACTATTGGTCAGTACAAGCTATTGATGCGTCTTTTAGCGGGTCTTATTTCTCTGACACAGTATCTTTCAATACTACTAGCTTATCAACAATTAGCCAAGAAGAAAATTTCTTAAATATTACAGTTTATCCAAACCCCGTTAAAGATGGACTTGTATACATCAAAGCTGATCTTTATGATTCGCTAGATGTTCAACTTTTTGATATTCAAGGAAGATTAGTAATTGATCAGCAAGTAAACAATAATAATATAGACGTTAGTGATTTAAGTGGTGGAGTGTATATGCTTAAAATTAAATCTCAGAATAAATCAAAAACTGTAAAATTAATTATACAATAATGATTTATAAAATCTAAATGTTTAAAAACCGTTACAATGTTAAAGTGTAGCGGTTTTTTTATTTTTAATATTATATTGTAAAAAAAGCAAATCGTTTAAAAAGATATTTTAAGAAACCATAGGCATATCTTCTTCTTTTAGTTCAGCTATTTCTAAACCTCCTAAGTAGGTTAGAGATACATTTATAGATGAATGCCCAAGGTGGGTATCTTTTTTCTAATTCCTAACCAATGATTGCAAATCAAAATTTAAAAATCTATATTTGAAATATTAACTTTAAAACCTAACTAATGAAGAAATTATGTATAACTTTTTTGTCAATTGCTTTTTTGGCGAGCTGCGCTAATCAAACCACTAATGAGGCTGTGCCTTCATCTGAAGATACAGCAGTATTTAACCAACATGTTGAAAATTGGAAAACAGCCATAAGTGGCTTTAGCTCGGAAGAACCAGAAAAAGTAATGCGTATTTTTGCGGATTCCTTAAAATGGAATAATCCAGAAGCTCTGATGAATGTTAATAAGACCAAATCAGATCTAACAGCAGCAGTTAATTTTTATATTGGGACTTTCGATAATATCAAGTTTACTGACGACGTCTACTATGGAGGGAGTCTTTATTCTTCTGAAAAAACAGAAGCTTCACCCGACGGCATGAGAGTCTATGGTAATTGGTCTTTTACTGATCCAGTTTCTGGTGCCGAAGTAGCTTACAAATGGATGGGTGTTGTTCGTTTTAATTCGGATGGAAAAATTTATGAATTTGCAGACTGGTTTGATGTGAGTAGTATACCTAGCCAAATAGATGGCAGCTATAAACGTTAAATTTAATTTAAGGAGCGCTGCTAAATCCTGATATTAACCCACTATATATTGGTGGGTTTTTTATTTTGCTTGATTATTAGCTTTGCCGAAAGCTTTTCTTCACCCAACTCTTTCCAAATTTCGAGGAGCAAACTACTTTAGCTTAGCATTATTGCTATATTTCTGAACTACTTTGGGCAAAGAGCATATTGCTTGGATGTAAAAATTGTAATAAAAATCAATATATTTGTAGTCAAACCAAAACAACCAATTTAATGAAAAAGCAATTTTTACTTACCCTATTCTTCGCTGCTATAATTCAAGTTAACGCCCAATCAAATCAGCGAACAGACCGTGTTTCATTACTAACAGTAGGAGTCAATGCAATTGACAATTCGAACAAAGGAGTAATTCCAAATGATTTTAATCAAATTGATTTTAGTTCGCCACTATTCTTACAGTTCGAACGTAGGCTTGAGCGCAATTGGTCATTAGCCCTTAGCTTGTCTACAAATAAATTGGATTCAGAAATTTCCGATCAAGATGGAAGCTACAATGCTGTTGATCTTTCTGCCAATTATTTTATCGACAAATATCTTTTTAAAAACACAAATATTGATCTTTATTTAGGAGTTGGGTTTGGAATACATATTATTGATGAAGCTAGTTCAGAAACACTCAACTTAATAGGTGGAACACGCTATTGGTTTTCAAATCGACTAGGACTTAGCTTGCAACTCATCTCCAAAGTTGGGGAATTTAATGACACCGCAGTAACCGATGTTGGCAACCACCATCAGTTTAGTGCGGGCTTAGTTTTCAATCTAACTCCTTAAGTACAGTACTCCGTTTTTGTAAATGAAAAATCATCATGGTTTTTCATTGTGGGGAAATCTATTTTTCAAACATTTTAACACATAAAAAGCCCGCCATTGGCGGGCTTTTGAATACCTAGTTCATTAGTCAATTAAAGCGCCCAGATCTTTGCCACGCGTCCTTGATCATCGACTTGAAAGACTTCTACACCATCAAAACTTTCACCTGTTTTTGTAGTGAGTTTTAAATAGCAGGTGATGTAGTTGCCGTGCTCTGTAATGTCTACCAGTTCTTGGACAAGCTCTGTTTCTGTACAGAATCCAAAGATGATTTCATTGATCTCTTCCGCACCTGTTGCCTCCAAATTTAACCCAGGGGCGACCATGTGGTAGTCCTCTGTTGTGGGGACTTTAGACCATCCTTCGTATCCATTTTGCCATTCGAAGTTGAGTTTATACGTTTTTATGGCTTCAGCAGTAGCTGAAAGAGGTTTAGCTTCTTGACCAGAATTCTGACAAGATGCAAATGAAATGACGGCCAATAAGAATAAGATTTTTTTCATGTTTAAATTAATTTTATTTTAAAAGTAATAAAAATACAGTTCTAAAACGATTTTTTTTTAAGAATTGCTTTTGCTTCAGTATACATCCAAACGCCGGTGTAAGCTATAGCCATAAACAAAAGGCTATAAATAATTAAAGCTAGAAGATTTTCCTTTGTGAATAAAAGTCCGGAAACGGATTTTGTTTCATAGTTTATAAGTCCTAAAACAACGGCTGTAAAGAACGAAAGGCCAAAGATAGATATGTGTGTTTTTCTACTCATCAATATAAACTTACAACTTTTATTTCAATTTACAATACTTCTTAGGGTGGTATTAGTTTAATTAATCGTAATATTGCAATTGAATAATTTTATAATTATGGGCACTGCAAAAACAGAAATATTTTCGGATCAACATAACCAAATTGCGCGCTTTTCAAAGGCTCTTGGGCATCCTGCACGTGTGGCTATTTTGGAGTATTTATTCAAAATAAATAGCTGTATCTGCGGCGATTTGGTCTTGGAAATAGGATTAGCACAAGCTACAATATCACAACACCTAAAGGAGCTAAAATCGCTCGATTTGATCCAAGGTACTGTAGCGGGCACAAGTGTTTGCTATTGTATCCATGCTGAAAATTGGGCCAAAATGAAACAAACTCTTTCAGAATTTTTGAACCAAGATTTGACCCCTCAAAATTGTTGTTAAAGCTCTCGAAATAACATTGAAATATAGCACAAAACATCCAAAATGCTTTTAAAAAAAATAGAACATCAAATTAGTGATCTAGATGAAACATCAGTTTCCACAGCACGCAAGAACACCCTTCAGCTACTGATCAATTACATCCAATCCAAAGTCGATTCAAAACAGGTCATTTGCCTGAATTTTATCTGTACCCACAATTCGCGCCGCAGTCACCTATCACAAGCATGGGCACAGGCGTTGGCGTATTATTTTAACATTAAAAATGTGTTTTGTTATTCTGGAGGTACAGAAACCACTGCACTTTTTCCCATGGCAGCCAAAACTTTGGAAAACACAGGGTTTGATATACAAACTATAACTGACGGGAGTAATCCAATTTATGCTATTAAATATTCGGACAATGAACATCCCATTATAGGCTATTCCAAAAAATTTGACAATAAGTTTAATCCTAAGTCAGATTTTGCGGCTATTTTGACTTGTTCATCTGCAGATCAAGACTGTCCTTTTATCGCTGGTGCAGAAGTGCGTATCCCCATTACTTTCGAGGACCCAAAAGCGTTTGATCATACTCCACAGCAGACAAAAAAATACCAAGAAAGAAGTTTACAAATTGCGACAGATCTAAAATACGTTTTTTCAAAAATTAAATTATAAATCATGGCTGCAAAAAAATTAAGTTTTTTAGACAAAAACCTTACGCTTTGGATTTTCATGGCAATGGGTATTGGCGTAAGTTTGGGTTATTTTATACCAAATGCCCCGGAGATCATAAATAGCATGAGCAAAGGGACCACCAACCTGCCTATTGCAATAGGTTTAATTCTTATGATGTATCCACCCCTTGCCAAAGTGAATTATGCCCTTTTACCAAAAGTTTTTAAAAACACCAAAATTTTATCCATCTCTCTTATTTTGAATTGGGTTATTGGTCCAATTCTTATGTTTGTACTGGCCATTACTTTTTTGAAGGACTACCCAGAGTACATGGTTGGCTTAATTCTTATTGGTTTGGCACGTTGTATTGCAATGGTTTTGGTTTGGAACGACTTAGCGGAGGGCAATGCTGAATACGGAGCAGCATTAGTGGCACTCAATAGTGTATTTCAGGTGTTCGCTTATAGTTTTTATGCATGGATTTTTATCACACTTCTTCCGCCCTATTTTGGCTTTGAAGGTGCTATTGTTGAAATATCTATTGCTTTGGTTGCAGAAAGTGTATTAATTTATTTGGGGATCCCTTTTTTATTGGGGATTTTTAGTCGTTTAATTTTAATTAAACTTAAAGGGGAGCTTTGGTACACTCAAACGTTTATACCAAAGATTTCACCCATGACACTCATTGCTCTTTTATTTACAATTGTAGTGATGTTTTCGCTGAAAGGAGAGCTTATAGTTGAAATTCCAATGGATGTATTGGTCATTGCAGTTCCATTGCTTATCTATTTTGCCCTAATGTTTATCATTGGCTTCTTTTTTACTAAAGCAATGGGGGCTAATTATGATAAGACCGCTTCTGTAGCATTTACAGCAGCCGGGAATAATTTTGAATTGGCTATTGCTGTAGCCATTGGTGTTTTTGGGCTTAGTTCAGGTCAAGCCTTTGCGGGGGTCATTGGGCCACTTGTAGAAGTTCCAGCGCTTATTTTATTGGTGCGTGTGTCCTTTTGGTTGAGAAAAAAATATTTCAGCTCAGTTCAACACTAGTTTTTATGCGCTCCGTCGCAAAATGGGGCCTCTAATGTTTTACCGCAATTACATAACGAAAATCGATTTCTTGTGGTTATAGTTTTGCCCTCTGCATCCAAAAGAGTTACTTGCTTGGCATTAGTGACGACGACTTTTCCAGTAGCTGTTATTTGGATGGTTGGTTTGTTGTTATCCATGTTTGATTTTTTATAAAGTTAGTATTTTTTTAAAAATTACGATGAAATTCAGATAAAATAAATAGATTTGCTTCACAAAAAACGGGATGTGGCGCAGTCCGGTTAGCGTACACGGCTGGGGGTCGTGTGGTCGCAGGTTCAAATCCTGTCATCCCGACAAATTAAAACAAAGACTTACGAAGAAAATATAGTTTCAAGTAAGTCTTTGTTTTATTAAAATCAATTAGGTCTTTGAGACAGTGGTAATTTTTTTTAAAAAAATGCAAAAAGAGAAGTTAGTATAGCCATCATTGCAAAAATAAGCCCCAAGTTTTTTTAAAAAGTCAATTAGTCCAATAAGTGGATTTTTATGATAATTTGAGTAAAATCGTGCATTATTTATTAATTTATCGTTAAATTATATTGAATATTTTGTTTTATTCTTAAATTTGTGCTTTATATCAGTGTTATGAAAATAAATAGGTCAAATTGCCCTCTTGCTAGCGCACTCGACATTGTAGGCGACAAATGGTCCCTATTGGTTATTAGAGATTTGTTTTTAGGGAAAAAGACATTTACAGAGTTTTTAAAATCCCCTGAAAAGATAGCGACTAATATCTTGGCAAATCGCTTAGAAACGTTATCAAAAAAAGGGTTGCTTAAATACACTAAGCTTCCCAATGATCAAAAAACAAAAATTTATTACTTAACCGACAAAGGGATTGATATGTATCCAATCATCTACGAAATGATAAATTGGAGCAGTAGAAATATCAATATGGAATTTGGCCACACAGGGAAAGTTCTAATCAATCATTTTGAGAATACCCAGCAAGAAATAGTAATTGCGGATGCCCAATCGGCATACCGATCTGAGCGCCTCGATATACTAGCACACTCTAGTTAAAGCAGTTCTTTATTTAATTTGAAATTTTATCATTTTATTCTTAATAACCACCATTGTGGCTAATTGTTTTTTTGGTACTTTGTCAACAAATAAACTGTTGTAAAATGAAATATCATTTTAGTCTAATTCTTTTTTTTGTACTGTCTCACTCATTTGCGCAAATAATAAATCCTGTTCAATGGGAATTGAGTGTTGAACCCGTTTCTCCAAAAGAATTTGATCTCATATTTACAGCAAATATCGACGAAAATTGGGCAATATATGCCCAAGAGGTTGAGGAAGGAGGGCCATTGCCAACTGTGTTCACATTTGAAGAATCTTCAAGTTTTGAGCGTATTGGATTAACAAGTGAAGATGCAACAAACAAGGTCACCAAGTATGATGCTGTTTTTGAAATGGTGGTTTCCAAATTTTATAATCAAGCTCAGTTTCGACAGCGTGTAAGAGTATTTGGATCAGAATTTACCCTTTCGGGGAATATTGATTATATGACTTGCGATGACACGCGCTGTACCTATAAACCTGATAACCCATTTGCTTTTGACTATAAGCCAAACCAAGGCTTATTGGTATCAGAACAGTCAGTAATAAAGCCAAAAAACATTACAGAAAACGCCAACGACATTCTATATGGGTTAATGCCAAAAGACATTTTAATATCCCAAGTCCCATGTTCTTCTAATGGCGATGTAATTGTTCAAGACACTGCCAAGATAAATTCATTATGGCGGATATTCGGTCTTGGGTTTTTGGGTGGGTTATTAGCTTTGCTGACCCCTTGTGTGTTTCCAATGATCCCTTTAACGGTCAGTTTTTTCACCAAAAAAGCAGCTGACGAATCTGCTAAATCCGGTTTAATAAAAGCTGTTTTATATGGGGTTTTTATAGTCCTAGTTTATCTAATTCTAAGCGCTCCTTTTCATCTTCTGGACTCTGTAAATCCTGATATATTGAATGAAATTTCTACCAATGTTTGGCTCAATATTATTTTCTTTGCCATTTTTGTATTTTTTGCCTTTTCATTTTTTGGCTATTACGAACTTACGTTGCCGGCAAGTTGGACCTCTGTAACGAGTAAAGGGGAAGGTTTTGGCGGAATTTTAGGGGTCTTTTTCATGGCGCTCACACTTTCAATTGTGTCATTCTCATGTACAGGCCCTATCCTTGGATCTCTTTTGGCAGGCTCACTTTCCTCTGATGGAGGCGCCTGGCAATTGACTGCCGGTATGGGTGGGTTTGGCCTTGCTTTAGGTCTACCTTTTGCTTTGTTTGCGACATTCCCAAACATGCTCAGAGCACTACCAAAATCGGGAGGGTGGCTCAACACTACAAAAGTTATTTTGGGCTTCCTAGAGCTTGCGTTGGCATTCAAATTTTTATCCAATGCTGACCTTGTTGAGCATTGGGGGATTTTAAAAATTGAAGTCTTCCTGAGCATCTGGATTATTGTATTTTTTGGCTTAGCTCTTTATGTTATTGGAAAAATAAAATTCCCACACGATAGCCCACTGCAAAAAATATCTTTTTTTAGATTAAGTTCAGGCGTGCTAGTTTTTGCATTTGTTGTGTATTTGGCATCTGGCTTTAGAGTCAACGAATCTACAAAAACATTCACCCCACTTACACTGCTTAGCGGTTTGGCACCACCTGTTGGGTACAGCTTCCTCTACCCCAACGATTGCCCAAATAACTTCAACTGCTTCAAGGATTTGAAAGAGGGCGTAGCATATGCCCAGAAAGTCAACAAGCCCATTCTTTTGGATTTTACCGGCTATGCTTGTGTCAACTGCCGCAAAATGGAGGAGCATATTTGGCCAAAATCTAGTATTAAACCTTATTTTGAAGAGGATTATGTTTTGATTTCTCTTTACGTTGATGACAAAAAAGAATTGCCTGAAAATCAAAAACTAACGGTAAAGCGGCAAGATGGTGGCGCCCGTACTCTCGAAAATTATGGCCACAAATGGGCACATTTTCAAACTGAATTTTTCCAATCCAATTCACAGCCTTTTTATGTGTTGATGAGTCCTGATGCTAAAACAGTTTTGACACCACCAGTTGGTTACACTCCAGACGAGCAAGAATATGAATTATTTTTGAACTGTGGCTTAGAGGCACTAAACATGCCATAACTATTTTATATTCAGCAACAAATAGCTGAAATATTTTAGTATTTTTGGTAAAATTAACATAAACAATGCTCGATAGTTTTTTGAAGTTTTTTGAACTGGGATTGTACCACATTATCAGTTTCAGTAGCTATGACCATATTTTGTTCGTAGCCTTACTTACCCTTCCCTATGTATTCAAAGACTGGAAACGGCTTTTGATCTTGATTTCAATGTTTACTTTGGGGCACACACTGAGTTTACTTCTAGGAGTTTACGATATCATCAACCTAAATGTCAATGTTACCGAGTGGCTTATTCCACTTACTATATTTTTTGCAGCAGTTTTTAATATATTCACTTCCGGAAAGCCAACAGACAAAAGGTCTTTTTTAATGCTTGGAGTTGTGCTTTTTTTTGGACTCATCCACGGTCTCGGTTTTGCCAATGCTTTTCAAGGCTTGGTCAGCACCACTGAGAGTACATTTTTATCCATTATTGAGTTTGCAGTGGGAATAGAAATTGGACAACTGATTATTGTTTTTTGTGTCTTATTTATCAGTTTTATTTTTCAAAATATCTTTCGCTTTTCGACTAGAGATTGGGTTATGGTGATTTCATCTGTTATCTTAGGGCTTATGTTGCCCCTAATAATAAAAAGCCCATTGTTTTCATAAAATAGACCTCCGCCTCTTATGGATAAAAAACAATTAAAATATGACAAAGCCTATTTGAGAATGGCCAAGGAATGGGCAAAACTTTCCTATTGTCAACGCAAACAAGTCGGCGCTATAATTGTAAAAGACCGAATGATAATTTCTGATGGTTATAACGGAACTCCTACAGGGTTTGAAAATTTTTGCGAAGACGAAGAAGGCTATACAAAGTGGTATGTACTTCACGCTGAGGCTAATGCCATTTTAAAAGTTGCCGCATCTACTCAGTCGTGTAAAGGGGCAACACTCTATATCACGCTCTCACCATGCCAAAGTTGTAGCAAACTGATTCATCAAGCGGGAATTGTTCGCGTGGTGTACAGCAAAGCTTACAAAGATTTGTCTGGGGTTGAGTTTTTGGAAAAAGCAGGTATAGAAGTAGCTCATATTCAACCATAATTACAAACTTACTTTTTAGTCAAGCGGTCAATTTTTCGCACAACCCTAATAAGCGTAGCAATCAAAATAGCACAGCCAGCAGAAAGACTAGTAACCACTGCGGTATAACTGTCGTTAACTAAGGGCGCTTCAAAATCTATTTTGGTGGCATTAAAAATTAATACAATTAATGCAATTCCTGAGATAATGTACGTTGTAATTTTCATGGCTTAAAGCAAGAATTTAATGTTAGAAGTGAATAATTTAACAGCTATAGCAAGTAAGATAACACCAAATATTTTTCGCGTAATGTTAATTCCATTTTGACCAATTAGACGTTCAATTTTGGCGGATGTTTTCAAGACAATAAAAATTAGAAGAACATTTATAACAACGGCCAAAATAATATTCTCAGTGTGGAACTCAGAACGGAGGGACAACAAGGTTGTCAAGCTCCCTGGGCCAGCAATTAATGGAAATGCAAGCGGAAACACAGTCGCATTTAGAGATGAGCCTTCTTCTTGTTTGTAAAGGGTTATTCCAAGGATCATTTCTAAAGCAATGAACAATAGAATGAATGCGCCAGCAACAGCAAAAGAATGCACATCAATTCCAACCAATTTTAGGATGCTCTCTCCAATAAACAGAAAAATAATCATTATAACACCGGCAATTACTGAAGCTTTTTCACTTTGAATATGCCCAGCTTTTTTTCTTAAATCAATAATGATAGGGATGTTGCCTACAATATCAATAACCGCAAAAAGCACCATAAAGGCTGTGAAGATTTCTTTAATATTAAAGTTCATAAACATAAATTTTAACGCCACAAAGGTCTTGTTTTTTTTTAAAAGGCATTGAAAAAGCCGTTAATTTTTTAGCATTTATTTTAGCGTATAATTTTTATCTTCGCAACATGTTTCAACTAGGCAAAACAATAATTTCAGAACAGATTTTAGACGCTGATTTTGCATGTAATCTGTCCGCTTGTAAGGGTGCTTGTTGCGTGGATGGTGACGCTGGGGCACCACTAGAACACAACGAGACTGAAAAGCTGAAGGCAATTTATCCAAAAATCAAATCCTATCTGCGTCCACAAGGCATTGAAGCCATTGAACGGCAAGGCACTTTTGTTACCAATGAAGAAGGGGAGTTTGAGACCCCTTTAGTTGATGGTGCTGATTGCGCCTATGTCATTTTTGACGAAAAGCAAACGGCTTTGTGTGGCATTGAAGAAGCTTATAACCAAGGAGATATTGATTGGAAAAAACCAGTTTCTTGCCATTTGTACCCCGTACGCGTAAAAGATTACAGCGAGTTTTCCGCAGTTAATTATCACAAATGGCAAATTTGTGATGATGCCTGTGCTTTAGGAAAGGAACTGCAAATACCAATTTACAAATTTGTAAAAGAGGCACTCATTCGAAAATTTGGAGAACAATGGTATACAGCCTTAGAAAAAATTGCTAAGGACCGATCTGTCCAATAGAGTTTTCAATTAAGCAGTACTCTTAGGTTTTAAAAAAAACGACAAAATCAAATTTATTTTTTTGTTTTATCCCTTTAATTTCTTTACGAGAGAGGCAGAGTGTAACTTGCTAATAATCAGCAAAATAACTCTTTGTTTGTTTTTTAAATTTGTAAGAAAAAGCCTACTTGTTGTTAAAAACTTAAGGACAATGTTTATAAAAATGACTTTTATTTGAAGCAACAATTTTAAATCTTTGTTAGGCGCTATAATGCCAATTCACGTAATAGTAAATTTAACTTAACATGCCACAAGTAGAACCAATTCTAAAAGAAAACAAAGACCGATTTGTGATTTTTCCAATTCAACACCACGATATTTGGGAATGGTATAAAAAGTCAGAGGCCAGTTTTTGGACTGCAGAAGAGATCGATTTACATCAAGATCTCACTGATTGGACAGAAAAACTTACAGATGACGAACGTTATTTTATAAAACATATTTTAGCATTTTTTGCTGCTAGTGATGGTATTGTTAACGAGAATTTGGCTGAAAACTTTGTCAACGAAGTCCAGTATAGCGAAGCGAAATTCTTTTACGGATTCCAAATCATGATGGAGAACATCCATAGTGAAACGTATTCACTTTTGATTGATACTTACGTGAAAGACGAGGCGGAAAAAGATAAATTGTTTAATGCTATTGAAAACTTCCCTGCCATCAAGAAGAAGGCTGACTGGGCTCTGAAATGGATTGAGTCGCCAAGCTTCGCAGAACGATTAATTGCATTTGCAGCCGTAGAGGGCATATTTTTCTCAGGGGCTTTTTGTTCTATATTTTGGCTCAAAAAGCGAGGCCTCATGCCCGGGCTCACCTTTTCTAACGAATTGATTTCTAGAGATGAAGGGGTTCATGCCGATTTTGCAGTACACCTGCACAACAAGCACCTCATCAACAAAGTGCCAAAGGAACGCATCAGAGAAATTATCGTAGACGCCCTGAACATAGAGCGCGAATTTATTACGGAGTCGCTACCAGCAAGTTTGATTGGGATGAACTCCAAGCTTATGTCACAATATTTAGAATTTGTTGCAGATCGACTGCTTTTAGAGTTGAACTGTGAAAAAGAATATAATACCTCAAATCCATTTGATTTTATGGACATGATTTCACTTCAAGGGAAAACGAATTTCTTTGAAAAGCGTGTTTCAGAGTATCAAAAAGCAGGTGTACTCAACAAAGAAGAAGAGGACACCAACAAATACAGCTTCGACACAGATTTCTAATCTGTTCATTTGAACATCGGAGCACCATCAATAATGTGTGTGGGGTAGGGTTTTAAATCCTATCAAATTTATATAACCAACTGTGTTTTTGTGTAAATCAAAAACAATAGAATAACCAACTAACCGCTTTTTTCGACCAAAGAAAAGCCAACTAACGAAAAAGAATTATGTACGTATTAAAAAGAGACGGAAGAAAAGAAGAAATAATGTTTGATAAAATCACGGCACGCATTAGGAAGTTGTGCTATGGCTTGAATGAACTTGTTGATCCGTTGAAAGTTGCTATGCGTGTTATTGATGGCCTGTATGATGGGGTAACCACAAGTGAGCTGGATAATCTAGCCGCTGAAATTGCAGCAACCATGACCACTGCTCACCCCGATTATGCCCGCCTAGCAGCACGTATTTCTGTATCCAATTTACATAAAAGTACCAAAAAGACATTTAGTGAAGTCATGCACGATTTGTATACCTACGTTAACCCACGCACAGGCAAAGACGCTCCGTTGCTTTCTGATGAGGTATATGATGTCATCATGAAAAACAAAGAAAAGCTTGACTCAACAATCATTTATAACAGAGATTTTGGGTACGATTATTTTGGCTTTAAAACACTTGAGCGTTCATATTTACTTAAGCTTAATGGAAAAATCGCTGAACGGCCACAACACATGTTGATGCGTGTTTCTATTGGGATACACCTCAACGATCTTGATTCGGCTATTGAGACCTACACCTTGATGTCCAAAAAGTATTTTACTCATGCAACACCAACACTGTTCAATTCCGGTACCCCAAAACCACAGATGTCCTCATGTTTTCTACTCACCATGAAAGACGACAGCATCGACGGAATCTATGACACCTTAAAGCAAACTGCCAAAATATCACAGTCTGCAGGGGGAATTGGTTTGGCAATGCACAATATTCGTGCCACGGGGAGTTACATCGCAGGCACTAATGGAACCAGTAACGGCATTGTTCCAATGCTACGTGTCTATAATGATACCGCTCGTTATGTTGATCAAGGCGGAGGAAAACGAAAAGGGAGTTTTGCCGTGTACTTGGAGCCATGGCATGCTGATATTTTTGATTTCTTGGATTTAAAGAAAAACCACGGGAAGGAAGAAATGCGTGCCCGGGACTTGTTTTATGCCATGTGGATTCCAGATTTGTTCATGAAGCGTGTCCAAGAAGATGGCGAATGGACACTGATGTGCCCAAATGAGTGTCCAGGACTTCCAGACACTCATAGTGAAGCGTTTGAGGCCTTGTACACCAAATATGAACAAGAGGGGAAAGGAAGAAAAACCATAAAAGCTCGAGAGTTGTGGGAGAAAATCACAGAATCCCAAATAGAAACGGGGACACCATACATGCTCTACAAAGATGCAGCGAACAGAAAGTCTAACCAACAAAATTTAGGCACCATACGCTCATCCAACTTGTGTACAGAAATTATAGAGTACACCTCTCCAGACGAAGTAGCAGTTTGTAATTTGGCTTCAATAGCTTTGCCAATGTTTATTAAAGATGGTGCTTTTGACCACAAAGAACTGTTTAGAATTACAAAACGGGTAACCCGTAACCTCAACAAGGTGATTGATCGAAATTATTACCCAGTAATCGAAGCTCAAAATTCGAACTTTAGACACCGTCCCATCGGATTAGGGGTTCAAGGGTTGGCCGACACGTTCATCAAATTGCGTTTGCCTTTTACAAGTGATGAAGCCAAAAAGTTGAATCAAGATATTTTTGAAACCATTTATTTTGCAGCCGTTACAGCTTCCATGGAAGAGGCTAAAGCTGAAGGACCTTACGAAACATACAAAGGATCTCCAATAAGTAAAGGAGAGTTTCAATACAACCTTTGGGGTCTTAAAGATGAAGAACTAAGCGGTATGTGGGACTGGACTAAACTTAGAAAACAAGTTCTTAAAAATGGAGTGCGCAATTCCTTACTTGTTGCGCCAATGCCAACAGCCAGTACATCACAAATTTTGGGTAACAACGAGTGTTTTGAGCCTTATACGTCCAATATTTACACGCGTCGTGTACTTTCAGGAGAGTTTATTGTAGTCAACAAACACCTGCTTGAAGACCTTGTTCAACTCGGGCTTTGGAATGAAGGATTAAAACAAGAAATTATGCGCGCCAACGGATCTATTCAGCACGTTGATGTTATTCCTCAAGACATAAAAGACTTGTATAAAACTGTTTGGGAATTGAGTATGAAAGATATAATTGATATGTCCAGACAACGCGGATACTTCATCGATCAATCTCAGTCTTTGAATTTGTTTATGGAAGGTGCGACGATGGCTAAATTGACATCCATGCATTTTTATGCTTGGAAAAGCGGACTTAAGACTGGAATGTATTACTTAAGAACGAAAAGTGCTGTTGACGCGATTAAGTTTACTTTGGACACCAAAAAACAAGAACAACCAAAAGCAGAATTACAGGCCGAAACCCAAGTGCTTGAAAAGAAAAAAGAGAAGGCAGTCAAAACAGCAGAAAAATTCTCTAAACAAGCATCAATGGATGCAGATGTAGAGCCAATGTCGGCAGAAGAGATGAAGGCCCTAATAGAGCAAGCTAAAGCTTCTGAAGGAGACGATTGCTTGATGTGTGGATCTTAGACCAATTACATACAATGATAAAAAAAACCTCGCCAAACATGGCGTGGTTTTTTGTTGATTATAACTTCTAAACTAACCAGCGCTATTTTGATGGGCTTTTTGGTACTCTTCAAATAGACTGGCAGACGCATTCATCAAATCTTTTGTTTCCAAAAGTAAACTAAAGTAAAGTGTTGTATTTTTTGGGCTGGATTCCTCGTTGCGTGTTCGTTCAATTTGAGAAGAAATATTGGATTTAAGTGCATTTTCAACTTCTATTTTTTTAGCCCTAATCGATTCTATTTCTTCAAATGTTTTGTTTTTGAAAATTTCTTCAGCATCTTTAAACAAGACGTCAATAGTGTGGCTAATATCGCTTAATTCCTTGATTTGGTTAAATTTGAGTTTTTTGTGATTATTATTCACGTGTTTATGGCTCATTTTAGTGATGAAATCTAAAGATTGTGTCATGTCCTGAAGCGATGCTAAAATTTGGATGTAAAAATTACTTGCACTTACACTAGCTTCGTCAAGACTCTTAATAAAATAGAATATATCATCTCTTAACGCCTCGATTTCATCAGAAAGTTTGACAATTTGTTTTTTGTTTTTCTTAAGGTTATTTAAATCTTGCTGGGCTAGTGCATAAATAGTAGAATTATAAATTTTCCCACCACGGCTTAACACTTTTGCAATCGTATTTGCACTTTCATTAATAACGCCTTGTATAGATCGTCGTTCGGATTTTTTAAATGTACTTCTGTTTTCTGTTTTCTGTTTTCTTTTGTAGCGTAAAGAGCTGTTGATTAAGAGTCCAAAAGCTGTGAATAATAAAACAGGGAACATGAGCTGAACATTAAGGTTCATTAAGTAAGCGACCAATCCAGATGCTGTAAAAGCAACAATTGCCGTAAAAAACCAACCAGCGATTACATTCAGGACGCCTGCTACTCTATATACTGCACTTTCTGCACCCCAAGCCCGATCTGCAAGTGAAGTCCCCATAGCAACCATAAAAGTTACATAGGTAGTCGATAGGGGCAATTTCATTGAAGTTGCAATCGAGATAAGAACACTAGCAACCATCAAATTAACCGCTGCACGAACCATATCAAACGCAGGACGATCTTGTGCTGGAATTTGTGCCAATCCAATACTTGATTGATCGAATTGTTGGTTTATTTTAGTTTTAAAATTTTTTGGAAAGGACTTATTTATAGCTTCAGTTCCACTAGTGGTTAATCGGACAATTAATCTGGAAAGTAGATTAGGTTTGAATCTTTCTTTTGTAGCACTTTGACTAGAGAGGTCAATAGAGGTCTGAACAACACTTTTGGATTTTGATGAAAACCATAGGGTGAGAACCATAATTAGTCCTGCGCCCATCAGCAACCAGTTATTGGTTGGGACTTTGGTGGCTAAAACATCCATGGGGAATACAGATGCACTAAGGCCTGAAGTCGACCATTCTATATATGAGTTATAGGCCGCTACTGGTACGCCAATAAAGTTGACTAAATCATTTCCAGCAAAGGCAAGTGCTAGCGCAAAGGTTCCAACAACTATAATGAGTCTGTAGATGTTAACTTTTGCTAAGCCAATTAGAGCATAAGATAAAGCAAACCAAAAAATGGAACTGACAATTACAATCCAGCTTACATGGGTTTCTAAGAAATTTTTTATGGTGATTCCGCCCAAAAGTTTAAAGGATTCATCTGCGTATGAGGTGCCTTTAAGACCTTTCATAAAAATAAAATAAGTAATAGCAGTAAGCGCAATACCGCTAAAAATTGCGCCAACCCAACTTGGTTTTTCTTCAAATCTAAATGAAATTAATACTCTAGAAATCCATTGAACAATAGCGCCAACGGTAAAAGCCACAATTACCGATAAAATGATTCCAAAAATAATTTGTGATGCTTTGGAAGTATTAATATAGTTAACGAGTTGATTCAAATCGCCTCCGTTGGAAAATATTTTTAGCGCAGCCATGGCAACTGCAGCACCCAAGAGTTCAAAAACAATAGATACTGTTGTGGAGGTTGGTAAACCAAGCGTGTTGAAGAAATCTAAAAGCAAAATATCCGTAATCATGACGGCCATAAAGATGATCATGATTTCATTGAACATAAACTCACCAGGATTAAAAATTCCTTTCCGCGCTACTTCCATCATCCCACTCGAAAATATGGCACCAACAGCAACCCCAATACTGGCCACAATCATAATAGTTCTGAATGAAATCGCTTTAGAACCAATAGCAGAGTTCAAAAAATTTACCGCATCATTACTCACACCAACAATTAAATCTGCAATAGCCAAAAAAGCTAAGGCAATGAGCATGTACAGATATATGTTCTCCATATGACTACATCTTTATAGTGCCACAAATATCATTTAATATTATTATTCTAATGTTAATTGAATGTTATCTATACACACACAAAAAACCTTATTTTGCTGTTTTAATCTGATAAAAAGTAAAAACAGCATAAATTTTTTATAATAACATAAAATGTTGACAATCAATTACTTATATGTTTAATGTTAAATTAATGTAAACAAATAGTTGATTTATTGTAAAAATTTGTATAATATTGTTTTATAATAACCCTAAAACCATACATTATGAAACGATATATTTTGATTTTATTCGCATCAATGGGTCTTTTATCATTTTCTCAAAATGCTATTAATCCAACTTTTGAAGCCCAAGGCGATTTGATTCAAGCCACGTATTTTCACGAAAATGGCTCTATTCAGCAACAAGGGTTTTTTACAAAGCAAGGCGTTTTGGAAGGTCTTTGGACAAGTTATGATTTTCAAGGCAATAAATTATCCCAAGGGTATTATTCTGATGGCCTAAAAACAGGGCAGTGGTTGTTTTGGACTGAAAATGTACTTAAGGAAGTTGATTTTTTAGATTCCAAAATTGTAAATGTTAACGAGTGGCGTCAAAAATCAGATATTGCATTTAATATAAAATAAAAAAAGCTCCCACAATAGGGAGCTTTTTTGATGTCACTTAAAAACTGTAACTATATCCAATTGAAAATTCTGTTCCAGGATTTAATTGGGTAAAAATTTGATCAGAAGCATTAAATGACTCATAGACGCTTTTGCGCTTACTGTTCAAAATATTAGAAACTTTAACATCTATTGTTGATTTCTTTTCTGGGCCAAATTTCTTATTTAAAGTGAAATTTAGACTGTTAAATGGCACAGTGTAAACATCAGGGACAATTCCTGTTCCAACAACTTCTAATGTTTTTCCTTGAACATTAAAGAATAGCCCAGTTTGTAGCCCGATTTCAGAATCAGTATAATTTAAACCTGTGTTGATTAAATATGGGGATTGTCCTTGTAATTCTCTTTTATTTTCAACACGCTCTCCATCCCTTGCAGCATTAACCCTACGGTTAAATTCATCTTCGAACATTGTTAGACTAGAATCAATGTAGGAAGCATTAACATTAAATTTTAGTTTTTCTAAACTATTGGCAATAAAACCTAATGATTTTCTAAATTCAAATTCTAGACCAACAACAGATGCATTCCCTAAATTTCTTGGTGTTAATTGATCTGGTGCAGATTCATAAAATGTTAATTCTATAGGATCGGTGAAATCTTTATAAAATACACTAAATGCAATCATTTCACTATTTTGTCCAAAAAATTCAGCTCTAGCATCAAAATTATTGATGTAAGAAGGGTCTAAATTAATATTCCCAATGAAAAGACGATTGGTAATAGGGTCAAAAATTTGACTTTTCGAAGCCTCTTTAAATGAAGGTCTTGCAGTTGTTCGCGAATACGACATCCTTAAGTTTATATTATCGCTCAAACCATAAATTAGATTAGCTGATGGGAAAAAATCCAATTTGTCTATAATTTTTTCATCCTTAAAAACTTCAGTTCCAGCTTGATTTTGCCCACTATAAATCGATGAAAAAAGCTCCGTTCGCAAACCCACAACCGCTTTAAGTTTTTCTGTGACTCCGAACTCGTTGGAAACATAGGCCGCACTCACATTTTGTATGGCATCAAACGCATTGGATTTTTCAAAAAGATCACCAAAAACAAGATGAGTACCTTGGTCTGTTTCCGGAATCCAAATATTCCCTTCAGATAATAGATTGTCTGAGTTACCATTTTGAACTTGAAGTGTTCCGCTTTTAGTAAAAGTATAATCATCAATGAAAAAATCACGTTGTTTTATGGTTTGGCTTACACCAAATTTAAGTTTTGCAGGGCGCTCTTTAAAGCTGTACTTTCTTACGACATCTAGCTTCCCAACAACATTAAGTTCTTCTAAATTTCTCCAAATTCTAATAGGATAACTCGCAGCACTTGGGCTTATAAAGAACTCCCCATTATCGCTTTGTTGAAGAGGCGTTATTCTATGATCTTTGTCGTATACCCTTGAAAGAGATGGTGATAATTTCCAGTTCAATTTCCACTCGCCTTCAGAAAATGAATGCTGTCCCCCAAATAGTATATTTGTGATTGACCGCTGTGTGTAAAGCAAAGCATCTTTTTTAATGGGCTCAAAACCACTTCCTCCACCTGCTTGGGCAATTTCTTGATTGTAGAGTCCTGCTGTGCTTTCACCATTTTGTATGTGTAAAAAGTTAAGCTTATATTTTGCTAGTTCACGCTTGTACACAATTCCTGCAAGCGTACTTAACAATATATTGCTTTTACCTTCAATACCGTTTGATCGTCTGGTTCCCAAAAGTTCGGTAATAGAAGTATTGTTTTCATCCTTAATAAACGTCCCATCAATACGATCGTCATAAAATTGTGTCTGGTTTTTGTAGGATAATGAAAATTGATATCCCAATTTATTTTCCCCAACATCATATTGATTTCCAGCGGTAAATCCAAAATCGAAATTCGCTCCACTGTTGCTTTGTTTTGCTGATAACTCTTTATTGAATTTATCTGTCATATTGGTCAAAATAGAACTATTTTCGAATGTACCAGGAATGGATTGATTTCTATTGATAGGTAGGTTTCTCATTCCATTGTCATATCCTAAAAAATCTGTTTTACTCCCCGTATAGCTTAAATAATCATCTCTGAAGTGCATGTTAGGGTTATAACCTGTCCCAATAGATATTGAATAATTTGCTTTAGTTGGGAAATCTTTAGTCACTATGTCTATCACTCCTCCAGTAAAATCTGCAGCATATTCTGCTGCTGCAGATTTAACGACTATAATATTATCCAATATACTTGTCGGGAATATATCCATTTGAACGGTATTTCGGTCTGGATCTAATCCAGGAATATCAACACCATTTAAAATTGATTTTGTGTAGCGATCACCAAGTCCTCGTACATAAACATATTTTCCACCTTGAATAGATACGCCAGGAACGTTCTTTACGGCATTAGCGATATTGCTAGCTCCACTACTTTTTATCCCTTGAGCAGATAAGCCATCAAGAAGTGTAATGGAATTTTTTTGTAGATCTAACACTGCAGATTCTGTATTTTTTCTTACAGTAGTAGTAATCACAACTGTCTCAAGCGAATTGGTATTAAGCGTAACGTCTACAATAACATCATCACTGGCCACAATATTCACATCAGAAATTTCAATAGTTTGATAACCAATATATGAAAAGACAACTGTATAATTTCCTGGTTCAACGTCGATGGTATATTTACCATCAAAATCGGATGTCGTTCCTTTTGTTGTATTTTTAATTAGAACGTTAGCGAAAGCCATTGGTTCATTGAATTCACCGTCCATTACGGTACCAGAGATTTTACCTGTTTGTGCAACAACATGCAATGCAGTTAAAATAGTTAGCGAAAATAATAAAAGAAATTTATTTAAATTTTTCATAGGATATATATATTACAAAACAATCGTTCGCAAAGATATGCGAACGATTGCTTAAAAACTAATTCAATTTCTGGATTCAGTTTAGTAACCTAAACCAGCTTTTGCATTTGAATATGTCCAGCCAAAAGCACTAGTATCAGCGCCAACAGAACCTTGGGCAGTTACAGCGGTGGCATTGTCACCAAATCCAGTTACAGAAACATTCTCTGCCTTGTTCACAAAGATTGAAGTAACATCAGTAACTCCAGAAGGCAAAATAATTTCCCATGTTCCAAAAGTTAATGTACCTGCATTGTAGCTTTCTGCAACAGCATCGTTGTCTAATTCAACATCTTTTCCTACAGGAAATCCACTTGCAAAAACATTATTAGTAGCTCCTGTTGCTGCTTTTCTATAATCAGCATACTCTCCGTTTTCAGTAACACTATTACCAAAAATTGAAGCATTTTGAAGTATAAACGAACCAGCTGCAGTTCCTTCAGGTCCATCCACTTCAAAAGCGTGATCTGATACATCACCTAAATGTACAACAACATTGTCTATGGTTCCAGAGTAAGCTTGATCAATATCTATGGCATCATCACCTTGTGCCCAAACTAATAAGTTTGAAGCATTAACAGTTCCTCCGAAGAATTCAACACCATCGTCAACATTAGCGACAACTTCTATGTGATCAATTTCAGTTCCAGATCCAACACCACCAAGAGTTAAGCCATTAATTTCATTTCCTTCACCAATTAAAGCTCCACCGTGTCGTATAGAAATATATTTCATAACTCCTGAATTATCTGTAGCATTAGATCCTCCATAAAGACCCCATGTGTCTTCAGCAGGAATCCCTTCTATTTGAAGATCAGTCACATCGCCAGAGAAAGAACAAGGTGCATTTCCTAATACAATTAATCCGCCCCAAAGACCTCTATCATTTTGGTCTAGGTTAGTACCCATGGTTTGTCCAATTGTTATGTTGTCAGAAGCAGAAGTCATAATAATTGGCTCAGAAGCTGTTCCTTCTGCCATTAATTTTCCACCACGAGCAACTACTAATGCAGAAGCTAAAGATCCTGTACCTGAGCTACCTTTAACAATAGTTCCAGCTTCAATTGTAAGTGTCGCACCATCTTGTACAACAACTTTTTGATTTAATTGGTAAATGTTGTCATTTGACCATGTGGTATTAGAAGTAATTGAACCTGTTACAGAAACCACATTAACCTGGGGTGTAGTTGTTCCACCGTTGTTATCATCATCAGATGAACAACTAAATAAAGCTATTGTTGCAAGAACAGAAAAAGCTAAAATTGATTTTTTCATTTTTAAATATTTATATAATTAAGTTTATGCAAATTAAACTCAAACACACAAAAGTTTTGTTAATTCTAATTTACATTAGCATTATGGTTGTGTTATGTAAATTATCAAATAATACAAAAAAGGAAATATTAACTTAACATTGAAAATCATTATCTTGCACCTATGAGTAAGACCATGAATTGGGAGCAATTATTATCCCTCAAACGACAAGGCGACACCAACAAGCGCTTACGTAAAGAGCAAGACGAAACCCGGCTTGGATTTGATGTAGATTACGATCGTATTATTTTTTCTACAGAATTTAGAAGTCTGCAAGATAAGACTCAGGTTATTCCCCTTTCTTCAACGGACTTTGTTCATACTCGTCTTACCCACAGCTTGGAGGTGAGTGTTGTAGCACGGTCTTTAGGGCGAAAAGTAGGTGAAATAATTTTAGAAAAACATCCTGCTTTAAAAGAAATCCATGGCTATAAACCCAACGATTTTGGCTCTATTGTTGCTGCTGCTGCTTTGGCTCACGATATAGGAAACCCTCCTTTCGGGCACTCAGGCGAAAAAGCAATTGGCCATTTTTTTAAAAATGGTCCTGGGCGGAGTTTTAAATCAGCACTTACAGACAAACAATACCAAGATCTATGTGATTTTGAAGGTAATGCCAATGGCTTTCAAATCTTGACACAAGATTTGAAAGGGCGCCCAGGTGGTTTACGCTTGAGCTATGCGACTCTAGGCGCTTTTACAAAATATCCAAAAGCTTCGCTGCCCAAAAAACCAACCCCACATATTGCCTCTAAGAAATATGGATTTTTTCAAAGCGAAGAAACCATATTTTTGGAAGTTGCAAAAGAACTAGGACTTCTAAAAATAAACTCTGATGACCATCAATTTGGCAGACACCCGCTAACGTTTTTGGTTGAAGCCGCGGACGATATTTGCTATACCATTATTGATTTTGAAGATGGAATTAATTTAGGTCTTATTGAAGAGGAATTTGCACTAGAATATTTAATTAACTTAGTCAGAGACACCATTCAAACCAAAAAATACAATGCCCTTCCAACAACACAAGCAAGAGTTAGTTATTTGAGAGCATTGGCTATTGGGACTCTTATTGACGATGTTGTTGCTATTTTTATAAAAAATGAAACCGCAATTTTAAATGGGACTTTTGATGTTTCACTTTTGGAAAAAAGTAAATACCAAGCCCAAATTAATGACATTATAAAATTGAGTATCGATAGAATTTATAATGCACAAGAAGTTATTGACAAAGAAATATCCGGTTTTGAAATTATCAATGAATTACTTTCACGTTACACAACAGCAGTGAATAATTTTCATGAAACCAAAGCCAGCAGTTACGACAAACTTTTAATCAAATTGCTTCCTAAAGACATGGAACTTCAGCATCAGAATTTATACAATCGTTTGATGGGGGTATGTTCTGTAGTGGCATCATACTCAGATAGTAATGCGGTATTGACCTACAAGAAATTAAAAGGGCTGAGCTTTTAGAATTCTATAAAAAATTCTCTTAGTCCATTGACATCCAATCCTAGTTGTTGCTGTAACTCATCCGTAGTACCGTGCTCAATAAATGCATCTGGTACTCCTTTTATTTTGATCTTGTTTGTGTATCCGTTTTCTGCAGCAAATTCTAAAACTGCACTTCCAAATCCGCCAACAGTTGTTCCATTTTCTACAGTGATAATGGTGGTGTAGGCTTCAAAAATTTGGTTCAGTAAAGCATCATCTAGGGGTTTTACAAACCGCATGTCATAATGAGCAATCGGTAAACCTTTTATTGCTTTATGAACATTATTGGCCATGGCGCCTATACTTAAAACGGCTGTATTTTTACCTGTTTTTAACTGAACGCCCTTTCCAATGGGGATAGATTCAAAGTCTTTTTTCCAATCCAAAAGTGTTCCGCGTCCTCTTGGATATCGAATAGCGATAGGATTTTTCAGCCCCATTTGCGCAGTGTACATGATGTTACGCAATTCAATTTCATTTCTCGGCGCTACTACAATAAGATTTGGGACGCATCTTAAATAGGCGATATCAAATACGCCGTGGTGTGTAGCACCGTCTTGCCCAACAAGCCCTGCCCGGTCTAAACAAAATATTACGGGTAAATTTTGTAATGCGACATCATGAATGACTTGATCATAGGCCCGCTGTAAAAAGGTGGAGTAAATTGCGCAAAAAGGAATTAGTCCTTGTGTAGCCATTCCAGCAGCCAAGGTTACGGCATGTTGTTCTGCTATTCCCACATCAAATGCTCGATTTGGGAATGCTTCCATCAAAAATTTTATAGAGCTTCCAGTAGGCATAGCAGGGGTAATACCGATGATATTTTCATTTTTTTCGGCCAATTCTACTAGTGTTTTTCCGAATACATCTTGAAATTTATCAGGTTCTTTAATGTGCTTTGAAGGAAGTAAATCACCTGTTTTGGCATTAAATTTTCCCGGGGCATGATAAGTGACTTGATGTTCTTCGGCTTGTTTTAGCCCTTTGCCTTTTGTTGTAATCACGTGCAAAAATTTAGGCCCTTCAATCGTTTTTAGGCGTTCTAATTCTAACACTAAAGCATCAAGATTGTGCCCGTCAATAGGGCCAGAGTATTCAAAATTTAGCGCTTCAAAAATATTATCTTCTTTTTGTTTTCCTTTTTTGACGTTTGTCAAATACTGCTTAAGTGCCCCCACGCTTGGATCAATACCAATCGCATTATCATTTAAAATAACCAATAAATTAGCATTAGTGACTCCTGCATGATTTAGCCCCTCGAAAGCCATTCCACTTGCTATAGAAGCATCACCAATAACAGCGATGTGGTGTTTTTGAAGCCCTTTGAGCTGACTTGCTATAGCCATACCCAGCGCTGCAGATATAGATGTAGAGGCATGCCCTGTGCCAAAGGCATCAAAAGTACTCTCACTGCGTTTAGGGAAGCCACTGAGCCCGCCCAATTGCCGATTGGTTTCAAATTTTTCTTTTCTTCCTGTTAAGATTTTGTGTCCATAAGCCTGATGACCAACATCCCAAATCAGTAAATCATTTGGTGTATTGAAGACGTAATGCAATGCTATGGTGAGCTCAACAACTCCCAAGCTTGCTCCCAAATGGCCCTCTTTGCTGGCGACAATTTCGATAATCATTTCGCGCAATTCTTGAGCAACAGAATTCAATGATTCTGCATCAAGATTGCGTAAATCTTTTGGATGTTGAATATGTTTAATTATTTTTTTTTGCACAATACAAAAATACACGTTTGAAATCGTATTTTTGGTATATGAATATAGAATTTGATGATGCGTATTTTATGAAAAAGGCATTGGTTGAAGCCCATTTGGCTTTTGATCAAGGTGAGGTCCCTGTAGGCGCTGTGGTCGTTGTGGACCAACAAATTATTGCTAGGGCACATAATTTGACAGAGCTGTTAAATGATGTTACCGCTCACGCCGAAATGCAAGCTGTTACTGCTGCTTCCAATTATTTAGGAGGGAAATTTTTACACGATTGTACATTATATGTCACCTTAGAACCCTGCCAAATGTGTGCTGGGGCATTGTATTGGAGTCAAATTTCCAGAGTCGTATTTGGTGCAAAGGATCAAGAGCGGGGGTTCTTAACGATGGGATCCACATTACACCCAAAAACAAAAATTCAAGGCGGTGTGTTAGCAGACGAGTCTTCAGAATTGTTGAAGCGCTTTTTTATTGAGAAAAGGAATTTGAATTAGTTACTCCTTCTTATTGTTGTAGGCCCTCATTTTCTCGATATTTTCTTTATTGAGCATATAATCAGAAGCCTTTTTGTCTTTCCAGCGGTAATATGAAAATAAAGGGAATACAAGCACAAAAAGTCCAACGATTCCAAATCCAATAAGTTTTTCCGAAATTGCAATTTCGTTGGCTTTCTTCAATGCATCTGTAGTATCAGAATCGGGAATTGCAAACCCCAAAAAAATACTTCCTACAGAGGCTATAAAAAGAATCCAAATTAAATACTTCATCAATGTAGTGGATTATTTAGTTTTTAACCCTAATTCATCCAACTGATCATTTGCAATTGGCGCTGGGGCATCAATCATGACATCTCTTCCCGAATTATTTTTCGGGAATGCAATAAAGTCGCGAATCGTTTCTTGACCGCCTAAAATAGCAACCAGTCGATCTAGCCCAAAGGCAATGCCACCATGAGGTGGGGCACCATACTCGAATGCATTCATCAAGAAGCCAAATTGTGCTTTGGCTT
Source organism: Formosa sp. Hel3_A1_48 (assembly GCF_001735715.1). Classification (NCBI taxonomy): domain Bacteria; kingdom Pseudomonadati; phylum Bacteroidota; class Flavobacteriia; order Flavobacteriales; family Flavobacteriaceae; genus Formosa; species Formosa sp. Hel3_A1_48. The sequence continues at coordinate 1,412,831 of NZ_CP017259.1, forward strand.
CTTCTTCTGTAAATCCAAGGTGATTAAACATCAAAGCTTGTGTTTCTTTATCGTGAATTCGGATTGATCCACCTCCGATTTCATTTCCATTCAGAACCAAATCATATGCATTGGCTTTCACAGCTCCAGGGTCTGTATCTAATAATTTGATATCTTCTGGTTTAGGTGCTGTAAACGGATGATGCATTGCATGATAGCGTTGTGTATCTTCATCCCACTCCAGAAGTGGAAAATCGGTAACCCAAAGTGGAGCAAATTCTTTTGGATTTCTTAAACCTAGTCGTTCTGCTAACTCCATGCGTAGAGCGCTTAACTGTGCGCGTACTTTACTAGTTTGTCCAGAGAGTACACATATTAAGTCGCCAGAATTAGCCCCTGTTTTTTCTGCCCAATTGGCCAAATCATTTTGGTCATAAAATTTATCGACAGAAGATTTATAAGTACCGTCTTCATTGCAACGTACATAAACCATTCCCAAAGCGCCAATTTGTGGACGTTTTACCCAATCAATAAGTTTATCAATTTCTTTTCTTGAATAGGAATTTCCCCCTGGAATTGCAATCCCTACAACGAGATCTGCTGTGTTAAATACCTTAAAATCTTTGTGCTGAGCTACGTCATTAAGTTCGCCAAACTCCATACCAAAACGAATATCAGGCTTGTCGTTTCCATAACGTTTCATCGCCTCATCAAAGGTCATTCTTGGAAATTCTGATAATTCAACTCCGTTTATTTCTTTGATCAAGTGCTTTGTTAAGCCTTCGAAAGTATTTAAAATGTCTTCTTGTTCCACAAAAGTCATTTCACAGTCGATTTGTGTAAATTCTGGTTGACGATCGGCACGTAAATCCTCGTCTCTAAAACATTTAACGATTTGGAAATATTTATCCATGCCGCCTACCATCAACAACTGTTTAAAGGTTTGTGGCGATTGGGGGAGGGCATAAAACTGTCCTTCATTCATACGGCTTGGAACCACAAAATCACGTGCTCCCTCAGGTGTAGATTTGATTAGGTAAGGCGTTTCAACTTCAATAAATTCAATAGACGACAAGTAGTTTCTTACTTCTTGAGCAACTTTGTGTCTGAAAATCAAATTGTTTTTAACAGGGTTTCGGCGAATGTCTAAATAACGGTATTTCATGCGCAACTCTTCCCCGCCGTCGGTATCATCTTCAATTGTAAAGGGCGGGACCTTTGCGCTGTTGAGAAGAGTTAATGACTCAACTAAAATTTCAATATCGCCAGTATCAATATTTGGGTTTTTAGAGGCTCTTTCAATAACAGTTCCAGAAACTTGAACTACAAATTCTCGGCCTAAATTTCTGGCTGATTTCATTAATTCTTTGTCGGTACGATCCGCATCAAAAACAAGCTGAGTGATGCCATAGCGATCCCTTAAGTCGACCCATGCTACAAACCCTTTGTCTCTAAATTTTTGGACCCATCCTGAGAGAGTTACTTTTTGATTTATGTGCGATGCTCTTAATTCACCGCAATGATGCGTTCTGTACATTTTATTTTGTTAATAGCGCAAATTTAAGATTATTAAAATAAAAACACCACATCTATGCAGCAACATTCACACCTTTAGTTTTTATTTTATTTATTAAATAATATAATATAGGAACCACAACAAGAGTTAAAAACGTCGCAAATGAAAGCCCGTAAATAATTGCCCAACCCATTGGCCCCCAAAAAGCAACATTTTCGCCCCCGATATAAAAGTTTGGATTTAGTTCTGTAATCAAGGTTTTAAAATTTATGTTGATTCCTAAAGCAAGGGGTAAAAGGCCAAGGATAGTTGTCATTGCGGTAAGTAAAACCGGTCTAAGCCTTGTTTTCCCTCCCTCAACAATGCACTCTAGTAGCTGTGATGAGGTCAGTTGTTCTGCACCATCTAAATTCAACGTTTTTCGCTTTCTGTCAATGATTAAATTGATGTAGTCAATAAGAACAATGGCATTGTTGACAACAATTCCTGCAAGAGAAATGATACCTATCATGGTCATCAAAATCACAAAATCCATTCTAAAAATAAGTAACCCAAATAGAACTCCTATTAAACTTAGGAATACGGAAATGGAAATAATTATTGGTGTTGTTGCCGAGTTGAATTGCCCCACAAGAATAAGGAAAATCAATAAAACCGCAATAAGTAGAGCTTTGCTGAGAAAAGCCATTTCTTTTGCTTGTTTTTCCTGTTCCCCCGTAAAGTTAATTTCTAGACCTTTGGGAATCTCAAAATCGTTGAGTAAAGCTCTAATTTTATCGTTTACATCTGTTGGATTGTATCCATTTAAAACATTGGAATAAACGGTTACTACGCGGTCAAGATCAATGCGTTTAACAGCACTAAAGCTGCTGTTGTTTTGTGTTGTTGCTACAGCTGAAATAGGGACTTGTTTTATTCGCCCACTTCCCTGATCTCTGAATGTAATTTTCTGATTCAACAGTGCATTTCTATTGTATCTATACTCTTCTTTCAAACGGATATTAATGGGATAATCGTCTGTAAAATCTTTGAACGTTGAAATTTCTTTTCCATATAGTGCTGTTCTCAAATTATTACCAATAAGCCCTGTTGAAACCCCTAGTCTTCTCGCTTTTTGGCGGTCCACATTTACTAGGAGCTCTGGTTTTCCTTGATCAATATCCAGTTTAAGTTCTTCGATGCCTGGGATATTTGCGGTATTAATGAATGATTTAAGTTGATTGGCAGTTTTAAGAATGAGCGTATAATCATCACCTTTAATTTCTAGATTGACAGGCGATCCTGTAGGTGGGCCATCTGCAGGTTTATCCACAACTATACTCACGCCAGGGTAGCCTTTAATAACATTGCGAATATCGTTTAGCACTTGTTCTGAGCTAACGCCTAATCTGTCTTGAAATTTTACAAAATCAACCGTAATTCGTGCTTTGTTTGGGGTATTACCTCCCGTCTGTCCTTTGCTAGGGTCTGCTGTGCCCTCTCCAACTTGTCCTATTATAGAAGTTACTAGAAAGTTTTCGCCATCAATTTCATATTTTTTTAAATGGGTTTCAATATCTTTTTCAATTCGCAAGGAAAGGGTGTTGGTTTCTTCAATATCAGTTCCTATTGGGTATTCGACGAAAACAAAGACTTGTTTCGCTTCTGTATTTGGAAAGAATAAGACTTTTGGTGGGAAAAAATACATCAATCCAGCCGCTGTAAAAAGCAACATAAACGAGCCAAAAACTATGCTGTAAGGGTTTTTACCCCTCAGTGCAAAGGCTAAGAACTTTTCGTAAATGCCCTCTAGTTTATTGATGAGCGTCACTTTATTCTCTTTCTTTACAACTTTCATATAGAGTGAAATCAGCATAGGGTTTATGACCAAGGCTACAAACAAGGATGAACTCAATACGATAATAAGTGTGATAGGAAGCCATTGCATGAACTTTCCAATAATACCGTCCCACATGATCAAAGGTAAAAATGCGGCAAGGGTAGTTGCTGTTGAAGCAATTATAGGCCAAGCAACTTCACCAACCCCTTGTTTTGCAGCTTGGATTTTAGGCATACCTTCATCCATTAGTCTGTATACATTTTCGACAACTACAATACCATTATCAACTAACATCCCTAGTGCAATAACTAGAGAAAACAAGACCATTGTGTTCAGTGTTACACCTAAAAAATTCAGAATAATAAATGATAAAAACATCGACAAAGGAATGGCAATTCCGACAAATAGTGCATTTCTAAATCCTAGAAAGAAGTATAGAACAGTCACCACTAATATGACACCCAAAATAATACTGTTTTCCAAATCGGCCACCATCGTTCTCGTGTCGTTGGATTGGTCATTGGTCTTAGAAATGATTAGACTTTCAGGGAAAACAGAGGATTTTGCTTTGGCGATAATTTCATCAATTTTGGCTGAGGCTTTTAACAAGTTTTGGCCACTTCTTTTTTTCACGTCTAGCATAACCACGGGCTGTGTGTATTCACGAGCATAGCTTTGTTTTTCTTGCTCTTTAAACTCAACATCTGCAATGTCCCTGAGAAATACAATTTGACCATTTTCATGTTTAACAACAATATCTTTGATGGCTAAAGGGTCTTTAAACTCACCTGTAACACGCACATTTCTCCGTATTCCATTTTCAAGAATATCTCCACTTGATATGCTTTGGTTTTCAAATACTATGGCGTTCTCAATGTCATTAAAACTGATTTTCGAAGCTTGCATTTTATATAAATCAATAGCAACCTCTAGTTCCTTTTCCTGAACCCCTCTGATATCAACCCCTGAAATTTCTGTTAGCTCTTCGATTTCGTCTTCAAGATATTCAGCATAATCCTTTAACTGATCCATTGAAAAGTCTCCAGAAAGGTTGATGTTCATAATGGGCATTTGCTCATTAAAGTTTGTTTCTGTAATGCTTGGTTCAGCGGGCAAATCTTTTGGAAAGTCTTTGTCAGCCATAGCAATATCTACCTTATTTTTAACCTTTTGAAGTGCATCGGAGGGGCTAATATCAAAATTGAACTCAACATTGATACTAGAAAATCCTTGAATCGATGTAGATGTAATTTTATCCACTCCAGTGATGGCATTTATTTCTTTTTCCAGCCGTTTGGTAATCAACTTTTCTACATCTAAAGCAGAATTTCCAGGATAGGGTGTCGCTACGTAAATCTGAGGGACGATAATTTCCGGGTAGTTTTCTCTAGGCATACTGGTATACGATAGAAAACCACCAAGAAGAACAATAAAGGTAATAACCGCTACGGTCGATTTATTTGAAATTGACCAAGAGGATAACTTAAATTCTTTGTTTTTTTTACTCATGGCTCGATTATTCTGCTAAAATTACATTTTCATTAGCTTTGACTAAGCGAAAACCTTTATCTACAATCAAAATATTTTCTGTTAAACCCTCTTCAATGAAAGACTCATTATCATAGTTCAATGTAGTATTGATGTATGTTTTCTCAACCATAAATGTATTGCCTTGCTTTTGGAGCGTGTAGACGAATTTTTTATCTAAACGATCTTTTTGAATTAATTTGGTTGGGATTACAATTCCACTGTTTTGAAAATCATTAATACGGACATTGGCTAGCAAATTAGCCTTAAGTTCATTATTGGGGTTGTTGATATTCATACGGACTTTAAAACTTCTGTTGTTTGGATTTATAAAATTCCCAACCTGGTCAATTTTGGCTTTTACTTTTTTTCCGATTGAGGGGAAGAAAAGTTCAACTTCAGTATTTTTACGTACTGTTTTTAGGTACGACTCGGTAACGTCACTTTCCACATGTACCTTGCTTAAATTTACCAAGCGCACTGCGGGCAGTTGTGGGTTAGCAATCCCACCTTCTTTAATAAAAATTTCATCTATAATTCCTGAAAATGGGGCTGTCACTTTTAGTTTTTTGGCTTGCTCTCTCAAGCTGTTCAAGTTGTTTTCTAAGCCTTCTTTTTTGGCCTTAGTTTGAAGAAACTGAAGTTCACTTCCAATATTTTGATCCCACAAACGTTTCTGGCGTTCAAAAGTTGTTCTTGCTAAATCCAGTTGCGTTTGCAATTCAGTTATTGAGCTTTCAATTATTGAACTATCAATTTGTGCTAAATTTTGTCCTTTTGAGACTTGTTGCCCTTCTTTAACAAAAATCGAGGTGATAGTACCACTGCGTTCTGGGTACAATTCAACACTTTGCTCCGCTTCAACAGTACCTTGAACCTCAATATAATGACGGAACAATTTATTTTCTGCTTGAACTGCTGTGACAACATTCAGACGTTTGGTTGTATCTAGTTTTGAAATGTTAGATTCTACGGAATTGAGAATAGAGCTTAAGCTGTCGATTTGATCTATAAGAGTCGCTTTTTGAACTTTTAGCTCTAAAAGTGTTGCGGATTGTTTTTTTGAGTTCCCACAAGAGGCAGCCAATAAAAAACATAACAAAATACTTATCTTTTTCATGAATATTTTTTCAATTTATTTGATTAGGGTTTAATAAAACATCCAAAGCTATGTGTTTGTTTAGTACATAAAGCATGGCTTGGATATATTGTTGCTGGGCGGTGTATAATTGAGCTTGTGCCTGACTCAATTCAAAACTACTGGCAAGACCTTCAAAGAATTTTATTTGATTTTTTTGCTCTATCCTTTTGGCGAGATCTAGCCCTTGTTTCTTATTCACCAAGTCTTGTTTAGCAAAGGTCAAATCGTTCTTAGCGCTTTTAATTTTAACGAGAATCTGCTGTCTTAAATTGTTGAGGTCACGTTCGGATTTTTCTAGATTTATTTTTGCTTTTTGTGTTAAAGCCGAACGTCCTAAAGAACTGAATAATGGGATAGACATATTTAATCCAAACACAGATGCTCCGAACCATTTTTGAGATTGATCTAAAAAATCAAAGTTATTGCTGTTACCAGAATAAGTACCATTAACAAAAGCATTAATAGTTGGTAAAGCTTTACTTTTTTCGAGCTTTAAGAGGAGTTCTTTAGATTTTAAATCATTTCGGGCAATTTGGAAATCAATTGTATTTTCTACACTATTTTTGGCTATAGTTGTGTTTTTAATTTCAGAAAGAGCTATTAAATCCTCCATACTATCAGTCAACACTACAGTTGCGTTAGTGTCCACTCCAATTGTTAGATTGAACATAGCATAGGCTAAATCTTTCAACGTAAGATTGTAGTTTTTAGCACTGATGAGCCCAGATCTTGTGAGTTGTAATTGTTCTATATTTTCTTTCTCCGTCATGCCATTCTCGTACACTTTTTCAAGGTCCTCTATATTCTTTTCAATTACAGTGATGTTTGCATTTAGAATTTTAATATTTTCTTCTGTTAGCAGAATGTTGCCGTATGAATTAGTGACCGCTATTCTTAATTCAGTATAGGTTTTTTCTTGTGCATTTTTAGAAATCTCTAAATAGACTTTTGCAGCCTGAAGGCCTACTAAATAAGAGCCGTCGAATATTTTTTGACTTATGGTCAATGTTCCGTTCATGCTTTGCTTTGTTCCAAATGCCACTTCCGTAAATTCTCCTACATTACCTCCAAAAAATTCTGCTGGGATTAATGAGATTTGTTGTTGTATCCAATTATTGTAGGAAATATTAGCATTTATTTGAGGAAGACCGGTCGAGGTTGTTTGCCACTTTTGCAGTTGCGCTAACCGCACATCGCTTGTGCTATTTTGCGCTGTGTTGTTGTACAAAAGCGCATGTTCTACGGCTTCCTCCAAGGAAAACGCTAAAACAGGATAATCTTGAGCGAAAACTGTAAACGAGAGCATTATCAAGTAGATTAGTTTATGCATTTTGGGTTTTATTTTGTTTAATGTATTTATTGAGAAGACCTAATCCTTTTTCTGTGACTATTGCTCTAAGATGATATTCCAAATAGCTTTCCATAAGATAATTTTTATCAAACATATCTTCTGAAAAAACACTTTGGTCACGAATCCCCGACATCCCCACAAAGTAAACTCTGGAAATAAAAGCGGTGTCTATTATTGGCCTAAACAACTCTAATTCTACTCCTTTTATTAGGCTGTTTTCAACAGAGGAATGCATTTTCTCGAACTTTTTAATTTCTAATTGCTCAAAAACTTTTGGATAGTATTTTTTTAATTGAAATTGTGCTGAACCTCGTTCGTTTCTAAGATAGTCCATCACAAACATTTTTATTTGATACAATTCTTCAATGGGGTTTATGGCTGATTTATTAATTTTTTCAATCTCCTGATAAATGTATTCTAGCACTGAAAATGTCACAGCCCTGACGAGCTCGGTTTTGTTGGAAAAGTTGGCATAAATCGTTTTTTTGGAAATGCCCATAGCCGAGGCAATGTCATCCATCGTTACATTTTTGAACCCCAAGGACAAAAACAATTCTTCAGATTTAGAAATAATTTCTTTTTTCATATTAAGCGGATGCAAATATAATACAGAAAACTTGAAAAACAATAAAAGTTTCCAGAGTTTACATTTTTTTAACATTTGTTGATTTTCAAGTGTATTGTAAAGCTAAATCTGCTATTTTTGTTTTGATGAAATCTATCAAACAGTATCAAGAACAATTTGTCGCTTATTTAGAGCACTATAACCGTATCCGATCACCTCGGAATTTATACGATCCGGTTCAGTATATTCTAAAATTAGGAGGAAAGCGTTTACGACCAACTTTAACATTGATGACGGCAGACTGTTTTGAAGGAGATGTTTCTGCTTCCTTAGATGCAGCTTTAGCCATTGAAATCTTCCATAACTTTTCACTTATACACGATGATATTATGGACAATGCCCCTTTGCGCAGAGGCCAACAAACCGTTCATGAAAAGTGGGGCTTGAACACAGGAATACTTTCTGGAGATGCGATGCTCATCATGGCTTATCAGCTTTTTGAATCGTACAACGCAGAGCAATTTCAGCAGTTGACGACTTTGTTCAGCAAAACAGCGCTGCAGGTTTGTGAGGGGCAGCAATACGATGTTGATTTTGAAACACGTTATGATGTAACGATTCCTGAGTATACAAAAATGATTGAATATAAAACTGCCGTTTTGGTAGCCGCAGCGATGCAAATGGGCGCTATAGTAGCCAAAGCATCTGAGGAGTCTCAGAAAAAGTGCTACGCATTTGGCAGAAATTTAGGGATAGCATTTCAGCTTCAAGACGATTACCTTGATGCATTTGGGGATCCAGAAACATTTGGCAAACAAGTAGGGGGTGATATAATAGAAAACAAAAAGACCTATCTCGTTCTCAAGGTTATGGAACTTGGATCAAATCAAAATAAAGCAAAATTACAAGCGCTTTACCAAAACGCATCTATTGATTCAGATCAAAAGATAGCTAAGGTCCTACAGATTTTTAGCGAAAGTGGAGCTGCAGAAGCAACAAAACAAGCCATAGAAAGTTACACTCAAATAGCTTTTGATGATCTGGAGTCTTTAGACATAAAGCCAGAAAATAAAGAATTACTTCGTAGTTTCGGAGCTCAATTGATGACAAGAACGTCTTAAAACCTTTAAATTCGTACACATATTAAAATTAAAAAACACTATGTGATTTTCACAAAAGTTGTATTTTTGATGATAGAATTTAATTGTACTATTTTCTAAGAAAACGCACACTATCAAATGGATAAGTATTCCTTTTTAAACGCTGCTCACACTGTATATTTTGCCGATTTGTATGAACAATACCAGCAAGACCCGGACAGCGTTGAGCCCAGCTGGAGAGCTTTTTTTCAAGGGTACGATTTTGGTGCTGAAAATTATGGACTTAATGGTGAAGTGGTTGAAGGGGTAAGCACTCAAGTGCCAGAGCATGTTCAAAAAGAATTTCAGGTGGTCAAATTGATTGACTCCTACCGCACTAGAGGGCATTTGTTTACTAAGACCAATCCGGTTCGAGAACGAAGAAAATACGCGCCATCTCTTGAAATTGAAAATTTTGGACTAAACCAAAACGACCTTAGTACAACATTCAATGCAGGCGAAATATTAGGGATTGGTCCACAAACGTTATTCAAAATTCGAACGCATTTAGAAGCCATTTACTGTGATTCTATTGGAATAGAATACATGTACATTCGTCAACCTGATGAAATCCAATGGATTCAAAACCGACTAAATCAAAACGACAATCACGGACAATTTTCTGTTGAGGAGAAAAAACACATCTTAAAAAAACTCAATGAAGCTGTTTCGTTTGAGCATTTTTTACATACCAAATATGTAGGGCAAAAACGGTTTTCTCTTGAGGGGAATGAATCGCTTATACCTGCATTAGATGCGTTAATTGAAAAAGCAGCATCTTATGGGGTTAAAGAATTTGTAATGGGTATGGCTCACCGAGGGCGCTTAAGTACATTAACTAACATATTTGGAAAATCTGCTAAAGATATTTTCAGTGAATTTGATGGTAAGGATTATGAAGAGGAAGTCTTTGATGGCGATGTGAAATACCATCTTGGTTGGACAAGTGACCGTCTAACCGACAACGGAAACCGGATCAATTTAAGTATAGCCCCTAACCCTTCACATCTTGAAACTGTAGGAGCTGTTGTCGAAGGGATTACGCGAGCTAAACAAGACCAATACTACAAAGACGATTTTAGTAAAGTTTTACCAATAGTAGTTCATGGCGACGCTGCCATTGCAGGTCAGGGGTTAATATATGAGGTGGTTCAAATGGCTAAACTAGACGGCTATAAAACAAACGGTACTATTCATATTGTTGTAAACAATCAAATTGGATTCACAACCAATTATTTAGATGCTCGATCGAGCACCTATTGTACCGATGTAGGTAAAGTTACACTCTCTCCTGTATTGCATGTGAATGCCGATGACGTGGAAGCTGTTGTTCATGCAATTCGTTTTGCTTTAGACTTTCGAATGGAGTTCAAAAGAGATGTTTTTATCGATTTACTTGGGTACAGGAAATACGGGCACAACGAAGGGGACGAGCCGCGCTTTACTCAACCAAAATTATATAAAGCAATCTCAAAACACCAAAACCCCAGAGCTATATATGCAGACAAATTGATTGCTGAAGGGATTATCGACCAGGCATACATAAAGCTGCTTGAACAAAACTACAAAGCTAGCCTAGAATCTGAACTCCAAGATTCCAGAAAAGAAGATAAAACAGTCATTACCCCTTTTATGCAAGACGCTTGGACATCTTTTTCAAGAGCGCGCGCAGACCGCATGTTAGAGAACGTTGACACCACTTATCCAAAAGAAAAACTTGCCGAAATTGCAAAAGTCATATCCACTTTGCCAAGCGATAAAAAGTTTATTCGTAAAATAGAACGTTTGGTTCAGTCCCGTCAAACAATGTTTGATCAAAATAAATTAGATTGGGCTATGGCAGAGCATTTAGCTTATGGCTCTTTACTACAAGAGGGTTACGATGTTCGGATTTCTGGTCAGGATGTTGAACGTGGAACATTTTCACACCGTCATGCAGTAGTTAAAGTAGAAGATAGTGAAGAAGAAGTAGTCTTGCTAAATAATATATCTTCCGAACAAGGGGAGTTTCATGTTTACAACTCCTTATTGTCTGAGTATGGTGTATTAGGATTTGATTATGGCTACGCCATGGCGAGCCCTAATACCTTAGGTATTTGGGAAGCGCAATTTGGTGATTTCAGCAATGGTGCTCAGATTATGATCGATCAATACATCTCTTGTGGCGAAGACAAATGGAAAACACCAAATGGCATTGTTATGCTGTTGCCTCATGGATATGAAGGACAGGGCGCTGAGCATTCTTCGGGGCGTATGGAACGCTATTTACAACTTTGCGCCAAAGACAATATGTTTGTAGCAGATTGTACCACACCCGCTAATATGTTTCACCTTTTGAGACGACAATTGAAAGCAGATTACAGAAAACCATTGGTAGTGTTTACCCCTAAAAGTTTGTTGAGACACCCAAAAGTCATCTCATCAGTAGACGAATTTGCATCGGGAGGTTTTCAACCGTTAATTGATGATAAAACTGCACAAGCATCAAAAATTGAAACCTTAGTTTTTGTCACAGGTAAATTCTATTATGACTTAATCGAAAGACAAGAACAATTAAGTAGAGATGATATTGCGTTTGTACGCATCGAACAATTATTCCCGCTACCTGAAGCAGAAATTGAAGCAGTTCTTTCAAAATACGCTAAAGCAACAGATGTTGTTTGGGCTCAAGAAGAACCTAGAAATATGGGTGCTTATGCACACATGTTGATGCATATCGCACAAGCTAAACATTGGCGTGTTGCATCTAGAAGGAGTTATAGTGCACCTGCAGCAGGGAGTGCTACACGGTCGAAAAAGAGACACCAAGAAATTATTGATTTTGTTTTTGACCAAACAAAAGATAATCAAAGAAAAAAGACGAAAAAAAAATAGCATGATTTTAGAAATGAAAGTGCCTTCGCCAGGCGAATCTATAACAGAGGTTGAAATTGCAGAGTGGCTAGTACAAGACGGCGATTATGTTGAAAAAGATCAAGCCATTGCAGAAGTGGACAGTGATAAAGCTACACTTGAGCTTCCAGCAGAGGAGAGCGGAACCATTACCCTGAAAGCGGAAGAGGGTGATGCTGTCGAAGTAGGTGCTGTTGTTTGTTTGATTGATACTAGCGCCTCAAAACCAGAAGGGATTCAGCCTGAGGTAAAAGAACCGTCTGCACCAGTTGCTGCTGCACCTGTGCCAGTAAATACCTCAAATACCACATATGCAAGTGGGGCCGCTAGCCCTGCTGCAAAGAAAATTTTGGCTGAGAAAGGAATTGATACTTCTGCAATTTTAGGGACTGGAAAAGATGGACGAATCACTAAAGAAGATGCTGTAAATGCAGTACCATCTATGGGTCAAAAAGTAGACGTAGATGGTCGTGGTGTTAAGCGATCCAAACTATCTATGCTGCGCAGAAAAGTTGCCGAACGATTAGTTTCAGCAAAAAACGAAACCGCCATGCTTACAACTTTTAACGAGGTTGATATGTCTCCAATCTTTGAGCTTAGAAAACAATACAAAGAAACGTTTAAAGAAAAACATGGTGTTGGTCTTGGCTTTATGAGTTTCTTTACTCTTGCAGTTGTTCGCGCCCTTAAGCTTTTCCCAGCTGTAAATTCAATGATTGATGGCAAAGAAATGATTTCTTACGATTTTTGTGATATCAGTATCGCTGTTTCAGGCCCTAAAGGCTTAATGGTTCCTGTGATTAGAAATGCTGAAAATTTATCATTCCGCGGGGTAGAAGCTGAAGTAAAACGCTTGGCTATTCGCGCCAGAGATGGTCAGATTACTGTCGATGAAATGACTGGAGGAACATTCACAATTTCTAACGGAGGAGTATTTGGTAGTATGCTTTCAACACCAATAATCAACCCTCCACAAAGCGGTATTTTAGGGATGCATAATATTATCGAACGTCCTGTAGCTGTAGATGGAAAGGTGGTCATCCGCCCTATGATGTATGTGGCCTTATCCTATGATCATCGTATTATTGATGGAAAAGAATCTGTAGGATTTTTAGTTGCAGTAAAAGAAGCCTTAGAAAACCCACAAGAGCATTTAATGAGTAATGACGTTAAAAAGGCATTGGAACTTTAATGCGCCTCTAACCAATTTGCACCCATATCTATTTCCACATCTAAGGGAACATTTAGTGTATGGGCACTCTCCATTTCCTCCTTGATTAATCTTTTGATGCGTTCTAGTTCAGGCATATAGACATCAAAAACAAGTTCATCATGAACTTGTAAAAGCATTTTTGATTTATAATTCCCATTTTTGAGTTTGTCGTGAATTCGAATCATTGCTATTTTAATGATATCAGCTGCACTGCCCTGAATTGGCGCATTTACAGCATTGCGCTCAGCTGCTCCGCGCACCACCGCGTTTCTTGAGTTGATGTCTTTCAAATACCTTCTGCGTTCAGAAATAGTTTTGACATAGCCGTTATCTCGAGCAAAATCTACTTGATCAGCCATGTATGCACGAAGTTTTGGATAGGTTGCATAGTAAGTATCTATAAGTGTCTTGGCTTCGGTTCTACTTAAATCCGTTTGATTACTTAGACCAAAGGCCGAAACTCCATAAATAATACCAAAATTTACAGTTTTGGCATTGCTTCGCTGCTCTCTTGTGACTTCTTCCAAAGGCACATTAAACACTTTTGAGGCCGTAGAGGCATGAATATCTTCCCCATTCTTGAATGCTTGAATCATGGTTTCCTCTTTGCTCAAGGCGGCAATTACTCGAAGCTCAATTTGAGAATAATCGGCAGCTAATAAAATGTGGTGTTCGTCTTTGGGGATAAAAGCTTTTCGCACTTGGCGACCACGCTCTGTACGAATGGGAATATTTTGCAAATTCGGATTGATACTACTTAAACGCCCTGTCGCAGCCACAGTTTGTAAATACTCAGTATGGATATGCCCTGTTTTGCTCAGAACTTGCTCTGGAAGAGCGTCTACATAAGTGCTTTTTAGCTTTGCTAATCCTCTGTATTCTAAAATGGCTCTAATAATTTCGTGGTCTTTTGCTAAGTAAGACAACACATCTTCTGCGGTGCTGTATTGACCCGTTTTAGTTTTTTTAGGTTTATCAACTAGTTTTAATTTCTCAAAAAGAATTACCCCCAGTTGTTTTGGAGAAGCAATATTAAAAACTTCTCCTGCTTTGTTGTAAATAGATTCCTCTAATGCACTAATATCCTTATCTAAATCTGAGGACAAGCCATTTAGAAAATCAACATTCAAACGAATGCCTTCCAACTCCATATCCGCCAATACCTTGATCAATGGAATTTCAATAGAATTAAATAAATTTAGTGTATTCGCATCGGACATTTCCTTTTTAAAATGTTGAGCCAATTGGAAGGTGATGTCGGCATCTTCTACAGCGTATTCTGCAACCTCTTTTACAGGTACCTCCCGCATTGTTTTTTGATTTTTACCTTTTTTACCTATAAGTTCTTCTATAGATTGTGGGGAATAATTCAGATAGGTTTCCGCTAGAATATTCATGTTGTGACGCATGTCAGGATTGATGAGGTAGTGGGCAATCATGGTATCAAAAAGCGGACCTTCAACAGATAGATTATATTTGCGCAAAACCTTGAGATCGTATTTTAAGTTTTGTCCAATTTTTTCACTAGTATCATTTTCAAAAAAGGGTCTTAACTTATCTATTAATAGCTGTGCTTTTAGCTGATCTTCAGGAAAAGGCACATAAAATCCTTTATGTGCTTCCCACGAAAATGCAATCCCAACTAGTTCAGCTTGCAAAGCATCTAAATGTGTAGTTTCTGTATCGAAACAAACCGATTTTTGTTTTTGAAGCTGTTCAAAAAACAAATCAAATGCAAGATCACTTTCAACAAATTGATAAAAATGAGATACAGATTTTAGAGATGCTCTTTTGAAACTAGGTTCAATACTTTCGTTGTCTTGTGGGGCATCAAAAAGTGAAAACTGTCCTGTACCTGCAGAGTTATTATTCTTGATTGGCACGGCTTGCTTTGTTGGTTTTTCCTCTTGATTTTTTGGTGTATCAGCTGCAAATGTTTTTCTGAAGTTTTCGATTAATCGTCGAAATTCTAGCTCTTGAAAAATAGCATTCACTTTGTCATGATCAGGCTTATCCAATTCAAAATTTTTAGCATCAAAGGCAACAGGGACATCAAGTAAAATTGTAGCTAATTTTTTTGAAAGTAGACCTAACTCGGCATTGGCTTCTACTTTTTCTTTCATTTTCCCTTTCAGTTCATGGGTGTTTTCAATCAATCCCTCCATACTGCCATAAAGATTGATAAATTTTTTTGCTGTTTTATCGCCTACACCAGGAAGTCCAGGAATATTATCTACTGCATCACCTTTCATCCCTAAAAAGTCGATTACTTGTAGTGGGTCTTGAACTTCAAATTTTGCCTTAACTTCCTCAATACCCCAAGTTTCATAGCCTCCGCCAAACATGGGGCGGTACATGAAAATATTGTCACTAACAAGCTGCGCAAAATCCTTGTCAGGAGTTACCATAAAGGTTTGAAAACCTTCTCTTTCTGCCTTTTTAGCCAGCGTCCCTATAATGTCATCAGCTTCATACCCTTCTTTTACCATAATGGGTATGTGCATGGCTTCTAAAATTTTGTAAATATAGGGGACGGCAACTTTTATACCTTCTGGCGTCTCATCACGGTTGGCTTTATAATCTGGAAACATTTCAATTCGGTCCGTGCTACCCCCTTTGTCAAAGCATACCGCTAAATGGTCGGGCCGTTCTCTTTTAATAACATCCAACAAGGAATTTGTAAATCCAAGAATTGCCGAAGTGTCCAGCCCTTTGGAGTTGATTCGCGGGTTTTTGATAAACGCATAGTATCCTCTAAAAATAAGGGCATAGGCGTCGAGTAGAAATAAGCGTTTTTGTTTATCCATAAGAAAGCCTAGGAGTTTTTATTGAAATAATCGGATTGAATGGTTTGATTTCTGCCATTTTGAAAAGCGGTTAAACTGAACCATTGATGAATAGAATAAGCCCCTATTTCACCCTGCTTATTTACGGCTATATAGCCTACTTGAAAATTTTTATAATCGCTATTTGGTTTTTGTACAATTCGTTTTATGGCTTCTTCACAGGCTTGCTGTGGAGTTTTCCCATGGCGCATAAGTTCTACGATTAAAAAACTACCTACAGTTTTTACGATTTCTTCTCCAAGACCAGTTGCTACAGCTCCACCAATTTCATTATCAACGAATAAGCCTGCACCTATTATTGGGGAGTCTCCAACACGACCGTTCATTTTGTAGGCTAAACCACTTGTTGTACAAGCACCAGAAATATCTCCTTGCTGGTCTATTGCTAACATGCCAATGGTGTCGTGATTTTCAATATTGATGATCGGCTTATATTGGCTTGTTTTTGCCCACTTTTTCCATGCTTTTTTTGAAGCGTCGGTCAGTAGATTTTCTTTTTTAAATCCTTTTGTGAGTGCAAATTTCTCAGCACCTTTACCGGCAAGCATAACATGCGGCGTATCTTCCATGACTTTTCGTGAAACTGAAACTGCATGGGTAATGTTTTGCATATAAACAACAGACCCCGTATTTCCCTCAGCATTCATAATACAGGCATCAAGGGTCACATTGCCATCTCTGTCCGGAAGTCCGCCTTTGCCTACAGTCTGTCCGTTTTCGTTTGCTTCTTCCAATCGGCAGCCATGTTCCACTGCATCTAAAGCACTGCCCCCTTTGGTTAGCACTTCCCAAGCTTTGGCTGTGGCAGATTGTACATTCCAAGTTGCAACAACCAAGGGGAGTTGAGCTTTTGATTTGTTTATATTTGCTTCCTCCGAAGAAGTTTCGACGCAACCTTTTAATGAGCCACCTATTGTGATGCCTAAGCCTGATAGTGATGCGTTTTTTATAAACTTTCTTCGTTTCATGGGTTAATCTTGAGAACTTAGCCCTTGTTTTTGAAGTGCTGCTTTTGTTTTGTAGGTGTAAAACAATAAGTATACAAAACATAAAACAGCAACCCAATAAGAGGATTGTATGCTGAAAATATCAGCTAGTTTTCCTTGAAGTGGAGGGATAATAGCCCCGCCTAAAATCATCATAATCAAAAAGGACGAGCCTTGAGCTGTATATTTGCCTAAGCCCGTAATACTTAGAGTAAAGAGGCAAGGCCACATTATAGAGCAAAATAATCCACCAGACAGTAGGGCGAAAAGTGCTATTTGTCCCGAAGCAAAAACGCCAATTATCATTCCGATAATTCCTAGGATACTGAAAAATTTGAGAGTGGCAATCGGATTGTCTTTAGCTAAGAAAAAACCACCAATTTGAACAGCAACACATAAGCTAAATAATAAAATTTCTGTACCAGAATACTTACCAAAGTTGACTAGAAGGATAACGCCAAAAGCAACATAAGGGACAAGAATCAGCAACCATTTTTTCAGCCCTTTACTGGGGTTAAATACGGAAATAGCTCCAACCCAACGGCCAATCATTAAACCACCCCAATAGAGCGAGATAAAGGGTGCAATTTCAGCATCATTCATAACTTTTAGCCCTAGAGGATTCAATTGGTTTACTTTATCTGCAACAGACTTAAGGAGTTCGCCCAAGTTACTCTGAATAGTAACCTCTACACCAACATAAGTAAATATAGCCAGCATCCCCAATACAAGCTGAGGGTATTTCATAGCTCCCCAGCCCTCTGGATTTTTTTTAGCTTTCACATTGGCAAACAATACACAGCCAATAACTGCTGCAAGTGCAATTACTAGCAGTAATAATCTTGTGTTTTCAACAGAATCTGTGTGTACACCCGAAGAAGTATAGGTATTGAAAATCAAACCAAAGCATAAAGCAATAAGGATTGTCAAGACAATAAGTGTGTTTTTTGCTTTTTTTGCAGGCTCAAATTCTTCCTCTGATTTTGTATTTGGCAATTTTTTAGAGAAGTAAAAAAGTGCAGCCGCAGCCAAGAATAATAGACCTACACCTAGATATAAAAACTGAACCGTGGTCAATTTTATTTCATTATTGGCGATCATTTGATTGAGCTCATCTCCTGAGAGTGGGGTCGATCCAAAAATAATTAACGCAATGACTATAGGCCCAATTGTAGTTCCGAATGAATTGACGCCTCCTGCTAAATTAAGGCGTTGCGACCCTTTGTCAACACTGCCCAAAGAAATTACAAATGGATTTGCAGCAGTTTGCTGCAACGAAAATCCTAAACCAACGATAAATAGCGCCACAAGCACAAGGTAAAATACTGGTGTATCTCCTTGTTCAGCACCATCTATAAAAGGGTACATCAGCAAGGCACCTAATGCTGAAATTAATAGCCCGTAGACAATTCCTGTTTTGTACCCCCAGTTATTTAAAACGTCTTTTTTAATACTACTCGACATTACAAAAAGAAAAAGTGCGCCCAAGTAATAGGCACCATAAAATGCAAAATCGACTAATTGAGATTGAAATTGGTCGATGTTGAAATAAGTTTTACAGAAGGGGATGAAGACGCCGTTTGATGCGGCAATAAATCCCCAGAAGAAAAATACAGTTACTAAAGTTGTTAATGCGGATTGGTTATTTTTTGCACTCATGAATTTTGGTTTGTTGTATTATAATTGATAAAAATCGCATAAACCTAGTAATAATGTGTTAATAGTTAAAGCGATCACATAATGCATTTAAACTGCGGTCCTTTTCATTAGTTAAACTAAAATATAATTTTATGTTTTGAGTCTTTAAAATATTAAAGTTCAAAGCTACCTGAAACGGAATCTATATTGATGTAATAAAATTAGTTTCTATCAAAAGTATTGATTTTTTTTGTCCTAAGTCATTAGTTGTGTTTAAATTATTATCGAAAATATGTTCATTGTTTTTTAGTTTCACAATTGTTAGTAACCAAATCCATCAACAATTGTGTAAATTTCCAAACTTGTTTATTGATAAATACTTAAACCTTAGCTATACTTCTGAACTGAGTGTTTATAAATTATTTTATTACTAATTATGTTAAGAAGTTTTATGCTATTTTTGAGGCATATTTTATAATATGGTTCGAATTTTAATTTTTGTAGGGATAGTTCTGACACTTGATTTTTATGCTCTTCAGAGTATTCGAAGTGTTTCAAAAAACACATGGCTTACTGTACTGTATGTGCTCTGTTCTTTATTCGTTTTAGGAAATATTATTTATCAGGCCATGAGTTTAAACCGCTCTTCTGGCGTAAACCACGGCTTCTATACTGCCTTCGCACTTTTTGTCTTGTTCTATGTGCCAAAATTTATATTAATAGCAGCTATGTTTGGCGAAGATGTATTTCGTCTTTTTGAAGGAATTTACAACACTGCTTTCTCAAAATCAAATACAGGTGATGCTTTTTTTAAGGCTAGAAGAGCATTTATTGGCAAGTTGGCTTTGGGTGTCGCAGCCATTCCATTTTTATCTATTTTATATGGCATTACAAAAGGAAAATACAACTATAAGGTCCTGAAATACACACTGTTTTATGACGATCTCCCACAAGAATTTGACGGCTACAAAGTCACGCAAATTAGCGATATACACAGTGGCAGCTTCGATGAGAAAGCCAAGATAGAATACGCAGTTGATTTAATTAACGAGCAAGCTTCGGATGTTATCATGTTTACTGGCGATTTGGTGAATAGTAAAACTTCTGAAATGCTGCCCTGGAAATCTGTATTTTCTAAACTAAGCGCTAAAGATGGAGTTTTTTCTGTATTGGGGAATCACGACTATGGCGACTACTTGCGTTGGCCTTCAGAAGAGGCCAAAATAAAAAATTTTCAAGATATGCTGACGCTTCAAAAAGATATGGGGTTTCAACTGCTTTTGAATGAATCTAAGTTCATTGAAAAAGATGGAGCACGTCTTGCTGTTATAGGCGTAGAGAATTGGGGGAAAGGATTTAAACAAAAAGGAGATTTAAAAAAGGCAACATCTCAGATATCTAAAGACGATTTTAAAATATTATTGAGCCACGACCCTTCTCATTGGCAATATGAAGTAATTGATGACAAGCTACATTACCAGCTTACACTTAGTGGGCATACGCATGGTATGCAATTTGGGATAGAAATACCTGGAGTGTTTAAGTGGAGCCCTATCAAATGGCGCTATAAATACTGGGCTGGGCTTTACCAGAATGCCGGTCAATTCCTTAATGTTAATCGCGGTTTTGGATTTTTGGCATTCCCTGGGCGAGTGGGTATTTGGCCAGAAATTACAGTTATTACATTAAAAAAGGGGGAAAAGCCGTTAAACAACCTGTAAAACCCTTAAATAAATCAAAAAAAAGCGTTGATTTAATTTTCTTTTTTTAATATTGTATTAGATGGCTAATAAAAAAGTTTACTTATCCATCTAAAATAAACGCAATATCATGTCCAAATTTGGAGAGTTAATAGACGTTGAGGTTCCTGTTCTTTTTGATTTTTTCACTGAATGGGATGAGGCATCTAATGCCATGCACGACGTGCTTCGAGATGTGGCTGCAGCTCTTGGAGATAAGGCTAAAGTCATCAAAATTGACGTTGATAAAAATCAAGCACTATCAGAAGCCTTGAGGATCAAAGGACTACCAACTCTGATAATTTATAAGTCTGGAGATATGAAATGGAGGCAAAGTGGAGAACTCGATGCCAACACTATCATTGGCCTTATGCAAAACCATATGTAGTTAGTCTTCAACGCTTATTCTTCAGGCCTTTCTTGGCCTTCCTCTTCGCCAGTAAACAAGCGTAAAAACCCATTAAATATTTCCATTTCTGTTTTGACAAATGCCTCGTCTTCATAAATGCTTATGGTGTCAACTAAGCTCTTATATCGTTCAATATCAAAGTATATGCTTTGGATGTGTTTTTCTTTATTTTCATCTGAAACTCCACTGAAATAATTTAAGCTTTCTTGATATTTTACCACAACTTCTTTGTAAAGCGCTCGTGCTTTGTCGTCTGCTTCAGTTTCGTAATATGCGCCAATAAAAGGTTCTAAGTAAACGTAATATCCAAATATATCTACAGGCATTTTTTGCATTGCCAAATCTGCGATTTCTTCTGCTTTTTCGAGTTTCTCTTCGTTGATTAGTTTTTCTATCAACCGCGCCATATGCCCTCTAAATGTCAAACTATTTCTACGGGTTTCAACATCGTGGTAAACGTCTGGATTTCCGCTGTTGCCCCATTCCCAATCTTTAACCAATTCATACATTTTCTCAGAATCGATTCGGCCCATATCATAGAGATTGTTTTTGTCAAGCGCTGTTTTTATAGGAACAAGTTTGTATGCAAACCCATCTAACTGCAGATAATCTTTCATCCAAATATAATCTTCATCACCAAAGGCACCTCCACTAAAGTATATGGGGCGTTCCCAATTGTTCTGAGCAATAATATCCAGCATTATCATGCGGTTTTTGTAAATCGCCTGATCCTTAATTTTGATATCAATGTAATCTACAATTTTCTCTGCATCTTTGGCTGCAACAACTCCATTTTCAAGTACGGCTTGTTTATTAACGGGAATTCGCACAAATTCGGTTGGGGCGTAATTTGCATTTAAATCTTGCTTGCGTTGTCCGTTCGTTTGGTAGCCTTGCTGTTCCAAAACATATCCGTATTTGGTTCGATCGTCGTCACTTGAAATAAAATCTAAAAATTGAACAATATCAAGAGTGTCTTTGGTCACAACTTCTTTTATGATGTAGTCCCGGGTACCCCATTTATATTTGTCGTGAGTGAGTTTGGAAGGAACAGGTTCGCTATTATATGCTTTTCGCTTCATTTGGTCGATGTACCAATCAGCACTCAAAAGACTTGTACAAACTACCCTAACATCTGTTCGAATTCCTTCAATTTCTTGTGCATACCAAAGCGGGAAAGTGTCGTTGTCACCAATTGTAAAAATAATAGCATTGGGCGCGCATGATTCAAGGTAATTTACAGCCATCGCGTGTGCTGTTTTTCTATTAGAGCGGTCGTGATCGTCCCAATTCTGGCTCAACAAAATACCTGGAACAGCCACAAGACAAAATAGACTTATCACTGGAGCAAGAAGTTTTGATTTAATGTGTATTTGTACCTTATCAAAAAGCGCAAAAACCCCAATACCTATCCAAAGCGCGAAAACATAAAATGACCCAACCAATGAATAGTCTCGTTCGCGCGGCTCAAAAGGACGAACATTGGTATAAACTTGTATAGCAATTCCTGTGAAAAGAAAGAACACCAACATTGTCCAAAACACCTTTTTATCTTTGCTAAACACAAAAAACAAGCCTATTAATCCCAATAATAAAGGGAGCAAATAATAGGTGTTTCTAGCTTTGTTGTTAAGAACATCGCTAGGAAGATTGTCTTGGGTAATGCCCAAGAGGTATTCATCAATAAAGTTGATTCCACTAATCCAATTGCCATGCATATCCATTTTTCCTTGAATGTCGTCTTGGCGCCCAGAAAAATTCCACATAAAATAACGCCAATACATATATCCAATCTGGTAATCTAAGAGGTAATAAATATTATCAATTAAAGACGGTTTTTCGATGTCTAAATAACGCCCATAGGTTCTTAAAAAATCATGATAACCTTCATAGTCTATTTCTCCTTTTGCAACAGATAATCTAAAATTAGCAACTAAGCTTCTAAATTCGTTTTGCATTTTGTATTCTGACTTTATAGAAAATTCTAAAGGGCCAGAGTATATCATGTAATTTTCTGCATGCTCACCGCTCCACATGCGCGGCAACAATGAGCCATGATCGCTATTATAATTTTGAATGGCGTTTTCATAATCATTAACGATAACATAACGCCCCGACTTTTCATCTTTTTCATATTTAGGCTTGTCATCAGTATATGGTTGGTTTTCATCTAAACCAGCGTATTGATCTGTAAATTGTGGTCCATAAAACAAATGTGTTTTTGGGTATTGTTCCAAATTGTAATAAGCCAACAACTCGCGCGCATTTGAAGGGTTGTTTTCATTAACAGGTACATTGGCATTTGCACGAATGGGTAGCATTAGCCAGGTGGTAAATCCAATAATGATAAATGTCACACACAACAATCCTGTGTTGAATACAATATATCCTTTTCTCTTGCTGTAATTCAGCCCAAAATAAATACTAAGAGTCAAAATGATAAACGCAATAATAGACCCCGAATTAAATGGTAATCCAATGTTGTTCACAAAGAAAATTTCCAGCACACTGAAGTATCTCAAAATATTTGGTGCCAGAAGCTTAAATACAAACAACAAAATGGCGACCACTGTTACGTTGGCAACGATAAAATTCTTTGGTGTAATCGTTTTATAATTCTTAAAAAAGTACAAAAGACCAATGGCTGGAATCGTAAGAAGCCCCATAAAATGCACCCCAAAAGAAAGCCCAACGATAAATGAGATTAATATAAGCCAGCGGTTTCCTTTTGGAGAATGCATCTCTTTTTCCCAGCGAAGCCCCAAATAAAACATTACGGCCATTATGAGGGTTGCCATGGCATATACCTCAGTTTCTACGGCATTAAACCAGAAAGAATCTGTAAAAGCGAAAGACAAGCTCCCAACAAAAGCAGCCCCTAGAATACCAATATCCTTATTTGTGTTAAATTCTTTAGCTTGGCCTATAATTTTTTGCAACAACAAAACAATAGACCAAAACATAAACAAAATGGTGAATGCACTTGCGGCAGCACTCATCATGTTAAGCACATAACCAATTTGAGATGGTTGTGATGCAAAAATAGAAAAAAATGCACCGAGCATTTGGAATAATGGTGCCCCGGGGGGGTGGCCGACTTCAAGCTTTGAAGAAGTTAAAATATACTCTCCGGTATCCCAAAAACCGACAGTTGGTTCAACGGTGAGGGCATAGGTCAAAAATGCAACGGCAAATGCAACCCACCCTAGAATTAGGTTCCATTGTTTGAAATTAGAATTTGCCATGGTTTAAATTTAGTTCATGGCGAATTTAATAATAAATCAATTAAGGCTAAATAATTTGAGCGATAGATTCACAACAAATAACCCTTTGAGTACTGCAATTTTCAAAATGAATCGAATCACAGGTCAATATTTTGGTATTTCTTTAAGTTTTTGAAATGATTTTCAAAGGCTAAAATTCCTTTTTTTGTCACGTTACACTTTGTTTTTGGGTAATTGTTTTCGAAACTTTTGGCTATAGAAATGTATCCGCTTTCCGCTAGTTTTTTCAGCTGAACACTTAAATTGCCTTGAGTGCTTTCTGTGATTTTTTTTAAATAATTAAAATCACAACTACTTACTTTCACGAGAACAGACATCACCATCAAACGAATGGGATTTGTCAATAGTTTATCAAGTGGTTCAAACATTGTTTTTACTTAGATAAAGAGATAACCCAGGGATAAAAAGCCCAAAAAAGGTAGCTGCGGCATTAATCAAAAGCACATTTATACTTGGTGAAATAGTGATCAAAACACTACAAGCAACTACGGCTATTCCACCAATTATAAGAGGAGTAAATCGAATTAGAAGTGCCGTTATAAGTAAAATAACTCCAAGAAGAAATAGAATTTCCTGAACAGGGTTTTGTTTTTTAAACACTGACATGATGACAAGTGTAATCCACGCTATATTAAAAACACCCCAAACTAGCTTTAGAGCACGCCCAATATGCGTTTCGTAGCCTATGCGCCCACCAATCTTTATATTGTAAACAATGGTAAAAATCATACCTACTACAGGAATAAGAGTCCAAAATAAAAGAGAAGAATAAGCCGTTTTCTGAATTAACTCAGGAAAAGAATAATGAATTATACTCATAATCGAAATAAGCAACCCCCAAAAAATAAAATTTATGGATGTTGGTTTAAGTTGTTCCTTAGTCTTATTAATAGCGTCATTAATAAGGTTTAATTGTTCTGAATGATTCATAATAAAATAGGTTTTAATTTTTCAAATATAAACTAGTTTATAAAATAAACCAAATAATTGATCAGCTAATTATTTTAAAAAATATTTGTGCAACCAAAGTTTTGTTCTAAATTTGCATCCTCATTAATAAATTGGCCCATGGTGTAACTGGCAACACGTCTGGTTTTGGTCCAGAAGAGTCTAGGTTCGAGCCCTAGTGGGCCAACAAGAAAAGCTTTAACTTCTGTTAAAGCTTTTTATTTTTAAAAAAAAACAATAAACCTTCACAAAAACTTGTAAAAACCGTCTGCAATCCCTTATATTTGCACCGTAGTAAGAAAAATAAATTGTGAGGGGACGGGAAGTCCCCTCTTTTTATACCAAATGTTTAGAGATAGCGTAAAAGAATTATTGGAGGAAGGGCTTGAAAACAGACCTGATTTGTTTCTCATTGATTTCGAAATTCTTGATGGAAACAAGATCCGTATTGTTATTGATGGCGACAAGGGTGTTTTAGTACAAGACTGTATGTATATAAGTCGTGCAATTGAACATAATCTTGATCGTGAGGAACAAGATTTTTCATTAGAGGTGTCCTCTGCAGGTGCGACAACTCCTTTAGTACATCAGCGTCAATATCAAAAAAATATTGGCCGTACGCTTAAACTCAAAACAATTGAAAATGAAAAGTTTGAAGCAGTTTTGACCGCTGCTGACACAAATGAAATTGTTTTGGAATGGAAGGCTAGAGAACCAAAGCCTATTGGAAAAGGAAAGGTTACTGTTCAAAAAACAGCCACCATTCCTTATCAAAACATTGACAAAGCACAAATAAAATTAGTATTTTAAGATAAGAACCACATTATGGAAAATTTAGCATTAATCGATTCGTTTTCGGAGTTTAAGGATGACAAACTCATAGACCGTGTGACCCTTATGGCCATTCTTGAGGATGTATTTAGGAATGCCTTAAAAAAGAAATTTGGTGATGACGATAACTTCGACATTATTATCAACCCAGATAAGGGTGATTTAGAAATTTGGCGCAACAGAATTGTTGTAGCTGACGGCGAGGTTGAAAACGAAAACCAAGAAATTTCTTTATCTGAAGCTCAAAAAATTGAACCAGATTTTGAAGTAGGTGAAGATGTTTCAGAAGAAGTAAAGCTATTTGATTTGGGAAGACGATCTATTTTGGCGCTTCGTCAAAATCTAATTTCTAAGATTCAAGAACATGATAACACCAATATTTACAAGCAATTTAAAGACCTTGAAGGAGAAATTTACACTGCTGAAGTGCACCATATCCGTCACCGTGCAGTTATTCTCTTGGATGATGAGGGGAACGAACTTATTTTACCAAAAGATAAGCAAATCCCATCTGATTTCTTTAGAAAAGGAGAGAATGTTCGTGGTATTATTGAAAGTGTAGAGTTGAAAGGCAATAAACCTAATATCGTATTGTCCAGAACAGCGCCAGCATTTTTGGAAAAATTATTTGAGCAGGAAATCCCAGAAGTATTCGACGGATTGATTTCTATTAAAAATGTTGTCAGAATACCAGGTGAAAAAGCTAAGGTTGCTGTCGACTCCTACGATGACAGAATTGACCCAGTTGGGGCATGTGTTGGGATGAAAGGTTCGCGTATCCATGGGATTGTTCGTGAGCTGGGTAATGAAAACATCGATGTTATCAATTACACCAACAATTTACAATTGTTTATCACAAGAGCTTTAAGCCCAGCGCGTGTTACTTCGATCAAGTTAGACGAAGAAACTAAAAGAGCCGAAGTTATACTTAAGCCTGAAGAAGTTAGTAAGGCCATTGGCCGTGGAGGACACAATATTCGTCTTGCAGGACGTCTTACGGGCTACGAAATTGATGTTTTCAGAGAAGGAGTTGAAGAGGATGTAGAACTTTCTGAATTCTCTGACGAAATCGAATCTTGGATTATCGAAGAGTTTGCGAAAGCCGGTTTGGATACTGCTAAAAGCGTATTAGAACAAGACGTCAAAGACTTGGTAAAACGAACTGATTTGGAAGAAGAAACTATTGATGACGTAATGCGAATTTTAAAAGAAGAATTCGAAGATTAAAATTTTAATTATATTGGCACCCAGATTGAATGATCTGGCCCAAATTTTAAAGAATAAAAAAACAACAAAGGCAATTTATGGCTGATATCATTAGACTAAGTAAAGTATTGAGGGAGTTGAACATCTCGATGGATCGTGCTATTGACTTTTTGGAGTCAAAAAACATAGAGATTGAGAAACGTCCAACAACCAAAATTTCTGCTGAAGTGTATCAACTTCTCTCAGGGGAGTTTCAAACTGATGCCAGCAAGAAAGTTGCTTCAAAAGAAGTTGGAGAAGCCAAACAAAAAGAAAAAGAAGCACTTCGTCAACAACGTGAACTTGAGCTAGAAGAGAAACTAAAGAAGGAAGAAGAGGCCAAAAAAGTTATTAAGGCCAAAACGACTTTTGAAGGGCCCAAAAAAGTTGGAAAAATAGATTTGAATCCAACAAAACCTCAACCCAAAAAAGAAGATCCTAAACCAGTCATACCTACTAAGGTAGAAACTGAAAAACCAGCTGAAGCAAAAGCAGCAAATGCTGTAGAAAACCCCACTAAGGATGTTTCTGCAGAACCAGAAACCGAATCAGGAACAGTAAAAACTCAGTACGCTAAGTTATCTGGGCCAAAGTCAACAGGTCAAACCATTGATCTATCCCAGTTTAATAAACCAAAAAAGCCAGCAGCGGCCAAAGATAAAAACCAATCAAACTCTGCTGATTCCAAAAAGAAACGAAAAAGAATTAGCAAGGTTGGAGGCCCAAATCAAGGTCAGAAATCTCGTTCCAACAGAGTAAGAAACCAATCTAAACCCCAAACGCCTAAGGTTGAGCCAACCGCAGAAGAAGTTCAAAAACAAGTACGAGAGACTTTAGAAAAACTTCAAGGCAAATCAACTAAGGGTAAAGGAGCCAAGTACAGAAGAGATAAACGTGACCAACACCGTCAACAAACGGAAAAGGACTTAGAGCAACAAGAACTAGAAAGTAAAACATTAAAAGTGACTGAGTTTGTCACAGCCAATGAAGTTGCTACAATGATGGATGTTTCTGTTACAGAAATTATTTCTGCATGTATGTCTTTAGGGATGATGGTTACGATGAACCAACGCTTAGACGCAGAAACTCTTTCAATTGTTGCTGAGGAATTTGGTTACACTGTAGATTTTGTTACTGCTGACATAGATGAAAACATCGAGGAAGTAGAGGACAAAGCAGAGGATTTATTAGAACGCGCGCCCATTGTAACCGTTATGGGCCATGTCGATCATGGTAAAACTTCATTATTGGATTACATTAGAGAGGAAAATGTTATTGCAGGAGAGTCAGGTGGGATAACACAGCACATCGGGGCCTATGGCGTGACTTTAAACTCTGGTCAAAAAATAGCATTTCTAGACACACCTGGGCATGAGGCTTTTACGGCGATGCGTGCAAGAGGTGCTCAAGTTACTGATATAGCCATCATTGTAATCGCCGCAGATGATAATATTAAACCCCAAACAAAAGAGGCTATTTCACATGCCCAAGCTGCTGGTGTGCCCATTATCTTTGCAATAAATAAAGTTGATTTGCCAACAGCAAATCCAGATAAAATTAAAGAAGGACTTGCCAACATGAACCTTATGGTTGAAGATTGGGGTGGTAAAATTCAGTCGCATGATATCTCCGCAAAAAATGGAGATGGGGTACAAGAACTTTTAGAAAAAGTGCTGTTAGAAGCAGAACTATTAGAACTCAAAGCTAACCCAGATAAACCCGCGGTGGGGACAATTGTTGAAGCCTTTCTAGATAAAGGTAGGGGCTATGTGTCTACAGTATTGGTGCAGGCAGGAACCTTGCGTGTTGGGGATTATGTGCTGGCCGGGAAAAATAGTGGAAAAGTCAAAGCTATGCACGACGAAAGGGGGCAAGAAATTTCTGAAGCTGGGCCCTCTACACCAATTTCAATATTAGGTTTGGATGGTGCGCCACAAGCAGGAGATAAATTTACAGTCTTTAAAGACGAACGAGAAGCCAAACAAATTGCCGCAAAAAGAACTCAATTGCAGCGAGAACAATCTGTTCGTACACAGCGTCATATCACCCTTGACGAAATCGGCAGACGTATTGCGCTTGGCGACTTTAAAGAGCTAAACATAATACTTAAGGGAGATGTTGATGGTTCTGTGGAAGCGCTTACCGATTCGTTCCAAAAACTATCCACTGAAGAAATTCAAGTCAACATTATTCACAAAGCTGTGGGTGCTATTACAGAGAGCGATGTTCTCCTCGCATCAGCTTCTGACGCTATCATTATTGGCTTCAACGTTCGCCCAATGGGTAACGCGCGACAAATTGCTGAAAAAGAAGAAATAGATATCCGTATGTACTCCATTATATACGATGCGATTAATGATTTGAAGGATGCTATGGAAGGAATGCTGTCCCCTGAGTTTAAAGAAGAAATTACAGGGTCTGCCGAAATTAGAGAAACCTTTAAAATTTCCAAAATTGGTACTATCGCAGGATGTATGGTCACCAATGGTAAAATTTATAGAAGCTCTAAAATCCGTATCATTAGAGAAGGTGTAGTGATTTATACCGGAGAACTGGCTTCATTAAAACGCTTTAAAGACGACGCAAAAGAAGTGTCCAAAGGATATGATTGTGGAATGCAAATCAAGAATTATAACGATATTCAGTTAGGAGACGTTTTTGAAGCTTTCCAAGAGGTTGCTGTTAAAAAGAAACTTTAGGCTAGATTTTTGTATTGATTTTTAACTTTTTTTAGGCGTAAAAATAAAGGCGTTTGGGTATTTCTTTTTAATTGCTATGAGAGCACGATCTGCTTCAATTTTTGTTCTAAAATCACCAACCCATATTTTATAATTTGGCGTCTCATATTTCATCTCTGAAGAATAGTCTGAGTAAAAAGAGCGAAATGATGAAAGCGCTTGTTCTGCGCCAGCTCTAGGCCCACTGTAAATTTGTATTTTATTAAAATTTATTTCTTTATTGGCTTCTTTTTTTAGCTCAATCAAGCGATCAATAGCTTCACTTTTGTAAATATTTACTGCACCTTCTTGTGCTAAAAGAGGACCTGAAAACAAGGCAATGATAAAAAATAGTTTCAAAAAATTTAGCTTCATAATTCAATGTTCATTTTACAAATGTAAATCAATAAATTTAAAACAAAAATCTAATATTATTTAGAATGGATATAAATTAAAATTTAGCATAATCTATCATTTCAATAATCGTCTTTATGTCTTATTTTTGCATAAATTTTTGTTAATAGATTTTTGATCTTATTTACATGAAAAAATTGCGCCAAAGTTTAGAAACCACTCCAAACGTTGATATGAAGCAGGAAAACATCCTTCAGCCCCTCTCGAAACTCATCCTTTTGAGCTTATTATTTTTATCTATTTTTTATTCACCACTACTTGCACAAGACGCTGACCCCGTTAAAGGGAAGTCGCTATTTAATGCTAATTGTGCAGCCTGTCATCAACTGGACAAAAAAATGACAGGACCAGCCCTTCGCTATGTCGAAAACCGACTTAGTGAAGACGAAGGTTTGGATCGCGAATGGTTGAATGCATGGATTAGAAATAGTGCTGCAGTGATAAAATCAGGAGACGCATACGCCAACAAAATTTATGCTGAGTACAATGGCGCCGCAATGACTGCTTTTCCTCAGTTTTCGGATGAAGATATTTCCAATATTCTCGCCTACACCGCACAAGATAAAGCAGTGCCTGTTGCAGTAACAGCCACCGCTGGAACAGCCCCTTCAACCACAGAAGGAGGTTTGTCAAAAGATGTCATCCTAGGAGCATTGGCAATCCTTTTTGCATTACTTGCACTTGGGTTATTTTTAGTTAACAAAACTCTAAGGAGGTTTGCCGTTGCAAATGAAGTTAAGATTCAAGAAGCCGTAAAGCGCCCATCACTTTGGAAAGCATTTCTGAAAAACCAATTTTTGTTACTGGTCACCGCAGTCTTCTTTTTGTTGTCCAGTGCTTATTTCGTATACGGATACTTTATGCAAGTGGGAATTGATCAAGGCTACGAACCTATTCAACCTATTCATTATTCGCACAAAATACATGCAGGAGACAATGGTATTGATTGTAAATACTGCCATTCCTCAGCACGTGTGAGTAAGCACTCTGGAA
Organism: Formosa sp. Hel3_A1_48; assembly: GCF_001735715.1. NCBI lineage: Bacteria > Pseudomonadati > Bacteroidota > Flavobacteriia > Flavobacteriales > Flavobacteriaceae > Formosa > Formosa sp. Hel3_A1_48. The sequence continues at coordinate 1,444,023 of NZ_CP017259.1, forward strand.
TACCCTCGTTGAATGTGTGTATGAACTGTCACAAATCTATATATGAAGTAGCGCCATCAACGGCCACAGAAGAGTATAGTAAAGAATTTTATGATGGTGAAATCCAAAAGCTTTACGACGCTGTTGGTTGGAATGATGCAGAACAGAAGTACACAGGTAAAACCAAGCCTGTTAAGTGGGTTAGAATTCACAACCTCCCAGACTTTGCCTATTTTAACCATTCGCAACACGTTTCAGTAGCGGGCTTAGAATGTCAAACATGTCACGGACCTGTTGAGGAGATGGAAGTTATGTACCAATATTCACCACTGACTATGGGTTGGTGCATCAATTGTCATAGAGAAACAAACGTAAAAGTTAATGACAATGGCTACTACGAAAAAATTCATGAAGCACTATCAAAGAAATATGGCGTTGATAAATTAACAGCGGCCCAAATGGGTGGATTGGAATGTGGAAAATGCCACTATTAAACAATTAATAAAGATTTAAGTAACACTATAATATATGTCATCAAACAAGAAATACTGGAAAAGTGTTGAGGAGCTAAACCCGAACCAAAGCTCTGCCGTTGAGACGCTTAAACACAAAGAATTTGTAGAGGAAATTCCTGTGGATGAGTTTCTAGGAGACAAGCCCACTTTGGAATCTTCTGAAACAACGCGTCGTGATTTCTTAAAATACGTTGGGTTTAGTACCGCTGCAGCTTCCTTAGCTGCTTGCGAGGGGCCTGTGATAAAGTCTATCCCTTATGTAGTTCAACCAGAGCAAATCATTCCAGGCGTTGCAAATTATTATGCTACTGCTATATCAAATGGGTATGATTTTGCAAGCCTACTGGTTAAAACAAGAGAAGGAAGACCCATCAAGGTGGAGTCCAATTCACTAGCAAAAGCTAATGGCAGTATTAATGCAAGAGTTCAGGCATCTGTTCTGGACTTGTACGATAATCAGCGTGTTGCAGGACCTACCAAAGGTGGGGAAGCGATAACTTGGGACGCTTTTTACAATGAATTAGGACAAAAACTTGAGGCACTTAAAGATACGGGGAAACAAGTGGTTTTGTTGACTCAAACTTTTGCTAGTCCAAGTACATCTAAACTAATTTCAGATTTTCAAGACAGCTTCGCGAATACCGCTCATGTAGTTTACGATGCTATCTCCGAATCTGCAGCTGCAGACGCATACCAAGCTAAGTATGGCCGAAGGGGATTAGCAAACTATGATTTTTCGAAAGCAAAAACAATTGTTTCTATAGGAGCAGATTTTCTTGGAGATTGGCAAGGTGGTGGATTTGATGCAGCCTACGCTAAAGGACGCGTACCACAAAATGGAAGTATGTCTCGTCATATACAGTTTGAGTCGAATATGACACTTTCTGGAGCAAATGCGGATAAACGAGTACCACTAAAACCATCTCAGCAAAAACGTGCACTAGCAAGACTTTATGGAAAACTTACAGGAACTTCTGTAAATGTAACCTTGCCTGCGGGAATTGAATCTGCAGTAGATGCCGCTGCACGTGAAGTGTTGAAAGCAGGATCTAATGCTGTTGTTCTTACAGGAATTCAAGATTTGTATGCTCAAAGTTTAGTTTTGGGAATTAATGCATTTTTAAACAGTAAAGCATTCGACCCAAAGACCACAATTTTAACGCGTCAAGGGAATGATGCTGCCGTTGCAAAACTTGTAGCTGATATGAATTCAGGAAAAGTTGGTGCAGTAATAATGGCTGGTGTAAATCCAGCATATACTTTACCAAATGCAGCAGCCTTTATTGAAGGACTAAAAAAGACTGAATTATCGGTGACTTTTTCCATGAAAAACGACGAAACTGCATCTGCTTCTGAATTTGTAGCTGCGGCACCTCACTATCTCGAATCTTGGGGTGATTTAGAAACTAAATCAGGCCAATATGGGCTTATACAGCCAACAATTCGTCCATTGTTCGACACCAAACAATTTCAAGATGTTCTTCTGGTTCTCAGCGGAAGCACAAAATCATATAATGAATACACAAAATCATTTTGGATTTCGGACATTCTAAAAGGCGAATCATTTAATAACGCACTTCACGATGGCGTTTTTACTGCTTCTAGCTCTGCAACTGTTGACACCACAGCTGTCTCAGTCAAATCAATTGATGCGTCTGTTGCGGTCAGTGCTTTAGCAAAAGTGAAGTCTGCATCTTTTGAGTTAACTCTTTATCCAAAAACAGGGATGGGTGATGGACAACAAGCCAACAACCCTTGGCTACAAGAATTTCCAGATCCATTAACCCGTACAACATGGGATAACTATCTAACTGTATCTGCAGCAGATGCAAAGGAGTTAGGTTTTGAAAACACGAACGATGCTAATGGAGGCTTGAATGGAACCTATGCTGATGTAACCGTCAATGGAGTAACCGTTAAAGCACCTGTGATAATTCAACCAGGACAAGCAAGAGGAACTGTCGGACTATCTTTTGGGTATGGCCGTAGCGCTGGACTGAAAGAAGAAATGCAAACAGGAGTAAATGCCTATCCACTTTATCAAAATTTTAATTCCACTCCTTCAGTTTCTATAGAAGCTGCAGCAGGGAAACACGAATTTGCTTGTGTACAATTACACAATACATTGATGGGGCGTGGAGATATTATAAAGGAAACCACTTTAGAAATTTTCAACACTAAAGATGCAGAGCAATGGAACCCAACAGCGGTAGTTTCTTTAAATCACATTGAAACTCCAGTGAGTTCTCCAGATGTCGATCTTTGGGATGAGTTTGATCGTTCCATTGGGCATCACTTCAATCTTTCTATAGATTTAAATTCTTGTACGGGTTGTGGTGCATGTGTGATAGCATGTCATGCCGAAAACAACGTTCCTGTTGTAGGAAAAGAAGAAATCAGAAGAAGCCGTGATATGCACTGGTTGAGAATTGACCGCTATTACTCTTCTGATGAGACCTTTGAAGGGGATAACCAGACAAAAGATAATATAGCAGGATTAGGAAGTTCGCTAAGTACTTTTGGTGAAATGGAATTACCATCCGAAAACCCTCAAGTAGCCTTCCAGCCAATCATGTGCCAACACTGTAATCATGCACCATGTGAAACAGTTTGTCCAGTTGCGGCAAGTTCACACGGAAGACAAGGACAAAACCACATGGCGTACAACCGTTGTGTTGGGACGCGTTATTGTGCAAACAACTGCCCTTATAAAGTACGTCGATTCAATTGGTTCCTATATAATGGGAATGATGAATTTGATTATCACATGAATAACGACTTAGGGCGTATGGTCATCAATCCTGATGTAACGGTACGTTCGAGAGGGGTCATGGAAAAATGTTCGATGTGTATACAAATGACACAAAAAACAATTTTGGATGCCAAACGTGACGGTAGACCAGTAGATGTGAATGGCTTTAAAACGGCTTGTTCATCGGCTTGTGATAGTGGCGCTATTGTTTTTGGTGACATCAACAATAAAAAAGATGAGGTTACAAAACTTAAAGATGATGAGCGGGCTTATCATCTGTTAGAGCATGTTGGCACAAAACCGAATGTAGTCTATCAAGTAAAAGTAAGAAACACGAAAGAAGCATAACTAACAAAGAAATAAAATTAAACTATGGCGTCTCATTACGAAGCACCGATAAGAAGACCACTCGTAACAGGTGAAAAATCATACCACGATGTCACTCTTGATGTAGTTGCACCAGTAGAAGGAAAAGCAAATAAACAGTGGTGGATTGTGTTCTCTATAGCCTTAGCCGCTTTTGGCTGGGGTCTTGGGTGCATGATTTATACAATATCTACAGGAATAGGAACCTGGGGATTAAATAAAACTGTTGGTTGGGCATGGGATATTACTAACTTTGTCTGGTGGGTAGGTATTGGACATGCTGGAACACTTATTTCTGCAGTACTTCTTTTATTTAGACAAAAATGGCGTATGGCGATTAATAGATCAGCTGAAGCCATGACGATATTTTCTGTAATTCAGGCAGGATTATTTCCAATCATTCACATGGGCCGTCCTTGGTTGGCTTATTGGGTATTGCCTATTCCAAATCAATTTGGCTCACTATGGGTGAATTTTAATTCTCCTTTATTATGGGATGTATTTGCGATTTCCACATACCTATCGGTTTCATTAGTATTCTGGTGGACTGGATTATTACCTGATTTTGCAATGATTCGCGATCGTGCCGTTCGTCCTTTTCAAAAGAAAATTTATTCTTTATTGAGTTTCGGATGGTCAGGAAGAGCAAAAGATTGGCAACGCTTTGAAGAAGTATCCTTGGTCCTAGCGGGATTGGCCACACCACTTGTCCTTTCAGTTCACACTATTGTATCTTTTGACTTTGCCACATCTGTAATTCCAGGATGGCACACCACTATTTTTCCTCCATATTTTGTGGCGGGTGCTATTTTCTCTGGATTTGCAATGGTAAATACACTTCTTATAATTATGAGAAAAGTGTGTAATCTTGAAGATTATATCACAGTACAACACATCGAATTGATGAACATTGTAATCATGATTACAGGGTCAATTGTAGGTGTAGCATACATCACTGAGTTGTTTATTGCATGGTATTCTGGAGTAGAATACGAGCAATATGCATTCTTAAATAGAGCTACAGGTCCCTATTGGTGGGCATATTGGGCAATGATGTCTTGTAATGTATTCTCTCCACAATTTATGTGGTTTAAGAAATTAAGAACTAGCATCATGTTTTCATTTGCCATTTCTATTGTAGTGAATATAGGAATGTGGTTTGAGCGTTTTGTAATTATTGTTACATCGTTGCACAGAGATTATTTGCCATCCTCATGGACTATGTTTTCGCCAACGTTTGTAGATATTGGAATTTTTATTGGAACCATTGGTTTCTTCTTTGTGTTATTTTTACTTTATTCAAGAACTTTCCCAGTGATTGCTCAAGCAGAGGTAAAAACAATTTTGAAGTCTTCTGGTCAGCGTTATAAAAATATTAGAGAAGCTGGAGATAGTTTGGTTGGGACAGGTTCAGACGACCGTACATCCAAAAAGCCAAAAGCGACAAGAAAACCTAAAAAGAAAAAAGACTAAGTATGGGAGCATCAAAAGTTATTCATGCCTTGTATACAGACGATGATGTATTGATGTCTGCAGTGAAAACTGTAAAGGCAGCAAAGCACCACATCGAAGAAGTTTACACCCCCTTTCCAGTTCACGGATTAGATAAGGCTATGGGGCTTGCCCCAACTCGTATTGCCATTGCAGCATTTATGTATGGTTGTGTGGGGCTCACCGTTGCCATCACCATGATGAATTTTATTATGATTGAGGATTGGCCACAAAACATTGGCGGTAAACCAAGTTTCAGTTATATTGAAAATATGCCAGCCTTCGTGCCGATTATGTTTGAGCTTACTGTATTTTTTGCAGCGCATTTAATGGTAATTACATTTTATTTAAGAAGTCGAATGTGGCCATTCAAAAATGCTGAAAATCCAGATCCGAGAACAACAGATGACCACTTTTTGATGGAAATCTCTGTTCATGACAATGAGAAACAATTAAAAACGCTATTAACCAAAACAGGTGCAGTAGAAGTGCATGTTATTGAAAAAGAAGCACATTAGACCTATGAAAAGTGTATCCAAAATATTCATTCTAGTATTGATTGGTTCAACTCTTTGGTCTTGCCAAGACAACAGCAGACCGAACTATCAATTTTTCCCAAACATGTATGCGCCCGTTGGCTACGAAGCTTATGGTGAATACGAGGTTTTTCCAAATAGCCAAGAAGCATTAATACCTGTTGAAGGGACTATTGCCAGAGGATATTCGCTATATGATTATGAAAACACCAACGAGGGTTACGAAACCGCATTGAAAACCTTAAAATCCCCTTTAGAAGTGTCTGAAATTGACACTAAAAGGGGTAAGGAGCTCTATGATATTTACTGTGGAATTTGTCATGGGAATAAAGGAGCTGGCCAAGGAAAATTGGTAAAGCGTGAAAAAATATTAGGAGTACCAAGTTATGCAGATCGTGCGATAACAGCAGGAAGTATATACCATGTTATATATTATGGTAAAAATTCAATGGGCTCATACGCAAATTTGATTAACGAAGAAGAACGTTGGCAGGTTACAGCGTATGTAGAGTCGTTAAGAGCAAAATTATTAAAATAAAGAAAAGTAAAACATAAATAAAACATGTACACGTTTTCAAAAAGATTAAAAATTACATCTCTTGTTCTAATCATTGTTGGAGCAATTGGATGGATTTCGAGCTATAATTCATCTCATCACCTTAGCTTGGAAGATGTTAAGTTACTCTTGGCTGAAGAAGATGCACACCATGGCTCTTCTGAGACTCATGATAGTGCTGAGGCTCATGATGATGCTAAGGCTCATGCAGCAATGATTCATGCATCTATTGAAGATGATCACCACCAAGAAGAAGCCCACCACGGCGATGAGCACGCCGAACATGTTTTGCATCAAATGCACAATAGGCCTTATGCTGCATTGTATGTAGCAGCGTTTTTCTTTATGATGATTTCTCTTGGTGTTCTTGCATTTTACGGAATTCAGTATGCAGCTCAAGCAGGGTGGTCACCAGTACTTTTTAGAGTCATGGAAGCCATTACTTATTATCTATTGCCTGGTGCGCTTATCGTTTTGGGTATTGGTCTTTGGGCTGGAGATCATCTTTTTATATGGATGGATCCAGAGGTTGTTGCCCATGATGAACTTATTCAAGGAAAATCGGGTTGGCTCAACAAAACATGGTTTGCTATTAGAGGTTTAATATTTATTACAGGATGGAGTTTGTACCGTTATTTTTCCAGAAAATTCTCATTAGCACAAGATTTGGCTGATGTGAATGATAACAGCAACTTCAAGAAAAATTTTAGAATTTCAGCAGCGTTTCTTGTGTTCTATATATACACAGAATCCATGATGTCTTGGGATTGGATTATGAGTGTTGATCCACACTGGTTCAGCACATTGTTTGGGTGGTATGTTTTCGCAAGTATGTTTGTTAGTGGAATTACAGTAATCGCACTCATTACAATTTATTTAAAGGCAAAGGGCCTTATGGAATTTGTAAACGATAGTCACTTGCATGACTTGGCAAAGTTCATGTTTGCTATAAGTGTATTTTGGACCTATTTATGGTTCTCCCAATTCATGTTGATTTGGTATGCTAACATTCCAGAAGAAGTAACTTATTTTATCACAAGGATTGAAGATTACAAACTTCCATTTTTTGGTATGCTAATCCTAAATTTCATTTTTCCATTCTTGGTGCTTATGAACAGTGACTACAAGCGTGTGCCATGGTTTATTGTTATGGCAGGGATTGTGATTTTGTTTGGGCATTATATAGATGTATTCAATATGATTATGCCCGCTACTGTTGGTGACCGTTGGTTTATTGGTGTGCCGGAAATCAGTGCCGTTTTATTTTTCCTTGGATTGTTTCTATTGGTCGTATTTTACGCCCTTTCAAAAGCTCCATTATTGCCAAAAGGCAATCCATTTATTAAGGAAAGCGAACAGTTTCATTATTAATTTTTTAAAGATAGTATAGTACAATGACTGGCTTATTAACAATATTAATTTTACTAGGAATCACCATCGCGATATGGCAAATGGTCAAGATATTTGATTTAGCACAAGCTAATCGAGACACATCTCAAGTAGCTAACGACAAAGATAATTCTGTAAATGCATACCTTATGTTGGCATTTTTAGGATTCATTTATTTTATTACAATAATATCATTTGCGCTTTGGGGTGATTTACCTCTTGTATCTAATTCTGCTTCAGAACACGGACCAGAAATCGACCGATTAATGGTTATTTCTATGGTTGTTATTTTTATTGTACAGACAATTACCCAGTTTTTACTGCACTATTTTGCATTTAAGTACAAGGGAGAAAAAGGCAGAAAGGCCCTTTTTTATGCTGATAATGATAAGCTGGAATTTATATGGACTATTATTCCAGTGATAGTGCTAGCAGGACTTATCATGTATGGACTATTTACATGGAACGATATTATGAACGTTAATGAGGACGATGACCCACTTGTGGTTGAACTATATGCCCAGCAATTTAACTGGAAAGCACGTTATGCAGGGGCAGATAATGTCCTTGGAATGGCGAATGTACGTTTGATAAATCTAGACAATGCTAATATTTTAGGATTAGATGAATCTGACCCCAATGCTCAAGACGATATCATCACTACTGAGCTTCACTTGCCTGTAGGACGGCCAGTGTTATTCAAAATGCGTTCTCAAGATGTGTTACACTCTGCGTACATGCCACATTTCAGAGCTCAAATGAATTGTGTACCTGGAATGATTACTCAATTTGCTTTTACACCCACTGTAACTACTGCAGAGATGCGTCTGAATCCAGATATTTATCAAAAGGTAAAAAACATTAATAAAATTCGAAATGAGAATAGTAAAAAACTTCAAGCTAAAGGCGAAGAACCACTTGACCGTTACGAATTTGATTATCTATTGTTGTGTAATAAAATTTGCGGGAAGTCGCATTACAACATGCAAATGAAAATCATTGTTGAAACGGAAGAGGAGTACAATGAATGGATCAGCGAGCAAAAACAATTTAAAAACTCATTAGTTCAAAACTAATTTACTAATAAGCAACACCAAAAGATTATGTCAGCACATGTAGATAACCATACACACGAAGACGATCACGGACACCACCACAAAGAAACCTTTGTGACAAAGTATATTTTTAGTCAAGATCATAAAATGATTGCAAAACAATACTTGATCACCGGGATCATTATGGGAATTATTGGGATTTTGATGTCTTTATTGATGCGTATGCAAATTGCTTGGCCAGAAAAACCGAATGCAATTTTCGAAGCTTTACTTGGAAAGTGGGCGCCAGGCGGAGTAATGGATGCCGATATTTATTTGGCTTTAGTTACAATTCACGGTACTATTATGGTCTTTTTTGTTTTAACCGCAGGGCTTAGTGGAACTTTTAGTAACCTATTGATTCCATTGCAGATAGGCGCAAGAGACATGGCCTCAGGGTTTTTAAATATGGTTTCTTACTGGCTATTTTTTCTATCTAGTGTTATTATGGTTATTTCTTTCTTTGTCGAAACTGGACCTGCCGCTGCTGGATGGACTGTATACCCACCCTTAAGTGCACTGCCATTGGCTCAAGGTGGCTCAGGTGCAGGGATGACTTTGTGGCTTGTTTCGATGGCTATTTTTATTGCCTCTTCACTTCTTGGGTCACTAAACTATATTGTTACTGTTTTGAACCTTAGAACTAAAGGAATGTCAATGACAAGACTGCCTCTAACCATTTGGGCGTTCTTTATCACTGCCGTCATTGGTGTGGTTTCTTTCCCCGTTTTGTTATCAGCAGCATTGTTGCTTATCATGGACCGAAGTTTTGGAACCTCTTTCTTCCTGTCGGATATTTTTATTCAAGGTGAGGTGCTGCATTATCAAGGAGGATCACCTGTCTTATTTGAGCATTTATTTTGGTTCCTTGGGCATCCAGAAGTTTATATTGTATTACTTCCTGCTTTAGGGATTACTTCTGAAGTGATTGCAACAAATGCACGTAAACCAATTTTTGGATACAGAGCGATGGTAGCATCAATTATTGCAATTGCATTTTTATCAACAATAGTCTGGGGTCATCACATGTTCATCTCAGGGATGAATCCATTTTTAGGTTCAGTCTTTACTTTTACAACATTACTTATTGCCATCCCATCGGCAGTAAAAGCATTTAATTACATAACCACTCTTTGGAAAGGAAATCTCCAGTTGAATCCAGCAATGCTTTTTTCAATTGGTCTGGTATCAACATTCATAACAGGTGGACTAACAGGAATTATTCTTGGCGACAGTGCTTTAGACATCAATGTTCACGACACTTATTTTGTAGTAGCTCACTTCCATTTGGTAATGGGTATTTCTGCATTGTATGGTCTTTTTGCTGGGGTATATCATTGGTTCCCAAAAATGTTTGGACGTATGCTTAATAAAAATTTGGGATATATTCATTTTTGGGTAACTGCAGTTTGTGCCTATGGTGTATTTTTCCCAATGCATTTTATAGGAATGGCAGGTCTTCCAAGACGATACTATACAAACAGTAACTTTCCGCTTTTTGATGATACTCAAAACGTACAGATTTTGATTACAATTTTTGCTTTAGTAGCAGGATTGGTACAATTGGTGTTTTTATATAATTTCATACACAGCATGTTCTATGGAAAGAAAACAGTGAAGAACCCTTGGCGATCCAACACTCTAGAATGGACTGCTCCTATTGAGCATTTCCATGGCAACTGGGAAGGTGAAATCCCACATGTTCATCGTTGGGCTTATGACTACAGTAAACCAGGACATGATGAAGATTTCGTACCTCAAAATATTCCTCTTAAAAAAGGAGAAGAAGAACTACAACACTAATTGTTAGTTACTTACTAATATATTTAGAAAGCCTTTCTTACACGAGAAAGGCTTTTTCTTTATATTTGTTATTATGAATGAACACCTTGACCCATCAGACGAGAATTTATCATCTGAGGAACACGATATCGAAAAAGCGTTGAGGCCATTAACTTTTTCCGATTTTTCGGGACAGGAACAAGTACTTGAAAATTTACAGATATTTGTAAAGGCTGCAGTAGAACGAGATGAAGCACTGGACCACACTCTTTTTCACGGACCTCCAGGGTTAGGAAAAACTACTCTTGCTCACATCTTAGCAAATGAACTAGGTGTGGGTATCAAGGTTACTTCAGGGCCTGTTTTGGACAAACCAGGAGACTTAGCAGGCTTACTTACTAACCTAGAAGATCGAGATGTATTGTTCATTGATGAAATTCATCGGTTGAGCCCTATAGTTGAAGAGTATTTATATTCCGCTATGGAGGATTATAAAATTGACATCATGATCGAATCGGGACCAAATGCCCGCACTGTTCAAATTAATTTAAATCCATTTACCTTGATAGGTGCTACCACCAGATCTGGCTTACTGACAGCGCCAATGCGTGCTCGTTTTGGCATCAGCAGTCGCTTAGAATATTACTCTACTGAGCTTCTTTCAACAATTCTTCAGCGAAGTGCCCAAATCCTGAACGTACCAATTAGCTTTGAAGCAGCCATTGAAATTGCTGGGCGTAGTCGAGGTACACCTAGAATTGCAAACGCATTACTAAGACGAGTTAGAGATTTTGCTCAAATTAAAGGCAATGGAAAAATAGACATTGAAATAGCAAAATTTGGCCTTAAGGCACTCAATGTTGATGCCCATGGATTAGACGACATGGACAATAAAATTTTGACAACAATAATTGATAAGTTTAAAGGCGGTCCAGTTGGAATAACTACTATTGCCACGGCGGTTAGTGAAAGCCCAGAAACCATTGAAGAGGTTTATGAGCCCTTCTTGATTCAACAAGGATTTATCATGCGTACACCAAGAGGAAGAGAAGTTACTGAACTTGCCTATAAGCACCTTGGTCGTCAAAAAGGAGATTATCAAACAGGACTGTTTTAGACCATGTCAAAAAAGACACAGTACACTAACCTTATTAAAACCGAAGCAAAACGCCTCGGTTTTTTATCTTGTGGCGTCAGTAAGGCTGAATTCTTAGAAGAAGAGGCCCCTAAATTAGAGTCTTGGTTAAACCAAAATAAGCATGGAAAAATGCAATACATGGAAAACCACTTTGATAAGCGTTTGGATCCCACACTATTAGTTGAGGGGTCAAAGAGTGTGGTTTCGCTTACGTACAATTATTTTTCGGAGCAGCTTCAACACGATTCAGAAGCCCCAAAAATAAGCACCTATGCTTATGGTATGGATTATCATTATGTTATAAAAAATAAGCTGAATCAACTTTTAGAATTTATAAAAGAAGAGATTGGAGATGTTCACGGCCGTGCTTTTGTTGATTCTGCTCCAATTTTGGAAAAAGCTTGGGCTAAAAAATCTGGCTTGGGCTGGATTGGGAAACACAGTAATATGTTGACCCAAAAAGTGGGCTCTTTTTACTTTATTGCTGAACTTATTATTGATTTGGAATTAGAGCCAGATCATGCTGTGACCGATCATTGTGGAAGCTGCACTGCTTGTATTGATGCCTGCCCAACAGATGCAATCACTGAGCCTTACAAAGTGGATGGCAGCAAGTGTATTTCGTATTTTACCATCGAATTAAAAGAAAATATTCCAACAGAAATGGGGGGTAAACTAGATAACTGGATGTTTGGATGTGATGTGTGTCAGGATGTTTGCCCATGGAATCGTTTCTCTAAACAACACAATGAACCTCTTTTTAACCCCAAGCCAGAATTGCTTTCTATGACCAAAAAAGATTGGGAAGAAATTACACAAGAAACATTCAATAAAGTCTTTAAAAATTCTGCAGTAAAACGCACCAAATATAGCGGACTTACACGGAATATAAGATTTCTAAACCAGTAAGCAATCTATATTTTTATGAGTCAATTGCGTCTAACTTTGTATCTTTAACCCTTTAAATTTATTTTATGTCAAAACGCACAAGACACGACTTAGAAGCTTTAGCTTATCATGCCAAGCCAAACCCTGGGAAAATTCAAGTAGTTCCTACTAAAAAGTATGCCACCCAGCGTGATTTAGCTCTTGCGTATTCTCCTGGAGTTGCAGCGCCTTGTCTGGAAATTCAACAGAATCCAGCTGAAGCTTATAAATATACGTCTAAAGGAAATTTAGTTGCAGTTATTTCAAATGGAACAGCAGTTTTAGGTCTTGGGAATATTGGCCCAGAAGCGTCTAAACCTGTTATGGAGGGCAAAGGCCTTTTGTTTAAAATTTTTGCTGATATTGATGTTTTTGACATTGAAGTTGATACGGAAAATATTGATGAATTCATCAACACAGTTAAAAATATTGCACCCACTTTTGGAGGGATAAATCTTGAAGATATAAAAGCTCCTGAGGCTTTTGAAATTGAAAAACGTCTCAAAGAAGAATTGAATATTCCAGTGATGCATGACGACCAACATGGCACTGCTATTATCTCTGCTGCAGCTTTAATTAATGCTTTAGAGTTGGCAGAAAAACAAATTGAAGATGTTCAGATTGTAGTCAGTGGCGCGGGAGCTGCAGCGATTTCTTGCACCAGATTATACATGTCTTTTGGTGCCAAGCGCGAAAATATCGTTATGCTCGACAGCAAAGGGGTTATTCGTCAAGATCGCCCTTCACTTACTTCTCAAAAAGCTGAATTTGCAACGACTAAAAAGATAGATACTTTGGGCGATGCAATGCATAATGCCGATGTATTTATTGGTCTTTCTACATCCGATATTGTCACACCTAAAATGCTAAATTCTATGGCCAAAAATCCTATTGTTTTTGCTATGGCTAATCCTGATCCAGAAATCACTTATGACTTAGCTATAAAAACAAGAGAGGATATAATTATGGCTACAGGAAGAAGTGATACACCGAATCAAGTCAACAATGTTCTTGGATTCCCGTTTATATTTAGAGGCGCGCTAGATGTTCGCGCCACCACCATCAATGAAGCTATGAAAAAGGCTGCTGTAGTTGCCTTGGCAGAATTGGCCAAAGAGCCAGTACCTGAGCAGGTTAATATAGCCTACGGAGAAACTCGTCTAACTTTTGGAAGTGATTATATTATTCCTAAACCTTTTGATCCTAGATTGATTGCCAAAATCCCCCCTGCTGTAGCCAAGGCTGCAATGGATAGTGGTGTAGCCCAATTTCCTATTCAAGATTGGGAAAAGTACGAAGAAACCTTATTGGATCGAATGGGCGCGGATAACAAAATTGTTCGCTTATTGTTCAATAGAGCACGACTAAACCCTAAACGTGTTGTTTTTGCAGAAGCTGATCAATTGGATGTGTTGAAAGCAGCACAAATTGTGTATGAAGAAGGAATTGCACATCCTATTCTTTTGGGCAATAAAAAGCAAATAGAACGGCTTAAAGAACAGCTTGAATTTGAAGCAGATGTACCAATTATAGATCCAAAAGACGAAGATCATATCGAACAGAAGAACAAGTATGGTGAGGTGTTTTGGAAACAACAAGAACGCAGTGGTCAAACGCTTTTGTCAGCTCAGAAACTCATGCGCGAGCGAAATTATTATGCAGCAATGATGGTTAATGAAGGAGACGCCGATGCGTTAATAACGGGCTATTCAAGAAGCTATCCATCAATTGTAAAACCAATGCTAGATTTGATCGGATTAGCACCAGGATCAACCCGTATTGCAACCACCAATGTTATGATTACGCGCAGAGGACCATTATTTTTGAGCGACACCGCAATCAATATTAACCCAACTGCTCATGATTTAATCAAAATTACTCAAATGACTTCAGGGGTTATGAAAATGTTTGGAATTACACCTGTGATGGCGATGCTTTCATATTCTAATTTTGGCTCATCTAAAGACCAGACAGCGACCAAGGTTCGCGAAGCAGTTTCTTATTTACACCGTCGTCATCCTGACTTGTCGGTCGATGGTGAACTCCAGACAGATTTTGCGCTTAATAGCGATATGCTGAGAGCTAATTTTCCGTTTTCAAAACTCGCCAATAAAAAAGTAAATGCACTTATATTCCCCAATTTAGAATCGGCAAACATCACATATAAATTGTTGAAAGAACTCAACAAGGCGGAGTCAATAGGGCCTATTATGATGGGGCTAAGAAAACCAGTCCATATTATACAATTTGGCGCTAGCGTAGATGAAATTGTCAATATGACGGCGGTAGCAGTGATTGATGCACAACAAAAAGAAAAGAAGTGATTTTAAGTCCTTCTAATTTCTTCTCAGAATATACTATAATTTTAGTACATTTGAAATTCTAAGTTTTGTAACATGATCACTCACATAAGTGGAAAGTTAGTTGAAAAATCTCCAACAAATGTTGTGGTTGATTGTAACGGAATAGGCTATTTTATTCACATTTCACTTCATACATTTTCACAGCTAACAAACGATGAGCATGTTAAGTTACTCACCCATTTTCAGGTTAAAGAAGACGCACATCAATTGTATGGTTTTGCAACATCAGCTGAGCGTGAAATATTTAGACTTCTAATCTCTGTCAGTGGGATTGGAACAAATACAGCACGAACTATGTTGTCTTCATTGACGCCCAAACAAGTACGTGAAGGGATTGCCACCGAGGACGTCGCATTGATTCAATCGGTCAAGGGGATTGGTCTTAAAACAGCCCAGCGTGTTATCATTGATCTAAAAGATAAAGTCCTTAAAATTTACGATATTGACGAAACTGTTGCTCTTTCAAACAATACAAATAAAGATGAAGCGTTATCAGCACTGGAGGTCTTGGGATTTGCTAAAAAGCAATCGGACAGAGTTGTTGCGAAAATTATAGCGCAACAGCCCAACGCTACTGTAGAAATAATCATCAAAGAGGCTCTAAAAAATTTATAAAAATATTGAAAATTTTCAATCTTAAAATAAATCTCAACAGCTACGCTGTTTTAACTTTTCTCAGCTTAAGTAGTGTTTTATGGGCACAACATACCCCTGTTGTTCGTGATTCTACGTCGACCACATTTTCATTTAGAGATCTTAGTACACCAGACCCCAGTAGTGTTGTCTCTAAATACACTTATGATCCGATTACAGACCGCTATTACTACACCTCAAAAGTTGGTGATTTCAATATAAAATTTCCAGTAATTCTCACACCCCAAGAATTTCAAGCCTTGGTTCAAAGGGAGAATTTGAAAAGTTATTACAAGGAGAAGCTAGATGCTTTTGATGGCAAAAAGGAAGGATCAGAAGCTGCCAAGAGGAATTTAATTCCAGATTTGTACGTGAATTCCAAAGTTTTCGAAACAATTTTTGGCGGAAATGTCATTTCAGTTGTTCCTCAGGGATCTGTTGAAATGGATCTTGGGGTAATGTATACTAAACAAGAAAACCCCGCTTTTTCACCAAGAAATCAAAGTAATTTTACTTTTGATTTTGATCAACGTATTAGCCTTAGCTTGATGGGGAAGGTTGGGACTCGACTACAGGTCAATGCGAATTATGATACTCAATCAACCTTTGATTTTCAAAATTTATTTAAAATTGAATTTGACCCAACTGCAGCAGCAGCAGAAGAGCTCTCTAAAAATAATACAATTGGTGGAGGAGTAGCTAAGGCATCTGATTTAAAAAATAAAACCAATAACGGTAAATCTTATAGCGGCAATGAGGATACAATTTTGAAGAAGCTTGAGGTTGGTAATGTAAGCATGCCGCTCAACAGTTCACTTATAAGAGGCGCTCAGAGTTTGTTTGGGGTTAAGGCACAGTTACAATTTGGTAAAACAACAGTTACGGGGGTATTCTCAGAACAGCAATCCGAAACACGAAGTATTGTAGCTCAAGGAGGAGGCGCACTTCAAGAGTTTGATTTTTTTGGATTGGATTACGATGAAAACAGACATTTCTTTTTAGCTCAATATTTTAGAGACCATTACGATGAAGCTCTTGAAAATTATCCGTTTATAAACTCTCAAGTTCAAATCACAAGAATAGAAGTTTGGGTAACTAACAGAACTAACCAGACACAAAATGTTCGTAATATTTTAGCTCTCCAAGACTTAGGAGAATCCTCAAGAATTGGGTTAACTGTCCCGCCAGTTGATTTTATCAATGTTGGACCTAATGCATATCCAGACAATGCAAATAATGACTTTGACCCTAACACTATTGGCGAACCAGGATCACAACTTACAGAATCCGTTCGAGATATAGCAACTGCACAATCTGGATTTTTAACATCAGGAGTCAATGAAGGGTTTGACTACGGAAAACTGGAAAATGCAAGAAAATTAATTGAAGGAAATGAGTACAGGGTCAATACACAGCTGGGTTATATTTCACTTAACCAACGCCTTCAAAACGATGAGGTCTTGGCTGTCGCTTTTCAGTTTACCGTTGGAGGCGAAGTTTATCAAGTTGGTGAGTTTGCTAATGATGGTTTGAATGCTACTGAAGTTAGCACTGATTTAAACACGGGGAATGAGATTGTGAACAACCAAAGTCTTGTCCTTAAAATGCTAAAAAGCGCAGTGACCAATGTAGACCTACCTATTTGGGATTTGATGATGAAAAACGTCTATGACACTGGCGCATACCAATTGTCCCAAGAAGACTTTAAGTTAAATATTTTTTATAATGAAACCTCATCCTTAAATTTCATTACACCTGTAGATGGAACACCATTCCCCACTCCGGTTGCTAATCAAGACCCTATCAACGATATCCCATTGATTCGCCTTTTTAATTTTGACCGACTGAATTTTAATAATGATCCGCAGAACAATGGGGACGGTTTTTTCGATTTTGTACCTGGGATAACAGTGATTCCACAAAATGGAAAAATTATTTTCACTAAAGCGGAGCCTTTTGGTGCTTATTTATTTGAAACTTTAAGGTTGGATCCTTCCGAAAACTACCAGGCTGACGAAACGCTTCCTGGGGCGTACAATGCGAATCAGGCCAAATATGTATATAGATCTTTATATACGAGTACAAAAACAGCGGCCCTTCAAGATAGCGAGAAAAATAAGTTTCAAATTCGAGGACGTTACAAATCTAGTGGAGGCTCTGGGATTCCTATCGGAGCATTTAATGTCCCAAGAGGCTCGGTTAAAGTCACTGCAGGGGGGCGTGTGTTGGTTGAAGGGGTCGACTACACCGTGAATTATCAAATAGGAACGGTTCAAATATTAGACCCATCCCTTCAGTCGTCCAATACGCCAATTCAAGTCTCTGTTGAAAATAATTCTGTTTTTGGGCAACAAACAAGACGTTTTACAGGGTTTAACGTAGAACACCAATTCAATGAAAATTTCGTATTAGGGGCAACACTTTTAAATTTAAATGAACGCCCAATAACTCAGAAAGCAAATTACGGTACCGAGCCGATCAACAACACGGTTATAGGCTTTAATGGAAACTATTCTACAGAACTGCCCTTTATGACGCGAATGGCAAATAAACTTCCAAATATTGACACTGACGCAACTTCTAATTTATCACTGCGCGGAGAATTTGCTTACTTAAAGCCAGGCGCACCTAAAGGCACTGATTTTAATAATGAGGTAACTTCTTATATTGACGATTTTGAAGGCACCCAAAATGGGATTAGTTTACTCACACCACAATCTTGGTTTTTGTCAAGTCGACCAAAAGGATTAGGACGGTTATATGCACAAGGAAACGAAGATGACAACGGTTATCAAAATGGTTTTGACAGAGCTCTTTTGAATTGGTATACTATAGACCCAATTTTCTATAGTTCCCAACGCCCCGGAGAAATTTCAGATGACGATGTTTCAGACCTTTACACACGACGTATTTTTATTGATGAGCTATTTCCAGAAATTGATTTGGTAACAGGTCAATATACGGTAATTAACTCTTTAGATTTGGTTTATAGGCCCAGCGAGCGTGGGCCATACAATTACCAACAAGGCGCTGAAGACGGCATTTTAGATAACCCACAGAACAGTTGGGCTGGAATTTCAAGACAATTAACCTCTACTGATTTTGAACAAGCTAATGTAGAATATGTTGAGTTTTGGTTGATGGATCCCTTTTTAAATAATCCGTCAAATCCTGGAGGTAAATTGGTTCTTAACTTAGGGAATATTTCTGAGGACGTTATTAAGGACGGGAAAAAGCAATACGAAAATGGGTTGCCTAGTGATGGTGATGTAAGTTTGCTGCCTTCCTCTGTTTGGGGGACTGTATCTCCTCAAAATCAGTCCTTGATTTATGCTTTTTCGACTCAAGGGCAGGAGCGTAACAATCAAGATGTTGGGCTTGACGGTTATGATGATACTGAAGAGCGAAATACTACAGATGCTCGATTTACTTCGTTTTCGAATCTTGCCGATCCTGCAAATGATAATTATGCCTATTACTTAAACTCAAGTGGTGATATTTTTGAACGTTACAAGCGATACAATGGGCTTGAAGGAAACTCACCAGATATATTTACTGAAACTAACAGAGGATCTACCACACAACCCGATGTGGAAGATATCAATAGAGATAACACAATGAATACCATTGATAGTTATTACGAATACGAATTAGACATCACATCTTCGGCACTAAATAACCCAAATAGCCCATACATTGTTGACCGAAAATCGATTACAAATATCACGCTTCCAAATGGTTCTCAGTCGGGGGACATCAATTGGTATCAGTTTAGAATTCCACTTACTGAATTCACCAATGCTGTAGGAGGAATATCAGATTTTAGATCGATCCGCTTTACAAGGATTTATCTTAAAGAATTTACAGAAACAACAGTGTTGAGGTTTGGTACTTTTGATTTGGTGCGAAGCGACTGGCGACGATTTTTACAGTCTTTGGACAATGATTCAGATGCTGCTACTGCTTTGGAACCAACAGACTTTAGTGTCGGAATAGTTGGCATTCAAGAAAACGATGGCAGTTATGTTTCACCACCAAATGTTCAACGCGAGCAGCTTAATAACAACAACACTATTGTACGTCAAAATGAGCAGTCTCTTGTAGTTGATGTTTGTGAATTGGAGCCTCAGGACTCAAGAGCTGTTTTTAAGAACATCAATGTCGATATGCGCCAGTACAAAAAACTTAAGATGTTTATCCACGCGGAGGATGGTGAAGCGGATAGTTTTGAACAAGGCCAATTAGTTGCTTTTGTGCGTATGGGTAATGATTTTACACAAAATTATTATCAATTAGAATTGCCGCTTAGAAAATCATCTGGTGCGACTGGCGCCTCTGAATCTGAAGTCTGGCCTGAATACAACGAACTCAACATCCCTTTGGAATTTTTAGAAAAAATTAAAGCATTGGGGATTAGTCAAGGAACTTTAGTAAATGAAGACCCTACATTTTATGATATAATTGACGGGGAATTGCAAGAGACAGCTGTTGGGGAGTTTACTCCATTTTCTCTTGGTATTAACTCCACCCAATCTGAAGCGCCTTATGAGCAACGTATTGCAATTAAAGGAAACCCAAACTTTGGCGATATCCGCTCGCTTATGGTGGGGGTAAAAAATATTGGTTCTGCCGACCAATGCGCTGAGGTATGGTTTAATGAATTGCGCATTGCTGATATGGACAATGAAGGTGGCTGGGCAGCCATTATGAGTATGGATAGTAACATTGCAGATTTCATGAATGTCAATGCCACTGCAAAACGAAGCACCACGGGCTTTGGAAACATCGATCAAGGACCAAATGAGCGCAGTAGGGAAGATTTAAAACAATACGATTTTGTAACCAACATGAATGTTGGCCAATTATTACCCAAAAAATGGGGGCTTCAAATTCCATTCAATTACGGACAAAGTGAAACTTTAATTACTCCTGAATATGATCAACAGTACAAAGATTTAAAGCTTCAAAACCGCTTAGATGCCGCCGAAACAAATGAAGAGCGAGATCGAATTCGAATGCAGTCAGAGGATTACACTAAGCGCAAAAGCATCAACTTTATTGGGGTTAAAAAACAACGGACCGGAGATGCAAAACCTAGAATTTACGACGTTGAAAACTTAACACTCAACTACTCATACAATGAAATGAAACATCGTGATTTTGAAATTGAAAACTCTCTTGATCAGAATGTTCGCGTTGGGGCAAATTACGCCTATAGTTTCCAACCATTAAATTTTGAACCATTTAAGAAAAATGATTCTTTATTTACTGGAAAATACTGGAAAATTATTAAAGATTTTAATCTTAACTTATTGCCGTCAAACCTGACGATCAATTCCGATATTATTCGTCAATTCAATAGTCAAAAGTTTAGAGATGCTGATCTAGGAGCAAGTAATATTACGGTGGATGAGTTGATCCGAAGAAACTACACTTTTGATCTGGAATATACTTTAAACTATCAGCTCACAAATGCCTTAAGTCTTAATTTCACATCCTCTAACAATCACATTGTTCGGAACTATTTTATAAATGATGATTTGAACGGAGATCAGGACCCAAGCTTAGGAGTATGGGACCGTTTTTTCGACTTTGGGGACCCAAACCGGCATTCGCAACAATTGGGAATAAATTATGAATTACCGCTTTACAAAATTCCAACATTGAGTTTCTTGACTGCAAATTATTCGTACACAGGAGATTTTCTCTGGACCAAGGGATCAGACCTCTTCGGTCAACTCAACATAAATGGGCAGACTTATGATTTAGGAAATTCGATATCTAATGCAAATCAGCACAATCTCAATACCTCTTTTGATATGCGTAAGTTTTACCGCTATTTGGGATTAAAAACTTCTAGATCTTCGCGCCCATCACGTGTTCGGAACAGCTCCAGCACCAATTCTGGACGAACTGCATCAAAAAAGAAATTTAACATCAAAGACTTTGGGCTAGGATTACTGACGTCTATCAATAGAATGCAAGTCAACTATTCTGAAAGCAACAGTTCTTATTTGCCTGGCTATTTACCAACGCCTGGATTTGTTGGGACCATGAAGCCTACATTGGGCTACACTTTAGGGAGTCAGCGGGATGTTCGTATTGTTGCTGCTCAGAACGGCTGGCTTACAACATTCGATCAATTTAATCAGCAATATTCAGAAACACATAATGAAAACTTAGATTATGCCATAAATACCGAGCCTATATCAGACTTAAAAATCGATTTTACAGGGGGTAAAACTTATGCTACAAACTTTACAGAAAACTTTAATACCTCCGACACAAATGGTGATGGTTTAAGCAACACCTATAATTCACTAATTCAAAATACATTTGGGAATTTTAATATATCAACAGCGTTGATTCGAACAGCCTTTAGTCAAAGCGATGAATTCAATTCCGCTCCTTTTGAAGATTTCAAAAACAACAGATTGGTGATTGCCAATAGATTGGCTGAGGATTTTTACGGCAACACAGCTTATGCTACGGATGCTGAGGGATACCCCTTAGGTTTTGGTAAAAACAGCCAGTCTGTTTTGTTGCCTGCATTCTTGTCGGCTTATTCTGGAAAAAAAGCGAATAAAATTAGCCTAGATGCGTTCCGCGACATCCCAATTCCGAATTGGACTTTGAAATACACAGGGTTCATGAAAAATAAATGGTTTAAAAAACGTTTCAGGCGATTTTCCATTACGCATGGCTATAGATCTTCTTATACAATAAACCAGTTCCGTACGAATTTAGATTACAAAGCTGCTGATCCTAATTTGGATTATGCCTCTCAAAATTCAAATGTTTTAGATCAGTCTGGCAATTTCAAAGTTAAGACCCTGTTTAGTAATGTTAATTTGGTTGAACAATTTAGCCCCCTAATAAAAGTGGATTTCGAAATGAAAAACTCCATTAAGCTATCTACAGAAATCAAAAAAGACCGAAGCTTATCCATGAGCTTTGACAATAACTTGTTAACAGAAATCCAGGGGTATGAATATATTTTCGGATTAGGTTACCGCATAAAAGATCTACGTATCAGGTCGAAATTGGCGGGACCTCGAAAAATCATAAAGAGTGATTTGAATATGAAAGCCGATTTGTCTGTACGGAATAACAAGACAATAATAAGATATTTGGATTTAGACAATAATCAAGTGAGTGCTGGCCAAACAATATGGAGTTTAAAATACGCGGCTGATTATGCTTTTAGCAGCAATTTGACTGCTATATTTTATTTTGATTACGCATTCTCAGAATATGCAATATCTACGGCCTTTCCACAAACCACTATAAGGTCTGGATTTACTCTGCGATATAATTTTGGAAACTAATTTATACAATAACAATAGAAAAAATGAATGTACCTGATGAATTAAAATACACCAAAGACCATGAGTGGGTTAGCGCCAAGGGCGATATACTCACGATTGGGATTACTGATTTTGCTCAAGGCGAACTAGGGGATATCGTTTATGTTGAAGTAGATACATTGGACGAGATCCTCGAAGCTGAAGAAGTTTTTGGTACGGTTGAAGCCGTAAAAACTGTTTCTGATTTGTTCCTTCCAGTTGCTGGAGAAATTATTGAATTTAATGATTCGCTAGAAGATGAACCAGAAAAAGTCAATGACGATCCTTACGGAGCTGGCTGGATGATAAAGCTTAAATGTTCTAACCTAGCCGATCTCGAGGAGTTGATGTCTGCCGATGATTATAAAGCTTTAATAGGTGTTTAAAAAATCGCTGATCCACCTGTTGTCTATTGGTTATGCAATTTGCTTAGCCGTTGCGAGTTTGGTAGAAATAAACACTGAAGCCGCGTTCAGTATAAAGCATCAAGATAAAATTTTTCATTTTGCAGCCTACGCAGTGCTTTGCTTTTTGTTTTTTTTATCATTTTATTTGCTAGCACTAAACAAAAGTCTATTATATGCAGCCCTATTGGCCTTCACATTTGGCACAATTATTGAGCTTTTACAAAGTATAACGCCATACTCAAGAGTGTCTGATGTAGAAGATCTCTTTGCAAACACGCTTGGAATTTTGACAATGGTTATCATTTTGCGATGGAAAAAACAAACTGTTGTTAAAAAGCTCCAAACGTTTATGTAGTTTTATTTTTTTTAATTAATTTAACCCCCTTATTATAATACACAATGGAATCAAAGAAAAACCCAAAAGCAGATGTCAGTAGAAATGGCTCAATCTATTTCGCTGTTGGCTTGGCATTGATGTTGTTTTTAACGTACTCTACTCTTAATTACAAAACGTACGACAAATCTAATATCGACATTGGAAAACTTAATCTAGACGATGAACTTGACGAGGAAATCCCTATCATTGAACAAATTATTCCACCACCGCCACCACCTCCCCCTCCTGCGGCACCTGAAGTCATTGAAGTTGTAGAAGATGAGGAAGAAGTAGAAGAAACAGTGATCGAATCAACAGAAACTGATCAAGAGGAAGAGATCATGGAAGTCGAAGACGTTGAAGTCGAGGAAGTCATAGAAGATGTTGAGGTTCCTTTTGCTGTTATAGAGAATGTTCCAGAATATCCTGGATGCGAGCGCGGTTCAAACGCTGATAAAAGAAAATGCATGTCCGACAAAATCGCGAAGTTTGTTCAACGTAAGTTCAACACAGATTTAGCAGGCGACTTAGGGCTTTCTGGGCGCCAGCGAATAAGTGTCATTTTTAAAATTGATAAAAACGGAAATGTTACCGGTGTACGTTCAAGGGCACCACACCCTAGGTTAGAAAAAGAAGCAGCTAGAGTAATCAACATGCTGCCAAAAATGAAACCCGGTCGCCAAAGAGGAAAGCCAGTAATAGTACCTTATTCTTTACCGATTACTTTCCAAGTACAAGACTAGTCTGGTATAAATAGTATAAATTAAAATCCCGCCATTGGTGGGATTTTTTATTTCATGTATAGATAATTCTTGTCATAATCGATCACCGCGCTTCCATTCTTCAATACATCAGCCCCAATGATGACATCTACTGCAGCTAGATTTACAGCTTCAAATGCCGTATTGATTGGACTCAAATCTATCAATGCGATGATGCAGTTTTTCCATTGCCATTTGCCTAAATTTATTCGATTATTTTTAGATAGATTAGCATCAATATGTTCAGGACCAGCGCCTTTAGCTTTAATTGTTGTTTCTTTATAATCAAGCTTGTATTTTTTTGATAAATCTTTAGCTACAAAGGTTGTAGAAGCACCAGTATCCAAAATAAACCACCCTTTTACGCCATTAATTTTTGCAATAAGCTTGTAGTGGTTGCTTGAAGTAAAGTGAAGTTTTGTCTTGTGAAAATTATTTTCAGTTAAAATCTTCTCAATTGAGTGTTTATTTGTCAAGGCTGCTAAATATTTTAAACAAATATACTATACAAATCTGTACTTTTGTAGTATGATAATAACGGACACCCATACGCATTTGTATAGCGAATCATTTGAAGCAGACCAAGAACAGATGATTTCAAGGGCACTTCAAGCAGGAGTATCTCGTTTTTTTGTACCAGCCATTGACTCTACTTATTCAGAGGCAATGTATGCCTTGGAGCGCAAATACCCAAAACTTGTCTTTTTGATGACAGGGGTACACCCAACTCATGTAAAAGAAGATTATGAGGCCGAGCTAGAGCATGTTAAAAAAGCTCTGGAATCTCGAACATTTGTAGCCATTGGCGAGATTGGAATTGATCTGTATTGGGATAAGACAACTTTAAAACAGCAACAGGATGCTTTTCGGGCTCAAATCCAATTGGCGAAACATTATCAACTCCCAATAGTAATCCATTGTAGAGAAGCATTTGATGAAGTTTTTGAAATTTTAGAAGAAGAAAAATCAGAAGATTTATTCGGTATTTTTCATTGTTTTACAGGAACAATTGAGCAGGCACATCAAGCTATTTCTTACAATATGAAACTAGGAATCGGAGGAGTTGTGACTTTTAGAAACGGAAAAATAGATCAGTTTTTATCACAAATCGATCTTAAGCACATTGTTTTGGAAACCGATGCTCCTTATTTGGCCCCTGTTCCTTACAGAGGTAAACGAAACGAAAGTGCTTACATTATGGAGGTTTTAAAAAAACTATCTTTTATTTATGAAGAAAGTGAGGAGAACATTGCCAAAATAACCACTCAAAACTCAAGGGATATTTTTAAAGTATAATATCATGCGCGCAAACATATTATTGATCTACACAGGAGGTACCATAGGAATGATTAAAAATGCACAGTCCGAGGCGCTTCAAGCGTTCAATTTTGAGCATTTATTAAAAAGTATTCCCGAGCTCAAGCTAATAAACTGTTCAATTGACACCTTATCTTTTGATACTCCAATCGATTCGTCTAATATGAATCCTTTACATTGGATACATTTGGCTAAAACTATTGAAAATAAGTACACAGAATATGATGGGTTTGTAGTGCTTCACGGGAGTGACACTATGAGTTATTCGGCATCAGCCTTGAGTTTTATGCTTGAACATTTGAACAAGCCAGTGATTTTTACAGGGTCCCAATTGCCTATTGGGGATTTGCGCACAGATGCCAAAGAAAACCTAATTACCTCTATACAGTTGGCCAGTTTACAACAGAACAACACGCCCGTAATAAGAGAAGTTGGGCTTTATTTTGAGTATAAATTATACAGAGGCAATAGAGCTACAAAAATAAATGCTGACCACTTCGAAGCCTTTGCTTCCTATAATTTCCCACCCCTAGTCACATCGGGATTAAAGCTTCAGGTGCAACACGATTTATTGTTAAAAAATTTCACACAGGACAAATTGAAAGTTCATACGTCTTTAGACACTAATATTGCTTTAATTAAACTTTTCCCTGGAATTCAGCAGGCAGCATTAAAATCTATTTTAGAAACCCCAAATCTAAAAGGGGTAGTTTTGGAAACCTATGGCTCGGGTAATGCCACTACTGAAAAGTGGTTTTTAGATCTGTTAAGTAGTGCAATTTCTAAGGGCATTCACATCATTAATGTAACTCAGTGCTCAGGAGGAATGGTGCAGCTGGGGCATTATGAAACCAGCAAGCAGATGCGCGATATGGGGGTGATTTCGGCTAAAGATATGACTACCGAGGCCACTATCACAAAGCTGATGTATTTGCTTGGTAAAAGAGATGTAAAGGGAATGTTTCAATTGGTTTTTGAAACATCTTTACGTGGAGAATTAACCGAAAATTAAGAGAGTTTTACTTTCACAAGTAAACATTTTTTTATTTATTTGATCTCTTTTAAAAAAAGAAACTAGAGAGGTGGCCGAGTGGTCGAAGGCGCACGCCTGGAAAGTGTGTATACGCCAAAAGCGTATCGAGGGTTCGAATCCCTTCCTCTCTGCAATGCTTGGGATACAAATCTCTGTTATTCAAAAGGTAAGATTATAGAGGTTGTTAAAATAGATTCACAGTTAAATTTTATTTTTCTAGTGTATTTTTTTTTATATCTTTAGCAACCTATTAAAAACACTAATATTTATAAATTTAAGAATAGAACAATGAAAAAATTATTTCCAATTCTAGCTATCGCCCTAACGATGGCATTCGGGTCTGTATACGCAAGTACAAACACGAACATGAACACAACGACAACAACAATTGTTAGTCCAGTTCAAGATGATGCTTCTGCTGAACAAGTAGAGTCTTTAGGATTTCATCAAGAACTTAAGAAACGATTTATTGAAGGTGGTCCTGGATTCATGGGCATCGTTTTGTTATGTCTTATTTTAGGATTAGCCATAGCAATCGAAAGAATTATTTTCTTGAACCTCTCAACAACAAATACTAAAAAGTTAACTGAAGATGTAGAAGAAGCACTAGCTTCTGGGGGTGTGGAAGCCGCTAAAGAAGTATGTAGAAACACCAAAGGGCCAATTGCATCAATTTTTTATCAAGGTCTTGATCGTTCCAATGAAGATTTAGACGCAGCTGAAAAAGCCGTTGTTGCTTATGGTGGTGTTCAAATGGGACAATTAGAAAAGAACGTTTCCTGGATTTCATTGTTTATTGCTTTGGCGCCAATGCTTGGTTTTATGGGAACTGTAATTGGGATGATTCAAGCATTCGATAAAATTGAAGCTGCTGGAGATATGCAGCCATCGCTTGTTGCTGGAGGGATTAAAGTAGCACTTCTAACAACAGTATTTGGTCTTATCGTTGCAATTATATTACAGATTTTTTACAACTATATTATAGCAAAAATTGATAGCATTGTAAATAACATGGAAGACGCTTCTATATCATTGATGGATATACTTGTAAAGAACAAAAAATAACTCTACATAACTCATACTAAATCAAATAAATAATTATGGATTTACAAAAATTATTAAAGATTGTAGCTGCAGTTATAGGAGTCCTGTCTATCGTTTTTCTTATAAGTATCATCTCTACAGGTGATGATGCAATTAAAGCTGGAGAAGCCTCAACGAGTGTAAGTACTTTTATGTATGTAGCTTATTTTATATTAGCTGTTGCTGTTTTGGCCGTAGTGATTTTTACTGTCCTCAACTTGGTATCAAATTCAGTAGGATTAAGAAATACACTAATCTCAGTTGGTGCTTTTTTAGTGGTGGCTCTAATTTGTTATTTCATTGCTTCTGGAACAGAAACGGTTCTAAAAGACGGCTCTATCCTTACAGAAGGACAATCTAAGCTTGTTGGAGCGGGACTATATTTGTTCTATACTTTAGGGTTTGTTGCAGCTCTTACAATGCTGGTCTTCGGTATTAAAAAAACTCTTAATAAGTAATTATGGCTAAACGATCTGCACCAGAAGTTAATGCAGGCTCAATGGCCGACATTGCTTTTTTATTGTTAATATTTTTCTTGGTAACAACGACCATAGAAAAGGATTCGGGCATCAATCGAAAACTTCCACCAATGGAAGAAATAGAACCACCAATTATCAAGCAGAAAAATATATTCACGGTATTATTAAACGG
Organism: Formosa sp. Hel3_A1_48; assembly: GCF_001735715.1. Classification (NCBI taxonomy): domain Bacteria; kingdom Pseudomonadati; phylum Bacteroidota; class Flavobacteriia; order Flavobacteriales; family Flavobacteriaceae; genus Formosa; species Formosa sp. Hel3_A1_48. Next base: position 1,472,518 of record NZ_CP017259.1, read on the forward strand.
AAAAGATCAATTGCTCGTTGAAGATGAACTCATGGAAATTGACGACTTGCGCGTTGCTGCCGTAGAGTTTTTGGATAATAATGGCGATAAAACATGCGATTATTGTCAAGGTAAAAAAGACCCCTCTTCGTCTGATAACCCTGATAAAGCAATTATATCTTTGAAAAACGAACGCGAAACATCGTATGCTGCATATATATCAGTACAAAATGAATTGGTTGCTGCTTACAATGTTTTAAGAAACAGACGCGCATTAGAAATTGGTCCAGGGCGAGGATTCAGAGATATGAATTTTGTAGAAATGCAAAAAAATTATAAAGATGCTCGATTTGTTGGAAACAAAGAGAAACTCAAAGCATTGATTGATCAAATCAAGTTAGAGTTTCCTCAAAAACTATCGGAGGTACAGTAGTAGTTTCACTATTTAAATAAAACAAAAGATGTCAAAATTTAAAAAGAAAAAAGACGGAGGACTTCCTGCAATTTCTACAGCTTCTCTTCCAGATATTGTATTCATGTTGCTGTTCTTCTTTATGGTTGCTACTGTGATGCGTGAGAACTCATTAAAAATACAAAATTCACTTCCCGTAGCTAATCAGGTTGAAAAACTAGACAAGAAAAATCCAGTGAGTTATATATACATGGGTAAACCAAGTTCAGGTTACGAAAAATTTGGATCAGAAGCCCGTATACAGCTCAACGATCAATTTGCCTCTCTATCTGAGGTTAGTGCATTTGTAAGCGCTGAAAGAGCTGCTTTGCGTGAGGAATTAATCCCTTTTTTAACGATAGCACTTAAGGTGGATCGAGAAGCAAATATGGGTATTGTTGGTGATGTTAAGCAAGAACTTAGAAAAGTTAATGCATTAAAAATAAACTATACAACTGGTGTTGGAGATGTTTCTTCTAATATGAATTAAATTTCACCAACTATTTTATTCATTTAAAAAAAGGCATTCAATATTGAATGCCTTTTTTTGTACATTTAATTTTTTGAATCTTTTCCTTATGAAATATACAATCATTACGGGCTTTTTTTTAATTCATTTTATGGGTCTTTGGGCACAAACCACTATTGGCGACTCTGACGCATTGTACAGAGAAGATCAATTTTATTTTGGACTTACCTATAATACATTTTCAGATACACCAAATAGTTTCAGTCAATCCGGATTTTCACCAGGACTTAAATTGGGGTTCATTAGAGATTTTCCCATCAACTCCAAACGTACAATTGCAATTGCCCTTGGATTAGGCTATGCGTTCAATACATATTCTGAAAATATTAAGATTACTAAATTGGCTGATGTTTTTCAGTATGAAATTGTAAATGCCAACTCGTTCAAGAAAAATAGATTTTCTCATCACGGGATTGAGATTCCACTCGAGTTTCGTTGGCGCACATCAAGTCCTCAAGAATATAAATTTTGGAGAATATACGCCGGGTTTAAGGCTAGCTATGTTTTTGCGTCAAATTACCTTTTTGAAAACAGTGCGGGGAGAACAAGATTAGACCATCTAAACCTTAATCCTTGGCAATATGGTTTGACACTTAGTTTAGGATACAACAATTGGAATGGATACTTGTATTATGGGTTAAATCCTATGTTTAGAGATGCCTATGTTGATCAAGATGAATTAGAATTAAAATCCGTTAAAATCGGTTTAATGTTTTACTTTTTGTAATCTAATATTAGAGCCTAATCTATTTATACACGCTAGTGAACTGGGACTCAATCAAATTACACATTTTAACACATAACAATTAGGCTAAAATTTAGTAATTTTGCGGACTAATTGTATAAGCATGAGCGTGATATTTCCGGAGCACAAAGGATTAAACCTACCTAAGCTAGCAGATGAGCTGTTGGACTATTGGAAAGAACATCAAATTTTTGAAGAAAGTATTTCGTCTCGGGAAGGCCAAACACCGTATGTATTTTTTGAAGGCCCGCCATCTGCTAATGGGCTACCAGGTGTTCACCATGTTCTGGCACGTGCCATAAAAGATATTTTTCCGCGCTACAAAACCATGAAAGGATTTCAAGTCAAACGAAAAGCTGGCTGGGACACACATGGGCTTCCAATTGAGTTGGGCGTAGAAAAAGAGCTAGGCATAACAAAAGAAGATATCGGCAAGACAATTTCTGTTGAAGACTACAATGCTGCATGTAGAAAAGCGGTAATGCGTTATACTGATGTTTGGAATGACCTTACCGAAAAAATGGGGTATTGGGTGAATATGGACGATCCTTATGTGACTTATGACCCTAAATACATGGAAAGTGTTTGGTGGTTGTTGAAAGAAATCTATACCAAAAACTTATTATACAAAGGCTACACCATTCAGCCGTATTCTCCCAAAGCCGGAACAGGGCTTAGCTCGCATGAGCTGAATCAACCAGGAACTTACCAAGATGTTACGGACACCACTGTTGTTGCTCAATTTAAAGCGCTACAGGAATCTCTCCCTGAATGCTTACAAAACCAAGGAGAAATTCATTTTTTGGCCTGGACAACAACTCCGTGGACACTTCCTAGTAATACGGCTCTAACTGTTGGTTTAAAAATTGAATATGTTCTTGTAAAAACGTATAATCAATATACATTTGAGCCTATAACTGTAGTTTTGGCGAAAGCTTTGATTGGGAAACAATTTTCTGGAAAATTTAGCCAAGTTGAATCTTTAGAGGAATTAGAGAACTACAATAAAGAAGACAAAACAATTCCTTTTTTAGAGATAAAATCTTTTCTTGGTGCGGATTTAGTAGGTGTTAAATACGAGCAACTGCTTCAGTATGCTTTGCCCAACGACAATCCAGAACATGCGTTTCGTATTATAGCAGGCGATTTTGTAACAACAGAAGACGGAACAGGGATCGTACATACAGCGCCTACATTTGGGGCTGATGACGCCATAGCTGCAAAGCAAGCAACACCTGAAATACCTCCACTTTTAGTTAAAGATGAAAGCGATAATTTGGTTCCTTTAGTAGATTTGCAAGGTCGTTTTCGAAAAGAAGTCAAAGACTTTGCTGGGCGTTACGTCAAGAACGAATATTATCACAAAGGTGAAGCGCCACAAAAATCTGTAGATGTAGAATTGGCGATCAAGCTTAAGATTGAAAATAAAGCTTTTAAAGTTGAAAAATACAAACACAGTTATCCAAATTGTTGGCGTACCGATAAGCCAATTTTATATTATCCTTTAGATTCTTGGTTTATAAAAATCAGTGAAGTTAAAAAACGCATGTTTGATTTAAATCAGACCATCAATTGGAAGCCAAAAAGTACGGGTGAAGGGCGTTTTGGTAATTGGCTTGCCAATGCCAATGATTGGAATCTTTCACGCTCGCGTTATTGGGGTATTCCATTGCCTATCTGGCGTTCTGAAGACGGAAAAGAAGAAATTTGTATCGGCTCTGTAAAAGAACTAAAAGACGAAATGCAAAAATCTGTGGCGGCTGGATTAATGGTTAAGGATATTTTTGATGATTTCATAGTCGATGACTATTCCGATCAAAATTATTCTAAAATAGATTTGCATAAAAATATTGTGGATTCTATTGTGTTTGTGTCCCCTTCTGGACAGCCAATGTACCGGGAAAGTGATCTCATAGACGTTTGGTTTGACTCAGGGAGCATGCCTTACGCTCAGTGGCATTACCCATTTGAAAACAAAAATCTTATTGATGAAAACAAGGCCTTCCCAGCAGATTTTATTGCTGAGGGAGTTGACCAAACACGTGGTTGGTTTTACACATTACATGCTATTGGTACTATGGTTTTTGACTCTGTGGCGTATAAAAATGTTGTCTCAAACGGATTAGTTTTAGATAAAAATGGGCAAAAAATGTCGAAACGTCTAGGCAATGCGACTGATCCTTTTGAAACATTGGCCACCTATGGACCCGATGCTACTCGTTGGTACATGATTAGTAATGCTAATCCGTGGGATAACCTGAAGTTCGATATTGAAGGAATTGAGGAAGTCAAGCGAAAGTTTTTTGGCACTTTGTTCAATACCTATTCCTTTTTCACCCTCTACGCAAACATAGATCAATTTAAATATACGGAAACTGATATACCACTAGCGGAACGTCCTGAGATAGACCGTTGGATCTTATCTGAGCTTAACACCCTCATTACAAAAGTAGATGAATATTATGCGGATTATGAACCTACAAAAGCCGCAAGAATAATATCAGAATTTACACAGGAATACCTCAGTAATTGGTTTGTTAGACTCAGCAGGAGACGTTTTTGGAAAGGAGATTATCAAAAGGATAAAATATCTGCTTACCAGACGTTATTCACTTGTATGCTTACTATTTCAAAACTAGGTGCGCCAATTGCTCCTTTTTATATGGATCGTTTGTATTTGGATCTTATTCAGCATACGGGCAAAGAAGCCTTTAAGAGTGTTCATTTAGCAGAATTCCCTAAGGCCAATACTGTGATGATCGACAAAGCTCTTGAAAGTAAAATGGCTCAAGCTCAATTGATATCTTCGTTAGTTTTATCCCTTAGGGCAAAAGAGAAAATAAAAGTACGTCAGCCCCTGCAAAAAATTATGATCCCTGTAGCGTCTGCTGAACAAAAGGAAGAAATATTGGCAATTTCTGACCTCATTAAGCATGAGGTTAATATTAAAGAAATCGAACTTCTAGAAGATGCCTCAGATATTTTAGTTAAACAAATTAAACCCAATTTTAAAGTATTAGGGCCTAGGTTTGGTAAGGACATGAGGTTTGTATCAACTGCTGTACAGAACTTGGATGCAGATGCGATAAAAGAAATTGAAAAACAAGGTCATTTAGAGGTTGAAATTAACGGAAAATTTAGTACATTGGAACTCAGTGATGTAGAAATTACATCACAAGATATTGAAGGTTGGCTTGTGGCTAATCAAGGTGCAGTGACCGTGGCACTGGATGTTACTATCACTGAATCCTTAAGAGAGGAAGGTATAGCTCGTGAGCTGGTGAATCGAATTCAGAATTTAAGAAAAGATTCAGGATTTGAACTCACAGACCACATAGATGTATTTTTAGTGCATGAAACGAGCATGCACAAAGCCATCCAAACCAATTTAGATTATATTAAAGTAGAAACACTAACACATACATTACACGAAGTTAATCAACTTGATGAGGGAATAGAGATAGATTTTGACGATATTTCCACCAAGTTATTTATTAAAAAACACAATTAAATACGCTGATTATGGAAAAAACTAACCGATATTCAGACAATGAACTTGAAGAATTCAAAGCCCTGATTCAAAAGAAAATTGAGAAGGCTCAGCATGATTTAGAACTTATTAAAAGCGCCTATATGAATGATTTAAATAACGGGACAGAGGATACCTCGCCAACATTTAAAGCATTTGATGAAGGAAGTCAAGTCATGAGTAAAGAATCTAATGCACAATTGGCTATTCGTCAGGAGAAATTCATTCGTGATTTAAGGAATGCACTTATAAGAATTCAAAATAAAACATACGGAGTTTGTCGAGTTACAGGTAAACTCATCAACAAAAAGCGTTTGGAGCTAGTACCTCATGCGACTTTAAGTATTGAAGCGAAGAATATGCAGCGATAGGATGTCAAAAAAGAATGTCCTTATTGTTATTCTTTTAGTTTTATTTGTAGACCAAGTCACCAAAATATACATCAAAACCCATTTTGAGCTTGGGCAGGAGCTTGTGGTTTTTGACTGGTTTAAAATTTTTTTTGTTGAGAATGACGGCATGGCATGGGGTGCTAAGCTCAGTGACTTTTCTGCTCATATTTCCGACAAAACAGCTAAATTAGTTCTCACATTATTTAGATTAGTTGCCCTTGCAGCAATTGGTTGTTGGCTGTATACAACTATTAAAAAAAAATCAGCTCATCATTTAATTTATGCTTTAGCATTGATTTTTTCGGGGGCACTTGGAAATATTATTGACTCTGTTTTTTATGGCGTTATTTTTGATGATAGTTTAGGTCAAAAAGCCTCTTTTTTTAGCGAAAACTATTACGGTTCTCTTTTTCATGGAAAAGTAGTTGATATGCTGCACTTTCCTATACTCAAAGGATATTTACCAAATTGGATACCTTTTGTAGGAGGAGAATATTTTACATTTTTTAATCCTGTTTTTAATTTTGCCGATGTAGCTATTAGCACAGGAGTTGGTCTTTTGTTGGTTTATAATCAGAGAAATTCAAGTTCAAAGTAAAACCTTAATTAAACTGATAAACCTGATTTGGCGTAATACAGTAGTCGAGTGGAATATCTTGTGTGCTTTTGTCTTCAATTTCATCCACAGCACCAAAAAATGAAAGCCCAATCTTAATCGCTTTGGGACAAGACTTCAAAAACAAATCATAAAACCCTTTACCATATCCAACTCGTTGTCCTTTTTGATCGAAAGCCAAAAGGGGTACAAATATGACTTGAAGTTGTGAATGTTGGATTTGAATGCCATTCTGAGGCTCCGGAATATTCCAAATATTTGGCTTAATGATAGTATTGTCGCTTAGTAAAAAATGCGTCATTTCACAGCTTGAAATATCACTTTTTGGAACGACAATATGTTTGTCTTTACCAAATAAAATACTCATAAGTGGCTCAGTTTCAACCTCTTTTAGTGGTTTGATTGTCAAAAATAGATGATAAAAAGAAGCTTCCCATATTGGTAGCTTTAGGGTTTGATTGGCAATTTTCAAACTCAGCCTATCAATTTCAGATTGGGTTAACGATTTTCGTTTGTGTTTGTAGATTGTTCTTAAATCGCTCTTGTTCATAAACTAAATTTTGTGGAGTAATGAAAAAGAGCATCCCCTTTGTAAACAATTGGATCTTCGTTAATATTAATAATATAACCAGCACAGTCAGCTTTTATTGATTGATTGAATTTGCCATAGGCATCTGTTATATATCCCAATACAGATTCTTTTTCAACTTTGGAGTTTAGCTTAATTGTGGGGCGGAACATCCCAGACGCTTTCGCTCTAATCCACTTACTGTCTTTGATGAAAACAATTTCTTTTTTAGGAGCTGAAACCTTAAATTTTGCACCTAACATACCAAGGTGATGTAAGATGCGCTTAGCGCCATTGACTCCCGTATTGGTTACTCTAGAATCGATATGGTACGATTTTCCGCCTTCGAAAAGTAAAATTGGTATATTTAGCTTATCGCATGCACTTCTAAAAGACTTCGGTATTTTTTTTGAGTAAACAACAAAAGGAGCTCCATATGCTTTTGCCCATTTTTTAAGTTTGGGAACGCCTGCTACGATTCTGACTTGTGGGGCATTGAACCGTCCAGCGCCTCCAGTGTGATGATCTATAATAAAATCAACTTGAGGGACAATTTCGGTCATGAGTTTATAAGCGACTTGACTAGCAAGTGAGCCTGTCTTTGAGCCAGGGAAAACACGATTCAAGTCACGGCCATCCGGAAGTTCTCGTGTTTTGTTTAAAAACCCAAAAATATTTAGTACTGGAATACAGATGATTGTTCCCTTTTTTGGTTTATTGATGCCCTTTGCTATGAGTTGCCTTAAAATTTCAACTCCGTTAACTTCATCGCCATGTATACCAGCGGTGAACAATACAACTGGACCAGGCTTTTTGGATCGATTAATAATTACGGGGACATCGACTCGAGTTCGCGTATGCAATTTTGCCACATGGAAGTTAATCTCTTTGGATTCACCAGCAGAAACAGCCTCACCTAAAATATGTAGTACAGAGTTATGTTGATTCATCAGCGTCTATTTCGTTCAATAAATGTAATGATGGCTTTTGCAATATTTTTTTCTGAGGCGCCTTCTATTCCCTCTAGGCCAGGAGTAGAGTTGATTTCCATTATCAATGGTCCTCGATTGGACTGCAAAAGATCAACACCACATATAGGAAGCTTTAGTTGCCGAGCAGATTTGATGGCAATTTTTAGTTCGGGCTCTGTCATTCGGTAATATTCAAAAGTTCCTCCGCGGTGTAAATTCGAGCGAAATTCTCCAGGCTTACCTATTCTTTTCATCGCACCTACAACTTGTCCGTCAACAATAAGTGCTCGAATGTCTATTCCTTTGGCTTCAGCTATATATTCTTGTACTAACGCTCTAGCTTGTAACCCATTAAAAGCCTCTAACACTGATTCAGCAGCATTTTTACTTTCGGCCAAAACAACACCAAGACCTTGAGTCCCTTCAAGCAGTTTTATAACTACTGGAGTGCCCCCAACATGTTCAATAACCTCCTCCACATCTTTTGAATAATTTGTAAAAACTGTCTTTGGCATATCAATGCCACCTTTGGATAGGTGTTGAAAACTTCTGAGTTTATCTCTTGAACGAATAATAGCATCAGAAGAAACAGTAGAAAACACGTTCATCATTTCAAATTGACGTACAACAGCACACCCATAAAAAGTGACCGATGCACCTATTCTTGGAATAATAGCGTCTACGTAATCTAAATACTTGTCTTTATAGTAAATTGTGGGTTTTTCTTTTTCAATAATCAAATCACAATTCAATGGATCAATCACCTCAACATCATGTGCTCTGTTTTCAGCTTCCTCAACTAATCGACGGGTGGAATATAAATTTTTATTTCTTGATAAAATGACAATATTCATGTGCTAAATATCACTAATTTTTGGACAAGATACTAAAAATGTGGAATCGATTTTTACTATACTAAGAATTAGTATACCTTTGGAATAATGACAAGTTCGAAGATTGAAATCCAACTACAAACACTCCCAGATACAGCTGGAGTATATCAATTTTTTGATGCCAAGGATACTATTCTGTATATTGGAAAGGCCAAAAACTTAAAAAAACGAGTTCGCTCTTATTTTAATAAAGAGCATGAGTATGGCAAGACCAATGTATTGGTTAAGAAAATTCGTGCAATTAAACACATAGTTGTAGCCTCAGAGACAGACGCATTGTTGTTGGAAAATAATTTAATTAAAAAATACCAACCGAGATATAATGTGCTTTTAAAGGATGACAAGTCTTACCCTTGGATTTGTATTAAAAAAGAACGTTTCCCTAGAGTGTTTTCAACTCGGCGAGTCATAAAAGATGGGTCTGAATACTTTGGGCCATATACAAGTATTAAAACGGTATATACTTTATTAGATCTTATCAAAGGTCTTTTTTCTTTGAGAACATGCAACTATGATTTGGCTGAGGATAAAATAGAAAACCAAAAATATAAAGTTTGTTTAGAATTTCATTTAGGGAATTGCAAAGGAGCTTGCGAGGGGAAAGAATTTGAAGCGGACTATTTGCAAAACCTTGCTTCTGTAAGAGAGATTTTAAAAGGGAATTTCAAGAACTCACTTTCTGTTTTTAAAAACCAAATGAAAACGTTGTCAGCAGACTTGAGGTTTGAAGAAGCCCAAGTTCTTAAAGAAAAGATTTCCATTTTAGAAAACTATCAATCAAAGTCAACTATTGTGAATCCAAAAATTAGCGATGTTGAGGTCTATAGTATTGTAAGTGATGAGCGTTATGCATATGTTAATTTTTTACAAGTTTCCCATGGCGCTATCATTCGTGCCCATACTATGGAATTAAAGAAAAAGCTGGACGAACCAGACCCCGAACTTTTGAGTCTAGCCATTACAGAAATTAGATATCGCTTCAAACTTCAGTCTGATGAAATTTATGTGCCTTTTAAGGTTGATTTATCCACAAATTTAAAAGTAACCATTCCGAAGCTTGGTGATAAAAAACATCTTTTAGACTTGTCTTTACGTAATGCAAAGTATCAGCGTTTAGAACAGCTAAAACAGATTAAAATTACAGATCCTGATCGGCACACCAAACGTATTATGAACCAAATGAAGTCCGATCTTCGTCTTGACAAAGCGCCAACACACATTGAGTGTTTTGACAATTCAAACATTCAGGGAACACACCCTGTGGCAGCTTGCGTAGTTTTTAAAAATGGAAAACCAAGCAAGAAAGAATACCGACATTTTAATATAAAAACTGTTGAAGGACCTGATGACTTTGCATCAATGACTGAGGTTGTATACCGAAGATATAAGCGTCTTTTAGATGAGGGTCTACCTCTTCCGCAGCTTATCATTATTGATGGGGGTAAAGGACAGCTATCCGCAGCTTTAAAAAGCTTAGATGAGCTAGGGCTTAGAGAGAAAATCGCAATTATTGGAATTGCTAAAAGATTAGAGGAATTATTTTATCCAAATGACCCAATTCCTTTATATTTAGACAAGAAAAGTGAAACATTGAAAATCATACAGCAGTTAAGGAATGAAGCTCACCGTTTCGGCATAGAACATCACCGCAATAGGCGCAGCAAGTCTGCATTGAAATCGGAGTTAGAGTCAATTCCAGGAATTGGGGATAAAACACGTATACAGTTGCTCCAAGCGTTCAAATCGGCACAAAGAGTTTCTTTTGCAAAGTTAGACGAACTAGAACACATTGTAGGCAAATCAAAAGCCCAAAAAATTTATAATTTTTACAATAATAAAAAATGAAATTTGCATCCAAATTTTATATTATCCTTTTATTTTGTTGCAGCCTAGGCTTTGCTCAAGAACCTTTAACAGACAATCCCAAAGTTGGTTTAGTTTTGAGTGGTGGTGGCGCCAAAGGCTTGGCACATATAGGAGTCTTGAAAGTTATAGATAGTTTGGGGGTGCGTATTGATTACATCGCTGGAACAAGTATGGGTGCAGTTGTAGGTGGATTATATGCATCCGGCTACTCCGCAATGCAGTTGGACTCTATTTTTAGAGAAGTTGATATAGATGTTCTATTGGGGGATAAAGTGCCACGAGCATCAAAGACTTTTCAGGAACGAAGAAACTCAGAAAAGTACGCCGCATCTTTACCATTAAATAACTTTAAAATTAAATTGCCTTCTTCTATTTCTAGAGGGCAAAACGTATTCAATTTGTTTACCAAATTGACAATGAATGAACGAGAAATAACGAACTTCAGTCAACTTCCAATTCCATTTTATTGCGTAGCTACAAATATGGAAACTGGGGGAGAGGTTCTGTTAGATAAAGGCAATCTTGCTGAAGCAATTTCAATTAGTAGTGCGCTACCAACGCTATTTCAACCAGTGGAATATGATGGCGAATTGCTGATGGATGGTGGAATTGCTAATAATTACCCTATCGAGATTTTAAAGACAAAAGACGTTGATCTGATTATTGGAGTGAATGTTCAAGATGATTTATTGACCAAAGAAGAAATCAAATCGGTTTCGGAAATTTTGACTCAAATCAGTAATTTTAGATCTATTGAGTCCATGCAAAAAAAGATTCAATTGACTGATATTTACATTGAACCTGATGTTGACGATTACTCAATTATTTCATTTAATAAAGGAGCAGAAATTATTCAAATAGGAGAACGTTCTGTTGCACCATTCTTAGACAATTTAAGCGCTATTGCAAGCAAACAAAATTTCAGAAAACCTTATTATCATCCCCCTGTTTTGGACAGCTTGAAAATAAATAGTATAAAAATCACTGGCAATGAAAAGTACACAAAAGCATACATTGCTGGGAAACTGCGTTTTCGTCCAAATGAGGTGTTGAGTTTTGATAATATTAATAACGGCGTAAACAACTTATTGGCAACAAATAATTTTGACCGCTTTCGTTACGACTTTTCTTTATCAAAAGACTTTGGATATGACTTTAGAGGGACAATAAAAGAAACCACCAATACAAGTTTTTTAAAATTTGGAATACATTATGATCAAGTTCTCAAAAGCTCCGTTCTTTTAAACTTCACAAAAAAACAATTTCTCATCAAAAATGATGTATTGTCTTTAGATTTTGTTTTAGGTGATAATTCGCGCATAAATTTTGACTATTACATTGACAAAGGGTTTTATTGGAGCATAGGCCTTAATGCCAAATATATGCGGTTTAGGTATGATATAAATCCGTTGTTTTTTGACAACGCTCTACCAGAGTCAATGAGCAACAGAATCCCCACAGCCTTTTCTGATTTTAGCGGAAGCTTCTTTGTAGAAACACTCATTAAAAAAGATTTTTCCTTCAAACTAGGTTTGACGTTCAAACGCTTAAACATATATTCAAGTAGTTCTTCGCTAGTTCCAACTTTTCCAAGTGATAGATATCAATTAGTTGATTCAAACCTTTCTTTTTTTAATACCCGTTTAAAATTTGATACAATTGACGACCCGTTTTTTCCATCAACAGGTTTTTTGTTTGAAGGCGGTATGGATTTATATTTAAGCGCATCAAATTTTAATGACTTCAGTCAGTTCTCTGTTTTAAAAGCAAATGTTTTAAAAGCATTTACTGTTACTGAAGACTTATCTATTTCTATTGGTTCAGAAGGCGGTTTTATGATTGGTAACGAACAATTTCCTTCACTTAATTTTGGATTAGGTGGTTATACACATCAACAAATTAATTACAACAGAACCTTCTACGGATACGACTTTTTTAGTCTATCAGGAAATAATTATTTGAAAGCTCATTTTAATATTGATTACGAGTTTTATAAGCGCCACCATATTAATATTTCTGGTAACTTTACTAACATAGGGAATGATATTTTTTTAACTAAAGAATGGCTTTCAATACCAGACTATAGTGGCTATGCTATAGGCTATGGTCTAGAGACTATTTTTGGCCCGATTGAACTCAAATTTCATTGGTCTCCAGAAAACGACTACAGCGGCGCTCTAGTGAATTTAGGCTACTGGTTTTAACTCGTATCATTTTTTTTATTAAATTTGTGTATGACTCTTTTTTGGAATGATCTTTTATTGTTACTTCACTTTCTTATCAAAAGAAATCCTGAATAAGCCAGTTCTTGTGCCCCGCACGAACAATTCTCCTTTTTAGCTTATTTGTTTAACAAAAAAAATTTAAAATGCCATTTTATCACAAACTTGGAAAAATTCCGCCCAAAAGGCATACTCAATTTAAAAAACCAAATGGTGGTTTTTATTATGAACAATTATTTGGCACCATAGGATTTGATGGAATGTCTACCAACTCCTACCACGAGCAACGCCCAACACAAGTCAAATCTATAGTTAAGCAATACAGTATTGCCCCAAAAGTCTCTAAATCCAATAACATTCAATCCTACCGTTTACGTGGATTTGAAGTCACCCCAAAAGCAGATTATTTGGACAGCAGAACAGTTATACTCACCAATTCCGATTGCAATATTATTTTAGCAGCGCCAGAGTCATCACTCACGGATTACTTTTACAAGAACACTGATGCAGATGAGCTTATTTTTGTACACAAAGGAAGTGGTAAGCTGCGCACAATGTATGGGAATTTAGAATTCAAATACGGAGACTATTTATTAATTCCTAGAGGGATTATTTATCAAATTCAATTTGACTCTGAAGATAATAGACTTTTTATTGTTGAGTCTTTCAGTCCGATGTATACCCCAAAACGATACCGTAATTGGTTTGGCCAAATGTTGGAGCACTCTCCTTTCTGCGAACGAGACATTCGCAGGCCAGAGGAGTTAGAAACGTACAATCAAAGTGGTGAATTTACTATCAAATTGAAGAAGCAAAATGAAATTATTGAAATGATTTATGCTTCACATCCTTTTGATGTGGTTGGCTACGACGGATATAATTATCCATACGCCTTTTCAATTCACGATTTTGAACCCATTACAGGCAGAATTCATCAACCGCCTCCGGTGCATCAAACTTTTGAAACTAATGCATTTGTGGTGTGTAGTTTTGTGCCTCGCATGTACGATTACCACCCCGACTCAATTCCTGCACCCTACAACCATAGCAATATTGATAGTGATGAGGTTTTGTATTATGTGGATGGAGATTTTATGAGTCGAAATGATATCGAAGCAGGTCATATTTCTCTGCATCCAGCAGGGATTCCACATGGGCCACATCCAGGAGCTATGGAACGAAGTATTGGCCAAAAAGATACTCAAGAACTAGCTGTAATGGTTGACACTTTTAAACCCCTTCAAGTTACTGACGAAGCCCTCAAAATCGCTGACGATGATTACCATAAATCATGGTTAGAAAATTAATATTTAACCCAAAATTTAGTTATGAAAAAAACATTAAAATCTGTAGACTATGGTCTTGAAAAAATATTTGAAGGTGCGCAAGACTTTTTGCCTCTTTTAGGAACCGATTATGTAGAGTTTTATGTCGGCAATGCCAAACAAGCAGCGCACTTTTACAAAACCGCTTTTGGTTTTCAGTCTCTAGCCTATAAAGGCTTGGAGACAGGATCAAAAGATGAAGTGAGTTATGTACTTCAGCAAGGAAAAATTAGATTAGTACTCACCACCCCGCTTAACAGCAAGTCCGCAATAAATGATCATTTGCGAACTCATGGTGATGGCGTTAAAGTAATTGCCCTTTGGGTTGATGATGCTCGCAAGGCCTACGAAGAAACCACTAAGCGTGGAGCAAAATCCTATTTTGAGCCTAAAATTCAATCTGATGAATTTGGCCAAATCATTAGCTCAGGGATTTATACTTATGGCGAAACTGTCCATGTTTTTGTGGAGCGTAAGAACTATAAGGGTGTATTTTTTCCAGGTTATGTTGCAATGGAATCGGATTATAATCCGCCCAGCGCAGGCCTCAAATTTATTGACCATATAGTTGGCAATGTGGGTTGGGGTGAAATGGATACTTGGGTGAACTGGTATGAAGAGGTGATGGGTTTTGTTAATTTTTTATCATTTGATGATAAGCAAATTCATACCGAATATTCTGCCCTAATGAGTAAAGTGATGAGTAATGGGAATGGACGTATTAAATTTCCAATTAATGAGCCTGCAGAAGCCGAAAAGCGCTCACAGATTGAAGAGTATCTCGATTTTTATGAAGGATGTGGTGTTCAGCACTTGGCGGTGGCAACAGACGATATTATAGCTACAGTAAAACATCTGCGTACCAATGGGGTTGAGTTTTTACCACCCCCTCCTCAGGCTTACTACGATGCGATTCCAAAGCGTCTTGGTAAGCACATGAAACTTATGAAGGAAGATATTTCAAAACTTCAGGAGTTTTCTGTTTTGGTTGATGCAGATGAAGAAGGGTATTTATTACAGATTTTTACTAAACCTCTACAAGATCGACCAACCTTATTTTTTGAGATTATACAGCGGATGGGTGCAAAGGGCTTTGGTGCTGGGAATTTTAAAGCGTTGTTTGAATCAATTGAACGCGAACAAGCAAATCGAGGAACACTTTAATAAAACTGTTCATTATGCTTTTCAATTGTTTTTAGATTTGGAATAATAATTGCAAATTTGCATCTACATCAATAAAAGATGGTATGATGCGTATAGTATTAATTTGCTTCCTTTTTCTTGCGAGCGTAAAGTTCGGTTCAGCCCAAAGCGAATCTTCTTTTCAAGCTGGAGAATGGCTTAAGTTTAAGCTCAGCTACAGCGGCTGGGTAAAAGCTGGAAACGCAACATTGCATATAAAAAATGCAACATACAATGGCTTGCCCGTTTACCGTGTTGTTGGCAAGGGCGAAACCACAGGCGCACTCAAATGGTTTTTTAAAGTCAAAGACCGTTACGAAAGCTATTTTGATAAATCAACGGGAGTGCCTTATAAATTTATAAGAGATATTTATGAGGGCGGTCATGTTAAAAACAGAATTGTTGAATTTGATTATGATAAGAACGTTGCAAACGTAAACGATCTCAAAAGAGGAACGAAAAAATCGGTGCCCATACAGGACAATATTCAAGATATGATTTCTGCTTATTATTATTTGCGAAATCACTACGACACCAACACCATCAAAAAAGGGGATATTGTCAAATTAAATATGTTTTTTGATGATGAAATCTTTGGATTCAAATTAAAGTTTTTAGGTCGTCAAACAATAAAAACTAATTTTGGCAAGGTAAAATGTTTGAAATTTCGACCTTATGTAATGGCAGGGCGTGTGTTTCAGGAAGAAGAAAGTGTTACACTTTGGGTTAGTGCAGATAAAAATAAAATACCTTTGAAAATCCAAGCTAACCTTCGAGTGGGATCTATTCGATCTGATTTGATAGCGTTCAAAGGCCTAAAATTCCCCTTTGAATTACAACTCTAATATATTCCTATGAAAAATAACGCAACAAAAAACTTAATCCAATCCCTTGAAGATAAATATAGCGCTATAAATCAGGACAAGAATGTATATTTAGAAGGGCTTTTACACAGTAAAACGATTAATTATTGGGATTATATTCATACCGATGCGCTTCTAAACTTACAAATTCAACGAACTACACTCCCTGACGAAATGGTTTTTATTGGTTATCATCAGATCAATGAATTAATCTTTAAGATGATTTTGTGGGAGCTGCAGCAGCTTGCTGAAATGCCCGTCCTAAATGTTGACATTTTCACTGATAAGCTCATGCGTGTTAGTCGTTATTTTGACATGTTGACCTCCTCATTTGCAATTATGCAGGATGGTATGGATCTAGCACAATACAATAAATTTAGACACACACTAACACCTGCCAGCGGATTTCAAAGTGCACAATACAGAAAAATAGAGTTTGCTTCAACGGAGCTTATCAATCTAATTGATCCTCGATTTCGCGAAACTATTGATAGAGATACAGCATTTGAGCATGCCTTCGAACACCTTTACTGGCAAGCTGCTGGAAAAGATTTCAAAACCGGTAAAAAATCGATTTTACTCACAAATTTCGAGACACGATATAAAGAAGAGTTTATTACATTCATGAAAGTGTACAACACCAAAAACCTTTGGACACGTTATAAAGAATTATCTGTTGACGATCAAAAAAACAACACCCTTGTAAATGCCATGCGTCATTACGATTACACAGTCAATATCACGTGGGTTATGGCTCATTTTAACGCTGCAAAACACTATATATTAGCAAGCTCTGGTGACGGTGAAGCAACTGGTGGAAGTAACTGGCAAAAATATATGCACCCGAAATACCAAAAAAGAATATTTTTTCCTGAACTTTGGAGCGCAAAAGAAAAAGACAATTGGGGGCATGAAGTTTAGTATTAATCCAGAACTATTTAATTTAAAATTTTTCCTTTACGGATTTATCTTGTTTATTGGATTTTATACTTTTAAAGGGTGTTCAAATGAGGAGACTAAGCCCCTTTTAAATGAATCAACATTCCTTTCTGATAATTATAAATTTGGTTATAATTTTAATAATTATAATGTAGTTTATGATACCATAAAGAAAGGCGATAGTTTTGGTGAGATTTTAGAAAAAAATAAGCTCGTATACCCAAAAATCCATTACATTGCTGAAGCTACTAAAGAAGTTTTTGACATCCGTCAGTTAAGAATAGGTAAGCCCTATGTAATGCTATTTTCAAAAGATGGCTCTGATCAACCTTTGATTTTTATTTATCAACAGAACAAAATTGAATACTTAGTTGTTGAGTTTTGTGATACCATCAAGGCTTATCAACAACGAAAGCCTGTTAAAATTGTTGAAAAAGAAGCTTTTGGAGTCATTGAAAGCTCATTGTCAGAAACGATGGAAGCACAAGGGTTACCAGTTCAATTAATCTACGATATGTCTGATGATATTTATGCCTGGACGATTGACTTTTTTAGGCTACAAAAAGGGGATAGTTTTAAAGTAATTTATAAACAACGCTTTGTAGAGGATAGTATTTATGCTGGAATTGAGCGAATAGATGCTGCCTATTTTAAACACAAAGGCGAACCTATATATGCTTTTGATTTCATTACTCCTGAGTCTAAAACTAGCACTGACTATTACGATCTGAGTGGGAAAAGTCTTCAAAAAGCGTTTTTGAAGAGTCCTATAAAATTTAGTCGAATTTCATCTAGGTACAATCTCAATCGCCGTATTGCTTTGTATGGGAACAGAGTTCGTCCTCACAAAGGTACTGATTTTGCTGCAGCTGTTGGTACACCAATCTTGGCTACTGCAAATGGTACAGTTGTGGAATCTACTCGTCGTGGAGGAAACGGCAAGTATGTTAAAATCCGGCACAACGCCACTTATTCCACGCAGTACCTTCACATGAGTAGGCGCTTGGTAAATGTCGGCGATTTTGTTAAACAAGGAGATGTAATAGGAAAAGTTGGAATGACGGGCAATACCAGTGGACCGCATGTGTGCTATCGTTTTTGGAAAAATGGACGTCAAGTCGATCCATTTCGTCAAAAACTACCGGATGCAAAAGCATTGCCAGATAAATATAAAACCGAATTTCTAGCGTATATTGCACCGCTCAAACAAAGACTTGATTCTATAAACTAACCGAATTTTAAACATTATGAGCTTAAAATCTATAAACCCTACCCAAACTAAGGCCTGGAATAAATTACAACAACATTTTGAATCCATAAAGGAGGCTCACATGACTAAATGGTTTGAGCATCAGCCCGAAAGAGCCCAACAAATGACTATAAAATGGGAGGATTTTTTTCTTGACTATTCTAAAAATAGAATCAATGCTGAAACCTTGAGTTTATTAAAAGATTTAGCGGAAGAACTTCAATTATCTGATGCAGTCTCAAAATATTTTGGAGGAGAAAAAATCAATAAAACTGAAGGCAGAGCTGTTCTGCACACAGCACTGCGTGCACCAGAAGATGCAGAGGTCTTTTATGAAGGTAACAATGTTATTCCTGAAATCTGCGAAGTAAAACACAAAATAAAACAATTCTCACTGGAAGTTATTGAAGGGGATAGAAAAGGGTTTACCAACAAGGCCTTTACAGACATTGTAAACATTGGAATTGGTGGTTCTGACCTTGGGCCAGCGATGGTTGTTGACGCATTGTCTTATTACAAGAATCATTTAAATGTACATTTTGTGAGTAATGTAGACGGCGACCATGTGAACGAGGTTCTGAAAAACTTAAATCCAGAAACGACCCTCTTTGTAATTGTTTCAAAAACATTCACCACGCAAGAAACGTTATCAAATGCTACAACCATCAAGCAATGGTTTTTGCAACATGCAACCCAAGACGATATTGCAAAACAATTTGTAGCCGTCTCTACCAATATCGAAAACGTAAAAGCATTTGGTATTGATCCTCAAAATATATTCCCTATGTGGGATTGGGTTGGAGGCCGTTTCTCATTGTGGAGCGCAGTTGGATTAAGTATTAGCTTGGCTGTTGGGTTTGATCATTTTAATGCCCTTTTAAAAGGAGCTCATAAGATGGATATACATTTTAAGGAAGAAAAGTTTGAGCAAAATATACCCATGATTTTAGCGTTTATAAGCATTTGGTACAATAACTTTTTTAAGGCCGAAAGTGAA
This sequence comes from Formosa sp. Hel3_A1_48, assembly GCF_001735715.1. Lineage (NCBI taxonomy): Bacteria > Pseudomonadati > Bacteroidota > Flavobacteriia > Flavobacteriales > Flavobacteriaceae > Formosa > Formosa sp. Hel3_A1_48. Next base: position 1,491,834 of record NZ_CP017259.1, read on the forward strand.
GCTGTTATCCCTTACACCCAATATCTAAATCAGTTTGCGACTTATCTTCAGCAAGCTATTATGGAAAGTAATGGAAAAAGTATCGATAGAGCTGGTGACAAAGTGAGTTACCAAACAGGGAATCTTATATGGGGCGAACCAGGAACCAATTCCCAGCATGCATTTTTCCAATTGATTCATCAAGGCACAAAACTGATTCCTGCTGACTTTATAGGATTTGGGACACCATTGCACGGCAATCAAGACCATCAAGACAAGTTGATGTCCAACTTTTTTGCACAAACAGAAGCACTGCTCAATGGCAAAACAAAAGCTGAGGTGAAAGCCGAAGGAACCAATGAATCTATAATCCCATATAAAATTTTTGAAGGGAACCGCCCTACTAATACCATTTTTATAGATAAACTTACGCCAGAAAGTCTTGGAAAACTGATAGCAATGTACGAGCACAAAATTTTTGTGCAAGGGGTGGTTTGGAATGTTTACAGTTACGATCAATTTGGGGTTGAATTGGGCAAGCAATTGGCAGGAAAAATACTTGATGAATTTACGGACAGTTACTCTGCGCATCACGATGCATCAACAGCCAATCTTATCAGCATGTACAAATCTATGCGTTGAGGGTTAAACATTACATATTTTTTAATTATTAACATGATTTCCGCTCTTGTGTTAACAAATTATCAAAATACAAATCTATTATTTTTTAATCCTGTAAAAATATTCTTATTTTTATAGTAAATCAACATAAAATCATTACACAAAAAAAATGAAAAAATTATTAATTTTAATAGTGGGATTTCTCCTTAGTGTGGCTCCTGCTTTTTCTCAAAGTGTCATTACAGGAACTGTAATGGACGCAGAGCTTAATGCACCATTATCTGGTGCAAATGTTATTGAATCAGGAACTTCAAATGGTACCATGACTGATTTCGATGGAAAGTTCTCTATCGAAACAACCGCAAATAGCGGATTGGTAGTAGTTTCTTATGTAGGGTACCAATCTATGACAGTCAGCTTTGACGGGTCTACAGATTTAGGGACATTAACTTTGGTTGCAGACAATTCACTCGGTGAAATTGTGATCGTTGGATCTGGGGTTATCGATTTAGCTGACGACAGAAAGACACCCGTAGCGGTATCTACTATTCGCTCTGCAGAAATTCAGGCACGTGCCGTAGGTAACGTAGAATTCGGAGAAGCGTTAAAGAACACACCATCTGTCTATGTATCTAACCAAGCAGGTGGATTTGGAGATAGCCAAATTTTTACGCGTGGTTTTTCTCAATCTAACACGGCTTTCCTTTTGAATGGTCAACCAATCAATGGTATGGAAGACGGTAAAATGTATTGGTCTAACTGGTCCGGTATGTCCGACGTAGCTAATGCTGTTCAAGTGCAAAGAGGTCTTGGATCCTCAAAGCTCGCAATTTCATCTGTTGGAGGTACAGTCAACATTGTATCCAAAACAACAAACAGAACAAAAGGAGGTTTCGTTCGTTTCCTAACGGGTAATGATAGTTATTTCAAAACTACAGCATCCTACGATTCTGGCTTGGATGAAAATGGATGGGCATTTTCCATTTTGATGGACCATTGGCAAGGGCACAGAAAATATGCAGTAGGAACTGCAGGTCAAGGCCAAAACTATTTTTTCTCTGTTGGATATAAAGCAAGTGAAAGAAGTACATTCAACTTTTTAGTTACTGGGGCGCCACAATGGCATGATCAAAATTTTTCAAAACGATTAGATGAATTTGAGCAATACGGCAATAAGTACAACGATAATAGCGGATTTTACAACGGAAGACGTTTCACTGAAAGACGTAATTATTACCACAAACCAATTGCCAACATTAACTGGGATTTCAATATCAATGAAACTTTAGATCTTTCTACAGTACTGTATGCCTCTTGGGGCCGTGGAGGAGGTACTGGTGGATGGGGCCGTGGAAGAATCCGTTATGACGACCCTGAATCAATAAACTCTGGTAATGGCGAAGAAATTGACTTTGATGCGATTGAAGTACAAAACACTGCAATTCCAGGTGGTATTGGTTATTCAGACAGTGATGATCCAAATTATTCTCCTGCTTACGCGCGTAGAGCTTCTGTGAACAACCATAACTGGTATGGGGTTGTATCAAACTTAAACATTGATAATGGTGGTCCATTAACTTATAACATCGGCTTTGATGGCAGAACATACACTGGAGACCACTTCAGACAATTAACACATATGTTTGGTTTGGATGCTTGGAGTGATAATGGTAATTTGATTACTCAAACATTTGATGCAAACCCTTGGGCATCTTTATCAAACTATGCTGATGAAGACCAAAGAATTGCTTATGATTATTCAGAAACAATCAATTATTTAGGTGGTTTTGCTCAAGCAGAATATGCTACCGACAACCTTTCTGCTTTCTTACAAGGATCTGTATCGACTCAGTCTTATCAAAGAGACGGGGGAAATGTTGCTGGTGATGCTGGAAAATCGGAAAAGATTAATAAATCGGGGTACAACCTAAAAGGTGGTTTAGGGTATACAAGTAACGATGACCAACATAAATTATTTGCAAATGCTGGAATTTATTCCAGACAACCTTTCTTAGATAATATTTTTGATAATGTTCGTTACAGCAACGATTTAATCAATAACGGTGATGTAGAAAATGAAGAAGTAATTGGCTTTGAAGCTGGATACCGTTTTCAGTCCGATGAATTCCGTTTAAATATTGATGCATACAGCACTGAGTGGGGAAATCGCTACCTTTCTTTCGGAGGTCAAGACGACGCAGGCGATGATGTTTTCTATAACTTCAACGACGTAACACAAATACATACTGGTATAGAATTTGACTTTCAATACAAACCAATGGCTGCAAACGGATTAGCTTTTAATGTATTTGGTTCTATTGGAGACTGGAAATATAAAGACACCACTCCTTACAGAAGATTTGATGGTGAAACCAATCAATTAGAGGAATCTGGAGAAGTTAATCTCTCTAACGTGAAAGTTGGCCAAGCACCACAGACCTCATTTGGCGTAGGTTTGGATTGGGACGCTACCGACCGCTTAACTCTTTATTCTTCATTCAATTATTTTGATGATTTTTACGGCTTTGTAGACGTAGAAGATGTTATACAAGCTGGTGTTGATGGTGAGGTCTATGAAGCAGAAAAATTAAACAGCTACGGTCTACTTGACTTGGGTCTGTCTTATGATTTCACCCTTGGTGGTAAAAACGTACTATTTAGAGCTAACGTCTATAACCTTCTCGATAAAGATTACGTAAATCAAAAAGATGCATATGGATATTTTAAAGGTAATGGAACAACATGGAACGCAAGTTTCCAATACAGATTCTAATTCACAATTTTAAATAATGCAATGAATTTAAGCCCCCACACGTGTGGGGGTTTTTTTATGGCTAGAAATCTTGTACTTTTGTAGAGAAAACTAAACTTCATTACAATGATCAAATCTGTACATTCCTATTGGGCCTATTTAGTCTTATTCGTTTTGCTTTTAGCTGTATTTAAAGCAATCTTAGGGGTAATTTCAAAGAAAGAATACGACCCAAAAACATTTCGTGTGGCTTTGTTTACACTAATTGTTTCCCATATTCAATTACTTATTGGTCTTGTTTTGTATTTTACCTCTAGCCGTTTTTCTTTGTGGGCTGATTTGGGCGTTGGCGAGGTTATGAAGACGGCTGTTCACCGACTTTACTTAGTAGAGCACCCCACTATTAATATTTTGGCGGTAGCCTTAATAACAATAGGCTATTCGAAACACAAAAAGAAAAGATTATCTGCTCCAAAATTCAAAACATTGGCAATTTTCTACACCATTGCATTGTTGCTCATACTGTCTAGGATACCGTGGGATGTATGGCCCAATTAGAAATTAGTTTACTTCTTTTATGACATGCACATATACGGGGAAATGATCGCTGTAGCCATTTGTAAATCCTCCCCAAGAAAAGCTTCGGAATGGATACCCCTTGAATTGCCCCTTTTTGGTGATTAAAAATTGTGCATTATAAATACCCGCTTTATAAAATCTGAATGATGAATAATCCTCTTCAAGCAAAGGCTTTGTAATTAGAATTTGATCAAACAAACTCCAAGCGTCTCTGTATGCATTTGAGCCAAGTCCACTTTTAAAAAAGGGCTCCATAGGGTTGTAAATTCCCTTAAAGCCAACTTTCTTTTTATTGCCTTTGGCCTTGAGTATTTTTTTTAGGCTACTGTTGTTTGGGTTATCATTTAGGTCACCCATACTAAACACCTTAGCATAAGGGTCATTACTTTGAAGCGAATCAATAAGTCGTTTATTCAAGGCGGCCGCAGCTTCACGTTTAGACCTACTTCTTGCTTCTCCTCCACTGCGTGATGGCCAGTGATTGACGATAAGGTGAATTAAATCACCTTCCAAATACCCACTGACTAAAAGTTGATCTCTAGTGTAATCCCGATCCCCATCGCTATCTCTTAATTTTAATTCATGTGAGCTTGTGCTGATTGGCACAAATAATGCCTTTTGATACATCAGTGCTACATCAATTCCGCGTTCATCAGGTGATTCGTAATGAACAATTCCATAATCTTTTTCCAGTAATGCAGGATCGTTGGCTAAATCTTCAATAACCGCTCTGTTTTCAACCTCAGAAAGGCCGATAACCGCAGGGGTATTTTTTGCCATATCTGCACCAATTCTCGCAATCACACTAGCCATATTTTCGACTTTTTTTTGATAAACTTCGGCGCGTGCTGTTTTAAGCTCCATCATTGGACTGGCTTCATCGTATTTGTTGGGGTCGTTAATAGTATCAAAAAGGTTTTCAACATTATAAAAAGCGATGGTATGTACTTTAAATTTTCGTTTGTTCTGCGCTTCTGTTTTAAGTGCGAAAAGAGCAGAAAACACGATTATTACAGCTTTGAAGTATTTGTTTAACATATGAGAAAAAATGGGTCTTTGATTTACAATTAATTATTACTTCAAAAGTATAAATTTTAAAAATAAGAAACGTACTTTTGTTTAATATATATATATACATATATACATCAACAAAATCAATCTTAATATGAAAAAACAATTTTTTAGTTTTTTGTTTGTATGTTTTAATTTATCCTTAGTATTTGCACAACAAACTGTTGTCAAGGGTATAGTGAAAGACATGCTCACAGACCAACCTATTATAGGCGTTTTGGTCAATTTTGAAGGAACTCAATTAACTACTTACACTAACGAATTGGGTGCGTTTGAGTTTTCCTCTGGCTTACCCTTAGGGGAGCAAATACTTACGCTAAGTAAAGTAGGTTACCTCAATGCGCGATACCCCATTATCGTTTCGGAGGGACAAACGTTAAGTATTCAAGACATGATGTTATCGTTAGACAACTCGGATGATGATTTATTCACTATTACACTTTCCGATGATGAACTTAATGATGACACTAGTGGCGCTGATAACATTTCTGGATTACTGTCTGCTTCTCAAGATATTTTTCAAAGAGCTGCCGCATTTGAGTTCAGTTCTTCATTTTTTCGTGTACGAGGGTTAAATTCAGAGAATGGAAACGTTTTGATGAATGGTATTGAAATGAATAAATTGTTTGATGGCAGGCCTCAGTGGAGCAACTGGGGAGGACTAAACGATGTTTTAAGAGGTCAAGAACTGAGTATGGGATTGGCGCCATCTTCATATAATTTTGGAGGTCTACTAGGGTCAACCAACATTAATTTGAGAGCATCTAGTTACAGAGCTGGAGGTAGAATTACATATTCCTCATCCAATAGAAGCTACACAAATCGTTTGATGGCAACATATGCCTCAGGAATGGTTGATGGTGGATGGGCCTATGCTTTTTCTATCGGTAGACGTTGGGGTAATGAAGGGTTTCAAGATGGAACTTTCTACGATGCCAATTCATTTTTCGCATCTGTAGAAAAGAAAATTAATGATAAACATAGTTTAAATTTTGTTGGAATTTATACGCCTAACCGCCGTGGTAAATCTTCGCCTAACACTCAAGAAGTTTTTGACCTTAAGGGGATTACTTACAATGAATACTGGGGATGGCATGATGGCGAAAAACGCAACTCTCGTGTTAGACGTATTGCAGAACCTGTACTAATGTTGAATCACTATTGGGATATTTCTGAAAAGACATCATTGAACACGAATGTTGCTTATCAATTTGGAGAACTTGGAAATAGTCGCTTGGATTATGCAGGAGGAGCCAATCCAAGTCCAGCCTACTACCAAGGGTTGCCGAGTTACTTTTTGGCGGATACTGATGGTCCAGATTATGCAGGGGCTTATTTAGCCGATCAATCCTTTAGAACTGGTGGTCAAGTCAACTGGAACCGTATTTATGATGCTAACCTAACCAATAACATCAATGGCGATTATGCCGCTTATGTATTGTATGAAGACCGTAGCGATGATGAGCAATTAACAGTCAACACTATTTTAGAATCTCAATTATCCGAACATACAACGCTTAATGCAGCGATAAACTACAAACGTCTAAAGTCACATAACTTTGCTGAAATAGTTGATATGCTAGGCAGCAATACAGGCTATCTCAATGTAGATTCTTTTGATCAAGTACAATTTGATCTGCAAAATCCAAATCAAGTTGTTGGTGAGGGTGATACCTTTCGATACAATTACAATATTGATGCGAATGTTTTAAGTAGTTTTCTTCAGGCACAGTTCAAATACAACAAAGTAGACTTCTTTTTATCGGGGAGCTATACAGCTACAGAGTATCAGCGTGAAGGGCTGTATCAAACAGAAACATATGCCGATAATTCTTTAGGTAAAGGGCGTAAACTTTCTTTTACCGGATTAGGAGCAAAGGGAGGGTTTACTTATAAATTTTCTGGTAAGCATATTTTTAATGTCAATGCAGGATATCTTTCTAAAGCGCCAACCATTAGAAATACGTTCACTAATTCTCGCGAAAATCACGCGATTGTTGGCGATAAATCAGGTATAAACATCACAGAAGAAAAAATCACCTCTTTTGACGCCAACTATATTTTCAGATCGTCAACGGTTAAAGCTAGATTGACAGGATATTATACACAAATGCAAGATGCTAATGAGGTTTCATTTTATTTTGCTGATGGTATTAGTGGAGTTGATCAAGGGACTGCTTTTGTTCAAGAAATACTTCAAGGGATAGATAAAAGCCATTTGGGAATGGAATTTGGGATTGAAGCCCAAGTCACGCCAAGTATTAAGTTGACCGGTGTTGCTTCGGTTGGTCAATTTACTTATGATAACAATCCAAATTTGGTTTTAACATCCAGTGACTTTGTTGAAGGGCTAAACTTTGGTGAAGCGCAGCTAGAGAACTATAAAATAGCAGGAGGACCTCAACAGGCAGCCTCTATTGGGTTTGAATACAGAGACCCAAATTATTGGTGGTTTGGTGCAACAACTAACTTCTTCGCCAACACCTATGTTGATGTTTCTCCATTGACTAGAACAGAAAACTTTTATTTAGACACGGATGGACTTCCTTTTTCAGATTATGATCCGAACTTGGCGAGAGAACTATTACGTCAAGAGCGATTTGAAGACTATATGGTAGTAAATGCCGTGGGCGGAAAATCTTGGAAAATAGGTGACTATTATGTTAGCTTATTTGTAAGCCTAAACAATATTTTTAATCAAAAATATAAATCTGGCGGATTTGAGCAAGGGCGAAGTGCCAATTACCAATCTTTAAAAGAAGATGCAGCCAACCCCAAGCGCGTCTTTGGACCAAAATATTGGTATGGTCGAGGCCCAACCTATTTCTTAAACCTAAATTTCAGATTCTAAAAAAACTAAAAATGAACATTAATTTTAAACTAATGAAAACAATAAACTTTAAAACAATAGCCCTATCCTTACTCACATGTTTAGCTATGGTAGGATGTATAGAGGACGACGAATTTGACGTGCCATCTAGCCTTGGTACTGAAGAGAATCAAAATCTTAATGATTTACTTTCAAGAATAGATTCTGGAGAGGTTCAATTAATCACCATAGAACAGTTGAAAGCTCAATTTGAATCGGACGACGAAGCCACAGAGATTACTTCTGAAATTGCTGTAAAAGGTTATGTGTCTTCATCCGATGCGAGCGGAAATTTTTATAAAGAATTTTTTATTCAAAATGCTTCTGAGAACCCAACTGACGCAGTAAAAATTGCATTAAACCAAGTGGACTCGTATAATCAATTTAATATTGGTCGTGAGGTTTATATTTATTTAAAAGATCTCTTTATAGGTGAAGTAAGAGGTGGCGACGGTGTGTTTACCATTGGGAGTTCTATGAATGGTGATGGTGAGGTACAAGAATTTACAGCGAACGAGGTTCCTTTGTATATCTTTCGCTCTGCAACAACAAACAACTTAGTCCCTAAAGAGGTTCCATCTTTATCAGCAAGTGATATTGGAATTTATGTAACTATTGAGTCTACAGAATTCCCTACAAGCGATGTAGGTTTACCTTTTGTATCCCCAACAGATGATTACGACACACAGCGTACTGTTCAGCGTTGTACAGGTTTCGATTATTCAACCTTCAAATTAGAAACCAGCTCATTTGCAAGTTTTAAAAATGAAGTTCTACCTGCAGGAGGTGGTTCGATCTCCGGAATTGTTTCAAAAACGTACAATGGAAGTGAATTAGTTCTTGCATTAAACTCATCAGATGATGTTCAAATGGATGGTAGCCGTTGTGAACTTCTAGACATAAACGATTTTTCACCAATTTTTGAGGATGATTTTGAATCTTATCCAAATTATAGTTCTTTAAGTGGAAATGGTTGGACTAATTATACAGAGGCGGGGAGTAGAGAATGGTTTATTAAAGTTACAAATGACTCTCAAAATTCTGGAAGTAAAATGGTTTCATTAGGATCCTATAACACAGGAGATGCTAGTACGATTGCTTGGCTGATTACTCCTGTTATTGATCTAGATGCTCAAGGAGTAGAGTTTGTGAAGTTTATTTCCTCAAACAGTTTTTCTGATGGTAGTGAATTGGAATTACTTATATCCACGGATTGGGATGGTACAGAAGCCACAATTGAGTCATCATCTTGGAGTACTCTAAATGCAAATATTGTATCTGACAGTGAATACTATCAAAACTGGGTAGATTCTGGACTTGTAGATTTGAGTTCTTTTTCTGGGAATGGGTACGTTGCTTTCAAATATATTGGTAGTGGACAGGCCTCAACAGATGGAACTTTCGAAATTGACGATTTTAAAATTTTAGTGCAAGACTAGAAAGCATTAAAATAAACTTAAAGCCTGTGGGTCTCTCACAGGCTTTTTTTTACATTTTATAATGGATTTTTTTGATTCCTTATACCTTTCTGTTTTTCAACATATAAAACAACGCAAGCCAAAGCTAGCTGTGCGATGGTCAGGTTTGTATGTTTCTATAGTTCAAATAGCTTTGAGCCTTGTTTTAGGTATATTTTTCATAAAGTTTGCAATGCAAATGAAACTCAATGTTTTAGACGATACAAGTTTATGGATTGTATCCATAGGCATTGTTGGTTTTATCTTATTTAAAAACTGGATGAGTTATAATGGAAAAAAGCGCGCGGTTCTCATGTCAAAACGCTTAAAACGTTCCAAAACACACTCTATTTTGCTTTTGATCCTTATTCCGATTTCTCTTTTCTCTTTAGCTTTTATTTTGTCTAAGGCTGCATAAAAAAACCCCCACTAATAAAGTGGAGGTCTTTTCAAATTTGAATTTATCTATTAACTATTCGTTGTTTGGATTACCTTCAAGAATAATAAATTCTGAACGTCTATTCATTTGATGTTCGTCCTCGTTACACCCACCTCCACAATCATTTACTGGGGTAGTCTCGCCCATACCAACACCTGTAATCCTATCTGCTGTAATGCCTTTAGAAACTACATATTGTGCTGTAGTTAGTGCGCGCTTTTCTGATAAACCTTGATTGTAGGACGCGCTACCTCTAGAATCTGTATGCGATTCTGCTCGAATAACGATAGATTCGTATTTATTCATGAGTTGTACCAATTTGTCCAGCTCAAAAGCAGCTTGAGCTGTGATATTCGATTTATCAAAATCAAAATAAATTGGATTTAGTATGACTTTATTTGCAAGTATAATTTCGTCAATAGGATCCAACAGAATTTCTGTTGAAACTTCTTCTTCGCTTGTGCCTTCAATAGTTCCTGAAGCACTTTCATATTCTTCCATTGAAGCTGTTAGGTAAAGCGCTGTTTCACATTCGATAATGTAACTCACTTCACCCTTTTCTGATGTAATTTTTGTCCCTATCACATTGCCTTCAGTGTCAGTAACATTAACAGTTGCTCCAGCCAGTACAAGACCACTTTCGCTGTCTTTAACAGTCACATTAACCAAAACGTCACAGATAGGCTGCAATACTTTTACAGTATAAATATCATCACTTCCTGCACCACCTTCGCGATTAGAGGACACAAACCCTTCTCCGGATTCATTATTTATGGTGAATGCAAAATCATCTGCATTTCCATTTACAGGAATACCTACATTACGTATAGGCCCCACTTTTCCATCAACCAATTTAGCAAAAAACACATCCATACCACCAAGGCCTAAGTGGCCATCAGAGGAAAAGTAAAGTGTGTTATCTGCGCTTACAAAAGGAAACATTTCTTGACCTTCAGTGTTTAGTTTTTGACCTAAATTGGTGGCTTCACCTATGCTACCATCGCCATTGAATGGTGCTGAATATATATCAAATTGTCCCATTCCTCCGGCCATATCCGATGCGAAAAATAAGGTCTTTCCATCTGGGCTAACAGCTGGGTTTTTTACGGAGTAGTTTTTTGAATTTAAAGAAAGCGCTTCTCCCTCAGACCAACTTCCTAATTCTTTTGTTGATTTATAAAGATTGAGCACACTGAATTTATTTCTAGACAGTGAATCTCTTTCAAAAATATTGTCATAATAGCTTTCTCTAGAGAAATATAAAGTATTTCCGTCAGGAGAGAAAGAAACTACTCCCTCATGGTATTTAGTATTTAGTGTATTGACTGCAGTTGGAGCTTGGAAAGACCCATCCTTGTTTTTATTTGCCGCATAAATATCTAAAAAAGGCTCTTCGTTCCATCCGTAGCTCTTACCCTCTTCATTTCTAGCGGTAGCGATGTACAATTTGCCGTCTTGTAGCGTACCTCCAAAATCTGAATAAGCAGAGTTGACACCCGCGTCTTGAACATTGAATTTTTTACCTTTTTCAAGGATTTTTGGCAAATAGTTTGGGTTATTAACAAAAGCAATTGCTCTGTGGTCTGCAGGGCGCATAGAAGCAAATTTTACCATCTGCGTGTTAGACTCCTCGTATTTACCATTGGCTTTTAGCATTTGTGCATACTTGTAAATCTTTTCTGGAGCTTCAGAAGATTTAAGTGTTTTTGCGTACCATTTTTCTGCTTCAACAGTATTGAAAACATTATAATAAGCATCTGCAAGTTTTCCGTAAATATAGGCATTGGCTTCACCCTTCGCGATCAGTGCTTCATAAGCCTTTGCCGCATCAACAAATTCAAACTTTGAAAAGAGTTTGTCTGCTTTTTTAGTAGCTTTTGATTGTGCATTGGCAAATAAACCAGTGACTAATATGATAATTAAAATTGAACTGTATTTTTTCATGATAATGTACTTAGCTTAAATTTAGAAATAACGAGGTGATCGAGAAACTTTTGAAGAAAATCTGAAATCAAAATTTATGAATATTTCGTGGGATGAATTTGTTACAATATCCAAATCCGATCGGATAGCATCGTAAGCATATCCAACACGAAGGTTTTCCATAACTTGAAAGTTAATCATACCACTAAATGAATCTTCAAGTCGATATCCAACTCCGACTTCAATTAAATCATACATAAATAAATTAGCATTGATATCATAACTCATTGGTGCATCAAATGCATATTTCAATAAAGCATGTGGCTTAAGTTTAAAATTTTCTGACAGGTCAAAAACGTAACCAGCAGCAGCAAACATATGCTCTGATTCTGAACCAATTTTAGTTCCATTGGCATCTAAATGTACCCCGTTGAGAATATTTGGCACAGAAACAGAGACGTAATATTTGTTTGGTTTGTAAAAATATACACCCGCTCCTATATTTGGCGTTGTTTCATTAATGGCGCTTGCAAAAAACGGATCTCCCATATCAACTAGGTTAATTTGTGTTTCTGCAATCCCAATATCGTGAAACGTAAACCCTCCTTTTACTCCGAAAGCAAGGCGTGTTTCCATTCCCGTAGGAATTGTGTAGGAAACATCTACATAGGCATTGGTTTCTTGTACTGGGCCAATTTGGTCTGAAATTACAGAAAGCCCCATTGCTAATTGTTTTCCAATAGGTGAATGAATATTAAACGTATAAGTCTCTGGTCCGCCATCTAGACCCACCCATTGACTACGATATAGCGCGCCGATGGATAGACCTTCAGAAATTCCAGCATATGCTGGGTTTATAATATTCATATTGTACATGTATTGCGTATACTGAGGATCCTGCTGAGCAGAAACCTGCTGTGCAATAAGTACGGTTAAAAATATTAGAATTAATTTTTTCATTTTTATTTTGTTAGTTGTTTAGGTTAGTAATTTAGATAAATCCAGCTGATTGTTGGTTCGCGACCAGAAGCATATTGAATGACATAGAAATAGGTCCCTACAGGCAATAATTCGTCTGAAGACCCACTGCTTGCGTCCTGACCACACCAATGGTCAACATAGTCATTAAGTTCAAAGACCTTAACGCCATATCTATTGTAAATTTCAGCTTTCACAATATCTTCCTGCTCTTCTAAATGGTCAAGAACCAAACAGTCATTGAGGCCATCTCCATTGGGTGATATACCTTGGGGTATATCTACACAATTTTGATTTTGGAAGTAATTTACATTAATCATTGTTTCCGAAGCACAGCTTGTAGTTAAATTCGTTACTATTACAACAACAGGGTCATTTGTCAAATCTTCACCATGAATAAAACTTCCACTAGTGTCTTCTGCGATGAGCTCATTATCAACGTACCATGCGTAGTTGTACTCGGATGTCATTTCAGGGTCGTTAATGATATTAACGCTGAGTTCAACTTCGCCATTAATACATTTATTAAATGACGTGTCCTGTTCTAATTCAGGAACAATCCCTGGTAAAACATTGATTACGGTGCTTGCGTAACAGGCTGTTTCTTCATTATAAGCAGTGACAAGATATTCCCCATATGCTTGAGCTCCTTCTGCGAACATAAATGTATTTTCAGGGCCAGATTGAATATCCACGTTATCATAAGTCCAATAATAAACAATATCTGGTGATTGTGCCGAAGCATCAATATTAACTTCTAGTACAGCTTCTTCTCCTGCACAGATAAATACGTCGTTTTCTACAGCAATAGGAATTGGGGTGGGTGTGATTTCAACAAGCACGGTATCGGTTACCGTTGCGGTCTCACCATTACACAAGTTGTATGTTACCGCAGCTGTATATGTGGTAGTTTCTTCAGGGTAAACAGTGATGGTATCCTCAGTCCCAACAAGAGTATCTCCATCGTACCATTCAAACACATAGTCAGCCTCTCCAACTGATGGAGAAAAGCGCCAAGACTCGTTTGATGCTTCCCAGACACTTGTATTTCTATCTTCTGGTGTAAATGCAATGGTGTCATTAATATTTTGAATACCTACTACGGCAAGCCCATCATTCCATTCTGTACAGATTGGCTTGTCTATAATATTTACATCTATAAAATTTGAGGATTCATAAAGAATAATCTGAGATGTAGAGGTGTAATCTGAACAGCTGAAGCCAAAATGGCAGACATCAATATAATTAACTACAAATTGTCGTGCAGGAGCACTTCCTAAAACCATATAATTAATCTCACCACAATCTGAAGGGTCAATGTCGTGACCAACACCAAATATATTAGCTTCAGAAATTGTTGTGTTAGAACTGTTTGGGAGTTGATCAGGAGTTGAACTTCCAAATCCTTGTAAATCCCATCCATTTCCAGTTTCAGCATTTTCAAACTCAAAAGATAAAACACCATTTGAACCAATCAGTATTTGGCTGTAGGTTTCTCCAAAGAAACAAAAGTCAAAACCAAGGTCAATAGCTTCTGACCAAATGTCATCCGTATCAATACTTGTGGGCGTTCCACCTTCTAATATTGGCGCTGGGCATTCATCTAGTAAAGTGACATCATAAGATGTGGTATCCTGGCCAACTATATGGTAGGACGCTGTTAGTACCGTAGCAGGATCATTATCACTACAAAATGTTGTGTCTTCTCCAGCATAAACAATCGAGCATTCGTTTGGTGGTGGTGGACACAAAAATGTGAGTGGATCACTTTCCAAAAGACAGCTTGTATCGTCTGTGTTTAATACAGAAATGACCACTTGGGTATTGGCAACATATGGACCAAAAGTCACCACACTTGTAGCTGTTGCTGTTTGAGTCGCACTTCCTTGATTATCAGTCAATTCAAGATTTGATGAACTTCCCATGTCTGTAATGTTGGCTTCAACATAAAATTCTTGATTGGGTTCGCAACTGCCTACTATATCGAATTCAACGGTTTGCGTAATGCACGTTTTACAAGATACATCAAAATCCCATGGAGTATAGCCAAAAGATGACTGACAACTTCCAGAACCATCTGAATCGACTTCAATGTAAACTGCTGTAGATGTTGATTCTACAACTAAGTCTGTAAAATCTTCAATGTCTGCATCGTTATTATTGAATAGAACGGGAGATGTATTATCTGGGCCATCATAAATCGTAAGATCATCCCAGAATCCTTCAATGGTTCCAGCATTAAATGTTATTTCTAAAGGAAAACCGTCAGTGGATGTAAATAACCAGAATGTTGAGTCATTGTTGGTGTAACAATATTGAATATTTACTGCTTGGCCTGAAGCACAATCCACTGTATAATTAGTTTGTTGCGTCGTGGTAAAGGTTTCTGGTCCTGACCAAATAGAATAGCCGTCTTCCGTTCCACAATATGCACGAACATATACATCATAAGTTGTTAGAAAATCTAAATCAGTAAACGTTGTGGAGTTGACTGCTGTAAAGACACCAGCTGCAGTTGGAGCGGGATCTCCATTAGGCACAATCACATATTCCCATGATTCATTGCCATTTTGTGTTTCCCAGTCAAAATCTGCAGTAGTTCCACTAATGTTAGATATGGTAAGCTCTGTAGGCGCCAAACATGTTGGAGGTGGACCACAAGTAATTAAAATTTCATAACCATCACTTGTTACAGAAGAATCACTGTCAAACACAAAAGTCAGTGCTCCAGAAACGTCTGTAGAAGTTATTGGGTCAGGGATAGTGGTTCCAGCATATGTACCTACAACTTCAGAACTAGTATTTGGGCCATTGTATACGGTCATGTCGTCACAGCAACCTTCTGTATCAAAACTTAGGAAAGTAAACGTCACAACATCTCCTGTGTTTTCTGGGAAAACAGTAACGGTTATTAATTCATTATTCCCGTAGTTGCCGTCATTTCCACCAGCATCTGTTATAATGTCCCCACAGGCAGGGCCAGTTGAAAAGCTTGAAGATACCCATCCGCTTACTGAACCATCATCACATAAAGCTCTTAGATAGAAATCATAACTTGTGTTGCTGTTTAATCCATTAATACTAAGTGGATTAGTTGTTGTGTTGGTACCTGTCTCATTTGGAGTTGTACCCGATGGAACAACTTGCCAATCCCATGAGGTTTCACTGCCCGCACTCCACGAAACATCAGCAGAGGACGCTGTTATGTTTGTAAGCGATAAATTACTTGGCGCTTGGCATTGTGGCTCTAAATAAGTCACGCTTAAATTCAAGCACATCGTAATACTGTCTGTCCAGTTATCAGTATCGTTAGAAACAAGCGTCAATGATGTAAATCCAGTGAGGTCAATTCCTGCCATTTCTGCATTACATCCTGTTATTGAAACTCCATCGGACACCCCTCCAACTACGGTTAATGTCGCATTGTACCAAGTTGGACAAAAACTTCCCATTGTCATTGAGGCGATTGTAATTGATGTAATGGGTTCTCCTTCATTTACTGTAAGATCGTCTGGAGTTAAATTTATAGTAGTCCCACCAGCGTCAGTTCCAGAGGCACAAACCTCTTCTTCAGCGTCTAAGGTTGCCACCGCCCAAGAGATTTCTAGCTCCAGACACATCGTAATATTGTCTGACCAGTTATCAGTATCGTTAGAAACAAGGGTCAGTGATGTAAATCCAGTAAGATCAATTCCTGTCATATCGTCGTTACATCCTGTTATTGAAACTCCATCGGAGACCCCTCCTACAACAGTCAATGTCGCATTGTACCAAGTTGGACAAAAACTTCCCATTGTCATTGAAGTAATAGAAACTGAACTAATTTGATTTTCACCATTGACTGTAAAGTCAATTGGTGTTAGATTTAAACTAGTTCCACCAGCATCAGTTCCTGAAGCACAAAATTGTTCAGAGTCAGCGAGGTTTGGATTACTCCATGTTGGCTGCCAAGATACTTCTAAATCCAGACACATTGTAATACTATCTGTCCAGTTATCGGTATCGTTAGAAACAAGGGTCAATGATGTAAATCCAGTCAGGTCAATTCCTGCCATATCTGCATTACATCCTGTTATTGAAACTCCATCGGAGACCCCTCCAACTACGGTTAATGTCGCATTGTACCAAGCTGGACAAAAACTTCCCATTGTCATTGAGGCGATTGTAATTGATGTCGTAGGATAACTATCGTTTACAGAAATATCGGTTTGGGTTATGCTTAAAGTCGTTCCACCTGCATCAGTCCCTGTTGCGCAAAATTGTTCAACTTCAGTGTTAACAGCATAAGAAAAGATAGAGAATAATATGCACATCAGTGCGGTAGTAATATTTTTCATCTTGTAAATTGGTTAATTTGAAGTTTGAATTTAACAAAATCATAACACATTAACTTGTTTTTAAATGTGTAAATAGATAAAAGGTTAATAAAAGCCGACCAAAAGCATAATTATTGATTAAAACTTTATCTTTCCTTCTATTTATTAATGTGTAATTTTGCATTCATTATGATTGAGAAAAAAGACAGTAATTTGGAGTCAGCAGTGCTTGTTGGGGTAATTACCAAGACCCAAAATGAAGAACAATCCAAAGAATATTTAGATGAGTTGGCGTTTTTGACCTACACTGCTGGAGGTGAAGTTGTTAAGCGTTTTACACAAAAAATGGACATGCCCAACCCAAAAACATTTATTGGCTCCGGCAAAATGAAAGACTTGGAAGAATTCATTAAAGAAAATAAAATTGGAACTGCTATTTTTGATGATGAACTTTCTGCAGCTCAAGAGCGAAATATCAGCAAAATCTTAAATTGTAAAGTTTTAGACCGCACCAATCTCATTCTCGATATTTTTGCCCAACGCGCGCAAACCAGCTATGCTAGAACTCAAGTAGAATTGGCCCAATGCCAATACTTGTTACCACGACTTAAAGGCATGTGGACACACCTTGAGCGTCAAAAAGGGGGGATCGGAATGCGTGGACCAGGGGAAACTGAAATTGAAACAGATCGACGAATCGTTAGAGAAAAAATAGCTCTTCTTAAGGCTAAAATCAAAAAAATTGACAAGCAAATGTCCGTTCAGCGTGGCAATCGTGGGGCTTTGGTGCGTGTCGCTTTGGTGGGCTATACCAACGTTGGAAAATCTACGTTGATGAATGTCATCAGCAAATCGGATGTTTTTGCTGAAAATAAATTATTTGCAACCCTAGATACTACAGTACGCAAAGTTGTAGTAAAAAACTTGCCATTTTTGATGAGTGATACTGTAGGATTTATACGGAAACTTCCAACACAATTGGTTGATTCTTTTAAAAGTACTTTAGATGAAGTGCGGGAGTCAGATTTATTATTGCACGTTGTAGATATCTCTCATCCCAGTTTTGAAGAGCACATAGAATCGGTCAATAAAATATTGGAGGAAATTCATGCTTTGGATAAGCCCACGCTTATGGTATTTAATAAAATTGATGCATATACCCCTGAGCCTTTTGATGAAACCGACCTCATGAATCCAAGGACAAAAGCGCATTATTCGCTACAGGAGTGGAAAGCTACATGGATGTCTAAAATTGGTGATCATTCGCTATTTATTTCGGCCTTAAATAAAGAAAATCTTGAAGATTTTCGTAAACGTGTTTACGTTGAGGTGCGTAAAATTCATATTCAACGTTTTCCTTACAACCATTTCTTATATCCTGACTATGAAGATAATGAATAAAAAAAGCACCATTTGGTGCTTTTTTTTCTTAAATCAATAGGTCTTAAAAATCATAGTTAACACCAATACCAAAGACTTGACGTGTTTGCAGACCTCTAAACGCATTGTCGTCATATATAGTTTGGATAGAGAAGTTGGCCGAAATGTATTTATTTACAGTCATGATTAAATTCATGCTGTAATCCAAATCGATGTTTCTAGCTTCGATAAGATAGTTAGAAAATAGATTCAAAATATTTTCCATGCTTATATTTTTCATCAAATTGAGTTTATAATAAGCACTAATTGAGGCTCCTAGTTCGTAACGGGTACTCTTCCCTTCTTCAACGCCAAAATACTTTTCGTTGGGCAGGGTTAAGCTCTTATCTACAATAATAAATCGGCTTGTGGCTGGTGCAAAATTGATCTTAAGGTTATCGCTTTTTTTCCAAAATAGTCCTGGTCCAAATTGTATGTATGCTGGAGATAAAAATGTTGTTGGTCCTTTTGTGTCTTTGTCTAGGTCGTCAGCGAATTGTGTTTTAAAATTCAAAAAGAAAGAATAATGCCATAAGTTCTTTGCTTTTTTCCCAAGGATAGAGTTCCATTCTAAAAGGTCACTAGACTTTTGGACCTCTTGGCCCTTAATTTTAGTAATGCCGAAATTAGCAATCAATTTATTGTCCCAGGTCCAATGTTCTTTTAGGTAGTTAAAATCGTAATTAAGACCAAGTGTTCCAGAGATATTATCGACGCCGCCTGCAATCCAATTGTTAAATGAGGATTGGTTGGCTAAAAAGGTAATTACCCCTTTTTTGGTCCAATTTGATTGAATTTGATCAGTGTTTTGTGCATAGCTAGAGCTAAGCTGAACGCTCAGCGCTAAGAGTAGGATTTTTTTCATTTGATTTTCAGATTTAGGGTGTATTATAATACAAAGATATTATTATACTTGAGTTCTCAAATAATATTCAGGCGAAATTATATTTTTTTCCTCTTGGTGAGTGGTACTGAAGAGCAGGCTTCTCCATACATAATGGATTTTGCGATTGGTTGCAACTTTTGAATAAGCATCAAGTATGCATTTTGGGGTACAGGTTTATTTGTACAGCCCTTTATAATGACAGGTTTGTCTGTGCAATAATCTAAGTCCAAATTGTTAATTATTGCAGCGTAAATTATGGATTCTAGCTGCTCCATAGACCCGACAATAACTGTCTTTGCAATGCCACTAAGATGCGTTTGGATGAGCATATAGGCCCATGTAGGGACAATTGCGTCAGAACTACAATGCAGGGCAATATGGTGGTTTTTGTACTGCTGCCAATCGAATTTTTTTAGCGTTTCCCTAAATTCTTTTTCTTTCAAAACAAGCTCTTGAAATAACCAATACTTAATATCTATAAGGCTACGTTTCTCTGTTGTGTAGAATGTTTCTAGGTCAATTGAAACTAAATTGCTTTTCGCTACGCGATTTATAATTTCGTCTGCCATTCTAAAGCATTCCAAGTTCAAGTTTTGCTTCGTCGCTCATCAAATCTTGTGTCCACGGTGGATCAAAAGTGATTTCGACTTCTGCATTTTTCACCTCGTCAAGAGACTTTACTTTTTCTTCAACTTCCAAGGGAAGTGTTTCTGCAACAGGGCAATTTGGTGTTGTAAGCGTCATTAGGATTTTAACCTCATAATCTTCATTCACAAAAACGTCATAGATGAGACCTAGCTCATAAATATCTACAGGAATTTCTGGATCGAATATGGTTTTTAGAACGCGGACAATTTTTTCGCCTAAAGCATTAACATCTATAGTTGATTCACTCATGATTGTTGTTGTGTTTGGTATGCAATAGCATACATTTTTATTTGTTTGATCATACTTACCAACCCATTAGCGCGAGTTGGCGAGAGGTGTTCTTTAAGGCCAATTTTGTCAATAAAATTAGTATTGGCTTCTAAAATTGATTGTGGAGTTTGTTGTGTAAATACACGGATCAAAATCGCCACTATTCCCTTTGTAATGATCGCATCACTATCTGCTGTAAAAATAACTTTATCTTGCTCAAATTCAGCGTGAAGCCATACTTTACTCTGACACCCTTTGATGATGTTGTTGTCCGTTTTGTGTTTTGGATCGATAAGAGGCAAAGATTTACCTAGTTCAATCATATACTCATAGCGTTCCATCCAATCTTCAAACATGGAAAACTCATCTACTATTTCTTCTTGAATTATTTTTATACTCATAATGCAAAAATACGATTCTTATTTTTGAATTGCATCGTCTTCGCTCATGTACAATAAATGGGTCACCAAAGCTTTGATTTGATCAGGAGGATTTCCATGATCAAAACTACGTGACCTGAAAGTTGAGGTGTTGATCTTGATGGTCAATTCGCCATGCTGAATTTGATCTGTATGCCGATCGTTTGAAGGGGCTTCTAGATTTTCGAATTCTTTGAAATCAATTTTATTCAAAAGGTCAAGTGCTTTTGCCCAATCTATTGGCACCACTTCTCTGTATGTAAATTTGCTTTTAGCATAGTCAAGAAAAGTTTTAACTTTATTTTGCTGGACATGATATTCTCTATAGAATCCACGGGTGTAGTATTTATACACCATCACTACTTTTCGATTATCATTGTTGCTCTGTTTGTCTAATTTATTCGACACACATTGGGTTGATAAGATAGTAACACAGAAAAAAGTAATTAGAAATTTCATATTTTAAATTAACTCAGCATACGTTGGGCTTTTTTTAGAGCTGCAACCAACAGATCTATCTCTTCTTTTGTGTTGTAGAAAGCAAAAGACGCGCGCGCAGTTCCTGAGATACCGTAAAAATCCATAATTGGTTGTGCGCAATGTTGGCCGGTTCTGATGGCAATACCTAATTTGTCTATAATAGTGCCTAGATCGTAAGCATGAACACCCTCAATATTGAACGAGATAACAGATGTTTTGTTGCTTGAGGTGCCATAAATCTTTAAGCCCTCAATTTCCAGCAGCTTAGTGGTGGCGTAGGCTAAAAGCTCATTTTCATAGGCCGCTATGTGTTCGAATCCAATAGAATTCATATAATCTATAGCAGCTCCAAAAGCTATCCCACCACAAATATTTGGTGTTCCAGCCTCAAATTTATGTGGTAAATCCGCATAAGTTGTCTTGTCGAAAGTAACCTCGGAAATCATTTCACCACCACCCTGGTATGGAGGTAGTTTTTTTAACCACTCTTCTTTGGCATATAACATTCCTACACCAGTTGGGCCACACATTTTATGGGCCGATGTGACGTAGAAATCAACATCCAACTCTTGTACATCGGACTTAATGTGTGGGCAAGCTTGTGCGCCATCTACAAGTACAGCTGCACCTACACTGTGGGCTTTTGTAATAATTTTTTTGATGGGGTTGATGGTGCCTAAAGCATTTGAAATATGATTCGTAAAAATTAATTTAGGTTTTAATTTTAGGAGGGTCTCAAATTCATCCATGTCTAGCTCCCCTTCTTGAGTCATTGGAATTACTTTAAGTAGTGCTCCTGTTTTTTCACAAAGCATTTGCCATGGAACAATATTACTGTGGTGTTCAAGAGCAGAAACCAATACGACATCATTTTTTTTAAGGATAGATCTGAAGCCACTGGCAACAAGATTAATGCTGTGTGTTGTTCCCGACGTGAAAATGATTTCGTGTGCGTGTTTAGCATTAAAATGTTTCTGTATGGTTTGCCTCGATTCTTCATATTTATCTGTAGCTTCCTGACTGAGTTGGTGTACACCGCGGTGAATATTAGCATTGTATAAGCTGTAATAATCAACAATTACATCAATCACCTGCTTTGGGGTTTGTGCAGTTGCAGCATTGTCAAAATAAACCAAAGACTTCCCATTGATTTTCCGGTTTAATATGGGAAAATCTTTTCGAATTTCGTGGACATTTAAATAAGTATTCTGATTTTTCATTACAAATCAAATCCAATATTAACACCAAGTTTTTGTGCGATCAATTTATTAATTCGATTTTTGAGCTGTGGAATTTTAACGCTTTCTAGAACATTGTTAGCGAATGCATACATCAGCAATGCTTTTGCTTCCTTTTCTGGAATACCGCGCGCACGCAGGTAAAACATGGCATTTTCATCCAATTGACCTATGGTACAACCGTGAGAACATTTTACATCATCTGCAAATATTTCAAGTTGTGGTTTTGTGTTTATAGTCGCTTTATCATTGACCAATAAATTATTGTTCGCTTGGAAGGCGTTTGTTTTTTGAGCTTCCTTTTCAACGACAACTTTACCATTAAAAATACCAACAGCACTATCGCCAAAAATCCCTTTGTAATCTTGATGACTTTCACAATTAGGTTCTATATGATGCACGAGCGTGTTGTGGTCTACATGTTGTTTGTTACCAATGATTGTAACTCCTTTTAATGTGGAATCAATGCGCTGTCCTTTTTGATAAAAGTTCAGGTTATTTCTCGTGAGCTTTCCTCCAAAACTAAAGGTGTGAACGGCAACATTACTTTCTTTATGTTGTTCAATGAATGTATTGTCTATAAGTGACGCTTCAGATTTATCGTTTTGTACTTTGTAGTAATCAATAACAGCTCGTTTACCTGCAAAAATTTCTGTCACACTATTTGTTAGAGTTGGATTTTCACTTAAACTTTGGTGGCGCTCGATGATTTGTACATGCGCATTTTCATCAACCACGATTAAGTTTCTGGGCTGCAATAACATAGCTGTCTCCTTTCCTGTAGAAAAATGTATGATTTGAATCGGCCGATCAGAAAGTTTATTCCTTTTGATATGAATGTAAGCTCCTTCGTGGCAAAAGGCAGTGTTTAGCGCATTTAATCCGTTTTTTTCAGCAATTTTATTGAAATAGTTTTCAATTACTGCTTGATATTTTGACTTGTTCAATGCAGAAGACATGAGGCAAACGTCAATGGCTTCGTGGGTAGTTTTAGATAAATGTGAAGCATATTGTCCATCCACGAAGACAATTTTGTAACTATCGATATCTTGTATCAAATAGGGCTGTACATCTTTGTATTCAATTGTATTTTCGGTGTTTGCAAAAACACTAAAGTCTTCCTTAAGGACTTTAGTTAACGAAGTATACTTCCAGTCCTCATTTTTTTTAGTTGGAAAACCTTCATTTTCAAAAACTTTAATCGCCTCACCTCTTAAGTTAGCCATTAAGTTGCTTTCCATTGAAATTTGATTTTCAAAGGCAATAAAGGAAGACAATAATTTTTCTTTTAGGCTCATAAAACCGTCAATTATTTAGCGTTGATTCACTTCTTTTTTGATCCAATCATAACCTTTTTCTTCAAGTTCAAAGGCCAGTTCTTTACCCCCAGACTTCACAATTTTTCCATCGTAAAGAACATGAACAAAATCAGGAACAATATAATCTAATAGGCGCTGGTAATGTGTGATCACTAATACAGCATTGTCCTTGGTTTTTAATTTGTTGACGCCATTGGCTACAATTCTTAATGCATCAATGTCAAGGCCAGAATCCGTTTCGTCCAAAATAGCTAGTTTTGGTTCCAACATTGCCATTTGAAATATTTCATTTCTTTTTTTCTCACCCCCAGAAAAACCCTCATTGAGTGAGCGCGAAAGAAATTTGCGATCAATTTCTAAAAGTTCTGATTTTTCACGGATACGTTTCAGCATTTCGCTAGCGGGCATATCTTCTAAGCCTTTTGCTTTACGTGTTTCGTTAAGAGCTGTTTTAATAAAATTTGTAACTGTAACTCCAGGAATCTCAACAGGATATTGAAACGACAAAAACACCCCTTGGTGTGCACGCTCTTCAACGCTCAATTCACCAATGTCCTTACCGTCGAAAAGAATTGATCCTTGCTGGATTTCATATTCTTCTTTACCCGCAATAACCGAAGCAAGTGTACTTTTTCCAGAGCCATTGGGCCCCATTATGGCGTGTACCTCACCGGCTTTAATATCTAAATTAATTCCTTTTAGAATAGATTTTTCGTCTATTTGTGCATGTATGTTTTTTATTTCTAGCATAGTTAATTTGTTCCTAGAATTAGCGTATTATTAGGTTTTTCATCTGCTTTAACAGATATGATTTTTTTGATATCAAATTTCTTTTCCCACAGGATTTTTTCATGTTTTTCAGTAGAAATAATCCCTTTGAGTTCTACGTAAATCATTTCTGAGTCAGTTGCTTGAAGTTGTGCCGCTCGCTTGTTGAGCTCAAGTGCTTTTTCGCTCATGTAAACCCCATATATTTCGTGATCTGTCTGCAACACAGCGGCATCATCAAAGAACAGATATCCCCCTTTAATGGTTGTAAGCTTTTCGGAAGAATTTACACATCCAAAATTGATTATAAACAGAAATATAAAGCTGATTTTTTTCATGATTCTAAAATTTACCCAACAGAGCCTTCAAGACTTATTTCTAATAATTTTTGCGCCTCAACGGCAAATTCCATAGGCAATTTGTTAAGTACATCTTTGCTAAAACCATTTACAATAAGCGCAATGGCTTTTTCAGTATCAATACCTCTTTGATTACAATAAAATATTTGATCTTCACCGATTTTACTCGTAGTGGCCTCATGTTCAATTTGTGCTGTTTTATTTTTGGCTTCAATGTAAGGAAAAGTGTGTGCCCCACATTCATTACCCATCAATAAGCTATCGCATTGGGAGAAATTTCGGGCGTTAGTCGCTCTAGAGCTTACTTGCACTAATCCTCTGTAACTATTTTGTGATTTTCCTGCGGAAATTCCCTTGCTTATAATGGTTGATTTAGTGTTTTTACCGAGGTGAATCATTTTGGTGCCTGTATCTGCTTGTTGGTAGTTATTGGTTACAGCTATTGAGTAAAATTCACCAACAGAATTATCACCTTTTAAAACACATGACGGATATTTCCAAGTTACCGCGCTACCCGTTTCCACTTGGGTCCATGAGATCTTTGCATTTTTTTCGCACAATCCGCGCTTTGTAACAAAGTTGTAAACTCCTCCTTTTCCTTCCGCATTCCCAGGATACCAGTTTTGAACAGTAGAGTATTTAATTTCTGCATCTTCTAATGCAATAAGTTCCACTACTGCTGCATGCAATTGATTTTCATCCCGACTTGGCGCTGTGCATCCTTCTAAATAACTTACGTAACTTCCTTGGTCTGCGATAACTAATGTGCGCTCAAACTGTCCTGTTCCAGCTTGGTTTATTCTAAAGTAGGTAGAGAGTTCCATTGGGCAGCGCACACCTTTTGGGATGTAGCAAAAACTTCCATCACTAAATACTGCGCTGTTCAATGCAGCATAATAGTTATCTCTTTTGGGGACAATTGTACCTATATATTTTTTGACCAATTCAGGGTGTTCTTTTATGGCTTCAGAAATGCTCATAAAAATGATGCCTTTTTCCGATAATGTCTTCTTAAAAGTAGTGGCGACTGATACTGAATCAACAACAACATCCATTGCAACTCCTGATAGTTTTTTCTGTTCGTCTAAAGAAATGCCCAGTTTCTCAAATGTTGCTAAAAGTTCTGGATCTACTTCGTCCAGAGAATCGTATTTCGGCTTGCTGTTGGGTGCCGAGTAATAGGATATGGCTTGAAAATCAGGTTTTTCATATGAAACGTTCGCCCAATCAGGTTCATCCATTTCTTTCCAAATCTTGAAGGCTTCTAGGCGCCAATCGGTCATCCATTTGGGTTCATTTTTTTTCTCAGAAATGGCGCGTACAATAGACTCATCTAGGCCTACAGGAAAGGTCTCAGACTCTATATCTGTGTAAAAACCATATTCGTACTGCTTGGTTTTTAGCTCTTCTCTTAAGTCGTCTTCAGTGTACTTATTCATTCCTGTGTTTTGTTAATTATTTAAAGAGAAAAAGATTCTCCACAACCACACGTGCGGTTGGCATTTGGGTTTTTAAAAACGAAACCACTACCGTTAAGACCACCTGAATAGTCCAAGGTTGTTCCGATGAGGTATAGAAAGCTTTTGGTGTCTACAATTATTTTGATGCCATTGTCTTCAAAGAGTTTATCGCTTTCATTTTGGCTTTTATCAAATTTTAAATCATAGGATAAGCCTGAGCAACCTCCGCTTTTTACCCCTACACGAACAAAATCGGTTGCTGGATTAAAGCCATCCTCTTGCATGAGGGTTTCAACTTTACTTTTTGCTACTTCGCTTACATTTATCATAACTTCTTAAATAGAAAGTTTCTAAATTAGGGAACAAATATACAACATAACACCTTACGATGCTATTTCCTAACATTATATTAGCATATGCAATTATAGGTTTTTATTATGGTTGTGCGTACTCAGGGTTATTAATGAAGCTAAAATCTGAGAGCGATAACAAAAATGCTTTGAGATTTGCTTTTTCTGTTGGGTTTAGTTGCACCCCGCCTTGTGCTACTTTTTTCATCAGTGGATCTACAGTCGAAGAATTTTGTAGTCCTTCGCTGTAGTGGTCGATTACTTCCTCTAAGGTTGCAAATCTCCCGTCATGCATATAAGGTGCTGTAAAGGCTAGATTGCGCAGCGACGGTGATTTAAACTTGGCATTGTCATTAGGGTCGCCTGTAGCAAGCGCCAGCCCCAAGTCTGTCGGGTTGGCATCTAGCCCGTTGTTGTGAAATTTATTATCAGTCCAAAGAGGGTTGTTTTCACTGCCGTGACAATGAAAACAATCGCCACGATTTTCATCCATAAAAATATTAAATCCTTCAATTTCTTCTGAAGTAAGGGTAGCTTCCCCCAAAAGATAGCGGTCAAATTTTGAATCAGCTGAAATAATACTGCGTTCGAATTGTGCGATGGCTTTACTTATCCCGACAGAGTCAATTGTTGCGCTTCCAAAAGCCTGTTCAAAAAGTGGGGGATATGTAGTGTCTTGCTGGAGCTTATGCACAAGACTTTGGAGGGTGTTGTGCATTTCAATAGGGTTAGTTATGGGGTCAAATACCTGCCGCTCAAGGCCTAATTCTCTTCCATCCCAGAAAAACCTATCATCATAATTCCATGCTAAGTTAAATAGGGGCATACCATTCCTGGTTCCTTCAATGTTATCTATGCCTATACTGTATCGCAGGCCATCGGTAAAGGCCTTTGTTGGATTGTGGCAGCTGGCGCAAGATTGAGTGTTGTCGGCTGAAAGTTGTTTGTCAAAAAACAATAGTTTGCCTAATGCAATACCCTCTTGAGTCAAAGGGTTATTCGTTGGAATTACAGGCGGTAAGATTCGTCCTTGGAATACTTCTGGGATGTTTAAATTTACGGGCGTTGGGACATAGCCATTAATTACAGCTGCCTCATCCTCTGAACAAGAAAGGCATAGGGCGAAAATGAAGATTATATGTTTTAAATTGTTACTCAACAGATACTAAGTTAAAAACATTTTGACCATTATTAAACATCAAAATTTGCGCCGCACTGTTGGGCATCAACATTTGATTGTATTCATTTAAATCCCACAAATAGGGGTTTTCAAACCATTGCGATATATCCATTTCTATATTAATTTGGGTATTCTCTGACAGTGTTATAGCGCCTAAGTTAACTTCAAAAAAGGTGTCTTGAGGGAAACTAGGATTTGGTCCTGGGTTATCTGCCGCGCGAATTGCATGGTAATTGTATCCTGCCTGCGCTCCAGTGGAGTTTACAAACTTGCCGTCCAGCTGCATATAGTGGTATCCACCACCCAGCATTGCTGGAACATTCCACGACACAGAGTTCAATTCAGGGTGTATTCCATCGCCATTGTCTTCATTTGTGAACCCGAAAATAAAAGAAACCTTAGTATATTCCCCTAAAGAAACGGATTGATTTGAACTAAAATTCAATGTGCTTTCATTTTCCAAATCAACAAGGGTGTACTCGTCTAATGTTGTGACATCTCCTGAAGCCTTGGTCAATTGTATTTTAGAAATTAGATACCTCAACCGCTCAATACTAAGTTCGTTGCCATATGCATTTATGAATTGAATATTATTAAAGTCTTCGTTTGTTACTAATGCGTTACCCCATTTGTGTGTAAATGTCAAATTTATGGGCGCTGTAGCTAAAACATCATCTTTGTTGTCAGATGAACAACTAAACAAAGTAAGGGTAAATATTAAAAGTGTCAGTTGAAGTTTCATTGGCTTGCATTGATTATTAGAATATCTGTAAAACCTTTGTTTTCCGGCAAATCTAAATTTGAACTGTTAGAATTTCCAACGCCAATTATTGTGCCATTTTCAAGCTCAGTAACATCCATTAAAAGATCAATATCACTTCCGCCCAACGAGGATTGTGCTTTGAGTGTTCCATGGGTATTGATTTTGAAGAGCCAGGCATCATTTTGTCCATTATTATTTGTAAGATATCCGTTATCGCTTCTCGAATTCCCAGCAACAATAAAATCATTATTTTGGGTTTTATAGATAGATTGAACACCGTCAAACCCACTTCCTCCATAACTATTTTCCCACAGCACATCGCCATCAGAGTTTATTTTAATTGCCCAAATATCTGCAGCGCCATTGTTTGAAGAAATATCTACGTCGTTGCTTCTGCTGTCCCCAACAATAATAAAATTTCCGTCTTGAGTTCCAGTAATTGCCCTGGCTTCATCAATTTCACTACCTCCATAAGATTTTTCCCAAATTAAAGTACCTGAGCTGGAAACTTTTAAAACCCAAAAATCATATGATCCTTTGTTATTATTGATGTCTATATCCTCGCTGTCTGAGGATCCAACAATTATGAAGTTTCCATTTTGTGTTTCAACGGCATCATAAGCCGTGTCTGTAAATGTACCTCCAAAATAACGACTCCATTGGAGGTTACCACCTGTGTCGAGTTTAATGACCCAATAATCTCCACCTGCGTGTCTTTGCGTGTTTATGCGGCTATTTCCTTCACCCCCAGAAGCTGAAACATCAAGGACACCAGATAAAAGATACCCTTGATCTTGAGTTTGAATAACAGAAAAAGCACTGTCGGCACCTGCGTAACCTAAGGATTTTTCCCAAAGTATTGTTCCTGTGGTGTTGAGTTTTGCTAACCAAAAGTCATTGTAACCCGCATTGGCTGAAACATCATTGTCGCTGCTTTTACTGCTGCCTATAATTGCATAGCCGCCGTCATTGGTCACGATTATATCTTGTCCGCGGTCATCGTCTGTACCTCCATAAATTTTTTGCCATTGTTGTTCACCATCAGCACTAAATTTTAACAAAAGATAATCGTAAGAGTTATTGGTTTTGTTTAGAATATCCTCATCCATACTTTGGGTGTATCCCAAAACGGCATAGCCTCCATCTGAAGTGCTTACCACTGACTGAGCGCTCTCATTTCTTGTTCCCCCTAAGGTTAAAATTTGTTGAATTTCTATAGCTTCATTTCCAGTTGAAGGTTGATCGTTTTCAGTAGAACTACACCCCACTGAGCCAAGAAGTATAATGAGAACAAAACAAACTATTTTAATGTTTTGTATTAGGGTCATTTAGATTTTATTAATTGCTTTTTTTGACAATGAACAGGCCTTTTTCTATGTCGCTTATGATTATATTTCCGCTTTCGAAATAGGGGTAAACATTCCACACACCATTGAAATTGGCGTTATCATTTTCAGGGTAAGTATCGAAAAAGCCTACTTCACTCATGGATTGATTACCAATATCACTGATACTAATTTCGCGCATACCCGCTCTGTAGCTAGCTAAGAAATAACTATCGCCAAGAGTATATCCGTTGTGGTCAATAGAGGTGTTTTGTGAAAAATACTCAAAACTTAAAATTGGATCATCCAAATCATTGAAATCAAAAATCAGTGTTCGTGTATTGTTGCCAAAGTTTTGCTCGTCGAGCTCATCTCCCACGATAAAGTACCGCAAATCTTCTGTAAACCACCCTTGATGAGTATACTTGATGTTGCTGTAGTCGGTTGTTGAAATTGTTGTTGGATTTTCTTTGTCTGAAACATCAACAATAACGACTTCGTCTTCATTGCTGCCAATAAGGATTTCTTTTCCTGTAAAATCTGTGTCAGGCCCATTGTATGTTACTACTTGTGCATCATGAGAATAACCACCATCACTGAATCCACCTTCAAAAACAGGCGAAGTTGGGTTTTGGATATTAATGAATAAAGGACCACCTTGATAAGGTCCATTTCTATTGGTGCCAACAACATAAGCATAACCAGACTCTTCGTTAATGACAATATTGTGGGCACTGCCAAACTCAGTGAAATGGGTGTCTGCATTAAACTCAACCGGTGGATTCTGTACATCACGTAAGCGGGTTAAATCAAATACTTGCATCCCATGACTCCCTGCCTCAGAAACAATAAAAGCATGGTCATCATAAACTTTTATATCCCGCCAAGAGCTATTTACGGTTGCTGTAGGTAAAACTCCAATGAGTTTCATATTGTTTGGATTGCTTATGTCAACAAAAGCGGCATGGGAGGATAGCCCTATTAATGCGTATTCTTTTCCATCCTCAGAATCTGTCCAACCCCAAGAATCATTCCCTGAAAGACCCCCACCCTCAGAAGAAGGAATGCTTAAATCTTCTAGGGATAAATAGCCGATTAAATCATAACCATCACAAGGGTATATATCGGCAAAACCATTGACGCATGGTTGGGCAGTAAAATTGACATCGTCACAAACATCACCGATACCATCATTGTCGCTATCCACTTGATCAATGTTAGCAGTTGATGGGCAATTATCTATTGCATCGTAAATACCGTCACCATCTGTATCTGAATAAGAAACGCCAACAGCTTCATTTTCGCAGTTCAGTAGTAATCCTGTAAAGGATAGAAATAAAATAAAGGCAAATCTTTTTGTAGTAAAGTGCATTAGTTTTAAAGTCTTAATTTGGAAACCACAATTTACATTAAATTCTATTATTAAATCTTAAAAAATGCATAATTACCGTATTTTTGCAGTATGATAGAAGATAAAAACCATAAGAAAACAGCGCTTTCGGCTTTAGGTGAATTTGGCTTAATTGAACATTTAACGTCTAATTTTTCTGTACAAAACACAACTACAATTTTAGGGATTGGTGATGATGCCGCAGTTCTTGATTTTAAGGACAAATCGGTTGTTGTCTCCACAGATTTATTGGTAGAGGGAGTTCATTTTGATTTGAGTTACATGCCCCTCAAGCATTTGGGGTACAAAGCAGTTGTTGTAAACTTATCTGATATTTACGCCATGAATGCTCAAGCGACTCAGATAACCGTTTCTATAGCGGTATCAAATCGTTTTGGATTGGAGGCACTGGAAGCTCTGTACGATGGTATTCGCACTGCAGCTTCTATTTATGGCATCGATGTTATTGGTGGAGATACGACCTCTTCACAAAGTGGTCTTACGATTTCAATTACAGCTATTGGTGAAATAAGTTCTTCTAAAATTGCAAAACGAAGTGGCGCTAAACCAAATGATCTTCTCGTAGTTACTGGAGATATTGGCGCTGCTTACTTGGGGCTTCAGGTATTGGAACGCGAAAAAGAAGTTTTTAAAGTCAATCCAAACAATCAACCGGATTTGGATGCTTATACTTATATTATTGAACGTCAATTGAAACCAGAGGCGCGAAAGGATGTTGTAAAATTGCTTCAAGATCTTGAGGTTCAGCCAACTGCTATGATTGATATTAGCGATGGCTTGTCTTCAGAAATTATGCATATATGTAAACAAAGTAATGTAGGCTGTGATCTTTACGAAGAAAAAATTCCGTTGGACCCTCAAGTAATTTCGACTTGTGAAGAATTTAATATGGACAGCACAACAATTGCTTTGAGCGGGGGTGAGGACTATGAGCTTTTGATGACTATTAGTCAAGAGGACTATTCTAAAATTAAAGGCAACCCAAATTTGACTGTAATTGGTTACATGACTGAGCCAAGCTCTGGCATGCACTTGGTTACTCGCGGAGAAGAAAAAATCCCCCTAAAGGCACAAGGCTGGAATAGTCTAACCAAAGATTAATTTCTCCAGTGTATACTTTCCATTAGCTTTAAAATATCATTTTTGACATAATCCACAGCCGGTAAAATTGAGTCGTAATTTGGGCGTGTTTTGAAGTATAAAGCGCCTGAAAGAAAATGTTTTTTATTGTCAGAAATATAAAACTGCAGCTGTGAGGCAACAGGCCCACTGAGCTCATATAATTTGCCAAATGTTTTTGTGGTTTCATTTTCAAATGAACGCTCAGAAACCTCTCGAGCCATTTGCGCATGTTTTTGGGTAATCGATTTAGCTTCTGATAAATAAGTTTGAAGGTTGTTGTCCAAATTATTATACGTTAAATATAAGGTGGCATTGAGTGTGTTATAATTTAGATTTAATCCGAGCAACTGATTATTTTTTGTTATGGTCTCAACTGTAGCGATTTTATTTTTTTTAAATAAAAAAGGCATTGCGGTTTTTAGTGGTTGGTATTTAGCTTTGGGATAATCTAGGCGTAAAAAAGCCTTTGGTTTTGGCACGTTTGTTTGTTGGCAAGCAAAACAAAAACAAATCAATATGACTATTAGACGATGCATTATTTCAGAAGTGTAACCTTTAGTTGTTTTATTCTTTTGTTATCAATACCTTCAACAATAAATGTGTAGGAATTAAATTTTATTTTAGATCTAATTTTAGGAAAGCTCTTGGAAATTTCAAGCACAAATCCAGCAATAGTTTCTGCTTCTCCTTTATGGTTTTCGAATATAGACTCATCCTTAAGTTTTATGATCCTGTAGAAATCTTTCAGCGCTGTTTTACCATCAAACACATAATTATTTTCGTCAATTTTTGAATAAATCAAATCATCATCATCAAATTCATCGCTAATATCTCCTACAATTTCTTCTATTACATCCTCCAAAGAAACCACTCCAGATGTTCCTCCATATTCATCTACCACAATAGCTAGATGAATTTTTTTCTCTTGAAACTCAACCATCAAATCATCTAACTTTTTATTTTCTGGGACAAACAATGGTACTCTTAATAAGCTATTCCAGTCGAATTCTTTTTTTTGCAAATGAGGCAAAAGATCTTTAGCATATAAAATTCCAGATACAGAGTCTATAGAGTTCTCATAAACTGGAATTCTAGAGTAACCATGAGCTACAATTTCTGGGATAATAGCCTCAAATTTTAATGATGATTCTAATGCAAAAATGTCGATACGAGGGCGCATCACTTGTTTTGTGTCTGTATTCCCAAATGAGACTATGCCCTGAAGAATTTTCTGTTCCTCTTTGGTTGTATCCTCTTCGCTTGTTAACTCGAGTGCTTGAGAAAGATAATCTACATTAAGATTAGATTTTTGTTTTCCCAGCCCTTTATGGATCATTAAAGTAAGCCTGCGCATCGGCATGCTGATGGGTGCAAACAGAACATCTAAAATCTTTAGCGGTCTTGCCATGAATTTTGAGAATTTTAAGTTGTTCCTGTTGGCATATATTTTCGGTAAAATTTCACCAAACATTAAAATCAAAAAAGTTATAATAATGACCTCAATAAAAAAGACCAAATCGATTTTAAAAAACACCAAGTCAAGTTCGGAATTAACGCCTTTAAATAGGTGTTCGCTAAGCGAAGCAAAAAGTAAGACGATCCCGATATTTATAAAGTTATTAGCAACTAAAATAGTGGCTAACAATTTCTTTGGTCGATGCAGCAGAGCAATAATTGTTTCAAGTGCTTTTGAAGGGGTGTTTTCTTCTGGTTCTAAATCTGATTTACTCAATGAAAATAGAGCTACCTCTGCACCAGAAATAAGGGCAGAGCATACCAAAAGAATTACAAGAGAGACCCCGCCGAATAATAAGTGGGGGTCTATAAAATTTAGGAATAGAGTGCGCTCAGCGTCCAAATGAATTTAGTTGGTGGTACAATTAAAAGGGTAAATCATCATGATTTTCTGTTTCTGTCGTTGATGGATTTACTGCTTGGTGTGGTGAAGACTCTACAGGGGTATTAGTCGATTGTTGTGTCTGGTCAGTTTTTGCTGTCAAAAATGTAAAATCTGAACATACAATTTCGGTGGAGTAACGATCACTTCCTTTATCATCTTGCCACTTGCGAGTTTTAAGGCGTCCTTCAATGTATACGCGATCTCCTTTTTTTAAATACTTTTCGCAAATTTCTGCTGCCTTATTGCGTACAACAATGTTGTGCCATTCTGTATTGGTTACCTTTTCGTTTGTTTGTTTGTTGGTGTATGTCTCATTGGTAGCCAGAGGGAAGCGCCCCACACAATTGCTGTCATCAAAATAGTGGATTTTAACGTTGTCACCCAAATGACCGATGAGCATGACTTTATTTAGTGTTCCAGACATATGTTTTAGTTGAAAGAGGATGAATGTTTAAGTTATAAAGATATTTAAAAAAATGATAACTAAGATTGAAATTTCTTAATAAATCGATCAATAACTATAGGGACTGCGTATTTTGAAATTTCCGACCACAGCACTCCCTCTTTTAACGATTCGCAGGTCTTTAATATCCAAAATTTGATGTGTAATTCTTGATGTGAAAGTCGGTGGATGACCTCTTTACTGTTGAACAAATCCACTGTTTCGACCATTAGATCCTTAGTTTTGATATGATTTTGATTTAATTTAAAATCTGTTTTAGTCATCTTTTCAGAAGTTTCAAAAAGAGGAAATTGGTAGAGGTTTTGCCAAATTCCCTTGCTCGTTCGCTGTTCAAGTATTGTTTTCCCATCTTTTGATTTTACCACCAAAAAGTTTAAATACCGTTTTTTTATTTTCGTTTTATTTAGCTTTGTAGGAAGGATAGTGATCTTTCCTGTATTAAAGGCCACGCAGTCCTTAGTAAGAGGGCATATTGAGCAATCTGGAGATTTGGGTTTACATTGGCGTGCACCAAATTCCATGATGGCCTGATTATAATCACCAATTTTAGTTTTTGGTAACAGAGATGAGGCCAGAGTTTTGAATTGCTTAACGCCTTGAGTTGAGTTTATGGGTGTGTCTATTCCAAAAAAACGAGACAACACTCTATAAACATTGCCATCGACTACGGCTGTTTTTTCCTCGTAGCAGATGGAAGCAATTGCACTCGCCGTGTAATCACCAACCCCTTTTAGTTGTATTAAATCTTTGTAGCTTTTAGGAAAAACCCCATTTAGCTCCTCAGCAATATATTTGGAGGTAAGGTGTAGATTTCTTGCTCTTGAGTAATAACCCAACCCTTGCCAGTCTTTGAGAACCATATCTTCACTTGCATTGGCAAGATCAAAAACTGTTGGGTAATGGGCAATAAACTTCAAATAATAGGGCAATCCTTGTTTAACTTGAGTTTGTTGTAGTATGATTTCGGACAACCAAATGCTGTAGGGGTCTTTATTGAGGCGCCATGGCAAATCTCTTTTATGAATTGAATACCAATGGGTTAATTTTGAATTAAAGTTCATTTTTTTCAAGCGTCAGCAACAAAAATAAACTATTCAACGGATAAATTTTAATTCTTAAGGATTGAAATATTGAAATTAAAATACATATATTTGCAAGCCCTTAAATGACATTAACTTAAAAGTGCAATAAAATGACAAAAGCAGAAATTGTATCGAAAATTTCTAATGATTTAGGAATTGAAAAAACTGATGTTCTTGCTACTGTGGAATCTTTTATGAATGAAGTAAAAGCATCCCTAGAGTCAGGCAATAACGTTTACCTCAGAGGTTTTGGTAGTTTTGTGATAAAAACTCGCGCGGAGAAAATTGGTAGAAATATATTAAAAAATACATCCATTAAAATCCCTGCACACAATATACCGTCTTTTAAACCCTCAAAAGTATTTCTTGATGGTGTTAAGAAGAAGGTTAAAGTAAATAATTAATTAATAAAAAAAGGTATATATGCCCAGTGGTAAAAAACGTAAAAGACACAAGGTAGCTACGCACAAGCGTAAGAAACGTCGTCGTGCAAACCGACACAAAAAAAAGTAAACTGATAAAGTAGCATGTGCTACTTTTTCAGTTTTTAAATTATAAGTTCATTGAAATCAAATTCATAGACAGTCAATTTTACCTATTCGACTTCTAGAATTTACCGGGATTAAATCCTGTGAAAATTAATTATCGCCATGGTATATTGTCATCGGTGAATAAAAATTATTGTATAATCCATCTGTGCAACTACCGTTGTATAGATTAAAATTAACACTATGAATAAAGAATTAATAATTCGATCCAGTTCAGACAATGTTGATTTTGCCTTATTAAAAGATGGAAAACTAATTGAATTTCAAAAGGACAAGGAAAACAATAAATTTTCAGTTGGCGATGTGTTTTTAGCCAAAGTTAGAAAATCTATTCCTGGACTCAACGCTGCATTTGTAAATGTAGGATATCATAAAGATGCATTTTTGCATTATCATGACTTGGGGCCAAAACTTCCTTCTTTGTTGAAATTCATAAAACGTGTAAGCACAGGTAAACAAAAAGATTTTTCTCTAAAAGATTTTCCTTACGAAAAAGACATTCATAAAGATGGTAAAATTGATAAAGCCATTAAGCCAAATCAATCTTTGTTGGTTCAAATTGTAAAAGAACCAATATCATCTAAGGGGCCAAGAATTAGTTCAGAGCTTTCATTTGCGGGGCGCTATTTAGTACTAGTGCCATTTTCAGAGCGAATTTCAATTTCTCAAAAAATTGAAAGTCGTGCAGAAAAAGAGCGTTTGAAGCGACTGGTCAAAAGTATTACACCCAAAGGATTTGGTGTAATTATTAGAACTGTGGCCAAAGGCAAAAAAGTAGCCGAACTTGACAAAGATTTGCAAAATTTGTACGCAAAATGGGAAACTGTTTGCAAAAGCATTCCCAAGGCACATACACCTAGTAAGGTTTTAGGAGAAATGAACAAGGCTTCCTCTATTTTGAGGGATATTTTTAATGACAGCTTTACTAAGATAACCGTTGATGATCAAGATCTTTGTGATAAAATCAAAGATTATGTTTTTGAAATTGCTCCTCACAAGGAATCTATTGTCAAGCACTACAATTCCAAAACACCAATTTTTGAAAAATATGGAATTGAACGTCAGATTAAAACCTCGTTTGGGAAAACAGTTTCACTACCCAAAGGGGCTTATCTCATTGTAGAGCATACAGAAGCACTTCATGTTGTGGATGTCAATAGTGGCAACCGAACTAGTAAAGAAAAAAACCAAGAAGACACCGCTATAGAAGTCAATATGATTGCAGCTACAGAGCTGGCAAGACAATTTAGGCTTCGAGATATGGGCGGTATCATTGTCGTTGATTTCATTGACATGAGTAGTGCAGAAAATCGCAAAAAACTCTTCAATCATCTCAGAGATGAAATGAAGGACGATCGAGCAAAACACAAAATTTTGCCGCCGAGCAAATTTGGACTTATTCAGATTACGCGTCAACGTGTTCGGCCAGAAATGAATATCAAAACAAAAGAAGCAAATCCAAATGGAACAAATGGTTCTGAAGTTGAAGCGCCTATTGTTTTGATTGACAAAATCAATCACCAACTCGATCAAATTATCAAAAAAGGTAATAAAAGTGTGACTTTAAACACACACCCTTTTATCGCCGCCTATATAACAAAAGGGTTCCCATCTATTCGTTTGAAATGGTATTTTCAATATAAAAAATGGGTTAAAATTATGCCTAGAGATGCTTACACGTATTTAGAATATCGTTTCAAAAACGATAATGGCAAAACAATTAAATTGTAATAAAAAAGCTTCATGCATTTGCATGAAGCTTTTTTTTTTGGTCAAATGCAACCTTTTTATATTATCGTTGATTGGCCTAGATAAATATTTGAAAAATTTAAATTAGAATCTTCAGGATTATTTATAAAATCTTCAATAAAATCGCCTACTTTACTGGTGGTCACATTATCGTATTTTTGGTTCAAATCAGGTGTAGTGATTTGCAAGTGTAATGACTTGTCTACAGCTTTTCTTATCATACTGGCCTCATCTTTCAAATCAAAATGATCCAATAGCATTGCTGCAGATAGTATAGAGGCCACTGGGTTAGCAATTCCTTTTCCTGTTGCTTGTGGATAAGAACCGTGTATGGGTTCAAACATAGCGTATTTTTTACCAACAGAAGCCGAAGCTAACAACCCAATTGATCCACCAATAACACTCGCTTCGTCGCTGATAATATCACCAAATAAGTTTTCTGTTAAAATAACATCAAATTGAGTGGGGTTCAGTATCATTTGCATGGCAGCATTATCCACAAATAGAAATGCAAGCTCCACATCAGAATACTCTTTTCCAACTTCCGTAACCACTTTTCGCCAAAGGCGTGAGCTTTCCAAAACATTAGCTTTATCTACCAAAGTAACTTTATGCCTTCTTTTTCTGGCAGCTTTGAATGCAAGGTGTGCGATGCGTTCGATTTCCAATCTTGTATACGTACACAAATCAGAGGCCGTATTGCCATCGTCACTTATTTTCTTTTCCCCAAAATACAATCCACCGGTGAGTTCTCTGTAAATACTAATGTCAGTTCCTTTAATGATGCTCTTTTTGAGGGGGGATTTTTTTAGCAATTTATCATAGGCCTTTACCGGTCTTATGTTGGCAAACAATTCTAATTCTTTTCTTAGTTTTAATAGGCCTTGCTCTGGGCGCACCTTGGCCGAAGGATTATTGTCGTATTTAGGGTCGCCAATGGCACCAAATAAAATAGCGTCGGTAGACTTACATAAATCCAAAGTGCTTTTTGGTAATGGGTCATTGTGGTTGTCAATGGCAATTGCACCTACATCTGCGTAACTGTAATTAAATTTATGATTGTAGTTTTGCGCAATGGCATCAAGTACTTTTACAGCTTGTTCTGTTACCTCTGGGCCAATGCCATCTCCTGGAAGTACAGCGATTTTTAAGTTCATAGTGAGTTAGATTTTTGAAGTTCAAAGGCTTCAATTTTATTTTTTTTACTTAGCAAATAATCAATATCATCGTACCCATTGATAAGGCAAGTTTTTTTATATGGGTCAATATCAAAATGGGTTTTAATAGTTGTTTGTAAAACAGAGAGCGTTTGCGCTTCAAGATCGATCTTAAATTCTACCACAGGGTTATGCTTTATGGCTTCAAAGAGTTGTTGCAGAACTTCCGCTGAAACTTGAATAGGTAATAATCCGTTATTAAGCGCATTGCCTTTAAATATATCAGCAAAAAAACTAGATATAATTACTTTTAATCCATATCCTGCAAGCGCCCAAGCAGCGTGTTCACGACTAGAACCACAACCAAAATTATCTCCTGCAACGAGGATACTGCCAGAGTATTTGGATTTGTTAAGTGCAAAATCCTCAATGAGGTCTCCTTGTTTGTTGTATCTCCAGTCTCTAAATAAATTATCACCAAACCCCTTTTTATCTGTTGCTTTCAAAAAGCGAGCAGGGATGATTTGATCGGTGTCCACATTAGAAATGTCTAATGGTACTGCGGTTGAAATTAAGGTTGAAAATTTTTCCATTATGAGAATTGTTTTGAGACATCAATAATTGCACCCTCTACTGCAGTTGCTGCCGCGACCAAGGGGCTTGCCAAAATTGTCCTTGAGCCTTGACCTTGTCGGCCTTCAAAATTCCTGTTGGAAGTAGAAACACAATATTCGCCTTGAGGTATTTTATCATCGTTCATGGCCAAACAAGCTGAGCAGCCAGGTTGTCTGAGTTCAAAGCCAGCAGCTTCAAATACATCTTTGAGTCCTTCTTCAACAATTTGTGTTTCCACTTGTCTACTTCCAGGAACAAGCCACGCAGTGACATTGTCTGCTTTTCGTTTGCCTTTTATGTAATTTGCAGCTACGCGAAAATCCTCAATTCTGGAGTTAGTACAACTTCCAATGAAAACATAATTAATAGGCTTTCCTAGAAGCGTTTCTCCGGCTGAGAAGTTCATGTAGGCTAAAGATTTCTTATCTGATTCATTTTTTGAATTTGGAATAGCTTCAGAGATTTTTATACCCATCCCCGGATTAGTGCCATAAGTAATCATTGGGTCAATATCTTCAGCATCAAATATATATTCCTTATCAAATGAAGCGCCGTCATCTGTTGGTAAGGATTTCCAATAGGCTACCTTTTTTTCGAACTCTTCTCCTTTTGGAGCAAATTCACGTCCTTTGATATATTCAAAAGTTGTCTGATCGGGAGCAATCATTCCTCCTCGGGCACCCATTTCAATACTCATATTGCAAACGGTCATTCGGCCTTCCATGCTCATATTTTCAAAAACATCTCCTGCATATTCACAAAAATAACCGGTTCCGGAATTAGTTCCTAGCTTAGAAATGATATAGAGAATAACGTCTTTTGGTAAAACGCCTTTTTTGAGTGTTCCATTTACGGTAACGCGCAAACTTTTGGGTTTTGTAAGAAGCAAACATTGACTTGCAAATACTTGTGCTACTTGACTGGTGCCTATGCCAAATGCAATAGTTCCAAAAGCGCCGTGTGTGGAAGTATGGCTGTCTCCACAAACCATAGTCATGCCAGGTTGAGTTACTCCAAGCTCTGGAGCCATAACGTGAACAATACCATTGTATTTATGTCCCAACTCATATAGAGTAATATTGTTTGCTTTACAATTTATTGCTAATTGTTCGAGCTGATGCCTCGATAGGTCATCTCGAACTGGAAGATGTTGGTTTTGAGTTGGGGTGTTATGGTCAGCAGTAGCAACAATTTGGGTGGGCCTAAAGATTGGTATGTCTCGGTCCTTTAATTCGTTAAATGCTTGAGGGCTTGTGACCTCATGGATTAAATGTTTGTCAATGTAAAGTATTTGTGGGCCGTTATCAATAGCGTCCACAACATGTGCATCCCAAACCTTATCAAACAAAGTTTTTTTCATGTTATATTTAGCGGAGTTCGTTATAAATTGAACTGGATTCTATTATTGTGTGAATATCGTTGTCGAGAACCTCTTTTTTAGCATCAGCAAATTTTAAGAAGTCTTTGTATACTACATCTAACTGAAGTTTGGTCAATTCATAACCAACATTTTTAGCTCTGTAGGCCAAGGCTGCGCGTCCACTTCTTGCAGTAAGAACAATAGCTGATTCGGTAACTCCGACGTCTTTTGGGTCAATAATTTCGTAGGTTTCGCGGTTTTTTATGACACCGTCTTGATGTATCCCAGAGCTGTGTGCAAAAGCGTTTGCGCCAACAATAGCTTTGTTGGGTTGAGCGTATATGCCCATGTGGTCTGAGACAAGCTGGCTCAAGTCATAGAGCATGGGGGTATTGATGTTAGTATCCAGATTTAGGTATGGGTGCTGCTTCATAATCATAACCACTTCTTCAAGAGCAGTATTTCCCGCGCGTTCACCAATCCCATTTATAGTGCATTCTATTTGTCTTGCGCCATTAATTGCGCCTTCAATCGAATTGGCAGTTGCAAGCCCTAAATCGTTGTGGCAATGGCAAGATAAAATGGCTTTATCAATACCTTTTACGTTTTCTTTCAGGAATTTAATTTTTGCGCCATATTCCTGCGGGAGGCAATACCCAGTAGTGTCGGGAATATTTAATACTGTAGCCCCGGCTTTTATAACCTCCTCACACACTTTTGCTAAAAATTCGTTGTCTGTTCGGCCAGCATCTTCAGCGTAAAATTCAACATCCTCAACAAAAGATTTTGCATACCTAACTGCAGCAACCGCACGTTCAATGATTGCTTCTCTGTTGGATCTAAACTTAAATTTTATGTGTGAATCAGAAGTTCCGATTCCTGTATGAATTCTTGGTTTTTTGGCATACTTAAGAGCTTCAGCAGCGACCTTAATGTCATTTTCAACAGATCGAGTCAGGCCACATACTGTAGCATTTTTTACAATTTTTGAGACGGCCTCTACTGACGCAAAATCTCCTGGGCTAGAAACTGGGAACCCAGCTTCGATTATGTCAACTCCTAATAAATCCAGCTGCTCGGCAATGATTACTTTCTGCTCTGTATTGAGTTTGCAGCCAGGTACTTGCTCCCCATCACGTAGGGTTGTATCAAATATTTGGACATTTGTGTTGGACATATCTGTAAATATATTATATATTGGCTAACGAATTTAATTTTTTTGAAAAATTTAACCTAAGATATTATTAATAATTTTACGATGTTTACCCCCTGATGTAGGGTCATAAGAAATTGATTTTCAAGGTTTTACATCTATTTTTAAATTATGACTAAACCACAAAAAGATAATTTATTTATTCTGATTAGATCGCTGACAAAGTCCGAAAAGAGGCAATTTAAGCTTTACATCGG
This sequence comes from Formosa sp. Hel3_A1_48, assembly GCF_001735715.1. NCBI lineage: Bacteria > Pseudomonadati > Bacteroidota > Flavobacteriia > Flavobacteriales > Flavobacteriaceae > Formosa > Formosa sp. Hel3_A1_48. The sequence continues at coordinate 1,534,519 of NZ_CP017259.1, forward strand.
ACGACTTGGAGTAAATGAAGACTCAAAATTTTTATTGTTGTTTAAAGTCATGGAAAAATTAAAGCTATATAATGAGCAAGCTATTTTAAAAGAGGGTTTTGTGAAAAAGCAACAGCTTTCAAACCTCAAAGCACACTTGTACAAACAGATTCTTATAAGCTTGCGGCTTAATCCTTCACATCAGAATTTAAGAATACAGCTCAGAGAGCAACTTGATTTTGCTACCATTCTTTATCACAAAGGTTTGTATAAGCAAAGTTTGAAAATTTTAGACAAGGCAAAGGCTCAAGCCATAACAAATCAAGAAAAAAATATTGCTTATGAAATTGTTGAACTTGAAAAAGTTGTTGAATCTCAGTACATCACTAGAAGTCTAAGTAATAGAGCTGACGAGCTTACTGTTCAAGCTAAAATGTTAAGTCGCCAGAATTTAATTGCCAGTAAACTTTCGAATTTGTCTTTACAGCTCTACGGATTGTTTCTTAAAACAGGCTATGTCAAAAACGACACTGAATACCAAAATGTAACAAATTATTTCAATAAGCGGATGCCTAAATTTGAATTGAAGGAGCTTGGTTTCAGAGAAAAACTTTGGTTGTATAAATCTTATTTGTGGTATAGTTTTTTGGTACAAGATTTTAAATCCTGTTATAAATATTCCAAAAAGTGGGTTGATTTATTTTACGATAATGAGCCTATGATTCGTTTGAACCCTGTATTCTTTTTAAGAGGTTACCAATACCTTTTAGAGGCTTTATTTTTTGTAAAGCACCACAAAAAATTCAAAACTGTACTTAGCGAGTTAGAGCAAATTGTTCTAAAATCTTGGTTTCCTCGAGACGAGAATATTGATGGTTTGGTTTTCTTATACGTCTATTCTAATAAAATTAATTTGCATTTTATTCAGGGAACATTTAAAGAAGGTCTACCTTTAATCAACGAGGTTGTTGCCGGTTTAAAGACGCATTCGGACCAGGTTGATGAACATCATGTTATGGTTTTTTATTACAAAATAGCAAGTTTGTATTTTGGAACGGAAGATTATGTAAATGCCATCAAATATCTTTCAAAAATTATAAATAACAAATCACTTCAGATGCGCGAGGACTTGCTCTGTTTTTCGCGCATATTAAATTTAGTAGCACACTATGAGGCCGGCGAGGATTACGAATTGGATCGACTTATTAAAAACACCTATAAATTTCTCATTAAAATGGAGGATTTATACGCTGTTCAGCGTGAAATGGTTGCTTTTTTAAGAAAGCTTGTAGATATTTACCCCCATCAATTAAAAGCTGCATTCAAGTCTCTTCTTCAAAAATTACTTACTTATGAAAACCACCCTTACGAGCGCCGTGCCTTTTTGTACCTTGATATTATTTCCTGGCTAGAGAGTAAAATAGAAAATAAGTCTACAGCAGACATAATAAGAGAAAAATTTACTAAATTAACATAGGTTTATTATTTTTTTTAGAAAATTATTTGGTTTTTAAATTTTAATATTTGAATATTTGCACTCACAAAGTTCAATAATTTAGTGAAATGTTATCAAGAAAGGCTGAAGGAATAGACCTGTTGACGCCTTAGCAACCCTGCAAACTATTGGAGAAGGTGCTAAATTCTACTTCTTATATTTTTATAATTAGATAGATAACAAGAGATACTTTTAGTATATCTGAATTCTTTTTAACATTTTTCTTTAAGATTCGCCAGAAATGGTGTGTTTGACTTTTGTTTTAATTTATTATTAACTCAAAAAATAGAAAAATGAGTACTCAAAAATTTGCAACAAATGCATTACATGCGGGACATGACACCGCTCAAAATGGAGGTACACGTGCTGTACCAATTTATCAATCTACTGCTTATGTTTTCAACGATTCAGATCATGCGGCAAATCTCTTTGCTCTTGCTGAGACCGGAAACATTTACACTCGAATTAACAACCCTACAAACGACGTTCTCGAACAGCGTTTAGCTGCTCTTGAAGGAGGAATTGCTGCTGTAGTTACTGCCTCAGGAACATCAGCTATAGCGACTTCATTACTCACCTTACTGAAAGCTGGGGACCACATTGTGGCTTCTAGTAGCTTGTATGGAGGAACTTACAATTTATTGAGTGTTACCCTTCCAAGACATGGAATTACTACAACTTTTGTCGATCCCTCTGATGCTGAAAATTTCAAAAATGCAGCTCAAGAGAACACGCGTGCGTTTTTTATAGAGTCTCTTGGAAATCCTAAGTTAGATGTATTGGACATTCAAGCTATTTATAATGAGGCTAAGGCCTATAAAGTCCCTTTGATTGTAGACAATACGGTGGCAACGCCTTATTTGCTAAATCCAATTGAATATGGCGCAAATATTGTCATCCATTCACTTACAAAATACATCAATGGTAACGGTACTGCTTTATGTGGTGTAATTATCGATGCAGGTACATTTGATTGGGCTAATGGGAAATTCCCAGAATTTACAGAGCCTTCAGCCGGGTACCATGGATTAGTATACAGCGAAGCGCTAGAAGCTGCAGCATTTATCGCGAAAGTTAGAATAGAAGGGCTCAGAGATTACGGTGCTGCATTAAGCCCTTTCAATGCTTTTCAAATTATTCAAGGCCTTGAGACGCTTGAAATAAGAATTAAAAAACACAGCGAAAATGCATTGGCTCTTGCCAAATGGCTTCAACAACAAGAGCAGGTGACTTGGGTTAATTATCCAGGACTAGAAACGAGTGCTTACAAATCTTTGGCAGATCGTTATTTGCCAAATGGGCAAAGCGGATTAGTTACTTTCGGAGTAAAAGGAGGATTTGATACTGCCAAGACGATTGCAGATACAACAAAACTATTTTCGCTCCTTGCAAATATTGGTGACACAAAATCTCTAATTATTCACCCAGCAAGTACAACACACCAACAGCTAAGTGACGAGGCCCAAGAATCGACTGGAGTAACAAAAGATCTCATTCGTCTTTCGGTAGGTCTGGAGGATATCGAAGATTTAAAGGCAGACTTAGTAGAGGCTTTTAAGGCTGTTGATGCACTTGTTGAAGTTTAATCTCAAAATATAAATTTATGAGTGATTTGACATTTTCAGTGCGTGGGCAAAGCAATTCCGCAACAAAATTTACAGCCAAAGCAAGACAATTTAGTTTAATAATAGATGAACCAGATACTCTAGGAGGGAATGACGAAGCTGCCAACCCTGTTGAATTTATTTTAGCAGGACTTGCAGGCTGTCTCAATGTAGTTGGTCATCTTGTAGCAAAAGAGCTACACTTTGAATTAAAGCAATTGGATATTGAGATTACAGGAGAAATCAACCCAAATAAATTTTTAGGCTTATCTAAGGACGAACGTTCAGGATTCAAAGCAATAAATGTTTCACTGAAAACTGAAGCTGATGCTAGCGATGCAACTTTAGAAAAGTGGTTAGAAATTGTTCAGGACCGCTGCCCTGTAAAAGACAATTTGTTAAACCAAACCCCTTTAAAATTAAAATTGGAACAGCTGATTTATAATTAAAATTATTGGATTGAGTAAAATTCAACATATAGACATTCCAAATTATACCACAATTTCTGGTAAGACAATACCTATTAATTTGTCTTACCAGTTATTTGGTTGTGCGCTGCAAAGCGCACCAGTTGTTTTAGTGAATCACGCGCTCACCGGTAATTCAAATGTTACAGGTTCCGAGGGTTGGTGGAATGCACTTATTGGTCCAAACAAGCCTATTGATACTAATCTATTTTCGGTTTTGGCGTTTAATATTCCTGGTAATGGATTCGACGGGAACCCAAATCATCTCATTCATAATTACAAAGACTTTATTGCAAGAGATATTGCCGAGCTTTTTCTTTTGGGATTAAAGGCATTGAGTGTTGATCAATTATTTGCGGTCATAGGTGGTTCTTTGGGAGGAGGTATTGCTTGGGAAATGGCAGCGATCAATCCTAAAATAACGAAACATTTAATCCCAGTAGCAAGCGACTGGAAATCTACAGACTGGATTATTGCTAATTGTTTGATTCAAGAACAGTTTTTACTCAATTCTAGCCAACCACTGCACGACGCGCGGCTGCATGCCATGTTGTGCTACAGAACACCGGAATCCATAAAAAACAGATTCCAACGTTCTCAGAACTCAAACTCTAATTTATTCAATATCGAATCTTGGTTACTCCACCACGGAGAAAAGTTGCAAAAACGGTTTCAGTTGCCCGCCTACAAACTTATGAATCAGTTACTAAAAACAATTGACATAACAACAAATCGAGTTGGAGCTGCTGAGACACTACAAAGTATAGAAGCTGAAATTCATATTATTGGAATTGATTCAGATTTATTTTTTGTTTCAGAAGAAAATACAGAAACGCTAAAGTTAATACAGCCCAATTTATCAAATGTTCATTACCACGAGATCTCTTCCATTCACGGCCATGATGCATTTTTAATAGAGTATGAGCAGTTAAACACAATTATTACTGGTATATTTCAACCTAAACTAGTACATATAGCCTGTAAAGTTTAGGCTTAGTTTTAACATTTCCCCTAAGATACATTTGGTTTTATATGCGTAATTTTGCATAAAATTACAGCGCTTGAAAATCATTGAACGCATAAAGCAGCCAATAAGTTATGAAATGGAACTTTTTGAAAAAAAGTTTCGTTTATCGATGTCTAGTAAGGTAGCTTTACTCAATAGAATTACTCATTATATTGTAAATCGAAAAGGGAAACAAATGCGTCCAATGTTTGTTTTTCTAAGCGCAAAAATGGTGTCTAATGGCCAGTTGAACGAACGGACCTACCGAGGTGCTTCTGTGATAGAATTGATTCATACTGCAACTTTAGTTCACGATGATGTTGTAGATGACAGCAACCACCGACGTGGTTTTTTCTCTATAAATGCATTATGGAAAAATAAAATTGCTGTTTTGGTAGGAGATTTTCTTTTATCTAAAGGCCTTCTTTTCTGTATTGACAATAATGATTTTGACTTACTTAAAATAATTTCTGTTGCTGTTCGTGAAATGAGTGAAGGAGAGCTACTTCAAATCGAAAAGGCAAGGAAATTAGACATTACAGAAGATGTGTACTACGAAATCATTCGTCAAAAAACAGCAACCCTAATTGCTGCCTGTTGTAGTTTGGGAGCTGCTTCTATAAAACCCCATTCCAATGAAGTAGAGACCATGAGAAAATTTGGCGAACTTATAGGGATGGCATTTCAAATAAAGGATGATTTGTTCGATTACGGAACCAAGAAAATTGGAAAGCCAACGGGAATAGACATAAAAGAACAAAAAATGACCTTACCTTTAATTCATGTGCTAAACAATTGTTCGAAAAAAGAACACGATTGGTTGATTAATTCGATAAAAAACCACAACAAAAACTCAAGAAAAGTCAAAGAGGTTATTGATTTTGTCAAACAAAAAGGTGGTTTGGATTATGCTGTGTCAAAAATGAAACAATTTCAAGAGGAAGCACTTGAATTGCTTAAGGATTATCCAAAATCTGAGTATAAAGAGGCTTTAATTTTGATGGTCAATTATGTGATTGATCGGAACAAATAGTAAAACACAATAAGCTAAACTCCTTTTTTCTTTTACTAGAGAAGATTTTATATCTTTACAATTCGGCAAGTTTTAATTCTTTAATAACACCAACTCAATTGATATCAAAAGCGACCATAGATCAAGTATTCGACATGTCTCGTGTAGAGGAGGTTATTGGAGATTTTGTACAATTAAAAAAAGCTGGAAGCAACTTCAAGGGCTTGAGCCCCTTTAGTGAAGAACGTACGCCGAGCTTTATGGTATCCCCTGTAAAACAAATATGGAAGGATTTTTCGACGGGCAAAGGCGGCACTGTAGTCTCGTTTTTGATGGAGCATGAGCATTTTACTTATCCCGAGGCGATTAAGTATTTGGCCAAAAAATACAACATCGAAATCGAGGAGACGGTACAGTCTGATGCGGAGAAAGAAGCAGCGGGAGAGCGGGAAAGCATGTACTTAGTGAGTGAGTTTGCCAATAGTTATTATCAAAATATATTACACAAAACAGACCCTGGTAAAGCTATTGGATTAAGCTATTTTAAAGAGCGAGGCTTTACAGATGAAACCATTAAAAAATTTCAGTTGGGCTATTCTACAGATGACTGGAGTGGATTCACAGATGCTGCTGTTAAAAAAGGATATCAGCTTAAATATTTAGAAAAAACGGGCCTAACTATAGTCAAGGAAGAAAAACAATTTGATCGTTTTAAAGGGCGTGTTATGTTTCCTATTCATAGCATGTCTGGGCGAGTGCTTGGTTTTGGTGGACGTATTTTAGCAAAAAATGAAAAGGCTGCTAAGTATTTAAATTCTCCTGAAAGTGATATTTACCACAAAAGTAAAGTTCTTTATGGAATTTATTATGCAAAACAAACTATTGCAAAAGACGATAATTGCTTTTTGGTCGAGGGCTATACAGATGTAATTCAGTTTTATCAAACAGGGGTTAAAAATGTAGTATCGTCTTCTGGAACTGCCCTAACCTCTGATCAAATCCGTCTTATAAATAGATTGACTAAAAACATCACTGTTCTTTTCGATGGTGACGCAGCTGGAATTCGGGCTTCTCTTCGTGGTATTGATTTGATTTTAGAGCAAGGGATGAACGTCAAGGTATGTACCTTCCCAGAAGGTGAGGACCCCGATAGTTTTGCCAAGCAAAACACATTAGAGGAACTGCAGCAGTACTTGAAGGAAAATGCAAAAGATTTTATAGCTTACAAAGCCTCCTTGCTTATGGAAGAGGCTAGTAACGACCCTATTGCTAAGGCTGAATTAATTCGAGATATGGTCTCCAGTATTTCAAAAATTGCTGATCAAATAAAGCAAGAATTATATATTCGCGAGTGTGCTCGTATTATGGATATCAGCGAGCAAGTGCTTTTTAGTACTTTAGCTCAATTGAGTAAAAAGGCCCTTACTGAGGCCAATAAATCTGCTCAAAAACAAAAGAAAGCTTTCGAAGTAGTAAAAGCTACGGCACCTGCCAAAAAGATCGATATTCAATATGAACTAGAACAAAAGATCATAGAAATATTATTGCTCTACGGAAGTCGTAAAGAAGATTTCGAAGATTTAATTTTAAAAGAGAATGAAGACGGGGAACTTATTTTAGAGCCTGTAATTCATCAAGCTAAGGTTTTTGAGAAAATATATTTAGATCTTCAAGAAGATGAAATGCAATTTGGTAATGAGAATTTCAAAACCATTTATTACTTGATTATCGACTACTTAAACCAAAATGAAACATTCAGTGTCGAAAACTTTATGCATGAAATTGACCCCAATTTAGCTCCTTTTGTTTCTGATATCTTGATGAATGATGAGCGTTATAGACTCCATAATTGGGAAAAAAATAATATTTTTCCTAAGCGAAAAGACATTAGTGTCGCGCAATTGGTTAGTGAAACTATATTGAATTTAAGATGCTTTTTGATCGATCAAAAAGTAAACGAATTTAAGGATTCTACACATGATATATCAGCAGATAATACGAGTATCCTGGAAGATGTTTTGAATTATTCAAATTTGAAAATGTTGCTGTCTAGAAAACTCAACAGGGTTCTTTAACTTAGTTTTTTTGGCGTCCCAAATCAATCAAAGAAATTAAATTTGTTACATTCAGTTTTGTCATTAAGCGCGATTTGTATGTGCTCACTGTTTTTGGATTGATATCAAGCTCATCTGCTATTTCTCTATTTTTCTTGCCATTACATATTAGCTTCAAAACTTCAATTTCACGCATAGAAAGTTTGTGGTACAAATCGGTATCGTTTTGATTTTTATCAAATGTGAGTTTCTGTGCCATAGCGCTGGTGACATACATTCCGCCTTTGTACACTTTCAGAATGGCTTTTTTTATAGTGCTGGTAGTTGCTGTTTTTGCTAAAAATCCTGATGCACCAGCTCTGATTCCACTAGAGGCATAAATATTTTCTGGCTGCGCAGTGAAAATAATTACGCGCACATTATTAAAATTTTTCTTAACTGTTCTTAAAACAGTAATGCCATTCATATCGGGTAAGTCCATAGATAACATCACAAGATCTACACTCCCTTTTTTTAGGTAATTAATAAGTTGTTTTGCAGTATTGACTGTACTTACAATTTTGATGTCATTTGAGTTATCAAAAAGCATTCGCATCCCATAATTTACAATAGGTTGGTGATCTGCTATAAGAACCCTTATCATAAATTTATTGTTTCAATGTTTCAGGAATAATACACACGGGTATTGGATTCATCTTGTGTGCATTTGAAGAGTTAAATCGATTAAAAATACTAAATACTTCTTTTGCTCTGCCCGTAAAATCACTTGTGCTCTTTCCTTTGGCTTTCATTTGCATAGCCCATTCTAATTCATCATAGGACGCCCCAATCTGTGCTTCATCAGTACGCGCATCGCCAAACAATCCGTCGCTTGGTGCTGCTTCCATAATACTTTTGGGTACTTCAAGGGTTTTCCCCAAAGCGTATACTTCTGATTTGAGCAGGTCTGCAATTGGACTCAAATCAACGCCGCCGTCCCCATATTTTGTATAAAATCCAACCCCAAAATCCTCGACTTTATTTCCTGTTCCCGCTACGAGAAAGCCATTTAGTCCAGCGTAGTAGTAAAGCGTAGTCATGCGCAATCTGGCACGTGTATTGGCAAGTGCCATATCAACAGTTTTTTGCTCTTTATTGAGGTCTATTTCAGATTTAAGTGATTCAAATACTGGGGTAAGGTCCACACGTTTTGAACTCACATTGGTGTAATTATTTTTTAAAAAAGCAATTTGTTCTTGGGCGCGACTTACATGGCTTTTTGCTTGGTGAATAGGCATTTCTAAACAGATTAAATCTAAACCAGTTTGGGCGCACAGTGTAGACGTTACTGCAGAATCTATTCCTCCAGAAACTCCAACAACAAAGCCTTTGATTCCAGCATCAGTAGCATAATTTTTCAACCAATTTGTAATGTATTTGACAACTTGTTTTGTGTCCATTTTAGTATTTTAAATTGTTTGGAAGTCCTACAAAAATAAGCTATTCCTTTGTTCTTTAAAAAGATTTGTAATTGATTAGTGTAAATTTATGGTTCAATTAACATTTTTGATTTTAAATGTTTAATTTTATCCATAATGTAATTAATATAACGTATCCAATAAATGTTTAAAGTTTTAAAACTTCACAAGCTATTTGCCCTTTTGCTCTTTGTGTTATTTTTTGATACTCCCCTTATTGCTCAATTAAGCCGCACTCATTATATTCCTCCAATTACTACTGCTCAAAACAGCAATGCATTACCTCAAAATCAATATCTGCATATTTCATCGCCAAGTACTGAAGCAATAAATGTAGAGGTTACTCAAATAGGAACTGGATCAACTTCTTATAGCCTTTCAAATACTGCACCGTTAGAAATTTTTATTGGTTCGGGTGAAACTACTCCTTTTGTTGTTAGTTCTTTAAACACAGCTACAAAAATTACAAATAAAGGATATATTATTCAGTCTGAAAAGCCTGTTTATGTTTCTGCTAGATTGACTGGTGGAAATCAAAATCAAGCAGGCTCATTGGTGTCAAAAGGGTTGTCTGGTTTAGGACAAACGTTTAGAGCAGGAACTTTCACAAACCTAAAAAACTTCTCTTCTTCAAATCAAGACTATTTGAACTTTATCTCAGTCATGGCGACTGAAAACAACACTCAAGTTAATTTTACAGACATTCCCGCTGATGTTGTTATAGAAAATGGAACTCCGTTAACGACCAATCTAAATGTTGGGGAGTCTTATATAATTGCGCTTGACCCATCGATCACTCCGTCAAACCGTGATGGCCTCATCGGTGCTCTTATTTCTTCTACAAAACCAATAGTTGTCAATTGTGGCTCATTCAATGGAAGTAATTCTGATGGCAATGGAAGAGATGCTGGCATTGACCAAATTGCCCCGCTAGAAACAATTGCAGTAGATAATCAAACTTTTAGTGAATATGTTTTTGTACGTGCCAATGGATATGATGCTATAGAGCGACCACTTATTGTTGCACATTATGACAATACTGAAGTTTGGACTTCAGGTGATTCTGGGTCAGGTGTTTTTCAAGGATCAATCAATGCAGGTGAGTACTTAAGTTTAGACGGAAGCTTGTTCAGCACCCAATCTTCAAATGGTTCCAATCCAGGGGGTAATTTATATGTGTGGACCTCTAAAACAACATTTGCCTATCAAGGGATTGGAGGTACTAATAACGATGCCAACCAGGAGTTGTTCTTTGTTCCGCCCTTGAATTGTAAAGCACCTCGTGCAATCGATAATATTCCACTTATTGAATCTTCAGGGTCAACAGGAGCAAACTTTAATGGAGGGATTACGATTGTTGCCGAAGCAGGTGCTGACGTCAACATTAACGGAGCGCCAACTACGGCACCCCCACAGGTGATTCTTGGAAATTCAAATTTTGTAACATATTTAATTAGTGGGTTGTCGGGTAATGTGAGTGTAACTTCAGATGGTCAAATTTATGTATCGTATTATGGTGCAAGCGGTGCTGCAGCTCTTGGGGGTTTTTATTCTGGGTTTATTTTTAAGCCTGAAATTACCTCAACAGCATTAGATGTTACGGTAGATAATATCTGTATTCCATTTATTGAATTAAACCTTGGCAGTGAAGAAACTTTTGATGCGTACCAGTGGTTTTTCAATGGTGCTCCAATCGTTGGAGCAACATCCGAAACCCATATTCCTACAACACCAGGGTATTATCAATTGGAGGGGATTATTACGGATTGTTCCTCAGTACTTTCAGATAATATTCCTGTGAGTGGTTGTGCAGGAGATTCAGATGATGATGGTCAGAATAATAATTTTGATGTTGACATCGATAATGATGGAATTTTAAATACTGAGGAGTCCAACTGTAATTTCGATTTTGATCTTTCGTCTGATGTTGGACTATATTTTACAGCATCTACAACAACGAGTTCAGAAAATATTACCTCAGATCCTTTTGAAGGTTTTACAAATCAAATTATGCACCTTAGCGCATCGCCAAAAGTCGGAAATATTCAAAGCACCACAACTTATCAATTGGTATTTGATGCACCAACACATTTTAAAATAGAACAAGCGCCTGCAACATTTACTACAGGTGCAATGAATGATGAAGAAGACTATAAACTAAGTGTTCCAGCGGACCAAACTATTACTGTATTAAATCCTGATAATCAATTGCTTATAGATATTAACTATGATGGAATTTATGATAATAATGTTCAAGAATTTACAGCTTTTGAAATTCGATTCAAACTGAATTCAGCAGCTCTACCCACAGGAAACGGCACATTTTCATTTCAATCCTACAGTGCAAGTCAGTTTGAAATTGAATACAATAATATTTCAGAAATAAATTCTAATAGCGTTGCTTTCCAACTTACGCAAGCCTGTCGATCTATAGATTCAGATGGAGATAATATTGAAGATGCAGTTGATTTAGATTCCGATAACGATGGAATTTTTGATGTTGTTGAAAGCGGAAACTCAGCCTTGGACACTAATGGCAATGGTAGGGTTGACGGCATGGACACAAATGATTCTGACTCAGATGGGCATCACGATTTGGCGCAAAGCCCCATTGACACAGATTTAGACTCAATACCTGATTATTTGGATTTGGATAGTGATAATGATGGGCTTTTTGATCTTTTTGAGGCAGGAATTGGTTTTAATACGCTGGATATGGATAATAACGGTCAAATTGATTTAGGGTTTACAGATGATAACTTCAACGGATCATCAGATGTTGCTGAGAGCATTATTCCATTAGATTCAGACGCCGACGGATTGCCAGATTTTATAGAGTTGGATTCAGATGCCGATGATTGTTTTGACGTTGACGAAGCCGGATTTACAGGAACTCTGGGGGTACTAAGCGGTACAAGTATAGATACGAATGGGCTGGTTTTGGGTGGAGACGGATATGGCCTTGCAATTGATACCAATGCAGATGGGTTGTTTGACTATCAAGACTTAATAAATATTACAACACAATCTTTGAATACCCCTTTATTTGTCTGTGAAGAAGGGAATATCACTATTGAAATTATTTTAGAAAGTAACTCCGATGATTATGATAACATTTTTTGGGAATGGAGTTTTGATGGAGGATTAACTTGGACTTTTGTGCCTGAAACACCATCTAGTTTTGAAAATGTAAGTACAAATACTTTGGAGATTTTTAATGTTTCTGATACATATACAAACACTTTTTTTCGAGCACAGATGCAAAGAACGGACGTAGTATGTAAATCTTATTATTCTGATGAGGTACAGCTCATTGTGAATCCATTGCCAGTAATTGTTGAAGATGTAAGCCTTTTTCAGTGCGATCAAGATACTGATGGAATTACAATATTTAATTTGAACGAAGCCAATGAACTTATTTCTGTAGATTATTTAAATGAAACCTTTAGCTTTTATTTCGATGAATCAGAAGCACTTCTTGGAACGCCAAACAGTATAGCAGATCCCGTAAATTATCAAAACACGAATTCAGATCCAACAATTAATCCCAACCAAATTTTTGTTCGAGTAGAAACAATTAATGGCTGTTCGCGTGTGGCTCAGCTAGACCTTTTTGTTTCGACAACCCAAATTCCTACTGGTTTTTCAATTCCTCCGTACCAAGAATGTTTTGATGACTCTGATGGCTCTACGACTTTTGATTTTAGCGATTCTGAAGCTACTATTTTAGGAATTTTCCCGCCTACTCAACCCCTTACAGTAGCCTATTATGAGTCTGAATTGGATGCCTTATCTGAAATCAATCCTATACTTGATATTCAAAATTACGAGAATACTTCAGGAGTCAATCAGTTCATTTGGGTTCGCGTAGACTCTGATATCGATAATTCGTGTGTTGGTTTAGGACAGTATATCGATTTGATAGTAAACCCAATACCTGTTTTGAACACCCCAGTTGATCCTTATTTTTGCGTTGGCCCTCCAAATTCTTTTAACTTAAATTTAGCTAATAAATATGATGCTTTTGTTTTGGATGGTCAATCTGCTGCCGACTTCACGGTAAGTTATTTTATAAGCTTAACAGATGCAGAAAGTTCTACCTCCGAAATTTTTACAGTAACCAATTCTGCTTCCTTTGTTCAGATTGTTTATAAAATAACAAATAACACTACAGGCTGTTATGATATTGATACTTTTGAAATTGATTTTATAGAAATACCAGCAGCAAATCAACCAGCAGATTTTTCAGAATGTGACACTAATAATGATGGAATTTATCTTTTTGACACATCAACTTTGGAAGCTCAAATTTTAGGAGGACAAACCACAATGAATATTGCATACTACGATGGTTTAGGAAACCCTCTTGAGGACGAAAATGGACAAATTATTACCAGCCCTTTTCCTGATGAGTTCTTATCATCATCTCAAACCATAACAGCAATAGTTTTTAATGGGATTTGCACAGACGCTTCAATAGATATATCATTTTTAGTGAATCCCAATACAAATTTTTCTGTGGATGATATTGTCATCTGCGATGGATCTTCTCAACTGATACAACTCAATATGGAGGACTCTTCATCCTCTTTCAAATATACTTGGACTTTACCGGATTCTACAGTTGTAAACACCCTGCAACCCGAGCTTGATGTAGCTCAAATTGGCGTTTACAATATTTCCGTTACAAACCTAAATGGCAGTTGTTTTTTTTCACAACCTTTTGAAGTATTTGAATCTGAAGGGCCATCAATTTCTATGGATAATATTACAATTGTGGAGGGGACTTCCAATAATTCAATCACTATAGACGAGGCTGCACTTGGGTCAGCAAATTATGAGTTTAAACTTATTGACGAAAATGGAAATTTGGTATCTGGATATCAAGATATTGGTTATTTTGGACAGCTTACAGGTGGATTTTATTCACTATATGTTCGAGACGAATTGCGCTGCGAGGAAGTTGTAATAACAGTACCTGTGCTATATATTATGAATTTCTTTACACCAAATGGAGATGGGTTCAATGATACTTGGAAAATCAAAGGGATACGTTCAAATAATTATAACTTTTCAAAAATTTCTGTTTTTGATCGTTATGGAAAGTTGTTGAAAAACATGACCATTAACTCAAACTTTTGGGATGGAACTTACAATGGTGTATTGATGCCAACAAATGATTATTGGTATAGTATCGAACTGACTAAAATTGACGGAACTCATTTTGTTCGTCAAGGGCATTTCACTCTGCGCCGCTAAATGTATGGGAATTGCTTCAAATTCCTGTTTTCATTTGAATACTAATGACTATTTTTGTTAAATAGTTTCTGATGAGTTACACCATGATTCAAATTAATCATTTGATAAATAAATTAAAAAAAATAGGCGTTTTTCTTATCCTATTGATGTGTTTGTCATGTAATAAAAATGCTCAATTAGAAAAAGAAATTGAAGCTATTTCAATGGATTTAAAAGTTGAACGTTTTGATCAAGCTTTTATGAAAATTACAGAAAAGACACTTCCATTTTATAAAACAGCTTACCCTTTTCTGTTTCCAAACCACATTTCTGACTCTGTCCTTTTAGAACGTACTAAAGACCCTATTCAAAAGCTGATTCAAAAGTCAGTTGATAGTGTTTTTAGTGATTTTCAAGAGACTGAAGCGGAGGTGATCGCTTTTTACAAACACCTAAAATATTATAATCCATCATTAAAAAAACCACGTGTCATAACAGTTTTTTCAGATGTTGATTACCGTAATAAAGTTATCGTCACAGACTCTATAGTTTTAATTAGTATTGATAATTATTTGGGTGCTGATCATGAGTTTTATGAAAGCTTTTATAGTTATATTCGGAAAAATTTAAAGAGGGATCAAATTGTGATGGACCTTGCTGATGCTTATGCAACTCGTTTAATAAATCAACCGAGGCGCAATACGTTTTTGGAAGAATTGATATATCATGGTAAAAAATTATATCTGAAAGATCTATGGGTTCCGTTGGCAGAGGACAGCACAAAAATTGGTTATAACGACAATGAGCTCTTTTGGGCAAATGACAATGAGTTTTATATCTGGCAATATTTTATAGAAAATGAATTATTGTACAGCACAGACAATAAACTTGTTGGACGTTTCATCACAGCAGCTCCCTTTTCACGCTTCAATTTGGAGCTCGATAGTGAATCTCCTGGCGCATTGGGACGATATATTGGATGGCAAATTGTGCGTTCCTATATGGAAAACAATTCAACTTCGTTACTTCAAATGCTTCAAATGGATGCGCAATCACTTTTTAATAAAGCAAAATACAAACCACGAAAATAATGGCTAAAGTACATACATCAAAAATTGAATTGAATGTCGAATTGGATGAGAACCGTATTCCAGAAAAATTGAACTGGACTGCTGAAGACGGTGGGGTTTCAAATGCTGAGGCCAAGGCAATTTTTCTTTCCGTTTGGGATGCTAAGGCACAAGAATCATTACGCATCGATTTGTGGACAAAAGACATGCCCGTAGATGAGATGAAATTGTTTTTTCATCAAACTCTTACGGCCATGAGTGATACTTTTATGCGCGCCACCCAAGACGAGAAGATGACTGCTACAATGAAAGATTTTTGTGCTTATTTTGCTGAAAAGTTAGATTTAAAGCAGAATTAGTTTTTAGTCTGGATTACCATACATTCAGTCGATTGGCGTCTAATTTTAAAAATATAAAAATTAAAATTGTAAATGCCAATAATCCAGATCCGCCATAGCTTAGGAATGGAAGTGGAATACCAATAGTTGGAATAAGGCCCATAACCATGCCAATATTAATTAAAAAATGCACAAAAATAATTGAGGCTACACCGTATCCGTAGGCTCTACTGAACTGTGATTTATGTCGTTCAGACAGAAATAAAATACGGCCAATTAACACCACAAAAAGAATGACTACTGTGCTGCTCCCCAAAAACCCCCATTCCTCTGCCACTGTGCTAAAAATATAGTCGGTATGTTGTTCAGGTACAAATTTTCCCTTCGTTCGCGTACCCTCCTTAAATCCTTTTCCTGTAAGACCGCCAGAGCGTATTGCTTTTTCTGATTGATTTAGATTATAAGAAATATTCCGCCGCATAACCCTTAGTTTATCAGGGTCTTTTTCAAGTCTCAACCACAGTTCAATGCGATCTCTCTGGTGTTTTTGTAAAACAGTATCAAAACTCCATTCAGTTGTAAAACTGAGGACCGCACATAAACCTAGGATTAGCAATGAACCTCTAACTTTCTTTTTCTTTCGTTTGAAAAAAAGTTGATAAATTACAAGACAAATTGCAATAATACTGGTCACGAAAAGTGCTGAAAATTTTAGTGTTGCAACAGCAATAGTAATGAGAATAGCCCCCAAAAAAATATATTTTTGAGGAATTCCTTCTCTGTAAAATACGAAAATAAGCCCTGCAAAAACAAGGGTGCTTCCAGCATCATTTTGGAGTAGAATTAAAATTGCAGGAACTGCCACAATAAGTGCTGCTTGAAATTGGTCTTTAACATTTTTTATATTTGTTTGCAAGTCACTAACATACTTGGCTACAGCTAAAGCTGTTGCAAATTTCGCAAATTCACTTGGCTGTAAGGTCATGCCTCCAATTTCATACCAAGACATAGCTCCATTTATCTTTTTGCCAAAAATAAATAGCCCTGCTAATACTACCATTGAGGCCAAGTAAATAACACTAGCAAAACGTTCGTAAAATTTGGCGTCAATAGAAAGAATCAATACAATAGAGACAAGAGAAAGTCCAATGAAAACACTTTGTTTTCCGTACGGCTGAGTAAGATCGAAATACGAGCTGAACTCTCCAGCTGTTGCTGCTGAAACTATATTAAAGTATCCGAACAAAACGAGCACCAAGTAAATCAGGACGACTAACCAGTCTAATTGAAAGCTATTTGCTCTGTTGAGATTCATTATTTATTGATTTTAAATGGTTTCCCGCTATACGGTTTTAGGTACTCCTCTTCTAAACTCTTATTTAAAACAAGTCGTTCCATATATTTTAAACTGACCTCTCCTTTCAAGTATTTTTCAATCATTAAGCTGGCAATTCGACCAGCCCATCGAGCGCCATAGTATCCGTTTTCCACTAATACAGCTATAGCTATTTTAGGATCTTCTTTTGGGGCAAAGGCTACAAAAATAGAATGATCTGTGAGCTGCGTTTTTACGCCGTCAATTTTTGTGAAATTTTCAGCAGTTCCTGTTTTTCCGCATATATCAATCCCTGGGACTTTTAAAAAACTTGCAGTACCATTTGTGTAGACTTTATGCATGCCCTCAATTACGGGCTCGAAATAGCTTGGGTGAATTGTAGTTTCTTTTTTTTCAGTAAACTTTTCATTAATTGATTCTCCTTCTATGGACTTTATGATATGAGGTGTGAAATAAAACCCTTTGTTTGCAATGGCTGCTGTCATATTTGCCAATTGTATTGGCGTGACTAAAATTTCTCCCTGCCCTATAGCATTCGAAAGAACGGTAGTAGCACCCCATCTAAAATCTGGATACCAAGCATCATAATAAGCTCCGTCTGGAATATTTCCTTTTTTTCCAACGGATAGGTCATTTCCTAAAAAGTTTCCTAATCCAAAGCTCTTTATATGATCACTCCAAACATCCATTCCAACACTTGCATTATCGTACTTATCAATGGTTTTTCGGAAAGCCATTGCAAAATAAGAATTACAAGAATTACTGATGCTTGAAAACAAGTTCCTATAGCCACCTCCACAGTGACATTTCATTACACGTCTGTTTTTCCCGTAAACATATTTTTCTGAGCAAAATATTGTTTCTTGTTTTGAGATTACATTTTCTTGAAGTGCAGCCAAAGCAACAAGCGTTTTAAAAGGAGATCCGGGCACATGCATTCTTATGAGTGCTTTGTCAAAAAGTGGTCTATGAATAGAATCTCTATAAAGTTTTGTGTAATTTTTGGATCGCTCTCTTCCTACCAGCAATGAAGGGTTGTAGGATGGAGCTGAAACGATAGTCAATAACTCTCCGCTACTTGGCTCAATTGCAACAATACCCCCCATTTTGTTTTGCATCAATTTTTCTCCATATTCTTGAAGCGTTGCATCTATGGTTAGAGTGATATTTTTGCCAGGCAAGGGCAAGGTGTCAAACTGTCCATTTTTATAGGATCCAATGTCCCGATTATAAATATCTTTTTGAATGTATTTCACCCCTTTTATTCCTCTTAAATCTTTTTCATACGATTTCTCCACCCCTTGCTTCCCGATTAAATCTCCTAACTTGTAGTAACCATCGGTTGAGATATTATCTGGATTAACTTCTGCAATGTACCCCAGGACATTAGCGCCGATTTCAGTTTGATAGTCACGTACGGCTCTTTTTTGAACATAAAATCCCTTGAATTTTCTTAGTTTTTCTGACAAAAAAGCATAATCCTCCTTGGAGAGATGGGACAAAAAAACAGAAGGCAAACGTGGTGAGTAGCGTTTTGCTCTATTGTATGACTTTAAAAATTGACTTTTATCTATATCTAGTAGTGAACAAAATAGTACAGTATCTAGTTTTTCAACTTCTCTAGGGACAACAACAACGTCATAGGTAGGCTGATTTGCAACGAGTAAGGTACCACTGCGGTCATATATATATCCGCGTTTTGGGTATTGATATACTTTTCGAATTGCATTGTCACTTTCCAGGCTATCAGACTCGTCTTGGTACACTTGCAAATAGAATAATCTTCCAATGAAAATGGCACCGGTTATGAAAACAAGACTTAGAAGTAATAGCTTTCTCATTTTTCTTTTCGACTAAAAAGTGCGGTTAATGTCAATGCAAGAAAGAGTGTGAAAAGCCCAGTGCTTAATGCGTTAGATACGACCATCCCGGCTTTTGAGTTGTCAAAAATAATCAGAATAAATAAAATAAAATGATGAATAAGAATCAGTAAGGTAAAATAAATAACACGTGGTAGTAAATCGGCATCATTAAATTTGATGGCTTGATACTCGTAGGCTGCTCCAAAAGAAAATTTCAAGAACACTGGTCTCATATAAGCTATAGTTACGGAAGCTGCCGCATGAGCCCCACCAGTATCTATAAAAATATCTATTAGTATTCCGAGAACAAAACTGATAAGGATAAAGCTTAAGCGGTTGTTTTTAACGGGATATATTAGTATAAATAGAATGTAAATATAAGGGTTTATGCTTCCAAGAAAATTCATCTGATTGCAAATAAGGACTTGCAGCAGGACCAATGCTATAAATCGAATAATATTTGAAAATAACAGACTATTCATTGCTTGGGTTTAATGAGTTTAGTGTAGTGAAATCTAAATTTTCAATTACATGAACATGACGTAAATTCGTCATGTCGTTAAATAATTCAACATTTATAATATACAGGTCTTTAGTGTCGTTTAAAAGGTATGACTTTACAACACCAACTGGAATGTTTTCTGGGAAGGTGTATGAAAAACCACTTGTAACAATAGTATCACCTACTGTTATTTCAGCTAGATCTTGAACATCGTTTAATTGAACAATATTATGGTGTTCACCATCCCAACCCAATGTCCCGAAGTGGTTATTTTTTTTAAGCTTTGCATTAATTTTACTTTTCGTATTTAATATGGAGAGTATACGAGCATATTTTTGGGAAGTTTTATCAATGACTCCGACAATCCCTTTAGCTGTTACAACCCCAAAATCTTCTTTAATACTGTCCTTTTCACCCTTATCTATGGTGATGTAATTTTCTAAAAAACGATAACTGTTCTTATTAACCAAAGCTGGTCTGAGTCGAAACTGCTTTTGGACATTTATAGACTCAATCTGTTCTGTTTTTGTATTGAAAGCCAAGGACTTCAACCGGTTATTTTCTTCCAAAAGCAAGTTATTTTCTTCCTTCAAATAAAAATAATCTCCAATTTTAGAAAAGGCTCCATGTATGCTGCCTGAAATTTGATATGCAGAGTTAATGACTTTAGTTTTATTATAGTCGTGTGCTTGTGTGGTAAGGGCAAACGAAATTAAAAACAAGATTAAAAACAAGATGGTAGACCTGTTTTTAAAAAAGAAATTCAGAAGTTGTTGCATGACTCAATAGCTATTTGATCAAGACACTCTTATATTTTGCGATATTTTTAAGAACAATTCCTGTTCCACGAACAACGGCTCTTAGCGGGTCTTCGGCAATGTAGACGGGGAGGTCTGTCTTTTGGGACAACCGTTTATCTAATCCTCTAAGCATGGATCCGCCACCTGCGAGATAAATACCAGTATTGTATATGTCTGCTGCCAGCTCAGGTGGAGTTTGTGACAAGGTTTCCATTACCGAGTCTTCAATTCTAAGGATCGATTTATCCAAAGCTTTTGCAATTTCCCGATGTGAAATTTGAACTTGCTTTGGCTTTCCTGTCAACAAATCTCTCCCTTGAACGTTCATTTCATCTGGAGGCAGTTCTAGGTCTTCCGTAGCAGCACCAATTTGTATTTTAATTTTTTCAGCAGTTCGGTCACCCACATACAAGTTGTGTTGTGTACGCATGTAATAAATAATATCGTTTGTAAATACATCGCCAGCAACTTTGACCGACTTATCACACACAATTCCTCCCAGGGCAATAACGGCTATTTCTGTTGTACCACCACCAATATCAACAATCATGTTTCCTTTTGGCTGCATAATATCTACACCAATTCCAATGGCTGCTGCCATGGGTTCGTGAATCAAGTAGACTTCTTTACCGTTAACGCGTTCAGCGGATTCTTTTACTGCACGCATTTCTACTTCTGTAATACCTGAAGGGATACAAATGACCATACGTAGAGATGGTGCAAATAATTTTTTCTTTAATGCGGGAATGTTTTTAATGAACATGCTGATCATTTGCTCTGAAGCATCAAAATCTGCAATCACACCATCCTTAAGTGGTCTAATGGTTTTGATGTTTTCATGGGTCTTACCCTGCATTAAATTAGCTTCTTTACCTACCGCTATGATTCTCCCTGAAATACGATCCCTGGCAACTATAGAAGGACTGTCTATTACAACTTTATCGTTGTGGATAATAAGTGTATTGGCTGTACCCAAATCGATGGCAATTTCCTCGGTCAAGAAGTCAAAAAATCCCATAGGATATATAAAATTATGTTGGTGGTTTAAAAATTGTGCTTGATTGTAAATGTACTAAAAATAAATTTTAGTTAATCTCCAAATCAGCATTTTTTTAATGTTTAAAATGACGTGTTTTTGTGAAAACCATAGCCACTTTATTTTCGTTGCAATAATCGATACTCAATTGATCTTTGATAGACCCTCCTGGCTGAATTACAGCCGTGACACCTGCTTTATCGGCAATCTCTACACAGTCCGGAAATGGAAAAAACGCATCACTTGCCATCACGGCCCCCTGCAAATCAAAATCAAATGATTTTGCTTTGTGAATAGCTTGATTTAAGGCATCGACTCTACTTGTTTGTCCAGTTCCGCTTGCACACAGTTGTTTATTTTTTGCCAAAACAATAGTATTTGATTTGGTGTGTTTACATATTTTAGAAGCAAATAATAAATCCTCAGTTTGTTGTTCTGTTGGACTTGAAGTAGTTGCGGTTTCGAGCATATCGATAGCATCTGTGATTCCATCCTTGTCTTGTACTAAATAACCATTAAGACAAGTTCTGATAGAGCTTTTGGGCAACTCGTTTAGTTTTTGAATTAGTAAAATTCTGTTCTTTTTTCCTTTTAGAACAGCTAAAGCATCATCACTAAAACTTGGTGCAATGACGACTTCACAAAAGAGTTTATGAATTTCTTCTGCTGTAGATAAGTCTACTTCAGTGTTGCAGATTAAAACGCCTCCAAAAGCTGAAACTGGATCACCTGCCAGCGCATCTGTATAGGCCTTGTGTAGGGAATCTCGTTGAGCCAGCCCACAAGCATTGTTGTGCTTTAGTATAGCAAATGTTGGTGCTTCATTACGAAATTCGTTCATTAAATTGACGGCAGCATCAACATCGAGTAAGTTATTGTAACTCAGTTCTTTTCCGTGCAATTTTTCAAACATAGCGTCAAAATCTCCAAAGAAAAACCCTTGTTGGTGGGGGTTTTCCCCGTAGCGCAAGGTTTTTCCATTTTGTTCACTTAGTTTTAAAACAACTTCTTCACTGTTCTGATTGAAATAATTAAAAATTGCCGTATCGTAATGGGATGATATATTGAAAGATTTTGCAGCAAAACGTTGGCGATCTTCATATGAAATTACGCCATTATCCTTTGATATTAAATTCAGGAGTTCTGTATAATCTCCTACTGAAGAAACACAAAGAACGTCTTTGTAGTTTTTGGCTGCTGCGCGAATGAGCGAAATGCCACCAATATCAATTTTTTCTATTATATCTTGATGGCTTGAACCAGAAGCCACTGTTTTTTCGAATGGATAAAGATCGACGATAACTAAGTCAATTTGAGGAATATTAAAACGTTCCATTTCCTCAATATCTGTAGGCGTTGTTTGCCGATTCAGAATACCGCCAAATATTTTGGGATGTAAGGTTTTGACTCTACCGCCAAGAATGGAGGGGTAGTCCGTTACTTCTTCTACTGGGACAACATTTACCCCAAGATCATTGATAAACTTCTGTGTGCCTCCCGTTGAATAGATCGTAACTCCTAGTTCATCTAATTTTTGAACTATAGGAGCAAGGCCATCTTTGCTAAATACAGAGATTAAAGCTGAGGAAATTGTTTTGTTTTGGTTCATTTTTGATGAAAATTGTAAGCTTCAAAAATAGGGAAATAAAGCTCAAATTTCATCTTGAACTTCACTAAAATAACTATAATTTTTGAACAAATTCAAGAGTTATTAACATCTAGAGCAGTACAGCTACTTTTGCACAAACAAACTCTAAAAATTCTTCATCTTCTTTGGTGAAAGGATTCAAAGTATTGGAGTCAATATCAATTTGCCCGATGTTTTCTCCATTTACAAATACGGGTATAACGATTTCAGATTTTACGGTCAAGCTACAAGCAATGTAATTGTCTTGCGCTTTTACATCAGGGACTACAAAATTTTTATTACTTACGGCTACCTGTCCACAAATTCCTTTGCCAAATGGAATAATTGTATGATCCGTTGCTGAACCAGCATAGGGACCTAATTTGAGCTCTTTCTTATCTCCATTTTTAAAATAAAACCCCACCCAATCGTAATAGGGGATTTCCGATTTTAATAACTCGCATATGAGTAGTAATGTTTGCTCAACGTTTTGCGCATTATCAACTAACGATTTTACTTTTGATTTTAAACCTCTAAAACTCATGTGATAAATTTTGGTAAAAATATTAAATCAATTGAAGACTTGACTCAATGCAAGCAGTAATTATTGAATGTTTTCTAAAGTTAAAATTGAACAAGCTTCTTTTTCAAATTGAAAATTAATATAATTCCATCTGCTTGAAAAAAACAGACTAACATCATACATAGGTTTTGTGTAAAAAAGATAAAGAAATATGTGACCAAATTGAAAAAATTGTGTCTTAAGTGTGGATGATTGTTATTGTTGATGTATTATATGAAGAATTTTAAACAGTGAAAAATAAATTAATCACACTATTGCTAATGATGGCCTCATATTCCTTTGCGCATGATTGTCAAACTCTGGAGGCTGAAAATCAAACATTGATTAATCAGATTTTAGAACGAAAGCAAGTTGTATGGTTTGAGCCTTTTGAGAACGAATTTCAATCAAATCAAATCAATGTTAAGTTGTTAAAGGTTGTAGGCGATAAAAAAACTCAAACAGTCAAAATGGATGTGCTTTTTACAAACAAAGGCGTTAACATAGATAAAATGATTACAAAAGTAAAATCTATAATTCAGGCTGGTGGCGATGAAGTTCTACTCAATAAAGTTATTTTTGGATCAAAAGAAAATACGAATAGTGGTTATTCAGGGGCATATGTAAAACTTTTGAGGGATAAGCCGTTAAAATGCACATATATTTTCAAAGGCGTTGTGCCTGAAACAAAAGTTATCATAGCTTTTCCTTTGTCATTTAAATACCACAAAGAAGGAACTCAATCCACACAATTTATTGAAGATCGAGTGCTATTCAATGATTTACTAATTGATTGGAAATAAAATAATTGTCAAAATTCTTATAATTCAAAAGCATTAGAATCCCAAGTTTTATAGAAATTCATAACTTTGTAATATGAAAACAAGTTTATGTTTTAAAATAGCATCTTTATTTATGGCACTCGCCGTGGTGTTGGCTTCATTTTCTTTCAAGGTAGAAAAGAATCCTTGTCAGCCGTACACGGCTGAAGCCTCCGCTGATTCAGCAATTGAAAGTTGCTGTGGCTTTGTTCGTACAATTGATAAAAATTCACAGCTTTTTCAAACCTCTTGTTGTTCAATTCTTGCTATTACAGTCGAAGGGTTTAACGAGTACGAGAAGGCACTCTCGTCGCCATTTTCGACACTTTCCTATTTTGTGTTTGAATCAACAATAAGTATTCCAGTTGATTATATTTATAAAAACACGACGAAAGGTTCATACATAACCCATGTTCCCCCACCTCTCATTACAGATATTCAAGTGAGAGATCAAGTTTTTCTCATCTGATATTGGATTAATTTTCAGTCATCCAAATGATTTTGGATGTTTGTTTAGTACCGTCTTCTGTACTTAATTTTCTAAAAAATAATCTAAAAAACTTACAATGAAAAATCTTTTTTGCTTCATTTATTTCTTGCCAATTTTCATTTTTGCCCAAGACAAAATTGAGGGAATAATTATGAGTCCATCATCAGATGGCACACAACTTTCTGTTTCTGGAGCTAATGTTATTTGGAAAGGAACTTCCATTGGTACCATTTCAGATTTAGATGGAAATTTCACACTACCCTATAACACCTCGTACAAACAACTAATTATCAGCTATATTGGATATAAAACCGTTACAATAGATGTTGATGGATCCTCTGATTTCATAAAAGTCATATTGTTGCCTACAGACGATTTAAGTGAGGTCACTATAAAAACGCGAAAAAAAGCGACAGCCACTTCATATCTTGCCGCTCAAAATATTATGACTATAAGTAGTGATGAATTGTTAAAAGCGGCTTGTTGTAATCTTTCAGAAAGCTTTGAAACCAATCCGTCCATAGACGTAAATTTTTCTGATGCAATTTCTGGAACCAAGCAAATCAAAATGTTGGGTCTTTCCAGTCCCTACATCTTAATTACTACTGAGAACGTGCCCAATGTTAGAGGCGCAGCCCAGGCTTATGGTCTAAGTTTTATCCCTGGAACTTGGGTAGAAAGTATCCAACTCACAAAAGGTGCTGGAAGTGTTACCAATGGCTTCGAAAGTATTGTTGGTCAGATTAATGCGGAATTGGTCAAACCATTGACCGACAATAAGCTATTTGTAAATGCATATGGCTCAGTAAATGGACGTCTTGAACTCAATACACATTTCAATGTTAAGTTGACCGACAAATGGAGTTCTGGAGTATATATACATGCTGACAAACGTGGAGAGAAATTTGATAACAACGATGATTCTTTTTTAGATCTTCCTGTTGGCAATCAAATTAACATTATGAATAGGTGGCAATACCTCAATACTGAAAAGGGGTTGATTAGCTTTTTAAATATACGTTTTTTGGACGATCAAAAACAGTCTGGTCAAATTGCTTATAATCCTTCACTCCACAAATACGGAGGCAGTGTTTGGGGAAGCGAAGTGAACACAATACGACATGAGCTTTCAGCTAAAATTGGCTATGTAAACCCTGAACTTCCATATCAAAGTTTGGGACTTCAAATGGCCTACAGTTATCATAAACAAGATTCTTATTTCGGTAATAGGAAATATGACATTGCACACAGAAGTTTTTACTCTAATTTAGTTTACAACTCCATTATAAGCGATTCGCGCCATAAAGTCAAAACAGGAATTAGTTTCTCACATGACGCTTATGTAGAGTTTGTAAATGCATTTAATTATTCTAGAATAGAAAATTCGCTTGGTGGATTTTTCGAATATTCATTCGATAATTTAGACAACCTCAACCTAACAGCTGGAGTACGCGTAGATTACCACAATCTTATGGGGACTTTCGTCACGCCGCGCTTACACGCAAGATATACGCCTTGGGCAAAGTCCGCTTTGCGCTTTTCTTTTGGCCGTGGAAAACGTTCGGCCAATATTTTTACAGAGAATCAAAAGCTCTTTGCGTCTTCTCGAAGCATCAATATTTTGGATAGTAATGGCCCTATTTATGGCTTAAATCCTGAGATTGCATGGAATTACGGAGTATCTTTTTTACAAGGATTTGTGTTGTTTGAACGTAAAGCCGATGTGGCACTGGATTATTATAAAACAGATTTTCAAAATCAGGTTGTAGTTGATTATGAAACACCAACAGAAGTTAATTTTTATAACCTTGACGGTAATAGTCATGCGCATAGTTTGCAGTTTGAATTTAACTACACCCCAATCGATCGCTTGGATTTTAAATCTGCATACAAATATTACGATATAAAGACACAATATAACAATGGTGAATTGGAGCAACCGCTTACCCCAAAGCATCGTATTTTTGCAAATGTGTCCTATCAGTCCAAAGCGACCGATATGGGGCGTCTTTGGAAATTTGACAGTACCTTCAATTGGTTGGGCGCGCAACGTTTTCCATCAACAATACAAAGTACTGAAGAATTTCGTTTGCCCAACTATTCACCTTCGTTTTCGACGCTTAATCTGCAATTAACTAGGGTTTTTTCAGATCAATTCGAGGTTTACATTGGGGGCGAAAATATAACAAATACAAGGCAAAATAATCCTATTTTAAGTCCTGACGATCCATTTGGATCAAATTTTGATAGTACTTTTGTGTACGGCCCAATATTTGGAAGCATGTACTATACTGGATTACGATTTAAATTAAATAAAATAAAATAATAACAATGAAAACAATAAAATATACTATACTATTTACGATGTTAACTTCCATAGGATTTGCGCAAAATAAAAATGCTAAAGCTAACTTTGAAGTCGATGGTGTTTGCATGATGTGCAAAAAAAGAATTGAAAAAGCTTGCCTTAAGGTTAAAGGGGTTAAATCTGCGGTTTGGAATGTAGAAACTCATAATTTGAATTTGATCTTTGATGAACGAAAAGTGGATATAACGACTATTAAGTCAAAAGTAGCTCAAGTCGGTCACGATTCTAAGGGCTTTAAGGCAACCGATGAGGCTTATAACGATCTGCATCCGTGTTGTAAGTATCGAGATGAGCAAATCAAGGCTGATCATAAATCAAACTAATTTGATTTCATAAAAAAAGCGCTTCAAATGGAAGCGCTTTTTTTTATAGTTTACTTATAAATTACATCATTCCAGGCATTCCTCCGCCACCCATTGGGGGCATTGCAGGAGCGTCTTCTTTGATGTCTATTAGGGCGCATTCAGTAGTAAGAATCATCCCCGCTACAGATGCAGCATTTTCTAAAGCAACCCGTGTTACTTTCTTTGGATCAATGATTCCTGCTTTTAGCATGTCTACATAAGTATCTGCCTTGGCATCGTAGCCAAAATCTCCTTTGCCTTCTAGAACTTTGTTGATAACAACGCTTCCTTCGCCTCCAGCGTTGTCAACAATAGTACGTAATGGTGCTTCTATCGCTCTAGAAACTATTTGAATTCCAGTAACCTCATCAAGATTAACATTAGTGATTTTTTCTAGTGTTTTTTGTGCACGAACAAGTGCAACGCCACCACCTGCAACAATACCTTCTTCAACTGCAGCACGTGTGGCATGCAAGGCATCGTCTACACGGTCCTTCTTTTCTTTCATTTCGACTTCACTAGCTGCACCAACATAAAGAACAGCGACCCCACCAGCTAATTTAGCCAAGCGCTCTTGAAGCTTTTCTCTATCGTAATCACTTGTAGTACTTTCAATCTGGCTTTTTATTTGATTGACTCGCGCTTTGATGTCTGAGGCCTTTCCAGATCCATTTACTATTGTAGTGTTGTCCTTATCAATAGTTACCGTTTCAGCAGTTCCTAGCATTTCTAAATCTGCATTTTCAAGAGAGAATCCGCGTTCTTCGGAAATAACTGTACCACCAGTTAAGATTGCTATATCTTCTAACATCGCCTTACGTCTATCGCCAAAACCAGGTGCTTTTACGGCAGCAATTTTTAAACCTCCACGAAGCTTGTTTACGACCAAAGTTGCTAGGGCTTGACCTTCAACATCCTCGGCAATAATAAGCAGTGGTCTTCCAGATTGGGCAATAGGTTCCAAAATTGGAAGGATTTCCTGAAGATTAGAAATTTTCTTATCAAATAACAAAATGTACGGATTTTCAAGATCGGCAATCATTTTATCGGAATCAGTTACAAAATATGGACTGAGGTATCCACGATCGAACTGCATACCTTCAACAACATCCACATAGGTGTCTGTTCCTTTGGCTTCTTCAACGGTGATGACTCCCTCTTTGCCAACCTTTCCAAAGGCTTTAGCAATGAGTTCGCCAATAGTATTATCATTATTTGCAGAAATAGAAGCAATTTGCATGATCTTCTCTGATGAATTTCCTACTTTTTTTGCTTGTTTTTCTAAATCTGCTACTATAGATTCTACTGCTTTATCTATTCCTCTTTTAAGATCCATTGGGTTGGCTCCGGCAGCTACGTTTTTCAGCCCTTCTTTTACTATAGCCTGAGCTAAAACTGTAGCAGTCGTGGTTCCATCTCCAGCCAAATCATTAGTTTTAGAGGCAACTTCCTTAACCATCTGTGCGCCCATATTTTCAAGAGCATCTTCAAGTTCTACCTCTTTAGCAACAGAAACACCATCTTTTGTGACTTGTGGTGCTCCAAAGCTTTTACTGATAATTACATTTCTTCCTTTAGGGCCAAGCGTGACTTTCACGGCATTGGCAAGTGCATCAACCCCTCTTTTGAGGCCATCGCGTGCATCTATATCAAATTGAATATCTTTTGCCATTTTTATATTTTTATGAATTAAACAATAGCGAGTATATCGCTTTCGCGCATTATTAAGTAATCTTGACCATCAAGCTTGAGCTCTGTTCCAGCATATTTTCCATATAGAACGGTATCGCCTACATTAACAGTCATTTTCTCATCTTTTGTGCCACTACCAACAGCAACAACTTTACCTTTTTGCGGCTTCTCCTTTGCATTATCAGGTATGATAATTCCAGAAGCAGTCTTTGTTTCTGCAGCCATAGGTTCAATAAGAACTCTGTCTGCTAAAGGTTTAATTTTTAAAGCCATAATTATTTTTTTAAATTGTTTTCGGATTACTATTTTACTAAAATTATGCCATTACAACGCAACTGACAAACTTTCAGTGAAAAAAAAATGTCAACGCTACGTTGACATTTTTTAATGTTTTATTGAGTCTTAATTAGACTCTTCATCAGTCAGAGGAATTGCTTCTGCAGGAAGGTCTTCAGCTGGAACTGTTGTTGTGCTTTCAGGGTCTAAAGCCTTAGATTCTAATTCGGCTTCTGAACCGCCAATAGCAATATTAGAAGCTAGGATTAGAGCTAGAAGTAATGTGGCTAATGCCCACGTGCTTTTATCTAAAAAATCTGTAGTTTTTTTTACACCGCCAAGTTGCTGACCCCCACCACCGCCAAATGATGAAGACAATCCACCGCCTTTAGGGTTTTGTACCATAATCACTACAACTAATAAAAAAGCGACGATGACTATTAATATCAAAAATATTGAAAACGTACTCATGAGTTTTTATTTTTTTCTTGTAATTTTTTTAATGCTTTAATTTGGTCTGCAAATAAACTACTTTTTTCTGGATATTTCAAACTTAAAATAGTGTAGGATTGAATAGCCCTATCGTAGTTTTTCTGCTCCACGTAAATTCGAGCCAAAGTCTCAGTCATCAGTTGTTCAGTCTCTGGCGCAGTATTTTCAGCTATATTTTTAAAAACCCCATCATTTTGTACTGGTTTTATTTTTGGATTTTTGGCGATAAAGGCGTCTATCAAGTCAAAGTTTTTACTTTGTTTGTCGTTTGTCTTGTTTTCTTCATTAGACCGATCAATAGGTTGAACTTTGGTCAATTGAAGCCACTGGGAAAAGGAGTGAGTATCTTTTTTGTCAAAATCAAGAGGTGTGCCAATGTTAAGCAAGTCCGAAGCATTGCTTTTTGGATGCGCTGAGGCTTGTTGAATTTCAGTTTCCGAATTCAGATTGGCTGCTAAATTTGAAGATTGATTGGAAATATCTTGAAAATCGCTTACATCCAGCATTTTTATCCCCTCATGATTATTTTTTATTTGCTCAGATGTTGTGTTCTGTAAAAAGACATCCGAGGTGATAAAGTCAAATAAAATACTGCGATCGGTTGTGTATGCTGCTGTAGTTTTTAATGTTTTGTTGTATTTATAACTGTCACTATTTTTAAGGCTTTTTAGGTACAATGCGCGCACAGATTGAAAATAGGGAAACTCCTCAATAATCGATTCAATTGAAGCCATGTGCTTCTTCTTCAGGGCTGAAGGAGAATGAAGTAGTTTTGTTAAATTCACTGTATTCATACTACCAGTTTGCTAGAGAAGCGTTAATTATATCTTGTGTTAGACGATCATAAATTTCTGTGATGGCAGTCGTTTTTTGTGCGCCAATGAGCTGAGCGCTTCCTGCATAGTCATAAAAAAATGAAAAGCGCTTTTCAAAATCAGCTTCATCATCATTGGTATTTATAAAGCGCACATTGATACTAATGGTCAATCTGTTTTGAGCTGCCGTATTACTAGCGGTAGCCGTGGTTGGCGATATGCGGTATTCTACAATTTCCCCTTCGTAAATTATATCACCGTTAGATTTAACAAGGTCTAAATTGGTTTGGTTCAGTATTATATCTTGAAGTGCTAGGGTGAAGTCGCGTTCAATTCCTGGCTCAATGAGGTTAGCCGTGTTTTGAAAATAGTTGACTTGAAAGGTTTTGGTTTCACTATCAATCGAAATACCGGTAAATGAATAAGCACCACAGCCAAAAAACGTAATAGTTAACCCTAAGAATAAGCCAATGCGTATTGTTTTACAAGTCATATTGTTTTATTTTTCGGTACAAAGTGCGCTCAGAAATACCAAGTTCGTCTGCAGCTAGCTTTCGTTTGCCATTATGTCTTTCCAACGATTTTTTAATCAACTCAATTTCTTTATCGTGTAAAGATAATGTTTCTTCCTCTTCTTCAATGTCCTCAATAAAGTCAAATTTTTCTGCAGTATCAATAATTTCGACTGAATGCTCATCAGTATTTGGAGCAGAAAGCGCCAAAACTTGGTCTTCTTGAGCAGTGCTTGGGGAAGAATCTTCGCTGTAGATTTTTTGAATTAAATGTTCGTTTTTATCCTGAACGTCTTTGTAATTATCGTTTTGCATCAGTTCCATTGTCAGCTTTTTCAGATCATTTAAATCGCTCTTCATGTCAAAAAGAACTTTGTAGAGAATTTCGCGCTCAGTAGTGAAATCACTCTCTTTTTTATCTTTTTTGATGACTGCCGGGAATTGACTTCCAAAATTTGGCAAATAACTTTTAAGTATTGTTACATCTATTGATCTTGAGGGTTCTAGAACTGAAATTTGCTCTGCAACATTCCTTAACTGCCTGATATTTCCTGACCAGCGGTAGTTTTGTAACAGTTGAACAGCATTGTCATCCAATCGAATAGTGGGCATTTTATATTTTAATGCAAAATCACTTGAAAATTTTCTAAACAATAAATGGATGTCTTCTTTTCTTTTTCTAAGTGCTGGAATGGAAATTTCAATGGTACTGAGGCGGTAGTATAAATCTTCTCGAAATTTCTCTTTTTCAATGGCTTCAAACATGTTGACGTTTGTAGCTGCCACAATGCGTACATCTGTTTTTTGAACCTTACTTGAACCAACTTTAATGAATTCTCCATTTTCAAGAACACGCAACAAGCGCACCTGTGTGGTCAGGGGTAGCTCTCCCACTTCATCCAAAAAAATAGTCCCACCATCGGCTACTTCAAAATAGCCAGAACGAGTTTGGGTAGCACCAGTAAACGCACCTTTTTCGTGTCCAAAAAGCTCACTATCTATGGTTCCCTCTGGGATTGCACCACAGTTAACAGCAATGTATTTCCCGTGTTTTCGGTGTGATAACTGGTGTATTATTTTTGGAATCACTTCTTTTCCAACACCACTCTCCCCTGTTACCAAAACAGAGATATCTGTTGGCGCCACTTGAATTGCTTTTTCAAGAGCACGGTTTAGGCCTTTATCGTTTCCGATAATGGCAAAGCGTTGTTTTATAGATTGGACATTTTCCATAGCCTACATATTTTTTGAATATCCGATGGCCTTCCCTTTGAGGGTGGCACTTGTGCAATCTTCAACTTTCACCATGACAAAATCACCAATTTTATAGTTTTCTTTAGGGAAAACAACAGTAGTGTTTTGCGGGTTTCTTCCTGACCATTCAGAGTCAGATTTCTTAGACGTTTTTTCTATAAGCACCTCAGTTTCTTGGTTTAAAAATGCTTTACTTCTAATTAGACTGTGTTTTTGCTGGAGTTCAACGACTTCGCTTAATCGTCTTTTTTTCACCTTTTCTGGAATGTCATCATCCAGTTTTCGTGCTGCAAGAGTACCTGGGCGTTCTGAGTAGGCAAACATATAACCAAAACTATACTTAACATATTCCATTAGACTCAGTGTGTCTTTATGGTCTTCTTCAGTCTCTGTAGGGAAGCCACAGATGATGTCATGTGAAATAGAGCAGTCTGGAAGTAATTTGTTGACGTTATCAATGAGCTCAAAATATTCGGCACGAGTATGTTGGCGATTCATTTCTTTAAGGATACGATCACTTCCGCTTTGTACGGGAAGGTGAATGTAATTACATATATTATTGTACTTAGCCATTGTTTTGATTACATCTAGGGACATGTCTTGCGGATTTGAAGTCGAAAAGCGAAAACGCATTTTTGGTTGAGCTTTAGCGCAAAGTTCTAGTAGAGCTGCAAAATCAACAGCTGTAGCTTTTTGCAAATCCGATGCTTTAGCAAAGTCTTTTTTCATACCACCTCCGTACCACAAAAAACTATCAACATTTTGTCCTAAAAGCGTAACTTCTTTAAACCCTCTGTTTGCAAGGTCTTTAATTTCTTCCAAAATACTCTGCGGTTCTCTACTGCGTTCTCGCCCCCTAGTAAAGGGCACCACACAGAATGTACACATATTGTCGCAACCTCTGGTGATGGAAACAAAGGCTGAAACACCATTTGAGTTTAAACGAACTGGGGCAATATCTCCATAAGTTTCGTCTTTGGATAGAATGACATTTACTGCATTTCTTCCTTCTTCTACCTCAGCTATTAAGTTTGGTAAATCTTTGTATGCATCAGGGCCGACAACAAGATCCACAATTTTTTCTTCTTCAAGAAATTTACTTTTTAGTCGTTCTGCCATACAGCCAAGTACACCAACTTTCATTTTTGGATTCTGACGTTTTACTGCATTATATTTTTCCAGACGTTTTCGAACGGTTTGCTCTGCTTTGTCACGAATCGAACAGGTATTGACAAGAACTAAGTCTGCGTCTTCGAGTTGAGAAGTTGTGTTAAAGCCCTCTTTATGCAGAATTGAAGCCACAATCTCACTATCGCTAAAATTCATTTGACAGCCGTAGCTCTCTATATATAGTTTTTTGGTATTATCAGGCTTTGAGGCTAATTTCAGCGAAGTGCCTTGTTTGTTTTCGTCAATAACGTTCTCCATACTTTTCATTTATTCAATCTGGAACAATAAGTAGGCAAAGATACAATAAATTTCTTTTTATGACAAAGTGTCATGTTGTATTTACTGAATTTGAATTAAAATTAGTTTTAATTTGATTTTTCTATAAAATTCGACAATGAGATCATTTGACACCATTTCAAAAAAAATTAGTGAAGCCCCAAGTGTTGACTTTGGAGATTTATTTAACGAATCTATTGCAGTATTCAAAAAAGTTTGGTTGCAAGGTTTCCTACTTCAATTGATTACAATTGCGTTGAGTTTACCGCTATTGTTTTTCAATTTTATCAACTTTTCAGATTTTTCTAACAATTCTGTACCGCTTCAATTTGGAACAGAAGCGGTCTTTTATTACGGTCTTTCTATAGTCTTAGCTATTGTATCTTCTTTTTTGACTTTTGGATTTTTCAGAGTAATTCGACAAATGGATATAGGCGAAGATTTCAAAACATTAGACTTTTTCTATTTTTTTAACACCGAGAGAATAAAAAAAGCTCTTTTGGTGGTTTTAGCTAATGTTGCTGTTGTAATTTTGGCATTACTTCTTTGTGTATTTCCTGTTTTTTATGTTGTAATTCCTCTTATGTTTGTGACTCCAATTTTTGTTTACAATCCTGAGCTTTCAATTTCTGAAGTGCTAAAATCATCTTTTGCCCTAGGCCATAAGAAATGGGGAATTACTTTTTTGATTAGCTTGCTAAATATCATAGCGCTCTATGTGCTAATTTTATTGACTTGTGGACTTGGTTCTTTATTTTTTGGTTGCTTTTTACAAATGCCAATTTATGTTTTGTACAAAAAAATAATTTCTTTTGACAATAGTCAAACACAATGATAAAAAATTGATTATCAGATTATATCATCAATAATCCACTAGTCTAAAAGTGAGCAATTTTTGATTAAAAAAATAATTTTGGGAAAAAATTAAAAAACAAAATTGAAAAATTCGACTACATTTGTTGCCTCAATAAAATGAATTATGGCCAAAAACCTTGTGATTGTCGAGTCGCCTGCAAAGGCAAAAACGATTGAGAAATTTCTTGGTAAAGAATTTAAAGTGGAGTCTAGTTTTGGACACATCGCCGATTTACCTTCCAAAGAATTGGGTGTAGATGTTGAAGGAGATTTCAAGCCTAAATATGAAGTTTCAAAAGACAAAAAACCGCTTGTTAAAAAGCTTAGAGAATTGGCAAAAAAGGCCGAAACTGTTTGGTTAGCTAGTGATGAGGACCGCGAGGGAGAAGCCATTGCTTGGCATTTGGCAGAGACCTTAAAATTGGACAAGGCCAAAACAAAACGCATTGTTTTTCATGAAATAACAAAGACAGCGATTCAAAAAGCTGTCCTGAACCCGCGCAGTATAGATTACGATTTAGTGGATGCTCAGCAAGCAAGACGTGTGTTGGACCGCATTGTAGGGTACGAACTTTCACCCGTCTTATGGCGTAAAGTAAAAGGAGGTTTGTCTGCAGGTAGAGTTCAGTCTGTCTCTGTTCGATTGATTGTAGAAAGAGAACGCGAAATACAAGAATTTGAACCCTCGGCGAGCTTCAAAATTGATGCTTCTTTTACCACTGCCAAGGACCAACCTTTCAAAGCGCGCTTATCAAAACCATTCGATACGCTGCAAGACGCTAAAGCATTTTTGGAACTTAACAAAAATGCAGACTTTTCAGTATCAGCATTGGACAAAAAACCGGCTAAGAAATCTCCAGCACCCCCTTTTACAACGTCAACCCTCCAGCAGGAAGCAGCTAGAAAATTATACTTTTCGGTTAGTAAGACAATGAATATGGCGCAACGCTTGTACGAAGCAGGTTTAATTACATACATGAGAACGGACAGTGTAAATCTATCACAAGACGCTCGAGATGCTGCAGCCAAAGAAATTATTTCTGCTTACGGAGAAAATTACAGTAAAACGCGCAACTTCAAAGGCAAATCCAAAGGGGCTCAGGAAGCTCATGAAGCCATAAGGCCAACGAATTTTTCAACACACTCTGTCAATTTAGAACGCGATCAAGCGCGTTTGTATGAGTTAATTTGGAAGCGTGCAATAGCATCTCAAATGAGCGAGGCACAACTGGAGCGTACCAATGTTAAAATTGCAACTTCAAACCACGACAAGCTGTTTACAGCCAATGGAGAGGTGATAAAATTTGATGGATTTTTAAAAGTCTATCTTGAAGGAACCGACGATGAGAACGCCGAACAAGAGGGAATGCTACCAGCAATGGCACTTAACGAGCATTTGTCCAATAACTACATCATAGCTACTGAGCGATTTTCACGTCCTCCTTATCGTTTTACCGAAGCCTCTTTAGTAAAAAAACTTGAAGAACTTGGTATTGGTCGACCTTCTACTTATGCGCCTACGATTTCTACCATACAGAATCGTAATTATGTAGAAAAAGGAAGTATCGAAGGGCAACAAAGGCAATACCGTTTGCTTACACTGAAGGCGAACAATGTTGCGGAAGAAATATTATCAGAAAACTACGGCTCTGATAAGGGCAAGTTGGTGCCAACGGATATTGGAATGATTGTTACTGATTTTTTAGTGAATCATTTTGAGGCCATTTTGGATTATAATTTCACCGCTAAGGTTGAAGCAGATTTCGATGATATTGCCTCGGGCAAGGCAGATTGGACTAAAATGATGAAATCTTTTTACGGATCATTTCATACCCAAGTAGAAGATGTACGCGAAAACGCAAATCGTGAATCTGGAGAGCGAATTTTAGGGACAGATCCATCCACAGGCCGTCAACTCAGTGTTCGTTTAGGGAAGTTTGGTCCAATGGCGCAAATTGGAAAAGCTGATGATGAGGAAAAACAGGTTTTTGCTAGCGTTCCACCAACCTTGCAATTGAGCTCCATAACATTTGAGCAAGCTCTAGATTTATTCAAACTCCCAAAAGATTTGGGTGTTTATGATGGTGAGGACGTATTGGTAAATAATGGTCGATTTGGCCCCTATGTCAAGCACGGTAAGAAATTTATTTCTCTTCCCAAAGGGGTTGATCCTTTGAGTGTAGAATTGGACGAGGCTGTTGAATTGATCAACGAAAAAGCTAAGGCTGACGCACCTATTTACGAATATGAAGGACTTCCAGTTCAGAAAGGTAAAGGCCGTTTCGGTCCTTTCATAAAGTGGAATAACATGTTTATTAACGTCAATAAAAAATATGATTGGGATAACTTATCCTCAGAAGATATTGAGACCTTGATTAAAGATAAAATTCAGAAAGAAATTGATAAAATCGTACACGATTGGGAAGACGAAGGTATTCGTGTGGAAAAAGCGCGTTGGGGGCGCCATAATATAATAAAAGGTAAAACAAAAATTGAGCTTCCAAAATCTGTAGATGCTGCCAAACTTACTTTGGATGATGTTAAGGCTATTTTAGAAAAAAAGACGCCAAAAAAATCCGCAAAAAGCCGTAAAAAAAAGAAATAATAAATGGACTTTAATACGCTTTCTCCAATTTCAGATCGTTTGGTTGAGTCTATTGAATTGTCTCATTTCCAGTCTTTGGGGAGAAAAATAATTCTTCATACCAAACAATCTACACCAAGTCTTGATGGGGTAAGCATTGCTATTTTTGGTGTTTTAGAAACACGAAACTCAGTAGACCACATTGGTCAGTCCTTTGAATTATCTGAAGTGCGAAAATCCTTTTATTCGTTATTTCCAGGAAATTGGAATACATCAATAGCAGATCTTGGTGATATAAAAAATGGAGCTTCAGTTGAAGATACTTATTTCGCGGTAACAGAACTTATCAAAACGCTATTGGAAAACAAGATTATACCAGTAGTAATCGGAGGAAGTCAAGATCTTACTTATGCAAATTATCGTGCTTACGACACTGTTAAGCCTATGATTAATATTGTAAACGTTGATAAAAGCTTTGATTTAGGGGATTCCTCTAAACCGATAACCAATTCAAGCTACATAGGTAAAGTTATTCTCGAAAAACCTTATAACTTGTTTAATTATACCGCTCTTGGGTATCAAACTTATTTTAACGCTCAAGAAGAAATAGACTTAATGGAAAAGCTGTATTTTGAATATTATCGTTTAGGGGATGTCAATAAAAATATTAAAACTGCTGAGCCTGTACTTCGGGATGCTGATTTGGTGACAGTTGATTTAAAGTCTGTCAAATCATCAGAAGTAAGTATTAAACAAAAATATTCGCCTAATGGCTTTGATGGAAAAGAAATTTGCGCCATATCTCGATACGCTGGTATAAGCAATCGCGTTAGCTCTTTTGGAATATACGAATATAACCCATCTGCTGACGATGAATCCAGCTCTATGCTTATTTCTCAGATGTTGTGGTATTTCATTGAAGGCTTTAATTGCCGTGTCCAAGACGATAATTTTGAAAGTACGAAGGATTTTAATAAATACACTGTTCTAGTTGAAGGTCAGGAATTGGTGTTTTTCAAGAGTTTAAAAACTGGGCGCTGGTGGATTCAAACCCCATTTTTGTCTTTTTCCAATACTAAAAATAAAAAATACTCGTTATTAGCCTGTATGCATGAAGATTACGAGCAAGCAATCAAAGGAAATATTCCTGAGCGCTGGTATAAAGCATGCAAAAAGCTGTAAGAAAAAGAAATAGTTTAAGGTTTTATTAAGATTATTCAGCTAAAAAAAGTTGTAAATCTGAAAATATATAGATAAGTTTACGAACTTTAAAATACAGAGGAAGACCTCTACAGACATACTTATGAAAAAAATCACATATTTAATATTGGTATTAGTTATCATGAGCAGCTGCGGTTCCAAAGACAAAGGCGAACTTGTTGGCGTTAAAGGTAAGCGTTGGCATCCAGAGAAGCCCTACGGAATGAGTCTCATCCCCGGTGGTGCTTTTGTAATGGGTAAATCAGATGATGATATTGTAGATTTGCAAGATGCACCTACGAAAACTGTTACGGTCCGTTCTTTTTACATGGATGAAACTGAAATTACAAACAGTGAATACCGCCAGTTTGTACATTGGGTAAGAGATTCTATACTACGAGAAAAACTTGCCGAAATGGCGGATTTAGAAGGTAAAGGCCCTGATGATGAAGGTATTGGTGAGTATGCTTACCTCGATGCTGGAGATCCTGAGGATTTGACCCCTTACCAGCGCTATATGCTCGACACCTATGGCGATGAACAACGAAAAATAAACAATGATGTCGATCTTATTTTTGACACTGAAGACTATCCCGACGAACTTTATGCTGAAGTCATGGATGGGATGTACTTACCACCTGATGAGTGGTACAATGGCCAACGGACTTGGGATGTAGAGCAATTTGAATTTGAGTACACTTACATGGATATTGAAGAAGCTGCTAAATATAAAGGTTTATTGAAGCGAAGTGATTTTATTGAAAAATACCCTGTAAAAGTTTATCCAGATACAACTGTTTGGATCCGCGACTTTGAATATGCCTATAACGTGCCCATGCACAATGATTATTTTTGGCATGAGGCTTATGGAGATTATCCCGTTGTAGGGATTACTTGGGAGCAAGCCGATGCCTTTTGTCAATGGCGCTCGTTGTACAAAAACGGTTACCAAAAGTCCAAAGGAAAACCAAATGTAAATATGTTTCGTTTACCCTCTGAAGCAGAATGGGAATATGCTGCAAGAGGAGGCTTACGCGGAGCTGCTTTTCCATGGGGAGGCCCTTATGCAAAAAATGACAGAGGCTGTTTCCTAGCAAATTTCAAACCATTAAGAGGAAATTACGCAGCAGATCAAGCGCTTTACACGGTAGAGGCGGATGCCTATGAGCCCAACGATTATAATTTATGGAATATGGCAGGGAATGTTTCGGAATGGGTTAATTCTTCCTATGATGCCTCTTCATATGAATATACCGCATCATTTAATCCGAATGTAAACAATAAAGAAAACCCGCGCAAAGTCGTTCGTGGGGGATCATGGAAAGATGTAGCTTATTATTTACAAGTCAGTACAAGAGACTATGAGCATGCCGATTCGGCTAGAAGTTTTATAGGATTTCGCACAGTACAAGACTACTTGGGGACAGATGCTACCGCAAATGATGCAACAAACTAACAACTTTTTAAAAAAACTAATTTAACTCTAATTAAAAAAATATAACTATGGCACAAGAAGGTAAAATCACAATCACCAATATGGTCTACGGACTAGGAGCTGCAATTGTAATTGTAGGTGCACTTTTTAAAATTCAACATTGGCCTTATGGTTCTGAAATACTAACTCTTGGGATGATCGTTGAAGCTGCAGTATTTACATACTCAGCTTTTGAACGTCAAAAAGGAGATCTAGATTGGTCTTTAGTATATCCTGAACTTACTGGAGGCAGCTCTTCTGCAAAAGCAGGAAAAAAAGAATCACCAGAGGGGATTTTAACTAAAAAATTAGACGCATTACTCAAAGAAGCTCAAATAGATGGTGCACTCGTCAAAAGTCTTGGCGAAAACATCAAAAACTTAAACGCTACTGCCTCCTCCATGGATGGGTCTGCTGGGGCAACCAACCGTTACAACGAAGAAATGACCAAGGCAACTGCTCAAATGGAGTCTATAAACAATCTTTATAAAGCACAGTTGGAAAGTGCCAACAAACAAGCCGAGATCAATGCGGAATCAATTGAAAATGCAATTAAGTTGAAAGAGCAAATGGAATCATTGTCTTCAAACTTATCTTCTCTAAATGGAGTGTATGGTGGTATGCTTTCTGCAATGAATAATAAATAATTAGTTTCACAGAGCTATTATATAAATAACCAAAAAAACTAATTATTATGGCAGGAGGAAAAGTATCTGCAAGACAGAAAATGATAAACTTGATGTATTTGGTCTTCATCGCGATGATGGCCATGAATATGTCCAAAGAAGTACTTTCTGCGTTTGGCCTCATGGAAGCAAAATTTGCTGAGTCTAATGTGACAACATCAGAAACCAACGAAGCACTTCTCTCAGATTTGATTACCAAAGGGGATGAGAAACCTGAGGAATTTGCAGTTGCAGCCAACAAAGCACAGCAAATCAATATCATATCGGATGAATTCTACAGATATATTGAAACATTAAAAGTTGATCTTCTAAAAAATGGAGGATATTCTATAGTACCAGAAACAGGGAAGTTGCCTTTTGAGTCTATGGATAAGACAGACATTTTAGACGAAATGTGGTTTACTGGAGATCGATTGACAAAAGCAGGTGCAGCAGTATTGGCAAAAATTGAACAATATAAGGCAGATGTTAAAGAAGTTTTAGGGTCTGATGTTAAATACAAAAAAGCCGTTGAACGATTTGACAGAAGATTCAGTACTTCTGAAGTTACTAATAAAGACGGAAAAAAAATCGATTGGTTGGATTATAATTACAAAGGATTCCCAGCGATTGCTTCTTACACAAAGTTAACAGCCATGCAAAATGATGTTAAAGTCACAGAAGCCAGTATGTTCAACCTCTTTTTAGGGAATACTCTTACTGAAGCTGTTTCACTGAAAAACTATCAAGCCATCGTTCTAGCTGACAAATCTGCATTTTTTGCAGGAGAAAAGTTTCAAGGGAAAGTAGTTTTAGGGAAATATGCCAATGTAACGCCTACTAAATTGGTTGTTCAAGGTCAAGAAATTAATGTTGCTAGTGCAATTGATTCTACAGGTGCAGCAACTCTTGACTTCAATGTTGGTAATATTGGAGAAAAATCTATTGATGGACAATTTACTTTTCTTGAAGATGGTAAGCCATTAGAAATTCCAATTGTAGGGAATTATGTCGTAGTACCACGCCCAAAAGAAGCTTCTGTTGCAGCGGATAAAATGAATGTGCTTTACCGAGGTTTAGAAAACCCCATGACGATTTCATTTGCTGGTGTTTCTGATAATAAAGTTTCTGTTTCTGCACCTGGATTGCGAAAAGCTGGAGGACAGGGTAAATACTTTATCAACCCACCCGCTGGAAGTAATAACCTAATCGTCAGCGTTACAGCAACACTTGATGATGGTAAAAAAGAGGTTTCAAAAAAATCTTTTAGAATCAAGAATATTCCTAGTCCAGAAGGAAAAATTGCCGGTAAGAGTGGATCAATTAAACTAAATAAGCGTGATGTTACTACTTCGCGTGTACTAGCAGACTTTGGAGATTTCGTTTACGATTTAGAACCAACAGTTTCTGCATTTGATTTAACTGTTTTGGGAGAAACTATTACTGTTTCTGGAAATAGAATGAACCAAATCGCAAAAGATTTGATAAATAATTCACCTAGACGTTCTATGGTAATTATTGACAATATTAAGGTCAGAGTTAAAGGGGTAAATGTTCCCATAAAACCTGCATCTGCAATAACTATAAAATTAACAAATTAATATTATGAATCGTTTACCCCTGTTCATTTTCTTTTTACCACTCTTGG
The DNA here is from genome assembly GCF_001735715.1 of Formosa sp. Hel3_A1_48. Classification (NCBI taxonomy): domain Bacteria; kingdom Pseudomonadati; phylum Bacteroidota; class Flavobacteriia; order Flavobacteriales; family Flavobacteriaceae; genus Formosa; species Formosa sp. Hel3_A1_48. The sequence continues at coordinate 1,576,900 of NZ_CP017259.1, forward strand.
TGTTTAGTCAGGCCAATATTCTTAATGCAAAATCGCCAGACGAAATTGGGATAGCCAATGCCTTTGATGAGGTTGACTCTGATGAATCACCGCTTGCATATGGATATATCAGCGACAAAGATGTTTTGTTCTCGAAAACTATATGGGAAGAGATCAATCTTGATGAGCGTGTCAATTTCCCTATGTATTATCCGATTGATACTTTGGTTGTAGGAAATGAACGAAGACCACTTATTCATTTCCTTTTAAAATCAGCTTTAGAAGGCGACTTTCCTGTGTACAAAAAGGATAATTTTAAAGAAATCTTATCACTTGAAGACCTGAATAGAAAGCGGACATACAGAAAAATTCGACCAGGTGATTCAGACGACAATATTGGTTTGGAACGAATTACTAATGAAGCTGGGACTAAAGAACAATTTTTGATACTTAAAGGGGTAGATGTTGGAGAGTACGCCAATATTGATGAATCTTTGTTAAATGATGACGAATACAACGAATACGAATCCAAAATGGAAGAACTGATTTTTGATAATAATCTTCTTTCTGAGGAAGAATATTCAGAAGAAATATTTGGGTATGCCGATGTTGTAAAGTACAGAATTAAAGGTGTTTGGTATTTTGATAAGCGACAATCTGATCTGCGTTACCGTCCAATTGCTATAGCACCTATAGTTATTACTCCACGTTCTAAGGCAAATATGAAGGAATTCAACGACCCAAATATGAAGCCAGAATACGTCGAATTATTTTGGATTTTTTATCCGGATGCCCGGACTTACTTGCACAAAGCAATGGCTTTCAATGATAAAAACACGTCAAAACCCATTACTTTTGATCATTTAATAAACTCAAGACGCTTCTCAGCTTACATTTACAAAGAAGATAACGTTTATGAAGATCGAGACATCAATGATTACATTTCTGAAAATGCACTGATGCAACTTCTAGAATCGCAGCGGATCAAAGAAAAAATCAGAAACTTGGAACAAGATATGTGGAGTTATTAAGGCTCTTCAAAAATCAAATTACAACGCTTTCCAAATTGGGGAGCGTTTTTTATTTACTTTTATGCTATGTCTTTAGATTATATCATTGTTGGCTCTGGGCTATCAGGGTTAATGCTCTGCGAGCAACTCCGCGCAAGAGGTAAGTCTTTTGTAGTAGTTAGTAATACTTCTCAGCAAGCCTCCATTGTTGCTAGTGGGTTGTATAACCCAGTTGTGCTAAAGCGTTTTAATATGGCTTGGAATGCAGATCAGCAGCTTCCCCCAGCACTTTCTGCATATAAAAAAATAGAGTCACTATTAGGGATTAAAATTGACGATCAACGGCCTATTTATCGAATTTTTAATTCCATCGAAGAACAAAACAATTGGTTTTTGGCTTGCGATAAACCAAAGTTGCAACAGTTTTTAGTTCCAAAAATTTTAGATAATAACAACCCTAGTATTCAAGCACCTTTTGGTTGTGGTGAAGTTAAATTCACAGGGCGCGTAGATACTAAATTGCTTTTGGAAGCCTACATAAATCATTTAAAATCCAAAGATCTATTTGTTGAAGAAACTTTTGATTATTCTTTATTGGAATTAAATCATGAAGTAAACTATAAAAAAATTACAGCCAAGAACCTCATTTTCGCCGAAGGTTTCGGATTGAGGAATAACCCATTTTTTAACACATTGCCTTTGGAAGGGACAAAGGGTGAACTCTTGGTTGTACATGCGCCAGATTTAAAATGTGATGTAATTTTGAAAGCGGCCGTATTTATAATACCTATTGGTAACGACAATTATCTTGTAGGCTCTACTTATGCTTGGAACGATTACAGCAATACCCCCACAGAAAGTGCCAAAAATGAACTTTTAGAAAAACTAAAAAAACTGATTTTATGCCCTTTTAAAGTTGTGCAACAACGTGCTGGAATTCGACCAACGGTAGCGGATCGCCGCCCTTTAGTAGGACAACACGAAACACACAAAAATTTATATGTGATGAATGGCCTAGGGAGTCGGGGTGTTCTTATAGCGCCAAGTATTGCTAAAGATTTAATCGCTCATATTGAAGACGATATTACACTTCCAAAAGAAATTGATATCTATAGATTTAAGTCTTAGACTTGTTGGCTAAATTAGGATCGTAGCTCATAAAAATATTAATCCAAATATTTCTCGATAACCGCATAATAACAGGCATAAAACAAACTAATGTTCCAACAATGCAAATAAATGAAACTATAAGACTACTCCCAAAAAAGAGGTTAGAAATAATAAATGCCGCAAACGCAAACGCAATTCCTACTGCGTAGCTTACGTACATAGAGCCATAAAAAAATGAAGGTTCAATTTTATATTTTGTTCCGCAGTGCCTGCAGCGGTCATGCATTTTTAATGTATCGGAAATGTGGTAGGGGTTTCTGTTTTGATACATCGATTCTCGATGACATTTAGGGCAATTTCCAAATAAAATGGAGTAGAGCTTATTTCCTTTTTTTAACATGGTAATTTGGTTATTTTTGCAGTGCTTCAAAATTACAAAAATTTAACCAAATGGAAGCTAAAACCTAAAAAATGCTAAACGTCCATCAACTTACCATTTCTTTTCAAGGCGAAGACCTTTTTGAAAACATATCATTTCGATTGCAATCGGGACATCGTGTGGGTTTGATTGGGAAGAATGGTGCTGGAAAATCCACTCTCCTCAAAATTATTTCTGGTGAACTTGAGCATAATTCTGGTCAAATTAGTTTTGAGAAAAAGGATTTAAAAATCGGATTTTTAAAACAGGATATTGATTTCGTGTATGGGCGCACTATTTTGGAGGAGTCTTACGAGGCCTTTTCAGAACTCAAAGCACTTGAGCGTCAATTGGAAAAGATCAACACACAGCTAGCTGAGCGCACCGATTATGAAAGTGAAAGTTACCACAACCTTATGGTGGATTTGAACGAGGTACAACAACAATACGAAATATTAGGGGGCTATAACTATCAAGGCGAAACAGAGAAAATTTTAATTGGTTTAGGATTTAAAAGAGAAGACTTTAACAAACTAACGGATACATTTTCTGGAGGTTGGCGTATGCGCATAGAGCTGGCCAAACTTTTGCTTCAGCAAAATGATATTTTACTTTTAGATGAGCCTACAAACCATTTGGATATTGAATCAATCATGTGGTTAGAGCAATTTTTAAAAAATTATACTGGTGCTGTAGTGATTGTTTCGCACGATAAAATGTTTTTGGATAATGTAACGAATCGCACTATTGAAATTGTTTTAGGTCAAATTTACGATATGCCTAAATCTTACTCTCAATATCTAAAACTCCGTGCCGAACAAAAAGCATTGCAAATTGCGGCACAAAAAAATCAACAAAAACAGATAGAACAAACCGAAAAACTTATTGAAAAATTTAGAGCCAAAGCTTCAAAAGCGACTATGGCTCAATCCCTCATTAAGAAATTAGAAAAAATTGATCGTATTCGAGTTGATGAGGACGATAACAGTGTTATGAGTGTGCGTTTTCCAATCTCTATTCAACCTGGAAAAGTCGTTATAGAAGCCCATAATGTTTCAAAGTCTTATGGCGATTTAGACGTTTTAAAAAATGTTGATTTAATGGTCGAGCGTGGCCAAAAAATTGCATTTGTAGGGCAAAATGGGCAAGGAAAATCTACGTTGGCTAAAATTTTAGTTGAAGAACTTTCATCACAAGGAAATGTCAAGTTGGGACATAATGTACAAGTGGGCTATTTTGCACAAAATCAAGCTGAATATTTGGATGGAAAGAAGACGGTTTTGGATACGATGATTGATGAAGCCAATGAAACTAACCGATCTAAAGTACGCGATATTTTAGGCGCATTTTTATTTCGTGGAGAGGCCGTAGAAAAGTACGTTAGCGTTTTGTCTGGAGGGGAGCGCAACAGGTTAGCTTTAGCAAAATTATTACTAAAACCACTTAATGTATTGGTGATGGACGAGCCTACAAACCACCTCGACATTCAGTCCAAAAATGTATTGAAATCTGCATTGCATAATTTTGAAGGTACTTTACTTCTTGTCTCACACGACCGCGAGTTTTTACAAGGGTTAAATGATATCGTGTATGAATTTAAAGATCAAAAAATCAAACCCTATTTAGGCGATATCGACTTTTATTTAGAGCAGCGGCAATTGGAAAATTTACGTGAGGCAGAACGTAAAACAATAGTGAAGTCAGAGGCAAAGGCAAGGAGCAATAAGCAATCTTATGCGTCTCAAAAACAGCTAAAATCGTTGAATAACCGCTTGAGCAAAGTGGAATCTTCAATTTCTTCTTTGGAAAGCGAGATTAAAGCGATTGATTTGCAGCTTGAAATTAACTATGATAAAACTGTTGCAGTTCCCAATTTCTTTGATGCTTATCAAGCTAAAAAGACAAAATTAGAAGAACTTATGGTACAATGGGAAACTATTACAGAATCGATTGAAGAACATAGCTAATGGAAGAGCATTTTTATCAATGTCCCTACTGTTGGGAGCAAGTTTCAGTTTTGGTAGATATCTCGCAATCTTCTCAAACGTATATTGAAGATTGTGAAGTCTGTTGTAATCCTATTCAATTTCATATCCAATGTTCAGGTCAAGTTCTACAGTCCTTAAACGCTCAAAGTATAGAGCAGTAAGAAGATATTTCTAAAAATTTTCTTTTTAAATAGGAAAAAGGTTGTATATTTGTCGTCCTATATCGCGGGATAGAGCAGTAGGTAGCTCGTCGGGCTCATAACCCGAAGGTCACTGGTTCGAGTCCAGTTCCCGCTACTAAATGAGACTCAAGCACTTTTTGTGTTTGGGTCTTTTCTTTTTTAGTGTCGTAAGTTTTTGAAAAAGAACTGGTTAAGTCGAACAAAATGTTCAATTTACTGGTTCGACATTCCTTGTTTTTCATTGAAAATCTAAAGCCTTCGGGAAATAGTATATTCTGGAACACCCTTTTGTTATGGTATTCGAGTGATTCGTAAAATTGACCAGGGTTTTCAGATATTTTCAGGAAGTCTTTCATGACTTTTTTATGGTTCGACATTTTTGTTGGTAGATTAAGCATCGATCTCTTTTTTATTTCAATCTGCTCTTTCAACCTTGAACCGTGTTTTTCAAAAATCTCCTTAGATATTTCATCTGTTGCATATCTGAATTCCATTTTGTCGTATTGTTCCTGTAGCTTATTGATTTCCGAACTGAGCTGTCTTTTTATGTCACTGATGGATGAAATTTCACTTTCTATTATCTTTTCAAGTTGTTTTGAAAAAAGCTTTTGGAAACTTTTTGACAGCTTGAGGGTTTCTAGCGTCATTGCAAATTGTTGATGCATACCTGCAGTCAATGACTTTTTTCGTGTGTTTGCATTCACTGTCCTGTTACAGGACGAACATTTATAGTATAGAATCTGTTTCCTCTTATTTTTATAAGAAGTCATATTGGTATTACAGTCATCACAGACTAAAAACTTTGGGATCAATGGTGTCTCAACCCTGCCATTGATCTTAGGTATCCCAATCTGGCCAGATACACCTTTTATATTTTGCTGCAACAGGTCGAATTCTTTTCTAGTTATAATGGGCATCCAGTGCCCCTTTATCTCTTTGTTCGGAACCAGGCTGTTGGTAAAAAAACCAGCATAAAAGGGGTTAGACCACATTGCACTAAGACTCTGTTTTGGAATGTATAGCCCTTCTGATTTTAAATAATCAAGGATTTCACTATCAGTATAATTCCTGTACAACTTCAACTGAAAAGCTTCTTTTATGAGTAATCCGTCATCGTTGAGCTTTATCTCCTGCTTGGCCTGAACCTTAATAGGGTCCTTAACTCTTGGCCCATAATGGTCATAACCTCTTGGAGCTTTACCCAAAAACTTTCCCTTTTCGATCACGTTTATCATACCAGGGATGATAACATCCTGACGGTTAAAGTTTTCTTTTTGAGCGTATAGCAATTGTGTGGAAAATTCATTTTCACTGCGCTCTGTAAAGGTGTTATGTCCCGTACTAACTGAATATAAAAACACATTGTATTTGCGCCTTAAGCTTACGAAAAGTTCAATGTGCTCGGATCCCGCTCTACCAAACCGACTGGGGGACCAAATAAGAATTATTTGTGGTCTTTTCGATTTAGAAGTTTTCTTGATCGCACCTAAAAGCTCATTTAGTGTCTTTTGTGTGTTAACGCGCTTGGAACTTTCATATTCTGCATCGAACTCCCTTGTGATATTGAGTCCATTCTCATTGGCACATGTCTTTAATCGTTTTACTTGGGTCTCAATACTGCCATTCTTTAGGAACTGTTCTTTTGAAGATACCCTTGTATATGACCATACTATGGCCCCGTTAAAATCTGAAATTGTCAGATGTCTGTTTCGTTTCATGCTTTCTTATTTCGATTGATCAAAAATGAGTTTTGTGAACTTAAATATACTTATGGCTATTTCACTTTTTTCAAAATCTGTCAATTCACAAAACTCAGATAAAAAGTATTTTTCCAGCTCATCATTGTTTAATAATTGTTTCTGTTGCAGTTCCCGTATTGGTTTTCGGCCCATAACGCGATAGGATAAAACCAGGCTGGATTGTCAGGGACCGGTGTAGTGATACAAAATGGTTCATATTGATGTTATTTTTGAATGAGTGTTATTTTATAGTTTCCACTTGATCTTATGTCGATAAGGAGCTTGGATCCTTTTTTGATTTTGTTCTCTAGTATATATCGTGCCAACTTCTCACGAGTCTTATGCTGCTCAGTTACCGTAATGGGCTTTATGCTGTCATTTTCAAAAGCGATGACCACTTCTTTGGGTTTTTTAAACACAACTATATCACGTATCTGTCTTTCAATGTTATTAAGATAATAAAGGTCCGTTTTTCTTTCATCGTTAAATTCCGAAGCCATTACCCTTGCCATTATCGGAACAAGTGGTATACATATCATGGTACTCTGCATGAACTTGCTCCCTAAATCTAGTATAAGCGCCTGGTCCCCAGAATGAATAGCATGTGAGTTACTCTCTGGTGCATATAGAAGTGAATGGGGAAGCTCTCTTTTTGTAAAGGCAGATTTGATCGCATCTGTAAATGGATTGATTATTGTTCTTATGTAGTTCTCCATGTGCATCTCGTCCTGCAGAAATGATATTAATTCTTGTAGGGATTTTTCGCTTAAACCAACAGGGTTTTTGTCAATGTGATTCTTAAGGACCTTGTCTGCATATCTTTCCACTCTAGGTTTTTGCCAAATGTTTTCAGTGAGCTTCTCTAATTTCTCTAGCGATATCTTGTAGCTAAGCAGCTCATCTATAATATACGCCCATACAGACTGGGCAAGGCTGAGTCGCACCCATTTACGCTCGGACTTTCGATCATACTGCGTTTTCTTGGTTGAGTTCTCCTGTCTTTCAGTAAAAGGCATTAGTTTTTTATCAATCCAGTAGTTAATCCTACGAGAAGTAATGTTCAGTACACTTGGGTTGATAAAATTAGTGTCAAAGACTTTTTGCCCCAATTCAATAATATATTGTTCTCTGCTTTTTGTCATGTTTTGAAAGTAATCTTTTAGATAACTCATCAAAGATATAAAAAATATTTGTAGATGCAACATCATATGTATTATAATATAAATTCACTACATTTACCATCAATTAGAAAAACAAAAAAAATAATAGCTATGATATGTAAGAACCCTGAATGTAGAAAACAGATAGATGAGAGAAAAAGTGCCAAGCGTTGTTACTGTAATGACCGCTGCAAGAATAGAGCAGCATACATACGACGACTTGAAAAGGATAAGCACATTATTTTGTTTGATAAGAAAATGAAGAAAAACTATCGGATACTTGAAAGCCTTAAAAAAAAGGAGTTGGGTCCTATAGGCCTTCAGACATTAAAAAGCCATGAGTTTGATTTTGATATAATGCACAAGGATATAATCGTAAAGACTGAAGATGGGACCAAAAAGATCATGTGTCAAGTTTATGATATTATATTTATGGTCAACGATAAAAAACAACTGGAGTTCGTTTAAAACTTTTATGACATGCAGCAATTAAAACTTGATGGAATGGATAGTCTGTTATCTACAACTGAGCAGGCTAAGATTCTAGGGATTTTAAAAGATAATGATGTTAGTACAGAAACATCAAGGCCAAGTAATATGATGACCTATTACGCTCTTGGAGTTATTTCAGTCTTGGCAGTAGGAGTTATACTATACAGTATTCACAGAAGTAAAACTCCTAAGGAAGAATAAATTGATCATAGATCAAATGAGTGTTAAAAAGGGTGCGATAATGCGTACCTTTTTTCGTTCCATTAATAACGAGGTTAATTTCACAAAAATTATTGTAGAAAATAAAGATTATTTTATAAAATAATATTCCAAGATCAATCAATCAGACCGGCCAGAAATAGTGTAAACGGTGGTAAATCGTATTAGAAACGCTGAAACCGTATTAAAATCGATTATTATACGGTTTTTAATACACTCTTAGACATAGAAAAACCTAATATAAATAGCGAATCTCTTCAAAAAAGGAGATAAAAGAATCAAAGCACAGATCCCACCGTACTAAACCCAGTCACGAATCTGTTTGTGTTATTTCAGTAATGTCATATACATTCAAATTTAAATGATAATTAACAGAACTATTTCCAATAGTTAATTCTGCCCGAACAAAACTTTAGATAGAAGATCCTTTTATCTAAAATGAAAATCCCCACAAGTTGTGAGGATTTGTTCAAATTCATTTTTAATAATTAAATGTTAGTTATATCCTTCGTTCTGAACTAATTTAGAATTTATTTGTAATTCCGAAGCTGGGATAGGCCATCTAATTTCAAAAGGCGAATATTGTGGCTGTGGGTTTCCGCTGTTTGACCAAACAGGTTGACTAGAATTTATTGCTTCTAAATAAACACCATTTCTAATTAAATCATTGCGCCTCCATCCCTCGAAACAAAGTTCTTTTCTGCGTTCACTTAATATTTCATCAGCATTATATTGCTGTGTTCCGACAGTTAAATTTGGCAAAAGCGTTTCCTCTTTTACTTCATCGGGGAATAAACGTGCTCTAGCTCTTAAAAGGTTAATAGTCATGTCCGCATCTGCTTGTGTTAATTTACTTTGTCCGTTAAGTGCTTCTGCATACATCAACAGCACATCTGCATAACGGATATATGCTTCGTCTAAAGGCGCATCATTCCCCCAATTACTTGGTCTAATATTATGCCATTTCCATGGCTTCCAATTTCCTCTCCATTCATTACGTATAGATCCAAACATTGCGTCATCCGGCCATATTGCGCCATTCATGTACCCTTTATTTACATGGGTTTTGGCAATATTATTCCTGGAGCGAATGTCATCATCTGTGTATGGTTGCGCAAAAGGATGATTGTTTCGAGGTTTACCACCTTTTCCTTTGGCCCAATTACCTGTATTTCCTGGGCCAGTAGCTGGCCCAGCCAGCTCCCAGTTTACGTACCAATTATTACCACTTGCACCACCATTAATTGAGGTTCCCAATGGACCATACAAAGTTCCAATTCTACCTCCTTGGTCCATGCCAGGTCCATCAAATCCAAAAGAGAAAATAATCTCATTGTTTTGCTCATTGTCTTGCGTAAAAATATCAGGATAATACGGCACAAGACTATAGACATTACTGTCTATTACAGCTTTAAGCTCATTCTCAGCTTTTGCAAAATAAGAGGCATCATTAATTGGATGCCCCGTCATTTGTAAATAGACTTTTCCAAGCAGCGCTTGTGCAGCACCCTTTGTTGCTCTTCCACCTCCTTGAGTAGCCTCCAAATTATTTTTTGCAAAAATTAAATCTTCTTCAATAAATGCATAAACTTCTTGAGGGGTTGATTGACCAACTTCGAGATTTTCAAGGGAAACTGTTTCATTTTTCATTAATGGAACATTCTCCCATGAGCTGACCAATCCAAAATTAATGATGGCACGAAGGAAACGCGCCTCTGCTACAAGTTTATCACGGTCAGTAACACTAATCTGATCTTCGGTCATGGCTCCCACGCGATCAACAACACTATTGACTCTATTAAGAGAAACATACATGTTTTCCCATAATGTTCTAATAATATTATCAGACGGAGAAAGCGTATGCAAGTAAATAGGTTTAAAAGTACTCCAACCAGGAAGTACAACTTCATCTACGGCGATGACACCCCATATGTTAAGCCAGCCTGGCTGGCCAAATAATCGAAAAGTCAGTTGCAGGATTTAAATCGTTCCAGATTTCTTCTGAAAGGATTCCATCAATAACGGGGGCGTTTTTAATAGCAGACGCTTCTAAGCTCTTGCGTTCTTGAGAAGCTAGAGTAACATGAAAAAAGAAAAAAATTATTGTAATTCTACGTAACATCTTAAAAACAAATCATATTGTGATTTAATAGTATAAAAAACGAAAATAATCTACTTATAAATGATTTTATAATTAAAGAGTACCTAAATGATATATTAAATTACCATGATGAACAATAAACAAGTTAATTTATAATCTATTTTGGATAACCACAACAATAGTTGACTCTTTTGGATTTGATATTTTTGAAAATATTCCACACAATTTTGTAAAATTTAATTTCAAGAATTTAATTGGAACTATCAATAAATATTAATCTTTTGATAATTTGAAAATGGAAAACCTAATGGCCGTAATGGCAAGTTTACTTTTACTGAGTTCCTTAAGCGCGCAAACTCTAAATGTTTCAGAAGCAGAAATCCATTGGAAGGGCTCTAAATCATATGAGTACCACGAAGGAACCCTTAACATAAGCTCTGGAAGCCTGACTTTTAAAAACGATGTTCTTGTGGGTGGAAACTTCACTGTTGATATGAACTCAATTTTATGTACTGATTTACCGGAAAAAGATGCAGCTAAATTAGTTAGGAACCTAAAGTCCAATAACTTTTTTGCTGTTGCCAAACATCCAGAAGCCAACTTGACGTTTACTTCAATTACGGTGACAGATGGTGGTTATGAAGTAACAGGTGACTTTACCATTCGCGGAATTACCAATAGCGAAATATTTATGCTGCAAATAGAGGACAATAAGGCCACTGCAGATTTAAAAATAGATCGATCTAAATACAATATTAAATTTGCTTCAGGCAGCTTTTTTGCGAACCTTGGCGATAGACTTATATATGACGAATTAGATATTCGCGTAAGCTTTGCTTACTGAGACTTCTTGCCCCTTTATAGGGCAGCTTTTTTAAACAAGTCAATACTTATTACAGACTCAGTAAGAATTTATTTTTTGAAGAATTCTTTACATATTGATTATGAAGTTTAAATATTTATATATGTCTGATTTTATTGAAATGAAACATGTTCTATTTCATTTTTTATCTATTTTTTAAGGGTGTCGTATTTAAAAAATTTAATTACGAAATAGTTTTGAAAATTGAGCTAAGCTCTCAGTAATTGAGTTCGATATTTTTTCTGTTTGCTCTACTAAAACAATAAAACGGTTATACTATTATAAAGTGTAACCGTTTTTTTATTTATGCACAATAATAAAAAAAAGTCGTCGTTAAAAAAAAAACAGAACCTGATGAAAAAATCAATTTTACTATTTACTTTCTTATTAACGATTCTTAGTAGTTGTAAAAAAGATGATAATAAAAATCCAGAGGAATGTTACTCAAATAATAATGCACGGTCCATAGTTCACGATGGTATCAATAGAGAATATGTTTTATATATACCTAATTCATATGATGGAACATCTTCTGTTCCACTAATGCTTAATTTTCATGGGTTTGGTGGTAGTGCAAGTGATTATATGCAAGAAGCAGATATGCGCTCATTGGCAGAAGCTGACACTTTTATTTTAATCTATCCTCAAGGTATTTGTTTAGACGGTTTATCCCATTGGAACGCTTGTCCATTAGGCGGAGACAATAAAAGTGATGCTGATGATTTTGGTTTTGTTGAATCCATTATAACTGAGATCTTATCTCAGTATAATGTAGATATGGAGAGAATTTATGCTGCAGGATACTCAAACGGTGGCATGATGTCATATGGGCTCGCAAATTATAAAAGCGACTTAATTGCTGCGGTAGCATCTGTTTCCGGAGTAATGTTAGATTGTACGGGACCTACAAATCATCCTATGCCGGTAGTACATCTTCACGGAACATCTGATGGAGTACTACCATATAATGGGAACAATGACTGGAACTCTGCTCAAAGTACATTAGACCACTGGATTAATTTCAACAATACAGTTTTAACCCCTTCAATTGCAAGTGACAACAATATTGAACATTATGTTTATGACCAAGGAGATAGCTCAGTTTCTGTTGAGCATTATAAATTCATAGGAGGAGATCATGTTTGGTTTAGCGCCACTTACCAAGGTCAGAGCACATCTGAATTGGTTTGGAATTTTGTATCGAGATATGATATTAATGGATTGAGATAAACAATAAAGGTCACACTAATAGATGTAAATTCTTGTCTTTTGATATGGTCCTTGTTATTAAAATTGTTTCTAAAAAATCTCTTGGTGTAAAACTTAAGTTGAACCTTTCAAAATAAGACTCATTATATGATGAGTCTCAATTAAGTCTCTTGGAGTTAGACCTATGTTCGATATTTCCAATGAGTTATCTACTAAAACAATAAAACGGTTATACTTTTATAACATAACCGTTTTTATTCTTTGGAAATTTAGCATTACATTAGTTTACCTAAAAATACTTGTGCTTTTGAATTAAAAGGATTTCCGCTGGCTCTTCTGTTTGAGGCGATTTGTCCTGTGTGCCAAATAGCATCCGATAAAGGACCGTTGATCGCATTCCAAAACGGAAAAGCCATACTTTGACCACCGAAATTTATTTTAACAGAGACTTCAGAGATTTTAAGTTCTTCAATTAGCATATCTGACATTTTTTTTAGATTTAATAATGTCTCAGTTCTATATTCTGTAAAGGACATTTCGTATTTAGTTTCTGTAGGATATTCTTTATTTTGAAATGCAAAAATCACCATTTCTGTTAAGCCATATATATGTTGCAAAACATCTAATGAAGATCGGCTATCATCACTAGGCTTGTATGAAAGGTCAATATCTCTTAGGCCATCAGTTGCCCAATAATATCTAAATCCTAACCCTTCAATCATTCGGTTGATTACTGTTTCAGCATTGAATTTATCAGAATAGGCATCAATTTCAGAAAAAGGTAATGGGTTATTGGATTTATCGTAATCTCTCATAATGTAAAAGTTATTTAGTTAATTATAAATTTCAAAAAACTGAATTTACAAAAAAATAAGATTCAATATCCAATGTCTTATTGACTTTTTGTTGATTTCATCTAGCTTATTTTTTTAAAATGGTGCTGATCAAATCATGTGTGTCTAGAAAATCTCCTATTGTTAGCAATTTGTTCGATATTTAGATAGAGTTATTTACTAAACAAGACGGACCAGTATTTTTACTAGTCCGTTTTTTATTTATAGCATCTCAACCTATTGTAAAGCAATAGATTAATCAAAATATAAGTTTAATTTATATGCTGATAAAACCTACTTCAACTGTTATTGCCGATCCAGATAAAACAACATTTTCTTCGTTATATATACATCCTATTTCTCCACCGCGTTCTGATATTTGTAATGCTTTCATTTCTTTTTTTCGAAATTTTTTAGCCCAATATGGAACAAGCGTACAATGGGCTGAACCTGTTACAGGATCTTCTAAAATACTAGCTTGGGGTGTGAAGAAACGAGAAACAAAATCACAGGTATTTCCTGGCGCAGTAACAATCACTCCACCCGGGTCTAAATTAATTTTGTCAAAAATAGAACGCTCTATTGCAATAGATTCAACGTCTTTTTGCGCTTCGTAGACCAACAAATAGTCACGAGACTTATACACTTCTTTCGGAGCAATGTTTAAAGCATTTAAAATCGAAGCAGGTAGAACTGCAGGAATGCCTTCTCGTGTCGGAAATTCCATTTTGTAGAAGCCTTCTTCACAACGCACCTTTAGTTGTCCACTTACAGTTTCGAAGTAAATTATCTTCTTACTATACCCCAAATGAGCATACAAACAATGTGCTGTTGCTAGTGTGGCATGTCCGCATAAATCCATTTCAATTTCAGGAGTAAACCAACGTAAATGTATATGATCATCAGACTCAACAAAAAAAGCTGTTTCTGCTACTGCATTTTCTTTGGAAATGGCCAGCATAGTCATTTTTGGGAGCCACTGATTGAGCTTGATTACACAGGCTGGATTGCCGCCTGTTAAGTGCTTTGCAAACGCATTGATGTGGAATACTTTTAATTTCATCTCTGTAATTTATTACAATTAAAATTAATACTAAAATATTAATTTTAAAAAGCAATCAATTTTATTATATTTGAAATTATTAATCAATTTATAAAAAAAATGAAGAAACTAATTTTAGTATTACTAGCATTTGCGGGAGCAAATCTATCTGCACAAGTTGCAAAATCGCGTTACATCAAAGTGGATGAAGACAAGGGTGAGCAAGTTTATGAAGCCATTAAAGCCAAAACTCAGAAATACAATCAATCTGCTGAACAAGGAGCGCATTATACTTTTTATATAGAAACAGGTCCTAGATCTGGGCAGTTGTTTAGAGCTCGTATAGAACAGGATATGGCAGCTTTTGATCAGGATGGAAGTCCAGAGGAATACCAAATGTGGAATGAAACCGTGGCGCCACATGTAACCAATGATCTTCCTCAAGTTTGGTACTATAACAAAGAGGTATCTCATGAAGTAACAGATCTTTGTCAAAAGCCATTGCGCCAAGTTATTTTATATAATATTGATCCTGCAAAATCAGATGATTTTTGGACATTTCGCAAACGGGTATATGACGCAGTCGTCAAATCAGAAGCTCAACTGGATATGGGTGTATGGACCGTTTTTGCTGGTAATAGAGGGTTAAATGTGCTTGTCGGATTTGCTCACGAAAATCACGCTGAGATGGATTTGGATGGTTCGGAAGAGTGGTCTAAGGTAGTTGCTGCTTATAATGAAGTAAATGGAGAAGATCAATTTAATACGGACAACGCTAAACTAAGAGAAAGTATGTCTGCGTGGGGTAATAGTACTCAACTTTGGACTTTTTTACCTGAATTAAGTTCACCATGTGTAACTCCATAATTTATAGAGTTTAGAATATATATCACCTATTAATTCAAACAACCCATAGCTTTCCTATGGGCTGTTTTTTTTAGTCATCAGATAGAGCTTAACACTTGTTTATTAACAATTAATCACAGTTCCCTTATTTTAATATATTATAAAATCACAACAATTATGTTGTGGTAAAATGAGCAGTTTTTATGGTCTAAAACTCATCAATAACTCACATATTAAAATCTTTTTTTATTTTTTACTGATTAAAAATGGGTTTCAGTGTTTTAATACCTTTTTTAAATAAAATCAATCTGTATACTAATTGTAGTGTTTTATTTTTGTTTCAAGCTGAAAAATAGCCCTATTTTGTGATGGTGTTTTTAACGTTTAAAAGCACATTTTTTTTGAATTAAATACAATCAACCAAAATACTATTATTGATAAATTTTAAATGGATTTAAACAACAATATATACATAGGAAAAAACCCTGCCTGTTTTTCAAATCAAAATGTTTCGGGTGACGAAGTGACTATCAATGGAGAGGCATTTTATAAGATCACAAACTTCAATAAAATGCGCCCGTTTTTTATGAGCATCGTAAGTAATTCTGATCACTGGATGTTTATCTCAAGCACCGGGGGACTTTCCGCAGGACGAAAGAACAGCAATTATGCGCTTTTTCCATACTACACAGATGATAAAATTACCGAGTCGAGTGAGCATACGGGGAGTAAGTCTATTTTTATTGTTCGCAAAGGTGAAAAGAATTTTTTATGGGAACCCTTATCTAACCGTCAAGATGGGGTTTATGAAGTTTCAAGGAATTTGTACAAAAATGCTTACGGTAATAAGGTTATTTTTGAAGAAGTCAATCACGACCTTCAAGTTTCTTTTTCCTACGAATGGAATTCAAGTGACGACTATGGCTTTATTCGCCAATCGACATTAAAAAATTTAGCCAATACAGCTGTTGATATTCGTCTTTTGGATGGAATACAAAATATTTTACCGCACGGTGTTGAAGTTGCACTGCAAAACAGTACAAGTAATCTTGTAGATGCCTACAAGAAATGTGAGCTAGAAACGGACTCAGGTTTGGGGATTTATTCATTAAGTGCCATTATCGTTGATAAAGCTGAGCCTAGTGAAGCATTAAAAGCCAATGTGGTTTGGTCTCTTGGGTTAAACGATTCTAAAAAACTTATTTCATCTACTCAAGTCAATGATTTCCGCAGAGGAAAGACAATTACAGAAGAAGTAGATATAAAAGCCGAGCGCGGAGCATATCTTCTTACAGCTGACCTTAATCTTAAAGAGAATGCCCAAGAACAATGGACTATAGTTGCTAATGTTAATCAGACAATTAATGACATTATTCAAATAAAAGAACGCATCAAAGATGAATCTACTCTACTTACAGAGTTAAAAGATTCTGTAGAAGAGGGAACACAACAACTCATTGCTTTAGTTGGCGCCTCAGATGGTCTTCAACTCACTTCTGATCGCGCAAGAAATACAAGGCATTTTGCCAATACCATGTTCAATATTATGCGTGGAGGTATTTTTGATGACAATTACAATATAGAAAAAAAAGATTTCAATGCGTACATAGAAAACGCCAACCACAAGGTATATTTCAAAAAATCAGATTTATTAAATGCACTTCCTGATACGTTTGACTTAACTCATTTGAAATCAATCGCGAAGGCCGATGATGACCAAAACTTTAAACGACTTTGCTATGAGTATTTGCCATTGAAGTTTAGTCGTCGTCATGGCGACCCTAGTCGACCTTGGAACAAGTTTTCGATAAATACCCGAAATGAAGATGGATCAAAAATCTTGGATTATCAAGGCAATTGGCGTGATATCTTCCAAAATTGGGAAGCACTTGTACATTCATATCCTGAATTTATTGAAGGGATGATTCATAAATTTTTGAATGCCACAACTTTTGACGGCTACAATCCCTACCGTGTCACAAAAGATGGATTTGACTGGGAAACCATCGAGCCAGATAACCCTTGGTCATATATTGGGTATTGGGGAGATCACCAAATCATTTATCTGCTCAAGTTTTTAGAATTTATTGAAACCTACTATCCAAATAAATTAGAGAGTTATTTTTCTAAAGATTTATTTGTTTATGCCAACGTGCCTTATCGAATAAAGCCTTATGAGCAAATTCTTAAAGATCCAAAAAACACCATCGATTTTGATCACGAAGCAGAAGCGAAAATTCAATTGAAACGTGACGAAATTGGAGTAGACGGCGCACTTCTGCGCGACAAAAATATATTCATCTACAAAGTTAATTTCATTGAGAAAATTTTAGCTACAGTATTGGCTAAAATATCCAACTTTATTCCCGAAGCTGGAATTTGGATGAATACTCAACGACCAGAGTGGAACGACGCAAATAATGCATTAGTTGGTAATGGAGTATCAATGGTAACCCTTTACTATTTACGCCGCTTTTTGAAATTTTTTGACACGACCTTAAAAACAACCACAACCAAAGATGTTGAAGTCTCAGTAGAGTTGATTGAATTTTTCGATCAGGTTGCTCAAACACTCAAAAACAACGAACATCTTCTTTCTGGGGCCATTTCAGATAAAGACCGAAAAATTGTTTTAGATGGTCTTGGCAAAGCTGGTAGCCAGTACCGCTCTACAATTTATAACAATAGCTTTAGCGGAGAGAAAGATACAGTTGATTTAGAAAAAATAAGGTCATTTATTTCCACTGCATTAGCGCATTTAGAGCATTCTATTCAGGCCAATAAAAGAGCGGACAACCTCTATCATGCATACAATTTGATGACAGTTGAAAACCATGAATCTGTATCGGTATCCTATTTGCCAGAAATGTTAGAAGGTCAGGTGGCAGTATTGAGTTCTGGTTACCTTTCTACTGAAGAATCTTTAAGTGTTTTAGATGCCCTTAAAGCGAGTAAATTATTTAGACCAGATCAGTACAGCTACATATTATACCCCAATAAAACGCTATCTCGTTTTGTAGATAAAAATACAATATCTAACAAACAATTTGAGTCTTCAATTCTCTTACAAAGACTTGTTGAAGCCGGCAATACACAGGTTATTTCTCAAGACTGCAATGGCGGATTGCATTTTAATGGCAACTTTAATAATGTTGATAATTTAAAAGAAGCATTAACAAACTTACCGGACGAATTTTCAGCTATTGCTGATAAGGAAGCCGAAGAGGTCTATGCTATCTTTGAAGCTAATTTTGATCACAAATCATTCACTGGCCGTTCAGGCACATTCTTTGGCTACGAAGGACTGGGGTCCATCTATTGGCACATGGTTTCCAAATTATTATTAGCTGCATTTGAAGCTACTCAAAAAGCAATTGATGAGCAAAAAGACCCTAAAACAGTAGGAAGACTTTTTGATCACTACTTTGAAATTAATGCAGGGATTGGTGCGCACAAATCTCCAGAGTTATACGGAGCGTTTCCTACAGATCCTTATTCTCATACGCCAGGAGGTAAGGGGGCGCAACAGCCAGGTATGACTGGGCAAGTAAAAGAAGATATTTTATGTCGTTTTGGAGAGTTGGGAATGCGTGTGTCCAATGGGGTTCTTGCTTTTGATTCTAGTATTTTAAAAGCATCCGAATTTATAGATGAAACTCAGGATTTTGAATATGTAGATGTTGCTCAAGAAAAACAATGTATAGGTCTAGAAAAAGATAGTTTAGCGTTTACTGTTTGTCAAGTTCCTGTGATTTACAAAAAAGCAACTAAACCTTCAATATCCGTTGAATTTTTTGATGGGTCTACCAAAATTTTTGATTCCAACGCATTGGATAGTGAAACAACAAAGCACGTTTTTGAACGTACACATAAAATAAAAAATATGACTGTTTATGTAGTCAAATAAATGTAGTAGAGTGTAAAATAAAACAAATGAACGCCTTAAAAAAACATATTAAGATTGCTTTTATCTGTATATGTCTTTTTAGTACTTCATGCAAAATCACAACAAAAGAAAATTTGAATCACAACAACAAAACAGCGGAGCAAATTCTTGGGAACCCAGAGTTCCTAGCAATATCTTATGGAGGTTATCGAATGACTTCAAGAGAAATTCAACCTTCTGTTGAGGCTATCAAGGAAGACCTGATGATTATGCATTCCATGGGTATTAGAATATTGAGAACCTATAATTTGCAATATCCGCACGCTTCCAATATACTCAAGGCCATTAAAGAATTAAGATCTAAGCATGCCGGCTTTGAAATGTATGTTATGTTAGGAGCTTGGATAGATTGTGCTAATGCCTGGACAGACCTTCCTCCTAATCATGAGCTGGAGGACGAAGAAAATAATGCTTCTGAAATCAATAAAGCAATAGCTCTTGCGAATCAGTACCCTGAAATTGTAAAAATTATTGCGGTTGGGAATGAAGCCATGGTACATTGGGCGACACCATATTTTGTAAAGCCAGAAGTGGTCTTAAAATGGGTTAATTATTTACAAAACCAAAAAGCACAAGGTCATCTTTCAAAAGCAGTCTGGATCACCAGTTCAGATAATTTTGCTTCATGGGGAGGTGGAAGCCCAGATTACCACAATCAAGATTTAGAACAACTTGTATCCGCTGTGGATTACATATCCGTACACACGTATCCCTTTCACGACACGCATTATAATTCAAGTTTTTGGTTGACCCCAGAAGATGAAGCTGCACTTTCTGAAACTGAAATAATAGAAAACGCCGTGCAGCGTGCAAAGTCCTACGCTGTACAACAATACCAAAGTGTAAAGAATTATGTCAATTCGTTAGGAATAGAAAAACCAATCCACATTGGAGAGACAGGCTGGGCTACAACTTCTCAAGGGCTTTATGGTGCAAATGGTTCACGAGCTGCGGATGAGTACAAACAAGCATTGTACTATAAATTAATGCGCGAATGGACCAATGAGAACAATATAGCATGCTTTTATTTTGAGGCTTTTGATGAACCGTGGAAAGACGCTAATCACCCTAATGGGTCAGAAAATTGTTTTGGTCTTTTTACCACGGACGGCCAGGCTAAATATGCTCTATGGCCCTTAGTAGATAAAGGTGTTTTTAAAGGGCTTTCCAGAGATGGAAAATTTATTAAGAAAACCTACCAAGGAAATAAAAGTGATTTATTGAAGGATATTTTTCCGCCAAAATTAGCTTTAGCTCTAAAGACGAACTAATATTATGAAATTCTTAAGTCTATTTTCGGTTTTATTATTTTCGTTCACTTTGTATTTAGTGCCTACAACAAACAATGTTGTAGAGGTTTCAGGGCGTCAACTTATAGTTGATAATACCCCTTACTTTATGAAAGGGGTCTGTTATCATCCTGTTTTAAGAGGTGAAACCGAGCGTAATTTCAGTACAATCGATCAAGATTTAGAGCTTATAAGCGAAGCTGGAATAAATACTATTCGTGTCTATGCACCCATTGATGATATAGAAGTATTAGATAAAATTGATGCTGCTGGTTTAAAACTCATCGTCAGCTTTGGCTACAATCAAAAAGGCGTTTATGATATTTTATCAGGTACTTTTTTAGATTACATCATGAAGTACAAAGACCACAATTCTATTTTAATCTGGGAACTTGGCAATGAATACAATTACCATCCGGAGTGGTTTGGTGGAGATATTCAAAATTGGTACAATGCTTTAAGTCAAGCCACTGACCAAATTCACGATATTGATCCAAATCATCCAGTGGCCACAGCTCATGGGGATATGCCAGACAAGCAAGCCCTTGCATCTAATCCTAATATTGATATATGGGGTTTAAATGTCTACCGTTGGGATCAACCTCAATCTGTATTTAAAGAATGGCAAACAGTGAGCGATAAACCAGTTTACCTTTCTGAAGCTGGAGCTGATAGTTATATGAAAATATCAAAAGCAGGTTTCAAACAAGGCGAGAACCAACGAGCACAAGCTGTAGCCAATGCAAAGATAATCGATGCCGTCTTAGACCGCTCTGATGTTGCGTCTGGGATTTTTGTTTTTTCGTTTACAGATGGTTTATGGAAAGCGGGGAATCCAAATGAACAAGATATAGGAGGCTGGGCGCCTAACAGCAGCGGAGTACCCTACGATGGCACACCCAACGAAGAATACTGGGGTATTGTCGACATTAACCGAAATAAAAAAGAAACCTTTGAGGTCATTAAAGAACGTTTTGTCAACTTTTCATTGCCTTCTAAATAAAGCTAAAATACTTATGAAATTCAAAATTGCCTTTTTATTATTTTTTTTAATTACAATGAACGCTTGTATGAACTCTACTAAGGAAAATATTACTGTTATTGAAACTTCAAAGAGCGGAAACCAACTGACGGAGCGCACTGATTTTGAATTAGGGGCTTCTCCTTCTTTAATAAAACTAAATTTTGATCAAAAATTTCAAACGATTTCGGGTTTTGGAGGTGCTTTTACAGAAGCATCAGCGCACTTACTGAATCGAATGAGTCAAGAAAATAGGACCGCTATCTTAGAAGCATACTTTAGTCGAAAAGGGGCAAATTATTCACTGACGCGGACACACATGAATTCGTGTGATTTTTCCTTGTCAAACTATTCATATTCTCCAGTTGCTGGAGATAAAAATTTAGAGCATTTTTCTGTGCAAGAAGATCAACTCGATTTGATCCCTATGATCAAAGGCGCATTAGCAACTTCTGAAGATGGATTTAGATTATTTGCTTCACCATGGACTGCTGCGCCTTGGATGAAAGACAATAATGATTGGGTAGGCGGTAAATTACTGCCAAAGTATTATGATACCTGGGCCTTATTTTTTTCCAAATATGTAGATGCCTACAAAGCTGAGGGTATTGATATTTGGGGCTTTACGGTAGAAAATGAACCACACGGAAATGGCAACAACTGGGAAAGTATGCATTTTACCCCAGAAGAAATGACGGATTTTGTTCAAAATTTTCTAGGGCCAAAATTAGAAGCTGATGGTAAAGGGGATTTGATTATTCTTGGATACGATCAAAATCGTGAGGGGATTAAAGAATGGGTAGATGTGATGTACAATGATGAAGCGTCCTCAAAATACTTCGATGGAACAGCAATCCATTGGTATGAAAGCACCTACGACTTTTTTCCTGAGGCACTTCAATACGCACACGAAAAAGCACCAAACAAATATTTGATACAAACTGAAGCTTGTGTGGACTCTGAAGTTCCTGCGTGGAAAGATGATAATTGGTATTGGGAGAAAAAAGCAACAGATTGGGGCTATGACTGGCGTGAGGATAACAAAAAATACCTTCATCCCAAATATGCCCCTGCAAATCGTTATGCACGAGATATAATTGGGTGCCTCAACAACTGGGTCGATGGTTGGGTCGATTGGAATATGGTTTTAGATCGTCAAGGAGGACCAAATTGGTTCAAGAATTGGTGTGCTGCTCCTATCATCGTAGATCCAGAGACCGATGAGGTATACTATACTCCATTGTATTACATTATGGCCCATTTCAGTAAATATATACGCCCGGGAGCAGAAGTAATAGGGGTAGATTCAACCGACAAAGACTTGATGGTTGCCGCAGCCAAAAACCCTGACAACTCTGTAGCTGTAGTGGTTTTTAATGAAGGGATGGAGCAAAAATATTTTGAATTAAAAACGTCAACTTCTACCACACAAATTTCGATTAGTCCTCAAGCAATTCAAACAATTTTGATTACTAACTAACAAACAAAAAAATATGAGTAATTTTATGAATACCAACAAAGTACCGCTAGGCCAAAAGATCGCTTTTGGTTTTGGTATGTTGGCTAATCAAATGTTTCCAGCCATCTTGGGAATATTTATGGTCGTTCTTGTAGAGGACTTGGGTTTTTCCGGTTGGATGTGGTCTTTAGTTTTTCTTTTCCCAAGAATTTTTGACGCTTTCCTTGATCCTATAATGGGGTTTATTTCTGACAATACAAAGTCCAAATGGGGAAGACGTCGACAATATGTTTTTATTGGCGGTATTCTTATGGGGCTTGCATATATCTTTATGTGGCAGCTGTACAAGGCTGACGGTGTAGAATACAACTTTTGGTATTTCTTTTTATGGTCTCTAGTCTTTTATTTGGGATTGACCATTTTTAGCGTTCCTTATGTTGCTATGGGTTACGAGATGAGTGATGATTTTCACGAGCGAACTAATATTATGGCTATCTCGCAGTGGATTGGCCAATGGGCTTGGGTAATTGCCCCTTTGTTTTGGATCATTATGTATGACGAAAACTGGTTCCCATCAGCAGATATTGCCGTACGAGAATTAGCTATTTGGGTGGCTATTCCTTGTGCAATCTTTGCCATAATTCCTGCTGTTTTCATCGAAAGCAAGTCAACTTTAAATGAAGATTATGAACCTTTGAATTTTGCTAATATTGGCAATAGCCTAAAAAAGATATTTGAAAGTTTTTCAGAAGCCTTCAAGATTAAAGATTTCAGAAGATTATGTGGCGCAACTTTTTTGATTTTTAATGCTTTTAACACTGTTGCAGCACTAACATTTTTTGTTATTGTCTATAAATTATTTAACGGCGATGCTGGAGCCAGTGGAGTATGGGTGTCTATGTTTGGATGTTTAGGCGCTTTAGGAACCACCTTTATTGTAATTCCTACAGTTGCATGGATGTCAAAAAAAATGGGTAAGAAAAGAGCTTTTATGATGTCACAAGCTATTTCACTAATTGGTTATGTAATGTTATACTTTTTATTCATCCCAGGAAAGCCGTGGATGTATATAATTGCACTGCCTTTCTTTTCTTTTGGAATAGGAAGTTTATTTATGATCATGATGTCTATGACCGCAGATGTTATTGATATTGATGAAATAAATACGGGCAAACGTAGAGAAGGAATTTTTGGTGCAATCTATTGGTGGATGGTCAAAGTTGGTTTTGGAATAGCTGGAGCGCTCAGTGGTGTAATTATAACTGTTGTTGGATTTAGTCCAGACCTTACTACTCAAGATCAACAGGCTGCTGTTGATGGGCTACACGCTTTCTTTTGTTTTTTTCCAATGGGGGGGACCATCATAGCAATGATTATAATGTGGAATTACAGTATCACAGAAGGAAAAGCCAATGAAATCAAAGAAATATTAACTAAAAGAAAAAACGAAAAAAGTACTAAATAATGTCATATAGAAAAGAAAAATACAGATCACTTTTAGGGGTAGATACTAATTTATTGGGTGAGAAAGAACTTCAGAAAATGAGTCAATCTATTTTAGAAGACGGAATGCACGGACTTTGTTTTAGCCCATATGAAGAGGGTCAGGAACCAGGAGACCCAATCTCTGAAGCTCAAATTAGAAGAAAACTAGAAATCATAGCACCTTATACCAAATGGATCCGCACCTTTTCTTGCACAGAGGGGAATGAGCAAATTCCTAGGCTGGCCAAAGAATACGGATTGAAAACCTTAGTCGGCGCCTGGTTGGGTGATGATGCACAAGTGAATGAAGATGAAATAGAGGGGCTAATTACACTAAGTAAAGCTGGTTTTGTTGATGTCGCCGCTGTAGGAAATGAGGTAATGTATCGTGGAGATTTAGAAGAAGATGAATTGATTTCATTTATAAATCGGGTTAAACAAGCCATTCCAGAAATTCCAGTAGGCTATGTAGATGCATATTACGAATTTTCCGATCGGCCAAGAATCACGGAAGTTTGTGATGTTATTTTAGCCAATTGTTATCCCTACTGGGAAGGCTGCAGCCTAGAATATTCATTGGTGTATATGAAGCAAATGTTTTATCAAGCGCAAGCAGCTGGTCAGGGTAAAAAAGTAATTATCACTGAAACAGGCTGGCCAAGCGAAGGGGCATCTTTGGAAGGGGCGCATCCTTCTTATGAAAATGCCTTGCGTTATTTTATCAATGCACAGAATTGGTCTAAACAAGACAGTATAGAAATGTTTTATTTCTCATCATTCGATGAGTCATGGAAAGTAGGTTCTGAAGGTGATGTTGGTGCTTTTTGGGGGCTTTGGGACAAAGACGAAAATTTGAAATTTTAAGTTCTTTTTCTTATATTTAGTCTATGGATTATACATCGTTTTTTGGGGTAAAAAAGGGCTTAGCCGTTTGCTATTCAGGATATAGGAATGGTCAGCGTCCTGGACATATTTACCCTTCATATGAGGAAGTTAAAGAGGATTTAACAATCATTGAAAAACAATGGCAATACATTAGGCTATATAGCTGTGATGCACATTCAAAAACAGTTTTAGAAGTCATAAAAAACGAAAATATGACTTTGAAGGTCATGCTTGGAGCTTATATTGAAGCCGAAGAAAACAATCCAAACTGTCCATGGGGTGGCAACTATAATCCCGATGAATTGTTAACTAACAAAAACAGGAATTTAAAGCGAATGGATCTGCTCATTGGTTTTGCAAATCAATATCGGGACATTATTTTTTCTCTTTCTGTTGGAAATGAGGCTTGTGTAGATTGGACCGATCATTTGGTCTCTGTGGATGCTGTAGTATCTTATGTAAAATACGTCAAAGCTCAGGCAACGCAACCCGTAACCTTTTGTGAAAATTACGTTCCGTGGTTGGATAAACTTGAGCCATTAGCTAATGAGGTTGATTTTATTTCGATACATACCTACCCAGTTTGGGAACACAAAACAATCTATGAGGGCATGGAATTTACCAAGCAAAATTATGATGCCGTTGCCAAGAAATATCCCAATAAGTTGATTGTTATAACTGAAGCGGGATGGGCTACACAGTCTAACGGTTATGGAATACCAGTTGAAAATGTCAATAATGAGGTGCAAAAAATTTATTACAAAGCACTTTCCCATTGGAGTAAATCAGAAACCATTCTCACTTTTGTTTTTGAAGCTTTTGACGAACCTTGGAAAGGTTCAAGTGACCCCAACGAACCAGAAAAGCACTGGGGTTTGTATACTGTTGACAGAGCCCCTAAGCTTGCGATGCAACCAATCGGGTATAAATAAGTAACTTTTTCAAACTTTTACTAAATTTCATAAAGTTGTTTCTACTTCACGTCATGTAATCTATTTGATCTATTTCCATGAAAGATGAAATTAAATGATCCAAATTTTGAAAAATAATTTTGCTAACGAGCAAAATAGCAGTTACCAAAGTAGTGTTTTGATTAGTTTTACACTAATGCGGTAATTTAGATCTTAACAACCCATACAAGAAAGTGCCCAAAAGCGCCCCTAGTATAACGATTAAAATAGGTAAAAACCCAGCCCCTAAAAGCGTAAACATCGGCCCAGGACAAGCTCCTGCCAGCGCCCAACCTAAACCAAAAATAACACCACCAATGATGTATCTTCTGATTCCTTTTTCTTTAGGTACAAACATTATGCTACTGCCAAAGAATGATTTAATATCATAGCGCTTTATCAGTAATGTGTTGATGACTCCTATCACAAGAGCAGTTCCAATAATTCCGTACATATGGAAGGCTTCAAAACGAAACATTTCATAAATTCTAAACCAAGATGCTGCTTCAGATTTATACATGGTTATTCCAAAACATATGCCGATAATTAGGTAAAATACTGTTTTCATAAGACTAAAATATTATAGGGAATATTAGGTGCGTCATGATGAGCCCTCCAATAAAAAATCCAATCACAGCGATCAATGAAGGAACTTGTAAATTACTTAATCCGGAAATGGCATGACCGGATGTGCATCCACCCGCATAACGGGCTCCAAAACCGACAAAGAGTCCACCAATAAATAAAATCAAAAGAGTTTTGGGATCAGCAAAAGCATTCGCTCCGAATAGTTCTGATGGTACATATGCTGATCCAGCGCTCTCAAACCCTAATGTCTTTAAATTTGTAATTGTATTAGAATTTATCAATACAGCACTAGAGTTAGTCATAAAATGAGCAGCAATGAAGCCCCCAATGATAGCACCAAGAACAACAATTAGATTCCATTTTTGAGCTTTCCAGTCAAATCTGAAAAATTGAGCTTGGTTGCCCGCGCCACAGATGCTACATATGGTCCTTAGATTACTCGACATGCCAAATTTCTTCCCCGATAGTTGCAGTAGTAACATGATCAAAGCAATTGCAACACCAGAAAGATACCATGGCCATGGTTGATTGATAAATTCCATAAAAATAAATTTTGACTTTTAAAAATAACTCATTTTAAATAGACTCAGAAATAAACCTATAAAAATTCCATGTAAAAAATTAACACAGCCATTAGTAAAATAAAATATCCAAATCCTTTACGTAGTTTTTGTTCATTTATTTTATGATTGAGGTAAGAGCCAATAAAGATACCAACAACTGCTATGGAAGTAAACAGCAATAAAAAGCCCCAATCAATAGCCATGCTTTGCGCATCTCCTAAGAAAAACCCAATCAATGATTGCAAGGTAACAATAACCAGCGATGTTCCAATTGCTGTTTTAATATCAATTCTAGTTATAACAACTAGAGTCGGAATAATTAAAAACCCCCCACCTGCACCTACAATTCCAGTAAGCATTCCAATTACTGCGCCTTGAAGGGGCATTAATATATAATTGTAGTTTAATTGCTCAGTTTTATTGGTATTAATAGAGGTCGATAAAGGGTTCAACATTGCTAATGCTGCAGGAATCATAATTAATGCAAATAATCCAAACATACCCATACGGCGAGTAATCGAAATTCCGTAAATACTGAATATTTCATCGGGTATAATTGGAATAAGCGTAGACCGAACAAATATAACACTTAAGATAGCTGGGATGCCGAAAATAAGGGCAGTTTTAAAATCTACATTCCCTTTTTGAACTTGTTTTATTCCACCAACGAAAGCACTACAACCTACTATAAATAAAGAGTATCCCGTTGCCAATTTTTCATCAAGCAAAAAAAGATAGGCCAAAACGGGTACAGCTAAAATAGAGCCACCACCACCAATAAGTCCAAGGATAAGTCCAATCAAAAGAGCTGCACAATAGCCCAACAAATCAATTAATTCCATTAAAAGTATTAAATGCTAAAATTATTAACAGCCTGTAAGTTAATAAAAATTGACCTCAGGCACTCAAAATTCACATCTAACTTTTTTTTTGTAAATTTATAGGCAAGAGGTTCTTTTAATTAGGTAAAAACCAATGGATTATGGTCAATTTATTATCGTACGAAAAGCTTTATAATGTTGCACTTTCAGAAAAGGTAAAATTAAAAATTGAGAAGAGTATTTTGGTGATTGCCATGTTGAGCTTCTTGCTTCATTTGGCTTTAATATACCTTAAGCGTTACGATCTTCTAAATATTTTTGAAGATTCTAATTTTTTTGACAACCCAATTGCAGCTATTTATACACCTTTCTCATTTATATTGGTTTACGAAGTATACTTGTTGATTTTTTACCTCCCAAGATCAATCACAACCTATATTACCAAGCAATATGAAATTATTACTTTAATTGTCATTAGGAGAATTTTTAAAGATTTATCAAATCTTGAATTATCATCTAATTGGTTTGATATTAAAAATGATATTGCCTTTACTTATGATATCATTACAGCCCTGATTCTGTTTTTCATGATTTACGTGTTTTCTTATCTCAGAGAAAATTTAGAAAATAATGTGAAGACTCATGTAGATGTTCCACAAATCAAGCAGTTTATTAAGATCAAAAAAATAATGGCGACCATGCTGATTCCAATTTTTGTTTTTATTGGTATTTTGACTTTTGGGCGTTGGTTGATGGATGCTGCACCGGAAAATCTTTCTGCAACCTTAAAGGATGTTAACAGCCTGTTTTTTGATGAGTTTTTTGCGGTTCTTATCATAGTTGATGTGTTATTGCTCTTGGTGTCTTTTTTCTACACGGATCAATTTCATAAAGTGATTAGAAATTCAGGCTTTATTATTTCTACTATTCTTATTCGAATGTCTTTTTCGGTCGAAGGTGTTTTGAATAACATTCTGATTTTTGCTTCTATTGCTTTTGGTCTAGGGATACTTTGGATACACAATAAATTTGTAAAAAATCTAAAATTAGAATAAAAAAATCCAAACCTAAGTTTGGATTTTTGTTGCTAGTAAAGAGATAATTTAAATGATTTAGTGCTTATTTTTCTGTTTTTTCTTCCCTTTCAAATGTTTCTTTTTCATAAGCTCTTTTTTCTTTTGGGACTTCTCCCATAGACCATATTGTTTTGGGGTTAAAATCGATTTCATAGCTTTTTTCATCGCGATTTTTTCTTCCAAAAGATCTACTTGCATTTGATACATTTCTTCGCTGTTTGGACGTTCTTTTGGTCTGTTCGCTCTACGTTTTTTATGCGTGTTGGCCTTACTTAGTACCAAAGCGTACACTTGTTGCTCTTGGGTGTCGTTTAGGTCTAATTCTAGTGTCATTTTTTTGGACCAGAGTGTGGCTTGTTGTTCTGCTGTCAATTTATTCATTCGCTCCATTCGTTTTTCCGGAGGGCTCTGTTGATGCGGTGGCTGTGCTATTAAAAAAGCACTAAATAGAATTAGAAAAATGCTTATTATTTTTTTCATAATAGTTATTATTAATTTGTATTCAATAAATTATTTTGGGTCTAAAACCGCCTCAATTCTTTCTAAAATATCCTTAAGGTGAATCCTAGACATTGTATTCGAAGTTCTGTTTAACCCTCGACGGACCATACTTTTCAAGGTGCTTAATTCTGCCCGAACAACTGCTCTAATATCTGATTGATTGGTGTTAACAGCGGTTGATTTAATATAGTCGCTACCGCGTCTCTTACTTTGATTTTCAGCAGTCATAAGGTAGGCCAAACGTTCGACATGTGCTCGTTGCAACTGACGTCTGTAAGTGTCAATTTCTGTTCCTTTTTTGAGTTCACTCCAGATACTATTTCGTAAAGTTTTTGTAAGATCGCTCACTAAAAAGGCATCCGACCCATTTAGGGTTTGATTCTCAATAAGCCGCGCCATTTTCCCTAAGCTCAAAAGGTTTTTTAGGGTGCGTTCTTGCAATGACCGAATTCGTTCTACAGACCCAGAGTATTCGATGCGTTCAAAAATAGATTTGTCTAAAAGCCAGGCTGGTGTTTGAAACAATTCTTTATCTAAAAACGCCAGTGCTTCAGCTTGTTTTTCCTTTGCTACATGCGTATACACGGCGCCCTCTTGATCGGCGGTTTTATAGTGCTCGTAGACACCACCAACATTATTAGCAACATGCCCCATATAACGATTAAATTGAGAGAGGACTTGTCCGTACATCTGTGCTAAATCGTCGTAGGTCTCGCCATCTTTTGTGGTCCATTCAATTAAATTAGGTACAATGCGCTGTAGGTTTTTGATGCCATATGTACTAGCGAGCACAGCATCATCGCCAAGGTCCTCAGTTTGAGAACTAGGATCGACCACATCACCAACTTGTTGGTGACCAAAACGATACATCGGATCACCAGCATGGGTTGTAATCCAGCCATTGAGTGTTTCCTTTTCCTCTTCTGCAGTTTTGTCTAAAATAGGTTTGTATCCCCATGCGATTGCATACTTGTCGTAGACACCAATATTTGGCATTAAGGCAACCCCTTTATCTTCAGGCTGAGCGACATAATTAAAACGTGCATAGTCCATGATTGATGGTGCTGTTCCGTATTTTTGAGTGAAAGAGGCACTTCTTAAATCTTCAACTTTATAAGCACAACTACTTCCCATATTATGTGGTAATCCAAGGGTGTGACCTACCTCGTGAGCAGAGACAAAACGAATTAATCTACCCATTACTTCGTCCTCGAATTCTGCTCCACGAGCATCAGGATTGATGGCTGCTGTTTGGACAAAAAACCAACCTCTTAGTAAGGTCATTACATTATGATACCAATTGATGTCACTTTCCAAAATCTCTCCGGTTCTAGGATCGCTAACATGTGGGCCGTTAGCATTTGGGATCGGTGAAGCTAAATAGCGCACTACAGAGTAGCGTACATCCTCTGGGCTCCATTCAGGATCTTCTTCAATAGAAGGGGGATCAGCTGCTATAATAGCATTTTTAAATCCCGCTGCTTCAAACGCAACTTGCCAGTCTTCAATTCCTTGTTTAATGTATTTACGCCATTTTTTTGGAGTAGCTCGATCGATATAGTATACAATTTGTTTTTTTGGCTCAACTAATTCTCCTGCTTTAAATTTTTGAATGTCTTCGTCTTTGACCTCGAGTCTCCAACGATCCAAGTACGTTAGCTCACGACTGCGTTGATCTTCCAATCCATAGTCGACTTGTCCTCTAGTAAACCAACCAACACGCTCATCAAAATAACGCCTTTTCATGGGGTTTTCAGGTAACAAAATCATAGAATTATTAATTTCGATTGAAATCGCTCCTGTGCTTGAGTTTGAGGGAGCATTTGAAGCTGCATATGTTTTGACATGTCGGGCTTCAATGTTTTTGGGGTAACTCTTAATACTTTCAATAAAGGATTTGTTACTCTCTAAGCGTGAAACTTTGTACTGCTTTCTACGGTAACTTGGCAAGCCTAGTGCTTTAACATCCTTATCAAATAATTCCGTCACATTGATCACTGTTGCAGTTGAATCTTTGCTTATTGTTTCGACTGGAAAAGTATACAAAACAGGCTCAAAGTTTGAATTGACTACCGCCTGGTGCACAGGCAGTGAATCTGCTGCAAATACTTCGTAAGAAACCACACGCAGTAGTACTTTTTTGTCCTTTTTTTGCCATCTTAAAACTTGGGTATTTTGTTTTCCGCCCCCGAACCCAATGCCAGAGGCCGTTTTTGAGATTCGCGTTACCATCAGCATCTCTTTGTCAAATAGTGAGTCAGGAATTTCGTAGAAAAAATCAGCATCTATTTTATGAACTGTAAACAAACCAGAATCAGAAACAGCATCTTCCGTAATGATCTCATCGTAAGGTTTTAGGTCTCCTTTTTTAGGTTTTGGCTTTTCAACTGCTGGAGCTTTACTTTTTTTTGAAGAAGTTGTCTTGATGCTTATGGCGCAAGAATGTACCAAAAAAACAGTAAGTAGCAGTATGCTGATTTTTTTGAAGAATCTCATAATTACTTAAATTTAAATTAATTTATCCACCCAATGTACTAAATAATAGCTGTAAATTTAAATTAACGTGAGAATTAATGAAAAAGTTAACTAAGCTGTGGCAGCTACCATTAGCTGGTCATCTGTCTTAAATACTTTTGCCAACCCTTGTTTTGTAAGGCCCTTCATGCCTTTATCCCACCCTTTGTTACTGAGTCCGGATTGTGTTTTTAAATCAGACAAAACTCCTGGGCTTTGTTTTTTGAGAAGTTCAAAAATCACTTTTTCGTTTTCGCTCAACTCTATTGCTTTCTTTTCAGGTTTCATTTGCGGAAAAAACAACACTTCTTGTATGGAAGCATTATTGGTTAAAAACATGATCAATCGATCCATTCCTATTCCCATTCCAGATGTTGGTGGCATTCCATATTCAAGTGCTCGAAGGAAGTCTTCGTCTATAAATTGAGTAGCTTCATCGTCCCCACGATCGGCAAGTTTAAGTTGCGCTTCAAAACGCTCCCTTTGATCTATAGGGTCATTTAATTCTGAATAAGCATTTGCTATTTCTTTTCCGCAAACCATCAGCTCAAAGCGTTCTGTTAAGTCTGCGTTATTGCGGTGCTCTTTACACAAAGGGCTCATTTCTTTTGGATAATCTGTGATGTAGGTCGGTTGTATGTAATTACCCTCACATTTTTCACCAAAAATTTCATCAATAAGCTTCCCTTTACCCATACTTTTATCAACATCAATTCCCATTTCAATGGCAGCAGCTCTAAGTTCTTCTTCGGATTTTCCTGTGATATCAAATCCTGTAAATTCTTTGATAGCATCCGTCATAGTCACACGGGCATAAGGTGCTTTAAAGTCTATTTCATGACCTCCAAATGTGGCTATTGTAGTACCATTTACGGCAATGGCACAATGCTCCAAAAGTTGTTCACAAAACGCCATCATCCAGTTGTAGTCTTTGTAAGCAACGTAGATTTCCATGGCTGTAAACTCAGGGTTGTGTGTACGGTCCATTCCTTCATTTCTGAAGTTTTTCGAAAATTCATAAACGCCGTCAAATCCTCCAACAATAAGTCGCTTCAGGTAAAGTTCATTTGCAATACGCATGTACAAGGGAATATCTAAGCTGTTGTGGTGAGTTACAAATGGCCGAGCGGCTGCTCCTCCTGCTATGGGCTGCAACACAGGTGTTTCAACTTCAAAATAGCCTGCTCCATTGAAAAATTCACGCATGGCATTGAACAGCTTTGTACGCTTTACAAATACTTCTTTAACATGGGGGTTCACTGCTAGGTCTGCGTATCGTTGACGGTAGCGCATTTCAGGATCGTTGAATTCGTCATATTTATTGCCCTCAGCATCTGTTTTTGGTAGCGGTAGCGGTTTAAGAGCTTTGCTTAATAGTTTAAATTTTTTGACCAATATTGTTTTTTCACCGACTTGGGTATTAAATAATTCGCCTTCGACCCCAATAAAGTCTCCTAAATCAAGAAGTTTTTTAAAAATTTCATTGTAGGCTGTTTTGTCTTCGTCTGGACAAATTTCGTCGCGGTTAAAATAAACTTGAATGCGGCCTTCACTATCTTGAAGTTCACTAAATGCAGCTTTTCCTTGAACTTTTTTACGCATCAAACGACCAGCAACAACTACATTCAGGCCTTCTTTAAAATTCTTTTTTATGTTGTTTGTGGTGTGGGTAACTGGAAACAAATCTGCTGGGTAAGGGTTGATCCCTAAAGCGCGGAGTTTTGTGAGTTTCTCGCGACGTACAAGTTCTTGTTCTGAAAGCTGAGTCATAATATGGTTATGATTTAAGTCACAAAGATAATGACTCTGAATTGGATTCCAATAAGGGAAACAAAATTTAAGTGTATTGTAACGATTTTGATTAATTTTGTACTAACGTATCAAATCAATAACTTTATTTAATAACATGAGTGTTTGGCGTGTGCTTCTTTCCATTTTTTTTCCACCCTTAGCTGTAGTAGATAAGGGTTGTGGTTCTTTTCTTATTGTATTCATACTTACGCTTTGTGGATGGGTACCTGGGGTCATAGCAGCGTTGGTTATTTTGAATAACCCTAATACTTAATCCTGTATATTTGCCCCATGAATAAATCAATTTGTGTTCAAGATTTAGGCCTTAAAGATTATAAAACAACCTGGGATTTTCAGGAAGAGTTGTTTAAAAACACGGTCGATTGTAAAATAAAAAATAGACGACAGGGTGCAGGTTTGCCTACGCCAAATCATTTTTTATTTGTGAGTCATCCCCATGTATATACTCTAGGTAAAAGCGGTGATTTTTCTAATTTATTGTTAAACGAGGACCAACTCACTCAAAAAGGAGCAACTTTTTACAAAATTAACAGAGGAGGTGATATTACATACCACGGCCCTGGACAACTGGTCGGGTATCCAATTTTGGACCTAGAGAATTTTTTTACTGATATTCACAAATACCTTAGATTGTTGGAGGAGACAATTATTTTGACACTTGCTGAATATGGTATAAAAGCAACGCGAAGTGATGGCGAGACTGGCGTTTGGCTTGATGTAGGTACTCCTTTTGCGCGCAAAATTTGTGCTATGGGTGTTCGAGCAAGCCGTTGGGTTACTATGCATGGATTTGCTCTAAATGTAAATACGGATTTAGGCTATTTTGATAATATTATTCCATGTGGAATTCGCGGTAAGGCAGTCACTTCACTTCGTGTAGAGTTGAATCTTGACCGTGTGGACGAAAATCAAGTAAAAGAAAAATTATTGAAACATTTCCTCGCGCTTTTTGAAGCTGATCTAGCTTAGTAAAGTTGGTACATAATAAGTTCTGATGCACCGCTTTGGCATATAAACTCTAAAGAACTATTGCGGTCTGCATTGGAAAGGTCAATTTGGGAAAAACCATAAACAGGGAACCCGGAAAATAGAACTCCATTGCTGTCATATAAGCTAACTTTTTGCAGCTGTTGGTCTGTCAAAGCAATATATATTTTATCATTTACGTAAAACAGTTGTGGAGGCAAATAACTTCCGTAATCTAATGTTATTTTCGTACTTTTTATTTGTAAATAATTTGCCCATTGTGCGGCCAGAGTCCTGCTGGATGTGGTGATTTCTGTTAAAGGATCAAATCCTAAACTTTGCTTACTTACACGCCCTTTTGTATCTACCTGTACAAGAGCTCCATCTGAATCTAATGTTGTAAATTTATTATTATAAAAATATATTTTTTGACCTGAAAATTTAATAGTTTCTTTTACATTAATTCTCTTTTTTCCTCTGCGGTTCAAAATCGATAATTTATCACCAGCTGTAAAAACAATATAATCTTTACTGTTGTATCGAATGTGTTGCGGTTGCGAGTTTACTGGTTTTTTCGATTGATGAGAAAATCCTTTAACTCGTTTTCCTTTTCCGTCATACATCAACAAGGATTTATCTTGAGTAACTAATAAGCGGTAATTTTTATTTTTATCGTAATCAAATACAGCAACAGCTTGTGTGATTCTATCTTTGAAGCTTAATGGGAAGCCTTCTACATTACGTCCCAATCGATCCAAAACATATACTTTTTTAGCTGTAGAAAACACCATTTGTAAACGTCCATTTTTGAATATATCAACTTGTTTTATTTGCCCTAGAATTGGACCAGGTAACTTTTTTTTCCATCGAACTACCCCTTTATTTGATATTAAATACAAATGGTTTTCTATGTCTTGAACAACGATATCTTTTTGTTTTGTTTGGTGATTTTTCACAAACTGAGCTGTCCCTAAAATTGGGGCTTCAAGTGTCAAACTAAACACTTCTCTTACCGAGTTTTGTTTTGTTGCAGGGCGAAAATTCACAATTTCGGCATTAAGGTGCACAACTTCATCGTCTTTAATGATTTGAACAACTGAGTTTTTGTACGCATTTAGATCCTTTTCAGAAAAATTGGTGTCTAAAAGTTCGTTAAGTGTAGTTGCTAAGTCTTTGGTGTCTAGGGTTTTTTGAAATGAAGCCTCATCACTTAATGTTTCAATTGTATTTTGAAAAGCTTTGCTGCTGTTCAGGCTGTTTTTGTTGGTGTAATCTGAAATTACATCTTCAAGAATTTTTTCTTGATCTGAGAACACCAAATAGTGATCAAGAATTGTATATCTAGTACTAGCTAACTTAGGTAATAATTTCCCAAAAGAATTTTTAAAAATAGAGTCGTTATTAAATTTAAAGATCGGGACAGATCGAAATATTTTAGCTTTTTCTTGAAAACCCAAAAGGAGTTCCCGGCTGGCGCTTATATCTATTGAGTGCAGAGCAATGGCAATGCCTTTTGAAGTTTCCATACTTCCAATTTCTTGTGTAGTGCCAAATAAGCTCTTCGAAAATTCGGAAGCTATAGCAGTACTGTCAATAGCTTGTATATTTTTCGAAAATTGTTCAAAATCAGTGTATACTAACGACTTGAAGTTTTCAACATCATTTGGAATGACTTTTGCTAGTTGTTGGGCTTCTGGTGAAATTTGATGGAATAATCTAGCCCAATCATTGATTTTGTCTGTGTAAATTCCACTGATACTCAATTGCTCAGGAGTGGCGTTTACATCAAGCAAAACCTGTTCAAAAAGAGAAAATTTATTTTGCTTTTTTTTGGAAGGCCCAAAATAAATATTAAACGTGGCGTTTTTGTCTGTTGTAGCTGAAAGTGTACTGAATGGATGGTTTGAATACTCTTCTTTTACTTTGCTTGGTGGGTTAGAAGATAATATCCATATACTGTCTAAGGTCTGATTTAAATTTAAAAGGGATTTATTAGCAATGTGTTTTTTTTCTGTTATAAATGTGTAATTGGATTGTTCATTCTCTTTGTTTTTGCAAATCAGCAAAGGACCAGAAATATTTAAGCTATCAATAGGGCCGAGGTGATCTTCAAGCATTGACTGTAATTTTGTCTTTGAGAGTATGGGATTGTTTTTTAAAGCGCTTTTGAACACATCCATGGAATTGATGCGCAAAACCATTTGCGCGTTATTGGGGATATAGTGTTCGGGTACCAAACTGCGATTAGATGTTTTTTGACAGCCGTATGTTAGGATTATGATTGCAAATAAGGAAAATGTTTTTTTCATAAATTTAAGTCGGTCAACCTATAGCAAAGATAAAATTAAAAATCAAGACTTAACTGGTCGGGAAGTAGTTTAAAAGACATTCTGTGGTATTTTGTTGGGCCATATTTTTTGATGGCCTCTCGATGCTCATTAGTGGGATAGCCTTTATTTTTTTGCCAATTATACATTGGAAATTCCTCATGAATTTCAGTCATATAATCATCGCGGTAGGTTTTAGCCAATACAGAAGCTGCTGCGATGTTGAGGTACTTTGCATCTCCCTTAATTACGGTTTCGTGTGGTACGGAATTGTATGCTTTAAAACGGTTTCCGTCAACAGCTATAAAGCTCACTTTTTTTAACTGATCTATAGATTTGTGCATGGCCAATATCGAGGCGTTAAGGATATTGATTTTATCAATTTCGGAAGGGTAAACATAGGCAACAGCATAACTTATGGCTTCTTTTTCAATGATCGGCCGTAGCTTGTACCGTTGGGCATGAGAAAGTTGTTTAGAGTCGTTAAGTAGGTCGTTTTTAAAATGTTTAGGAAGAATAACTGCTGCAGCTGCCACAGGTCCGGCCAAACAGCCTCGTCCAGCCTCATCAGTACCACATTCGAATTTTTTATTGGAAACACTGTGTTTGAGCATTAAGCTTAAATTTTAGATGTAAATATAAATTACTTTTTTTGAATCCAACCAAATCCATCAAAATCCCCAATAATTTCCTACTTTTGATGTTGTAATTTTGATCCACACCATTTATGTACAGATACATTGCTGTATTTTTATTAGTTCTTTCTTCTAATCAGATTTTTGGTCAAACTAAACGTTTACAAAAGGCGCCCAATTCTGGCGAAATGCGCAAAATGGACCTCAAAAGAGGTGAATTTGACACCATTTCTGGTGGAGCATCAAAAAAAGTAGCCAAAAACACAAAAGCGAAAATTGAAGATTATAAAATTATAACTCGAAAGCACGATACTGTACATGTAGATACTACATTGAACATAAAAAAAGAATACAAGTTCAATTACCTTAGAAAAGATTACTTCGACTTATTGCCGTTTAATAACATGGGGCAAACCTACAACACGCTCAGCAGAAACATGTCTGGTCAAAACTTATCACCGGGCTTTGCTGCGCAAGCCAAACACTTCAATTACATGGATGTTAATGCAATTCGTTACTACCACGTACCTACACCTCTCACCGAACTCATGTTTAAGTCCAATTTTGAACAAGGACAATTGTTAGATGCTTTTTTCACAGTTAATACCTCTAAAGAGTTTAATTTTTCAATCGCTTACAAAGGAATGCGTTCTTTAGGGAAATACCAGCATATACTCTCGAGTACTGGCAATTTTAGGTTTACAAGCAGTTATCAAAGCAAAAATAAACGTTATCGTGCTCGTGCGCACATGGTTACCCAAGATATTTTAAATCAAGAGAATGGAGGTTTATCGGATGAAGATTTATTAGAGTTTGAAAATGGGAATGAAGAGTTTATTGACCGCTCTTTGTTTGATCCTCTTTTTGAAAATGCTGAGAACAATTTAGAGGGTCGACGCTTTTACTTAGATCAGGTCTATCAACTTAAATCCAATGACTCTTTGGGCTACAATGGGATAAACATTGGAAGCACCATATATATAGAAGACAAATACTATCAATTTAAACAAGACAAGAAGGTTGATTTTTTTGGAGATGCCTTTGTATCCTCAAAGCTCACGGATAAAAACACCTTTGAGCATTTTTACACAGCCCTAAATGTTGATTATACTAATAAGACAATAGGCAGACTATCAGCCCAATTGGGCTATAATTCATTTAATTATGGCTATAATGCATTGGTTATTTTAGATGGACAAACTATTAGCAATCGCTTGAAAGAGTCTACTCTGTCATTTGAAGGGGGCTACGACAAACAATTGGGCCCTGTACTTTTAAAAGCCGATTTGGGGATTAATGTAGCGGGTGATTTGGATGGTAATTATTTAAATGCACAAGCAGACTATCAGATCAACTCGGACCTACAGCTCATGGCAAAACTCAACATGAACTCCTCTGCCGCCAACTATAACTACCGTCTACATCAAAGCGATTATTTGAATTACAACTGGCAAAATAATTTTAAAAACCAACAAACGCAACAACTCGCTTTTGAACTCACCTCGTACAAATACGGAACTCTATCGGCCGATTACTCTACCATCTCTAACTTCTTGTTTTTTGAAAACAAAGAAAGTCAGGGAGTAAAGCCTTACCAGTACGATGGGACAATTAATTACGCCCGTGTCAAATATGAGAAGGAATTTAAGTTTGGGAATTTTGCATTGAACAATACATTGCTCTACCAGCAAGTGTTTGAAGGAGATCAGGTTTTTAATGTGCCACAAATCAACACCCGAAATACATTTTACTACAGCAATACATTTTTTGATAAAGCGCTTTTTTTGCAAACAGGAATTAACTTCCATTATTTTACGGCCTATAACATGAATGCCTATGACCCCATACTAGCCGAATTTTACATTCAGAATCAAAAAAGTTTAGGAGATTTTCCGCGCTTAGACTTTTTTATTAATGCCAAAATACAACAAACGCGTTTGTTTTTAAAGGCCGAACATTTCAATTCTGCCATGACAGGCTACAATTTCTACTCTGCGCCTAACTATCCATACCGCGATTTTATTGTTCGCTTTGGTCTTGTTTGGAACTTCTTTTTGTAATTTCTACAGATTAAAAAGTACTTCCTTTAATTTTTTTTCAAAATTAATTTAAAAACTATTGTGTGTACGGAAAAAGGGTTTTATATTTGCACCCGCTTTGCGTCTGAGTGCGCAAAGTTTTGATTTTAAGACACGTTCATTAAACATATTGATTGACAGCGTAGGGATTGATTGGAAACGATTGATCTCGACAGAGAATAGACCATTTTGAGTACTGAAAAATTAAATTTCCTTTAGTTGTTATATAGAACAAGCTTGAGATATAGCTTAACAAATAACGATGAAGAGTTTGATCCTGGCTCAGGATGAACGCTAGCGGCAGGCCTAACACATGCAAGTCGAGGGGTAACAGGGAGAAGCTTGCTTTTCCGCTGACGACCGGCGCACGGGTGCGTAACGCGTATACAATCTGCCTTATACTGGGGTATAGCCTTTAGAAATGAAGATTAATCCCCCATAGTCTCTTAGAGTGGCATCATTTTAGGAGTAAAGGTTACGGTATAAGATGAGTATGCGTTCTATTAGTTTGTTGGTGAGGTAACGGCTCACCAAGGCTACGATAGATAGGGGCCCTGAGAGGGGGATCCCCCACACTGGTACTGAGACACGGACCAGACTCCTACGGGAGGCAGCAGTGAGGAATATTGGACAATGGAGGCAACTCTGATCCAGCCATGCCGCGTGCAGGAAGACTGCCCTATGGGTTGTAAACTGCTTTTATATAGGAAGAAACCTACTTACGTGTAAGTAGCTGACGGTACTATAAGAATAAGGATCGGCTAACTCCGTGCCAGCAGCCGCGGTAATACGGAGGATCCAAGCGTTATCCGGAATCATTGGGTTTAAAGGGTCCGTAGGTGGATAATTAAGTCAGAGGTGAAATCTTGCAGCTCAACTGTAAAATTGCCTTTGATACTGGTTATCTTGAGTTATTATGAAGTAGTTAGAATATGTAGTGTAGCGGTGAAATGCATAGATATTACATAGAATACCAATTGCGAAGGCAGATTACTAATAATCAACTGACACTGATGGACGAAAGCGTGGGTAGCGAACAGGATTAGATACCCTGGTAGTCCACGCCGTAAACGATGGTTACTAGCTGTTTGGACCTTGTGTCTGAGTGGCTAAGCGAAAGTGATAAGTAACCCACCTGGGGAGTACGTTCGCAAGAATGAAACTCAAAGGAATTGACGGGGGCCCGCACAAGCGGTGGAGCATGTGGTTTAATTCGATGATACGCGAGGAACCTTACCAGGGCTTAAATGTAAGTTGCATTAGTTAGAGATAGCTATTTCTTCGGACCACTTACAAGGTGCTGCATGGTTGTCGTCAGCTCGTGCCGTGAGGTGTCAGGTTAAGTCCTATAACGAGCGCAACCCCTGTTGTTAGTTGCCAGCGAGTCATGTCGGGAACTCTAACAAGACTGCCGGTGCAAACCGTGAGGAAGGTGGGGATGACGTCAAATCATCACGGCCCTTACGTCCTGGGCTACACACGTGCTACAATGGTCGGTACAGAGAGCAGCCACTACGCGAGTAGGAGCGAATCTTCAAAGCCGATCACAGTTCGGATCGGAGTCTGCAACTCGACTCCGTGAAGCTGGAATCGCTAGTAATCGGATATCAGCCATGATCCGGTGAATACGTTCCCGGGCCTTGTACACACCGCCCGTCAAGCCATGGAAGTTGGGAGTGCCTGAAGTCCGTTACCGCAAGGAGCGGCCTAGGGTAAAATCGATAACTAGGGCTAAGTCGTAACAAGGTAGCCGTACCGGAAGGTGCGGCTGGAACACCTCCTTTCTAGAGAAAGACGACTAGAGGTAAATTAAGTAAGGAAAAGAGTGCGTTTATTCTCACAGCTGTTAATTAAAAAAGATACCAAGTAAAAAAGTAGAGTCTCATAGCTCAGCTGGTTAGAGCGCTACACTGATAATGTAGAGGTCGGCAGTTCGAGTCTGCCTGAGACTACTAATTTTTTTTGAATTGGAAATTCTAGAAGTTGAGGATGTAGTTAAGAGTCACTAACTACTAACTACTATGTACTAACTACTAGTATATGGGGAATTAGCTCAGCTGGCTAGAGCGCCTGCCTTGCACGCAGGAGGTCATCGGTTCGACTCCGATATTCTCCACAAAAACGTTCATTGACATATTGAAAAAAGATACATGAAATTAGATAGAAATATTTAATAAAAGTAATAATTATTGTAACGAGCAATAATAAGGTATCATGATATTATATTTAGGGGTTAATTTATTAGCTTTTAAGGATTTTATTGTGGTGCTTAATAGTAACTCATTAAAAAGACAAAAAGTACAATAAGCTAAATAAGAGCGTATGGGGAATGCCTAGGCTCTCAGAGGCGATGAAGGACGTGATAAGCTGCGAAAAGTTGCGGGGATTGGCACATACAAATTGATCCGCAAATATCCGAATGGGGCAACCCACTATGTTGAAGACATAGTATCCGCAAGGAGGCAAACCCAGGGAACTGAAACATCTAAGTACCTGGAGGAGAAGAAAACAAAAGTGATTCCGTAAGTAGTGGCGAGCGAACGCGGAATAGCCCAAACCAGTGTTGTTACGGCAATACTGGGGTTGTAGGACTGCGTCATTGTATGAATCATGAATTAGAACTGTTTGGAAAGACAGACCAAAGAGGGTGATAGTCCCGTATAGGTAAGTGATTTAATACATAGCAGTATCCTGAGTAGCGCGGGACACGTGTAATCCTGTGTGAATTTGGCGGGACCATCCGCTAAGGCTAAATACTCCTGAGAGACCGATAGTGAACTAGTACCGTGAGGGAAAGGTGAAAAGAACCTTGAATAAAGGAGTGAAATAGAACCTGAAACCATACGCTTACAAGCGGTCGGAGCCCTTTTGGGTGACGGCGTGCCTTTTGCATAATGAGCCTACGAGTTACCGTTTCTAGCAAGGTTAAGCACTTTTGGTGCGGATCCGTAGCGAAAGCGAGTCTGAATAGGGCGCTTTAGTTAGTGGCGGTAGACGCGAAACCGTGTGATCTACCCATGGGCAGGGTGAAGCTGTGGTAACACACAGTGGAGGCCCGAACCCGTTGACGTTGAAAAGTCTTGGGATGACCTGTGGGTAGGGGTGAAAGGCCAATCAAACTCGGAAATAGCTCGTACTCCCCGAAATGCATTTAGGTGCAGCGTATTATTAGTTTTATAGAGGTAGAGCTACTGATTGGATGCGGGGGCTTCACCGCCTACCAATTCCTGACAAACTCCGAATGCTATAAAATGATGTAATGCAGTGAGGGCATGGGTGCTAAGGTCCATGTCCGAGAGGGAAAGAACCCAGACCATCAGCTAAGGTCCCAAAATGTATGTTAAGTTGAATAAACGCGGTTGGATTGCACAGACAGCTAGGATGTTGGCTTGGAAGCAGCCATTCATTTAAAGAGTGCGTAACAGCTCACTAGTCGAGCGATCCGGCATGGATAATAATCGGGCATAAACATACTACCGAAGCTATGGACTTGTAAAAGTGGTAGGGGAGCATTGTAGTGTCGTCGAAGGTGAAACGTGAGTTTTGCTGGAGAAGCTACAAAAGAAAATGTAGGCATAAGTAACGATAATGCGGGCGAGAAACCCGCACACCGAAAGACTAAGGTTTCCTCAGCTATGCTAATCAGCTGAGGGTTAGTCGGGACCTAACGCGAACCCGAAAGGGGTAGTGGATGGACAACAGGTTAATATTCCTGTACCTGCTCACGCTAAACGTGACGGAGGCGAATATTTGGTGCGTAC
Organism: Formosa sp. Hel3_A1_48; assembly: GCF_001735715.1. NCBI lineage: Bacteria > Pseudomonadati > Bacteroidota > Flavobacteriia > Flavobacteriales > Flavobacteriaceae > Formosa > Formosa sp. Hel3_A1_48. The sequence continues at coordinate 1,620,767 of NZ_CP017259.1, forward strand.
TGACGGAATAGTACGTTGAAGCCAGTGGTAACACGGCGATAGTACACTAAAGCTTCGGCTGCGGTGATAATCCAGAGAATCGACTTCCAAGAAAAGCAAGTGAAGCAGCCCGTACCATAAACCGACACAGGTAGTTGGGATGAGAATTCTAAGGTGCTCGAGAGATTCATGGCTAAGGAACTAGGCAAAATCGACCCGTAACTTCGGGAGAAGGGTCGCCTCCAAGCAATTGGAGGCCGCAGTGAAGAGGTCCAGGCGACTGTTTATCAAAAACACAGGGCTCTGCTAAATCGAAAGATGATGTATAGGGCCTGACACCTGCCCGGTGCTGGAAGGTTAAGTGGAGATGTTAGCTTCGGCGAAGCATTGAAATGAAGCCCCAGTAAACGGCGGCCGTAACTATAACGGTCCTAAGGTAGCGAAATTCCTTGTCGGGTAAGTTCCGACCTGCACGAATGGTGCAACGATCTGGACACTGTCTCAGCCATGAGCTCGGTGAAATTGTAGTATCGGTGAAGATGCCGATTACCCGCTGTGGGACGAAAAGACCCCGTGCACCTTTACTATAGCTTAGTATTGGTTTTGGATAAGTAATGTGTAGGATAGGTGGGAGACTTTGAAGTGGCGTCGCCAGGCGTTGTGGAGTCATTGTTGAAATACCACCCTTTGCTTATCTAGAGTCTAACTTTCTTTTTGAAAGGACAGTGCTTGGTGGGTAGTTTGACTGGGGTGGTCGCCTCCAAAAGAGTAACGGAGGCTTCTAAAGGTACCCTCAGCACGCTTGGTAACCGTGCGTAGAGTGCAATGGCATAAGGGTGCTTGACTGAGAGACATACAGGTCGATCAGGTACGAAAGTAGAGCATAGTGATCCGGTGGTTCCGTATGGAAGGGCCATCGCTCAAAGGATAAAAGGTACGCCGGGGATAACAGGCTGATCTCCCCCAAGAGCTCACATCGACGGGGGGGTTTGGCACCTCGATGTCGGCTCGTCACATCCTGGGGCTGGAGAAGGTCCCAAGGGTTGGGCTGTTCGCCCATTAAAGTGGCACGCGAGCTGGGTTCAGAACGTCGTGAGACAGTTCGGTCTCTATCTACAGTGGGCGTTAGAAATTTGAGTGGATCTGTTCCTAGTACGAGAGGACCGGAATGGACTAACCTCTGGTGTACCAGTTGTTCCGCCAGGAGCACTGCTGGGTAGCTACGTTGGGAAAGGATAAGCGCTGAAAGCATATAAGCGCGAAACCTACCACAAGATGAGATTTCTTTAAAGGATCGTGGGAGATGACCACGTTGATAGGCTACAGGTGTAAAGGCAGTAATGTCATAGCCGAGTAGTACTAATCATCCATAGGCTTATTGTACGGCTGTTTTTTTTAATGAAGTACACCATTACTTTTACCATGTATATTTTTTTCAATATGTTAACTTATTGTTCAGCACAATTTGCTGAAATACCTTGGATAGCCCAAAGCGCTAGACAAGAAATAACCCTAAGGTGGTTATTGCAATGGGGCTCACCTCTTACCATCCCGAACAGAGCAGTTAAGCCCATTAGCGCCGATGGTACTACACTTGTGGAAGAGTAGGTCACCGCCTTTTTTAATTAAACCCTCACAGCAATGTGGGGGTTTTTTTTATGCATAAAACTAACCATGTGTTTTACTTCACCTGGGTGGGCTAAAACTCAGAAGTCAAATGAAATTTGATGGAAGGGTATTTTTGTTCGGTCATTTGTAATGAAAATTTTGAATCGGCCAAAAAGACTAATTGTCCTTGTTTGTCCTTGGCCAAAAAGCGTTGTTTGACGCGTTTAAATTCTTTAAATTCTTCATTCTTTTCGTCTTGGGGTTCTACCCAAGCGGCTTTGTGGACATTCAAATTCTCATAACTACATTTGGCGCCGTATTCGTGCTCCAGTCGGTATTGAATTACTTCGTACTGAAGTGCGCCTACCGTCCCAATTACTTTTCTGCCATTGAGATCTAGCGTAAACAATTGAGCGACACCCTCATCCATGAGTTGGTCAATCCCTTTGTAAAGCTGTTTTGATTTTAATGGATCTGCATTGTTGATATATCTGAAATGTTCTGGAGAAAAACTTGGAACGCCTTTGTAATTTAAAATCTCACCTTCGGTTAGAGTATCACCGATTTTAAAATTTCCTGTATCGTGAAGTCCAACAATATCACCAGGGTATGAGGTGTCTACAATTTCTTTTTTTTCGGCAAAAAAGGCGTTTGGACTAGAAAATTTTAAATTCTTATTATGGCGTACATGTAAGTAGGCTGTATTTCTTTTAAAGGTTCCCGATACAATCTTAATAAAAGCAAGTCTGTCGCGGTGTTTTGGGTCCATATTAGCATGAATCTTAAAAACAAAACCAGAAAATTTATCCTCATCTGGGGCCACAATTCGCTCTTCACTCGCTTTTGGACGAGGAGTGGGTGCTATGGATACAAAGCAATCCAATAATTCTTTGACGCCAAAATTATTTAGCGCAGAACCAAAAAATACCGGTTGCAGTTCACCATTTAAGTAGCTATCTTGATCAAAACCGGGGTAGATACCTTCAACAAGTTCAATTTCTTCACGGAGTGTTACAGCCGCCTTTTCGCCCACAAGTGAATTGAGCGTACTGTCCGATAAATCTGAAATTTCCACTGTATCATCAATGTTTTTTTTACTGTCGCCTGTAAACAGATTTATGTTGCGTTCCCATAGATTGTATATGCCTTGAAAATCATATCCCATGCCAATTGGAAAGCTCAGTGGTGTAACTTTTAATGCTAATTTTTGTTCTACCTCGTCCAAAAGATCAAAAGCGTCTTTTCCTTCACGGTCCATTTTATTGATGAATACGATGATAGGTATATTGCGCATCCGGCAGACTTGAACTAGTTTTTCTGTTTGTTCCTCAACTCCTTTGGCTACGTCAATAACGACAATTACGCTATCAACAGCAGTTAGTGTACGGAAGGTGTCTTCTGCAAAATCCTTGTGCCCAGGAGTGTCTAAAATATTGATTTTGATGTCTTTGTATTCGAATGCTAAAACTGAAGTCGCAACAGAAATTCCACGTTGGCGTTCAATTTCCATAAAGTCACTAGTGGCTCCCTTTTTAATTTTATTGCTTTTAACAGCTCCAGCCTCTTGTATAGCTCCTCCAAAAAGAAGTAATTTTTCTGTAAGTGTTGTTTTTCCGGCATCGGGGTGAGATACAATTCCAAAGGTGCGCCGCCGCTGTATTTCGCTTTTAAAAGACATGAAAAATTATTTTGGCAAAGATACGATTATTCAATCAAGTACAATTGCCCTAGATTTGGTTTCTCACCGAAAAAAATAATATTTGCGATTTACATTTTGGGAATTAATTAATAAATTATAATAAATTAGTTAATAATTTAGCATCATGGTTGAAGAACAAGTCATTCTGGTAAATGAGTATGATGAGCAAATTGGGTTGATGCCCAAAATGGAAGCGCATGAAAAGGCGGTTTTACATCGCGCTTTTTCTGTATTTGTGTTCAATACAAAAAATGAACTTATGTTGCAACAACGCGCTGCTCATAAATACCATTCCCCGTTGTTGTGGACCAATACCTGTTGCAGCCACCAACGCGATGGAGAATCCAATATAGAAGCTGGCACAAGACGCCTCAAAGAGGAGATGGGATTTACCACCGACTTGAAAGAAACCACATCATTTATTTACAAAGCGCCTTTTGATAATGGACTCACAGAACATGAACTCGATCACATAATGCTGGGGTACTACGAAAATGAACCCATTATAAATAAGCAAGAGGTTGAGGATTGGAAATGGATGCCGTTGGAGGATGTGAAACACGATATTAATGTGCACCCAGAGCAATATACAGCATGGTTCAAAATAATATTTGAAAAATTTTATAATTATATAAATACAAACGCATGAACGTAACAGTTAGTCGCCGTGCCCATTTTAATGCGGCCCATAGATTGCACAGACCTGATTGGAGTACAGAAAAAAATGTTGCTATTTTTGGCAAATGCAACAACCCTAATTTCCATGGGCATAACTATGAAATGGTGGTTAGTGTGACAGGCAAAATTGATCCTGAAACTGGCTATGTTGTTGATGTGAAAATTTTAAAAGACTTTATAAAATCAGAAGTAGAGGAGGCATTTGATCACAAAAATTTAAATCTTGACGTGCCAGAATTTAAAAATTTAAACCCTACAGCAGAAAATATAGTTGTCGTTATATACAACAAGTTAAAAGCCGTTTTGGAGCCGCATTTAGCCTTAGAAGTTACACTTTACGAAACGCCAAGAAATTTTGTATCTTATTCAGGTTCATAACATACGATCCCTAATATCTTCTGTAAAACATCCTCTTTGAAAACACATTTTTAAACTAAAGCTGCAAATGAGGTATAAATGCAGTTTTATATTTAAAAATGATGTAATTTTGTACAAAATAAAAAAACACAATCATGGCTAACGTTAGAAATTTAAAAAAGGATATCAATTATGTTTTAGGTGACATCATCGAAGCAGTTTATATTTGGGAATCTGCAAACCCAGAGAAGGATCGAAAAAAGAGTGAGGCCATAATCGATGAAGCCATTGCTACTTTTGATGAACTTATTGAAAAAGTCAATGCTCGTGATGTTGAAAACCACAAGACCCATTTCAAAGGAATCGCTTCAGAACTAGAGTCTAAGGGACGCGCTATGATTGAGAAGATTAACGCCCTTTAGTTAGTTCAGCTTTATTTTTTCTATATAATCCTTTAAAATCGCCCCGTACTTAGACGCTGCAATTTTTGGAGTTAAACTGTTGTATACTGTATCTAAATACTTTGGATTGGCGTCATATACATCAGACAAAGCGATGTAGGGTGCAACTTCATTATCATTGTTACTAACCGCATAATTGATGCTGTATAGGTATTGTCTTTTCAAGTTAACTTCCATTTCATTTTTCGTGGAGATAACATCTTGATTATTGCTTGTGCGTTGTGCATTTAAAGAAGCTTCGATTAATTCTAATTGTTTGTTTTTAAATCGCGTTAGATTAGCGCGGTAGTCATTTAGAAGCTTTTGTTGTACGTTGCCCTCTATTTTAGCATCGTATACAAATCGTTTCAAGCTAGTATTTATCGTAGTATTGCCTTCGCTAGCAAAAAATTCAATTCGCTCGGCAGTCGGTTCGTTGGATAAACTTAAATAAAGCACTTCCGGCTCTAGAAGTTCACAACCCAAAATAAAGAATTCTGTACCTTTAATTGACAGAGAGTCTACAGTGATGTATGTGGTGTCTTTAAACTTTTGTAAATAAGCAGTTCCTTTTTGTAGTCCCTTTACAGTAGATGAAACAGTTGCGTTGTGTTTTGGTGCTGTGTTACAACCGACAAAGGTAGTTAGAAAAAGAAATTGAAAAATTCGGTTCATGCGTTTTTTTTTAAATTAATTATCTCAAGAAGTTGCTGCTGCTAAGGTCATAAGAATTGTACATCCAATTGCAGCTACTGTCCCTATGGCATAACCAAAAACAGCAAGTAATACTCCAACGGTTGCTAGAGAAGGGTGAAAAGCAGAGGCCACAATCGGAGCAGAGGCCGCTCCACCAACATTGGCTTGACTTCCTACGGCTAGAAAAAAGTAAGGAGCCTTAATTAGTTTTGCAACAAGAATTAGCAATAGTGCATGAATACTCATCCACACTACACCAATAGCAATGAGTCCAGTGTTGTCGAAAATAAGTTTTAAATCCATTTTCATGCCAATAGTAGCCACTAAAATATAGATAAAAACACTACCAAATTTGCTTGCTCCAGCTCCTTCATAGTTTTTCGCTTTTGAAAATGAAAGGGCTATTGCTACAAGTGTCGAAATACTTATCATCCAGAAAAATGACGATCCTAAAAAGGTAAATATATTTCTAGCGGTAGTGGACTCTATTCCAGAAATATAGTTGTCAAATAAAGGGGCTAAGTACCCTGCACCAAAATGAGCAAAACTGACCGTCCCAAAGGCAATTCCAACCATAATCATCAAGTCAGTTAAGCTTGGATTTCTTTTAACACTTTCAGTAAACGATGATACTCTCTCTTTTAGTTCTTCAATGGCTGTTGTATCTGCTTTTAGCCATGAATTGATGCGTTTGCGTTTTCCAATACCAATAAGTAAAAGCGCCATCCAAATATTAGCGACTACAATATCTACAAATACCATTCCGCCGTACAGTTTAGGGTTATATCCGTAAATTTCCAACATAGCTGTTTGGTTTGCACCGCCACCTATCCAACTGCCTGCAAGTGTAGAAAGTCCACGCCAAACCGCATCTGCACCAATACCACCTACGGTTTCTGGTGAGATCATAGCAATAAGTAAAATAGCAATGGGGCCTCCAATGACGATTCCAATAGTTCCAGTAAAAAACATAATGAGGGCTTTCCAGCCTAAATTGAATACAGCTTTCAAATCAATACTCAATGTCATCAGCACTAAGGCTGCTGGAAGCAAATAACGACTGGTAACATAGTATAAATTACTACTTTCTTGTACTACAGCCCCAGTATAAGTAATGCGTTCCCAGTCTGGAGCAATCCATCCTAATGTTGTAAAAACTGCTGGCAGCATGTAAGCCATAAAAAGCCCAGGAACTATTTTGTAAAATTTAAACCAAAAACCAGAAGTTTTGGACTCGGTATAAAAAACAAAAGCAATGGCTAGCATTAGTAAGCCAAAGACAATTGTATCGTTTGTTATTAGTGGTATGCTTTCGGTCATTTTTTTAGAATTTTGCTGCTACCTGTATTGACAAATATAAACATAATGAGCAGTAAATAGCCATTAAACTAAAGGCAAATAATGAATCATTGATTTTGGTATTATATAAAACAGTTAAGGGGATTTATTTTTTTGGCACGGAAGTTGATTAATAAAAAATATATTATTTAATTTTTTTGTTAGTAATATATTTTGGTTGGTTAGTGGTTAAAGCATCATTTTTTTAAATGGTGCTTTTTCCTTTTGTGAAAGTATTGTTAAAGACAGTATTTATTCGAATTAATCGTCATAATTTAGCCTCATAAAGTACGTATATTGAATACACTTTGGTTGGTTAGTAATAAAAGCACTGTTTAACAGTGCTTTTTTTAGTTTAATGAAATAACGAACGCCAATATGCTGTCCGTTACTTCTTCAGCTAAGTCTATTTCACTCTGATTATAAGATTTCATATTTTCCAAATCATCTCCTTCAATCTTTACCAAAATATGATTCATTTTTTTAACTACAACTAATTCTCCTTTGGTTGCTGCACTGTATAATAGTTCTGCCTCAGGTATTCCGACTTGAAGGTCTTTATCCCCATTGATGATAAGTGATCGAATACTTTGTTTTCTCATTTCTTCGACTGGGTCATATTGCATCCAATTTGCCATAAATGCTTGTACTTCTAAATTGAAAATAGATGACAGAGCAACAGGATAATCATTTGTTGTTTTTCCAGCTTTTAGGACGGCTATAACTCGTTTGCTTTCATTTAAAAACATTGGCGCTGTTTTTGAAATTTGTTCTATTAAAATTTGGTCAATAGTTTTTCCAGCACCCGCTAGTGAGATAAAACCTGAAGTATTTTGATCCAACGCCAAAAGTCCTACTAAGCTTCCTTGACTGTGTCCAGCTATAACAATTGTTTTATAATTAGGCGCAAAATAATCAATCACAGATTTAGCATCAATAACGAAATCATCAAAAGAAATATTTTTATCAATTGTATTAGTACGAATTTGTTTTACAATTCTCTTGTCGTAACGAAATGTAGAGATTCCGTTGTTTGATAGATTAACCGCTAATTTTTTCAACATGTCATTCTTCATAAAAGATTGATTTCCATCGCGGTCAGTAGGGCCTGATCCTCCAATGAAAATAATTAAGGGAGTTGACTCTGTATCGCTTGGAGTAAGTAAGGTTCCCTCAATGTGCTGGTTTATTACAATTTCTGTTTCTGTAAAAATTTGCGCTGTCACAAAATTTAATCCTAGCATGTAAAATAAAAATAATTTGCTGTAGTTTTTCATGATAATTATTTAATGATTCGAAAAGTCAAATTAATGCGTTCTTTGCTATTTTTTTTTGTTTTTGGAATTTGATGTAGCCAATGATGTTGAGTGCTTCCGCTCATAACCAACAGGCTTCCATGTGCTAAGTTCAACTTTAATTTTTGAGATTTATCCGTACGGTGTTTCATGTGAAACATACGTTCTCCACCTAAACTCACCGATGCAATAACAGGGTTTTTTCCTAATTCTTTTTCATTATCAGCATGCCATCCGTTGCTGTCTTGTCCGTCGCGGTATAAATTGAGTAAACAAGATGTAAATGAAAGTTTTAGCCGATTTTCAATTTTAGATTTTAGTTCTAATAAATGTGCAGTAAATGGGCTAGGATACATTTTGATATTTGAATAACTATAGGGGTTTTTGTTATTGGCATAAAGCGCGGTTAACCGCGGTTGATTATAAACTTTTCCAAAGACTTTAATCTGGTCTTGCTGCCAATTGGTCTCTTGACGCAATACACTAAAATATCTAGACGCTTCTTGTTTTGATAAGAACAACGGATCGTAAGATAATTCAGCATCTTTCAACGCAAGAGGTTCATTATTTTGATCTTGAAAAAGCATTATTTTGATTTTTTCTAAGCTATTGTAAATTGATTTATAAAAAAATACAGACCTGCGAGTTTTGGTTGTTGATGTTTAGTGAAATTAACTCTTTTTTTTGAATTGCATTAGTTTACTTTTATCAATAAAAAAAGGCGATTCATGAAAATCGCCTTCTTTTAATGGTAGATTAAACTTATTTAATCATATCGTAACTTCTTTTAATGAAGTTAGTTAACGCCTCTCCCTTAAGAAGTCCTTGTGAGAGTTGAGCTAAATCTAAGCTCTGATTAATTAAACGTTCACGTTTTTTTGCAGTTTTTGTATTAAGAATTTCATTGACTAAGTCAGCGTTGGTATTCACTACAAGGTTATACATTTCTGGCATATTACCCATGCCAAACATTCCTGCACTGCCCCCAGTTTGCTGCATTTCTTTCATACGGCGCATGAATTCTGGTTGTGTGATTATAAATGGCGCAGCATTGCTGTCCATAGCTTCTAATTGAACAATGAATTTTTCTGAAGAAATAACAGCTTTAAGTTGTTCATCTAGTTTTGTTTTTTCTTCATCGCTAAGTTTAGAAATTGTGTGTTCTTCTTTCTGAATCAATTTATCTACATGGTCTGAATCAACTCGAACAAATGAAATCTTTTCTTTACTGCCCTCCAATTTTTGAATCAAATGTGATACAATTGGTGAATCTAATAACAGAACTTCATATTCTTTTGCTTTGGCTGCTTCTATATAGCTGTGTTGTTCTTCAGCGTTAGATGCATACAATATGACTAGTTTATCATCTTTGTCTGTTTGTTTTGCTTTAATTTTGTTGTACAGCTCTTCATAGGTATAATATGTTCCGTCAACAGTAGGGTACAATGCAAATGCTTCTGATTTTTCGAAGAACTTTTCTTCAGAAAGCATGCCGTACTCAATTACGATTTTAATATCGTTCCATTTAGCCTCAAAATCTTCCCTATTATTATTAAATAAGGATTTTAATTTATCAGCGACTTTTTTTGTTATGTAGGAAGATATTTTTTTAACAGCACCATCAGCTTGAAGGTACGAACGCGACACATTCAAGGGAATGTCTGGCGAGTCAATAACTCCACGTAGCATTGTCAAGAATTCAGGAACTATCCCTTCCACATTGTCAGTAACGAAAACTTGATTTTGATACAGTTGAATGCGGTCTTTCTGGATATTCATGTCATTTGACATCTTTGGGAAATATAATATTCCTGTCAAATTGAAGGGGTAGTCAACATTCAAGTGAATGTTGAAAAGCGGCTCTTCAAACTGCATCGGATACAGCTCACGATAAAAACCTTTATAATCTTCGTCTTTTAGATCAGATGGTGTTTTGGTCCATGCTGGGCTTGGATTATTGATGATGTTGTCAACTGTAATCTGACGGTGTGGCTCGGTAATCTCTTTGCCGTCTTTGTCAGTTGTTGTTTTTGGTTTATGTTCTGGATCATTTATTTCTTTTGTGCCAAATTTGATAGGTATAGGCATAAACTTGTTGTACTTGTTTAACAACTCAGTAATCCTTTTTTCTTCTAAAAATTCTGTCGAGTCTTCTGCGATGTGCAGAATAATTTCGGTACCACGCTCTTTTTTATCTGATTTTTCTAAGCTATACTCCGGGCTTCCGTCGCATAACCAGTGAGCTGCCGGTTCGTTTTTGTACGATTTAGTAATAATTTCTACTTTTTCAGCGACCATGAATGCAGAGTAAAAACCAAGACCAAAATGTCCAATAATACCAGCATCTTCAACTTTGTCTTTGTATTTGTCTAAAAACTCTTCTGCACCTGAAAAAGCGACCTCATTGATGTATTTTTGAACCTCGTCTGCTGTCATTCCAATTCCTTGATCAATCAAGTGAAGTTTTTTGCCCTCTTTGTCAATTTTAACTTCAATTTTTGGGGTGCCATATTCTACTTTTGCCTCTCCAATATTGGTTAAGTGCTTTAGTTTTAACGTGGCGTCTGTTGCATTACTGATCAATTCGCGTAAAAAGATTTCGTGATCACTATACAGAAATTTTTTAATTAGCGGAAAAATATTATCAACGGATACATTTATTGTTCCTTTACTCATGGTATTTTTTGTTTTTGAATTAATAGTGTTAAAATTATGACAAAAAGGATACCATTCTGTATAATGTGACAAACTGGCATTATATAAAGTTTATATTTGTAGAGCAATCACAACAAAACATCTGTATGTACAATTCAAAAATATTAGGAATGGGTCATTACGTTCCAGAAAACGTTGTAACGAATGACGACTTGTCACAGCTTATGGATACAAATGATCAGTGGATTCAAGAGCGGACAGGTATTAGACAGCGTAGATGGGCTGTCAAGGGCGATGGAGACACTACTTTTAGTATGGGTTTGAAGGCTGCTAAAAATGCAATTCGAAACTCCGGAATCGATAAACAGGATATTGATTTTATTGTATTCGCTACACTCAGCCCAGACTACTACTTCCCGGGTCCCGGTGTTCAAGTTCAAGAAGCCCTTGAAATTGATACTGTTGGTGCTTTGGATGTCCGTAATCAATGTTCAGGTTTTGTCTATGGAATTTCTGTTGCAGATCAATTTATTAAAACAGGCATGTACAAAAATATTTTGGTCATCGGCAGCGAATTACAATCCCGTGGTATTGATGTATCTACCAGGGGAAGAAGTATTTCTGTTATTTTTGGTGATGGTGCTGGTGCTGCCGTTCTTACACGAGAGGAGGATACCACCAAAGGAATTTTATCGTCTCACTTGCATTCTGAAGGTAAGCATGCCCTAGAACTTGCTGCAGAAGCACCGGGAATGGGGAAGCGTTGGGTGACAGAAATTATTGCTGATAATGACCCTGAAGATATGAGCTACAGGCCTTATATGAATGGCCAATTTGTTTTCAAAAACGCTATAAGAAGATTTAGTGAAGTTATCAATGAAGGTCTTGAAGTTAATAAACTCAATGTTTCGGATATCAGTATGTTAATTCCTCATCAAGCTAATTTGCGTATTTCCCAATACATTCAAAAAAAGTTTCAACTTTCAGATGAACAGGTATTTAATAATATTCAAAATTATGGAAATACTACAGCTGCATCCATTCCTATTGCGCTGAGTGAAGCTTGTGAACAAGGGAAAATTAAATCTGGAGACACAGTTGTACTGGCTGCTTTTGGTAGTGGTTTTACGTGGGGTAGTGTGATAATTAAATGGTAGATTCCTACGAAACCTTAGTTTTTGGTGCTTCGCCCAATCCCGATCGATATGCCTACAAAGCTATTTTGATGCTTAGAAAGTTTGGTGTACCAGTTAAGGCTTTTGGCTTAAAGCAGGGTACTGTTGCTCAGGTAAAAATTGACACGAATTTGAAACCCTATAAAAATATTCACACAGTTACTCTTTATCTAAATCCAAAACGACAGTCCGTATACATCGATTATATTTTGAATCTTAATCCAAAGCGGGTAATTTTTAATCCAGGAACAGAAAACCCAGCTTTTTTTAAAGTTTTAGATCAGCACAATATTTCATATGAAATGTCTTGCACTTTGGTTTTATTGTCTACGAATCAATACCAATCCTAGAAATGTAAGAAGCCCATTGATGGGGAGTAGTTCATAACCAATAACATAGCCACCGATTTGTTCTGCTGGAATTTGTCCTAAGCTATAAGAAATAGAAACAGACAATAACGCTACTAGCCAAACCCATTTATCTTTGATCTTATAATTTGTAAAAATTCCAAATGCAAAAAGACCAAGTAAAGGACCATAGGTATATGTGGCAGCCGTGAGAAGACTATTTATGACATTGGAATCTAGGATATGTTTAAAAGCTATAATAACAAAAATCAAAAGTACACTCATTCCTATGTGAGTTTGTTTTCGAATGCGTTTTTTGTCAGTATCTGAATGTTTGTTGAGGTCTAAAATATCGACACAAAAAGAAGTTGTAAGCGATGTGAGAGCACTATCGGCACTGCTGTAAGCCGCTGCGATAAGTCCTAAAATAAAAACTGAAGCTAAAGTCATTCCTAATCCAGTATTAAGTGCAATTTCAGGAAAAAGTAAATCGGTCTTAGGATCTCCATCCATCAGAGGTAATGCAATGTCAAACCGCTCTGCATAAATGAATAACAAAGCTCCCAAAAGTAAAAACAAGAATGTTACTAGTGTTAGTACAATACTAAACCAGAGCATATTTTTTTGTGCATCTCTTAGCGATTTACAGGTCAGGTTTTTCTGCATCATATCTTGATCTAATCCTGTCATACAAATGGTGATAAACATGCCTCCAAAAAACGACTTTAAGAAATGATCTCTTGTCAAAATAGAGTTTGTTCTAAAGATTGAGCTGTATTGATTCAATTCTTCAGAAACTAAAAATTCTGAAAAACTCCACCCTAACTCATTTGTGATAAAATAAATAGAAAGTACCACAGCACAAACCATAAAAAGTGTTTGTAGTGTGTCGGTCCAAACAATGGTTTTGATGCCCCCTTTGTTAGTGTAAATCCAGATGAGTAGTATTGATAAAATGACCGTGACTTCAAAAGGAATATTCCATTGTTCAAAGACAAATTGTTGCAATACAATTGCCATAAGATACATTCGAAAAGCAGCCCCTAAAACCCTAGAAATAAAAAAGAAAAACGCACCAGTTTTGTGGCTAATACGGCCAAATCGCTGTTGTAGGTATTCGTAAATTGAAGTTAGATTTAATTTGTAATAAATAGGCAACAGCATAAAAGCAACCACAACATAGCCCGCAACATATCCCAAGCACACTTGAAAATAGCTAAACTCTGAACTTTGAACCCAACCTGGGACAGAAATAAATGTCACACCAGATAGAGAGGCACCTATCATGCCGAACGCTACCAAATACCAAGGAGATTGCTTACCGGCTTTAAAAAAATCTGTATTACTGTCATTTTTTCCTGTTAATCGTGCAATTACGACTAGAAACACAAAATAAACAAAAGTGATCAGTAGAATGTGTTGTCCTTTCAACTTAATAAATTTATATTTGTGGTACTCAAATACACCACAAGACTTGGTAAATTTATAATTTTATAAAATAACCTAAAGCTAAATTACAGGATATTTTACTCCTTTTCCTTTAACCCACACTAATATGGTATTTGGACCGTTCTATAAAGTATAATATAAAATATGGAATTTTCATCGAAGTTGTTGCAGAATGCTGTTAATGAAGTAGCGCAATTACCTGGTATAGGTCGTCGTACCGCACTTCGGCTTGTACTGCATTTATTACGTCAACCAGAGCACCAGACGAGTCAGCTCACTAATGCACTAAACGTGATGAGATCGTCTATAAATTTTTGCGCACAATGCCATAATATTTCAGACAACCTACTTTGTGAGATTTGTGCAAATCCCACTAGGAATCAACAAACCATCTGTGTAGTAGAAGACATAAGAGATGTTTTGGCTATTGAAAGTACAGGGAGTTTTAGAGGAATTTATCATGTTTTGGGAGGTAAAATTTCTCCAATGGATGGAATAGGACCATCAGACTTGAATATTCAAAGCTTGGTTGATAAAGTTCAAACAGGAAAAGTAAATGAATTGATTTTTGCTTTGAGTTCTACAATGGAGGGTGATACCACAAACTTTTATATATACAAACAGATTCAAGGAGCTAATATTACCCTGTCTACAATTGCTAGAGGTATTTCAGTTGGTGATGAATTAGAATATGCAGATGAAGTTACGCTGGGCCGTAGCATAACCAATAGAGTGCCATTTGAATCCTCAATAAAACCTTAACCATTTGAAATTATCAGTTGTCATTCTTAATTATAATGTACGCTACTTTCTGGAGCTCTGCTTAAGAAGTGTCCAAGCTTCGTTAGATGGAATCAATTCTGAAATTATTGTGATAGATAATGACTCGACTGATGAGAGTTGTACAATGGTTAAAAACAAATTTCCAAATGTACGTCTAATTGAAAATAAACAAAATGTAGGCTTTTCAAAAGCTAACAACCAGGCTGTTCTGCAGGCTAAAGGAGAGTATGTTTGTATTTTAAATCCTGATGTAGTTCTGACTGAAAACACATTGAAGAATTTACTCAATTTTTCAGAATCCAAATCCAATGTTGGGTTAGTTGGTTGCAGGCTTATTGATGGCTCTGGTTTATTTTTGCCAGAAAGCAAAAGAAATTTTCCTAAAATCTCTATTTCCATACAGAAATTTATTGGAATTGGAACAAAATATTATGCCAATCAAATCGCGGAGTTAGATTCCAAGCCTGTAGATGTAATTCCTGGAGCATTGATGTTTTTAAGACGATCATTGTACAATGAGTTGTGTGGCTTTGATGAGGATTTTTTCATGTACGGAGAAGATATAGACTTGTCTTACAGAGTGCAAAAGCTTGGTTATTTGAATTATTATCTTGGGAACACAACAGTGATCCATTTTAAAGGGGAAAGTACGGCTAAAAGTAAAATACAGTCTCAGCGTTTTTACAATGCAATGAGGTTATTTTACAAAAAACATTTCAATACCAATATTTTCACGAGTGCTCTAATCTCAATTACAGCTACTTTAGCACCTTATTTTTCAAATCCAAAGCAGCCTAAAAAGCGTATTCCAAAAAAAGTTGCATTTATAAAACCTTTTTCAAATCAGAAATGGCTAAATATCAAAGAATCTATCGCCATAAGTGCTGATTACGCCTTGTCGCCAACCTCTCATTACGATATTATTTTTGACACTGAATGTGTTAGTTTTGAATATGTTATAAGTCAAATCGATTCAAGCGAAAATAAATTCATATCTTACAAAATACGTCCAATCAAAACAAACTATTTTGTTGGTAGCGATTCCTCAAAACAGCGTGGTGAGGTGATTCATTTCGACGAATTTGAAAGTGTCATCTACTTTTAAAAACAATTGATTTTCTCGCTAATTTTCGTTAATTTTGCACCACAAATGAAGACCCAAACAAACAATTATTATGGCAAAATTTGAACTTAAATTACCCAAAATGGGCGAGAGTGTTGCTGAAGCTACTCTAAATACTTGGCTCAAAGAAATTGGGGACTATATTGAAGTTGATGAAGCTGTTGTTGAAATATCCACTGATAAAGTGGATAGTGATGTTCCAAGTGAAGTTAGTGGGATTCTTCTTGAGAAGAAGTTTGAGGTTGATGAGGTCGTCGAAGTCGGTCAAACGATAGCAATTATAGAAACAGAAGGTAAACATCAGCCCCAAACCGCACAACATGAGGCTGAGAATTCTCATACACAAAACGATGAGGAAGAAATACAAGACAGCGCGTCAAGTGATGATATTTCGGAGGTTCAAGATACTGTTGCTGCTGCAAAGACCCTTGCGTCACCTTTAAGTTCAAATGATACAAGATTTTATTCTCCTCTAGTCAAAAATATTGCAAAGAAAGAAGGTATTACACAAACGGAGTTGGACCAAATCCCGGGCAGTGGCAAAGGAGGTAGAGTAACCAAAAATGATATGATTAATTATCTAGATCATCGCACTAAAGCCGATACTCCTAGTGCTAGTTCTATACCCACAAACCCCTCCATATCAGCTCCAGTGGCTTCAACTGCTTCTAGTGGTGCAGATGAAATTATAGAAATGACACGCATGGGCAAACTCATTTCTAAACACATGACAAACTCTGTGCAAACTTCAGCACATGTTCAGTCATTTATTGAAGTTGACGTCACTAAAGTTTGGAATTGGCGTGAGAAAATCAAACTAAAGTTTCATGAAAATTTTGGTGAAAAAATTACATTTACCCCTATTTTTATGGAAGCTGTGGCCAAAGCGCTTACAATTCACCCCATGCTTAATATTTCTGTCGATGGAGATCGTATTATAAAACACAAATCTATCAATCTTGGTATGGCTACCGCGCTAGCAGATGGTAATCTTATTGTTCCAGTAATTAAAAATGCCGATCAGTTGAACTTAATGGGTATGACCAAAAGAGTCAATGACTTGGCGTTTCGAGCACGAAACAACCAATTAAGTCCAGATGACATACAAGACGGCACATATACTGTTACTAATGTTGGTGGTTTTGGAAGTATCATGGGTACACCTATTATCAATCAGCCTCAAGTAGGTATTTTAGCTTTAGGTGCCATAAGAAAAGCACCAGCCGTTATCGAAACTAATGAAGGCGATTTTATTGGCATACGTAAAAAAATGTTTTTATCCCATTCATACGATCACAGAGTTGTTAATGGAGCCCTCGGTGGGCTATTTCTTAAAACAGTTAAAGAATTGTTGGAGTCTTGGGACGAAAACAGACAAGTTTAGCATATGCAATTGAATCTTAAAAAACCTATTTGTTTCTTTGATTTAGAAACTACAGGAATCAGTATTACTTCCGATAGAATTGTTGAAATTTCAATTTTGAAAGTCTTCCCAGATGGAAAAGAAGAAAAGAAAACATGGTTGGTTAATCCTGAGATGCCAATTCCCCCTCAGGCTACAGCAGTACATGGTATAACCAACGAAAAAGTAGGTGACGCCCCCACATTTAAAATGCTTGCTAAAGAGATTTATTCTTGGATTAAAGATGCTGATTTAGGAGGTTTTAATTCCAACCGTTTTGACATTCCAATTCTTGCCGAAGAAATGCTTCGCGCTGAAGTTGATTTCGATATGAAAAATACACAATCAGTAGATGTTCAAACAATTTTTCATAAAATGGAACAACGCACCCTCACAGCAGCCTACAAGTTTTATTGTGGTAAAGATCTACAAAATGCCCACAGCGCTGAGGCCGATACTATTGCAACGTATGAAGTGCTCAAAGCTCAATTGGATCGGTATGAAGATTTAGAAAACGATACTTCATATCTAGCACAATTCAGTACGCGTCAAAAGTTTGCCGATTTTGCAGGTTTCATAAAGTTCGATAAAGCAGGTGATGAATGTTTTGCATTTGGAAAACACAAAGGTCAAAAAGTGACTGAGATTTTAAATAAGGAGCCCGGATATTTTGGTTGGCTACTCAATGCAGACTTTCCATTATATACTAAAAAGGTTTTGACCGCCATTAAACTGCGGGCTTTTAATCAGAAACTGTCTTAGATGAAACTGATTTGTATTGGTCGAAATTACATCAATCATATTAACGAGCTTAAAAATGAAAAGCCAAGTGATCCTGTCGTGTTTATCAAACCCGATACCGCTATTCTTTTAAAAAAACAACCTTTTTTCATCCCCGATTACTCCAAAAACATACAACACGAAGTAGAAGTTATTGTGAAAATAAATAGGGTTGGAAAGTATATAGAAACTAAGTTTGCCCACAAGTATTACGATCATATTGGTTTGGGTATTGATTTTACCGCAAGGGATCTTCAGCAAAAACTTAAGGCCAGTGGTTTGCCTTGGGAAAAAGCTAAGGCTTTTGATGGATCTGCAGTCGTCGGGAAATGGGCACCAAAATCCACATTCGAAAGCCTTGAAAATCTTTCATTTAGTCTTAAAAAAAATGACGTGGTAGTTCAATCTGGAAACACACAACAGATGCTTTGGGGTATTGATGCGGTTATTGCTTATGTCTCACAGTTTTTTACCCTCAAAATCGGAGATATTATTTTTACAGGTACACCAGCTGGTGTTGGTCAAGTGCAAGCTGGCGACATCCTTAAAGGATACATTGAAAATGAAGAGTTTTTCAATATTAAAGTCAAGTAAATGAAAGCAGAGATCATTACTATTGGAGATGAAATTTTAATTGGTCAAATAATTGATACAAATTCGGCCTATATTTCAAAAGAGCTTAATAAAATTGGTATTTCTGTTTTCCAAATCACTTCAGTTCAAGATGATAAAGCACACATTCTAAAAGCACTGAAAAAGGCAGAACATCAAGTAGATTTGGTCGTTATCACAGGTGGTCTAGGACCAACTAAAGATGACATCACCAAAACTACTTTGGCCCAATACTTTAACGATACCTTGGTGCGTAATGAAGAGGTTGTTGCACACATAAAACATATTTGGAAAACCCATATAAAACAACCTTTGCTTCAGGTTAATTTAGACCAAGCGCTGGTGCCCTCAAAAGCCAAGGTTTTAATGAACCAATCGGGTTCTGCGCCAGGGATGTGGATGCAGAACGCTCAAACTATATTTATCTCACTTCCTGGTGTTCCTTTTGAGATGAAAGCATTGATGCAAAATGAAGTTCTGCCAAAGCTGTCAGCGCAATTCAACCTTCCATTCATATTACACAAAACCTTGCTCACTTATGGACTTGGGGAGAGTGTTATTGCCGATCGAATATCTGACTGGGAGGACAATTTGCCTAAAACAGTAAAATTAGCATATTTGCCAAATTTAGGCCGTGTTCGTTTGCGTTTATCTTCAAAGGGATATGATAAAAATGTAGTAATGGATACTATAAACACTCAAATAGAATCGTTACTTCCTCAAATCAGTGATGTTTTTGTGGGCTTTGAAGATGACTCCTCCATCGAGCAAATCATTGGAAAACAACTTGTGAATCTAGATTCAACCTTGGCAGTTGCTGAGAGCTGTACAGGCGGACGTATTGGTGCTCAGTTTACAGCAAATCCTGGTGCATCAAACTATTTTAAAGGCGGGCTGATTGCTTACGATACCAAAATAAAAATTCAGCTTTTGGAAGTAGACGAAGGGCTTATTAAAAAACACTCTGTTGTAAGTACTGAAGTCGCTAAAGCCATGGCTTTAGGTATTCAGAAGCTATGCGGTTCAGACTATGCATTGGCTACCACAGGAAATGCTGGACCGGAAAAAGGAGATTCAGATGCCGAGGTGGGTACAGTTTGTATTGCAATTGCTACCCCAAAATCAGTATATGCTAAGCAGTTTACATTTGGAAAACAACGCGAACGCATCACTACAAAAGCAGTACACATGGCACTTACTTTACTGCAAAAAGAAATTTTTTAAAATTGACTTCATAAAATTTGTGAACTTGCAAAGAATTCGTATTTTTGCACCTCGTTTTGAAACAACAAAACTAATAAATTAAAGATCATGTCAAAAGTTTGTGAACTTACAGGGAAAAAAGCAATGGTAGGAAACAACGTTTCCTTCTCTTTGAACAGAACAAAACGCAAATTCAATGCAAATTTGATGAAAAAGCGTTTTTATCTTCCTGAAGAGGATAAGTGGATCACACTAAAAGTTTCTACCTCTGCATTAAAAACTATCAATAAGATTGGTATTACTGCAGCCATCAAAGAAGCAAAATCTAAAGGGTTTTTAAAATAAACACAGCTAACCTAAAGCATTATGGCAAAAAAAGGAAATAGAGTTCAAGTAATTTTGGAGTGTACTGAGCACAAGGCTTCAGGTCAGCCAGGAACTTCTCGATACATCACAACTAAGAACAAGAAAAACACACCAGACCGCATGGAGATTAAGAAATTTAATCCTATTCTTAAGCGTATGACTGTGCATAAAGAAATTAAATAATTTTAAGGGCATTAGAATAAAGCACCGAGTAATACTTGAATTATGGCAAAGAAATCAGTAGCATCGTTACAAACAGGGTCAAAACGTTTGACAAAAGCAATCAAAATGGTAAAATCTCCCAAGACTGGAGCTTATATTTTTGTTGAATCAATAATGTCTCCTGAAAAAGTTAGTGACTTTTTAAATAAGAAGTAAACATTAACATATATAATTTTCTAAAGCTGCTTTTCTACAAAGCAGCTTTTTATTTTTTTAGTACCTTGCAAATGGTCTAAATGCGATTAAATAATACGAATCATGAGTTTTTTTAAAAAGATATTTTCATCAGAAAAAAAGGCAACCCTTGACAAAGGTTTAGAGAAATCTAAATCTAGTTTTTTTAATAAATTAGGAAAAGCAGTTGCAGGAAAATCTAAAGTCGATGATGGTGTCTTAGATAACCTAGAAGAAGTTTTAGTAACTAGTGATGTAGGAGTCAATACAACTTTAAAAATAATAGATCGAATTGAAGCTCGTGTTTCTAAAGATAAATATCTTGGTACAGAAGAGTTAAACCTTATTTTAAGAGAAGAAATTGCAGCCTTACTTTCAGAAACCAATTCTGGAGATGCTAAAGAATTTTCAGTTGAAAATACAGAAAAACCTCATGTCATTATGGTGGTCGGAGTCAATGGTGCAGGCAAAACAACTACTATTGGTAAATTGGCATATCAGTTCAAAAAACAGGGCATGGAAGTAGTTTTGGGTGCGGCTGATACATTTCGAGCTGCTGCCATTGATCAATTGCAAGTTTGGGCTGATCGTGTAGACATACCAATCGTAAAACAAAATATGGGCAGCGATCCTGCTTCGGTTGCTTTTGATACCCTTCAAAGTGCTGTTAGCGGCAATGCTGATGTTGTGATCATTGATACTGCTGGCCGTTTACATAATAAAGTCAATCTGATGAATGAGTTAACTAAGATTAAACGAGTCATGCAAAAAGTAGTGCCAAATGCACCGCATGAAATCTTATTGGTTTTGGACGGATCAACTGGGCAAAATGCTTTTGAACAGGCCAAGCAATTTACTGCAGCAACAGAAGTCAATGCCTTAGCAGTCACAAAATTAGATGGCACCGCTAAAGGCGGCGTTGTAATAGGAATTAGCGATCAGTTTCAAGTGCCCGTTAAGTACATCGGTGTTGGTGAGGGCATAGATGATCTTCAAGTCTTTAATAAATTTGAATTTGTAGACTCTTTTTTTAATTAATATGAATATGAAAAAAGGGGCGTTATTTTTATTGTTTTTTATTTTTTTTGGCTGTAAAAATCAGACTCATGACCCAGATGATAGCTTAAGTGATATTTCTGAAAAATCATTTCGATCGTTTAAGGTAGAAGATTCTAATTATATAGATTTAAAGCAGTTTTGGGCACCATTTCAAGATGAACTTTCTATTTTCTCATCTGATCGTTATGAAACCTTAAAGCCTCTTGTAATGAACCAAGATATTCCAACACTACAGAAGTTTATTAAACAAGGGAAACTCAGATATGAAGAATTAACTTTATTCTATTTGTATCGTATCAAATCTTTTGATAGGATGAATGAAAAATCACTAAATTCTGTGATTTCTTTGAACCCCAACATTATTAAGGATGCCAAAGAAAAAGACCTTAATAGACCTGAAAATCTTTCAAATTTTTCAATTTATGGGATGCCAATTCTTTTGAAAGATAATATCAATACCTATGATATGGTTACTACCGCTGGTGCTGTAGCCTTGTTGAAGAACCACACCGATGATGCCTTTGTTTCAAAGCAGCTTAAGGCATCAGGGGCACTGATTTTAGGAAAAGCTAATCTTAGTGAATGGGCTTATTTCTTTTGTGGAGACTGCCCAAGTGGTTACAGTACAGTGGGTGGACAAACGTTTAACCCTTATGGCCGCAAAACACTAGATACTGGCGGCTCAAGTTCTGGAAGTGCTGTAGCTGTTGCAGCTAATTTTTGTGCTGCAGCCGTTGGAAGTGAAACATCAGGATCTATACTTTCGCCTGCCAGTCAAAATGCAGGTGTAGGACTTAAACCAACCATTGGAGCGATCAGCCGAACTGGTATAGTTCCTATCTCTAGTACGTTAGATACTGCGGGTCCAATTACAAAATATGTGATTGATAATGTATTGATTTTTAATGGAATGATAGGAAAAGACAGAGATGACTTTAAATCCAAAACAGTTGCAGCAATTGACATTAACGTACTGCAACAATCTAACTTTCAGGGTAAGCGTTTTGGTGCGATTCAATCGCTATTGAAAGATTCACTTTACACAGCTGCGGTAAACCTTTTGAAGCGCAATGGTGCTAAAGTGATCACCATAACCCCTGAAGATGTTGATCTTCCTGATTTTTTGAGACTTTTGAATTTGGATATGAAAGTCGATTTACCAACTTATTTTAAATGGCATGCCAATACAAACTTACCGTATGATGGTGTTCAGTCAATCATTGATTTTAATGCCTTAGATTCACTAAAAAGAGCTCCTTATGGCCAAAAATTGTTTATAGGTATTGTTGCTGATGATGCAACAAACAAAGAATTAGAATCCATCAAATCAATACTAAAAACCAATGGCCGCGCTTATTTCGATTCAGTAATGAAATTTCATCAATTGGATGCAGTTCTTTCCATAAATAATTACCACGCTGGTTATGCTGCTGTAGCAGAATATCCAGCACTCACTGTGCCAATGGGCCTCTCAGATGAGGGAGCTCCAAAAGGATTCACTTTTATCGCAAAACCACATCAGGAACCAGAACTTTATGCATGGGGTTATCAATTTGAAAAAGCTTTTGAAAAACGACCTACACCCAATAATTACAACTAAAAACTTTTAATGAGAACAAAATCACGTAAAACCAACAAAATCAATGTCGTTACTCTTGGCTGTAGCAAAAATGTGTATGATAGCGAAGTACTTATGGGTCAACTTAAAGCCAATGGCAAAGCAGTCGCCCACGAGGAGGATGGTAATATTGTAGTGATTAATACATGTGGATTTATTGATAATGCCAAGGAAGAAAGTGTAAATACCATTTTGGATTTTGTTCAGAAGAAAGACGCCGGTGAAGTTGATAAAGTCTTTGTTACTGGTTGTTTAAGTGAGCGGTATAAACCTGATTTAGTCAAGGAAATTCCAGATGTTGATCAATATTTCGGCACTACAGAATTGCCTCAACTCCTAAAAGCATTGGGCGCTGATTATAAGCACGAACTTATAGGTGAGCGGCTCACAACGACACCCAAGAATTATGCTTATCTAAAAATTGCTGAGGGCTGTGACCGTCCTTGTAGTTTTTGTGCTATTCCTTTGATGCGCGGTAAACACCGCTCAACGCCTATTGAGGATTTAGTTGTTGAAGCTAAAAAACTGGCTGCTGATGGCGTTAAAGAGCTCATTCTTATTGCACAAGATTTAACGTACTACGGCTTAGATTTATATAAAAAACGAAATCTTGCAGAACTGCTTAAAGCTTTGGTTGAGGTTGAAGGTATTGAATGGATCCGATTGCACTATGCCTTTCCAACTGGCTTTCCGATAGACGTCTTGGATGTCATGAAAAACGAGTCAAAAATATGCAATTATTTAGATATTCCATTGCAACATATTTCAGATAACATCCTGAAAAGTATGCGCCGAGGTACAACACAGGCAAAAACCACAAAATTGCTACACCAATTTCGTGAAGCAGTACCCAATATGGCCATTCGAACAACTCTGATAGTTGGTTACCCTGGAGAAACTGAAGAAGATTTTCAAATTCTTAAACAATGGGTAGAATCCATGCGTTTCGAGCGCTTGGGCTGTTTCACCTATTCCCATGAAGAAAACACCCATGCCTATAATTTGGTTGATGATGTACCCCAAAATGTAAAACAAGCACGTGCCAATGAAATTATGGAGCTGCAGTCTCAAATTTCTTGGGAGTTGAATCAAGCCAAAATAGGCCAATCCTTACGTGTGGTAATTGACCGTAAAGAAGGCCAATATTTTGTAGGCCGTACTGAGTTTGATTCCCCAGATGTAGACAACGAAGTTTTGATTGATGCTTCTAAAGTATATCTTAAAACTGGAGAATTTGCTACAGTAACCATCAACGAAGCTGCGGATTTTGATTTGTATGCTACAGTTGAGTAGTTTTTTCAATAAAATTTATTGAAGTATCTTTGTGAACTACAAAACAGAATGGCCACTCAACAAATTCCATATGCACAAACCCAAACGCTTTCAGAACTTGTTCAACAAGTTTTGAAAGGCCATCCGGACGTTGCTTCTTTCCACGGTCTACCCGCAACACTTGAAAATTTTCCGACTCAGATGAGTGTCAAATCGAAACATTTTTCTGATGAAAAACGTCAAATTTTGGTTGAAAGCTTAGACCGACAATACAAACACCTTAGTCCTAATGTATTTACGAAATCACAAATAAATGCCCTAAAGCAAGCCTCAACTTTTACGGTGACTACGGGTCATCAATTGAACCTAATGGGTGGGCCCCTGTATTTTTTGTACAAAATTATATCGGTCATCAATTTGGCTAAAGTTTTGAAAGAAAAATATCCAAAACACACTTTTGTGCCTGTATTTTGGATGGCTACAGAAGACCACGATTTTGAAGAGATCAATCATTTTTATTTTAGAGAACACCGTTTTGAATGGCAACATCAATCTCAAGGTCCAGTGGGGCGCTTATCTATTGCAGAGCTTAAAAATTTTTTCGGTCAATTTTCTACTCATTTGGGGGCTGATGAGAATTCAAAAGCGGTGATTGAAATCTTTCAAAAAGCGTACATAAAACAAAACAATTTGGCCGATGCTACCAGATGTTTGGTGCATCAGTTGTTTGGCAAGGATGGACTTGTTGTTGTTGATGGCGATGACGCACAACTCAAGCGCTTATTTTTGCCATGCTTGAAGAATGAACTTGAAGAAAAGTTAGTTTTTGATGAAGTTTCAAAAACTAATAAATTACTAAAAGATGTGGATTCAAATTTCAAAATTCAAGTCAACCCAAGGGCTTTAAATTTATTTTACATCACTAATAATTTGAGAGAACGCATTGAAGTAGATAACGGTATTTTTCGAGTTTTGAATACAACTTTGAGTTGGGATTTGGATGGGATTTTAAAAGAACTCGAAACTTACCCTGAACGTTTTTCACCCAATGTTTTAATGCGTCCGCTCTATCAAGAAACAATTTTACCAAACTTGTGTTATGTTGGCGGAGGTGGCGAACTTTCGTATTGGCTACAACTCAAATCTTGTTTTGAGCGATTTGAAGTTACTTTTCCTTTACTGATGCACCGTAGTTCTGTGCTTTTGATTTCAGAAAAGCAACACCAAAATCTAGAGAAATTAAATTTAACTGTAGCAGATTTATTTTTGTCATCAGATGATTTAACCAAAAAAATAACACTGAAACAAACTCAACATCCTGTTGATTTTTCAGAGCAAAAGAATCATCTTAAGAAACAATTCGAACAGCTTTACGCATTGGCAAAGCAAACCGATGGTTCTTTTTTAGGAGCAGTTGCAGCGCAGGAGAAAAAGCAACTTAAAGGACTCTCAAATTTGGAAAAACGCTTACTGAAAGCTGAAAAAAGAAAGCATAATAGACATATAGACAAAGCACTTTTGCTACAGTCTTCATTTTTTCCAAATGGAAATTTACAAGAACGTGTGTTGAACTTTTCTGCTTTTTATGCGATATATGGACATAATTTTATTCAAAAATTAAAAACAGAGCTGAATCCTTTTCAACAAGAGTTTACTGTAATTTCTTTATAAGTTTTTACAAAAAATTTATTCACAATTTAGAGATATATAGTACTTTTGGGCATGCAACACGATAAGGTATTAATTCTCGATTTTGGATCTCAATATACACAACTCATTGCACGCCGTGTAAGAGAGTTGAACATTTACTGTGAAATCCATCCCTACAACAAAATTCCAACCTCAATAGAGGCCTACAAAGCAGTCGTGCTTTCAGGCAGTCCACAGTCTGTACGTGGCGATGATGCGCTACACCCCGATTTGTCGAAAATCCGTGCAAAAAAACCGCTTTTAGCGGTCTGCTATGGAGCACAGTATTTGGCTCATTTTTCAGGAGGTAATGTAGCACCATCAAATACACGTGAATATGGCCGTGCAAATTTATCTTTTGTTCATGACAACGATCCTTTTTTTATGGGCATATCTATAGGCAGTCAAGTTTGGATGAGTCATAGTGATACCATCAAAACATTACCTACTAATGGTGTATTGTTGGCCAGCACTCATGATGTAGAGCATGCAGCTTATAAAATAGAGGGTGAAACGACATACGCCATACAATTCCATCCAGAAGTATATCATTCTACCGATGGAAAGCAATTGCTGCAAAACTTTTTAGTGGATATAGCAGGTCTAGAACAAGACTGGACACCTGATTCTTTTGTGGATGAGACTGTAGCTGATCTGAAAGTTAAATTACAAAAAGACAAAGTTGTTTTAGGGCTTTCTGGTGGTGTAGATTCAACTGTTGCAGCTATTTTATTGAACAAAGCAATAGGAGATAATCTGTATTGTATTTTTGTTAATAATGGATTACTGCGCAAAAATGAGTTCAGTAGCGTTCTCAAACAATACGAAGGAATGGGGCTGAATGTTAAAGGGGTTGATGCCTCGGCTCGTTTTTTAGATGCTTTGGCAGGAGTAGATGATCCAGAACTGAAACGCAAAGCCATTGGTAGAGTATTTATTGAAGTTTTTGATGACGAGGCCCATTTGATCAAAGATGTTAAATGGTTGGCTCAAGGCACAATTTACCCAGATGTTATTGAAAGTGTTTCAGCAACTGGGGGACCTAGTGCAACCATAAAAAGTCACCACAATGTCGGGGGCTTACCTGATTTCATGAAACTTAAAGTCGTAGAGCCGCTGAAAGCTTTATTTAAAGACGAGGTGCGTCGTGTTGGCGCTTCAATGGGAATAGATGCTCAATTGTTGGGACGTCATCCCTTTCCTGGACCTGGCTTAGCAATTCGGATTTTGGGCGATATTACCGCTGAAAAAGTCCGTATTTTGCAGGATGTTGATGCGATTTTCATCAATGGTTTACGCGAATGGGGGCTGTATGATAAAGTTTGGCAAGCAGGCGCAATGTTATTGCCTGTAAACAGTGTTGGTGTGATGGGTGATGAGCGGACCTATGAAAAATGTGTTGCTTTGCGAGCCGTTGAAAGCACTGATGGGATGACTGCAGATTGGGTTAATTTACCTTATGAGTTTTTACAAAAAACTTCCAATGATATCATCAACAAAGTAAAAGGAGTTAATAGAGTAGTATACGATATCAGCTCTAAGCCTCCAGCAACTATTGAATGGGAATAAGATTTGGATATTTTACAGTTACGCTGTAGTTTTATACATATTCTGTACTAAATGAATAACATGAAAAGATTTTTTTTAAGTGCTGTTTTGTTTTTTTGTGTCGCATCATTGACAGCTCAAGTCTTGCGTACGCATACCATTGACGCCAAGGATACTTTAGAAACAATTGCTCAGCGTTATGGAGTTTTACCAGAAGATATTTCGGCACTCAACCCAGGCATTGACGATATTCTTTCTGTAGGAAAAATCCTTGTCATTCCAAACCCAATTGAAAAAAAGACAAAAGAGACTAAAGAAATTCAAGAGTTGGTTTCTTATAAAGTCCACCGCGTTAAGCGCAAAGAAACCCTCTATAGAATTGCAGAGAAATATAAGACCTCGGTTGAGGACATTAAAAAACATAATCAACGCCTCTACAGTTCACCTCTTCAATTTAAAGATAAAATTTACATTCCCAAATACAAAACAAAAACTATCGCTGTAGTTCCAAAAGCAGTTCGTCGTTATACTGTTTTGCCGAAAGAGGGGAAGTGGCGTGTGGCTTATAAATTTGGCATTTCAGTACAAGAATTAGAAGCCCTAAATCCTAATTTAAATTCTGTTCTACAAGCCGGACAAAAGCTTTATGTACCTAATATAGATGCCGATCAAGAACAAGAAGTTTCAGATGATCGTTATGGATTTTATAAAGTTCTTCCTAAGGAAGGGTTTTACAGGCTATTTAAAAAATTAGGTGTTCGTCAAGAAGTTTTAGAGGAACTTAATCCTGTATTACTCGAGACGGGATTAAAAGTTGGAATGGTCTTGAAAGTGCCAAATTCTAATCTTGCATCTATCGATTTAGAGGCTAGAGAAGAAACGCGTTTGGCTGACCAATTGAAGTTTCTACGCCCAAAAAAAATAGCCTTGATTCTTCCCTTTAAGGCAAAGTCAATTGATTTTGACTCTACTCAACTGGCTAAGCAACAAATCCAGCGTGATGGATACATACGCATTTCAACCGAATTTTACGCAGGTGTAGAAATGGCTTTAGATTCTGCCAAACGTTTGGGTATTTCCACTGATTTAGATGTATTCGATTCAGAAGCAGACCTTCTAGCTACAAACTCCCTTTTGCGCAACAATGATTTCTCTCAATACGATTTTGTTTTAGGACCACTGACTGCTCTGAACAGCAACAGTATCGCTGAAGCCCTTCAGTCAAAGAATATTCCTGTTGTTTCTCCTTTTGTTAAATTTGAGAGGTGCACACCAAACCTTATTCAAACCATTCCCAATGATAATTGGATGGCAGATAAGTTATTACGCTATGCTGAAACCGACAGTATACCACACCAAACCCTTATTATCTCAGATTCAAAATCTTTAGCTCGTGCTCAAAAGATTCGCACTTTTTTTCCTGACGCACTACTTCTGAACTCTCAACGAAATGAAGAAGGGCAGGAGCAATATTACATTCAATTTGAAATTGTAAAAAACGCTTTAGAGGCAGGCAGGACTGTAGTGTTTTTAGAAACAAATAATGAAGGTTTTGCATCTAATGTAACAAGTATGCTTAACGGTTTGAATGGAGTGACTATGCAAAAAGACGAAACAGACGGAGACAAAGAGGAGGAAGAATATGAAATTGAACGCGAACTTATACTAATGACGACTAACCGCAACAAAGCTTTTATGGGAGCAAATATTTCAAATACAGATTTGTCTGGTCTGAATTTCCAATTTCCATCAGTTCAATTCTATAATGAGGAGTTGTCGGGTTTTGAAAAAGTATACAATGCGCGTTTTGGCATCTATCCTACACGCTACGCCACCCGTGGTTTTGATCTAACTTTAGATTTGCTTTTGCGCTTAGCGGCTTATGATTCTATTTATGAACAATTGACGACTATTGAGACAAAATACTTAGAAAATAAGTTTAGGTATGTAGAATCCCAAAATGGGGGTTATGTGAATCAATCGGCTTATATTCTTAAATATGAGAATTTGCATGTCGTTAAAGTACAAGACTGATTTATTTCCATTTTATGTTGCATCCAATACTTGGTTTTTGAAGACGGTTATTAACTTTGTTTTCGATCAAACAATTCATTGCGTGTTTCAGGTCTTGCCCATCATTAACAATACCGTTTCCTGGTCTTGAATCGTCCATTTGGCCTCGATAGACAAGACTTCTGTCTTTGTCAAACAAAAAGAAATCTGGTGTGCAAGCAGCGTCATAAGCTTTTGCTACATTTTGAGTTTCGTCGTATAAATAAGGGAATGCGTAGTTCAATTTGTTGGCGTGCACCTTCATCAGATCGGGGCCGTCTTGTGGGTAATGCTCTACATCATTACTTGAAATTGCAATAAAATTAATTCCCTTTTTTTGATAATCATTTGCCAATTTGACCAAAGTTGCGTTTATGTGGATTACAAAAGGGCAGTGGTTGCATATAAAAGCGACTAAGGTTCCAGTATCCCCTTCTAGTTGATTTAAAGATTTCAATTTATCAGAAACAGTATCTAGTATATTAAAATCTGGTGCTTTAGTGCCTAAGGGAAGCATATTTGAAGGTGTTCTAGCCATTTTTTTATTATTTAATGATATCTTTACACTGTAAAGTTACACATTAATGGAAGAAGTTTTATTTGAAGATTTTCAGAAATTAGATTTGCGCGTTGGAACTATTATTGCTGTAAACGATTTTCCAAAAGCCAACAAGCCAGCCTATCAACTCACAATTGACTTTGGTGCATTGGGGATTAAGAAATCTTCAGCACAAATCACAGCACTTTATTCTAAAGAGGATTTGTTGAACAAACAAATAGTGGCCAATGTAAATTTTGAAGAAAAGCAAATTGCAAATTTTAAAAGCCAGTGTTTAGTGCTTGCTGCGGCGAAAAACACTGATGTGGTTCTGCTTTGTCCTGAGCAAAAGATTCCTAACGGTACATCGATCCAATAAGCTTAATATTCATCCCTAAAAAACAAAGCGTTTAGCAGCAATTTATTGGTACCGTACCAAAATGCTCTGAAGTTTGTGTTATCAGTAAACCCTACAATTTTCCCTAGTCCATGCCGTACAACCTTAAACGGAACAGTGTTTTTTATTAGCTCTAAGTTTTCTTTAGAGCAATAGCCGCTCAAAAGTGGATTCTGTGTATATTGAATGGGATTGTTGTAGCTGTTTTTATCAGCTTTTATAAAAATTGTCGTATTGCGGAATAATGCTAAATTGTCATTTTCGTAACCAAAATTAATGGGGTGCGAACGGTCTATTTTAGCTTCAAAGATCGCTCCTCCAAGACCTTGAGCTCCTTTAAATTTAGAACGGTTTTCAAAATTTATATCTTTAGCTTCTAAAGTTGTTGATATTAATTCCATTGGAAAAATATTATTTTTTTTCAACCACTTTAGCGCATTTTGATAAGCTATGAGTGTTCCGCCGTCTTCCACCCATTTTTTGAGCTTATTAGCAGCTTTGCTGTCTAGGCCATAAGTATTTGGTAGAATGATACAATTGTAACGGTTCAAACGGCTTTGATTTAGACGAGAAACATTAAGTTTCGTTGTTTGTATAGCGTAGCGGGTATCCATCAAGTGCCAAATCTCTCCGGCATCGTACGCATCTATGCCAGGTCCAACAATCAGTGCAATATTAGGTTTTGTCAATGTTCTAAAATTATTACTACCCAAATCTGGTCCACTTGTTACACCTGTGGGAAGGCCGTACACCACAAGATGACTTTCCTTTGCAGCCTTTTCTAATATCTTATGAATTTTTTCTGATGAATGGGCTTGATTTTGAACTGGAACAAGAATGCTGCCATAATCAAAACTTTTGGATCTGGAGCTAAATGGTTGCAACGCCATTTTCACCCGAACATTTTTTTGGAATAGTATATTTAGCGCTTTTGGACTGTAGTAATCACTCCAGGGCATGATGTAAGCATAGTCACTTTTTTGACTTACTTGCCCTTGGGGTAATTCAGGTAACATGCTTTGGTCTGCATACTTCATTTTTCCTTTGTCTGTGAAGTTAAGATCAAAAGCCAAAGGAAGGGTCCATGCTGAGATATCATAAAATAAGCTATCCCTAAAGGTCGTACGACGCTCAAACATGGCCTTGAGCAGACGGCTATTTTTTTGTTTTTTTGGCACTAGGTAAGCGCTGGCCTTTGGATATACTTTCCCACCTAACGAAATATCATTCTTTAAAGCCCTAATCTCGATTTGATGGCGCTCTAAAATTTCTGCTAAATGAAAAGCTTTTGCCGGGTCATTTGGTGCGCCAAAAATATATGCTTCTTGGTCTAATGCTTTTGCTTCTTTACGAGCATTGTTGAAAAAGTCATATTGATATTGAAGTAATTTTTCACGCATGTTTAACGCTGCTTTTAGGGTGGATAGCCCAGCAGTTAATTGATTTTTAATGGTGAAAGGAAATGTGAGCAGACCATTGTCACTTTCCTGAATATGTCCGCGCGAGCTTGCTTGTTCAAATAATATACCGATACTGCCATTAATATCAGGAAAAGTGGATCCCTTACCGTAATAAAAATCGTCATAATTTTCCTCAGAATAATACAACGAACCAATATCATCGAATGCAGCTGCGTGGTACGTCCCAATTTCCTTTGTAAGCTGTTGGTTTAGTTCAGGCGTCAACGGGTGAGTTCTTGAGGGAATTCCAGGTTGGAAGAAAAAACTAGAATTAGTCCCCATCTCGTGATGATCGGTTAGAATATTTGGCATCCACCTATGAAATGTATTGATACGTGCTCTTGATTCTGGGAGTTGTACCGGCAACCAATCTCGATTCATGTCAAACCAGTAATGGTTTGTACGACCGCCTGGCCAATCTTCATGGTATTCACGATCGTTAGGATCAGGATTCAAGTTAATGTTTTTGTTTGTGTTCGCCCAATGTGCAAAGCGTTGGAGTCCATCTGGGTTGAGTGCAGGGTCAAATAAAATGACAGTATTTTTTAATAATGTCTTTACTTCCAGAGACTCTGAGGCAGCCAAATGATAGGCAAGGAGCAGCGCAGCATTTGAGCCACTGGCTTCATTACCATGAATGGAAAATCCTTGATAAACTACTACAGGTCTATCAGCAGTACCCATGAAGTCGTTTCCTTCTGTGGCTTGTACGTGTGCCGTTCTAATTTTTTCCAGCTTTTTGAGATTATTTGGATCACTAATGGTGAGTAAAATCAATGGCCTTCCTTCAAATGTCACCCCTCGGTTTTCTAATTTAATCCGATCGGATTCTGACGCTAGTGTTTGAAAGTACTGCAGTAGTTTATCGTGCGTGATGTGCCACTCT
Source organism: Formosa sp. Hel3_A1_48 (assembly GCF_001735715.1). Classification (NCBI taxonomy): domain Bacteria; kingdom Pseudomonadati; phylum Bacteroidota; class Flavobacteriia; order Flavobacteriales; family Flavobacteriaceae; genus Formosa; species Formosa sp. Hel3_A1_48. Next base: position 1,653,667 of record NZ_CP017259.1, read on the forward strand.
CCAACTTGATGGCCAATTACTGATTCAGGAGTTGAGATCTCAGAATTGTAATCAGTACTGTTTGGCAGATAGTAATCGAGCTGCGGAGCTTGCTGTGCACAAATAAAAAGAGGAATCCATAATAAGAATAGTTGTAATTTCATGCTGTAAAATTTACATAAATATATAAAAAAACCGCCATGAGCATTGGCGGTTTATCATATTGTATGAAATTAAAGTCTATATATCTTCAAATTTTAAATCGGTAAACTCACTATCAGAAGTTTTGGTTTCATCGTCTTTCTCTGTCTCTGTAGCTGAACTACTGGGGTTGTAATCACTAATTATAGCCTCTCCTTTTTCACCGATGATGAAGTTTGTCGTTTCTTCAAGAATCGATTTAAATTCATTAAAATCTTCTTTGTAGAGATAAATTTTGTGTTTTTTGAAATGAAATGACCCATCCTCATTAGTGAATTTTTTACTTTCAGTAATGGTTAGGTAGTAATCTCCTGCCTTTGTGGATTTAACATCAAAAAAATAGGTTCTTCTCCCCGCACGAAGCGCTTTAGAAAATATGTCTTGTTCTCGATCATTCATAATTGGAGTATTTACACCATTAAACTTAAACCAAAAATCTAAAAAATATATGAAGTCGCCAACTTTTTTAAACTATTATTTGAAGAATTTTAATTCTATGAAATTAGCTCAAGGCGTCTTGAAGTTGCTGCTCATAAAGCGCTTTGTAGTACCCGTCTTGGCTAATAAGCTGATTATGTGAGCCTTCTTGTAAAATTTCACCTTCATCCAACACTATAATATGGTCAGCATTTTTGGCAGAAGATATTCGGTGGCTCACAATAATGGTAGTTCTATTTTTTGTAATTTTTTCAAGATTCTTCAAAATTTGCTCTTCTGTCTCGGTGTCAACTGCTGATAGGCAATCGTCCAAAAGTAAGATTTGAGGAGATTTGATAAACGCCCTGGCTATTGAGACTCTTTGCTTTTGTCCCCCTGAGAGTGTAATCCCTCGTTCTCCTAAAACAGTGTCATATCCTTTGGAAAAATTTATAATATTTTCATGTACCACTGCATTTTTGGCTGCATCGATTACCTCTTGATTAGAAGCATTATTTTTTCCAAACTTGATGTTATTATTTAGAGTGTCAGAGAATAAAAAAGGATCTTGGGGGACATAGCCGATGCTGCTGCGTAAGCTATGAAGATTAATGTCTTTAATAGGAATATCATCAATCTTTATTTGCCCACTATTGGCGTTGTACATTCTTCCGATGAGTTCTAAGACAGTGGTTTTGCCGCAACCAGTTTTACCAATGATTGCCAGTGTTTTTCCTTGATCTACTGTAAAACTAATCCCTTTTAAAGCTGTTATGTTGGTGTCTTGATAGGTGAAGTAAACCTCCTGAAAAGATATTTTGCCCTTGATATCGTTTGTGTTTTTTTGTGTATTGTAAACACTAGGTATTTGTTTTAAAAACGCATTTATACGTTTTTGAGAGGCCTCGGCTTGTTGAACTAGGGAGGTAACCCATCCTACAGAAGCTACGGGCCAGGTGAGCATGTTGACATAAATAATGAATTCAGCGATTGTCCCCAATTCTTTTATTTCTCCATTTATATATTGTTGTCCACCAATATAAATAACCAATAAATTACTTGTACCAATCAATAAAAGCATCAAAGGAAAAAAGAAAGCTTGAGTTTTTGTTAAATTCAGTTTTTTTTGGCGTTGATCGTTCGAAAGCTCTGCAAAATTTTGTTCAGTTTCGGTTTCTAAGGCATATGCTTTAGTTACGGATATACCACTAAAAATTTCCTGTGTTGTTGAGGTTAGTACAGATAGTTGCTCTTGTACAATGGTGCTTCTAGTATGTATGTACTTGCTTAAAAAATAGATCGAAAAAGAAAGAATCGGTAAGGGTATGACGGTGTAAAGAGTGAGTGTAGGGGCTTTGCTGTACATGTATATTAGTGCCACTACAAATAATGTAATCATATTGATGGTATACATAAGAGCCGGCCCTACATACATTCTTACTTTGCCAACATCTTCCGAAATTCGATTTATTAGGTCACCAGTTCTGTTTTGTTTGTAAAAGGGAAGGCACAAGCGCTGATAGTGTTCGTAAATTTCGTTTTTCAAATCAAATTCAATGTACCGAGATACATTGATTAGGGTCTGTCGCATTAGAAAAGTAAATACACCTGTGGCTATTGCTGCGCCCAAAATAAAGAGAATTTTGAGGCCAATAGCTTTTTTAAAGACTTGTTCTTCTATTGGATTTGATAATTGATTGGCTACAAGAGTAATTACGTCCCCAATAAGACGAGGTGTAAATAATGAAAATATCTTTGCACAAGCCACAATAAGGATTCCAAGTACAACTCTGTACTTGTATTTGATAAAATATTTATTAAGGTATTGTAATTCTTTCATAATGGAATACAACGCAAAGATACTTTTTAGATTTTAGAAGATATATCATAAAAAAACTAATTTTCAATTTTTTAAGAACAAAATAACATTATTTTTGCAAGGCAAGAATCAAAATATTGCGCTGTAATTAATTTAATTTTATAGAAGTCTAAGTTCTTTATATTATGCTAAACCGAAGACATATTCGTGCAAAAGTGATGCAAATTCTCTATGCGCAAACAAGTAATAATTCTGAAGAAACTCTTAATTCTGAGTTGCAGCAAAATTTTGAGAATATGTATAGCTTGCACTTACTCTTTTTATCACTTCTATTAAAACTTCGCCAACGTGCCGAGGACCGTCAAGAAAAGGCCAAACAAAAATTTCGACCGACACAAGAGGATGCCCATCCAAATATAAGATTTATTGAAAATGCATTATTGGTTCATTTGACTGAAAGTGAGTCTTTAGCATCCAAGCTGAAACTTTACAAAATGGACTGTTGGGAACACGATGGTGAATATGTAGAGTTGATTTTTCAGAAAATGATACAAAGTAAGTTGTATCAATCTTACATGAATTCTACAAAAAATACGTTCAACAAAGACAAGTTATTTATTGTTGATTTATTCAAAGAAATTATTGCGCCAAATGAAAAATTATATGATTATCTAGAAGATAAAAACTTGACTTGGATCGATGATTTACCAGTCGTGAATACCGCTTTAGTTAAGCTTTTTAATAAACTAAAAGAAAACTCAGGAGATTCTTATTTTACGCCGCTTCTTTTCAAAGATAAAGATGATGAAGCTTTCGGCACATTGTTGCTGAGCAAAACAATTGCGAATAAATCTATTTTAAATGAGGAAGTTATAGGAAACACAAAAAATTGGGATAAGGACCGAATAGCTTCAATTGATTTTGTATTGCTTCAAATGGCTATCTGTGAGCTTAAGGAGTTTCCGAGTATTCCGACGAAGGTTACCATCAACGAGTATATTGAATTAGCTAAAGACTATTCTACCCCAAAGAGTAATGTTTTTATTAATGGAGTTTTAGATAAAATTGTCCGAGACTACAGCGAGAAAAAAACCTTGAATAAGAAAGGACGTGGATTAATGTAATTTTTACTAAATTTATGCCACAAAAAAAACAATTAACTTTTAATCAATTTATAAACCCATGAAAAAACTGTTTTTATTATTTACATCTTTAGCTCTAGTTTCTTTTACTTCTTGTAAGGAAAATGCATCGGAAAAAATAAATCAAGAAAATGTTACCAAAGCGGCCGAACGCGATGCGCAAACTATTGTTTATCCTTCAGTTACTTTTGATAAGGTAGCGCATGATTTTGGTGAAATTCAAAACGGAACACCTGTTGAGACTGTGTTTACTTATACAAATTCTGGTCAATCTCCACTTGTTGTTACTGATATTAAAAGTACTTGTGGATGTACTGTGCCTCAGGGGTGGAGTAGAGAGCCACTAGCTCCGGGCGCTTCTTCTCAGTTTACAGTAAAGTTCAATGGTAAAGGAGCAAACAAGGTGTCTAAAACTATTACTCTTACAACAAATACTGAAAGTGGTAGAGAGCAAGTCCGTATTTCAGCTTTTATTGTACCTGATCCAAACGCAGCTCCAGTAGTCAAAACTCAATAACCAAATTAAAGAAAAACACTTATGGAAGGTCTAGGTAATTTTGCACCCTTTTTATTAATGCTTGTGATTGTGTATTTCTTTATGATTGCACCCCAAATGAGGCGGGCCAAAAAAGAAAAACAATTTGCAGCAGCACTAAAAAAAGGCGACCGTGTTATCACAAAATCAGGAATGTATGGAAAAGTAGCTGAACTCAACGACAAAGATGCCTCTTGTGTAATTGAAACACTAGCAGGTAAAATCAAGTTTGAGCGTTCTGCCATTTCTATGGAGCTATCACAGAAGTTAAATTCTTCTAAGAAAAAATAACTTCGCTATTGATTTAGAAAAAAAGCTGCCAATTGGCAGCTTTTTTTATGCGTATTTTAACTGGGTTAACTCTGCAATTTTACAAATCACTTTTGTGGCACTCAGAATACTTTCCAAAGGTACATATTCGTAACGTCCATGGAAGTTGTGGCCTCCTGCAAAAATGTTTGGGCAAGGCAATCCCATGTAACTCAATTGAGAACCATCGGTTCCACCACGGATGGGTTTTATGAGCGGTTCTATTCCCAAGGATCTCATGGCTTGTTCGGCAATTTCAACACTGTGCATTACAGGTAAAACTTTTTCCTTCATGTTGAAATATTGGTCTTTGATTTCAACTTCAAAAGTGGCTTTGTCGTACTTTCTATCAAATGCTTCAACAAGTTGTTTTACGGTCGTTTTTCGAGCTTCAAAAAGTGTATAATCATGATCGCGTATGATATACTTTAAAATCGTTTTTTCTACTTTACCTTCCATATGGTGCAGGTGGTAAAATCCCTCGTATCCTTCAGTTTCTTCTGGTGTTTCGTTTTTAGGTAAACTGTCTATGAATTTTTGAGCGTAGTACATAGAGTTAACCATTTTTCCTTTCGCATAGCCAGGGTGTACTATTTTACCATGAATACGAACTTCGGCACTAGCAGCATTAAAATTTTCGTATTCGAGTTCACCAATTTGACTGCCGTCCATGGTATAAGCCCATTGTGCGCCAAACTTATTGACGTCAAATTTATGAGCACCTCTACCAATTTCTTCATCTGGAGTAAACCCGACCTTTATGGAGCCATGTTTTATTTCGGGGTGTTGTACAAGATACTCCATAGCACTTACGATCTCACAGACCCCTGCCTTATCATCGGCGCCTAATAAGCTTGTTCCATCTGTAGTAATCAGTGTTTGTCCTTTATAGAGTAATAAATCTTCGAAATAATCAGGCGATAAAATGATGTTTTGCTCAGCGTTTAAAACAATAGCCTTTCCGTCATAATTTTCAATGACTTGGGGAGACACTTTTGCTGCGGTAAAATCTGGTGAAGTGTCAAAATGTGAAATAAATCCAATAGCAGGAACATCGTGGGCTACATTTGAAGGCAATGTGCCCATAACATAGGCATGCTCATCTATTGAAACATCAACTAACCCTATTCTTTTTAGTTCTTCTGCAAGTAGTCTGGCTAATGTCCATTGCTTTTCTGTGCTTGGAGTTGTTGTAGAATTTGGGTCACTTTCAGTATCTATTTTTACGTAACTTAGAAAGCGGTTAAGAATTTTTTTTCTATCTAACATTGGTCATAGGATTTATTCAAAAATAATTAACCTAAACATACAAGACAAATCTTAAGCTTCTTTTGTTTTGAGTCTTTTTTGTGTTCTTAAATTAATGTATTTTTGCAATCAAACCGTTGACATGTACAAGGCAGTTATTCGTTCTCTTCTTTTCAAATTTGACCCTGAAACGGTACATTATTTCACCTTTGATTTTATTAAATTAATCTCTAAAGTTCCATTCGTTCCTAATTTACTACGCGGCATGTTCAAGGTAAAGCACTCTGATTTACAACGTGAGTTATTTGGCCTCAAGTTTGAAAACCCTGTTGGTCTTGCGGCTGGATTTGATAAAAATGCCGTCCTGTACAATGAGTTAGCCAATTTTGGATTTGGATTTATAGAAATTGGAACAGTTACGCCAAAAGCCCAAGATGGCAACCCCAAGAAGCGGCTCTTTAGACTCAAAGAGGACAATGGTCTTATCAATAGAATGGGCTTTAATAACGCAGGATTGGAGGCTGTAATCAAACAACTTAAAAGGAATAAAAAACAACTTATAATCGGCGGAAATATTGGGAAAAACACAGCAACTTCCCCAGATCAATACACGGAGGATTACGCAACTTGCTTCAAGGCATTGCATCCTTATGTAGATTATTTTGTGCTTAACGTCAGTTGTCCAAATGTAGGAAGTCATGCTAAACTCAATGATAAAGAATACCTAGAAGAGCTTATTGCAGAAATGAAGCGCATCAATAGAACCTTCGAGCTTCAAAAACCTATATTACTTAAAATTGCTCCAGATCTAAATACCAATCAACTCGATGAAATTATAGAACTGATTGTGCAAACAAACATCGCAGGTGTGATAGCCTCTAACACATCCATTTCACGTTCCGAACTGAAGACTTCCAAGGAAGCTTTAGCAGCTATTGGCAATGGAGGCTTGAGCGGTAAACCGCTTAAATCCAAGAGCACAGAGGTAATTAGATATTTGTCTAAACAAAGCAACAAGGCGTTTCCAATAATTGGCGTTGGTGGAATTCATTCGGCTGAGGATGCTCTTGAGAAAATCGATGCTGGTGCGGATTTACTTCAAATCTACACTGGATTTGTTTATGAGGGCCCTGCACTTATCAAGCGCATTAATAGAGCGCTGCTCAAACGAACAAAATCAGTCTAATTTTGAACTTCGAGATTCTACTATCCTTTGTAATTGCTACAGCAACTTTAGCATTTTCACCTGGCCCAGATAATATTTTTGTACTCATCCAAAGTGCGGCTTATGGGAAAAAGTCTGGGATGGCAGTAGTTTGTGGTTTAATGTCTGGTTGTCTAATTCACACCACTTTGGTGGCTTTTGGGTTGTCTGCATTTATTCAGGCTAATGACGAAATATACCTAATACTGAAAGTTTTTGGTGCTGCTTATATGCTCTTTTTGGCGTTTAAAGTTTATAAATCAAAACAAAGTTTGAGTGCTTTATCCACTGTAGCTTCATCAAAAGATTTTATTCAATTATTTAAACAAGGATTTATAATGAATGTACTGAACCCAAAGGTCTCTATTTTCTTTTTAGCTTTTTTTCCTGCTTTTATTTTTAGTGATTCTGTTCCCCTTTTTAAACAGTTTTATGGCTTAGGATTTTTGTTTATCATTACTTCGTTCATTGTGTTTTCTTCTTTTGTGTTCTTGTCTGGTTTTTTCTCCAAATTAGTTTTTAATTCTCCAAAAAGAATAAAACTTTTGAACCGTTTGCAGTCAGGATTTTTTGTAGGAATTGCATTGGTGATTTTAAAGGGATAGACAATTCCTCCGATTTTTTATTTGTACAATTTCAATAACTCGTTCTGTTCTTTGATGGCATTTATAAATTCTTCTTTCATTTTTTCAACGAGTTTTTTTACTGAAGGATTGTCTTGAATTGTGGTTACGCCCTGTCCAGCCGACCAAATGGTACTCCATGCTTTTGCTTCTTTTTCCATCGCATTGAGTTCGTTTCCAAAGTCAATTTTTTTGGTTCCGGATAGCATTTCTTCTGTAATGCCCATAGCTTCGAGACTTGGGCGAAGGAAGTTTGCAGAAACCCCAGAAATCGCTGCGGTATACACAATATCACTTGCACCAGAATTGATGATCATATTTCTATACTCTTCAGGTGCCTTGCTTTCTTTTGTATTGATAAATCGTGTGCCCATATAAGCTAAATCTGCACCCATTTGCAAGGCTGAAGCAACATCTCTTCCATTGGAAATACAGCCTGAAAGCAGTATGGTCTTTTTGAAAAACTTTTTTATTTCAGCAACAAATGGCATTGGGTTTAATGTACCTGCGTGGCCACCAGCTCCTGCGGAAACCAAGATCAAGCCGTCTACGCCTGCTTCAGCTGCTTTTTCTGCATGTCGTTTTTTTATGACATCATGATAAACAAGACCTCCATAACTATGAACAGCTCCTACAAGTTGAGGTACTGCACCCAATGAGGTAATGATTAAAGGGACTTTATGTTTGATGCAAACAGCCAAATCCGCTTGAACTCTTGGATTAGTCTGGTGAACAATAAGATTTACACCAAAAGGAGCAGGGGTTTGTCCTGTTTCTTTCTCAAAATGATCGAGTGCAGTTTTGATTTCAATAACCCATTCTTCAAACCCTTCTGTCGTTCGTTGATTAAGAGCTGGGAAGGTCCCAACAACACCGTTTTTACAGCATTCTATGACTAATTTAGGGCCAGATATCAAAAACATAGGGGCTGCTATAACTGGTATGTTAAGAGAATTTTGGAATTTTGGTTTGCTCATTTTTTTTGTTTTAAATATAATAATTAAAAAAACTACTGTTTGTGATTTTATGATAAATTTGATGTTATTCCTTAGATTCTATTTTATTCTTGTTGTGTAGATTCTTTTTTCAGCATCATGAATATTTAAAAAACCCTATACTTTATTGAATATTTGCTAATTATAGTAAGTATGATTGCTAAATCAGCAATTTGTTTTATCTGTTATGCTTTAAGAAGATAGCTTTATTATCTTTACACCCAATTTAATAGATTCTCATGGCAGTTCAACCTAAATTAGAGCGTTTCAAGAAAAATGTGTTATCAAAATTTCAGATATACAATAGTATATTCATGACACTTCCTTTTGACCAAATCACAAAGACAGGGGTCTTGCTTCCTTTGTTTCACGAAACTTGTGAAAAAGGTTATGCTGCTGGCGATAACCCTAGCGCTATTGTCGAGACGTTTTTTCAAAAGTATCAAGCACGACGTACTAAGAAAAGCCAAATCAAATTATTGTTTCGTTTTATTCAGTACATTGAGCGTCAGGTAGTTTTATTTGATGCCATTGAAGATGCTGCTTTTCCGGTCATCAATAACATGGATGGGATTGGGACTTTACGCAGTTTGAAAGAGAAAGCATTTTCAGAAAATAAAATAGAAGAGCTAAAAGCGTACCTGGATGAGTTTAAGGTCCGTATTGTTCTGACGGCACACCCCACTCAATTTTACCCTGGCTCAGTTTTAGGAATCATCACAGATCTAACCGAGGCGATTAAGGATAACGACTTGAGTCGAATCAATAATTTACTTGCTCAACTAGGTAAAACCCCATTCTTTAAGCATAAGAAACCTACACCTTATGATGAAGCTGTAAACCTTATATGGTATTTAGAAAACGTATTTTACGATTCTTTTGGATCTATTTTTGATTACATACAGCAAAATATTTACGACCACAAAATCATAAAAAATGAAATTATAAATATTGGGTTTTGGCCAGGCGGAGACCGTGATGGAAACCCATTTGTCCTTCCGGACACCACTTTGAAAGTCGCTGGGTTACTTCAAAAATCAATATTGAAAAATTACGCCAAGGATTTAAAAAAACTTCGCAGAAAACTCACCTTTCGTGGGGTAGAAGACTCACTAAATGATTTGATAGCAAATGCATACAGTGCAATTGACAAGCCTGGAGCATTTGACCTAGAAGCTTTTCTTAGCGAATTGAAAGAAGTTAGAAAAATTGTTAAGCGCGATCATCATTCTTTGTATTTAAGTGAAATTACGAGCTTGATCAATAAAATTCAACTTTTTGGACACCATTTTGCAACTTTGGATATACGCCAAGACAGTAGAATTCACCACAGCGTATTTTCAAAAATTGTTGAAAAATCTAAAGAAGCTAATAACAAAATCTTTCCAGAAAACTACAATGAGTTGTCTGAGGATCAACAAATTAATGTTCTCTCTGAACTAGATGCTGTACTTGATACTTCTATTTTTGAAGATGAATTAGTCAAAAACACACTTCAAACCATCAAGGTAGTCAAGGAGATTCAAAATACAAACGGAGAAAAAGGCGCACACCGCTATATCATTAGTAACAATCAAACTGCCTTGAATGTGATGCAATTGTATGCCATGCTAAAACTGGTAGCATTTAACGATCGACTTTCAATCGACATAGTTCCGTTGTTTGAAACGGTTACAGATTTGGAGAATGCACCTAAAGTGATGGAGCAATTGTATACCAACAAAGCATACAAAGCGCACTTAAGATCTCGTGGGCAAAAGCAAACCATAATGTTAGGGTTTTCTGATGGGACTAAAGACGGCGGGTATTTTATGGCTAATTGGGCAATATTCAAGGCTAAAGAGGCATTGACACAAATATCAAAGCAATACAATATTGATGTTGTCTTTTTTGACGGGCGAGGTGGCCCTCCAGCCCGAGGCGGCGGAAAAACGCATCAGTTTTATGCTTCTCTTGGCCCAACTATTGAGGACAAAGAAGTTCAGCTTACGATTCAAGGGCAAACTATAAGCTCTAATTTTGGAACTCCAGATTCCTCAAAATATAATTTAGAACAATTGATAAGCTCTGGGCTATCCAATAGTTTAGGTTCGGAAAACAAAGGCTTTTCCGATGAAGACCGTGCAACTATGGATGAGTTAGCAACCTTGAGCTATAAAGCTTATCAAGACTTCAAAGGGCATCCCAAGTTTATTCCATATCTAGAGCGTATCAGTACATTAAAATACTATGCCAAAGCCAACATTGGGAGTCGCCCCTCAAAGCGATCAAAATCAGACCGCTTGATTTTTTCTGATCTAAGAGCAATACCTTTTGTAGGCTCTTGGAGTCAGTTGAAGCAAAATGTTCCAGGATTTTTTGGGGTTGGAACTGCTATTCGTTCTTTTGAAGATCGAGGAGAGCTGGAAAAGGTCATTGCTTTGTACAACAACTCTAGTTTCTTTAAAACCCTTCTTGAGAACAGTATGATGTCTCTGAGTAAATCGTTTTTTGCACTTACAAAATATATGGCCGAAGATGAAGAGTTTGGTCCATTTTGGAATATAATTTACAGTGAGTATGAGTTAAGCTTACGCTTGTTGTTAAAAGTTACTGGCTGCAAAGAGTTAATGGAAAATGAACCAAGTGGAAAAGCTTCAATAGAGGTTCGTGAGTCTATTGTGCTGCCCTTAGTAACGATACAGCAATATGCGCTAAGAAAGATTCAGCAGCTACAAAAACAAAAAACCATCGATAAGGAGCAAATTGAGGTGTTTGAAAAGATTGTGACGCGTACGCTGTATGGCATCATCAATGCGAGTAGAAACTCTGCCTAACAAAACATAACCCTAAAGCATTTTGCTTTAGGGTTTTTTCTTTCTGAATAAGTCTTCAATAAGAATCAAATTGGTATTTATCAAAACCTACTATGGGTATATTGTGTATGACCTCATTTACTTTGGTGTATACAGTACGCAACGAAAAAAGCCCCTAAGTACGAATACCTAAGGACTTTTTAATCACAAACAAAAAAATGTTTTTAATGTCTTAGAAGCTGTAGATCGCGGCAACAGTGAAAACTGTAGCATCTTTTTCTGATGGCAATCCTTCGATAGCATAATCATCAGAGCTGTCAAATCTTAATTCAGAAATCAGTGTAAAATTATCGTCCAACTTTGTGTTAGCAGTTAGCGTTATTGCAGTTACATCTGTGTCTCCATCAGCTTCACTTAGTGTAGTGAAAAATTCTGGTCTAACTCCTAATGCAAACTTATCAGAAAAAGAATTTTCTAAATAAAGTGCAAGACCTTGGTAACCTGATTCGCTATCGTCAGAATACGCATAGGCAGCGTTAACTCCAACATAAAATGAATCAGTTAAATCAAATCCACCAGTGTAATCTAAAAATAAGTTATCGGATGTTGAACTTTCATCAACTGTTCCGTAGATAAAGTTTAGGTATTGACCTTTGTATCCAATTTGAGCTCCAAACTGTGTGTCTCCTGTACTACTAGCATCATCACTTGTAATTGCATGTCCGTTAGTTACAGCAAATAATAATGATAAATCTTCAGAAACTGCGTAGTCTAATTTAACACCAGTGTGCGAAAACGGTCCAGCATTAAATAAATAAGATACAGAGTAGTTAAAGTTAGAAGCAGGTGAGATAACTTCGTAACCAAGGAAAGTGTTGAACTGACCTGCAGTAATAGTTACAGACTCACTCAAGTTGTAATAAGCGTATAACTGGTTAATCGCACCAGCCATGTTAGCGTCATCAGCTCTTGGACCAAAAGCGATATCAGCTACAACTCCAGACTTTGCGCCGTCATAAGAAAATACGGTGTTTGCCATACCTAATCCAAATCCGTTAGCATTATCAGGGTTAGCAATAAGTACTCCAGGTGCTCCAGCCCCGTCAACGGAATTTACTGTGCCATAAACATCAACAGATCCTGAAATAGAAAGTTTTGGTGCTTCGTCCTGTGCGGAAATTGCAAAAGTGCATGCAATCGTTAATAATGTAAAAATCTTTTTCATAATAAATTAATTAATTAGTTTTTAGTGATTAATGGCCCAAACATAGCTTATAAAATCAATAACCCCCAAAAAAATAAGGTATATAAATAAATTTTTATGTACTTAATAAAAATAACCCCTAAAAATTTAGGGGTTTAATAATAATATTTTGAAATATTGTGAAATATACATTGTTGTTTTGGGTATAAATTTGATTTTTTCAATTTTATAAGTGGATTTAAGTTTATTTAATTGGTCTTTTATTTTAAAATGTCCATGCTTAAATTTCTTAAAAAAAAAGTGTTGATAATTCAACAAAAACCAAGGGGTCTTTATACTTAAAACACATTTTAAAGCGCCTAAATTATCAAAATCATAATAATGCACAGGCCATTATTGTTGGTGCTATTATTGTCCTTATATTACATCACTATTTTGATTAAAATCATATTTTAAAATAAGCTTATGTTGAAAAAACAAGGGATGTATTTGCCAGAATTCGAGCACGATAATTGTGGTGCTGGATTTATTTGTAGCCTTGAAGGTAACAAGTCAAATGATATTATTCACAAGGCACTTCAGATTTTAGAGCGCCTAGAACACAGGGGGGCTGTTAGTTCGGATGGTAAGACGGGTGATGGCGCTGGAATTCTTACGGATATTCCACATGAACTGTTCGTTAAAGATTGCGCTTTTGATTTGCCTGAATTTGGTCAATATGCAGCTGGTAATGTCTTCCTGCCAAAAAAAGAGAATCAAAGAAATTATTGTATTTCCGTTTTTGAAAAATACATCAAGGAACAAGGACTTAAGATATTGGGGTGGAGAACTGTTCCTGTTGATGATTCGGTTCTGGGGTCCATAGCCCAACAAACGGAGCCTATGGTCAAGCAAATTTTCATTAACAAAAGCGATGTGGAGCAAAAGGACTTTGAGTTTAGATTAAAACTCTTTATCGCGCGCAAGAAAGCCGAACACGAAATATATAATTCCAAACTATCTGAAAGCAACTTTTTTTACCTCCCGAGTCTTTCAACCAAAATCATTATATACAAAGGCTTACTTATCCCTGAAGACATCAAGCTTTATTACAAAGATTTAGAAAATCCTTTATTTGTTACCCGCCTGGCATTAGTGCATCAGCGTTTTTCCACCAATACATTTCCAACTTGGGATTTAGCACAACCATTCAGATATATGTGTCACAACGGAGAAATCAACACCCTGCGCGGAAATGTATCCCGAATGCTATCACGTGAAGCTTTATTGGCGAGCAATTGGTTTGGTGAAGATATTAAATCTATTCTCCCCATTATTTTACCCAAAAAATCTGATTCTGCCTCAATGGACATGGCTGTAGAGCTGCTTTTAATGACAGGGCGTTCTTTGCCTGAAGTTATGATGATGCTCATCCCTGAAGCTTGGGAGAAAAATGATGAAATGTCTGAGACAAAAAAAGCATTTTACGAATACAATTCTTGTTTGATGGAGCCTTGGGATGGTCCTGCTTCAATTCCATTTACAGATGGAAACTTTATTGGCGCTGTTTTGGATCGAAATGGCCTAAGACCTTCACGCTATTCAGTGACAAAGGACGGATACGTTATCATGTCCTCTGAAATTGGCGTCATCGAATTGGAACCAGAAAATGTTGCTCAGCATGGTCGTTTGGAGCCTGGGAAAATGTTCCTAGTCGACATGAATGAAGGACGTATTGTGAACGACGAAGAAATCAAGGAAGATATTGCTTCAAGAAATCCTTACAGAAAATGGTTGGACGACGAGCTGGTATACCTTAAAGAAATTCCTTACAATGACTGTCCAGTGTTTCTTAATCAAGAACCTCTAAACAAAAGGAAAGTACTTTTTGGATACACTCAAGAAGATATCAACACAGTGATTCTTCCGATGGCCAACCAGGCAAAGGAACCGATCGGTTCAATGGGGAGCGATACGCCATTGGCATTATTGTCTGAGCGCCCACAACTTATATATAATTACTTCAAACAATTGTTTGCTCAAGTAACCAATCCGCCCTTGGATGGAATTCGCGAGGAGCTAATTACGGATATTAGTTTAACGCTAGGGAGCGACCATAATATTTTTGAAATTAATGAAACCCATTGCAAAAAGCTTAAAATCCAAAATCCTGTAATATCAAAACAGGATCTAGACAAAATCAAGAGTTACGATCATCCTAACTTCAAGATTACATCAGTTCCAATTTTATACGACATTAGCAAGGGGCACAACGGCTTAGAAGATGCCTTAGACGCGCTTTTAGAAACGGCTTCAACGCATGTTGATCAAGGAACTAATATCTTGATTTTGTCCGATCGTAATGTAACTAAAGATCAAGCCCCTATTCCTGCTCTTTTAGCCTGCTCGTTTATCAATAGCGGATTGCAAAAATTGGGTAAACGTTCCAAGATCAGTATCATTATAGAATCTGCTGAACCTAGAGAAGTTCATCACTTTGCTTTATTGTTTGGCTACGGTGCAAGTGCCATTAATCCGTATATGGTAAACGAAATTATCGAGGACGAAGTTTTGGCTATCGATCCAAAGGCAGATACAGAAAAGGCAATTGCCAATTACAACAAAGCAGTAGGCAAGGGGATTCTTAAAGTGATGAATAAAATTGGTATTTCTACACTCAATTCATACCGTGGATCACAGTTGTTTGAATGTATTGGGATCAACACTCAAGTTGTTGAAAAATACTTTCCAAATACAGCCACTCGAATTCAGGGTGTTGATTTACATCAACTGGAAAAAGAAATTTCAAAGCGCTATGCTTCGGCCTACACTAAAAAATCAATTGATGCGGCTCTTGACTTAGAAATGGGTGGTCAGTACCGGTGGAGAAGAAATGGAGAACATCACCTCTTTAATCCTCTCTCCATTGCCAAGCTTCAAGATTCTGTGCGTACCAATAAGCCTCAGAAGTATAAAGAGTACGCAGAAATGATCAACAACCAATCCAAACAATTGATGACTATCCGTGGATTGTTTGAGTTCACCAATTACGATCCCATCCCGCTTGAAGAGGTTGAACCTTGGACCAATATTGTAAAACGCTTTAAAACAGGAGCGATGTCCTATGGCTCAATCAGTAAAGAGGCTCATGAAAATCTAGCCATTGCCATGAACAGAATTGGTGGAAAAAGTAATTCTGGAGAGGGCGGAGAAGATCAAGAACGCTTTTATAAAAATGCTAATGGAGATTGGAAAAACAGTGCCATAAAGCAAGTCGCTTCCGGTCGATTTGGGGTTACATCCAATTATTTATCTAATGCACAGGAAATTCAAATTAAAATGGCTCAAGGGGCAAAACCCGGCGAAGGGGGACAATTGCCAGGGCCCAAAGTTAATCCAGATATTGCCAAAACACGAAATTCTACACCCTATGTAGGGCTTATTTCGCCACCACCACACCATGATATTTATTCAATTGAAGATTTATCGCAGTTGATCTATGATTTAAAATCAGCCAACCGTCAAGCACGTATCAACGTGAAGTTGGTTTCTGAAGTTGGTGTGGGCACTGTTGCTGCAGGGGTAGCCAAAGCCAAAGCGGATGTGGTTTTGATTTCTGGATACGATGGAGGAACTGGGGCATCGCCTTTGACTTCCTTAAAACACGCAGGTCTTCCATGGGAATTGGGGCTTGCTGAAGCACAACAGACTTTAGTGATGAATGACTTAAGAAGTAGAATTGTTGTAGAATGTGACGGACAGTTGAAAACTGGTCGTGATGTAGCTGTTGCCTGTTTATTAGGTGCTGAAGAATTTGGATTTGCAACCGCACCTTTAGTTGCATCCGGATGTGTAATGATGCGTGCCTGCCACCTCAATACATGCCCTGTAGGCATAGCTACTCAAAACCCTGAATTGCGTAAAAAATTCAAAGGTAAACCGGAACATGTGGTGAATTTTATGTATTTCATCGCACAAGAATTACGTGAAATTATGGCTAAACTGGGCTTTAGAACAGTTGATGAAATGGTTGGGAAAGTTGAAAAACTAGACCGCAATTCTGCTATTGAACACTACAAATCAAGAGGAATAGATTTGAGTCCTATCCTTCACAAAGTTGAGGTCGCTGATGATGTTGATATCCTGAATACGGAACAACAAGATCATCAATTGGAGCGTGCCTTGGATTTTGAAATTATCGACAAAGCACATCCCGCTTTGTTCCGCAAAGAACCTACAGTTCTAGATTTGAAAATCAATAATGAAAACAGAGCAGTAGGCGCTATTTTAAGTAATGAAATATCCAAAATATATGGTGCTCAAGGTTTGCCCGATAACACCCTTAAAATAAATTTTAAAGGGTCTGCAGGACAAAGTTTTGGTGCTTTTGCAACTAAAGGGCTCACACTCAATGTAATAGGTAATACTAACGATTATTTGGGGAAAGGATTATCTGGTGCAAAAATAACGGTTCGTATTCCAGATGAGTCCACCATCATCCCTGAGGATAACATCATTATCGGAAATGTAGCTCTGTACGGTGCTACTTCTGGAGCGGTTTACATCAACGGAAAAGCGGGTGAGCGCTTTTGTGTTCGAAATTCTGGGGCAACGGCTGTTGTTGAAGGAATAGGAGACCACGGATGTGAATACATGACTGGTGGGGTTGCTGTTATTTTAGGTGCTGTGGGGCGTAACTTTGGCGCTGGCATGAGTGGAGGTGTTGCTTATGTTTACGACCCAAAGAAAACATTTGTAAATAAATGCAATAAGGAAGGGCTTAATTTGGACCCACTTAGCGATGAGGCTCATGTTTTGGAATTAAAATCGCTCATCGAAAATCACTACAACAATACTTTAAGTCCATTGGCACAGCGCATTTTGGAACAATGGGAGACCTCAGTACAACAGTTTGTGCGTGTCCTTCCTGAAGAATACAGACAAGCATTAATAAGATTAGAAGAAGAAAACCTCGTAAAAAAATAATACTATGGGAAAGACCACAGGTTTTATGGAATACAAACGTGTAGACGAATCATACGATGCCGTAGATAAGCGTTTGAAACATTACAAAGAATTCACTATACCAGTCAAAGAAAAAGAACTCAAAAATCAAGGGGCAAGATGTATGGATTGTGGAATTCCATTTTGTCATAGTGGTTGTCCACTGGGCAATCTCATCCCTGATTTCAACGATAATGTCTATCGCGGAAATTGGGAAAAAGCGGCAAAAATACTTCATTCTACAAATAACTTTCCAGAGTTTACCGGCCGTTTGTGTCCAGCTCCTTGTGAACAGGCTTGTGTTTTAGGCATCAACGAAGATCCGGTGAGTATTGAAAATATTGAGAAAAATATTGTCGAAACTGCTTTTAACAAAGGTTGGATTAAAGCGCAAGTTCCTGCCATCAGAACAGAAAAAACTATCGCTATTGTTGGTTCTGGTCCATCTGGGCTGGCAGCTGCTCAACAGTTGAATCGCGCAGGTCATCTTGTTACTGTATTCGAGCGCGATGCTAAAGTTGGTGGATTATTGCGCTATGGTATTCCAGATTTTAAACTCGAAAAATCTGTTATTGACCGAAGAATTGATGTTTTGGAAGAAGAAGGAATCGTTTTTAAACCTAATACCAATGTGGGTGTTGATGTAACTGTTGAAGAATTGAAAACTAATTTTGATGCGGTTCTTCTTTGTGGCGGCGCTACTGCTCGACGTGTCTTGCCAGTAGATGGAGTAGACTTAAAGGGTGTTTATCAAGCCATGGACTTTTTAAAACTCAACAATGAATATGTTGATGGACTCAAATCATTTGATGATATTGTCTCTGCTAAAGGTAAAAATGTAATTGTTATTGGTGGTGGTGATACTGGTTCAGATTGTATTGGAACCTCTAACCGACACGGTGCGCAGTCCGTAACAAATTTCGAAATCCTTGACAAACCAACTGAAGGTCGCCCTGCACACCAACCCTGGCCATTTTGGCCCATGAAAATGAAAACGAGCTCTTCTCACCAAGAAGGAGTAGAGCGCCACTGGAGCGTCTCTACAAAAAAGTTTATTGGGGATAAGAATGGTCAACTCACAGCTTTAGTTACTTGCGAAGTTGAATGGATTTTTAAGGAAGGTGAGCGTCCACAATTGAAAGAGATTCCTGGTACAGAAAAGACATGGCCATGTGATATGGTTTTATTAGCTCTCGGATTTACGGGGCCTGGTTCACAGCTCGTAGATCAATTGGGTGTAGAAACTGATTTTAGAACAAATGTAAAAGCTACAACTAAAGACTACAGGACGAGTACGCCGGGTGTGTTTGCTGCTGGAGACATTCGAAGAGGGCAGTCGCTTATTGTTTGGGCTATATCAGAAGGTCGTCAAGCAGCCCACCATATAGACGCGTTTTTGATGGGTTCATCAGATTTACCGCTCAAAGATGATAATGATTTACCGCGGATTTAGTTTTCCCTATTTTGATGTACAAAAACAACTAAACCTTGAATGCTTTATAAAGTCTAAGATATATTGTATTTTCACCACGATTTATAGCCAAAAATATTGACTGTTCTAAATCTAAATTTATATACAAGTTCTACATTATGAGAAAAATCTATCTTTTAGCTGCATTATTATTAATTCTTGGTTGTCGCGATGAAGAGGTTGGTGCGGAGCTGCCAACAAACGAGGTCTCCTATGCGGTGACTGAGATTAGTTTTAAGCCTGAATTGAATGCATCTGTTTCGGATGAAATTGTTTTGGATTACGACGGCATGCAAACGTTTACGGCAGCTATTCCTTATGAGGTCAGTATCGAGAATTTGATCGCAAGTATAACACTTTCGTCAGATGGTGGATTTATTCAATTAGATGGTTCAGCATTTCAAAATGAGGTAACTGCACATAATTTCGGAAAAGAAGTTGAGCTTGAAGTTTTTAATTCTGATCAATCTAATTCTTGGAACTATACAATTCGTTTAACTTATTTCACGGGGCTTCCAATCCTCAATATCAATACTGATAATATTCCTGTAGACTCTAGAGATATGTATGTCAACGGTACATTAAACTTGTTTGGCGGATTGAATTATGACGATATCGACAACTCAGCGATTCAAATTAGAGGTCGTGGAAATTCCACCTGGTTTCTTCACCCCAAGAAACCTTTTCAGATTAAATTTGAAAGCAAAACAAATATTCTGGGTATGCCCGAGGATAGAAAATGGGTTTTACTTGCAGAATATTCCGACAAAACGATGTTGCGCAATAAACTCACCTATGAAATGGGTGCGATGAGTAGCTTGGATTATACACCCACAGGGGAATACATTGAATTATTTTTAAACAATACTCATCAAGGGACATACCTTTTGGCACAAAAAGCAGAAGAAAGCAGTAACAGGGTGCAAATTGGTGATGATGGTTATTTAATTGAAATTGATCAGCAACAAAGAGTAGATCCAGATGATGTGTTTTTTACTCCTACGATATTTACTCAAGAATACAATTCCAATGTTTTTAACATCAAGGCGCCAAATATTGGTTATGGTTCTCCAGAGTTTGAACTTATAGAAAACCACATTAATAACTTTGAATCTGTTTTATTTGGTCCAGATTTTACGGATCCTGATGCAGGATACCGTGCCTTTGTGGATTTAGATAGTTTTGTGGATTGGTTTTTAATTAACGAGATTGCCAAAACTGTAGATGCCAAATGGTATTCAAGTATTTATTTTACGTATATCCCTGGCGAAAAAATTAAAATGGGGCCTTTATGGGACTTCGATTTGTCTTACGGAAACGTGGATTATGCTGACTCTCAATACGTCGATGGCTTTTGGGTAAAAGACAATCTTTGGATCAGTAGAATGTTTGAAGACCCTTATTTTCAAGCTTTAGTTGAGGAACGATTCGATTATTATTACAACAGTTTAGGCTACTTCAATCAATTCATCGATGATACGAGTTCATACCTTAACAGTGCTCAGGAATTTAACTATGGGATTTGGCAAAGTTTAGGGGTTTATGTTTGGCCTAATCCAGTGTATTACGATACTTACGAAGAAGAAGTCACACACCTAAAACAGTGGCTTTCGGCTCGCTTAAACTGGTTAGCTCAAGAATTTTAGTCTAAGGCTTGTTTTGTTAATGTTTTTATAAATCAAATTTTTTTTTGTTCTCGTTGTATTAGATTTGTTTTAAAACTAAATAAATCTGATTTCATATGCCTGCACTCATCATTAATATTCTGACCTTTTTTATTCTTCCTTTTATGCTCATCGGTGGTGGTAATAAGCCTGCAAATGACTTTCAAGGAAAAGCTACTTATATTTCAAAATCAAGATTAGAACTAGGTACATGGGGTGCTCGAATGAGCGAAGCCCGAAAAAAACAAATAGCAGCACGCTTGAAAAATCGTTTAGAAAAAGAATTTGTTTTGGTATTTAACAAAGAAGAATCCTTATTTATAGAACAGGAGCAGCTCGATGCTATTTCTGGTGCTACCGATTCTTGGGGTAAGAATTTTGCAGCCGGTGAAAACTATAAAAATGTAAAAAGCGACAAACAGATTCAGCAACAAGAATTTTATGGCAAAAAGTTTTTAGTCAAAGACCAGTTGCAACCAATGACTTGGACGCTTGGAAATGAGACAAAAAAAATTGGGAATTACAATTGTTTTAAGGCTACGACGTTTATTCCTACAGATGATTTGCTGTGGTATTCTTTTTCTTGGTCGCGCATGCGCACAACAAACGACTCAGAAGAGAAGACGACTGAAGTAGACGACAAGTCAGTAGATATTACAGAAGTTGAAGCATGGTATACGCCTCAAATCCCTGTACGTCATGGTCCTTCAGAATATTGGGGGTTACCGGGTTTAATATTGGAAGTCAGTGCTGGTGAGACCACTATGCTATGTTCTAAAATTGTACTCAATCCTTCAGATGTCATTGAAATTGAGGCCCCTAGCAAAGGATCTGTAGTCACTAAAAGTGAATACCAAGACCTTATTCAAAACAAAATGGTGGAATTTAGAAACAACCGCATGAGACGCCGTTAGTCTAAGTAGCTTAAAGGTTTTGATTAATAATTACAGTACACCCAGCCAGTAAACACTTCGTTATCTTCGTTATTTAGCGTCAGAACATAAAAATAGGTACCCACTGGAACCAACTTTCCTTCATCTGACTGGCCAGCCCATTTTTTATCATTTGTACCTTCGAAAATACAAAGGCCATAGCGATTGTATATCTTTAAAGTATGATTAAAATGCACATCGTATAGATTCTGAATATCAAATACATCATTAAACCCATCATTATTAGGAGATATGGCCTGAGGAATTACAAGGGTACAGTTCTCTGAAACTAATAATATTGGATAGATTTCGTAACAAAGTCCTTCTTCAATACGCGCATAGATCATTTGCTCCTCACTAGAGATCATAAAAGTATTTGGATTAACAATTTCATTGTTTACGGTTTCAGCCTCTTGAAGAGAATTGAAGAAACCAATAAAATCATCACTCAGAAATTCATTGGAAGCATCAAATAAATTAACTATTGGGGTACTGTCTAGGCAATATAGGATTTCAAAATTATCTGTATAAATGGTAGGGTTTTCAATAATAATTTCCACTGCAACTAAATCCTGGCTTTCACAGTCATCTATAGTTTGCGTAATATAAACAGTAGTATCATCACTAATTTCAGTAGTTTCATCAAGCAAGGTTCCTCCGGATTGATCGGTATAAAATTTAATATTCTCACCATTGGTTTGGAGTTCTTGTAAAAGAACTGAACCACAGAAAGTTTGTGGGGTTTCTGCTGTTGGTGCAGTAGTATATGTTTCAGTAATTACAGCTGTTCTTGATGTAGAGACACAACCTGTAATGTTATCGATCGTTTCCGCATAATAGGTACCAACAGCATTAGCGGTATAGGTCAAACTGTTTGCTTGTAAAAGTTGTCCATTTGAAGCAGCATCGTACCAGTTGACGCTAGTATTTGAATTTGAGGTTACAGATAAAATCGCTTCATTTAAACTACAATCAAAACTAACATCTCCATTGTTATTTGGCGCAGGAGGATTCGGATTGATTGAGATTTGATATAAATCTGAAAGTAATATACATTGTTCATTTGATAGGTTATCTTCAAATTCAGAAACTTTTGTTCTATAAAACCCTCCAGATGTAACATTAAGATTTATATTTTGGTTTGTTTCTCCATCAATATCTTGCCATGTTACACCATCTGAACTTTCTTGCCACTGATAAAAATGAGATGTAAAAACTGCAAAATCAGGAGTAGAAGTTAAGGTTGTGGCATAGGGTGTTTCGCTATTACAAATTGTTAAAGAAGTATTATCTAATTCATCTGTTACGACTACATTATCTCCACAAGTTTTGAATTCAATATCATCTATTACTAAGTCATTTCCACAGCCGCCCCCGCCATTGTTAAGCATTTTTAAGACAACAGATTGTTGGTTTTCTAGAGTTTGAAAAACTAAACCAAACTCACCCCATGTAGGAGCTGCTGTTGCATAAATATCTCCAGTATCTCCACTTGCTATAAGTGTAGTTTCGTTGCTGTCCCATATTTGAAATTTGACATTAATTGGAATTTCGATTCCCAAATCAACGCAAAATCCAGGAACTTTCAATAAATTCAACAGCCAGGCCGAAAATTCATAAGTTGTAAATTCGCATAATCCAGTTACAGTTGTTTTATAAAATTCTCCCGCTGTAAAATCTGCATTCACAATAAGAAATCTTCCGTTGCTATCATTAGGTGTATGATCTTCAATTTCTTGCCAATCATATGGATTCCCAAAAGTGCTATTTCGTACAGTATAAAAACTATCGTTTGGAAAACCAGTAGAATACAAATAAGTTGTAGTTCCATTTGGTAGTGGGACACTGCCTGGTCCTGCTCCAAAGTCTTCTACAAAAATAGGAGCACCAGAATTTCCGTTACAAAACCCTAATTGCGCATAAACAGATAAAAATGAAAAAAGTAATAATAAATAAGAAAAAATATGTTTCATAATTGGTTAATGTGAATTTATGATTATTCTAACTATCTAAAATAATTACGAAAAAAAACTTAAGTTTAATAAATAATTTTAGAGTTGCTAAATAAACAGTCATTTTTATATTTTAAATAGAATAATTGTTGTTTTTAGAAAATCATTGTAAGGAAATAATGTGGATTTTAGGTTTGGTTAATTTTATTTAGTTTATTTTGCCAAATTAATATTTTAATTTTGTTTTGTCAGAATAAACAGTTAAAAAATCATTTTAATAATACATATTTTTTTATCTATTCACAATTTCATTTATGCATATTAAATTTTACTCACTTTTTACGCTTTTATTTTTTTATAGTTGTTCTGAATACAGCCCTGCTAGTGAACGCCCTAAGAACGTTATTTTGCTCATCAGCGATGGTACAGGCTTATCACAAATTTCTTCAGCCTATTTTTATAAAGAATCTGAAGTAAATTATTCAAGATTTCAACACATAGGACTCATTACGACCAGCTCTTCAATAGAAGATATTACAGACTCAGCTGCCAGTGCTACTGCCTTTTCTTGTGGTCAAAAAACCTACAATGGAGCTATCGGCGTTTTGGAAGATTCAAAGCAACTAGAAAATATTGTCGAAATTGCTTCATTAAAAGGGGTGAAAACAGGTCTTGTGGCCACCTCGTCCATCACACATGCTACGCCAGCCTGTTTTTATGCTCATGTTTCTGATAGAGACTACGAAGATGAAATAGCTTTACAACTTACCAAATCAGAAATTGATTATTTCGCAGGTGGAGGGGAGAAGTTTTTTAATCAACGAGCAGATGGTTTAAATCTTATTGATTCTCTTCAATCGAATGGGTTTACCACCAATACAAGCGCATTGACTTCATTTGATAAAATCAAATCAAACACAAAACAAGCTTTTTTACTTGGCGCTGAAGATATGCCGAAAATGAGTGAGGGCAGGGGCGATTTCTTGTCAGAAGCTACCTTGTTGGGTGTGCAGTTTTTACATCAAAATAACACCCCTTTCTTTTTGATGTCGGAAGGCTCACAAATAGATTGGGCAGGACACGATAATGATGCCCCTTATTTGATCTCTGAGCTTATCGATTTTGACGAGCTTATTGGGGCAGTATTGGATTTTGCTGCTCAGGATGGAGAAACCTTGGTGGTGGTAACTTCAGATCACGAAACGGGCGGATTTACACTTTCGGGTGCCCCTTACCGGACAAGCGAAGGTAAAATTTACGACAGCTATAACAAACTCGATCCTCGATTTTCTACTGGTGGACATTCGGCGACACTAATCCCAGTTTTTGCGTATGGTCCAGGTGCAGCACAATTTTCTGGAGTGTACGACAATACAGATATTTTTCACAAAATCATTGAGCTCACTGAATGGGGTATGGATTAAATCGATACTCTTTAGATTTATAATTTTATTTCAAAACGCAATCAATATTCTTTTAATTACCTTAACTTTATACAGTCAAAACACAACGCATGGATATCGATATCATCGTAAAGAGTACTAAAGAGTTTGAAATCTGTAAAAATGACGAAGTCGTTATAAAAGGTTTTAAACCAAAATGGTATTCCTCTGCATCGCATTTCTTTTTTAATAATCAAACTTATGAAATTAAAAAGAAGGGTTTTTTCAGTTCTGAATATAACATTTTTAAAAGTGGTAAACTGAGAGGAGAATTTGTCCATAATTGGAAAACTGGGTATTCTTTTAAGTTGTTGGATGCCAACAAATCAACACACAGTTATTCGATGAAAGTTGAAAAGCCGAATGGCTGGCTCAAGAATGATCTTTTATGCACTCTTTATGACGATAATAACAACGCCGTTTTGTCACTTAGATATGTATGGAAAAAATGGAAAGCTTCCATGCAAGCTGAAATTGTAGATTCTGTTTATGAAAATTACGAGCTTCTTGTCTATACCTTAATGCTTTTCAAGTTATATCAGCAAGCACAATCTGCTGGGGCTGGAATGATTTCTTATTAAAAGATTAGTTGTATAAAGCAAGCAACTATTTTTTTATATATTTAAGTACTAATTTAAAAACTTAAAAAATGAAAAGAATTATTGCATTTACGGTATTATCTCTAATGGTCACATCTTGTAATTTCAAAGCTAATGAAGCTGATGAGGTTTCTAATGAACCGGTGGTGATTGGATCAGTTACAATGGAGGATGGCAGCAGCAATCCTGTCCTCGTTGGAGAAACCAAGAATGAGCAAATTTGGTTAGATTACATCAAAGCGCACAACGACAGAGACTTAGATAAAATAGCTGCTGTTAATGCAGAAGATTGGGAAGGTTATACACCTGATGGAGGCGTGATTAAAGGCAATGATAAACATATCGAATTTTTGGCTTCTTGGTTTGAGTCCTCTTCCCCAAAATGGAAGGTCAATTGGATGATTGCCAATGCAGCTGCGGACGAAGATGGTGTGATGACGCAATGGTTAACTACAGGAAACGAATACACCACTACGGATGAAGATGGGAATGAGGTTTTGGAATACCATGTTCATGATATTCAATTTGTTGGCGATAACATCAAAAAAATCAATGTATATTCTAGAATGAAGCCAGCAGAATAGCATTATTTTGTTCTATAAAAAAGCCCAACAGATTATGTTGGGCTTTTTTTTGACTAATTCAAAAAACACTATTGTGTTGAGATAGTTAATGGAAATTGTAGATTAACTTCGTCTTCACCGACTCCATTCCAAACATCATCTGGCATACCATCTGCATCTTTTTCAGGTTCGTGAACTAACATAACGGAAAGTTCTCCTGTGCCTGCAACACCAACTAGTGAAAATTGTTGACCAATTGGATCTTCATTTGCATCAAAATCTTCATAGGCTAAACTGTTTAGTACCAAGCCTCCGAGTCCAGAGTAAAAGAATAGGTGGTCAATATCTCCTCCTTCGCCTGGTTCTAAAATTTCATTGGTAACGATATACTCTTCATCATCAATTGGAAGTGTGTTGTTATAGAGTTGAATTTCTCCACTGTAAAATCCTTCAGGAATTGAAGTAACTCCCGAATAACCAGCTGTAATATTTCCAACTGCGTAATCAGGGTCTTCCCAGCGCATTTCATACTCCACGTTATTTGTATCGGTCAAAGTTACGACTACTGTAGTGATTACTTCCAGCTCTTCCACTGGAGCTGGATCATCGTCATCAGAACACCCTGTGAATACAAGTGATAGAATAAGCATTGGAAATAGTAAAATTTGTTTTTTCATTGTTTTGGTTTTAAAATTAATAATTGAGTTTAAGATTTAATAAAAAATTTCTACCTAGATCATCAGCATAATAACGCAATAGATTTAGGTAGCTTCTGTAGGAGGTATTTAATAAATTTGTCACCTCTAATCCTACTTTTAGAGCTGCTGTTTTCGATACTTTAAAATCCATACTACCGTTTAACTTTAACAAATGATATGCGTTTGGTGGTGTGCTTATATCGAGTGTTTCTGTTGTTTCTAGTACTGGAATATAGACTTCAAAATTATTATCTGGGTACTCATTTTGAGCAAACACATATTCGCTCTCTAAGGATAATTTCAGATTGTTTAATTTTTGATTAGAATATGAAATTTGATTTTTTGTATTGACAGGTGGCATATTTATTAAAGGCAGATTGTTGCCTCGTTCATATCCTTTGACTAATGATAATTGATGAGTGAATTTCAAAGCCTTGTTTAAATTGTAGCTGGCATCTATATCCACACCAAAAAGTTGTACTTCGGTTTGTCGGTATTCCCAAACTTGAAAATTTCCTCTAATAGTCTCTCTTAAGCCAATTGGTTCAATTAGAATAAAATCTTGAATAAGGTTGTAGAACGGGTTGACTGAGAAATTAAAGCGTTCACTTTCGAACCTATACGTCAAATCCGTTTTATGTCCAATTTCAGATTTAAAACGCAAGTCACCTAATTCAATTCGAGCTATGGCGTGGTGTAAACCATCGCTAAAAAGCTCAGAGGGGTTAGGCGCTCTGGAAGCCATTGATTGGTTGAAGAACAGGGACGAATTTTCACTAATATTATAGTTGAATCCTAGAGTTGCTGAAAGATTATTAAACTCCAGTTTTGGGTTAGTGAGTAATTGGGTGCTTAACTCATTCACTACAATATCAGGAAATAAAAGATCATATCCACGTTCAATCCATACCGAGGTTTTGTAATATTTAAAAGCATCTATAAAACTATAATCAAAACGAATTCCAGATTCTACTTGCCATTTGTCATTAATTTTATAATCTCCAATAATGTAGACTCCATAATCATATTTATCATAGTCTGGAATTAATCGTCTTATTCCAGTATCTGGATTGGCGAAATTTGTTTGAAATCGGCCCATTATTCCGTACTTAAGTTCTAAGGCGTCATAAGCCTTTTTAACATCCACCAAAACAGTATGGGTGTCCAGTTCCAAATCTAATGCCGGCGTATCTCGATCATTCCCTCTTCGAATGTCGTACTCGAAGCGTTTATTTTTTTGATAATCGTATTGAAAATTCACTCTACCTAGGCTTTCGAAATTTTTAAACCCTTTAATACGAGCAAGCTGATGTTTTACATCTTGATTGGGGTACTCAATATCATAGGTAAAGTTTCTGATTATTAGCGGCTCGCTACTGTTTATAGCTCTTATTTGAGAGGAGGCATTAGCAGCATGTGCGGAGCGTAAAATACCTATAGTTGTATTGTAATAGGAATAATACCCTTCTAAGCCATAATCAAATCGATTCAATCCCAAACGAAAGGAAAGGTCTTTTTCCATTAAAGCTGTATTACTCAAAATATAGTCGGCAGATTCTACATCTCCAAAGCGCTTTAGTGTACCTTGGACGGTGCTGTACCAGCCATTTTTAAAGCTTTTAGTGAGTTGAGAAGTTACACCTCCGCCACGTCCGTTAGAGGCCGCAGTTCCAATCGTTTTTCCATAGAGACTGTCTTTTACTGCGGTTTTTAATCCTTCACAATAATAATTCCACCCATGGCATCACCGCCATATTGCAAAGCGCTTGCACTTTTTACAAGGGTTAAGCGCCCAACTGAGTTGACATCAATATTGGGTGCGTGCTCTTTCCCCCATTCTTGGTCTTGCATCCGTACTCCATTATTGATCATGATAATCCGACTGCTGTGTAGTCCATTGATGATGGGTTTTACAATCCCATTGCCTTTATTTAATGAAGAGACCCCACTCAAGCTGTTCAGCGCATCACCCAGTGTTCCAGCACTATACTGTTCTAGAGTTTCCTGATTTATATTTTTCTCAAGTACAGTAGTTGTTTTATTTTCGTAGGCCTTACCTTCCAAAATAATCTCATTGAGTTCCTCTAGGTGATGTTCAAGCTTAAAATCCCGTACGCTGTCCCCTGAAATTTTCAATGAAAAGGTCTTTGGCGTACAAGACGAATGCAGAACCTTAATGGAATATGAGGTATTGGGGCAAAGGTTTGAAATGGAGTAGACCCCATCCAATGAAGTTTGCACTACTGTTTCAGTTTCTGCTACCACAAGGGTTGCACCTGACAATAGAGACCCATCATGTAGGTCTATAACCTTACCTGAAAGGGTGTGTGAACAATTTTGGGATGCTGTTGTCAGCTGAGCTAATAACAACACGACTAAGGCGTATGTGCGCATAATTTTTTTTCATTAACATTTAAAATTTGGGGAATGACGTTATGAAAAAAATGGGGGAGCCCGCAGTTGTTTATTGGTTAGGTAAAAGGTATTTAATTGTAATGCTTCAAATGTACCATTGAGTTTAACATCTGCAACGGATTCATTAAAATCAGGAAAGTCAGCGATTTTGAAGTCGAATGATAAAAGATTAAAGTCGCAAACATCACAACTCGCTATGCTTTGGTGGATATGAGCTTCGTTTTCAGAACAAACAATGTGCTCATGTTCTCCAAAGTGGTGGTAAAACGTTATAATAGTAGGCAGCAGTAATAGCAGCAGCAATAGGCTAGCTAAATATTTCTTCACTATTTCAACTTTATTTATCACCACACAAAATTAATAAAAATAAACCAAATCGAGCTTATTTTAATTTAAGAGTTATTCATTCAAGCCTTCTTCTGATGATTGATCGCCTTGTGGGAGTTTAAGAACAGACTCCGCAAAAGCGGTATTTAATTTTAGAATTTAACCAAGATCTTTGTGTACTTGTTCTAAACACTACACACTGCTGTAGGGGGTTTTTTTGTCAAATTCCTTTTGTTGCTGACGTCTTAAATAAAGTCTGAGGCACGATATAGCAAAAAGTAAAGTTAGAAACACCACAAAAAATAATGCTATAAAGTTAATAGCTGATATCCAAAATGCAAGATATGAAAATAAGGCAATTATGAACAAGGACATTAGGCTAATGAGTATCGATGACATTAGATGCGAATTCGTGAGCATCAGTAGTAAATGGTGGGTATGCCATCTGTCTGGATCAAAAGGACTCTGTCCTAAAGTTAAGCGGAATAAATAGATGCTTGCAGTATCGATCATTGGATACAAGAAAATAGTCATTGGTGCTATCGGTAAAATTGATTTGTGTATTAGCCTTTGAATTATAGGCTCATTACTCGTAACCACCATCATAGTCATTAAAAACAACAGAAATCCAATAAAAAGAGCACCAGAATCACCCATAAACACCTTTCGTTTGTTGCTGAAATTAAAAGGGAGATAAGCTAAAATAATACCTATCATAAGAATGCAAATTCCAAAACAGGCTTTATAGTCCAATACCCAAAAAATAACAGCAAAAGAAGTGAACGCTATGATGGAAATAAACCCTGAAAGCCCATCAATACCGTCAATTAAATTGAATGAATTAATCATAAAAACGCCGATAAATACAGTAAAAGGGAAACCAAACCATAAAGGTAATTCGTATAGGCCTAAAAATCCATTGAGATTTGTTAACACCAAATCATCGGCAATGACAGCAGCAATGATGATGAAAATCTCGTAGACTAATTTTCTTTTTGCACTCATTATTTTTAAATCATCCCAAAAACCAATAATGGTAAGCAAGACCAAACAGATTGTCAAATAAAAAAAACTCCGCACATCCTTCACGAAGTTTATGATTGGTAAACATCCAACCAAGAATAAAAACAAAAAAACAATACCTGCTGAGTTTGGCACAGGAGTTTTGTGTAAGTCTCTTTTTTTTGGTCTTCCAAATATCCTAAATATTAGAATAAAGCGTCTAAATGAATTGATCGCGAAAACACCCAAAAGCATAGTCGTAATCAAGTAAGCAGAGATAAATTCAATTGAATACAAAGCGAAATATTTTAAGCAAATATAGCCTTAATTAAACAAATTTAATTAAAAAATTGTATTATTTTTGCGATATTAAAACTATATTAGTAGTATGATAGTAAGGCTATTTTTTTTATTAAATTTCTTTTTTGTTTGTTCTGTTTCAGCTCATCAAAAACAACTTAAAGCGGTGCCACAGGATTCAACACGAGTTTTTTTTCTTGGATCCAAAGAAATTATAATTAGAGATTTTCAAAATAATATTCCAGACACCTTACACATCAATGCAGGCCTTAATTTAGAGATTAGCAACACAAAACTTGTATTTAAAAAAAACACCCCATATTTAGTCTCATTAGGCAGTGGGATGGTTTGGGAATTGACTAATGATTCCATCAAAAGAATAGACAATTCCTTTGATCATAAGATGAGCTATAGATCGGATATTTTTGTAAAGAACGATACTATTTTTAAATTCGGGGGGTACGGGTTTTGGAGTGCGCGCAACTTTTTTACGTATTTTTCTGAAACAACCAATGAGTGGGAGTTTTATAATATTAACGAAGAATCTTATCTCCCACCTGGTTTGAGTCATTTCAATTCCACTTTAGTTGGTGATTTTTATTTTGTTTCGAGGGGAACTACTATTGATTTGCACAATGGGACAGAATACATTGTAAACAATAATGTATGGAGATTTGATTTTAACAATAAGACGTGGACCGACTTAGGGACTTCTAAATTCATCTCATACCAAGATAATGAGTACATAGATATTGGTAATGGACGTCACCTCTTTTATGGTAGAACTAGTCCTGATATCGACGGTATGTATGTACTAGATTATGGTTCAAATACCATAGAACAATACGATGACGCGAGTCATATTTTATCAATTGGACAAGGCTTCTTTGCTCGCGATTCTATTTACAATTTTCGAAATAACAACTTTATTGCTATGCAACTTAGTGATTTTACGGGCAAAGCTACCTCCATTTCTTCTATGTATGTGGATGCCAATACGCTGTTTAAAAGTTTAACTGTTGTAGTTGTTGTTATAATTTTTATTTTGCTTTTTGGCCTTGTATTTTTGTACAACCAAAACAGGAAACGACCCAGGCTTGTTGATTCAGGCTTTCGTTTTGATCGTGTGTTTTATCCACTCTCAGTTGCTGAGCACAAAGTTTTAACCATGCTGCTTTACAGCAAAAACGTGAATTCTAAATTAGTTTTGAATGAGCTTTATGATAAGTCTTTAAGCACAGCACAGAATAATCGAAAAAAGTTAGAAATCATCCATTCATTAAATCAAAAATTAGAACGTGTTTTTAAGACCAAAGATTTTATACGTTCCAAAAAAAGTACAAAAGATCAGCGTGTTCTCATTTACTATACAAACTATAGAAAAGAATTTATACTGTGATTGACAAGGAAAATTATTGGTGGGTTTTGAGGGTTAAAGCCGGGCACGAGCTAAAAGCTGTTTCTGATTTAGAGCATCTTGGTGTTGAGTCGTATACTCCTAGCGTTGAGGTCCTTCGGCAGTGGAGCGATCGGAAAAAGAAGATTCAAAAGCCTTTGATTTCTCGGCATGTATTTGTAAAGCTAACCGCTGCTCAGGAACGCATCGTTTTCGGCAGTAGAAGTGTATTGGGCTATATGAATGTACATGGAGCGCGGGCAAGAGTTTGGCCAAAAGAAATTAAACAATTACAGCAGTACTGCAACAACACGCATCAGGCTTCTGACGTTTCTGTTGGAGCGCATGTTGACGCTCCTGTATTGGGCGTTGATGCAGAAATTGTTGAAGTTAAAAACGGTATTTGCTATTCGGTTTCGGACTGCGGCCGTTTTAAAATACAGTTTAAACTGGTGCGTTAAGACAGCGCCAGTTTTTTATATACTTTTATAGGGTCATGGGACACCCTGCGGCGAAGCCGTAAATTTTTTTAAATACAATCTAAACTAAAAGCCACTATGTCAAAACCAAAAGCTGTCATCGTATCTGGTTATTTTAACCCAATCCACAAGGGCCATTTGGAATACATCAATAACGCCAAGGCACTTGCAGATGTTTTAATTGTTATTGTCAATTCAGATCATCAGCGCGCGCTGAAAGGCAGTAAAGAATTCCAAAATGAAGCGGAGCGCTTGTTTATTGTTTCCAACATCAAAGCAGTAGACAAGGCCATACTCTCTATTGATAAAGACCGCACTGTGTGTGCAACGCTAGAAAAAATAGCAGCCGACTACGGCGCTGTTTACGACTTAGCTTTTGCCAATGGCGGTGATCAAAACAACGACAGCATTCCCGAGCGTCCAACTTGCAGCAAGGTTGGCATCGCTCTTATTGACGGGCTCGGCGATAAAATTCAATCCAGCAGTTGGTTGCTCAAAAAACTTTAGACAGCTAATCCTTATCAAATACAATTAGCTTAAACATTCATAAAAACTGAACTATGACTAAAAAAATAGGCATTACTTTTTCAACCTTCGATCTTCTGCACGCAGGGCATGTAAAGATGTTGGAAGAAGCCAAAACCCAATGCGATTACCTGATTGTAGGCTTACAATTGGACCCTTCGCTAGACCGTGCAGAAAAAAATGCACCTTCCCAGAGCATTACAGAGCGCTATATTCAGTTAAAAGGTTGTAAATTTGTAGATGAAATTGTGCCTTATGTTTCTGAACAAGATTTAGAAGACATTCTGCGCGCTTTCAAATTGGATGTACGCATCATTGGTGATGAGTACAAAGACAAAGCATTTACAGGAAGAGACTATTGCGAGACCAAAGGCATAGAATTATATTTTAATACTAGAGACCACAGGTTTTCATCTTCTGGATTGAGAAAACAAGTAAAAACAGCGAAAAACTAATTATGGACAAACAGTTTTTTAACGGTATTCGGGTAGAATTGGAATCTTTAGGCTTCAAAATCACCGCTGCAGATTTGGAGCGCCCATGGGGTGCCTTTTATTACATCGATGAACGCCAAGCGCAAGCGTTTGCCGATCATTTTTTTAGCGGCTTGGATGTTGAGGACCTACGAATTGAAGGGAAACTCAGCCCTAAAATCTTGATGGTAAAACCCAATGTAAAGCTCTCTTGGCAATACCACAACCGCCGCGCCGAAATTTGGCAAGTCTACAAGGGTACAGTGGGAGTTGTACAGAGTGAAACAGATGCAGAAAATGAGATGCAAACCTACCGCTCTGGTGCACAAATTAAACTCAACCAGGGGGTGCGCCACCGCTTGGTGGGCTTAGATGATTTTGGTGTGGTCGCAGAGATTTGGCAACATACCGATGCTGTTCCTTCAGACGAGGAAGACATCATAAGAGTGCAAGACGATTTTGGACGCTAATGAACATTAAAAATACTACATTCAAATTATGAACATTAAATCCATATGCTGTATAGGCGCCGGTTATGTCGGTGGGCCGACCATGGCTGTAATAGCGCAAAAGAATCCAGATATTAAAGTTACGGTCGTAGACCTCAACGCACAACGCATTGCCGACTGGAACCATACCGATTTAAAAAAGCTCCCCATTTACGAACCTGGTTTGGATGAGGTGGTTGCCGAGGCTCGTGGACGCAACTTATTTTTTTCTACTGAAGTTGATAAGGCTATTGACGCCGCAGAACTAATTTTTATATCGGTCAACACCCCTACTAAAAACTACGGTGCAGGCAAGGGCATGGCAGCAGATTTGAAGTATGTAGAACTCTGTGCGCGTCAAATCGCAAAAGTCGCTACATCAGACAAAATTGTAGTCGAAAAATCGACCCTGCCTGTAAAAACAGCCGAGGCCATTCAAAATATTTTGGACCACACCGGTAACGGAGTGGATTTTCAGATTCTTTCTAATCCAGAGTTTTTAGCCGAGGGGACTGCCATGCGCGATTTGGCTGTTCCGGACCGCGTGCTTATTGGAGGAGATTCCTCTTCGTCCAAAGGGCAACAAGCCATACAAGCCTTGGTGGATATATACAGCAGTTGGGTACCCAAAGAAAACATTCTAACCACCAATGTATGGTCCTCTGAACTTTCCAAGCTCACCGCCAATGCTTTTTTGGCCCAACGTGTGTCTTCAATAAACGCGCTTTCGGAGCTGTGTGAAGCCACTGGTGCTGATGTTCAGGAAGTGGCCAAAGCCATTGGTATGGACAGCCGTATAGGTCCAAAATTCTTGCAAGCATCTGTTGGTTTTGGCGGGTCTTGTTTTCAAAAAGATATTTTGAATTTGGTGTACATCGCCAAGTCCCTAGGTTTGGATGAGGTAGCGGACTACTGGCATCATGTGATTCTAATGAACAACCACCAGCGCGACCGCTTTGCCAAGAATATTATCAAAACACTCTACAGCACGGTCAATGGGAAAACTATTGCCTTTTTGGGTTGGGCTTTTAAAAAAGACACCAACGACACTAGAGAATCTGCTGCCATTTATGTTGCAGATTTACTTATGGACGAACAGGCCACCATCAAGGTCTTTGACCCTAAGGTGACGGCCACTCAAATGCAGGCGGATCTAAATTACTTAAACACCCGTCCAGAGGATGAAAACGCAACTTACCTAAAGACAGAACGCGATCCTTATGCTGCCTTAGAGGGCGCGCATGCCTTAGCGGTACTTACCGAATGGGATGAGTTTAAAACCTACGATTGGCAGCGGATTTATAACAAGATGCAAAAGCCAGCCTTTGTTTTTGATGGACGTAATGTCTTGGACCGCGCGGCTTTAGAAACTATAGGGTTTATATATAAAGGCATAGGGTCCTAATGAAGACAAACAAAACCATACTCGTAACAGGTGCCGCAGGCTTTATAGGGTTTCACCTCGCTAAAGCGCTGATCAAACAGGGCTACACTGTTGTTGGTTTGGACAATATTAATGCGTATTACGATGTGCATCTTAAATACGCGCGTTTGAATGAGTTGGGTATAGACCGCGCTGAGGCTGAGGTTTTCAATGCGCTTTGCAGCAGCAGATCCCATGGACTTCAAATGCAGTTCATCCGTATGAATTTGGAAGACCGCAACGCCTTACCAAAGTTGTTTAAAGAACTAAAGTTCGATATGGTTTGTAATTTAGCTGCACAGCCTGGGGTTCGTTATTCTTTAGAAAATCCAGAGGCCTATATCGATTCCAACATCAACGGGTTTTTAAATATTTTAGAGTGTTGTCGACACCACAATGTGAAACGACTGGTCTATGCATCCAGTTCGAGTGTTTATGGAAACAGCGCTACGGTCCCATTTGATGAATCTGCGAATGTAGACAAGCCCATAAGCTTGTATGCAGCTACTAAAAAATCGAATGAACTCATGGCCCATACTTATGCGCATTTATACGGAATTGAAACCATAGGCTTGCGCTTTTTTACAGTCTATGGCCCTTGGGGGCGACCTGATATGGCCATGTTTTTATTTACCGATGCCATCATAAACAACAGGCCAATAAAAGTTTTTAATAAGGGTAAACTCTCAAGAGACTTTACCTATATCGACGACATAGTTTCTGGGGTAGTCAACACCCTTTTAGCGGACGCAAAAAATTCAGCGCTCTACAAACTGTACAACATTGGCAACAGTGCGCCCGTAGAGCTGATGGATTTTATCCAGGCCATTGAAAGCAAGCTGGGGGTAGAAGCCCAAAAACAAATGCTGCCGATGCAGCCCGGTGACGTTAATCAAACATGGGCCGATGTCCGTGCCCTACAAAACGACTACAACTACACACCCAATACCTCCGTTGTAGATGGTGTTGCTGCTTTTGTAGAGTGGTACCAGTCCTATTACAAGACTAAAGACGGTGTATAAATCAGTTAAGTTAGTTAAATAGATAATGACAAAAACAAAGAACATATTAATTACTGGAGGAGCAGGTTTTATCGGCGCTCATGTGGTTCGGCGTTTTGTAATTAAGTATTCAGATTATCATATCTATAACCTTGACGCTTTGACCTATGCAGGTAATCTCGAGAACCTCACGGATATTGAAGCCAAGGATAATTATAGCTTTTTACACGGAGATATTACCGACCAAGCCTACATCAACACCATTTTTAAGCAATACAAATTTGATGCGGTAATCCACTTAGCAGCTGAGTCGCATGTGGACCGCTCCATTACCGACCCCTTGGCTTTTGCCAAGACCAATATCTTGGGTACAATGGTGCTTTTAAATGCCTTTAAAGCATTGCATAAAAATAATTGGGCAGGCAAACGTTTTTATCATATAAGCACGGATGAGGTGTATGGAAGTCTTGGTGAGTCTGGACTTTTTGAAGAGTCAACGCCATACGATCCCAACTCACCATATTCTGCTTCGAAAGCCAGTTCAGACCATTTTGTGCGTGCTTATGGCGAAACTTATGGATTACCCTACGTCATAACCCATTGTTCCAACAATTATGGGCCATACCAATTTCCAGAAAAACTCATTCCCTTATTTATCAATAATATTTTGGATGACAAACCACTTCCTGTTTATGGCGACGGTAATTACACTAGAGATTGGCTTTATGTCGTAGATCATGCCATCGCTATAGATTTGGTGTTCCATAAAGGAGAAAACCATGAAACCTATACCATTGGCGGATTTAACGAATGGAAAAATATTGATTTAGTTAAAGTCCTTTGCAAACAGATGGACGAAAAACTAAATCGGGTATCAGGTACAAGTGAAAAACTCATCACTTATGTAAAAGATCGTCCAGGTCATGACCTTCGCTATGCGATTGACGCTGCAAAAATTAATAAAGAATTAGGCTGGAACCCAACGGTAACCTTCGAGGAGGGGCTATCCAAAACTATTGATTGGTATTTGAATAACAAACAGTGGCTCAGTAGTGTTTCATCGGGGAATTACCAGGACTATTATAAAAAACAATACGCGAAGCTATGAAAGGTATTATTTTAGCAGGTGGCTCAGGAACCCGATTGTACCCCATCACTTTGGGCACATCAAAGCAGTTATTACCTGTTTATGATAAGCCGATGATCTATTATCCTTTATCGGTACTAATGTTGGCTGGCATCAAAGAAATACTGATCATTTCATCACCGGAAGATTTGCCAAATTTTGAACGCATGCTCGGCAGTGGTGCACAGCTGGGTATTTCACTTAGCTATAAAGAACAAGCCAGTCCTGATGGTATAGCACAAGCATTTCTTTTAGGCGAAGAGTTTATTGCAGGCGATGATGTATGTTTGGTATTGGGTGATAATGTCTTTAATGGGCATGGTTTTTCCAAACTATTGGACAAAGCAGTTGCCAATGTAAGCAATGACAATATGGCTACAATATTTGGCTATTATATGAGTGATGCAAAGCGTTATGGAGTGGTTGAGTTTGACAGCGAAGGTAAAGCCATTTCTATTGAAGAAAAACCTGAGCACCCCAAAGGAAATCATGCGGTTACAGGCTTGTATTTTTACCCAAATTCAGTAGTTGAAATTGCCAAAAATATAAAGCCGAGTAAAAGAGGAGAGCTAGAGATTACCACAGTAAATCAAGAGTTTTTAAAACGCGGAGCGCTCAAAGTGGAACTGATGGGCCGTGCCTTTGCCTGGCTAGATACCGGTACACACGAATCTTTAATTGAGGCCTCAAATTACATCAAAGCCATAGAGACAAGGCAAGGACTTAAAGTTGCTTGTTTGGAAGTGATTGCATTTCAGATGGGCTACATCAATAAAGCTCAGCTTTTAAAACTCGCAGAGCCGCTTAAAAAAAGTGGCTATGGCCAATACCTAATCCAGCGGGCTAAAGAATTTTAATTTTTTTTAAAGGTGCAGAAATTTACAACTAAAATGAAGAAAAAAATACTAGTTACAGGCGGGGCGGGCTACATCGGGTCTCATACCGTTGTTGAACTCTTCAAATCTGGATATTTGCCTATAATTGTTGACAATATGTGCAACACCTCTGAGCGAAATCTTAGCGGTATAAATAAGATTTTAAACACTGAACTACCATTTCACAATGTAGATTGTACAGATTTAAAACAAATGGAGCGTATTTATGCGCTTTATGAGGATATTCATGCCTGTATCCATTTTGCAGCATATAAATCCGTTGAGGACTCCGTCAAATACCCAGAAAAGTACTACAAAAACAATATTGGTTCGCTGGAAACACTCTTAAAATGCTTTGAACAAGCTAAGTTCAAAAATCTAATCTTTTCCTCTTCCTGTACGGTTTATGGCATGCCCGATAAACTGCCCGTAGATGAGCGCGCACCGTTCAAAAAAGCAGAATCGCCATATGGAGAAACAAAGCAAAAATGCGAGCTTTTAATCCAAAACAACAACTGCAATAGTGTGTCTTTGCGGTATTTTAACCCCATTGGTTCCCACGAATCTGGACTGATCGGGGATTGCTCTAGCGATAACGCCAGTAATTTAGTGCCCATAGTAGCTGAAGTAGCTGCTGGTTTGCGCGCTAAACTGACGGTCAATGGAAATGATTATGATACGCACGATGGCACCTGTGTCAGAGATTACATCCACGTTCAGGACTTAGCTATTGCTCATGTAAAAGCTTTGGATTACCTGCTTGAGCATGAAGTCAAAGAGGTGTTTAATGTTGGTACAGGGCATGGGTTAAGCGTTTTGGATATAGTCACTGCTTTTGAAGCTTCAAACAATCTGAAACTCAAGTACGCCATAGGAGACCGAAGAGCAGGAGATGTTGAAAAAATATATGCTGATGGAGCTAAAATAAAGAAAGTTTTAGGGTGGAAGGCGGTTAGAACTACAGAAGAGGCATTAATCGCTGCATGGAATTGGCAAAAATCAACTCAGGATGCATAAATATAAAAAATACAATTTAAACTTAACAACAATATACATATGTGTGGAATAGTAGGCTACATTGGACACCGCGCAGCGCAACCCATAATTTTAAAAGGACTTCAACGTTTGGAATACAGAGGGTATGACAGTGCTGGGATCGCCCTTTTTGACGGAGCGCGCATCAGGCTGAGCAAGACAAAAGGCAAGGTAAGCGATCTTCAAGAAAAAATAAATTCTGACCATAATAACGTAGGGAACATTGGCATCGGACATACCCGCTGGGCAACCCATGGGGTCCCCAACGATACAAACGCACACCCCCACTATTCAAACTCTGGCGATTTGGTTATTATCCACAACGGAATCATTGAAAACTATGCATCCATAAAAAAAGAACTCAGCAAAAGAGGATACACCTTCCAATCGGACACCGATACTGAGGTCTTGGTGAACCTTATCGAGGACGTACAAAAAAATGGCGGCTTTAAACTGGGCAAAGCCGTACAAATAGCCCTAAACCAAGTAGTTGGAGCTTATGCCATTGCAGTTATAGATATTAAAAAACCCAATGAAATTGTAGCGGCGCGCTTGGGCAGTCCACTGGCCATTGGTGTTGGCGAAAACGAATATTTTATTGCAAGTGATGCTTCACCGTTTATCGAATACACCAATGACGCTATTTATTTGGAAGACGAAGAACTGGCCATAATCCGCTTACACAAGGAAACTAAAATTCGAAAAATAAAAGACGATTCGCTGGTGAGTCCTTACATTCAACAGCTCAAATTAAATATTGATCAAATTGAAAAAGGCGGCTACGCGCACTTTATGCTTAAAGAAATTTTTGAACAACCTCAGGCCATCAAAGACACCTATAGAGGGCGTTTGTTGGTAAATCAGGGGCTAATCAAAATGGCAGGGGTTGAAGATAATTTAGAAAAGTTTATCAACGCCCAAAAAATTACCATAGTAGCCTGTGGTACCTCCTGGCATGCAGGCTTAGTTGCTGAGTATATTTTTGAGGACCTTGCACGAATTCCCGTCGAGGTAGAATACGCCTCGGAGTTTCGCTATAGAAACCCGGTTATAAGCGCAAAAGATATTGTGGTGGCTATATCACAATCTGGGGAAACGGCAGATACACTGGCAGCCATCAAATTGGCCAAAGCACAGGGGGCATTTGTATTTGGTGTTTGCAATGTGGTAGGCTCGTCTATTTCTAGAGAAACAGATGCTGGGGCTTATACCCATGCAGGGCCAGAAATAGGGGTGGCCTCGACCAAAGCGTTCACCACCCAGATTACGGTCTTAACCATGATGGCTCTCAGGCTGGCAAAGGCCAAAGGCACGATTTCAAACTCAGACTACAAACGCCATTTGGTGGAACTGGAAACCACCCCAACAAAAGTTGAACAGGCTTTAAAATCTGATGCTTTGAGCAAGCAAATTGCGGCAGTTTACAAAGATGTTCCCAACGCGCTTTACTTAGGTCGGGGCTTTAACTTTCCTGTAGCCTTAGAAGGCGCACTGAAGCTAAAAGAAATCTCCTACATCCACGCTGAGGGCTATCCTGCAGCGGAGATGAAACACGGACCTATTGCGCTGATTGATGAGCATATGCCCATTGTGGTGATTGC
This sequence comes from Formosa sp. Hel3_A1_48, assembly GCF_001735715.1. Lineage (NCBI taxonomy): Bacteria > Pseudomonadati > Bacteroidota > Flavobacteriia > Flavobacteriales > Flavobacteriaceae > Formosa > Formosa sp. Hel3_A1_48. Next base: position 1,694,908 of record NZ_CP017259.1, read on the forward strand.
GACAAAGTATGGACATTACGAAAAGATTGTAAGCAATATCCAAGAGATCAAATCCCGTAAGGGAAAGATCATTGGAATAGTCACCAAAGGCGACACTGAGGTTAAAGCCTTGGCCGATCACGTTATTGAGGTGCCAGAGACCCTAGAGCTTTTATCTCCATTGGTAACGACCATTCCCTTGCAGTTGCTCTCCTACTATATAGCAGTACTGCTTGAAAAAAACGTAGATCAACCACGGAATTTAGCAAAATCCGTCACCGTAGAATAAAAGGACTACCGACCCGAGTCAAAAATTATACGAATTAGACGCCTTAAAAAAACAATAAAACTTGATTATTCAAGTTATTTCAAGATAAATGAGCAGCGAAGTTTACAACACCATTCAAAACGAAATTGAATCCCTAGGATTTAGGGTCGTATCCAAAGACTTTGAGCGGCCTTGGGGCGCTTTTTTAGTCATCGATGAAGACCAGGCCCAGGCCTTTTCCAATCAGTTCTTTGAAGGGATTGATGTGGATCATTTAAAAATAGAAGGTAAGCTCAGCCCTAAAATCCTGATTGTAAAACCCGGTGCGCGCCTCTCTTGGCAGTACCATCACCGCCGCGCCGAGATCTGGCAGGTCTACCGCGGAGAAGTTGGGATTATCCGAAGCGATACTGACGATCAAGGAGATGTGGTGACTTACAGCGAGGGTGATCAGGTTAAATTACAACAAGGCGAGCGACACCGGCTTATTGGTCTTAAAGATTATGGAATCGTAGCTGAGATTTGGCAACATACCGATTCAGTGCCTTCGGATGAAGATGATATTGTAAGAGTTCAAGATGATTTTAAAAGAGAATAAATTATGAGAGTAGGAATTACATTTTCCACCTTTGATTTGCTTCATGCAGGTCATATTAAAATGCTTGAAGAAGCAAAAACCCAGTGTGATTATTTAATCGTTGGACTGCAACTTGATCCCTCACTTAATCGGGCTGAGAAAAACGCTCCCACCCAAACCATAACCGAGCGGTATATTCAGCTAAAGGGGTGTAAACACGTTGATGAAATCGTGCCTTATGTGTCTGAGCAGGACCTTGAGGATATTTTACGCTCATTTAAACTGGATGTTCGCATTATTGGTGAGGAGTATAGAGATAAACCATTCACCGGTAGAGAATACTGCCAGACCAAAGGAATTGAACTATATTTTAATACTAGAGATCATAGGTTTTCCTCTAGTGGACTTAGAAAACAAGTGAAAATAGCAGAAGATAAGTAAGATATGAATATTACAGTTATAGGATCCGGCTATGTTGGACTTGTCTCAGGAACCTGTTTTTCAGAGATGGGAAATAAGGTTACTTGTGTTGACATAGATCCAGTCAAGATTGAGAAATTAAACCAAGGAATCATTCCAATTTTTGAACCTGGTTTAGAGAAAATGGTTTTAAAAAATGTAAAGAATAAGAACCTTTTTTTTACAACAGAATTAGATAAGGCTCTACAAAATTCTGAAATCGCCTTTATAGCGGTTGGAACTCCCATGGGAGATGATGGCTCTGCAGATTTACAATATGTATTAGCCGTAGCGAAATCTATAGGCCAGTTGATGCAAAAAAGATTGATTGTAGTGGATAAATCTACGGTGCCTATTGGAACTACAGATAAGGTAAAGGCGACCATTCAAAAAGAGTTAGATGCTAGGGGTGTTGATTTAGAGTTTGATGTGGTTTCGAATCCTGAATTTTTAAAAGAAGGCGCTGCGATAAATGATTTTATGAAGCCCGATCGAGTGGTTATTGGGACGGATAGTGAATATGCAAGAGAGAAGATGAAACAACTATATCATCCTTTTTGTATGTCAAGAGATCGTTTTATATCTATGGATATTCGTTCTGCGGAGATGACCAAGTATGCAGCCAATGCAATGCTGGCTACCAAAATATCTTTTATGAATGAAATTGCCAATATCTGTGAAAAGGTAGGAGCAGATGCCAACCAGGTTCGAATTGGAATTGGTTCAGATCAGCGTATTGGATATAATTTTATTTACCCAGGTGCGGGCTATGGAGGTTCTTGTTTCCCAAAAGATGTAAAAGCACTGACTAAAATTGCTAAAGAACATAATTATAATGCAAAATTAATAACTTCGGTTGAAGAAGTAAATGATTCCCAGAAATTAGTCATTGCTCAAAAAATAGTGAAACGTTTTGGAGAAGATTTAACCGGCTTTACTTACGGTATTTGGGGATTGGCCTTTAAACCAGGGACTGATGATATGCGTGAAGCACCAGCCATTTATGTAATTAAAGAATTGGTAAGTAGAGGTGCTAAAATAATAGCATACGACCCAAAGGCGATAAATGAGGCAAAAGAGCACTACCTCAAAGGAGTTCAAAACATAACCTATGTAACCTCGAAGTATGATGTTTTAAAAGGCTCAGATGCACTTGTTTTGCTTACTGAGTGGAAAGAGTTTCGTTCTCCCGATTTTGAAGAAATTAAAGCACAATTAAAAACTCCGGTTATTTTTGATGGCAGAAATCAATATAATACATTTAACTTAGAAGAAAAAGGATTTAAATATCATCAAATAGGAAAAAAATAGATGAAAATATTAATTACTGGCGCTGCAGGCTTTATTGGCTATCATCTTTGTGAAGCTATCCTAAAATCAGGTCATAATGTCGTAGGGCTGGATAATATCAATGACTATTATGATGTGAATCTTAAATATGCGCGTTTACAGCTGTTAGGCATAGAGCGTAATGATGCTAAGGTTTTTAATGTTATTTCTAGTAGCACGACATACGGTTCTAAAATGCAGTTTATACGTGTGAATTTAGAAGACCGCGAAGCACTTCCAAAACTATTTAAAGAATTTAAGTTTGATATGGTTTGTAACCTTGCAGCTCAGGCAGGGGTGCGCTACTCATTAGAAAATCCTGAGGCCTATATAGATTCTAATATTAATGGCTTTTTAAATATTTTAGAGTGCTGCAGACATCACAGTGTAAAACGTCTTGTTTATGCTTCGAGTTCTAGTGTTTATGGAAATAGTTATGAGGTTCCTTTTAAAGAATCAGCTAATGTAGACAAGCCCATAAGTTTATATGCAGCAACTAAAAAGTCCAACGAACTAATGGCATATACTTATGCACATTTATATGGTATTGAAACCATAGGTCTACGTTTTTTTACTGTTTATGGCCCTTGGGGACGACCGGACATGGCTATGTTTTTATTTACAGAAGCCATTATCAACAATGAACCTATTAAAGTTTTTAATAATGGCGATTTATCTAGAGATTTCACCTTTATTGATGATATAGTTGCAGGAGTTGTCAACAATTTATTAGAAGATTCGAATAATTTATCTCTATACAAACTATATAATATTGGTAATAGTACTCCAGTGAAGCTTATGGATTTTATTAAATCTATTGAAAGAAAACTTGGATTAGAGGCTCATAAACAATTTCTACCAATGCAAGCTGGGGATGTAAACCAGACATGGGCTGATGTAAGTCAGTTGCAAAAAGATTATGATTATAAACCTCTTACTTCAGTTGATGATGGGGTAGGTGCTTTTGTGGATTGGTACAAATTCTATTATAAACTAGATAAAAGTTTTTAAATTAAGTATAAATGAATTTAGCTTTAACGACAAATATTAAATTTTTAAAGTAATTATAATGTCCTCTAAAAAATTTTTTATTATAACAAACAAAATAATACCAATTTTTTCACCATTAGTATTAAGTACTATTTTCCATTTTACTTTTGCCAAAATACAAAATGAAAGAGATTATAGTGGTTTAGTATTATTTATTTCTATTATAACTGTTATAAGTACATTGTTATTGTTAGGTAAAGAACTACAGTATTATCAGAGTAACAACCTAAATGAACTTATCAAAAATGACTTTTTCACATTAATTAGCTCAAGTATAGTTATTTCATTTTTTGCATACTTTGTTTATCGATTAGATTCTACAAAAATTAATTTTAATCCAACCTTAATTTTATTCAGTCCCCTAAAAGTTGTTTTTGACTATTTAATTATTATTCTACATGTAGTAAATGAAGCTAAATTTGTCCGCTATTCATTTGACATTTTATTCAGTTTTATTCAAGTTGTTAGTTTATCACTTTATTTTTATGATTTAATAGATTTAAATCAAATGTTAATTATTTTTTTGATTTATTTCTTTTTTGGAATATTTTTTTATTCCAAGAAGTTGAAATTGAATTTTTTAAATACAAAACTATCTTATGAATTAGGTTACTTTAAAATTTCAAAAGCACTAATCTCTGGTTTAGGATCGTTTGCTTCAAGATTTCAATTTATAATTATGTCATTTGTGGCTCCTCAAGTAATTGGAATAGCGAATATTGCTTTTACAATATCAAATTCATTATCTATCCCATACAATTATTTAACTAAACTTAACTTACCCATTATTCTAAGGCAAAAGGATATCTTTTTTGAAAAATTTGATTTAGTTAGAAAAAATTCGATTTTGTATGCTTTATTTGTTTTACTATCAATTAGTATATTTATTTATGTAAACCCAATTGAATTACAATATTTTAATGATAAATTATTTTATTATTTCGTTCTTATTTATCTGTTAGCCACATCAACTGATATATATGTGGGATTGAAAAGCAGTTTTGTTCAAATTATAGGTAATGAGAAGGAAATATTATCAAGTTTAATTTTGGTCTTACTTGCTACTTTTATTATTCCTCTATTTTTCTCTGATTTATATAAAGGAATCATATTTTACATATCTTTCATAATTTTTTCAAATATTTTATTTAATTATAAATTTAAGTCTTGCTACGAAAATTCCCTTTAATTATTTTAATTGCTATTTTTTTTAGTGCAATAAACATGGCTGCCCCATATTACTTTGGTAGTTCGGTTTACATAACAACTATAATTATATTTTGTCTAATGATAGTATTCTTGACAAACAAGAGATCTTTCAAATCCAATGTTGAAGTTAATTATTTCTACTTTATTATTTTTTTATTATCAACTTTATCCTTTTTGTTTAACTATGCATTTGATCATATTGCTGATTTTATGCTTGTACAATATGGAAATTTATTGCGTTTGATTTTAGTTTTAATTGTTTTTAATTATTCAAAAATTTTATTGAAAGATTATTTACTAGGTATTAGAATTGGAGTAGTCTTAGGAGCCATAAGTATAATAATATCTTCATATTTAAAACTAGACCTTGTGTTGCTGTCTAATGATTTAACTTCTGACTATCAAACTAGGTTTTCAGGCTTTTACTTAAATGCAAATTATGGTGGTATAATCATTGCTCTTGCTTATAATTTATTCCATCAAAAAAAATATAAAATTACACTCATAGAAACAATTATTTTATTTTTATCTGTTTTTTATACTTTTTCTTTTACAGCTATTCTAATTCTATTAATTGGTTTTTATCGAAATAATCGTATTCTATTTATTCTGACTCCAGTATTTTCATCACTTTATCTTATTACATTTTGGGATTCTTTTAATTTCAATCTGTCAAGATATAAAAAACTAAAATATCTAAATGATTATTTTGCTGGTAATGCTGAATTTAACTCTCTCTTTACAGGAAGGATAGATCTATGGACTGAGGGTTTTACAGCAATTGCAGATAGACCCTTTACAGGTAATGGATTTGGATTTATGGCTTCATCAATTAAAACTATTAATGATGTAGGTATTCATAATAGTTATTTTGAAATTTTTGGAGATTTTGGAATTATAATTGGATTATTATTAATTTCAGCACTTTTTTATGTTATGATGCCGAATAAACTCGTAGGTTTATCTCTATCAATAGCATTAATTACAGGTCATGGATTATTGTACTCCATACCTTTTTTCCTATTACTAACACTAAATAATTCAGATAATAAAATAAATAACTAATGGACAAAGAAATTAATATAGAAAGAGTAAAAAAGATTTTTAACAATTTAAAACAAGAATCCGGAACTCACTCTCCAAGTATAAAAACTGTTTTGCAGGAAATACCTGAACTGAAAATAGATGTAGATGCATGTTTTTTAAGTAATCCTTATGCTACTGATCTTTTTATCGAAAATATGAAGGCTGATTTTCCTACTTACGATGACTTAAGAGATAGTTTAGAGTTTTACCCTCCCCAAAACTCTGATATTTCTAAGATTATTGGTCAAACAATAGCTGTTAAAAAAGAAAATATCTTTGTAGGAAATGGTGCAATTGAAATAATTTCAGCAACGTTAAAAAGATTTTGTGGCAATAGATTATTATTGCCTATTCCAACATTTAGTAGTTACTATGAGTTTCTGAATAATGATCAAGAAATATTTTTTCATAATTTAAAGGAATCTGAAAATTATGTATTAAACATTAAAAACCTTATTAAAGATGTTCGTGAAAAGAAAGTTGACTCTTTGATAATAATTAATCCAAACAATCCAAATGGGGATTATATTAATTACGATGAGCTGATTGACTTACTTGAAAATTGTAAAAACCTTGACTGTATAATACTGGATGAAAGTTTTGTCCATTTTGCTTATGAAGATGATTCATTAAAATTAATGAACTACTATGAGCTCATAAACAAATACAGTAATCTAGTAATAATAAAGAGTATGAGTAAAGATTTTGGTATTGCAGGTGTTAGGGCAGGATATGGGATAATGTCCAGTGATAGGGTGTCAGAATTAACTAACTCTGGATATTTATGGAATATTAGTGGTTTAGCTACGTATTTCTTTGATTTGTACTCTGGAACTAAATTTAGAAATAAATATGAAATAGTTAGAAAAAAGTATATTATGAATACTTTAATGTTTAGATCCGAGTTGTCATCAATAAAAGGCCTCAAAATTTACCCTTCAAAAGCAAACTTTTTTCTTATTAAAGTTGACAATGATGAATTAGATGATTTTGGGTTACGTCTTTTAGTAAATCATGGAGTATATATTAGAAACTGTTCTGATAAAATTGGTTTAAAGGGTTCAGGATATTATCGAATTGCCTCTAGAAGTTTTGAAGAAAATGTAAAAATCATTAAAGCAATTAAAATTGAACTGGCTTAAACACAAACTAAGAAAATTATTAATAATTTGTTACAATTTTTTATTAATTATTGATGTGCAATTTATCAAAAAAAATAAGAGTACAATTGTATTAGATATTGATAATACTTTGGCTGATACATGGCCTACTTTAAAAAATGAAAACATAAATAACTTTAGTAATGAAAAACATAGGATTAGTTCTCTTAACTTGATAAATGGAGCGTTTGATTTAGTCAAATATTCATCAAAAAAGTTTGATCAGATCATATTTTTATCTGCTAGAAATCCTGCTCATTATTTTATTACAAAGAAATGGATTGATTCAAATTTTAAAAAAATTAGCTATAAGTTAAGACTAGTGCCAAATGTTAATTTGAAACAGATTTATTGGGAAAAAATAATTAAAATTTCAAATGAAACAGTAATAATTGATGATTTAAGTTACAATCATGAAAATAATGATACAAAATTTTACAATAACGAAATAAATTATTTACAATCGAATAGTTCCATTAAATATTTTGGTTATGCTGATATATGTGATGGACTATCAAATATCCAAAACAAAATATGAAAAAAATATTAATACGACTTTTAAGAATTAAATTTATTTTTAGATTTTTCAATCTTATTTTTAAAAAAAACACTGATGCCAAGTTAGTTATTTTAATACCAAAGATTAATTTATTCTATTTATTAAGAACTAATTTCTTATGGGATTTAGCCACTTTAAATTTGTTTAATAAAAAAGGTTTAAAATACAATGTATACTTTGGATTGAAAAATTTAAAAAAAATAAAAAATAAAAGAGTTATTTATAATCCGGGCTATAATCTAAATTATTGGGGTATAGATAATGACGCTGCCTTATTTCCATTAATTTCTTCTATTTTAGAAAATCAATCAAATCATGTGATCCCAAGTTCAGTAGAAATAAGTTACTGGGAGAATAAGGCATTTATGTATAACTCGTTTATTACAAATAAAGTAGATATGCCACAAACTTATGTAATTACAAAGGAAAACTTAAATAGTTTATATAAGGATATTGATAAAAATTCAAGATGGTTATACAAGCCAAATCACAGCAAGAGTAGTATAGGTATTATTGAAATAAAAGAAAATTTAAAAACATTTATCACTAAAAAGCTTAAATCAAACAAGTTTGTAGTAATTCAAAAAATTATAAATATCGACAGAGATTGTAGAATGATTATAATTAATAATAAAGTGATTTTACAATATTGGAGAAATAAAGTAGAAAGTAATGGATGGGTGCCTACTAGCACTTCTACCGGTAGTAAAGTTACATTTATGGATTACCCTGAGAATATTAAAGAATGGGCAGTTTCATCAACGAAAAGACTTGGATTGAACAGTGCTGCATGGGATATTGTATTTGATGAAAATGATAATGAAATGTCTAACCCTTTGGCTTTAGAGGTTAGTCCTATTTATTATCCCAATCCAAGAGAAAATTACAATTCAAATAAATCTTACAATAGCTATAAAAATAATATTAATTATGAAAATTATTTATTAAATGAATTCGAAACTCATATTAATGAAAAACTCGCTTTGTGGATAGAAAATTAATTATAATTCCAAATTTTGGTAAAGGAGGTGCTGAGCGTGTATTGAGTAGAATTTTACTTTCCTTTTCTAAAGAAGAAATAAAAAAATTAACTTTTTTAACATTAAATCATGAAATTGGATATGATTTACCATCAGAGCTTAATATTATTAAGTTAAAACAAAAACGTCTAAAAAAAGCAATTCCTAAATTATTAAAAATTATAAATACAGGTAGATGGAGTATGATTTATAGTACTCTGAATCATTTCAATTTAATTTTACCTCTTCTTGTATTTAAAAGAAAAAATATAAAGTTAGTATGTAGGGAAAGTATATTACCCATTACTTATTATAGGAGCTTAGGTTTTTTCGGAAAAATTTTATTGCTTTATTACAGATTAATAATGAAAAGATATGATGTTGTTATTGTTCAAAGCAATGACATGTTAAATGAGGTTAATAAATTAAATATAAAAACAACATTTTTAATTAATAATCCATCTCCTAACTTTAAGTCAGTTTTTAATCATAATAAAATCAATAATTTTATTTATGTTGCAAGGTGGCATGATCAAAAAAACTATAAATTCTTATTAAAGTATTGGAAATGGATAAATGAGGAAAAAAAATTTAACAAGAAATTAATTTGTGTGGGAGTTGGTAATAAGGCTAAAGATTTGAACAATGAATACTCTAAATATAACATAAAATTTATATCAAAACATTCTAATGTAGAAGATATTCTTATGAGTAGTAGTTATTATTTAAATTTTTCAAAGTTTGAAGGTTTTAGTAACTCTATTTTAGAAGCTTTATCATGTGGTCTGCCAGTATTTACTTTAGATTTTTTAGGAGGCAAACAAGAGATGTTGAACAAAAATAATTCTATAATTTCAAAAATTAAATCATCCGAAGCCAATGAAAAGGATTTTGATGTTATATTTAAAGAAATGACCAGTTTCATTAATAAAAAATGGGATTGTAACAGTATAAAAACCCAAGCTGATGAAAAATTTAATATTATTTTTATCATTAAATCATTTAAAGAAATTTTTTTTAAATAATTAAAAATTAGTAATCGTACTTAAATGAATATGTTAATTTATAACTATTAATGATGTTGTTTTACTAATTATAATAAATGAAAAATAAAAGCATAGTACTAATAGAAAATACAGGAAGAGATTTTTATATCAGTAGATTAAGATATGCACTCCATCTTAAATCTTTGGGAAATTTAGTTTATGCTATAATTCCGGACGATGGATATTTTGAACAAATTAATTCACATGGTATAAATGTTATACTAGTTTCAAATAACATAAGAGGATCTGGGATTTTAAATAAAATAATTTACGGTATAGATTTAATTAGAATTTTTAAAAATATTAAATTTGATATCATTCATACTTATAGACTACAGCCAAATATAATTGGTACAATTGTTTCAGGTACTATTACAAAATCAAAAATAGTCAATCATATTACTGGCCTAGGAACTGCTTTTAATTATTACACACCTAAATATAAATTGATGCAATTAGTTACTAAGATATTATACAGATTCAATAATTTATTATTTAAACCTGTTTCTGTTTTTCAGAATCACGATGACATCAAAGATTTGGGTTTAAAAAATAAATTATTTTGTGTTAAAGGAAGCGCGGTAAATGAAGATAGGTTTAGTTATGATTCAATTTCTATTGACAAAATAGATACTCTTAATAAACAATATAACCTTTTACAAGATGACATTATAAATTTTCTGTTTGTTTCAAGATTACTTAAGGAAAAGGGAATAGTTGAGTTAATTGAAGGGATTAAGTTGGCTTCAAAAAATAATAATATACAATTATTAATTGTTGGTTGGTTTGATGATAATAATAAATCTTCTCTTAATCAAAATTCTTTAAACGATTTAATAAAAGGTTTTGATAATATTAAATTTCTGGGAAAACAAAAAAATATACCTGAAATTATATCTCTTACAGATGTTTCAATTCTTCCAACTTATTATAGAGAGGGTACACCAAGATTTTTACTTGAATCAATGGCTATGAAAAAACCAATAATAACCACTAAAATGCCAGGTTGTGACCATTTAATACACAATAATGAAAATGGAATTTTAATTGAACCAAGATCTGTTGATGCAATTGAAAAAAGTATTAATCTTATTTGTGATAAAGAATTAACAACAATGGGTGAAGCGAGTTATAAACTTTACAAAAGTAAATTCTCTGAAAAAGTTGTTTATAGTTCTTTAATAGATATTTATAAAAAATTATAAAAAATGAAAAATAAAACTGTTTTATTGGGTTTAAATGAGCTTAACTTTGATTACATAAAATTTTATATAAATCAGGGTCTTTTACCCAATTTTAAAAGAATATTTGAAATACAAACTCCTTTAGAAACAGTTTCAGAAAAAGAGTATAAACTTTTAGAACCCTGGGTGCAATGGGTAACTGTTCATACAGGGAAAACGTTTGATGAGCACATGGTATTTCGTCTAGGGGATATCGTTAATAATCCTGAGCTACCCCAAATATTTGAAGAGTTAGAAGCTGAAGGGCTTTCGGTTGGAGCTGTTTCTCCCTTTAACGCAGAGAATCGTTTAACAAATCCTTCTTTTTTTGTTCCAGATCCTTGGACCAAAACGAATCCATCTGGAAATTGGATTGTAAAAGCATTATATCAAGCAGTTCATCAATCAGTTAATGATAATGCTAAATCAAAATTAAATTTGAAATCAATGATTTCATTAAGTCTAGGACTTTTATTGTATGTTCCCATCTCAAGATGGTTTCATTATGTAAAAACAGTTTCCAAAGCAAAAAATCCAGGAGTTAAGGCAGTTATTCTTGATAGTTTATTAGCAGATGTTCATTTGACCCTATGGAAAAAATACAAACCTGATTTTTCAAATTTATTTTTAAATTCAGGTGCTCATATACAGCATCATTATTTATTTAATTCAAAAGCATACCAAGGGGATTTAAAAAACCCTGAATGGTATTGCTCTGATGTTTTTGATCCATTAATTCAAATTCTTTCAGAATATGATTATCAGTTAGGTAAACTATTAAAGTTGAACAATGTTAAATTAATCATCGCTACCGGTCTACACCAACAACCTCACGAGCATTTAACTTTTTACTGGCGTCTTAAAGAGCATCTGAAGTTTGTAGAGATGATTGGTATTAAAAACTTCACTGAAATTTTACCAAGAATGTCAAGGGATTTTTTAGTGAAATTCAAAAATGAAGATAATGCTATAAATGCTGAAAAATTACTAAATAGTTTTTTTGCTTCTAAAGATGACATCAAAATATTTGAGGTTGATAATAGAGGAACTAGCCTATTTGTTGAGTTGGTATATCCAAATGATATTGATGAAAGTGATTCAATCTATTCAAAAGAATCAAATTTAAAATTAGAAAAATTTAAATCTTACTTAGCATTCGTGGCTATAAAAAATGGTGAGCATAATGGAATAGGGTATGTGACATCTAATTTTCATTTAAATTTAGAAAATAGAATAAAATTAACCTCATTAAAATCAATAATTAAAAAAGTTGCATTAAATAATAACTAAACTTATTTATAATTATTTAGAGTTGCTAATGTTATTTAGCTTTAAATTTAAAAGACTACGGACTGTAGTCTTTTAACGTGATTTTTTTTTCAATCTAAACATCTTTATAATATCTAATTCCAGAACTATCAAACTTAATTATATTTCATAAATTAGCACAAATTTTTAAACATGATAAAATCCCTCTTTTATTCCTTAATTTTAATTGTTTTGTTCGCATCCTGCGCCAGTAAGAAAGATGTTTATTATTTTCAAGACATTGACAGTACTGCTGCGGAAAACAGTTTTAAATTTCTAAATATTCAGCCCGGTGATATTTTAGACATTCAAATAAAAGCCCTAAACCCCGAGAGCGTCTTGGTCTTTCAACGTCAAGCGACTTTAGGCCTGCAACAGCAGCAAGTACAAAACCGCGCCATCGATGGGTACTTGGTAGGGGAGGACGGCAGCATCAACCTTCCTATTGTTGGCCCCATCGATACCACCAATAAAAGTACTCAAGCCCTAGCCCAAATTATTCAAGAAGCCCTAAAACCTTATATTCACAACCCCACGGTCAATATCCGCTTACTCAACTTTAGAGTTTCGGTTTTGGGCGAGGTAAATAAACCTGGAACTTTTACCGTATTGGAAGAGCGGGTAAGCCTTCCTCAAGCCCTTGGTTTGGCAGGCGATTTGACCATCAATGGGGACCGCAATCATCTGCTGCTCATCCGCAATGAAGCGGGCAAAAAAACAAACCAAGTCATAGACCTTACCAAAACCGATTTTTTACAATCTCCTTTTTATTTTTTAAAACAAAATGACATTATATACGTCCGCCCCAATAGTGCACGGGTTAAATCCTCTGGATTGGTGGGCAATGCAAGCACATTAGTTTCCATACTGAGTTTGGCCGTTAGTCTATTTATTGTCATAACACGTTAATTTTATATGAACACTCAAGACCCTTTTCCTGATCAAAACGGCGATTCCATAGACATCGTCAAAGAGCTGCGCTATTATTTATTTTTCTGGCCTTGGTTTTTGCTCTCTGTACTTGTGTTTGCTTTGGGGGCATATTTTTATTTGCGTTATGCCAACGACATTTATCAAACATCAGCGACGCTGCAGGTCAAGGATTCTTCTGCAGACCCTACTTCGTTTTTGACGGAAGGTACGGGCGCCATGTTTGATTTAGGTAAGGTAAAACTTGATAATTATATTGCTCAAATCAGTTCCAAGCCAAACCTTTCGGAGGTAGTAGACCGTCTGGATCTACAGACCCAAGTGTTTGGCCTTGGCCGGGTCAAGAAGAGTTTACAATTTGGGGCGGAGATCCCCTTTCAAATTGTCTTCAAAAACGAAAATACTTATAAGGAAGGTGAAGGTATAGAAATAAACTTATCGCCCTCCAAAGCAACAATTCAATATGGAGCAGAGGAGACCCCCTTTGATCCGTCTCAAGCTTTTGAAACAGATGATTTTGTGTTGATCGTAAACCCCGACCAAATTCAAGAGGAGTCAGTGTTTTTGATTTTTAGATCGGTCAAGGATAGAGCTGTAGAAAGTTTATCGGAAAGTATTAAGGTTTCCGCAAGCAGCAAAACAGGGGATAACATCGATTTAGCCATTAAGGGCTCCAACCCCAACCGCAATGAAGCCATTGTCAATACGCTGATAGAAGTGGCGCATTTGCAGCAGAAATCGGATAAACAAGAAATTTTTGCATTGTCGATCGATTTTATCAACAACCGTTTGGTTTCTATAAAAAATGAAATTGATTCCCTAACTCTACAGACTACCGGTTTCAAATCGGATAATCTTATTTTTTCACCCGAAGCCCAAACGTCAGCAGCTCTGACCAACATCACGACCCTAGATCAAGAACAGTTCAACTTAACCACTCAAAGTGCTTTGGCTAAATCGCTTAAAAATAAACTTGAACGTCAGGCAGAGTTTAGCCTTTTACCCTCCAATATTGGATTGGAAAGTGGCAATGTTAATGAGCTGGTTCTGTCGTACAACGAGTTGGTCCTAAAACGCAACAACTTATTGGCTGGGGCAACTTCAAGAAATCCATTGGTGGTACAACTTAGCGCGCAACTTACAGAATTGAAAGCTAACATTTTCAGCAGCATAACAAACTACATCTCCTACATCAATACATCCCTAGATAAGTACAAAGAGTTTTCAAATAAAACCAATGCCCAGGTCTCCAAAATACCAAAGCTTGAAGCGGCCTTACTTAGTTTTGAGCGCAAGTTTCAAATCGCCGAGAAGCTGTATTTATTTTTGCTGGAACGCCGTGAGGAGGCCTCCATCAGCTATGAGTCGACACTGCCCAACACCCGAGTGATCAACTACGCGCATACGGGCTTTTTGCCCACAGCACCAAAAAAACCAATCATAGCCCTGGGGGCACTTCTTTTGGGATTATTGTTGCCGTTTGGCGTACTCTATATTTTAAAAATAACAGATACCAAAATACACACTAGAGAAGATTTAGAACAGCAAGTGCCGAACTTAGATATAATGGGGGAAGTCCCCTTTGTTGAGGATATCACTTCCATAACGGATTCTCGTGGAATCTTTGCAGAGTCCTCACGATTAATCCGATCCAACATTAGTTTTAAGCTAAAAGAGGGGAAGTCCAATGTCATCTTATCTACATCCAGCATTAAGGGGGAAGGGAAGACCATGACCGCATTTAATACGGCAGCTAGCTATGTAGCAACTGGGAAAAAGGTATTGCTTATTGGTGCTGATTTACGAAATCCACAGTTGCATACCCTGATTGGACTGGATCGAAAATCCAATACCAAAGGACTCAGTACCCTGGTGGCTAATGCTAGTACTGTTGTAACAAAAGAGCACATCTTTACTTTAGATCTTTTTAACAACCAAATGGACTTGCTTTTGAGTGGACCAATACCACCCAATCCTGCAGAATTGTTAAATTCTGATGATTTTTTAAATTTATTGGAGGTGCTTAAATCCACTTACGATTACATCATTATTGACTCTGCGCCTTTGGTTCTTGTAAGCGATACCCTACCGCTTTTGCAATATGCCGATTTGGTGCTGTATACCACCCGCGCACATTACACCGACAAAAAATTAATGCCTTTCATAAAAGGACTAGTCGATGATAAAAAAGCCAATAACATAGGAATTGTTCTTAACGGGGTTAAAGCAGGCGCAACCTCTTACTACAAGTATGGGTACGGGTACCGCTACAGTTATCAGTACAAGTACAATTATGGCTATGGCTATGGCTATGGGTATGGCGAAGACAAGTCTTAAGGGGCGATAAGCGCTGCTTGCTCAGCACCTATTTTTTCCCAAGCCTGGAGTTCCTTTTTGCTGAGGTGTAAATCCCTCAGTTTATTTAATTGGTAGGGGTTGTGTGCATCGGTTCCAATAAGGTCAAACAGTCCTTTTTTAAGCCACAACGAGGCTTTCTTTTGCACCTCCGCGCCGTAATAACCCACAAGGGAAAGGGCATTGAGTTGCATTTTAGCACCTTTGTGCTTTAAGTCTTCTACTGCTGCTGTAGTTTCCAAGGCTACATAGCGTTCGGGATGAGCTAAAATGGGGAAATAACCCTGATTCTGCAGCAGAAAAAGGACTTCATTTAAGCGCTTCAACTGGTCGAAAAAAGGAATTTCTATAAGGATGTGTTTTCCAAAACAACAGAGTTGTTTTTCTTGAGCGGCAACAGCACGCATAAAAAACTCATCTACTAAATATTCTGCTGCAAAACCCAATAGCTCAACCTCATGGGTTTTAGAGGCTTTATCCAGCTTTGCAAATGAAGCTTGGATACTCTCTTTGGTATTGGGGTATAAATCTTTATAAATGTGCGGGCTACTGATGACTTTTTTTATCCCTAAATCAGCGTATAAATTCAGCATTTCCATGGATTGATCTACCGATTTGCTCCCATCGTCAATTCCGGGCAATAAATGATTGTGAAAATCAATAAGACCATCAAAAAGCGGTTGTTGTTTTTTCTTTAAAAAGAATGAAAAGCTCATAAACACATAAATCAAACCCAAAATTAGGGTTTTATTGTTAAACCCCACTTTTTTAAGTTCATTTTGTAGGTTTTTATGGGTTTTAAATTAGTTTACCTATAAAAAATTAAATCAGCTCTTGTACGTATTCAAAAATTTCATAGTTTTAAATAATAAATTCATCATAAATTAATGAAAATTTATCCATCCATTTTTATTTACCCTTTTTTAATCTTAATTGGCTTCAATTTTTGTTTTGCACAAACAGAAGTCAAATTCAATCTTGCTTCTGCAGCCCTATTGACGCCAAATGTTGGTGTGGAAATTAAAACCGCAGAACGCCGCTCTATTCAGTTGGATGTTTTGGGGTCTTTTTGGGATAGTTTTCAGTCCAAACCCTACCACATTACACAAATTATTTTAGAACACCGTTGGTACAATTCAGCCAAATCTTTATTTTTTGGAACGCATATAGGCTTTGGGATGTTTACGCTACAAAAACCGAGCTGGCCCGTGCTCTACGACCACTATCAAGACCCTTCAACCTATTCTTCTGGTGCGGATGCGTATCAATCGGGGCGTATTGCTTTTTACGGGCTGACTTTTGGTTATAAGAAAAAAATAAGCCCTAGGCTTGGTTTAGAACTTTTTGTAGGAGGTGGATTGACACAAAGCAGGTACAAGGGCTACGATAGGGTGGATGGGGTTGTTGTACAAACTACACCAGGCGGCAATGGGTTTGACGGCAGTGGGGAGGTTACCCTTTACCGCGGAGGTCTGATGCTTACTTATGCCCTAAAAAAATAACAGCGCCTTAAGAAAAGCGCTGTTATTAGTTTTGTTATGTTTAGTGTTTATTCGTTTAAATCACGAGTCCACTGTTTCACATAGTCAATTTTTCCATCAAGATTAAAATAGAATTGCTCTACTAATTCTTTTTCCCATACAGACCCGTCTTTAGCAACGCGTTTTTCTATTGAGGTTACTAGCACACCCGATACTGGATCGGTGTTTTCAATCTTTAGCGGTACAATTCCGTACGCTTTCCATTTAATGGATTCAAATCCTTCAAAATAACCTCCAAAAAATCCTTTGGTTATTTCAATACGCTGTCCGTCGTAGGTGTCAAATATGGCCTTATCGGCAAAGAGCTCTTCGCATCCTTCAGCATCCAATTTGTTGTAGCGGTCAATTAGCGTTTCTAAAGCTTCTACTTCGCCGCGGTTAGAAAAAACCAACTTTCTTCCCGTGTATTCATTGTCATTTTTTCCGTAGAATTTTCCACCAGCAGGTAGGCCAAATTCGTTTTTTGGATCGTATCTGCGCCATTGGTAGAACCCGTTGATCTTTTTGTCCTTATCAAAAGAAAAAACTTCCATCAGATTCATTTTCTGTGTGCTGCCATTATTCCATTCTCTTGTTTCGTTAGACCACACCAGCATGTGCACATTGTCCGAATCTTTTATTTGTACCGGAAGCATTGCCCATGGCTTATTGGTTACTTTTTTCATTTCGCCATGATAGTTAGTCATGTACGCTCTTGTATTGTCTGCCATCTCTTTGGTGTAAAAAGAGAGTTCTTTTTCAACATCCCCAGCATTGTAAGCGGCAATCGATTGGTTAGTGAGCTCCATGTGCTCATCAGAAGCTAATGTGTAGGGGTTGCCTTTGAGTTCGTTTTCTCCAAGCCATTTTCCGGCTTCTGTGATTTGAGCTGAAGACGACAGCCCAACGGTAAGTGCAAGTGTAAAGATTAATGATTTCATGATTAGTTATTTATGGTTAATAATTGATGTTTATTTGCAAGACGTACAACTGTTAAAACAAACAGCAGCAAGTTCGCTGTCTTCTGTGATAGTAGCAACTCTATTGGTATAGTCCCCAATGGTTTTGCAGCATTCAGCACCTGCCTCAAATTGTTCTTCCACCTTTTGCTTATCTAATGTAAATTTGTATTGTAGTTCTCCAACAGCAACATCAAAAGTCCCTGTGTAGATACCGTCATTGTCAAGATCAGTCAAATAGTCGCATGAAGCACACCAGTTGTTGAAACTGCCAAAAACACTGACACTGCTAAACACCTCGTCAGAATTGTTGAGGTCAACAGAAAATGTAACTTTTTTTGTTTGGCGGGTCTCTTTTTTGAAAGTGAAAATTTTCATGTAGCGCACCTTGCCTTCTACAATATATACATTAGCTTCAGAATCATCGATAGTCAACCCATCATTGGTTTTGTAATTAACAACATAGTCGTTAACAATCCAATCTCCTGGATTTACAGTTCCATCATCGTTAACAAAGCGAAGGGGTACAGCCCATCGGTGCTCGACAGTGAGGTCGCCATTGGTAAAAGTGGTGGACATCCATTCTTTCAATTCAGCTTTACCGTTCAAAGTAGCCTCTGGGGCTTCAATAACGATATCATCGTGTGCTAAGGCAAGAATTCCTTCTGTGTCTTCCTTGACGTGTAGTTCCATCCATTTGAACCACAAATCAATACTCTCTTGTCCTCCGGTTTTGAAGACTTCATAGCGCCCTCCGCCGTAGCCCACTAAATCTTTTTTTTGGGCTTCCTGACCCATAACTTCGATGAACGATAGTGCAGCTACAACGAAGACTAATAAACGTTTTTTCATTTTGTATCAATTGGTTAATAAAGGCTCTAATATAAAAAATTAAATTGCTTTTTACAATCAATATAAAAATAAGAACTAATTTGATTAGATGGAGGTGACTTCAGAGCAATCCAAGACCCATTTTTTAGCTTCAGAAGACGTGAAAAATAAAAAGCGTTCTCCGCCGTCTGAAAGTTTAAAAATCGTTTTTAAGTGTTCTGTTTTTTCGGGAAAGTTTCTGGTTTTCACATTAGCCTTTTGGCCATTGAGTAGTGCTTTTAGCTTTTTTTTGTTGTAGGGGTGTACTCGATTTATCCGGTAGGCCTTGCCTGGAAAGTCGTCAATGGCTAGTTCTGAGGTGTACAGATGGGTGTGTTGCGCTAACTTTTTTACATTAAATCGATTTGAAACTAGTTTAAAGGCGCCTGATTTGAGAACTGCAGCATTAGGTTCGTATAGGAATAGAGCAGGGAGTGCAAAATCCGATGAACTCTGTAATTCATCAGAAGTTTTAAATTCAAAAACTTCTTGCGTGCTGTCTAAGTTTATGGCCTTGATCAAGGGAGCTCCATGGTATTCATTTTTTAAGATAAACAAGAGTTCCTTAACTTCATTTTTGACTGCCACGATATGTATTTCTTTCGTTTGTGGCAGTACTTCAAGCGCTGCATGAATATCCAGCATTGGGGATAATTTCACTAAAACCTGGGGACTGTGTTTAAAGAACAGGTCTAGGTGTTTCGTTACATTAGGAGTGCAATCTTCAATAAAAAACCGTTTATTTTTTTGAACATCTCTTCGCGAAGGGTCGATGTAAATCCAATCTAGCGCTTCAGTGTTGTTTTTTAAATACTCTAATCCGTCGGTGGCAATAGTTTTTATATTGTTAGCCTTCAGTATTCGAAAATTATGAGCTGCGATTTCTGACAATTCCGTTTCAATTTCACAATGCACTACTGTTTTAATTTTTTTAGAAAAATAAAAGCTATCTACACCAAATCCACCGCTAAGATCTATAAGTAGCCCCCCTTCAAGCATTGCGCTTTTATATAAAGCAGTTTTCTCTGAAGATGTTTGTTCAATATTGAGTTTAGCAGGATAATAAATACCTAAACTATTAAACCAAGTTGGTAGTTTTTTTTTGCATTTGTTCTTGGACTGAATTTGCTGCATGAGTTCTGCTGTCTCCACTTCTGAAAAAGGACTTCCTTTGAGTGCTAAATCATGAACATTTGCATTCAAATGTCTGTTGATGAATGTTTGCACTTTTAGCGCTAGAAGTTTAGAGTTCAACATTCTGTAATTTATTGGTGAGGGTATACAAAGCGATTGAGGTGGCTTGAACCACATTCATGCTGCTGTTTTGGCCGTACATTTCCACATGGCAGCAAAAATCCAACACCTTTAGCACAGCCTCATTTATTCCATGCCGCTCAGCACCGATCACGAGGGCAATTTTTTGTTCTTTTTTAAGCGCAATAGACGCTATAGCAGTACTTGAATCTGTAATTTCTAGACCCACTAGTACATACCCCTCTTTGCGTAACTGCTCTAATGCAGGGCCAAGGTCCTCCTTTTGTTCGTAATCTATTGCTTTTTCAGTGGCTCTAGAGGTATTCCATACTTTCCTGTTGAGCTCCAAAGTTCCGCCTAAAATTAGTTTTTGAACTCCAAATGCGTCTGCAATACGAAACAACCCGCCCACATTTGCTGGACGGACAACATGGTCTGTTAGCAAGATAATAGGGAATTTTTTGGCTTTAAATTTTGAATTGTAGTGGTTAAGCTGCATCTGATTAATAATTAAAATTCGAAAGCATACTTAATGATATTAGCCCCCATTTGTAGTGCTTTTAGCCGAATATCTTCGGGGTCTTTATGCACCGACTGATCCTCCCAACCATCGCTAAGGTCACTTTCAAACGTACACAAAAGTATGAGTCTATTCTCGTGAAAAATACCCAATGCCTGTGGCGCTAAGCCATCGTGTTCGTGGATTTTTGGAAGGCCGTCAGGGAATTCAAAAATAAGATTGAAAATAGGATGATCGCTTGGAACTTCTTTTAAAACTTTAGAGGGGAATAGCTTTTTTAGTTGGGGCAAAATATAGGGCTTCATGCCATAATTATCATCGATATGCAAGAACCCGCCACCAATGAGGTAGGTGTTTAGGTTTTTTAGTGCTTCATCTGAAAAAACGACGTTTCCATGGCCAGTCATGTGAATAAATGGATAGCTGAACAAAGCGGGGTCTTCAGGATGAACGACTTCTGGTTTTAACTTTAGTTTGGTGGCGCCATGGGTGTTGCTAAATTGAATCAAATTTTTTAGTGCCGTGGGGTTGCTGTACCAGTCGCCGCCGCCGTCATACTTTAAGACAGCAAGGGTTTGCCCTTGACTCCTTGTCATGGGAACGATAACTAAAAGAACAATTAGAATTAGATTACGCATTGTGGAGTTCTATGGTGTGGCATGCTGCAATGGCAGCTGTTTCTGTTCGTAAGCGTGCTCGCCCCAGGCTAACAGCTTGAAAACCTGAGTCTAGTGCCATTTTAATCTCAGCAGCTGTAAAATCTCCTTCAGGACCGATTAATATCAAAATATTTTTTTTGGACCTTAGTTCATCTTTCAAATGTGGCTGCCCCTCTTCCAGGCAATGTGCGATGTATCGATCTTCTTCTGTTTTTGTTTTTAGGAATTCTTCAAAACGAACAGCGGGATTTAGGATAGGGAAATGGGTGCGAAGCGACTGCTTTGACGCGGCTTCTACAATCTTTTTATAGCGTTCTGGCTTGATGGTTTTACGTTCACTGCGCTTGCAAATAATTGGTGTGATAAAGTCTACTCCAAGTTCGGTGGCTTTTTCTAGAAACCATTCATAACGGTCATTGGTTTTGGTGGGTGCAACCGCCAAATGAACGCTGTATCCCTTGGATGCAATGGAACTAGTAGTGGTGATGGATACGGTGCATTTGTTTGGATTTTCAGTTAGAATTACAGCTTCAAATAAAAATCCTAAACCATTGGTAATGTTTAATTTATCTCCAGTCTTCTTACGCAAAACTTTAATTATATGTCGACTTTCATTTTTATCAAAACAAAATTCCTTGTCTTTTGCTCTTAAGTCTGAATTATAAAATAATTGCATTTTTTATTTTTATAGTTTTAGTCGTGCTGTAGCCATTGTATTTTGCGGTGCGAAATCATTTTTCAAGTACTTTAAATACCCTACAATACCAATCATAGCAGCATTGTCTGTGGTGAACTCAAAAGCCGGAATGTACGTTTTCCATCCGTATTTTTGTTCCGTATTTTTTAGTGCAGTACGAATGCCAGAATTGGCTGAGACCCCTCCGCCAATTGCAATGCTTTTTATCCCTGTTTCTTGAACAGCAAGCTTCAGCTTGTCCATAAGAATACCCACTATTGTATATTGTATGGAGGCACAAATAGCGTTCAAGTTTTGAGCTATAAATTCAGGGTTATTTTTAGATTGGTCTCTAATGAAATATAAAATTGCTGTTTTGAGCCCCGAGAAACTAAAATTCAGTCCCTTGACTTTTGGTTTAGTAAATTTATAGGCTTTAGGGTCGCCTAATTTTGCGCGTTTGTCAATTTCAGGTCCCGCAGGATAGCCTAGTCCTAATAGTTTACCGCTTTTATCGAAAGCTTCCCCTACAGCATCATCTATGGTTTCGCCTATAACCGTCATATCAAAAGCATCATCTACACGTACTATTTGGGTGTGCCCCCCAGAAATAGTCATGGCCAAAAACGGAAATTCTGGCTTTTCATAGCCTTCTTTATCTATAAAATGCGCCAATATATGGGCTTGCATATGATTAACTTCAATCAAAGGGATGTCTAATCCAAAGGCTAAAGATTTAGCAAAGGAGCTTCCCACTAGAAGTGAGCCCATCAGACCGGGACCTTTTGTAAATGCAACTGCTGAAAGCTGATTTTTTGAAATTCCTGCTGTTTTTAGTGCTTGATCGACAACCGGAACAATATTTTGTTGATGTGCCCGTGATGCTAGTTCAGGAACAACCCCGCCGTAAGCCTCATGAATAGACTGATTTGCAATAATGTTGCTTAAAACCTTACCATTGTGTAAAACTGCCGCTGCAGTATCGTCACAAGAAGATTCAATTCCTAGTATGTAAACATTTTCTTTGTGCATTGAAGGATATCCTCAATTTATTCGTTTTCTTTGTATAAGTTTGGCAGAGCTTTTGCAGTGTCAACTAATTGTTTTACAAAGAAATAAAAAAAAGGCAGATGCATTGTGTAAAACTGCCGCTAAATTTTTTGTTTGTTTTTTGATTTTATAATTTTACTATAACTTTTAGGTGATAAGAACACGGCGCAACATATTTTTAAGGATTATATCAGCAATTGTGCTGTTTTTTCTCATCTTGATGTTGCTGCTCAGTATTCCTGGTGTTCAAACCTTTTTGGGACGTTATGCTACGAACCAAATAAATGCCACTTACGGCACGGCCATTAATGTAGAAAAGGTCGGAATTCAATTTAATGGAGATTTAGAGCTCAAAAATATTTTAATTAAGGATCACCACAACGATACATTGATTGCGGCTGATGAACTCAATAGTTCGCTTTTAGATTTTGCAAAGATTAAAACCAATGCCCTCGTTTTTGGCGACATTGATTTATACAATTTGCGCTTCAACATCAAAACCTATAAAGGCGAAGAGGACTCCAATTTAGATATTTTTGCAGACAGCTTTAAAGTTGATAAAAAGAAATCGGATTCTCCATTTGTACTCTCCTCAAAGGATGTTACAATTTACGACAGCCATTTTACCCTTTCTAACGAAAATAAAAACGAAAACGCACGGCTTTTAGAATTTAATCAATTAAACATCAATGCGGCTGATTTTCTCATTAGAGGTCCAGAAGTTTCCTTGGATGTTAATACCTTAAGTTTTTCGGATCCTAGAGGAGTGGAAATGCATAACTTGCAAACAGATTTCAAATACACACTGACTTCAATGCTGTTTGATAATTTGCGTATTCAAACGCTCAATTCTAAGTTAATTGGAGCTTTGGAATTCAATTACAAAAGAGAAGATTTAAAGCAATTTTACGACAAGGTATTTCTTTCGGGTGAGTTTAAAAACAGTACCATTAATTTAGGAGAGCTTAATGTATTTTTCCCAGAATTTGGTGCCAGTGAAAATATCACGTTTGACACTCAGATTTCAGGAACACTTAACGAATTGCTTTTGCAAGATTTTCATTTGGAATCCAACAAAAGTACTTTTATTGATGGTAATTTTGAATTTAAAAATTTAATAGACGCTGAAGCTAAACCTTTTCAAATGCGGGGTGATATTGCGCGTTTAGCATCCAAGTACACGGACTTAAAAGGGATTCTACCGCGAATACTGGGACAAAATATTCCGTCGAATTTGTCAGCTTTAGGCATGTTTACAATTCGCGGGACCACGCTTATTTCAGGCCCTACAATAGATGCTGACTTCGAAGCTAACACGGCCTTGGGGACTGTGGTTGCAGATCTTGAACTTTCAAAAATTAAATTCATAGATGATGCTGAATATGAGGGGCTGATTGAATTTAAAGATTTTGATTTAGGACAGCTTATTGGGCAACCAAATTTTGGGCTTATGTCTTCACAATTCAAATTAAAAGGCAGAGGCTTTACATTAGAAAAATTAAAATCGAACGTCGAAGGCAACTGTTCTACTTTTGAGTTCAATAATTACCTGTATTCTAATTTAGATGTTCAGGGTCTTGTTCAAGACAAGGTGTTTAATGGCGCTCTCAGTGTGGTTGATCCCAGTCTCACGATGGATTTTGAGGGTCTTGTTGATTTTTCTGATGAAGAAAATATTTACGACTTTTCAGCAAGTATTGCCAATGCAGATTTGAATGCTTTGCATTTTGTTGAGCGCGATTCGATCGCTGTTTTCAATGGTACAGTCGCTATGGACATGAGAGGGACAAATTTAGATGATGTCCGCGGCTTTCTTCAATTTAAAAACACCTCATACTCAAACCAAAATGATGATTATTATTTTGAAGACTTTCAGGTTTCATCAGATTTTAACCTTAACAATATCCGCACAATTTCAGTGAACTCCCCGGAGATTATTAGAGGAACATTTAAAGGGAATTTCATTGTTAAAGAACTTCCAAAATTGGTAAATAATGCACTTAGTGAAATTTATTCACGAAAAGACATTAATGACATCACACCAAACCAGTCGCTTGATTTTAACTTTAAAATTTACAATAAAATTATCGAGGTTTTTTACCCCAATCTGCGTTTAGGTTCAAATACTTTTGTTCGTGGAACTCTGCACAGTGACCCTGAAAAATTTTCGCTAAAATTCAAGTCACCTAAAATTAACTTTGACAACTATTTTGCTGAACAGATTGAGGTTCAACTCATAAATGACAATCCAATTTTCAATACCTACGTCGAACTGGATAGCTTAAGCACTCCTTTTTACGCTGCAAAAGATTTTAGCCTTATTAATGTTACGCTTAACGATACGCTTTACATCAAATCGCAATTTAAGGGCGGACGACAATCTTCTGATAATTTTGATTTCAATTTATTTTACACTACAGATGAGGAAAAATCTATTTTAGGTTTGAAACCGTCTTTTGTGAATTTTAAAAATACCCCATGGCGGCTGAATGCAAACAACAACTCCAAAAACAAGCTTGTTTTTGATTCAGCCTTTAATGAAGTTACCCTTCAGGACGTAGATATATCTTTTGAGGACGAACAATTAGTCATGAGCGGTCAGTCCAAAGACTCTCTTTCAGCTGATTTTAACCTTGATTTTAAAAATGTAGACTTGGCTAAAGTCACTCCTGAAATCGATAGCTTACAGTTGGGCGGAGTTGTAAACGGTAATTTAAATATTCTAAAACAAAACGAAATTTACCTCCCAAAATCCTTGCTTACAATTGATGATTTTGAAGTTAACCGCTTTAATTTAGGTGCTTTTAATGCCTCTATTTCAGGAAATTCGTCTCTAACCAATTACGATGTGGATATTGTTGTAAAAGACGATAAAAACGAATCGTTTTCCGCTAAGGGGCGTTTAGATGTATCGGGCGATAATTCAAATTTAGATTTACAATTGAAATTCAAAGATTTTCTGCTCGATCCTTTAGATCCGTTTGGAGGAGGTGTCATTAAAAAAATTAGAGGTAAAGTAAGTGGAAATTCAACAATTACTGGACGCATACAACGTCCTCAAATCAATGGTTCTTTGACTTTAAATGAAGGTGGTATTGCGGTTCCCTACCTCAATATCGATTATGCTTTTTCTCCACAAACAAAAATAGATTTAATTGGGCAGCGTTTTGTATTCAAATCGGCTGCATTTACAGATACAAAATATAAGTCTGAAGGTGTTTTGAGTGGCGCACTCAGTCATGTGAATTTTAAAGATTGGGCAATAGATTTAGCGATTACCTCGGACCGGCTTTTGGTATTGAATACAAAAGAGTCAGATGATGCACTCTACTACGGAACCGGATTTGTGTCGGGTCAAATTGACATCACTGGCCCAATGAAACAGTTGTTTATCGAGGCAAACGTATCTACATCCAAAGGAACTGTATTCAAGATTCCTCTTAGCGATAGCGAAATGATTAGTGAAAATTCGTACATCAAATTTATTAGCCCTGAAGAAAAAAACATCAAGAACAAGGGGCGAAACATCAAGTTAGATGAAATAAAGGGTGTGGAAATGGAGTTTAACATGGATGTTACCGACGATGCTGAAATAGAAATTGTTTTTGACAAAGAAACCGGAAGCTCAGTCGTTGGGCGTGGAAATGGGAGTATGTTGGCGCAAATCAATACAAATGATAAGTTTTTGATGTTTGGAGATTTCCTGGTACTTTCAGGGTATTACAACTACAGCATAGGAAGAGTAATTCAGAAAAAGTTCAAACTGGTTAAGGATGGTTCATTGGTTTGGGATGGCGATCCGCTTCAGGCCGAAATTAATCTCGAGGCTGTCTATGATGATATTTCTGTGAACCCATCCACTCTTTTAGATAACCCAATAAACCAGACCATTCCCGCAGAAGTTCTCATCAATTTGACTGGAGCGCTCGAAAAACCAGACTTGGCATTTGACATCCGTTTTCCAAATATAAATTCGGCACTAAACAGTGAGCTGAAGGACCGCCTTCGCGATAAGGACAAAAGAGACTTTCAGGCACTTTCCTTACTCACTACAGGTTCCTTTAGAAGTAAATTAGCTCTAGATTCTCAAGATGCATTTGAATTAGTTTCTGATGGTGTAACAAACGTTTTAAATGATATTTTTTCTGATGCTGATAATAAAGTCAAACTCGGCCTTAATTTAGATATTGGAAAGAATACTCCAGAATTTGAGACTGATAGTCGCGTTGGAGTCACCTTGTCTACAAAAATCAGTGAAAATGTATTGATC
This sequence comes from Formosa sp. Hel3_A1_48, assembly GCF_001735715.1. Lineage (NCBI taxonomy): Bacteria > Pseudomonadati > Bacteroidota > Flavobacteriia > Flavobacteriales > Flavobacteriaceae > Formosa > Formosa sp. Hel3_A1_48. The sequence continues at coordinate 1,722,243 of NZ_CP017259.1, forward strand.
AATGGAAAGTTAGGAGTGCCTGTAGGTGGAGTCAGTGAAACTACGGTAGCTGGGGATTTCGAGGTTCAAGTACTTTTAAATGAAGACAGAACATTGTCGTTGAAGTTTTTCAACCGAGAAAACAGCATTCAAAATTTTGGTGAGCAAATTGGCTACACCCAAGGGCTAGGTTTGTCCTATAATATAGAATTTGATAATCTTAGAGAGTTGTTCAAAGAATTGTTTGTAAATGAGAACAAAATTGATTCGACTAAACAAGAAAATAACGAGAATTCTTCCCTTCCAGATTATATGGAATTCAAACAATAAGCATTGAAAGGCTGTTAAATGCGTAAGTTTTCTGCTTAAAAATAGAATAGTTATTAACGAAAACGTTTGAATTTTGTATAGAATTAAAATTAAGTCCTCATAGCTGTATTTATCAAGCATAAGTTTATTAATTTAGCCGACTTAATGCTATAATCATATGGCCAATTCAATAAAAAAAATAGGAGTTTTAACTTCCGGTGGTGATGCCCCCGGCATGAATGCAGCTATAAGATCTGTAGTTCGTACTTGCGCGTTTCACCAAATAGAATGCGTGGGTATTTACAGAGGATACGAAGGGATGATCGACGGTGACTTTAAAGCTTTAGATGCCCGAAGTGTAAATCATATCATCAACAAAGGCGGTACTTTTTTAAAATCTGCTCGTTCAGACCGTTTCAGAACTAAAGAAGGGCGAAAAGAAGCTTACGACCAACTCTTAAAGCACGCGGTTGATGCGCTAGTGCTCATTGGTGGAGACGGGACCTTTACTGGAGGGATGGTTTTTAATGAAGAATACAATTTTCCGGTTGTCGGTATCCCCGGTACCATAGACAATGATATTGTTGGAACAAACTTCACTCTTGGATACGATACCGCACTCAACACGGTTGTTGAGGCAATTGATAAAATTCGCGATACTGCTAGTTCACACAAGCGCCTATTCTTTGTTGAGGTTATGGGGAGAGATGTTGGACATATAGCGCTCAATGCTGGCGTGGGTTCTGGTGCAGAAGAAATTTTAGTTCCCGAAGAGGATTTAGGCTTAGATCGTTTATTGGAGTCTTTGGAAAAAAGCAAACACACAGGTAAATCGTCCAGTATAGTTGTAGTCGCAGAAGGCGACAAAACTGGAAAAAATGTTTTTGAACTTCGTGATTATGTTGAAGAAAATCTTGAAGGCTATGACGTAAGAGTGTCCGTTTTAGGACACATGCAGCGCGGGGGATCTCCATCTTGTTTCGATCGCGTTTTAGCATCCAGAATGGGGGTTAAAGCTGTTGAAACATTAATTGAGGGTAAACATAATGTTATGGTAGGTACCATCAACAATAAGCTCGAATTATACCCTATAGACAAAGCCGTGAAAGGCCACTCAAAAATAGATGAAGAACTCCTTAGAGTTTCTGACATCATGAGTACATAAATTAACTAATCTAAACATAAAATATAAAATGACAAAAGTGAAAATTGGAATCAACGGATTTGGTAGAATAGGAAGGATAGCTTTTAGAATAGCTTCTGAGCGATCAAACGTTGAAGTTGTAGGAATCAATGATTTATTGGATGTTGAACACCTTGCATACCTTCTAAAGTACGATTCAGTACATGGGCAATTTAAGGGGAGTATTGAGGTTAAAAACGGCAATTTAGTTGTCAACGGAAAAGAAATCCGCATTAGTTCTGAACGCAACCCAGAAGACCTAAAGTGGGATGCTGTAGGGGCAGATGTTGTCATGGACTGTACTGGAATTTTCACAACGCTCGAGGGTGCACAAAAGCACATTACAGCTGGCGCTAAAAAAGTAGCAATTTCTGCTCCTTCAGCCGATGCACCTATGTTTGTTATGGGCGTAAATCACCACGAAATTACTGCCGAACACACAATTGTTTCTAATGCTTCTTGTACAACGAACTGTTTGGCACCTCTAGCTAAAGTCATTAATGACAATTTCGGAATTGTTGAAGGGCTAATGACTACTGTTCACGCGGCTACAGCAACTCAATTTACTGTTGATGGCCCATCGCGCAAGAACTATAGACTGGGTCGTGCGTCATTGAATAACATTGTACCAGCGTCTACAGGTGCTGCAAAAGCTGTAGGTAAAGTTATCCCAGAACTTAATGGGAAATTAACAGGTATGGCTTTTAGAGTTCCAACGGTTGATGTTTCTGTTGTTGATTTAACTTGCCGCCTAGAAAAAAGTGCTACTTTTGAGGAAGTAAAAGCAGCACTTAAAAAAGCTTCTGAGAACGAGCTCAATGGTGTATTGGGATACACTGAGGAAGGAGTGGTATCACAGGATTTTGTCTCGGAACCTAAAACAAGTACTTTCGACGCGAATGCAAGTATTGGTCTTAACGACAATTTTGTAAAGTTAATCTCTTGGTACGACAATGAATACGGATACTCTTCTAAGCTAGTTGATTTAGCTCAACATATCGATTCATTATAATTCTTATTTAAAAAACACTGTTCGAATGAACGGTGTTTTTTTTTAATAATTTAGCATCATGATTTTTATAATAGACAGTGGCTCTACTAAGTGTGATTGGATTGCGATTGATCCCAAGACAGGAGAGCAGGTTTTTGAAAAACAAAGAACAAAAGGATTAAATCCTGCTATAATTTCTGAAGAGGAAGCACGCGAAGTCATAAACGCAAATAAAATACTTATTGATAATAAGTCTAAAGTTGATCATGTGTTTTTCTATGGCGCAGGCTGTGGTACTGTAGAGGCTCCAAAAATGTTAAAAAGAGTACTAGAGTCTATATTCGTTAATGCTGTCGTAGAAGTGAAAGAGGACACTTATGCAGCTATATATTCAACTGTTGGTGTAGCGCATAGTCCTGCAGTCGTTTGTATTTTGGGGACAGGCTCAAATTGCACTTATTTTGATGGTTCGGCTATTCACCAACGTGTAATTTCTTTGGGGTATTCAATAATGGATGATGCTTCTGGTAACTACTTTGGGCGCCAATTGTTACGTGATTATTATTTTAATTTTATGCCGCATGATTTGAAATTAATTTTCAAAACACGCTACAACATGAACGACGATTTTATAAAGGTTAACCTATACAAACAACCTAATCCAAATGCTTATTTAGCGACTTTTGCCGAGTTTTTAATTTTGAATAAAGAATCAACTTATGTACAAGCTGTCATTAAAAAAGGCTTGAAGTCTTTTGTGGAAACCATGATCATGCAGTTCAAAGAGGAAATCAAAACTGTGCCAGTTCATTTTGCAGGTTCAATCTCTTTTTTCCTTCAGCGCGAGATTAAAGAAGTCGCTCAAGAATATGGTTTTACCGTCGGTAATTTTCAAAGACGTCCCATTGAAGGCTTAGCAGACTACCATACAAGACAATTACAGGGTTAGTCGTTTAGCATGCGGCAATTACGCTGATTTCCACATTTACAAATTTTGGTAAATTTGCGACTTCAACCGTTTCTCTGGCTGGGGCTGTCTCAGCATTAAAATATTGCCCATAAATCTTATTAATTTTAGAGAAGTTGTGCATGTCAGAAACAAAAATAGAGGACTTGATAACATTCTTAAATGTCATTCCCGCTTCTTCTAATATGGCTTTTAAGTTTTCCATTACCAATTTCGTTTCTTTTTCAATATCGTCTATTTCTAGAGCTCCAGTTTTCGGATTTATAGCAATTTGTCCAGAAGTATAAAGTAGATTTCCTAAAAGCACAGCCTGATTGTAGGGCCCTATTGGTGCCGGTGCTTTATCTGTTGTTATGATTTTTTTCATTGTCTTAAAAATTTATAGTGTTTTGTCGCGCTGTCGCTGTTTATCGTATTTAAGGTCACTTAGGATACTAGACCGAATGCCAATAAAAAAGTTCCATGAACTTCTGCTGCTGAATGGGATCCACGAAAAGTTCATTCGCCAACTCTCTAAGTCCCGTTCAAAGCGCAATTGGGTGTAGGTAAAACCATTATTTTTAAAATCGTAACCTGAAGATGCGCCTACGCTCCAACGCGGTGATAACTCGATATCTCCTGAAAACATAAGCGAGTGTGAGGAAATTTCATTTTGTCGTCTGGAATTATTATAATTTAATGCATAAGCCAAGCGCAAACTCCACGGAATCTTATATTTGTACAAATCAGTTGGTTTAGCCTCTTCATCGCTTTTGTTGCTGTTATTAAGCCGTCTGTCGGCAAAATCTTGAGGTTTCCCAAATAAATCGTCTGCACGGCCACCACTTCTTAGAGATTCATTTTTTGCTGCATCATTTTCATCAGAATCCCTACCAAAGGAGTCGTTGGAGAGATTGTAGCTCATGGTAAAATTCGCGCTTGAAATCCTAAATAAACTTCCTCCATTATTTACATTAAATTCGTTTATTTTTCTGTTAGTATTATCCAATGCATAGGGGTCAAGAGTAGCCCCAAAGTTGACACTCATTTTGTTGTCAAACAACTGAGTTCCACCAGACATACGTACCGGACTAAAATTTAAGGAGTCTGCAGCAATATTGTAATTTGTTGAAAAGTTTAAAGAATTCAAAAGAAATATCTTCTTAGGCTCAGTCGCTGTACTGTCTTTGGCGCGTACCTTTGCTTCGACATTGTTACTCAGCGATAACCCAATACTGCTAGAGAATCGATTGCCAGGTGCTCCAAAAAGCGATTGCTCAAAGCGACTGTACTCCACTTGATCAGTGGTAAGGCCATCGGCACTGACTACTTCATAGGTGTCGTAATATTGATTAAATGCAGGGGAAATATTATAACTTATTGAGGGCCGAACGACATGTCGAATCGCTTGTATTTTTTTGTCTTCCCCAAAGTCAAAAAGGCCATAAATTGTGGTTCCTAAGCTAGTGCTAAAATTATAAGTTGTAAAGGAATCGAATCCTTTAACTGGTGTTACCACAACCTCTTCATTGTCTGTGTCATACTCTTTTTCTATGGTTTTAAACGTCCAATTGTGATCGAAATTGGCGCTTGTACTCATGCTGAAGTATTTAAATAACTTAAAATTGGTACTTACAGGAATGCTGTGTTTTACCCCGGCTTTTGCATCTTCAAACATTTCTTTTTTGAAAAACAGGGAGTCTGTTGTTTGAATACGGTTTTCGCCGCGAACATTATATTGGAAATTAATGTTCTGAAACACTCCCTTTTTACTTCCGGTTTTGGGTGCAAATGGGAATACCCGGTCTACACTCCCTTGGAATGTTGGCAGGGTCATATTTATGGTTTCTGTATTTGTGTTTTGTGAATGAGTTGCGGTTACACTCAAATTCACCTGTGGTTCACCCTGAAAAGTTTTTGAATAAGAAACAGAGGATGCTAGGGTGTTGTTTAGGAAGTTAGAGCTGTTAAGCTGATTTATAGATTCCTGGTAATAAGTACTGCTCCCTAAATTTACAGAAGCCGAAAACCGAGAACTTGGGTTCGACTTGCTGTCTTGATTTTGGTTCCAACGAAGGTTGTAGATAACGCTTTTTGAATAATCGGGAAAACCCCTTTCGCTGTTAATGAGGTTTTCATACCTGAAACTAAGTGTTCCTCTAAATTTATAGCGCAGTGCGTAATTACTTTCCAAGCGTAAACCATAGCTTCCGTTGGTGTAGTAGTCCCCCAAAGTGGCTAAGTCGATGTAATCGCTTAACGCAAAGTAGTATCCTCCATTTTGTAGAAAATAACCACGGTTATTTTGCTCTCCAAATGAAGGGAAAATTACTCCAGAAGTCCTTTTTTTACTCAACGGAAAAAATGCAAAAGGCAAACCAATAGGAGTAGGAACATCAGCAATAAACATATTGGTGAGTCCAGTAACTATTTTTTTACCTGGTACAACTTTGGCTTTGCGTAAAAGAAAATAATACTCCGGATTCTCTTCATTTTCGGAGGTCGTAAATTTGGCCCGCTTGACAAAATAAACTGAATCATTTTCTTTCTTGGTGAGCTTCGAAATAATCCGGCCCCCTTGTTGTTCTGTTTTTGAATTCCAGATTAGAGCTTTTTTTGTTTTCATGTTAAAAACTATAGAGTCCGGCTCTACGATATCACTTCCTTGCTTAAAAACAGGAGGCTGAGAGTAATTTCCAAGAGAGTCTTTAATGCGGCCAGCATAAACTAAATCATTGGCATAGTCTATAGTGATGACGCCAGATTGAATATCCATGTCTTGGTATTGGACTTGTGCCTCGTTGTACAAATAAATTTGTTTCTTTTTCTGATTGACAGATGTGATATCTTTAGCTTTGTAGTTTATAATACCATCTAAAAGACCTTTAGGTTTTGTTATGCTGTCATTGTTTACAGAATCTTTTACGGCTATAACAGGCTTTTTGTTTGGGATAGAATCCAAACCTTTAATTTTAGAAACCGAAACTGAATCTGGTGTTTGTATTGCAGGTTTAGGAACTCCCTGAGCTGCAACCAAACTGTTAGTAAGCATTGTAAAACTTAGAATAAAAAGTAGTTGAAAGTATATTGTTTTCAATGCTTTTAAGTGTATTTTTGTAATGAATGGTCTGGTTTTTGAAATACCAAAGTTAAGGATATTTTTAGCGTTTTTAATATTTGAATACGTCAACAACAAGCCAAGCAAAATTTAGTATGCAAATTAAACCATTTTTAACAATACTGTTGTGTTTTTTTGGATTGATTTCTCTAGCTCAGACCAAAAACAATACCAAACCTTTTGTTGTCGTATTAGATGCCGGTCATGGCGGCAAGGACCCAGGTCGTCCTACTGCTTATGGCTATAAAGAAAAAGATATTGTTCTTGATGTTGTTTTACGCGTTGGTAAGCTTTTGGAAAACGTGGATGATGTACAGGTTATTTACACACGCAAAAAAGATGTTTTTCTGGAACTGCGCCAGCGCGCATCCATAGCAAATAAAGCCGATGCCGACCTTTTTGTTTCCATTCATTGTAATGCTCATAATTCCGATGCTCATGGAACTGAAACATTTGTTTTAGGTCTTCATCGAAACGCTTCCAATTTCCGTATCGCGCAACAAGAAAATGAGGTTATTTTTATGGAAGATAACTACGAACAAAATTATGAAGGTTTTGACCCTAGCTCACCAGAGTCGTTTATTGGTTTAACGCTTTTACAAGAAGATTATCTTGATCAAAGTATTTTACTAGCGCGCACAATTCAGAATAATTTTATGCAAAAGCTCAAACGCCGCGACCGCGGAGTAAAACAGGCTGGTTTTTGGGTCCTACACAATACCTACATGCCAAGTGTTTTGGTGGAGACTGGTTTTATAACCAACAAAAAAGAAGGAGATTATTTGAATTCAAATCGTGGTAAAGAAGAAATTTCAAAAAGTATTTTTGATGCCATCATAGATTATAAATCTAGTTTAAATTCTGATGTAACATTCGAAAACCCAATTGAAGAGACTCCGCAAGTTGCTTCAGCTGTATTTTTTAAAGTACAGATTGCTGCTGGTGCCAAAAAACTTGCACCAGCCCCTTATAATTTTAATGGGCTTAGCCCTATATCAAGAGTCAAATCGACAACCCTTTACCGCTATTTTTATGGCGAAACAACAGATTACGAGACCGTTTTAAAATTGAAAGCTGAAGCCATAGAAAAAGGCTACACCTCAGCATTTGTAGTGGCCTATGAAAATGGCTTAAAAATTCCTGTCGATAAAGCCCTTAAAACAAAAACAAATTAACCTCACAGATTATAAATTAATTATTAGATTTGTAAGGCATCAAAACCTTTAGTATTGAGAACCACAAAAGAAATTAAAACAGCAATATTAGTCCTTTCAGGGATTCTATTATTTATATTTATTTTTAATTATCTAAAAGGGGAGAATTTACTTAGTAGTGCCCGGAAAATTACAGCGGTATACGACAATGTTGAAGGGTTAACCTCTTCTGCAGCAGTGACTATAAATGGTCATTCTATTGGTAAAGTGCAAGATGTGCGTTTTACTGATGACGGCAGTGGAAAACTAGAGGTTGTCATGCTAATTGAAAGTGATTTTGAATTTTCCGTGAACAGTACAGCTGAACTGTATGAATCTGGACTTATAGGAGGGAAGGCTATTGCAATAGTCCCTGCCTTTGATGGAGCTGATAACGTTTCGTCTGGAGTTGTGCTTAAATCCTCTGTAAAACCAGGTCTTACTGAACTTGTGAATCAACGCTTAACTCCACTTCAAGAAAAAATCGAATCAGTAATGGTTAGTGCTGATGAACTTTTGTTGAACGTCAATAGTGTTTTTGATGCGAAAACAAAAACCCATCTCAAAGGGAGTATTGCTCAATTAGAACAAACTATTTTATCTTTTGAATCCACTTCCAATGCGCTTAATAATTTAGTGGAAGACAACAAATCATCTATTTCATCAACACTGAACAACTTTAGTGAAATATCTGAAGATCTCACTGAAGTGAGTGCCAATTTGGTTGATGCCAATTTGAAGGAAACCATTAATGGACTCCAGTCTACTGTTTCTAATTTTGATACCTTACTTAGTGCAATTGACAAGGGTGAAGGCTCCGTTGGCAAACTCATGAAAGATGAAGGATTGTATAACAATTTAGAGGGTGCTCTTGGACAATTGCAAGCTCTTCTTGAAGACATGAAGTTAAATCCCAAGCGGTATGTTCATTTTTCATTGTTTGGCAAGAAAAACAAGCCTTACAGTCAAGCTGAAACAGAAACTAAAGAATAATATTTAAAATGACGCTGTTGCCAAATATCATTTTTGGGCTCATTTTACTGAGCGGTATTGGTTTTTTTGTAAAAAATATCAATAAACTCAGGCGGAATATCAAATTAGGTAAATCTATCAATATAGAGGAAGGGTCTTCTAAACAAAGATGGGCAAATATGGCGCGCATAGCTCTTGGGCAGAGTAAAATGGTACGTCGACCAATATCCGGAGTGTTACATATTATTGTTTATGTAGGATTTATTGTCATCAATATTGAAGTATTAGAAATTGTTATCGACGGGCTATTTGGTACGCACCGCGTATTTTCCTCAATAGGGTCATTGTATGGCGTGCTCATTGGAATATTTGAAGTATTTGCGCTCTTGGTTTTTGTTGCTGTTGTTGTGTTTTGGCTGCGCAGAAATGTTCTTCGTATTAAACGATTTATGAGTTCAGAAATGAAAGGTTGGCCAAAGCTAGACGGTAATCTAATCCTTTATTTTGAGCTTGTTTTGATGGCACTTTTCATCATAATGAATGCTACAGACACACAGTTTCAGTCCATGAATTCTGGAAACATCGTTAGTGGAGTAGTAGCCCCTTGGTTCGAAGGTCTACCCATACACGCTATAGAGAGAACAGCTTGGTGGTTACACATTGTTGGGATTTTAATTTTTCTAAATTATTTGTACTATTCCAAACATCTACATATTTTACTGGCTTTCCCAAACACGTATTACGGTCGATTAGCTCCTAATGGTCAGATGGATAACTTGGATTCAGTTACTAATGAAGTAAAACTCATGATGGATCCCGATGCTGACCCCTATGCCGTGGCGGCTGAACCAGCAGATGAGCCCGAAAAATTTGGTGCAAGTGATGTTTTTGATTTAAATAGAATTCAACTTCTAAACGCCTATACTTGTACTGAATGTGGAAGATGTACCAGCGAATGCCCAGCAAATCAAACTGGAAAAAAATTATCACCCCGCAAAATTATGATGGATACCCGCGATCGACTTCAAGAAGTGGGGCAAAATATTGACGCCAACAAGGGCACTTTTAAAGCTGACGGGAAACAGCTTTTGGGGGATTACATTTCCAATGAGGAGTTGTGGGCCTGTACGAGTTGTAACGCATGTGTAGAAGCTTGCCCAATAAGTATAAATCCGCTGTCAATTATTTTAGACATGCGCCGCTATTTAGTCATGGAGCAAAGTGCAGCGCCAACCGAGTTGAATACAATGATGACCAATATAGAAAATAACGGCGCACCATGGCCGTATAACCAAATGGACCGACTAAACTGGAATAACGAATAATTTTAAATTAAAAAATGAAAAGAGAAGAAGCTGATGCATTATTACACCAAAAAGTAGAAGAAGGAGAATTGATAAGCCCTGTATTGCCCGAAGGTGTAAAAAATTACCTTATTGACATTGATGGAACTATTACTGAGGATGTCCCAAATGAAGAACCTGAGCGTATGGCAACATGCCTGCCTTTTGAAGATGCAAAAAAAACCTGTAATAAATGGTATGATGAAGGACATATGATTTGTTTTTTTACTTCACGTACAGAAGAACATAGAGCTGTTACTCAAACATGGTTGGAAACACATGGATTCAACTACCATACTTTGTTGATGGGTAAACCTAGAGGAGGGAACTACCACTGGATTGATAACCACTTGGTAAAAGCCACACGCTACAGAGGTAAATTTACAGATTTAGTTGAAAAAGAAGTTACCATACAAGTTTTTGATGATGGTAAAAATGTATAAAATATAAACACATGAGTGAACAACTTAAAGTACCCACCATGGCCGAATTGCATGCACAGGGCATTGTACCTGAGGTATTGTTTTGGGTTGGTTGTGCTGGAAGTTTTGACGATAGAGCCAAGAAAATCACCAAGGCTTTGGTTAAAATTTTGCATAAAGCCAATGTTGAATTTGCGGTACTGGGTGCTGAAGAAAGTTGTACAGGAGATCCTGCCAAGCGTGCGGGAAATGAATTTCTGTTTCAGATGCAAGCCGTTACTAATATAGAAGTGTTGAACGGATATGCCGTCAATAAAATAGTTACTGCTTGCCCTCATTGTTTTAATACACTTAAAAACGAATATCCTTCTTTAGGTGGTTCATATGAAGTGGTACATCACACCCAATTTTTAAAGAGTTTATTGGAAGATGGAAGACTTACGATTGAAGGAGGGAAATTCAAAGGTAAACGCATTACTTTTCACGATCCTTGCTATTTGGGACGAGCCAATAATGTCTATGAAGCTCCTAGAGATTTGATTTCAAAATTGGATGCTGAACTTGTTGAAATGAAAAATTGCCGCAAAAAGGGCCTCTGTTGTGGAGCCGGAGGCGCACAGATGTTTAAAGATGCTGAGGCTGGTGACAAAGAAATCAATATTGAGCGTACAGAGCAAGCAATCGAAGTGAAACCAGAAATTATAGCAGCCGGATGTCCATTTTGTAACACCATGATGACAGATGGTGTTAAAAATAAAGCTGAAGGTCAGATTGAAGTTATGGATGTCGCTGAACTCATTGCTAATGCACAAGACTTATAATTGAGTTATGACAGTTGATTTTAAATCCCTTCCCGACACCGCACGCATTTGGATTTACCAAAGCAACCGCTCTTTCTCCCCCGATGAGTTAGCCGAAATCACTCAAAAAACTAAGGAGTTTTTAGAGCAGTGGACTGCTCATGGAACTGCACTTAAAGCAGGATTCGAACTCAAATACAAACGTTTTCTAGTGATCGGTTTAGATCAACCTCAGACAGCAACTGGTTGTTCTATCGATGCCTCTGTTCATTTCATACAACAGTTGGAAAAGGACTATCAAGTTGATCTTTTGGATAAGTTAAATGTCTCTTATAAACAAGGAGAATTTATCGCCTACAAAGCACTAAAGGATTTTAAAAAAATGGCTAAAAACAAAGCTGTTTCATTGAAAACAATTGTATTCAACCATTTAGTTCAAACCAAGGCAGAGTACAACGATTTCTGGGAAGTTCCAGCATCTGAGAGTTGGCATGCACGTTTTTTTAAGGCATAGCAAAACGAACACTTACTTCACTTTCTACTTTTATTTTTGAAAATTCAATATTGATGGGTTCTTCTGTAGCTTCAGCAATTTCATAATCAGATCTTGCCATTGTACGCATCTGATTGTAATAAGGTCTACTGTAAAATTTATCGCTTATATGTATCGCTTTTCCCAGTTCTTGTTCTAGTGGAGCGGTCAGAGCTTTTCCTTGTTGTTTTGCTTTAAGAATCGCCTTTGATTTTAATTTTAGTTTTAGATTTTCAATATCAGAATAAGCTGTTTTGATAAGCCGAACGTTGGATATTCCTTTGCTTTCTAGTCCAATAAGAACTTTACCAGCTGTTAACGCATCATAAACTTCTAGCACATATGATTTCGATTTAAGAACATTTTTTCGTTTTAAAAAATATTTTCTGTACGTACTTGCTAGGTTGTCAATTTTCAATTGCTTTTTCAGGTCAATGTTCAAATTTTCCAGTACATCAGCCATTTTTCTTTCTTGCTTTTCTAAAGATGTTCTGTTGCGGTCCTCGCCCTCATGAATATAAATTGAAAGAAAAATTTGATTAGGGGTAACTAGGGTATCTACTTTGGCTATTGTTTCTAGGTAGGGGCGATCAATAAAATTTTTTGTTTGTGCAGTTGCAGCGCCACACACAAGTAAACTAAGGAGGTAAATGATTTTTTTCATAATAATAGAATTTTTTAATAAACCAAAAGGAACAAGATGTATGCCAAATGCTGTTTTTTATTTCTCCCTCTCCGATATTTGTGTAATTATAGCAACTTCTATTATTGAAAATCTTATAAAAAAATAGTATTTTGGTAGGGTATTTTCACAGCTATTGAAAACTCAACCTATGCGCTATTTATTTTCTTTTTTTTGGGGACTACACTTCTTTGTCTTATCTGCCCAATCTCCGCTTATTACAAAAGATTCTTTAGCACAGCAGCAATGGGTTGATAGTGTTTATTCCAGCCTGAGTACCAAGCAAAAAATAGGTCAACTGTTTATGGTTCAAGCGTTTTCTGAACAGAAAAATCTTAAAAAAGACAACCTGCTTTCTTTGATAAGAGAACAACAGATCGGCGGGATCATTTATTCTAAAGGCGGGCCTGTTCGTCAAGCTAATTTAGACAACGAACTGCAATCCAATTCCAAGATTCCTTTACTTGTTGGTATGGATGCCGAATGGGGGCTGAATATGCGCCTAGATTCGACCTATGCGTTTCCGTGGAACATGACCTTAGGTGCTGTAGAGGATTTAGATTTGATACGTCAAACAGGCGTACAAATTGGGGAGCATTGTAAACGAATTGGGGTACATTTTAATTTTGCTCCAGTAGTGGACATCAATACCAATCCTGAGAACCCTATTATTGGCAACCGCTCTTTTGGTGAGGACAAATACAATGTTTCCTACAAGGCCAAGGCTTTTACAGAAGGCATGCAAAGCGCTGGGGTTTTGGCTAATGCAAAACATTTTCCAGGCCACGGCGATACAGACAAAGATTCACACAAAACTCTGCCAACTATCAAATTTGATAAGGAAAGGATTGACTCAGTTGAATTAGTTCCATACAAAAAACTAATACCTAGCGGACTTTCAAGTATTATGGTTGCGCACCTCAATGTACCAAGCCTTGAGTCAAGAGCCAATTACCCCTCCTCTGTTTCTAAATCTATTGTAACAGAACTGCTAAAAGCAAAATTAAATTTTAAGGGCTTAATATTTACGGATGCATTAGATATGAAAGGAGCTTCAAATTTCACTTCCTCAGCGGCTTTGGATTTGCAAGCCTTTATGGCTGGAAATGATGTTTTACTGATGTCGAATAATGTCGCACAAGGAATGGAAGCAATATCAAAAGCCTTGGCTAGTGGTCAAATCTCTGAGCAACGGCTTGCGCATTCTGTCAAAAAGATTTTACGTGCGAAATACAAGGTGGGGCTACATGATTATAAGCCTATTGATACAACCAATTTAATACAAGATTTAAACCGACCAAAAGATGATGTTCTTTACCAAGAATTGATGCAAAATGCGCATACAGTCATAAAAAACAAAAAAGCGTTGCTACCTATCGATGATTTGGAGTTGGAACAAATTGCTTATGTGCAAATGGGGGATGATTCGGGGATTCATTTTTTTAATACTCTCAAAAAATACACAAATGTTAAGAAGCTTAGTCATCAAAATTTGGATGATCTTCTTCTTGATTTAAAGAATTTCAGTACAGTAGTGGTTGGTTTTCACAAGTCAAATGAATCACCTTGGAAACCTTATAAATTTTCAAATAAGGAATTGGTTTGGTTGCAAGAAATTGCTCGAAACAACCGTGTTATTCTTACTGTTTTTGCCAAACCCTATGCTTTAAATGATTTGAAATCCTTTGCAAATATTGATGCGGTCTTGATGGCCTATCAAAACAGTCCAATCTCGCAACAAATCGCTGCTCAAATTATTTTTGGTGCCTTGGCTGCAAAAGGTAAGTTGCCAGTCAGTATTTCAAATTCAGATTATAAGCTTGGTCATGGTATTGAAACAGAACCACTACAGCGCTTGGGGTATGCTCTTCCAGAAAGTGTTGGTATGTCTAGTGCTAAGTTGTCTAAAATAGATTCTGTAGCTAATTTTGCAATTGAAGAGAATATGACCCCTGGAATTCAGTTGTTGGTAGCCAGAAAGGGTAAAATAGTACTCACAAAAAGTTTTGGATACCATACTTATGAAAAAATTCGAACCGTCACTTCGACTGATTTGTACGATTTAGCTTCGCTAACCAAAATTCTAGCTACCCTTCCTTTGCTTATGGAATTGGTGGAATCGGGAGTGCTGTCTTTAGATGACCGTTTAGAAAATCTTCAACAGGCTTATGTGAACTCAAACAAGGCTCATATTACACTAAGGGAAATGTTGTCCCATTTTGCGGGCTTAAAGCCTTGGATACCGTTCTATAAGTCAACTTTAGATTCAGTTACTAAAAAGCCCATAGCTAAACTATTTCGATCCGATTTTTCAGAAGACTTTCCTATCCAAATTTCTGATCGGTCTTTTCTTCGGGCTGATTTTAACGACAGTATTCATCAGAGAATTTTGGATTCAGAACTTTTAGAAAATAAAGAATACCGCTACAGCGACTTAGCCTATTACATTATAAAAGATATTATTGAAAATCATTACGGATTGGCATTAGATGAACTTATTCAACAGCGTTTTTACAAGTCTATTGGAGCCAATTATTCTACCTACCATCCATTGAATAAATTCAGTAAGGCACAAATAATCCCTACTGAAGAAGATACTTATTTTAGGTTTAAGACAGTACATGGCTATGTTCACGATATGGGTGCTGCAATGCAAAATGGAATTGGAGGTCACGCTGGGCTTTTTAGCAATGCGAATGATGTTGCTAAACTCATGCAAATGTATCTTCAACATGGTTTTTATGGAGGAAAGCAGTATTTGAGTTCACAAACTGTAGATGCGTTTAATACATGCTATTATTGCGCCCAGGACAACAGGAGAGGATTGGGTTTTGATAAACCACAGCTAGAGGATGAAGGCCCCACTTGTGGATGCCTTTCTATGACTAGCTTTGGACACTCTGGATTCACGGGCACTTTTGCTTGGGCCGATCCTGAACAAGAAATTATTTATGTATTTTTGTCTAACAGGACGTACCCTGACGCATCAAACAATCGTTTGTTGAACGAAAATATTAGAACTGAAATACAACGCTTAATCTACGAAGCCATAACAGAATAATATGAAAATAGGAATTGTATGTTATCCAACTTTTGGCGGAAGTGGCGTTGTCGCAACTGAACTTGGTTTAGAATTATCCCGAAAAGGCCATGAAGTTCACTTTATCACGTACAGACAACCCGTTCGCTTAGAGCTCTTGAGTGCTCAGGTCCATTTTCACGAAGTAAATGTCCCAAAATACCCTTTATTTCACTACCAACCTTATGAGTTGGCTCTGTCGAGCAAAATCGTAGATATGGTGAAAATTCACAATATTGACGTGCTGCATGTGCACTATGCTATTCCGCATGCATATGCCGGCTATATGGCTAAAAAAATGCTGCTTGATGAGGGTATTGAATTGCCGATAGTTACCACACTGCACGGAACTGATATCACGCTTGTTGGAAGTCATCCGTTTTACAAAACAGCCGTTACTTTTAGCATCAATAAATCAGATGCTGTTACTTCTGTTTCACAAAGTTTAAAAGAAGACACGCAACGTCTTTTTAACACTAAAAAAGACATAACAGTTATTCCAAATTTTATAGATTTAGAAAAATATAAGCCAAATAAAGATAAGTGTAATCGTGATTTGTTAGCACTAGCTCATGAACGTGTAATAACACATGTGAGTAATTTTAGAGCGGTGAAACGCATCCCGGATGTGGTTAAAATATTTAATTTAATTCAAAAGAAAATCCCCTCAAAATTGATGATGATCGGCGAGGGGCCAGAGCTTGAAAGAGCCAAACAGCTATGTAGTGCTCTAAATATCGAAGACAAAGTTGTTTTTCTTGGAAATACCAATGAAGTGAATAAAATTTTATGTTTCAGTGATTTGTTTTTATTACCCTCAGAAACAGAGAGCTTTGGTTTGTCAGCTTTAGAAGCTATGGCATCGAATGTGCCAGTTATTTCAAGTGACAGTGGCGGTTTAAAAGAGGTCAATGTGGCTGGTGTTTCAGGATATTTGAGTTCATTTGGGGCGGTTGAGGAAATGGCTGATAATGCCATACGCATACTTGAGTCTGACGCAACCCTAGATCAGTTTAGGAAAGGAGCAAACTCTACAGCTGCAAAATTTGACATTCACAAGATTGTACCGGCCTACGAAGCTGTTTATGAAATGGCTCTAAAAAATTGTATCTCAATTTAGTGTCTACTAGAGTTTGTTTTATTAATTTTACCCCTTATTGAAAAAAATAGTACAATGGCAGGAAATTCATTTGGATCAGTTTTTAAACTTACAACTTTTGGTGAATCGCACGGTGTCGCAATTGGTGGAGTTATTGATGGGTGTCCCGCTGGAATTACAATAGATTTCGAGGCTATTCAGTATGAAATGGACCGTCGAAAGCCTGGTCAGTCCAAAATTGTCACTCAGAGAAAAGAGCCAGATACTGTTGAGTTTTTGTCGGGTATTTTTGAAGGGGTCACCACAGGCATGCCCATTGGTTTTATCATTAAAAATACAAATCAAAAATCAAAAGATTACAGCCATATCAAAGATGTTTTTCGTCCAAGTCATGCGGATTTCACATACAATGAAAAATACGGACAACGCGACTACCGAGGTGGTGGCCGTAGTTCAGCTAGAGAAACCGCCTGTAGGGTAGTTGCTGGAGCTATTGCAAAGCAATTTTTAACATCTATTGAAATTAATGCTTATACATCGGCAGTGGGTAGTATTGCACTTGGCAAAAATTATCAAACTTTGGATTTTTCAAAGACAGAATCCAACCCTGTACGTTGCCCAGATTCAGTTATTGCTGAACAAATGATTGATAAAATCAAAGCCATTCGGAAAGAAGGAGATACTATAGGCGGAACAGTCTCTTGTGTGATTAAAAATGTCCCTGTAGGATTGGGCGAACCCGTTTTTGATCGTCTTCATGCGCAGTTGGGTAAAGCAATGTTGTCCATTAATGCAGTTAAAGGCTTTGAGTATGGTTCTGGCTTTGAAGGAGTAAGCATGAAAGGTAGTGCACACAATGATGCTTTTAATGCCGATGGCTCGACACAAACCAATAACTCTGGGGGTATTCAAGGTGGGATCAGTAATGGTATGGATATTTACTTTAATGTTGCATTTAAACCTGTTGCCACTGTGATGCAAACACAAGAAACTATCGATAAAGAAGGTAATGCAGTAGAAATGCAAGGCAAAGGTCGTCATGACCCTTGTGTGGTTCCGCGAGCTGTCCCTATAGTTGAAGCCATGGCCGCTTTGGTTTTGGCCGACTTTACACTGCTGAATCGCTTGACTAAACTCTAAACACATGAAATCACTAGCACTCCATTGGAAAATATTAATTGGCATGCTTTTGGGCCTAATCTTTGGCTTTGTCATGCTTCAAATCGAAGGGGGTAGTGGATTTACCAAGGCTTGGATTAAACCTCTGGGTACAATTTTTGTCAAACTTTTAAAACTCATTGCCGTTCCTTTGATTTTAGCCTCACTTATCAAGGGTGTTTCGGACTTGAAAGACATTTCAAAATTTGCATCTATTGGAGTTAAAACAATAATTATTTATGTTATTACTACCGTCATAGCCATCAGTATTGGCCTGACGTTAGTTAATGTTTTTAATCCTGGTGATGGGGTTTCAGATGCGACCATTTCAAAACTTACAGAAACCTATGCCACAAACAGTAGTGTACAAGGCAAAATTGCGGAAGCAAACCGCCAACAACAAAGTGGCCCGTTGGACTTTGTAGTCGATATGATTCCAGAAAATGCTTTCTCGGCTTTGAGCAACAACAAACTCATGTTGCAAGTGATTTTTCTAGCCATTTTTTTAGGAATTTCTTTGTTACTGATTGGCGAAAAAAGAGCTAAACCCCTTAAAGATGTTTTTGATTCTCTAAACGATGTTGTCCTTAAAATGGTGGATTTGATTATGCTAACCGCTCCTTATGCCGTATTTGCATTGTTGGCCAATGTGGTTGTGTCCTCTGGTGATCCAGAGTTATTGTATGCGCTTTTATTTTATGCCTCAGTAGTGGTTGGTGGATTGTTGTTGATGGTGTGTTTTTACCTGATTGTGGTAGCCATTGTTGTAAAAAAGAATCCATTTTGGTTTTTGAAACAAATCAGCCCTGCACAATTATTAGCGTTTTCGACCAGCAGCAGTGCGGCAACGTTGCCTGTGACCATGGAACGTGTAGAAGAACATGTGGGTGTAGATAAAGAAGTGTCCAGTTTTGTATTGCCTGTAGGGGCTACGATTAATATGGACGGAACGAGTTTATATCAAGCGGTAGCGGCGGTTTTTATCGCTCAAGCCCTAAACTTCGATTTGACGTTTACCGACCAACTGATGATCGTTCTTACGGCCTTACTCGCTTCTATTGGAAGTGCTGCAGTGCCCGGAGCAGGAATGGTGATGTTGGTGATTGTTTTAGAATCTATAGGTTTCCCTGCCGATAAACTCGCTATAGGATTAGCGCTAATTTTTGCTGTGGATCGTCCTTTGGATATGTGCCGTACCGTGATTAATGTTACAGGTGATGCCACGGTGTCTACAGTTATTGCAAAGCTTGAAGATAAACTTCATAATCCTAAACCCAAAGACTGGGACGATCATTGGGAAGAGGTGAAGTGAGTTTTATAACAGTTTTGAATATGAAATTAGCGGGTTTTTGGCACTAGCTCTTTCTTTAGCATTAAAAGTTAATCATTCCAATTAAACTAGTTACAATTTTCTATTTCTTTTTTATTATGGCCTTGTTTTTCAATCTTCGTTATATTTTTTCTTTCCCGTTCTAAAGCCAATCCGTTGTCTATTTTCCTGTTTTACCACTGCTTTGTCTTTTTGTAGCAAATAATTCAGTGCTTGGTGAATGTCTTCAAATTTTATGTTCATCTCTTTTTCTAATTGGGTTATTTGTTCCTTTAAATCTTTATAATCAGTAAGATGTTGCCTCAGCACTACAAATGCCCGGATGATAGAAATATTGACCTCAATAGCTTTAGTGCTTTTGAGTACACTTGACAGCATAGCTACGCCTTGTTCGGTAAATGCAAAAGGCAGGTGCCTCAAGCCCATTTTATCGGCATTGGACATCACATTTTGTGATCTCCAATTTGCAAACTCTTCTTTTGAAATTTGAAACATAAAATCGTCGGGGAACCGTTCTATATTTCTTCGGACCGCTTGTTTAAGTACTCGCGTTTCAACACCATATAAAGCCGCAAGATCTTTGTCAAGTATCACTTTACGGTCTTTAATAATATGTATTTTCGATTGGATTAGTTGTAATTCCATGTTTGTTTAGACATAGAAAACACCAAGAAGTCACATTTTTTTATTGTATATGTAGGGAAGGAGTGAAGAACAGCAGTTTTTAATCCAAAAATCTATCTTGTAAATCTTTTGTAGGAATCCTACGATAGTCTTGTTTTCCAAACCAGCGGTAGCGGTTTTTGGCTACAAAACTATAAAGGCTGTCTCTGATAAATTGAGGTAAAATATAACCCACTAACAACAATTTGTGCCAACCGCCTAAAACGGTAGAAAGTTTAAGGATGGCTGTACTTTTTTTGTACAGTTCTTTACCATCAAAAAAAACCATGCTTTCTAAAGAGTTAACATCATTTAGTTGTAGCATTTTTTTGGCATTTTCTCCTTGTAGTGAAGCAAATTTTAAAGTTTTATTTTTATCGTGTTGGATGAGGTAGTGTACACTGTGTTGACATAAATTGCAAATCCCATCAAAAAAAACAATCATAATTTATTTTTTAGGTTTTACAAATTCCAAGCGCTCCAGGCTTACTGTAGTTGTAAATAATCCGTAATTGACAATAGCTTTACCTTTTTCAATCTTATCGATACTGCCCACAGCTTTGCCGTCGTCCATGCGGACATTTTCGCCTACTTTAAAATTATGCTTGGGTTTTGGTGGAGTTTTAGCGGCTCTCGCTTTGGCAGATTTTTTCTCTTTTCGGATTTTAGCCACCTTTAGTTCTACTTCTTTTTGAAGGCGGTTTTCTTCTTTGAGTTTCGCTCTTTTTTGCTTGTTAGAAAGTTTTTCTTTTTTGGAATTTTCAATTTGCACCAACTTAAAAAGCTCAGCCATGAGCTCGCGTTTTCGCTTATTCTCATGGAATTTGTCCCCCAAATCTTGAATTTTTTTACCCAAATAGATCAACCGTTGATTGCTGTCGTACAATTCTTGAAAGCTCTGTAATTTCTTTTGTGCTTTTTGGTTTGTCGATTCAAGTTTTTCAGCTTCTAGCTCTTTTTTAACCTCATTTTTTTTGAGCGCACGTTCTGTTTTTTCAAGCTTAGAGCGTTCTTTTTGAAGTTTTGCAATGGTTTTGTCAAAACGAATTTTACCACGTTCAATTTTTTTCTTGGAACGATTAATCAAACTGTAAGGAATCCCATTTTTTTGAGCCACCTCAAACGTAAACGAACTTCCTGCTTGACCAATAACAAGTTTATAGATGGGTAATAGCGTTTTTTCGTCAAACAACATATTCGTATTTTGAATATGTGGTAATTCATTGGCCAATAGTTTTAAATTACTGTAGTGTGTTGTAATGATCCCAAAGGCTTCTCGCTCATAAAAGACTTCTAAAAATGTTTCAGCCAAAGCCCCGCCCAATTCAGGATCACTTCCTGTTCCAAACTCATCGATAAGAAACAAGGTTTGTTTGGTGCACTTTTTCAAGAAATAATTCATCTGTTTAAGGCGATAACTGTAGGTACTCAAGTGGTTTTCAATAGATTGATTGTCCCCTATATCACTTAATATACGCTCAAAAAAACACATTTTAGAACGTTCATGAACAGGGATCAACAGCCCAGATTGCATCATTACTTGCAACAAACCAACCGTCTTTAAAGTGATGCTTTTTCCACCAGCATTAGGTCCTGATATAACGATGATTCGACTGTCTTTGGCCATAGTGATGGTTTGAGGGAATGTTTTTTTGCCCTCCTCATTGTTGGCTAATAGAAGCAGTGGGTGATACGCGTCTCGAAGATTTAATTCTTGATCATCACTAAGTTCAGGTAGAATGCCATTGATACTCTGCGCATATTTTGCTTTTGCATACAAGACATCCAAAAGCACTAAGTAATTTTGATACTGTTGAAGCAGGGGTTTGAAGCCACGTACGTAATTTGTAAGTTCCAGCAAAATACGTTTAATCTCTTCTGTTTCCTCAAATTCAAAATTATTAAGGTCACGTTGGTGTTGGTGTGTTGTATCAGGCTCTATATACACAATACTCCCGGTTTTGCTCGCCCCCAAAATACTACCTTTCACTTTGCGGCGGTACATGGCTTTTACAGCCAATACACGTCTATTTTCCATTACTGTTTCGCGAATTTCATCAAGGTAGTCTGCACTGTTGTAATGGCTCAATGCGGCATTGAAACTGGTGTTTATTTTTGTGCGTACCGATTGTATAGATTTTCGGATGGTATAAAGCGTATCGGAAGCATCGTTTCTAATCTCACCATATTTGTCAATGATGCTATTGATTTGATTCGAAATTAAATTGGTTTGTTCAAGTTGTTCTGAACGTTTAAAAAGTAGGGGGTAGTAGTCGTGAAACTTTTTGAAAAATTTTAATTGTGTGTTTGTAGTGATAGAAAGTGCCGCAATTTTTCTGAACTGTTCGACGTCAAGAAAATTATTTTCTATACGCAGAAGCTTTAATTCTTCTGTGATGTCCTCAAAGCCATGATTTGGAATGCGGTTGTCATTTTCAAAAGATGAAACAAACTCATGCACAAGCTTCAGGGCATCTGTGGTTTCTTCTTTTGCGTTAAAAGGTTGAAGCTTATTAATTTCTGCTCGACCCAAACTCGTGATGTTGTATGCAGCGACTTGCGCCACCACAGTATCAAATTCTAAATCATCAAGAGTTTTTCGGGAAATATTAATCATAACTTACCTTAGGATTGCAAATTTAGGTATTAATGTTCAGAATATATTCTAAATTTGTTCCCTTAGCATTTATTTAAGAACCCTAAACAAACGATTGTGTTAAGATTAAGCAAGGAATGGAATAAAATTTTATCATCTGAGTTTGAACAGCCCTATTTTTGTTCTCTAGAGCCCTTTGTTGATCAAGAATATGAGCGAAATGAATGTTATCCACCAAAAAATCAAATTTTTAACGCCTTTGATCTATGTGCATACTATCAATTGAAAGTTGTTATAATTGGTCAAGACCCCTATCACGGAAAAGGGCAAGCCAATGGTTTGGCATTTTCTGTTAACGATGGTATTGCGCATCCACCATCACTCATCAATATCTTCAAGGAGTTAAACTCAGATTTAGGTATAGTTTATCCTAAAAGTGGTGATTTGTCACCATGGGCATCACAGGGCGTACTGCTTCTCAATGCCACTTTGACGGTCCGCACAGCAGAAGCAGCTAGCCATCAAAAGCAGGGTTGGGAAATTTTCACAGATAAAGTCATTGAAACAATATCTACTAATAACAACGGCATTGTGTTTTTACTTTGGGGCGGGTATGCCCAAAAAAAGAAAAAGCTGATTGATGCCCAACGGCATTTAGTCTTGGAAAGTGGCCACCCTTCACCACTGAGTGCAAACAGAGGATATTGGTTTGGAAATAGACATTTTAGTAAATGCAATGCGTATTTAAAATCTAAAGGAAATACACCAATTGATTGGCACTTAGATTGAATGAGTCAATTCGTTGTATGATAATTTTTTAGACAATAAATCCAACGCTATCAGTTTGTTTTGTACAATTTCAATGGTTTTTTCATCAATGTTCTTTTGAGACCATTCAGTTTGGCTAAGCCATTGCTGTACATCAGTTTGTTTTTGTTTATAACGCTTTGAAATAATTTGATCTATTTCTGGAATTTTTTTGAATTTTTTGGTGATGGTATTGATGATTTCAAGAATGGTATTTAATGAAGAAGAATCACTATTGATTAACTCGTTTCGAGCAGCAATCACAAAGCATGGCCAAGGTGTGGGGCATTCACCAATCCGTCTGAAAATACCTTCATCTACAAAAGGTTTTGTGGTGAATTTTTCCCACAAAAAGTAATCTGCATCTCCGTTAGAAAGTGCTTTAACCCCGCCATCTAAATTTTTGACAAGTTTAAATTTTAAATCGCGCGTTACATCCCATTCCAATTGCTGCGCGTTGATGTAGGCCATCAGGTGCGAACCAGAACCATATCGGCTAATTGCCGCTTGTTTTTTTTTCAGTTCAGAACTAGTCTTGAACTTCGAATTATAAGCCACATGTACGCCCCAGACCAGCGGCGATTGTACATAGGTTTGAACTATTTTACAGCTAAGACCTTCGGAAATGGCTTTTACAATACCCTCCGTCAGTACCACTGCCATGTCGATGGAATTGGTTTTGAGGGCTTCCGTCATTTGACCTGTGCCTCCAGGGCAATCGACCCAGCGTAAATTGATTCCATTTTCTTTGAATAGATTATTTTTTAATCCAATATACCATGCATAGTTGAAGTGCTCTGGAACTCCTCCGACACGAACTGTTTTCATTAGTTTGTAAGTTTATTTAGGGTGTACTGAATAAGGTTGTCGATTGTCTCGTCAGGCTTTTTGCTGAAGCTGCCGTTGGCTCTGTTGGCCAAAATAGCATTCATCGAACAGGCTTGGTGGCCCAACAATTTGGACAAACCATAAATGGCAGAGGTTTCCATTTCAAAATTTGTAATTTTTAAATCCTCATACCGGAATGATTCTAATTTATTCCTAAAAATACTGTCTTTTGGTTTTAACCGCAATATACGTCCTTGCGGACCATAAAATCCCCCACAAGTGGCTGTTACTCCAGTTAAAATATGACTTTCATAAAGTTGATGTTCCAATGTTTTTGAATTTTCTACCAACACTGGTTGTGCCCGATCATTGTTCCATTCCGTATGCATACAAAAGGCCTTTTCAAACGCTTTGTTGCGAATAGTTTCTATTTCATAGGATGGTAGCATTCCATTGATATCCAAGCCGTATGTGCTCATTAAAATCGAATCCACTGGTATATCAGCCTGTAGTGCTCCAGAAGTTCCAATGCGCACGATATCTAATGCTGTTAATTTGTTTTTAAGTGTGCGTGTTTCAAAATCAATATTTACAAGTGCGTCCAATTCATTGAGTACAATATCAATATTGTCTGAGCCTATTCCTGTGGATATAACTGTTATGCGCTGGTTTTTATATAATCCTGTATGCGTTTTGAACTCCCTTTTTTGTTGTTTGAGCTCTATGTGGTCAAAATATTTTGAAACTTGATCCACACGTTCTGGATCGCCTACTGTGATGATTGTAGTAGCTAAATCTTCTGGCCGTAAATGAAGGTGGTAAATACTGCCGTCAGGATTTAAGATTAATTCAGATTGTTTAATACTCATACACTAAAGCTTTATCCACCAACACGTTTTACATTAAATCCTAAACCACTCAATATTTCCATGATTTTATCTCTGTAATCCCCTTGTATAATGATGTTGTCTTTTTTATAACTCCCACCTACACTAAACTCTTTTTTGAGTTTTGATGTTAATTTTTTGAAGTCAGCATCAGCACCCGTATAGCCCTCAATGATGGTGATGGGTTTACCCTTGCGTTTTTCATATTTGCAAATTAGTGGTGCCTCTTGAAGCCAAAAGTCAACTTTGGGCTTGGTTTTATTAGTTAGCTCAGTTTCTTGATGTTCAGGGAACAAATTTTTGAGTTGATCTCTTAAATCCATTAACTTTTGGTTAGCCCCAATTCTTCCAAACGCTGATTTAGGAATTCACCAGCTGTGATATCTTCGAATTGTTTAGGATTATTTTCATCTACACAGCTGTCCAGAACATCTAATTTCATAGCACTAATGGGGTGCATAAAAAATGGAATGGAGTAGCGAGAATTACCCCATAATTCTTTTGGTGGATTGACCACGCGGTGAATGGTGGATTTTAACTTATTGTTCGTGTGTCTCGATAACATATCCCCTACATTGATCATAAGCTCATCCGCTTCTGCTATAGCATCAATCCAATCTCCATTATGGTTTTGGACTTGAAGTCCACGGCCTTGGGCCCCCATCAAAAGAGTAATTAGGTTGATATCGCCATGCGCTGCTGCCCGGACGGCCTTTTCTGGTGCTTTTGTAATCGGTGGATAGTGAATGGGTCTTAGTATACTATTCCCGTTATGAATAAATTCATCAAAATATGTTTCTTCCAAGTCTAAATAAAGCGCCAAAGCACGTAAAACATATTTAGCGGTTTTCTCTAACATCTTAAAGGCTTCTTTACCAACGGAATTAAATTCGGGTAGTTCGTTTACTTGTACATTGGAATGGTATTCTTCTTCCAGTTGAGGATTGTTTTCAACATACTGTCCAAAGTGCCAAAATTCTTTTAAGTCGCCTTCTTTCTTTCCTTTTGCGCTTTCTTTTCCAAATGAAACATAGCCACGCTGACCGCCTATCCCAGGAATTTCGTATTGTCTCTTCTGCTCAACCGGCATGTCAAAAAACTTTTTAACCTCATTGTAAAGAGAATCTACAAGTGCATCCTTAAGAAAGTGACCCTTTAGGGCTACAAATCCAATAGACTCATAGGCATGTCCAATTTCAGAAACAAATTTTTGTTTCAACTCAGCATCATTGGATAAAAAATCGTTGAGGTTTACACTTGGAATTTTATTCATAATAATGACATTCTTTACACAAATATATAAAATCATAGGATTAAATAATATGGTTTTAAACTTTGATTCCTGAGTTCAGTTTAATTTTTATAAATTTGAGTAAAATCTATACAGCGTTTTATTGAAATCGGTATTTTCATATTCTAAATTTAAAATTTCAAAGAAACAGCAATCATCTCTTTATTTCAATATGCTCAAATCGCGTATGATAGAAGAAAAAATGCTGATTCTTTTGCGTCAAGGAAAAATTTCAAAATGGTTTTCTGGTATAGGCCAAGAAGCGATTTCAGTTGGTGTGACTATGGCTCTTCAAAATGACGAGTATATTTTGCCGATGCACCGAAATCTAGGTGTTTTTACTACAAGATTGATTCCATTACATAGACTTTTTGCCCAGTGGCAAGGCAAAGCCAGTGGTTTCACAAAAGGACGTGATCGCTCGTTTCATTTTGGCACGCAAGACTACAAAATTGTGGGCATGATATCGCATTTGGGGCCTCAACTGGGTGTAGCCGACGGTATTGCGCTATCTCATCTACTAAAAAAGGAAGCAAAATTAACAGCTGTTTTTTCAGGTGAAGGCGGGACTAGTGAAGGAGATTTTCACGAGGCGCTAAATGTTGCTTCTGTGTGGAATTTGCCAGTGCTGTTCTGTATTGAAAATAATGGCTACGGATTGTCGACGCCTACATCTGAGCAATACAACTGTACGCACATAGCAGACCGTGGTAAGGCCTATGGAATGGAGGCGCACATTGTTGAAGGCAATAATGTTTTGGAAGTTTATTCAAAAGTGAATAAAATTGCCAAAAGCGTTCGTAAAAACCCTCGACCAGTTCTTATTGAATTTAAAACGTTTCGTCGCCGTGGACATGAAGAGGCTAGTGGTACAAAATATGTCCCTCAAGATCTAATGAGTGTATGGGAAGATAAGGATCCTATTTCCAATTTTGAAGCATTTTTATGCAAACAAAAAATCCTAACAGAGAATAAGATACAAGCTGAAAAATTAAAAATTTCTAATGAAATCCAAGAGGGATTGCAGTCAGCTTTTGCAGAAGAGCAGATAATAGCTAGTTTAAGTACTGAACTAGGTGATGTGTATAAAAATTATGATTATCAGCAAGTTAGTCCTAAGTCTAATACTAGTGAAATTCGTTTTGTAGATGCTATTTCTCAAGGTCTAAAACAAGCCATGGAACGCCATGAAGATTTGGTCATCATGGGCCAGGATGTTGCTGAGTATGGCGGAGTTTTTAAAATCACAGACGGGTTTTTAGAACAATTTGGAAAAGAGCGTGTTCGTAATACACCCATTTGCGAATCTGCTGTTATTGAAACAGCTATGGGGCTTTCTATTGCGGGAATTAAATCTGTAGTTGAATTGCAATTTGCCGATTTTGTTAGCTCAGGTTTTAATCCTGTGGTCAATTATTTAGCCAAATCGCACTATCGTTGGGGTCAAGAAGCTAATATTGTTTTGCGTATGCCATGTGGTGCTGGAGTTGGTGCTGGGCCGTTTCACTCACAAACCAATGAAGCTTGGTTTACAAAAACCCCAGGTCTGAAGGTGATATATCCGGCTTTTCCAGTAGATGCGAAGGGGCTTTTAGCGACCGCAATCGAAGATCCTAATCCGGTTTTATTTTTCGAACATAAAGCGCTTTACCGCAGTCTGAGACAAGAGGTGCCTACAGAATACTACAACTTACCAATAGGCAAAGCAGCACTGATAAGAACGGGAAGTGCTGTTACTGTAATTTCATATGGTGCAGCTGTACATTGGGCGATTGAAACTTTGGAAAATAACCCTGATATTTCTGCAGATTTAATTGATCTACGTTCACTTCAACCTTTGGATTATGACAGTATTCTGAACTCTGTTAAAAAAACAAACAGAGTTATTATCTTACAAGAAGATTCTCTCTTTGGCGGAATAGCTAGCGATTTATCGGCTTACATTATGGAAAATGCTTTCGAGTATCTTGATGCAGCGGTACAACGTGTAGGGAGTTTGGATACTCCTATACCGTTTGCAAATTCGCTCGAACAGCAGTATCTTGCGAAGCGAACTTTTGAGACTTCCCTCAAATCGCTTTTGGAATATTAAAATGGATTATATTCAACTCTTTATCGATGCTTTTTTAGGCACTGTAAAATGGACATGGCGCTCCATCATTTTTGACGTACCATGGCAGCGTAATTATTTCTGGGGGTTAATTGTGATTTCAATCGCTGTATTTGCTTTAGAAATTATGTTCCCATGGCGCAAAGGACAGAAAATTTTTCGAAAAGATTTTTGGCTAGACGGATTTTATATGTTTTTTAATTTCTTCATTTTTACTGTCTTCATTAGTGGGTTTTACAAATGTATTTCTAAGTTTTCCACTGACGTCCTCGCATTAAAAATGACTAGTCTTTCCATTATTGATTTATCCGATTTCCAACCAGTAGTTCAACTGCTTTTATTTTTTGTGGTTTTGGATTTTGTTCAATGGTTTACGCATACGCTTTTGCACCGTTATGACTTTTTGTGGAAATTTCACAAAGTTCATCACTCTGTCAAAGAAATGGGTTTTGCTGCGCATTTGCGCTACCATTGGATGGAAAATATTTTGTACAAACCCCTTAAAGTTTTAGCACTTATGCTTTTAGGTGGCTTTCAACCTGAGCAAGCTTATGTAGTTCATTTTTTGGCAATTGCCATTGGTCATCTAAATCACGCCAACCTAAAGCTGGATTATGGGCCATTAAAATATATTCTGAATAATCCCATTATGCACTTGTACCACCACGCTTATTCCCTTCCTGAATCGTTTAAAAACGGTGCAAATTTTGCCATCAGCTTAAGCCTTTGGGATTTTATTTTTAAAACTAATTATGTCCCAAAACCCGATAAAAACCTTCGTCTTGGCTACAATGACGACGCCAAAATGCCAAAGAGCTTTTGGGGGCAGTTGAGGTACGGGTTTCGCAAAGACGATTGATGGATTATTTGCGGTTTGCGCTTATAAAATCCATAATTAAAGCTGAAATTAATTTCCCTACATTATAATCTCTTTTTTTCGGCTTTAATTTTGGTGCGGCCTCACAAATATGTAAGTAAGTAGCTTTCGTATTTTTAGCCAATTTGAATACAAATTGCCGTGCTTCTGTAGTGCTAAATCCAGTAGGGCTCATGGCGCTGCTTGGGCAATGGGCTATAGCATCACAGTCGATTTCTACGCCGTAGGGGTCTATACTAATAAACTTATATCCTTTTTCCAATGCCTTTTCAACAGAAATTTCCTTTCGGACATGTATTTGTTCAAATGAAACAAATGCTATGTTTTTGTTGTTGTCAATTGTTTTATAAATAGATTCAGAGGTGTAATTTTCATGCATTCCGAAAATAAAATAACGTTCCAAAAACCCTTCATCCATAGCGTAGCTGAAGCCGTTACCACTATGTCGGCCTTCCAATGCTCGGAAATCAGTATGAGCATCAAAATTGATGGCATTCATTTTGGATTTTAAAGCCAATGCACACCCTTTAATCATCCCATACGCGTTGTTATGTCCACCGCCAATTGCAATAGGAATTTTTCCTTTCTTTTTTATTAAATGCACTAAGTTAGTAACCTCTGCATCAATGATATTGACTTTTTTCTGAAGCTTTTTGATATCTTTTTGATCTTTTGATTTTTGGTCTATTTCATCAAAATTAAAATGGCCTAAAATGAGAAGTTTAGCGGGATTTGTAAATCGATTTGACTGTATATTTAAAAGGCTGTTTAGAACGACATTCCATGCCTTTTTTGTACCGCATTTACCGAAGTTTGCACGCACACCAATATCTTCAGAAATACCAAATAAAACAAACTCAGTTTTTGATTTATTTAGCTGTTCTTCAATGGTTTGTTTTGGATTTCTAAAGGAAATATTCTCAAAAAACTTAGCTTCTCCTTTTCGTTTCTGAACTAGTTTTTGTGCTTTCTTTTCCGTTAAAGGGTTGAAATAATCCATTGTTATAATTTATTCAATAAATTGACCATTGAGCATTACATTGTGTACTGGGTTATTGCCAAATTCGTAAGGAATTTGATTGTAGGATCGCATCTTTTTAGTTAGAATCAGATTAGCTTTCTTACCCCTAGTTATACTACCGTACTGTTCTGAAATTCCCATCGCATAAGCTCCATTAATACTGGCTGCGTTGATGGCTTCTTCAGGCGTCATATTCATTTTAATACAAGCTAAACTTACTACAAAATTCATGTTTCCACTAGGTGAAGAGCCAGGGTTGTAATCACTAGCTAATGCTAGGGGGAGCCCAGCGTTTATAAGTTCTCGCGCAGGGGTGTAGGGGATGCCCAAGAAAAATGAACAGCCTGGTAAAGCAACAGGCATTGTTTCGGAGTTTTTAAGCGCTACAATGTCTTTATCCTCAAGTTGCTCCAAATGATCTACAGTCAAGGCATTGAAATCAACTGCAAGCTTTACACCTCCAAATGTATTAAATTGATTAACGTGGATTTTTGATTTTAGATTGTAATTCTTAGCTGCCGTTAAAATACGTTTTGTGTCTACTAGATCGAAGTATCCTTTTTCACAAAAAACATCGATAAAATCTGTTAAATTTTCTTGACTAATTTTAGGCAGCATTTCATTGATTATTAAATCAACATAAGCTACTTTGTTGGTTTTGTATTGTTCAGGAACAGCATGTGCACCTAAAAAAGTTGACTTTATTTTTAACTCTGAATGATGTTTAATGCTTCGAATGACGCGTAACATTTTCAATTCAGCATCCGTAGTCAATCCGTAGCCAGATTTGATTTCTAGCGCGCCTGTACCTAAGCGGATTAGCTTTTCAATTCGATCAATAGACTGTTCAAAAAGATCATCTTCAGAAGTGTTTTGAAGGGTTTTAGCAGAGTTTAAAATACCTCCACCACGTTTTGCAATCTCTTCGTAACTCAATCCATTAATGCGATCTACAAACTCTTGACTGCGATTTCCGGCATACACTACATGAGAATGACTATCGCACCAACACGGTAATATCAATCGGTCGGTTGCATCAATGATTTCATCACCATTTTGAGCTCTAAAATTTGTCATTGAGCCAAAATCTGATATACAATCGTTTTGTACAATCAAAAAAGCATTGTTGATTTTCGGTAGGGTTTTCATCGCATCACCAGCTACGCTTTTTTGTCCTTGGGGGCGGACTTGAAGCAATTCTCGAATATTGATAAAAACAGTGCGCATCGTTTTAGTTAAAGCTGCCTGTCATGTCTTCGGGCTTTACCCAAGCATCGTATTCTTCGGCGGTGACATAGCCTAAATTAATGGCTTCCTCGCGAAGCGTAGTGCCATTCTCGTGCGCTGTATTAGCTATTTCAGCTGCTTTATAATACCCGATTTTGGTATTCAAAGCTGTTACTAACATCAATGAGTTGTTGAGCAATCTTTTGATCACTTTATGGTTGGGTTCAATTCCTGATGCACAGTGTAGTTCAAAACTCGCGCAAGCATCTCCTATGAGTTGTGCAGATTGTAGAAGATTGGCAGCCATCATCGGTTTGAAAACATTCAATTCGTAGTGGCCTTGTGCGCCGCCCACAGCAATAGCCATATCATTGCCCATAACTTGAGCACAAACCATGGTTAGTGCCTCGCATTGAGTAGGGTTTACTTTTCCTGGCATTATTGAACTTCCAGGCTCGTTTGCAGGAATGGTTATTTCTCCAATCCCGGAGCGAGGACCAGAAGCCATCAAACGTATATCATTTGCAATTTTATTGAGTGAAACCGCCAATTGTTTTAATGCACCATGGCTTTCCACTACAGCATCATGTGCTGCTAAAGCTTCAAACTTATTCTTAGCTGTAATAAATGGGAGTCCTGTAAATTTTGCAATATATTTTGCGACCATTACATCATAACCTTTGGGCGTATTAAGGCCAGTCCCTACTGCTGTTCCCCCAAGAGCCAATTCGCTTAGGTGCTCCAAGGTATTTTTCAGAGCCTTAAGACCATGGTCTAGCTGAGAAACATAGCCTGAAAATTCTTGTCCAAGTGTTAGCGGTGTTGCATCCATAAGGTGAGTTCGTCCAATTTTTACAACGTTTTTAAAATCTTCAGATTTTTGGCGTAGTGTATTTCGAAGTTGCTCTACACCAGGTATTGTTACTTCTATGATTTTTTTGTAACCCGCAATATGCATTCCGGTTGGGAACGTATCGTTAGACGATTGCGATTTGTTTACATCGTCATTGGGTTGAATCGTTTTTTCGCCCTCTCCAATTGTTTTCCCAGCCAATTGGTGTGCTCTATTAGCGATAACTTCGTTTACATTCATATTGCTTTGTGTGCCAGACCCTGTTTGCCAAATAACCAATGGAAATTGATCGTCGTGTTTGCCTTCCAAAATTTCGTCACAAGCTTTAGCAATCAAATCGCGTTTTTCAGAAGATAAAGTTCCAAGATCACAATTGGTGTATGCAGCGGCCTTTTTTAGATAGGCAAATCCGTATACCAACTCTATTGGCATTGAACCAGAAGGGCCAATTTTGAAATTATTTCTTGAGCGCTCTGTTTGTGCACCCCATAGTTTATCTGCGGGAACGTTGACAGCTCCCATTGTATCTTTTTCAATTCTATACTTCATTACAATTGCGAATGGTGTATTACAAATTTAATTTATTTTGAAGTAAAAAGAGCTAAATTTTTAAGCAAATCCTTGAATTACAATGGGGATGTGTATTAAGTGTTAATAATTTTAAAAATTTACATTGTAAAACATTAAATCTTACAGTATATTTGCAGCATACAAAACGATATTATGTTTGAATTTGATCAATATTTAGGATTTTTAGCATTCATGAGTATCTTAACCATTGGGTTTTGGCTCATGATATTTTTGTTGACTTTTGCCATTCCTTATTGGGTTTTTGGTTCAGCAATTGAAAGTTTCAAGGAAAAACGCGCTGCAAAAAAAGCAAAATTGAATGAATAATTCAACCTCTTATAAAACACAAATCCAAGCAACAATGCTTGGATTTTTTTTTACAAAATATCTAAGATTCGTTCTGTGGGACGACCAATTACGGCTTTATTGCCATACACCACAATAGGGCGCTCTATAAGTTTTGGATGGTCTACCATCGCTTGTATAAGCTCTGCGTCAGAAAGATTTTTTCCTTTAAAATTTGACTTCCAAATGGTTTCATTTTGCCGTACCAGTTCCAATGGCGGTATGCCTAGTTTTTCAATAACAGCTTTGAGTTCATCAATAGATAAAGTTGCGTCTAAATATTTGATAATTTTAAACTCTTTTCCAGAATTTTCAAGTGCTTTTACCCCCAATCGGGATTTACTGCACCGGTTGTTGTGGTATATTTTAATCATAGTGTTTGTGGTGTTTCGTCATTTTGCCCCATCATCATAAGGTAGGATTTTAAAAAGGGCATGAGCTCACCGTTCATTACGGCATCCACATTGCCTGTTTCGTGAGTGGTACGTACATCTTTTACTAGTTTGTAGGGGTGCAGTACATAGTTTCGAATTTGACTTCCCCATTCAATTTTCATTTTTCCAGCTTCGATGTTTTCACGTTGTGCCATTTGTTTTTTGAGTTCGATTTCGTACAGTTGCGACTTTAGCATTTGTAGTGCTCTAGCACGGTTGTCGTGTTGGGATCGAGTTTCAGAACAAGAAATTTGTATTCCTGTGGGTTTGTGCGTGAGTTGCACTTTGGTTTCAACTTTATTTACATTTTGCCCTCCAGCTCCACTTGAGCGCGCTGTGGTAATTTCAATATCAGCAGGGTTGATATCAATTTCTATACTGTCATCAACCAAAGGGTACACATAAACAGACGCAAAACTTGTATGGCGCTTTGCGTTGCTGTCAAAAGGGGAGATACGCACCAATCGATGTACTCCATTTTCGCCTTTTAACCACCCAAAAGCAAAATCACCTTCAATTTGTAGTGTTACGGTTTTTATTCCCGCGACGTCTCCATCTTGAAGATTTAGCTCTTTAATTTTAAATCCTTGTTTTTCGGCATACATTACGTACATCCGCATCAGCATACTGGCCCAATCACAACTTTCTGTCCCTCCAGCTCCTGCTGTGATTTGAAGTACCGCACTCAATCCGTCTCCCTCTTCGGAAAGCATATTCTTAAATTCTAAATCCTCAATGATTTGCTGGGCAGTTTCATACTGAGTTTGCACCTCATTTTCAGAAACATCTCCTTCCTTGAAAAAGTCATAAAAGACTTGAAGTTCGTCTGTATGAGTTTGGGCTTCTTCAAAATCATTCACCCATTTTTTATTAACGCGGATGGATTTCATGATCTGCTCAGCAGTTTTTGAGTCATTCCAAAACTCAGGGGCATAAGTTTTTTCTTCCTCGTTTTGGATTTCGATGCGTTTGGCATCTAAGTCAAAGATACCTCCTTAACGCGCCCAGGCGATCTATAAGATCTTTGATGTGATCGTGTGTTATCATACATAAATATTCGTTTTACAAAAATAGAATTTATAGCACAGAAAGAAAATAATATGTAGTTTTACCTTCAAATTTTTTTTATGCATATTGATTTACGGAGTGATACAGTAACAAAACCATCAAGCGGTATGATGAAGGCGATGGCTAGTGCGCCATTAGGTGATGACGTTTATGGAGAAGACCCCACAGTAAATGCGCTAGAAAAGCGTCTTGCTATTATGTTTAATAAGCCAAAGGCACTTTTTTTTCCAACAGGTACAATGGCTAATCAAGCAGCTATAAAACTGCATACACAGCCTGGGGAACAAGTGATTTGTGATCAATATGCACATATTTATAATTATGAAGGTGGCGGTGCTTCCTTCAACAGTGGAGTATCATGTAAATTAATAGATGGTCATAGAGGAATGATTACTGCTGAGCAAGTTACAGCTGCTATCAACCCTCCTGATTTTTACCACAGCCCATTGACTTCTTTGGTTGCTTTGGAAAATACAACCAATAAAGGAGGTGGTGCTTGTTGGGATTTTAAAGAAATTAGTAAGATTAGATCGGTCTGTGATGCTCATCATTTGGGGCTGCATCTAGATGGTGCTCGACTTTGGAATGCGCTTGAAGTTACGAATGAGAAACCTGAACAGTATGGGGCTGTTTTTGATACAATTTCGGTTTGTTTAAGTAAAGGTTTAGGCTGTCCTGTAGGATCAGTGTTAGTTGGAGATGAAGCGCTTATGGAAAAAGCAATAAGGGTGCGTAAAATGTTGGGTGGCGGTATGCGTCAAGTAGGAGTTTTAGCAGCCGCGGGCCTGTATGCTCTTGACCATAACAGGGAACGATTGTCCGAAGATCATGCTAAAGCTAAAGCTATAGGTCAAGTCCTTCAAAGCACAAGTTATGTCGCTAAGGTTCAGCCAATTGAAACCAATATTGTAATTTTTGAATTAGATTCTGCTGTCGATTCAGCCTATTTTATTGATTCCCTCCAATCTAAAGGTATTCTTTTGAGTAACATGGGCAGTGGTAAATTACGAATGGTAACTCATATGGATTACACGGATCAGATGCATGAAAAACTACACGAAACCTTGATTGGTATTTAGTTTTTTGTCTACATTTACAGTCCTTAAATCCATTCGTTATGAGAACTTTTTTTCATTCATTTTGTATATTTTTTCTAATTCTTTCTTGTAAACAAGATACAAGTAAAAACACTATGTCAAATACTATTCAAGCGCCAATAACAAAGCAAATTTCTAAAGAATTATCCAAGCACAACGACATTCGCTTAGATGAGTTTTACTGGTTAAAAGATCGTGAAAATCAAGAAGTTATAGATTATCTTAATGACGAAAATAACTATTACGACGCCAAAACAGCCCACACTAAGGATTTTCAAAACTCATTGTTCGAAGAAATGAAATCAAGAATTAAAGAAGACGATTCTTCAGTGCCCTACAAGTTTAATGGCTATTGGTACATCACAAGGTATGAGAAAGGTAAAGATTATCCGATTTACACCCGAAAAAAAGAATCTTTGACAGCTAAAGAGGAGCTGTTGTTTGATTGCAATAAAATGGCTAAAGGGCATTCTTATTTTAGGCTCGTTGGGCTTAATATAAGCCCTGATAATGAGCGTGCAGCATTTGCATTAGATACCATAGGGCGTAGACAATACACATTGTACATTAAAGACCTGAAATCTGATAAAATTTTAGAGGATAAAGTAGATAATTGTACAGGGGGCAGTACTTGGGCCAATGACAATCAAACCTTATTTTACACATTAAAAAATGAAACTACTTTACGATCAGAGGCTGTTTATAGACATAAACTTGGAACATCTTCATCTGAAGACGTTCTTGTTTTTGAAGAAAAAGACGATACGTTTGGTGTAGGAGTTTACAAGACAAAATCAAAAAAGTACTTGGTTATATCTAGCTACAGTACGCTTACAACTGAATATCAAATTTTGGATGCCAATACGCCTGATGGCAGCTTTAAAGTTTTTCAAGCTCGAACACGTGGCTTAGAATACTCAATTTCTCATTACGGAGATTACTTTTATGTGCTCTCTAATGCAGATGATGCTCAAAATTTTAAATTATCAAAGACAACTGAAAAGCATACAGAGAAAAGATTTTGGAAAGATGTCATACCGCATAGATCTGATGTTTTGTTGGAGGGAATTGATATCTTCAAGGACTATTTGGTTGTTTCAGAGCGGAAAAATGGTCTAAATCAAATTAAGATCAATCGTTGGGATGGGTCCGATAGCTATTATTTGCCCTTTACTAGTGAAACCTACACGGCATACACCACCACAAACATTGACTTTGACACCCACATCCTTCGCTACGGATACCAATCTATGACTACCCCTTCTTCAGTTATAGATTTCAACATGGCAACAAGAGAAAAAACAATAAAAAAAGAGCAAGAGGTTTTAGGAGGTAAGTTCAAAAAAGAAAATTACGTTTCTGAACGTGTTTGGGCTACTGCAAAAGATGGAACTAAAATTCCTATTTCATTGGTAAGGCATAAAGACACTCCTAAAAGTTCTCAAAAACCTTTGCTTTTGTACGCCTATGGCTCTTATGGTGCAACAATAGATCCTTACTTTTCAACTGTTCGTTTAAGTTTGTTAGATCGTGGTTTTATCTACGCAATTGCCCATATTCGAGGGGGTCAGTACCTTGGTCGTCAGTGGTACGAGGACGGGAAACTATTAAAAAAGAAAAATACGTTTACAGATTTCATTGATTGCTCAAAATATTTAATTGCACAAGAATACACATCCGCAAAGCACCACTATGC
This sequence comes from Formosa sp. Hel3_A1_48, assembly GCF_001735715.1. Lineage (NCBI taxonomy): Bacteria > Pseudomonadati > Bacteroidota > Flavobacteriia > Flavobacteriales > Flavobacteriaceae > Formosa > Formosa sp. Hel3_A1_48. The sequence continues at coordinate 1,759,749 of NZ_CP017259.1, forward strand.
TATGGGTGGAAGTGCAGGAGGTTTGCTCATGGGTGCTGTGATCAATAGGGCACCAGAGCAATACAACGGAGTTGTAGCTGCTGTTCCTTTTGTTGATGTTATTACTACCATGTTGGATGACAGTATTCCTCTTACTACAGGAGAATATGATGAATGGGGCAATCCAAATGAAAAAATATATTACGATTACATGAAATCGTATTCGCCCTACGACAACATCAAAAACCAACAATATCCAAATTTATTAATTACAGCTGGATTACATGACTCACAGGTCCAATATTGGGAACCTGCAAAGTGGGTCGCAAGATTACGACTTCAATCCAATAATACTTCCGATCTGTTTTTGAAAACCAATATGGATGCTGGACATGGAGGTTCGTCAGGACGCTTTGAAGCACTCAAGGAAGTTGCCTCAGAGTATGCTTTTTTATTGGACCTTGAAGCCATCAGTAAATAGAAGTTTAAAAAAATTCTTATTTTTGTTGACCAAACCAATCACATGTCTTTAGAGCATCAACCAAAAATTTTTGATAATATTTTAGAGCTAGTTGGCGATACACCGCTAGTAAAACTCAATACTATAACAAAAACTTTTCCAGGGACTTACATTGCGAAGTTAGAGGCATTTAACCCTGGTCATTCTTCCAAAGACCGCATTGCTCTACATATCATTGAGCAAGCCGAAAAAAAAGGTATTTTAAAGCCAGGGGATACAATTATTGAGACGACTTCAGGAAATACGGGGTTCAGTATTGCAATGGTGAGCATGATAAAGGGATATGACTGTGTTTTGGCGGTTAGCTCAAAATCTTCGCTAGATAAAATAGATATGCTAAAAAGCATGGGAGCAAAGGTTTACGTCTGTCCTGCAAATGTAAAGGCAGACGATCCTCGTTCGTATTATGAAGTGGCCAAACGTATTCACAAAGAAATTAAAGGATCAGTTTACATAAATCAATACTTTAATGCTTTAAATACAGAAGCTCATTTCAAAACAACAGGTCCAGAAATATGGAACCAAACCGCAGGTAAAATCACACACTTGGTGGCTTGTAGCGGAACAGGAGGAACCATCTCTGGTACAGCTCAGTTTCTTAAATCACAGAACCCAGAAATCAAAGTAATTGGTGTAGATGCATATGGTTCTGTTCTAAAGAAATACCACGAAACACGGGAATTTGATTCAAATGAAATATATCCTTACCGTATTGAAGGTTTAGGTAAAAATTTGATTCCAACAGCAACAGATTTTGATGTCATTGACGAATTCATCAAAGTTACTGACGAAGATAGCGCGCATGCGGCTAGAGAATTAGCACAAACCGAAGGCATTTTTGGCGGCTACACATCCGGAGCAGTAGTTCAAGCAGTAAAATTACTTCAAGAACAATACCTATTCAAAGATTCTGATATGATTGTACTGATTTTTCCAGACCACGGATCGCGCTACATGAGTAAGGTTTTTAACGATCAATGGATGGAAGATCAAGGCTTTATGGATAAGAAACTCAAACTCTCAGCCAAAGCCATAGAGATTGTAAAATAATACAATTTACTAAGTCTTCTTTTTTTATTATTTTTCTTGGCATTATATTTTTAAAAATCATTATGTTTTGTATATATTATTGCATAATTTTGAAAAATAATCCAACAAAAAAACATAAATGAGAGACTTATTTGAGAAAATCTACAAGGATAAAGGACCGTTAGGTAAGTGGGCAAGTCAGGCGGAGGGGTATTTTGTATTTCCGAAACTCGAAGGTCAAATTTCAAACCGAATGAAATTTCAAGGCAAAGATGTCATTACTTGGAGTATAAATGATTATTTAGGACTAGCCAATCACCCCGAGGTTCGTAAGGTAGATGCTTCAGCTTCTAATGAATATGGTTCAGCATACCCAATGGGTGCGCGAATGATGTCTGGTCATACTTCGCTTCACGAGCAATTGCAGCAAGAATTGGCTGCTTTTGTAAATAAAGAAGCTGCTTATGTTTTAAACTTTGGCTATCAAGGCATAATGTCCACAATTGATGCTCTGGTAGGAAAAGATGACGTCATTGTATATGATGTTGATGCTCATGCATGTATTATTGACGGTGTGCGTTTACATATGGGAAAACGCTTTACCTACAAACACAATGATATTGAAAGTTTAGAAAAAAACCTAGAACGCGCTACTAAGATGGCTGAGCAAACTGGTGGTGGTATCCTCGTGATCTCAGAAGGGGTTTTTGGTATGCGTGGTGAGCAGGGAAAACTGAAAGAGATTGCGGCTTTAAAAAATAAATATAACTTTCGCTTTTTAGTGGATGATGCTCATGGGTTTGGTACTCTCGGTGCAACTGGCGCAGGCGCAGGAGAAGAACAGGGTGTGCAAGACGATATTGATGTGTATTTTGCAACATTTGCTAAGTCTATGGCGAGTACAGGAGCTTTCATAGCAGCGGATAAAGAAATTATAGATTATTTAAAATACAATTTGCGTTCTCAAATGTTCGCAAAATCTTTGCAAATGCAACTTGTAAAAGGGGCCTTAAAACGTTTAGACATGATTAGAACCATGCCTGAACTTAAACAAAACCTTTGGAAGATTGTAAATGCTTTGCAATCAGGTCTAAGAGCTCGTGGTTTCGATTTAGGAACTACTCAAAGTTGTGTTACACCTGTCTATCTGAAAGGAAGCATTCCCGAAGCTATGGCATTGGTTAAAGATTTACGTGAAAATCATGGGATATTTTGCTCAATTGTAGTGTACCCCGTAATTCCAAAAGGTTTAATTTTACTGCGTTTAATCCCTACCTCAATGCATACGTTGGAAGATGTTGAGGAAACTTTGCAAGCGTTTTCAAGTATTAGAGAACGCTTAAATTCAGGTCTATATAAGCGCCTTTCGGCAGCTGTTTCTGCAGCAATGGGAGAGTAATTTCTATAAGACTTTTTTGTATGTACAGCGCTTTTTAATCAATTGCGGATTAAATTCTCTCCATAGTTTTTGAATCGCTTTGTTATCAGACAACTCTGGTGTTCTTCTACATTCTGTAATCCCTTTAGTTTTAAATGATCTGTGGTATTCACTAAATAAAATTGCGTGAACACCCTTGTTTTGATATTCAGGGTGTATTCCTATTAAAAGAAAATTTACTGATTTAGATTTTTGTGCTTTGATTAAATGAAACAGTCCAAAAGGGATTAGTTTTCCTTTCATTTTTTGAAGTGCTTCTGCAAACGAAGGCATCACAACAGCAAACCCTACCAATTTTTCGTCTGTATTGACGACGAATTTGATATATTCCGGTGCAATAAAATTCAAAAACTTCTTTTTCATAAAGTCCTTTTGAATATCTGTAATTTTCACAAATGAAGACAACTCCGAATAGCTCTCATTGAACAAATCAAACATTTGATCTGCATATTGCATCATGTCTTGAGTTTTCTTAAAATTAAGTTCTTTTAAGCCATAACGTTTCTTAATAACAGACTCCAGCCTGTTATAATTCTCAATTCTAATATCTTTAAAAGCATGTTTGTGTTCGAAATATTCTTTTTCAACCTTAAATTCCAAGGCTTCCAAGTGTGTTTTATAATAGGGGTGATTGTACCAAGAAACCATGGTGCCAATGTGGTCAAAGCCATAGGTTAAAACCCCAACTTTATCTAAATTTGAGAACCCTACAGGGCCTTCTATAAAGGCTAAGTTTTGTTGTTTGCCTATTTCTGTGACTTTGGCCAGTAAGGCTCTACTAACTTCCAAATCATCAATAAAATCAAACCAACCAAACCGCATTTTTCGAGTGTTTTGTGTATTGACTTCAATCCAATTGATAATAGCTGCTATACGTCCCACGACTTTTGAACCTCTGTATGCTAAAAATAATTTTAGCTCTGCATCTTTTAGAATTGGGTTTGTTGCTTCATCAAAAATCTTCATTTCTTCCGAAATAATGGGCGGTACCCAATACGGAGATTGTTTGTATAATTTAAAAGGAAATTTCACGAAATTACGTACCCCTTTCTTTGTGCTCACTTCTTTTACACTAAGCATATAATCTATCCTTCATCAAAATTTTCAACTTTCTTTTTTTTGGAATTTCTTTTTGAGCGTGATTTCCTTTTTCTTTTCTTTTTTCCTGAAGATTTATTTTTGATTTTTAGCTGATCTTCATGGCGATCGATTCGATAAGAAACCCCAAAATTTACTCCAAAAATAGAAGGTGTATCTTTAAAATTCAGAGTTAGTGCAGTATCAAGTTGAAGGTCTTTGTTAAAAAGATAACCACCACCAAAGCGCAGTAAATTATCTGCGTAAAAGTCGCTTTTTATACCTTGAGTTTCTGCAAATACAACCCATTTCGGATTGAATGAGTGTGTTAGTGTTAGAATGTAGTGTAAATCTTGTTGATTTGAACTTATACGGTCCATCATTAGATTGGTCACAAACACCCAGCCTCCATAAAAATTATTTTGAGTAATCAGTGCTGCCCGGTAACTTAATCCTTCAACTCCATCAGCTACGTACGGGTTGCTTTTTGTATCGAAATTAACTCCAGCTGAAACTGCTACCGCAGGTATGAGTTGCTTCCATTTAAAACCTCGATTAGCGTGATAACTATAGACGTTAATTTTTTCTTCTTTATTCTTATTAGGGTCGTAAATTAAATATTTAGCCCCCAAATTTAAATACCTGAAATTAGCTCTTTTATTTTCCACGGGCACAGCAAAATTGTAGGTTTGTGTTTCACTTTGGTAAGTCCCTTGAATATTGACTTCCAAAGCTTCTTTCAAAAAGCCATAGTGTGCAGCAAAATCAACTCCAAAACCTTTGGCTTTATAAGATGGGTAGGGTGATCTTTTTTCATTTGAAATGAATGGGCCTAATTCAAACTGAAGTACTTTTTTTCCCACTGAAAATGCAGTTTGTGAAGCTCCAGGGCGGTTGGAGTTAATGACATCGGTGTATTGCGCTTGAATTAAGGTTGTAAAACAGATAAAGAAAACTAGAAAAGCCTTAAATATTGGTGTCATTTGTGTATACTTTTTTCAAATCTACATATTTTAAATGAATCTTGAACTTCACATGTAATTTTTAATACTTTTTTATATTCATGGTTCTTGATGGCCAAAAAATATGTTTAAGAATTGTATTTTTGAATAAACTTATCATTTATGATTCAAACAGCATCTTTTGTGGGTCTTTTAAAAACGGTATTGATTATTATTTTATCGTACACTGTTTTTAAATACGTTATGCGTCTGTTGGCTCCTTTTTTTCTGCGTTCAATAGCACGTAAAATGGAACGTCAATTCAATCAAAATACTGCGCCCCCAACTAGACAGAAGGAGGGCGAAGTCTCTATAGATAAAACTCCTGACAAACAAGCATCAAATAATGATGTTGGAGAATATGTTGATTACGAAGAAATAGATTAAGAAAATATTTATGAATCAATTACTAAAACAGTACACTAAACATCTAATTGTTTTATTAGGTTTTATCGTTCTTTCTTTGGCTTATTTTAGCCCTGTTTTACAAGGGAAAAAAATTTTTCAAAGCGATATTGTTCAGTACAAAGGTATGGCCAAACAACAAATTGATTTTAGATCAACTAGCGGTGTAGAAACCTATTGGACTAATGCCGCCTTTGGCGGGATGCCAACATACCAACTTGGAGCTAAATACCCCCACAATTACATAAAACATCTCGATCTTTCTCTACGGTTTTTACCGCGTCCCGCCGATTATTTACTGCTCTACTTTGTAGGTCTCTATCTGCTTTTGCTTATTCTGGGTCAAGATTTTCGAGTAGCTATAATCGGAGCTATCGCATTTGGGTTTTCGACTTACTTGATCATAATTCTGGGAGTTGGACACAATGCCAAGGCACATGCTATTGGCTATATGCCATTTGTACTTTCGGGTGTTCTCTTAGTTTTTCAAAAGCGTTATTTGCTTGGCTTTGTACTAACTACAGTTGCTTCTGGTTTAGAGATTGTTGCTAACCATCCCCAGATGACCTATTACCTACTATTTATTCTTTTGTTTTTGGCTTTTTCTTTTTTTATTAAGGCTGTCAAAGCAAACGAGATCTCAAGATTTTTTAAGTCTATTATTGTTCTTTTTTGTGCTGCCTTTTTAGCTCTTGGGATGAATGCCTCCAACTTACTAGCTACAAAAGAATATGCTGCGCAAAGTACTAGAAGTCAGAGTGAATTAACAATCCTTCCTGATGGCTCTCCAAGGCCTCAAACAACGGGACTGGATCGTGAATACATTACTCAATATAGTTACGGAATAGTTGAAAGTTTTAATCTTCTATTTCCACGGTTCAAGGGTGGTGGTTCTACAGAAGAGCTTGGAGCAGATTCCGAAACATACAAAGCATATAAAGCTTTGGGTGCATCAGCTGCTCAAGCCCGAAATGAAATAAAACAGGCTCCAATGTACTGGGGAGATCAGCCCATTGTTGAAGCACCTGCATATATAGGAGCAACTTTACTGTTCTTATTTTTATTAGCATTAATCCTGTACAGAGGACAACACAAATGGTGGCTTCTCTGTTCTATAGTTTTTTCTCTTTTGCTCTCATTTGGAAAAAATGCTTCATTGTTCACCAATTTTTTTATAGACTACATTCCGTTGTATAACAAGTTTAGAGCGGTGAGTTCTATTCAGGTAATTTTGGAATTGTGCATTCCTGTTTTTGCCATATTTGGTTTAAGTCGGTTTTTTGCAAGTGATGTATCGAATACACAAAAGCTAAAAGCACTTAAGATATCTGCATTTTCTCTTATCGGTTTGTCAGTATTTTTCTTAATTTTTAGAGACGTTTTGTTTGATTTTGTAGGCCTTCGTGACGGCCAATATCAAAATTTTTATGGCAATGATTTTGTAAAAGCCTTACGTAAAGATCGCCAAAGTTTATATTCCTCCGACCTTTTTCGCTCTCTCTTTTTTGTTGTTGGACTTTCATCTTGCTTATGGTTTTATTTAGCAAAAAGAATAACCAAAAACAACACGATTATTTTAATTGGTATTTTAATCATTACGGATTTGGTCTCTGTAGATTTACGCTATGTCAGTACTGATAATTTTGTTTCTGCTCTAAAAGTAGATAAGCCTTACACCCCAAATGCTATCGATAAAGAGATTTTAAAAGACACAACCATTTTTAGAGTGTATGACACCACAGACGGCAGTACACGTTCATCGTATTTTCATAACGCCATTGGTGGCTACCACGCGGCCAAAATGCGCCGCTTTAATGAAGTGATGGATTTTCATATAAACAAAGGAAATTCGGAGGTGTTTAATATGCTGAATACTAAGTACATTATTTATAGAAACGATGAGGGGCAGTTGCAATATGTTGAAAATGATGAAGTCAATGGCAATGCTTGGTTTGTGCAGCAATTGAAAACAGTAAAGCAACCTGACAATGAAATTTTGGCATTAGACTCACTGAACACAAAGACTACGGCGGTTGTTCGTGAGAATCATCATCCCGACCGTAAGTTTATTGTGGATTCTACAGCTTTTGTTAAGTTGAGTTCTTATGCACCAAATAAACTAGTTTATAAATCCAAAAACACACACGACGGTTTTGTTGTTTTTTCTGAAAACTACTATAAGAACGGTTGGGAAGTTACAATAGATGGGCAAGAAGTGTCGCATTACAATGTGAATTATATTCTTCGCGGAATAGACGTTCCAAAAGGAGAACACAGTATAGTTTTTGAGTTTAACCCCAAGGTTGTTCGCTCAGGCAGTCAAATTGCATTGATCAGTACTATTTTATTTATAGTACTTGTTTTAGTGGCCTTAGGTCTTTTTTATAACAGAAGTCCAGAATGAAAAAGGTACTTATCATAACTTATTATTGGCCACCAGCAGGTGGTCCTGGCGTGCAACGATGGTTGAAGTTTGTAAAATACCTTCCTAATCACGAAATAGAACCAATTGTATATTGTCCAGAAAACCCATCCTATCCAAATTTAGACCATACATTTTCAAGCGATGTAGATTCTAGAATAACAGTTCTTAAACACCCAATAAAAGAACCGCTTCAGTTTTTAAAAATATTTTTTAGGAAGAAGACTAATGCTTTGTCAAAAGGAGCTATACCATCATCAAATAAACAGAGTCTTTTGGAGCGTATTCTTCTGTTTGTTCGTGGAAATTTATTCATTCCAGATGCGCGTATTTTTTGGGTAAAACCTTCTGTAAAATATTTATCGTCTTATATTTCAAAACATCAAATAAATACCATCGTAACTACAGGACCACCGCACAGTGTTCATCTTATTGGAATGCAACTCAAAGCGAAACATAAGCTCAAGTGGTTTGCTGATTTTAGAGATCCTTGGACGGATATTAGTTATCATAAAAATTTAAATTTAACCCAAAAGGCCCAACAAAAGCATTTACAACTGGAACATAAAGTGTTGAATATTTCAGATCATATTATTGTTACCTCTTCGCAAACAAAACAATTGTTTTCTAAAAAAACACAACAACCCATTTCGGTTGTTACAAATGGTTTTGATGATGAAATTGTACCTTCTACAAGCTTAGATTCTAATTTTACGATCACACATATTGGTTCTCTTTTTGATCAAAGAAATCCAATACTGTTCTGGGACGTTCTTTTGGAACTTATTGATGAATTCCCAGATTTTAAGGCCAATTTTCAATTGGTTCTTGTAGGTAATGTAAGTTCAGAAATTAGAAGGTCGATTGAATCGGCTGGGTTAAAACCTTATTTAAAATTAGTAGGCTCAGTATCTCATTATGAAGCCATTACGTATCAAATAAAAACTCAAGTACTATTGCTTATAGAGGCTAATACACCTGAAGCATCATATATTATTCCAGGAAAATTATTTGAATATTTAAATGCTAACCGCCCTATTGTAGCTCTAGGACCAGAACAATCTGATATACCGTCTATTTTATACGACACCCATACTGGATTGTATTTTAATTATGAGGATAAAAATGCTATAAAAACGCATATGATGCATCTTTTTGGTGAATACAAAAAGAATAGACTATCAGTTTCGTCCAAGAACATTAACCTCTTTTCACGGAAAAGCTGTACAAAACAGTTGGCGAAAATATTGAATGCTAAATAAAAAAACCACACTGAATAAGTTCCGCGTGGCTTTTTTGACTAATCAAACAAAATCAAAAAACATTATGGTTTTATCAATTGGTTTTTTTTGAGCGACTCGTTTTGCGTTTCAACTGTGAACGGGTGTTGTTGCGTGTGGCTTGACGTGTCCCTGTTGTGCTGTTTTTTTGGGTTACGGTTCTTATGTTTTTAGTACTATTTTTCCTATTATACTGAGGTTTTTTCCGCGTCATTGTACGTTGCGACGTTTGTCGTATTCGTTCAGTAGTATAAGCAGGAGCATTGTTTTGTACTTTTGCTCGATTTTCAGAACGTCGTGTTGTCGTTACAGCAGAATTTCGGCTACGGTTTGCACTGTTGGTGTATGCAGTTTGCGTTGTTCTACGGTTTCGTGTGTTACCGTTGTAAACCGCCGGACGTCTGTTATTTCTGTAAGGACTTGTGTAATGTCTACGGTTTGGCGTATAATATCTTCGGTATGGACGGTAGTCGACCACACAAGTTTGTACACTTGGCCTGCGGTAATAAACATGCCACGGACGTTGGGTATAAAACCGATTTCTGCTGTTGACATAACCATGGTAATAGAAATTTAAATTTGGACGATATCCTATATAAAGCCCTCCAATTTGCCGCACATAACCATTGTGGTTATAGTGGATACGTACATTGGCAATTTGCCGTACACGACCGAAGTAGTCATAAAAAATAGCCACATTTTGGATTTGAATAACGGCACCAAAATCGTCGTACTGAATAAAATGATCGTATTGATATCCAGAATTAAAACTCACATACCCTTGACCATTAAAAACAACATTTACATCGATTTGGTTTCCGCTAAATACGCCACCTCTACGATTCAAAATGTTAAAATCAAACTGACCATCGGGAAACACTGCAAATTCAATTCCACGTTCATTAAATATGAAAGCATTACTGTAGTTGCGCACACTAAATGGCGCACTTGCAAAACTAAAAATCGAATAAATTGCTATGCTTAATGTAATCAGTAACTTTTTCATAATATAAATGTTTAAAGGTTCTTGTTTAGTTTTAAACCAAACAACGTGCCATAATTTATATTAATCTATAAATATATGATTATCAATTACTTAATAAATCTTTGAGGTATTTTGCGGTAAGGGATGTTTTAGATTCTATGACCTCCTCAGGTGTACCTGCAGCCATTAAATTACCTCCATTTTTTCCACCTTCTGGGCCTAAGTCTATAATGTAATCGGCAGATTTGATGAGTTCCATGTTATGCTCAATAACTATAATGGAATGCCCATGATCGATAAGTGCATTAAATGATTTGAGTAGTTTTTTGATGTCGTGAAAATGCAGTCCGGTAGTTGGTTCATCAAATATAAATAGACCTGATTCGCTGCTACCACCTTTCCCTAGGAAAGAGGCGAGTTTGATGCGTTGTGCTTCACCTCCAGATAGAGTAGAGGAACTTTGCCCCAAGGTTACATAACCCAAGCCCACGTCTTGGAGGGGTTGAAGCCTCTTGAATATTTTACTACACTTATGCGTTTCAAAAAACTTCAGTGCATCGTCAATAGTCATGTTCAAAACATCATCTATTGAGACTTTGTTAAATTTCACTTCAAGAACTTCTTTTTTGAAGCGTTTTCCACTACAGCTTTCACACTTAAGTTGAACATCGGCCATGAATTGCATTTCAATCGTTACAACGCCTTCCCCTTTACAGTTAGGGCAGCGTCCACCATCAACATTAAAAGAGAAATGTTTAGGTTGATAATTTCGAAGCACACTTAACTTTTGCTTCGAATACAGCATGCGAATTTCATCATAAGCCTTGATGTAAGTTACAGGGTTAGATCTGGATGATCTTCCGATGGGGTTTTGATCTACGAATTCAATAAATTTCACTGTACTGAAATTCCCAGAAATAGCTGAGAATTCCCCTGGTTTTTCTCCATATCCTATGAGCTCTTTATTTAAAGCGGGATAAAGAATATTTTTGACTAAAGTACTTTTTCCACTTCCTGAAACACCAGTAACCACAGTAAGCATATTCAATGGAAACTCTACGTCAATATTGTTTAAGTTATTAGCACGTGCACCCTCAATCTTGATACTGTATTTGGATTTACGCCGTTTTTTTGGAGTTTCGATAGCCATACTGCCATTTAGGTATTTGGCCGTGAGCGAGCTGCTTTTTAAAATAGAATTGTAATCACCTGAGGCCATAATCTTGCCACCATAACTTCCAGCTTCTGGACCAATATCAATAATATGATCAGCGGCCTGCATAATGGCTTCGTCGTGTTCCACAACAATGACCGTGTTTCCTAAATCTCGTAAGGATCTGAGAACAGCAATAAGTTGCTCTGTGTCCTTTGAGTGTAGTCCTATGCTTGGCTCATCCAGTATGTACATCGATCCGACGAGACTGCTCCCCAAAGAGGTTGCTAAGTTTATACGCTGGCTTTCACCACCAGAAAGAGTGTTCGACTTGCGGTTTAGGGTTAAATAATCTAATCCAACATTGGAAAGAAAGCGAAGGCGATTACGTATTTCTAAAAGCAGTCGTTTTGCAATTTCATATTGATTTTCACTCAGTTTAAGAGTTTCAAAAAAATCCTTTAACTCATTAATGGGTAACTCGACTAAATCCGTAATGGATCGATTATTGATTTTTACATAATTTGCTTCTTTGCGGAGTCGTTTTCCATCACATTTATTGCATTTTGTTTTTCCTCTGTAGCGCGACAACATCACTCTATTTTGAACTTTATACGATTTTGACTCTAATTCACTAAAAAAAGCATCAAGCCCTGTGAAATGTGTATTTCCTTTCCAAAGTATTTTTTTTTGTTTGGCACTAAGTTCAAAGAAAGGTTTGTGTATGGGAAAATCAAATTTATGTCCGTTGTTTACTAATTGGTCTCTGAAATAGGACATACTTTCTCCGCGCCAAGGATAAACAGCATTTTCATAAATTGAAAGTGTAGTATTAGGAATAACCAAGGATTTATCAATGCCAACTACATCGCCATAGCCCTCGCACTTTGCACAAGCGCCATAAGGATTGTTGAAGCTAAAAAGATGAGTGCTTGGTTCTAGAAAAGTTTGTCCGTCCAATGAGAAGTTAGTATTAAATTCTTTTACTTTCAGTTGTTCTAAATCTTCTATTGAGCATTTCCCTTTTCCTTCGTAAAAAGCCATTTCTACAGCGTCTGCTAAACGGTTGTAAAAGTCTTTGTTATGACGTACAATAATTCGATCAATTACCAGCTGAAGGTTTGTTTTTTTTGTTCCAATTCCGATAAGTTGTTCTATGCGCTCAATTTTATTTCCAACTTTTACCCGTGCATATCCTTGACTTTGCAGTGTTTTAAGCTTATTATCGATTAACCTTCCTTCTTCTAGGTGAATGGGTGCGAGTAAAAGTAATTTTCGACCTTCTTTAAATGACTTCACAAGATGCACAACATCAGATGTATTGTCTTTTTTTACAATTTCACCGGAAACTGGAGAGTAGGTAATCCCCACTCGAGCAAACAACAATTTTAAATAATCATAAATTTCGGTAGATGTTCCAACTGTAGATCTTGGATTTGTCGAATTCACTTTTTGTTCAATAGCTATGGCGGGAGCTATACCTTTGATATAATCTACACTAGGTTTGTGTAAACGACCTAAAAATTGCCGCGCATAACTTGATAAACTTTCTACATAACGGCGTTGTCCCTCGGCATACAGTGTGTCAAAAGCTAAACTCGATTTACCAGATCCAGACAACCCTGTAAGTACAACCAATTTATTTCTCGGAATTGCCACATCTATATTTTTAAGATTGTGGAGTTTCGCACCCTTAATCAAAATAAATTTTTTAGGATGCAGTTTAGAAAAAGTGTTAGACATTTGCCAAAAAATAAGCTGTAAATATACCATTATTACCCATAGAATTAAAAGACATTAACTTCTTATTAAGATTAAAATAAATAAGTGTAATTTGGAATTTTAATTCTATTCTTACTATATTTGGTTAAATTCCTAATAAAACCGCTTATAGAATAACATTACTTTTTAATCAATTTTTTAACTCATCACTCTTAAGTGACGATAAAATTAGTAATGTTATGAATATCAAATCTTTAAGCGACGCCCAACTCGTTCGTAATTATATTTCAGGTGAAGAATCTGCACTGTCCATATTAATTAATAGACACCAACAGCGTCTTTATGGCTTTATTTTTTCAAAAGTTTATGACCGCGATGTAACAGAGGATATTTTTCAAGATACTTTTATCAAGGTAATTCGTACACTAAAAAAAGGGAAATACAACGAACAAGGAAAATTCTTACCATGGGTAATGCGCATAGCGCACAATCTAATTATTGATTACTTTAGAAAAAATAATCGAATGCCTAAGTTTAAAAATAATGGTGACTTTGATATTTTTTCTGTTCTTTCTGATGGAAGCTCTAATGCTGAACATAAGATTATTCACGGACAAATCACAAATCATGTACGTTTACTATTGGAGGAATTACCTCAAGATCAAAAAGATGTCATCAAAATGAGGTTGTACCAGGATATGAGCTTTAAAGAAATTTCCGACAATACAGGAGTGAGTATTAATACGGCACTGGGGCGTATGCGTTATGGACTTATTAATTTGAGAAAAATGATTGATAAGCACAACATAAATTTAATAAATGACTAGAGTGTAAAATATATTTTAATTTTTTGCGTTAGTTTTAAAACAATACAAACAAAAATGGCGCATGGAAAAACTTTACACTGAGCAACCCTCAAATTCTGAACAACTTAAACCGAGGGAAGAAACGGTTAATTTTCTTCTTAATTATTCGAAAGCACTCAAAATTATACCAATTGGTTCATTAAATTTTGAGACTTTTATAAACTAAACTTTGTTTTATTAAAAGCCCTGGATAAGTTCAGGGCTTTTTTGTGCTGTTTAATACTGATTTTCGCCCAACTGTCTTTGTGATTAGATCATTTTCCAAATTCCAACCCCTTGCTGGCGAGTATTCACGACCATACCATATAATTTGCAGATGCAGGTCGTTCCAAAGTTCTTTTGGGAACAATCGTTTGGCATCTTTTTCGGTTTGTGTCACGCTTTTTCCATTGGATAAATTCCAACGGTACATAAGTCTGTGAATATGTGTATCGACAGGAAAAGCAGGCACACCAAAGGCCTGTGCCATGACCACACTAGCGGTTTTGTGTCCTACAGCAGGTAGGGCCTCTAGAGCTTCAAAACTTTGGGGAACTTCTCCGTTGTGTTGTTCAATCAAAATTTGGGACAAACCATAAATCCCTTTGCTTTTCATTGGTGAGAGCCCACAGGGGCGGATGATGGTTTTTATGTCTTCAACGGACATTTTAACCATGTCGTAGGGGTTATCGGCCTTGGCAAAAAGTAACGGAGTGATTTGATTGACGCGAACATCGGTACATTGTGCTGAGAGCAATACCGCAATAAGCAATGTATAAGGATCCTTGTGATCCAATGGTATTGGAATTTCAGGGTAAAAATTATTTAAGGTTTTTATAACAAAATTTACCTTTTCTTTTTTAGTCATTCGATTATCTTTGTACATATCAAAGATACTAAATATGACTACATTACAAATTGGCGACAAAGCCCCTGATTTTCAAAGCATTAATCAAGATGGAAACGCCGTAAGTTTATCCGATTTTAGCGGCAAAAAGTTGGTGCTTTTCTTTTATCCAAAAGCGAGTACTCCAGGCTGTACTTTGGAAGCATGTAATTTAAGCGATAATTACAGTCGTTTTGTTGCGCATGGGTATGATGTTTTAGGCGTTAGTGCCGATAATACAAAACGTCAATCTAACTTTAAAAACAAATTTGAATTTCCCTATGATTTGTTAGCTGATGAAGATAAATCAGTCATTAATGCTTATGGCGTTTGGGGCCCAAAAAAGTTTATGGGTCGTGAGTATGACGGCATACACCGCATTACATTTGTGATTGACGAGAAGGGCATTATTGAGAATATTATCACCAAGGTTAAAACTAAAGAGCATACCGCGCAAATCTTGTAGTAAATTTTAGATTTTAGTTACTTCGCTGGAACCTCTTTTTCAGAAAACCCGAACAACTGTTGCTCTTTAATCATGTTGGAAACCACAGACGGTAGTAGGGGTTCCCAACCATCCTCTCCTTTGGCAATCATTTTGAGTACCTTTCGGGAGAAGATATTCAATATTTCGGGTCTGTAGTTTTTAATATCAACAAGTTTACCAGTGTATTTAAAGAATTTATACAATTCCTTCATCCTTGGATGTACTTTAAGATTTTCACTAGTGATCAGGGTTCCTTCCTCACTAAGCATGGGGTAGAGGTATACTTTCAAATCTTTGTGGAAAAGCTTACCAAATGCTTCTAAGATCCCCCCTGAAAGATGACGATAGTATTTTTCATCAAAAATATCAATAAGGTTGTTTACACCCATAGACAATACCATTCTTTTCTTGGAGTATAAATTGAAGTATTCCACTAATTTATAGTACTCTTGAAAATTAGATATAAGAACGGTCTGACCTAGAGAACAAAGTAATCTTGCACGGTCCATAAAATCCTGTTCATCAATTTCACCACCAGATGCTCTCAAGTTTGATAGTGTGATTTCAAAAACGACTTGGGTTTTTTCAGGATCCACTTTGTTTTCTTTTTTAAACATTTCAAAAGAGTTTTCGTACATGTCAACATTAACTCTAGTGACAGGTCTAAAACTTCCTCTGAAGGCCAAAATATTCTTTTTGTACAACACACGCGCAGGTAAAACGTTATTCCCATCTGGAGCGAACATAACGGCATCGGTCATACCATTTTTTACAAGCTGTAAACTCATCAAGCGGTTGTCAACCTCTTTAAATAAAGGCCCTGAAAAGTTAATAGTATCAATTTCAAGCTGATCTTTGCTGATATGATCATACAGGTAGCGCAATAACTTCTTGGGCATATTGTGCTTGTAGAAAGCACCATAAATAAGGTTAGTACCTAATTTTCCAAGAGTCTCTTGTTGCAATCGAGCATCATTTTCTTTAAATCGTACATGAAGTATAATTTCATTGTATGCTTGGCTTGGATCAATTTGATATTTGATTCCAACCCATCCGTGTCCTTTGAAGCGTTTTGCAAAAACGATTGTAGTGACGGTATTCGCATAGCTGAAAAACATCTTATTGGGTTGGTCTTTTCTTGGAATACGTTCTTCAATGAGTTTTACTTCATGAGTCAACATCTTTCTAAGCCGGTTTTCAGTTACATAACGCCGGTCGCCTTCAACCCCGTAAATAGCATCACTAAACTCCTTGTCGTAGGCAGACATGGCTTTTGCGATTGTTCCTGATGCCCCACCTGCACGGAAAAAGTGGCGCACGGTTTCTTGACCAGCACCAATTTCAGCAAAGGTCCCATATATGTTTTCGTTGAGGTTTATACGTAAAGCTTTGTCTTTGAGGGACGGTACGCTTTCAATTTTAGCATCTCCTTTTAACGTTATTTCCATCTTTACAGTCTGAAATTCATGAGTTACACAAAGTTAGAATATTAACCAACGTAACAAAAAAAAATACTCTATTTTTGTAAAAATTTCATACAAATTGAAGGTTACTTTCCTAGGAACTGGCACATCTCAAGGTATTCCCATTATAGGAAGCACTCATCCTGTGTGTTTGAGCACTAACCCAAAAGACAAACGTCTGCGGGTTTCTGTATTGATAGAATGGGATGATTTATCTGTTTTAATAGATTGTAGTCCTGACTTCCGTCAACAACTCCTTAGAACGAGTTGCACTAAAATTGATGCTGTTTTATTTACTCACGAACACAATGATCATACCGCAGGTTTAGACGATTTACGGCCTTTTTATTTTCGTCAGGGCAACTTGCATATTTATGCCCATGAGCGTGTACTGAATGCATTAAAACAACGATTTGGTTATATTTTTAAAACAGAAAATAAATATCCTGGGGTGTTGTCCTTAGAAACACATTCTATTCAAAATAAGTTCTTCTACATAGGTCAAAAAAAAATATTACCTATTGAAGTTTTTCACCATAAACTTCCTGTTTTTGGATTTAGAGTTGGTTCTTTTGCATACATCACTGATGCTAAAACTGTTTCGGACACAGAGCTGGATAAGCTCAAAAACCTAGATGTTCTAGTTGTCAATGCACTTCGCATAGAACCACATTTATCACATTTTAACCTTGAGGAAGCTTTAGCATTTATCGAAAAGGTAAGTCCAAAAAAAGCATATTTAACCCATATAAGCCATCATCTTGGTTTCCATGATGAGGTCCAAAAAACTCTACCCCAATCAGTTCATTTAGCCTATGATCAATTAGAAATTTATTTATAGATGAAATCAAAATTCCTCACTTACGCCTTCCTTTTTACTGTCTTGGTAGTCGTTTTTCAGTATGTCAACTCAAAACAAATTATAGATAAATATGAAAAAGACATTAAAATCTATAAAGATAGAATTGAACAACTCGAAGTACAAAATTCAGAGCTGGAATCGAAGCTTGAACTAATTTTAGAAGATTAAACCCTTTCTATAAGCCATTTTCTAAACTCAAAAAAGTTTTGTGGCGCTACGCCATGACCCACAGGAAATTCACTATACTTGTGTTTTATCCCTTTCTCTGTCAAAAAATTTGGTGTTTCTCTCGCCCAATCTACTGGAATAACTTGATCAGAACTTCCGTGTGAGCAATAAAAATCAAGATGACTAAAATCTTTTTTTGTTCGATCTTCTTCAATAAATTCCTCACATACATAACCGCTTAAACCTATAACATTTTTAATTAACTCAGGATGATTAATAGCCAATGCCATACTCAAGATACAACCTTGACTAAAGCCCAATAAGCTCACGTTATTTTTATCAAGATCATATTGGGTACATGCTTGCTCAATACAGCTAACAATGATTTTCATCGCCTCCTGAGCTTGTTCAACATCGTTCCATTTGTTTTGCTGTGCATCAAAATTTATCGCATACCATGCATTACCATAAGGTTGAAGTTTGTGGGGTGCTCGCAAGGAAAGAATAAATAGTTCGTTCGGGAGTTCATCGGCAAAAGAAAATAAATCATTTTCATCACTTCCGTAGCCGTGTAAAAGGACCAAAAGTGGTGCATTTTTTTTTATTAGCGATGGTCTTATTTTTGCGTGTAGGGGAAGTTGTTTTGCGCTCACCTAAAATAAATTTTTAAAAATATTTTGATATAACTTTCCAACTAAGGGTACTGGAGTTTTTTTTCCGGCAAGCGCAGTCGAAATTCCATAAAAAATTAAAACTGCAAAACAAATCCAAAATGAAAAGGTTATCATCCAACTGTCAAAATTACCAATTATATATCCTAAAGAAAAAAAGCTCAACCACAAGCCAAGAGATTGTCGGATGTGAAAACTTATTATTTCATTCTTCCGCTCTTTGTTGGTCAGATATGCAATGAGCAAACCAATGAGGTATAAATAACTCACGAATGCCATATTTTTTTCTGAATTCATTTTAATCAATTAATTTCTCAAAGCACATAGGTTATTCCCTAATATTCCATAAACTGTTCCTTTAAGACGTTGACCAATAAATAGAGAGTTTTTAGACTTAGATGATATACATGAGTTGCTAAATGTATAGGTTGGACTGGGATTAAATAAGGTGATCTGACAAGGATTTCCAACCTCTATGGGATGATTATCAATTCCAAATCGATTTTTACCAGCGGTGAGCAGTTCGATGGTTTTTTTTGTAGAAAAAATAGAGTTTAGTGCTCCGAAGGCACTTTCTAGCCCAATTGTTCCGTAGGCCGCAAAATCAAATTCTACTTTTTTCAGTTCAATAGATAGGGGGTTATGATCTGACGTTACCATATCAATGGTACCGTCTTTAACTGCTGTGATAAGCGTTTTCACATCCTCTTGTGTTCTCAGAGGCGGGTTTACTTTGAAGTTTGTGTTGTAATTTTCTAGAGATGAATCAGTGAAAATTAAATTATGAATTGGAACGCTACAACTCACATCCAGCCCTTTTCGTTTAGCTTCACGGATAAGCGCTACTGATTTTGAAGTCGAAATGGTAGGAATATGCAAACAGCCCCCTGAGTATTCTAAAATAGCAAGATCTCGCGAAACTTGTAATTCTTCTGCAAGGTTTGGGCTTCCTTTTAAGCCTAACTTAATGCTTGTGGTTTGTTCATTAATAACCCCTGAACCCGCAATTTTTTGATCTAGAGGAAAAGATTGAACAAGTCCCCTAAAACTCGCTGTATATTGCAAGGCAATTTTTAAAATGTTAGGGTTGTCAATAGGTTTTTTATAATCCCCAAATGCCACAGCTCCAGCCTTAAACATATCGTAAATTTCAGCAAGCCTAGTTCCTTTTGCACCTTCTGTAAGTGCTCCGATTGGATGAAGTTTCGTTGCTGTTTTTTCTGATTTGTTTTGAGCAAAGGCCACATCCGAATGACTGTCAATTACTGGAAATGTATTTGGATTAAGCGCTACGTCAGTAAACCCAGATTTTGCTGCTGTTGCCAACCCATTTTCGATAGTTTCTCTATCTTCAAACCCTGGTTCACCAAAAGACACACTACTATCGAACCAACCTTGTGAAACGTGAAGGTTATCCAATTTAATAACTTGATATTGGTGGGGGTTTTTTACAGAATCAGCTATTTGACTTATGCATCCATTTTCAACTAAAATATCTTGTGTTTTATTGTGAAAATCACTTTTTGAATCAAGAATGGTAGCTGATTTTATAAGTACGTTCATTTAAAAATTTTTAAGATGAGCATTTCTAAAGCCAAAAATATTAGCGCAAAAATAACAAACCATTTCCATAAAGCCTTAATGTTTACGGTACTTTTTACAATATCCAAACTGTTTTGTATTGATTCAACTATTGAATCTGCTGCAATTTCTACAATGTTTATGTACTGCAAAACACTTTCATCACGTGCGTAATTGAAACTCAAATATTGTAAAGTATCGCCTTTGTGGTGTAAGGCATAATGTCCCGCTTTATTTGGTCGATTTTTAGTGGTTATTTGTTGTTTTGAATTTTGTTTTTGTTGTAACGGAATAAAACTTTCTTCCTTATTGCTTATGCGCAACACAACATCTCTACCTAATCTTCTTTTAGAGTCTATCTTGTGTTCATCTCCTATGCTGTATTGTACTTTAGGAATTTTAAAACTCGATGTTCCGATGCTATAAAAAGTAGGCACAACCAGGGGCGAGTATATGAAGTTTGAATCGTCACTACTTATGTTTGAGGCAAAAATAAATATATTTTCGTGTTGCACTAAAAAAGGTGTGTCATCTTGAAAGTACAACAAGGTATTGGCGGTTTTGTTTAAGCCATAAGAATTGGTTGCTTTTGGGAATTCAAAATTCTTTACTTTGTCCTCAAAAGCAGCAGTATAGATCGGATGATCAAAATTTATTTTGGTGATCTTTTTTTCAATTTTTAGTGAATTAGTTTTTAAAATATTTTGCACATTAAATAAAGGGCTGTAAGAAGAAAGTTCGCTAGAATTTGAAGGAATTATAACAATATGGCCTCCAGATTCTTTATAACTTTTTAAACTAAGTTGCAGCGCTTCAGGAATACGTTCAAGTGCATCCAGCACAATCAAATCTTGTTTTGGAATGTCAGTATACACTGTTTGGTTTACATTTTGGAAATTATAGATAAATTCATCTTTAGTATAGATGCGTGGTAAATAGGTGTTTGTTTTTTTGCCAATTGCCAGTACACTGATTCGCTTTTGCTTGACTATACTGAAGTAATATTCATCATCAAAACTGAGTCCGTTATCGTCTAAAATGAGTTTACCTTTATCGATTTCTCGCTTTGGGACATAAATTGACGTGCTGTACTTATTACTTTTTTTTAATGTTGATTTTCCAATAAGTTTTTGATCATCGTAAACACTAAGCGTTATGTTTTCATTTTTGCCAGTACTGCTGTTCGCTTTTATGTCTAATTTGTATTCATCAGCAAGAGCTGAAATTTCAAGTTTTTCAATAAAATTATTTTCAGGATTTAAAGGTTTTTTTTGAATTAAAATCAGCTTATACCCACTATCTCTCTTCACTTCGGTAATAGGGGAGTTGGTAGACTGAAAATCAGAAATTACAATAAAAAACTTTGGATTATTAGCCTGATCAGAGAACATCATTTTCCCTTTAGAAAGGATGGTTTTAATATCCAGTTGCCGCTGTGTGTAATCCATATCCAAAAGTTCATTTTGCAATGCATTAATTGTTGTATTTTGGTATGTTTTTGTATTTGTGAAAATATTAATTTCCTGATTATGATCTAGATGGGTTATGATATCTTGAATTGAGCGTTCCAATAGCATTCCTTTTGAATCTACAGCCTGCATACTGAAAGAGTTGTCCAGATAAATAACTAGTTCTGGTCTTATCTCTTTTGTTTTTAGATTTGAAAAGTAGGGCTGCGCAAAGGCCATAATAATACAGCTAAGCGCTAATAATCTAAGACTTAAAACCAACCATTTTTTAAGAGTTGAACTTCTGCGCGTTTGCAGTTTAATGATTTTTAAAAATGCAAGATTTGTAAACTCTTGAATTTTGAATCGCCTTAGCTGAAATAAATGCACTAGGATAGGGATGATCAGTGCGCTAAGAGCATATAAAATTTCTGGATGTGCAAATTGCATTTAATAGTTGTTTTTCGAATGTAAATATAAATCCCTTATGTGAAGAAAAAGTAATCTTTCATGTGTTTTTTATTTTGTTGATTAAAATAATTAACCATAAATTCTTGAGCATTTTCATTAGCCACAGTAATGATGCTTTGGCTTTTGTTTATTTCTGACAAAGTGGCCCACGGTTTAAGAATTTTTCCATATATATTTTTTCCAATTTTTTTTGGATTATCGCAGATCCATTCGAACGGAATTTTTATTTTTAAAAGTAAAGCGGCTAATTTTTTGCCTTTTTTACCAGCGCCCCACACCACCAGTGTCTTGGAATGATCGTAGGACAATTCTAAAAAGTATTTTAATTTTAAGTCAACGAATGAATTCTCCGCGTAATTAGGACTTGTTCTGGATGTACGAACGGCATAATCGCGCCAACGGTGAAGTATGTTTTTTGATGGAATACACTTTAAACCAAATTTAAAAAACCGAAAAGCCAAATCGTAATCTTCAGGGTAAATATTGGATTGAAAACCTCCACACTTATCAAAATCCTCACGATGTACCATCCAACACGGCGAAGGAATGACACATTCCTTATAAAGTTCATCAAAGTTACACCCTAATGATATTAGCTTGTTGAGCCATTTTTCATAGCGTTTATAACCATCATTCACCCCTTTTTCTGAAAAATATTCAACCAAACCTAAGGCTATGTGCCCCTTGCCCTTTGTATATAAATCGAGCTGCATTGCATGAAGTTTTTCAGGCATCATAATATCGTCACTATCCATACGAGTGATTAAATTTCCATTGCAATCACCATAAGCCGTGCACAAAGCAGTAATAATTCCTGAGCCTTTATTTTTTAAACACTTGATTCTAGAATCATTTTTCGCATAATTTTGAACAATTTTTGCGCTATTATCTGATGAATGGTCATCCACAAAAATTGCTTCCCAATCCGAAAATGTTTGATTTAAAATAGAATCGATACACTCTGGCAAATAGGCCGCAGTATTTTTAAAAGGGATTAGTACACTAATTTTGGCTGGCATTAGTACTTTGCTGCTTTTCCATCAGCGGAGGATGCTTTGATAAATGCTCTCAAATCCTCGTTGGATTGAATCAAGTCTTCGTTGCGCAAATACATCATATGTCCACTTCGGTAGCCTTTAAATGATAGACGATCTTTCATTTTTCCACTTGGGTCTATTTGAGACAAAGTATATTTTGCACTAAAATAAGTTGTAGCTCCATCGTAATAACCAGATTGGTTAAGTACTTTTAGATATGGATTTTGTGCCATCGCCAAGCGTAAATCGTCTCGAGTGTTATCATTTTCGTTATTCCAAGGTTGAACAGAACCAAACATATTGTATTTTAAGTCTGTCACAAACTTTAGTTCATTTTTGATGTAATGATTTATTGCCGGAGTGAAAGAGTGCAGCCACGAAGTCAACTCAGCACTGTAATCAGGACTAGTTCCCGATTCCTTTTTGTCAATTCCTAAATAGCGAGAATCCAACCGTCCGATTGTTTGACCTGTTTTCTCGCGCAGTAACTCTTTCCAAAAAAAACGATTGGGTACATCCAAATTATGTTGTAAAATAACTTTTTGACTTAATCCAGAATAGAGCGCCATTTTTTCGCTAATTTTCATTTTTTCCTCATCGCTTGCAAATCCACCTTTGGCTAAAGCTGGAATAAGATCATTAATTGTGAAGTTTTCTATCTCCGGTAAAATTTCTAAAAGGTCCTTAGATTGAAGATCATCAGGCAGCATTTTGTGATACCAAGCCGCTGCGGCATAGTAGGGGAGATTGAGCGCTGAGGAAACCGGCCCACCAACACGAAGAGTTTTATAATCGGCTGGTGAAACCAAAATAACTCCATTGAGGTACATCCATTGATTTTGCTGTAAGGCCAACGAAAGCCCCATGACGCGTGTACCACCATAACTCTCACCAATAATGTATTTTGGGGATTCCCAACGATTTTTTCGTGTTACAAAAGTGTTGATCCATCCAGAGAGGTAGGCAATATCTTCATTTATGCCAAAAAACTGACTGCGATCAGGCATTTCTCCATCTTGATTTGGCACCATGCGTGAATAGCCCGTATTAACAGGGTTAACAAATACGATATCGGCAACATCTAGAATTGAATTTGGATTACTTTTGAATCCGTAGGGTTGCACTGGATACCCTTCGTCATCTACATTCAAAATCCTTGGACCGGTATAAGCCATATGCATCCACACAGATGCCGATCCTGGCCCACCATTGAATGAGATTATTAAGGGTCGAGAACTTCTATCTTTAATGTTTTCTCGAGTATAATAAGTGTAAAATAGACTGGCGATTACAGTTCCCTCTTTATCCCATACAGGTTGTGTGCCTGTTTCGGCAGTGTACGATATATTTACACCCTTTATTATAGTTTTATGTTGTGTGGTCACTGTGGTGTCCAAGGGAATCTTAAGCTCTTGTGCAAAGCTCAAGCTTGCACATAAAAGCAATTGAATGATGACGCTTTTTCGCATGGTTTTATTTTTTATGAGCCTATAAAATACAACAATGATTTGACTTCTGAATATTGGGTATGGGAAGTTTATCAAGTCTTATTTGTTATAAACTTATCAGTAATATACGCTAGTATTTTAATCGCTTTTTCTTCTTCACTTTCGTGAACAAAAACTTCCTGATGCCCATAGGTTGTAGGGCCAAAACCTGCTAATCGCGCGGACTCTGTTTCATCCTTGATAACAGCAGTAATACCACAATCTTCTAAATTTTTAGAGATCAACTGAACAATAATAAAACTACCAGCGTAAATCTTAACATACCCCATCTTTAAGTTTTTTATGAAAGATACAACAAAAATTAAGCCATTATTAACATAAAAGTATTTGTGTTTTCTGCTCTATTTTTTCATAGTTACATTATAAATAATGTTTTATATTAGCTAAATAATCTCCAGTACTTCATGGCACTTTCAGCAAAAAAACTCAACCTCTTTCTCGTATTCAACCTTCCCTCAGCTTTCTTATGTGGTGTGCGAGTTAAGCAGATTAATGCATTCGAGTGTCATGTAGGTGTTCGTCATAAATGGATCAATAAGAATCCGTTCAAATCAATGTTTTGGGCGGTACAAGGCATGGCCGCCGAATTGGCTACAGGCGCCCTTATAATTATGAAAATCCAGCAGTTAAATAAAAAGATATCTATGCTTGTTATAAAAAATGAAGCACAATTCACAAAAAAAGCCAAAGGCCGAATTACATTTCGTTGTGCTCAAGGAATGGACATAGATAAAGTCCTCCAATCTGCTATTGAAAGCGGTGAGGGGCAGACCTTAACGCTAAAAGCTGAAGGACGTGACGAGGCAGGAGATGTGGTAGCTACATTCAACTTTATTTGGAGTCTAAAAAGAAAGTTTTAATGTTAAATTTTTTTGAAGTCTTTATATTTTTAACTAGTTTTAAATCACTAAATCACTAAATCACTAAATCACTAAATCACTAAATCACTAAATCACTAAATCACTAAATCACTAAATCACTAAATCACTAAATCACTAAATCACTAAATCACTAAATCACTAAATCACTAAAATACTTGCCTATAAGAAAAACTACTTTAATCCTAAATTTATTAAAATGGCAAGAGCAATGTTTGAGTACACAAAACGCATTCTTAAAAAAGTTAGTTTTGACCCTAATCTATTCTGTACAGAAGTAAAGAAAGCAATGCATTATTTACTTCCTTACGAGATTGAAGAACTTAAAGTATTTGTGGAATCCATGATCAAAAGTAACCCAGAGCTGAGTCGTTGTACCGTATATTTTGTTTAGCGTTCAGCTACGGGGCTAATAATTTCCACATCTTGAAATGCTATAGCCCCTCTAATAATTGCTGAGATGGCGTCGTGGATCGCATTAATGATTTGAATTTTTAATTCGTTTTTATTATAAATCAAACTGACTTCTCGTGCAGGTGAGGGGGGTGCAAAAAAGTGTAGATTATGCTGTTCTTTTTCTTTTAAATCCAATGTATTGAGATAAGGCAAAAGCGTCATGCCCATGCCTTCGTTGGCCAATTTTACCAACATTTCTATACTGCCGCTCTCGAGTTGAAATGATTCATCATCAGCTTTATTCAATGTTTTACACAGATTCAAAACACCATCTCTAAAGCAATGCCCATCCTCAAGCAATAACATATCGTTGATATCCAAATCAGATACTTCGATAGTTTTCTTATTTTTCAACCTGTGATTCGCCGGAATGTAGCCGACAAAAGGTTCATAAAATAATACCCGCTCTTTTATGTTTTCTATTTTTAGTGGTGTGGCAGCAATAGCGGCATCCAAATGCCCATCATTTATGCGTTGAATGATTTCTTCTGTAGTGAGCTCCTCAATCTTTAATTTGACTTTTGGATATTTTTTAATGAAGGTTTTGAGAAACATAGGCAACAGTGTAGGCATGATGGTGGGGATGATGCCCAATTTGAATTCTCCGCCAACAAATCCTTTTTCTTGATCAACAATATCATTTATGCGTTCGGCCTCTGCGACTATATTTTTGGCTTGTGCCACAATTTTACGTCCAACATTGGTAAGTTCAATGGGTTTTTTGCCACGGTCAAATATTTGAACATTCAATTGTTCTTCTAGTTTTTGTACTTGCATACTAAGCGTAGGTTGTGTCACAAAGCAATGCTGCGCCGCTTTGGTAAAGTTTTGATGCTCGGCTACCGCCAAAACATAATGCAATTGGGTGATGGTCATATAATCGTTTTACACAAATGTATAAATTTTATCTATTAATCTTATAACAAGTATAGATAAGTAGAGCCTTTTAGAAAGGTTCTATTTAGTTACGCGATGGGCACTCTAAACTAATTAATGAACCCACGATCACGCATCAGAGCTTCGATCTGTGCATCACGGCCTCTAAACAATCGGTAGGCCTTTGCAGGATCTATAGCGTTGCGCGGCGCAAACAAGTATTTTACGAGTTTACTGGCCATGTCTTCGTCATAAAAACCGCCTTCGCTGTCTGTAAATGCTTCTGCAGCATCGGCTGTGAGGACGTCTGCCCACATATAGCCATAATAGGCCGTGGCATAGCCCTCACCAGAAAATACATGACCAAAGTGTGGTGTACGGTGGCGCATAGGCAATTCTTTGGGCATATCGAGCGCCGCTAAAGTTTCTTTTTCAAAATCCCCTACATCCATACCCTCAGGATCGGCGAGGTGGAGTTTCATGTCCATAAGCGCAGAGGCCAGATATTCAGTAGTACCAAATCCTTGATTGAAGGTGGCCGCTTTTTTAATTTTTGCCACTAAAGCTTTAGGAATGACTTCTCCTGTTTCGTGGTGTACTAAATATTGTGAGATCACTTCATCTGTAGACAACCAGCGCTCCAAAAGTTGTGATTGGAATTCTGTGTAATCGCGTACTCCACCATTGAGTGTTGGATATTTTACGTTTGAAGAAAAGAAGTGTAAGGCATGTCCAAATTCATGGAAAAAGGTAGTGGCATCGTCCCAGGATACAAGAACTGCTTCGCCAGGCGCCGCCTTGATGAAATTTGAATTGTTGGAGGCCAAAACCGTCTTTTTTCCATCAAAAATAGTGTGACTTCTGTAGGTAGTTGCCCAAGCACCAGATCGTTTTCCAGCTCGTGCAAAAGGGTCTAAATACCAAAGTCCAATATGGGCTCCAGAATCCAAATCGGTAACTTCCCAAACCTTTACATCTTCTTGAAAAACAGGGACACTTCCTTCGGGGACAGGTTCAAATTTGTAATTGAACAATCGTCCAGCGACATAAAACATAGCTTCACGGAGTTTGTCTAATTGTAGGTATTGTTTGACTTCGTCGCTGTTGAGGTCATATTTAGCCACACGCACTTTTTCGGCATAGTAGCGGTAATCCCATGGCTCTATGGTGATGTTATCGCCATTGGCATCGGCAATGGTTTGCATGTCGGCCACTTCTTCTGCCACTCTAGAAATTGCTGCAGGCCAAACCGCTTCCATCAAGTTTAAGGCATTTTCAGGAGTTTTAGCCATGCGGTCTTGCAAACGCCATTCTGCATAATTTTTATGACCTAAAAGTTCGACTCTTTCGCGGCGAAGTTTTAAGATTTCAGCGATGATTTCTTTGTTGTCATACTCGTCGTTGTTATCGCCACGAGAATAATAATTGGTCCAAACTTGTTTGCGTAAATCTCTTTCGGTAGAATAAGTTAAAAAAGGATCCATCGAGGAACGCGTATTGGTGATGGCATATTTCCCTTCCTGCCCTTTTTCTTTGGCTATGGCTGCTGCCGATTTTATAAATCCATCAGAAAGTCCACCAAGTTGATCTTTGTTGAGGTAGGTTACGTAGTTTTCTTCGTCGTGTAGTACGTTGTCCGAAAATTTATTGTATAGTACCGAAAGTTCTTTATCAATGGCCGCATAGCGTTCTTTTTTCTTAGCATCAATTGCCGCTCCACGCATGGCAAATCCTTTGTAAACAAGCTCTACGACGCGTTGTTGGTCGCTATCTAAAGGGTTTTCTTGGGCGTTGTCATAAACGGTTTTAATGCGCTTAAAAAGCGCTTCGTTTTGGTTTATTTTTGAAGAAAATTCAGATAATTTTGGTGCAAGGACAGCTTGAACTTCTCTAAATTCTGGGGAAGACATATTACTGCTAAAAATTCCGTAGTACGAAAAAACACGATCTAAATATGCTCCAGAGCGTTCCATAGCTTCAATCGTATTTTCAAAAGTTGGTGCGGCTTCATTATTGGCAATGGCTTCTATTTCTTTGAGGTTTTCTTCCATGCCATATTCTACAGCCGATTGAATATCAGCAACTTCCATCTTGTCAAAAGCAGGTACACCTCCATAGGGACCTGTCCATTCTTGAAGCAATATATTGTCTTGGTCTGTTGTTGAATTTGTGCAACTTGTACTCAAAATATGGATACAAACTAATAGTAAATAAGTAAAAGGAGTGGTATTTTTTGTGTTCATGATGATTTGTTTTAATCAATTAAGCATTACAATTTATAAAAAATGAATGAAATCTATTCGATGATTTCAATTTTCTTGATGTATATATTTGTTTGTGGCCAATCGCCCTTATCAGTAGGTACTGCTGCGATTTTATCAACCACTTCCATACCTTTAACAACTTTTCCGAAAACAGCATAATCTCCGTCAAGGTTGTGTGCTCCTCCATGTTGTTGAACAATAAAAAACTCAAAAGGTGAGGCCATCTTGTAAGGGTTTGCCACAGCACTACTTGGCATGCTCACCATGCCTCGATCATGTTTGAATCCCTTTTTGTGATCGTTTGGTAACAGATAGCGCCCTATTTTTTTGCGTTTGTTTAATGTTTGTTGATCGTCGCTATTTCCCCCTTGGATGATATAATTATTGATTACTCTGTAAAATTGAGTGTTATTAAAATATTTTTTCTTTGTAAGGTATATGAAATTGGAGCGATGGAATTTTGTCGCTTCGAATAGTTTTATGTCAATCTCTCCAAAATCAGTTGTGATACGAACTTTATTTTCTTTGTGTTTTTTGTCGTATTCTAAGAAGAATTCCATTACATTATCATCAGTTAATAAAAAAGTGGTTTCTTTTATTTCCTCAGGTATTATTTTTTTGGTTTTCTTAGAAATGGCAGTTTGTTTGGACACTACATTATTCTTTTCAGATTTAGTATCTTGACAGCTACAAAAACAAATTAAAAGCAATAAACAATAGCGCATACAATAAACAGTGTTTTTTTTGAATTCAGAAATATATGAGATTTGATGCATTTTCTAAAATTATATCCGCACTAAATTCTTTGCCACTTCCGGGAATTGATGCACAGTTGATCATGGCGCCTCCTTTTAGAGCGGAATTATTACAACAAAATAAGCTGTTAAAAAAGAATGCAAAGCCAGCTGCTGTTCTTGCATTATTTTATCCCGATCGTACAATGAATACTAATCTTGTTCTAATTGTACGCAAAACCAGTTCAGGAGTTCATTCAGCACAAGTGGGTTTTCCTGGTGGTAAACCTGAACTTTCAGACCAGAATTTAGAAGCAACTGCAGTTAGAGAAACCTGGGAGGAGATAGGGGTGTCAAAAGATCATATTAAATTGTTGTTTCCGTTAACTGAGCTTTACATCCCACCGAGTAACTTCATTGTTTTTCCATTTGTCGGCATGACGGCTACGACACCGAATTTTAAACTTCAGCCCTCCGAAGTGGAATCCATTATAGAAGTTCCGTTGAACGATGTATTGGATGATTCGAAAAGAATTTTTACATTGGTTTCAACATCTTATGGTTCAAAAGTAAAAGTACCTGCTTTTAATTTTGATGGGCATATTGTTTGGGGTGCAACGGCCATGATTTTGATGGAATTAATCCATTTATTGAATTCAATTTTAAAAAAATAGCTTAGGTTTGCATTTCTATTTTGATTTTTTGCATGCGGTTATTCAAAAAAAACATTTTTGGCCAATACCTTTTTATAAAAAAATGGATCATTCGCATCTTGGGTGCATTCAGCCATCAACGCTACCAAGGGTTTAATGACCTACAAATTGAGGGCTCAGAAATTTTACGTCAATTACCAGAGACCAACGTTCTTTTTATTTCTAACCACCAAACGTATTTTGCCGATGTTGTGGCGATGTTTCATGTGTTTAATGCCTCCTTGAGTGGTCGTGACGATTCCATCAAAAATGTAGGATACCTCTGGAATCCCAAGCTAAATCTTTATTATGTAGCGGCCAAAGAAACGATGAAAGCTGGATTGTTGCCCAAAATTTTTGCTTATGCTGGATCTATAAGTATTGAGCGAACTTGGAGATCATCAGGAAAAGATGTTAATCGACAGGTAAAGATGAGTGATATTTCCAACATTAAAAAAGCATTGGATGATGGTTGGGTCATTACCTTTCCACAGGGTACTACAACTCCTTTTAAGCCTATTCGAAAGGGTACAGCGCATATTATTAAACATTACAAGCCTATTGTAGTTCCCATTGTAATTGACGGGTTCAGGCGCTCTTTTGACAAAAAAGGTATCCGCATCAAAAAGAAAAATATACTTCAATCAATGGAAATCAAAGCGCCATTAGCTATTGATTATGAAAACGAAACAATACCCCAGATTGTTGAAAAAATCGAATATGCTATTGAGCAGCATCCATCGTTTTTAAAAGTCATTCCACAAGAAGAATTGTTAGAAAATGAACGTTTGAATAAAAAACGCGATTGGTAAATCTTATTGCTCTAGTTCTTGGAGCACTTTATAATTCTTTTTTAAACGCTTGAGTAAAAGCCCATATACAAGGTAATAAAAACCAAGTAAAATTCCAGTTAGCAGAACCATCATTAGTAGTGTTAGGATTGCTACAAAACCATATAAGATGAAGTAATCTGCTGTATCGGTGAATTTAGCAGTAATGAGCTTTAAATCAACACTATTGCTAACTTCAATAATAATACCTACTATTATACTAATGTATAAAAAAATTAGATTAAATAAGACGTAATGTTTTACTGTCTTTCTAGTATTTAAAATATTTTTCATTAATAATTTTACGGAGTCTGTACTGGATATTTTTTTATAATTTTTATAAAATGCTACAAAAAAGTATGCAAGAATTATATAGCCAGAGATCATTAAAGGCATGATGATGTAATCTATATCGTAGCTGTCAAAGCGTTGTTGTGCTTCACTATCTTTCATTAATAAACTAATCAAGGTCCAAAAACAAAATTCAATAATACTTAGTATAAAAATCCATTTGACAATAGAAGATGATTTTTTGTGCAATAGTCTATATATTTCCTTTTTGGATAGTTTAGGAAATTTTTGATTTTTTTGCCAATCCTTTTTTAATATTTCTAATTCGTCCATAATTAAGGATTTAATTGTGTTTTTAATTTTTTCTTAATTCTGTTCATTTTTACACGAGCATTTACTTCAGTAATGCCTATCATTTCACTTATTTCTTTGTAAGACTTATCCTCTAGGTATAAAAAAATAACAGCTTTATCTATATCATTGAATTGCTTTATGGCAGCATAAATGGATTTAAGTTGTTGGTCCTGAGTATCGTCGTAAGTTTCAGTTTGAGGGATTTTGTAGGAAACATCATCAAATCTATAGCTTAGTATTTTGCGCTTTGATTTTCGATACAATGAAATAGCAGTGTTGATTCCTACCCGATACATCCAAGTGCTAAATTTTGAATCTCCACGGAATTTTGGGTAGGCTTTCCATAACTGAATAGTTATTTCTTGAAATAAATCTTTGTGCTCGGCATCACCATTTGAATACAAACGACAGATTTTATGAATTAAATTCTGATGTTTTTCAATTTGAGTTACAAATTCAATTTCTACGTTAGATTTCAAATAAATTTAAATTGGTTCTACAATTTGACGAAACTTTAATATAAATGTTACTATTATTCATTTAAATTTTTGTGTTCGATGAGTTCACCAGCTTCAATTCTAAAGGGTAGTCTGTTTTGTAAAGGCGGAAGTAGACAGGTAGTGAATTCGGAGTAGCTGCAAGGTGGATTGTACAAATAGTTAAAGTCTAAATGAACTTTACCATCTGTTTCTGGAATATCGACATAAATATAGCGCCCACTTCCATAAGTTTCTTCACCGTTAGTTGCATCACCAACCATAATCCAGCCACTTTCGCCAACATCTAAAGTATAAGCCTCACCTTCAAAATAAAAATGAACGCTGCCTATGAATTTTGCAACATCATCGACCCCTAATTTTGAAGCGACTAATTCGGATTTTGAAGTTTCAAAATATTCAAAATCTGCTTCAAAAATAAAATCTGAATTAGGCGCATAGTTTTCAAATCCTTTAAAGGCATTAATGGCAGGGTTGTTTTTGTCCCAAACACGCAAATAAAGTGCCCCAGAACGTGTAATAACGCGCCAGCTTATAGCATTGAAGAATAATTTTTCAGAGTCGCCAATAGCGTTTAAAATCAAAGGTTTAGTTTGTACTTCTGCACCATTACTACCGGTGATTTTAATGTCATTGAATGCCTCAAAGTTAAATGCTTTTCCATCCCATTGAAATTTCCCAATATTTTGATTTATTTCATTAGGTGAAGTGCTGACTTTATTGCTTTTATCGATTCCAAAAATGGTTCCAGTGGTATCTAATTTGAAGAGACCACATAATTCTAAATATTTTACACGTCTTTTGTCGCGATCTTTTCTTTCTTTTTCTACACTTTCGATATAGGCATTATCAATTTGAAACGTTTTTGCATCATTTTTACATTGAGTACATAGTGTTAGAATGAAACAATAAAAAAGTAATTTTTTCATGATTTTTTGATTTGTTTTTGCGGCATTGGGCCTCTTAGGTGAATAATTAAGCCATCCAAAAAATTACGTAAAAATTGATCGCCACAAGGCATAAATTTTGGGTGATTTTCATTTCTAAAAAGTGCGTTAATTTCACCTTTTGTCACTTTAAAGTCTTTGAGTGCGCAAATTTTGATGATGTCTTCGTCACGTAATTTATGAGCAACTCTTAATTTTTTGAAAATATCGTTATTTGTAAGTCCCATTGTTTTTAGTTATGATTGGTCTTCGATTCTATTATCGTCGAATGCAGAAGGTAATAATTTTGGAATAAACTTTATGAACAGCGGTAACAAAACAGCTCCGCCTGGCAACATAAAAATCGCTAAACTTGGAATTGATTTTAATACATCGAGAAGCTGCTCCTGCATTTTATCTATTTCTTCTTCTGTCATATCACGTACAGTAGATTGAGACAGTAAAACGACTAGTTCTTTACTTTCTTTGAGTTCTTGATAGAGTTTTTTACTATTTCTTGAAATTAATTTTTTAACCAAAGAGCTGGAGTTATCGTAGAAGCGTTTAGCCATATTTTTGGTGCTTAAAAGCGCTACGTCATTTTTATGGTTTTTATAAAAATCGTTGACAGTTGAAAGAGCATCATTAATTTGAAAACTACTAAAATTAAATTTTTCCCTAAGCCGATCAAAAAACTGTTCTTCTCCTTTTTCAATCTTATAGTCGCTCCATGTAGCCATGCACGCTAAATCTAGTAGGTATAAGCGTTCCTGTAGTGTATGGTTTTTAGCATCAAGCGCCTCTAAGTTAGCCTCTTTTTTATAGGATGTTCGAAGAGATGATTTTAGCAATCGGATTAAACTCTCATCGTATTCATTTTTTTTTGATTTAGCATTTAATGCCTCAGAGACTACGGTTACGATTGAGTTTTCTAAGCCTTCCAAAAACGCTAATGTTCGATTTGATTGGTTAAGGTATACCCTAAACGCTAAAACATCCATAAATAGCAACGCATTTGTTGCGAAGTAATTGAAGTTTTTTGTGATGATGTTATTGTCTATTTGAATGCGTTTATGTATGATTTGTTCTACATCCTCTCCAAAAATATCACTTATAAAACTCGTTTTATAAAAGCCTATGTTTTTATAAAATAATTTAAGTTGAGCGGTGAACGATGTTGGTTCACTTGTAGTTGATTTGTACACATTGTGAAGTGCAAGGATGAGATTTATTTTACAGCGTTCCTCTTGAGTAAAATCTTTGTTTTCATATTGAGGGAGTGCGACACATACATTGCTGCCATAGATGAATCCAGCTAGTTTAAGTTTAGGGTAAATCGTCTCTAATACATCTTCATCATTAAAATCTGTATCGACTGTAGTTAAAAGTTTATTTAGCCAACCTTTTGCTGATGGATTCATATTGGGGTATTAGATTTAAAACAATAACTATTTAATTATTCCTGCACAACTGACTCTGCTGCCAGCTGCACCAGAAGGTTGCGATACAAAATCATCCACCCCTTGATGCACTATAATTCCTTTACCTAAAATATCTTTTGTTGCATCCCCACAACCAATACACCATTCATCGGTAGCAAATTCGATAGTTGTAAACTTTTGATCATTTACCATGAAATTTCCTATATCACCTTTGTGGTATCCAGTATCGGCTCCCCATTTTCCATGCGGTTGTGCTGTTGGGTTCCAATGGCCACCGGCAGACGTTCCATCAGCTGAGGAGCAATCGCTTTTTTCATGAATATGAATGGCATGCATCCCCTCGGTTAGTCCAGTAACTTTAGCAGTCATCTTGACCACATTTCCCGATTGAATAAATTTAATTTTTCCACTGACATTGCTTTCGTTCTTTGCGTTTAGTAGAACGTCTACTTTTTGTACTTCAGTATTTTCAATTTTTGGAGTCTTGTTTTCATTTGTGCTCATCGAGTTTTCAGTTTCTTTTTTGTTTTTACATGACAAAACAAACGTAACTGTGATGGCGGTAATCAATATTGTTCTCATCTCTATTTTTTTATAAAGTTAAATAAAATTAGTATTCATACTTTTAGGATGTCTAATTTATTCATCTAATCTAATTATTTTAACAGCTTTAAAAGGAGAGAGGTTAATTCTCTCACTTTGTTTTTGGAATTTATCCCAATCGGATTCAAAAAATAAGTTAACTTGATTAAGCGCTTTATTTAAAGCTGATTTTGCATTTTCAATTAGAGTTTGTTCTGTGCTAGTGACTCCATTTTGTCGAGTACTCACATAGTAATTCGCTGTGCCTAACCGCTCTAAAACCGATACATTTGGATCTGATGTAATCCCTTGGCGTTCATCTACCTTACCAAAAAAGAGTACCAAGAGTTCTTCAATTTTACTTTTAATCTGTTCCGTTTCTTCTATTTCTTGTGTAAACCCTTTTTCATCGGTTTCTTTTAATGATTTCATAAACGTTTCTGCAATTTTTTTACTTTGCACCAATTGTTGGGTAGCTTCTGTTGCCTTAGAAAGGTAAGATTCTAAGCGTTTTGATGTCAGATAAATAGCTCTTTGAGCTTCGTCGTTAACGTTTAATCTGGGGTCGTTTTCTACTCTAATAGATGTCTCGGAGCTTAAGTTTCCATAATTTAATACTGCTTTGTATGTTCCTTTTAGAACCCGAGTTCCTGAAGGTTCTTTTTTTGTTTTAGTAGTGGCTTTTGTAGGATATTCAACTCCCTTTTCGTCCATGTACCATGTCCAATATTTAACACCATTTTCCTTAGGAACTTTTTGTTTTAAAGTCCGTATAAGTCGTTCTTGATCAAAAATTTGAAGTTTTAGTGTATCCCATTGTACCAAAGTATCTCTTTTTTCTTCAGACTTTGAATTGAAGTAATAAGCAAAACGTGCTCCATAACCCCTATTGGTTCCATGATACAGTGCGTCCCCACCAAAACGACTTCCTGTAGGCTGTTGATAGGCTGCCATGTAAGCTGTTGGAGGCTCAAAAAGGTTTATGTGTTCCTTAGTAGCCTCAGTATTTTTGGCAAATTGTCTTAAAGGTCTTATATCATCCAATATCCAAGCTGCGCGACCAAATGTTCCAATTATCAAATCATCTTCTCTTGGGTGAATCACTAAATCTTTTACTGAAACTGTTGGAAAACCATTAGTCCATTTGGTCCATTCATTTCCTGCATCTATAGAGATATACAGCCCATCATCTGTGCCTAAAAACATCAAATTTGGTTCTTTTTCGTCTTCAATAATGCAAAGCGCGTAACTTTCTGTGTCATCTTTATCTACAATGCGTTTCCATGTTTTACCATAATTAGTTGTTCGGTAAGCATAGGGCGTGTAATTGAATCTTCTATAGTCATTAGCCACCAATAATGCTTCACCTTTCTTGGTTTTGGATGCTTTGATTTGGGTAATCCAACTGCCTTTAGGGAGATCTTTAATATTTTTAGTAACTTCAATCCAATCGTTTCCACCATCTCTAGTGTAATGTATACGGCCGTCATCAGTTCCAATCCAGAGCATATTCTTTTCCACTATTGAGGGCTCTATAACTAGAATTGTGCAATGATTTTCAGCACCTGTGGCATCCATAGTGAGCCCTCCACTTTCATGTTGTCTAAGTTTTTTCGGGTCATTTGTTGTTAAATCGGGTGAAATAATACTCCATGTTTCGCCCTTATCAGTTGATTTATGTACAAATTGACTTCCAAAATACAATGTGCTATTGTCATTTGGGTCAATGTTAATGGCAGCATTCCAGTTGAATCTTAATTTGATGTCAGGGTTGGGGTGGGTTGGTCGAACAGTATAATTGTTACCTGTTTTCCAGTCGTAGCGACTGACAAACCCTTGCTGACTCATAGACCATCCATAGCGTGAATTGTCAGGGTCTGGAACAACATCAAAGCCATCTCCAAAGCTGATTTCTTGCCAATAGGAATTACGAATCCCTTGATCGCGCCAAACATAAGCCGGTCCGCGCCAAGAACCGTTGTCTTGCATTCCACCATAAACATTGTAAGGAATTTCGTCATCAACACTGATGTGATAAAATTGAGCAACTGGTAAGTTACCAATAAAACGCCAAGTACTGCCTCCATCTTTGGAGATGTTTAATCCTCCATCATTACCATCAATCATAAAATTTCCATTTTCGGGATGAATCCACCATGCATGATGATCAGGGTGAACCCCGTTAGATACTCCATAGGCTGGCATCAGTTGTTTGAAACTTTTACCACCATCTTCACTTACATTTACATAGGTGAAGATTGAATAAATTCTATTTTCATTTTTTGGGTCTACATATAAGTCAGCATAATAAAATGGGCGATTAC
Organism: Formosa sp. Hel3_A1_48; assembly: GCF_001735715.1. Taxonomy (NCBI): domain Bacteria; kingdom Pseudomonadati; phylum Bacteroidota; class Flavobacteriia; order Flavobacteriales; family Flavobacteriaceae; genus Formosa; species Formosa sp. Hel3_A1_48. The sequence continues at coordinate 1,797,333 of NZ_CP017259.1, forward strand.
CAATTTCATCCATATTTTCACTAACTTTTTCCCATTTATGCCCCCCATCTATACTTTTGTAAAGTCCATTCTTTTTAGCTTCAACCAAAGCATAAACGATTTGAGGCTTATTCGGCGCAATTGCTAAACCAATACGTCCTAAATCTCCTTCAGGCAACCCGTCTTGAGGATTAATTTTTTTCCAGTTTTCTCCACCATCATAAGTGATATGGATGCCAGATCCTTCTCCACCAGAATTAAAGAACCAGGGTTCTCTCTTGTGTTCCCAGAGTGCGGCGATTAATTTGTTAGGGTTATTTGGATCCATAACTAAGTCTGCAACTCCAGTTTTATTATTCGCAAATAGTATTTTCTGCCAAGTTTTGCCTCCATCTGTTGTTTTGAACACGCCTCGTTCAGGATGTTCACCCCATGGTGAGCCGATAGCACCTACATAAACTATGTTAGGATTGATTGGATCAATCAGGACACGATGGATATGGCGGGTGTTTTCTAAGCCCACAGACGACCATGTTTTCCCGCCATCTAAACTTTTATAAATACCAAAACCTCCATTCAAGCTATTTCTAGGATTTCCTTCACCTGTACCAACCCAGATCACATCAGGATTGGATTGCTGCACAGCTACAGCGCCAATAGATGCTGTGATTTCATTGTCAAAAATAGGAGTCCACTTAATACCTCCTGATGTTGATTTCCATAAACCTCCCGAAGCTGTTCCTGCATAAATTATATCTGGATTTGAAAGCACAACATCAATTGATGTTACACGACCAGACATACCGCCAGGACCTATATTTCTAGGATTCATATTTTTGACTAAATCCATGGAAAATTCTTGCGAATAACCAATAATTGACATCAAAATAAAAAGTAATTTTAGTGCAGTTTTCATAATTTATTTTTTCAATATTTTTGTTGTAATATAATAATCCTCGTCAACAGTAATTGTTGATGAATTTATGGCTTTAGTTTGCCAACTTACAGTGGGGTATAGCCATTGCCATTGCTTATTTGATTCAAATTCTATAGGCATCTCAAATCCTTCAACTACATTGATCCAACGGTAATGAAGAATGTTTTTATCAATATTATACTCCAGGGTTGGAATACGAATATCCCGTAAATATTGATTAAAAAATGAATGTAAATCCAAATCTATTTCATCTGACAAAAAAGATTCAATTTGTTGTGTTGTTACCGTTTGATGGTGAAATTTGGCGTTCATTTTTCTTAGAATACCACGCCATTTTTCGTCATTTTTAGTAAATTGTCTAAGCATGTGAATCATATTTGCTCCTTTGTAATACATATCAGATGATCCCTCCGCATTTACATTGTAGTTTCCAATAATAGGTCGATCATTTCGAATCCTTTTCCGCGTGCCAATAACGTATTCTGAAGAAGCCTCTTTACCATAGTAATAGTCTAAAAATAAATTTTCAGAATATGCAGTAAAGCCTTCATGAATCCACATGTCAGCAATGTCTTTATTGGTAATATTATTTGCAAACCACTCGTGTCCTGATTCATGGATTATAATAAAATCAAATTTTAATCCCCAGCCAGTTCCGGATAAATCTCTTCCCAAGTAGCCATTCTTGTACTGATTACCGTAAGTTATAGAACTTTGGTGTTCCATGCCTAAATACGGAACTTCCACCAATTTATAGCTGTCTTCATAAAAAGGGTAGGGGCCAAACCAATATTCAAAAGCTTTCATCATTTTTGGGGCATCTAAAAACTGTTTTTTAGCTTTATTTAAATTGTCTTTTAGAACAAAATAATGCATATCTAAATTCCCTTTCTCACCATTGTATGTTTCAGAAAAATCGACATAATCTCCAATATTTATATTTACCCCGTAATTATTAATTGGATTAGATACAAACCATGTGTAAGAGGCTGTTTTTTCATTTTTAGTCACTGCTCTCAATCGTCCATTGCCCACAGCTTTAAGATGTTTTGGAACAGTAATTTTCATTTGAAGGCTATCCACTTCGTCATACATGTGGTCTTTGTTTGGCCACCAAACACTAGCACCTATCCCTTGGCAAGAAGTGGCTATAAAGTCGTTGTCGTTATAGTCTTTTTTCCATGAAAAGCCTCCGTCCCAAGGAGCGTTTATAGCTTCTTTTGGCTGACCATCAAAGTGTAATACGATTTGCTCTATTTTTTTTCTATTTTGCTTTTTTTCCAGTTGAATAAAATGTGCATTCCCATTCTGATTGATTGAAAGTTCGACCTCATCTTGAACGGCTTTAATGAGTTTCATTGGGGGTTGTAAGTCGATTTGCATTATATTGTTAGGACTTACAACTTTATAATGAATTGTATTTGTTCCGCGTATGGATTTTACTTTGGGTTGTACCGTGACATCAAGATCGTAGTAAACCAAATCCCACCAAATGCGCTCTGGAGTGATTGATCCTCTCAGCGTGTCTTGAGCGCTGTACTTTTGTGCCCTACTTTGTACATAAGTGTTGAGCAAAAAAAAGAGAATAAATATTTGAGTGCGTCTCATGTGTGTTTACTGTCTATACGTTCAGGTGTAATCCTATCAAATATAGTTTTATTTTTCCAATTTCTTACATATAGAAAGCGCTTTCACAAGAGTGAAAGCGCTTTCATCTAACCAACTAAACTGCGCAAGCTTTAAAAGCAGTACGCATTCTCTTTATTTACCTGTTCTGCAATGCTGTTTCTCAACTCAGCGACGTTAGGGTAATTTGTGTATTTTGTAAATCGTTTTAATCCCATCAGCATCATGCGTTGTTCATCGCCTTCAGCAAATGAAATAATTCCACTTTTTGCACTTTTTGAAATAACCTCAACAGCGTTGTACAAATAAAGTTGACTCATTTTGATTTGATGTTTTTGTTCCTCAGCACTAGAACGTAAAATATTTTTCTCTGTTCTGAGAATGGCAGATTCAGCCATATAGATTTCAATCAAAATATCGGCTGCGTGTAACATCAGCTGTTGATGCTCTTCTATCTTGGGGCCAAATTTTTGAATACCTGCTCCAGCGACCATCAAAAATACTTTTTTTAGATTTTTAATTATGGCTTTTTCTTGAGATAGGGGAGCGCTAAAATCTGGTGTGTCAAAAGAAGGTATTCCCATCAACTCTTCTTGAACTTTCATGGCGGGGCCTAATAAATCAACATGACCTTTCATTGCTTTTTTGATAAGCATTCCAATACAAATCATTCTGTTTATTTCATTAGTTCCTTCATAAATTCTAGCTATTCTTGCATCACGCCAAGCAGCTTCCATGGGTGTGTCTTCAGAAAAACCCATTCCTCCAAAAATTTGGATACCCTCGTCAGCGCAATTTTGAACATCTTCAGAAACAGCGACTTTGAGCAATGAACATTCTATAGCATATTCCTCAACTCCTTTTAGCTCTGCCTCTTGATGAGTATTACCTTTTTCAATTCGCAATGCGATTCGGTCCTCTATATCTTTTGCAGCTCTATAGCTCGCGGATTCTCCAACATAAGTGTTGGTGGTCATTTCAGCTAGCTTATATTTGATTGCTCCAAATTCGGCAATTGGAGTTTTAAATTGTTTACGTGCATTGGCGTATACTATAGCTTCATTTGTAATTCTTCGCTGAGAATCCAAACAAGCAGCAGCTAATTTAATACGTCCAACATTTAATGCATTCATTGCTATCTTGAATCCGTTCTGACGTTCTGAAAGCATATTTTCAACCGGAACTTTTGTCTCGTTAAAAAATACTTGGCGTGTTGATGAAGCTCTTATGCCGAGTTTGTGCTCTTCTTCACCCAAAGTAATACCATTTGAAGCATCGTTTTCCACAATAAATCCTGTAATGTTTTTATCATCTTCTATTCGAGCAAAAACTATAAATAGATTACAAAACCCAGCATTTGATATCCACATTTTCTGGCCTGTTATACTGTAGTATTTTCCATCTTTAGATAAGGTTGCTGTAGTTTTTCCTGAATTGGCATCGCTTCCCGCTCCTGGTTCAGTAAGGCAGTAGGCTCCAAACCATTCACCCGAGGCTAATTTTGGCACATATTTTTGTTTTTGTTCCTCAGTTCCATAAAGGGTGATTGGCATTGTTCCAATTCCTGTGTGTGCACCAAATGCAGTACTAAAAGAACCTGTACCACTTGAAATATATTCACAAACAAGCATGGTCGATACAAAACCCATATCCAATCCACCATAGGCCTCAGGAACTGCTACACCAAGAAATCCCATTTCACCTGCTTTGCGCATGACTTCTTCAGTGAGTGCATAATCTTTGGCTTCAAACCGATCGCGATGTGCAATGACTTCACGTTCATTGAATTCTTTTACGGCTTCTTTCATCATGACCTGTTCTTCCGAAAAATCTTCTGGCGTAAATATACTGTTACAATGACTTTCCTTAACAAGAAATTGTCCTCCTCTTAATAGTTCATGTTTTTCCATAATTAACTTAATTTGAGTTTAAAGTACTGCTGTTTAAAATCATTTTTATATTCTGAACTGCTCAATACTTCAATGCTATTATTTTAAAAATTCAAATATTCCACAGGCACCTTGCCCAGTACCTACACACATTGTAACTGCGCCATATTTTGACAGCATATTTTGCCTTCTCATTTCGTCAAAAAGTTGTACCGATAATTTAGCACCTGTACACCCTAAAGGATGCCCTAAAGCTATTGCTCCTCCATTAACATTGATGAGTTCTGGATTCAACCCCAACTCCCTTATCACTGCTAATGATTGAGAGGCAAAGGCCTCGTTGAGTTCAATGAGTTCTAAGTCCTTTTGCATTAATCCAGCTTGTTTTAAGGCTTTTGGTATAGCTTTTACGGGACCAATACCCATTATCCTTGGCTCTACTCCAGCCACTGAGTAACTGACCAGTCGGGCGATAGGCTCTAAGTTTAATTCTTTTACCAGATCTTCGCTCATAACCATAACAAAAGCTGCTCCATCACTCATCTGAGAAGAGTTTCCTGCAGTTACGCTACCTCCTTGAGCAAATACTGCGCGCAATTTAGCTAAAGCTTCTAGACTAGTGCCTTTTCTTGGCCCCTCATCCTTTGTTACAGTGTACTTCTTACTTGCTCGTTTTCCATTTTGGTCTATATAATTTTGCTCGACCTCTATAGGTACAATTTGATTCTGAAATCGGTCTTCAGCCTGTGCTTTTAATGCTTTCATGTGAGAATTGAAAGCAAATTCATCTTGATCTTCTCTTGAAATATTAAACTCATTAGCAACTGCTTCGGCTGTATTGCCCATTCCCCAGTAATAGTTTTCATGACCAGCGTTGATCGTGTTGTAATTTAGTTCAGGTTTGAACCCCGTCATTGGAACTGAACTCATACTTTCAGCTCCTCCAGCAATAACACAATTGGCCATTCCAGCTTGAATCTTTGCTGTGGCCATTCCGATGGTTTCAATTCCTGAAGAACAAAATCTATTTACTGTAACACCTGGCACATCAACACTATTTAGTCCTATTAGTGATATAAAACGTGCCATATTAAGTCCCTGTGCTCCCTCAGGCATGGCATTTCCAACTATAACATCATCGATACGAGAAACGTCTAAGTTTGGTAATTCTTTCATCATGTGCTGAATAGTTTCAGCGCCGAGTTCATCCGCTCTTTTAAAACGAAATAAACCTTTTGGTGCTTTTCCAACGGCTGTTCTGTATGCTTTTACTATGTATGCTTGTTTCATTTTATTAGTTTCTAAGGGGTTTACCAGTTTTTAACATGTGCTGTATTCGTTCCAATGTTTTACGCTCTGTACAAAGGCTTAAAAATGCTTCGCGTTCTATATCTAATAAATATTGCTCACTAACCAAACTCGGCTCAGACAAATCTCCCCCAGCCATTACATAGGCTAGTTTATTTGCAATTTTTTTATCGTGGGCACTTATATATTTACTTGCTTGCATAGAATCTGTCCCAACTAAAAACATTCCAAGGGCTTGTTTTCCAAGAACTTTAATATCTTTTCGTTTAACAGGTTTTGTGTAGCCTTGATTAGCAAGAAGTTTTGCTTGTGCCTTTGCTACAGCAATTTGTTGGGCTTTATTAACCACGACCACATCTTTTCCTTTTTGGAGAATACCCAAATCAAAAGCCTCATAAGCTGATGTTGCTACTTTAGCCATCCCAATTGTTAGAAAATACTCTTGTAGTATATTGAGTTCTACATCATCTTTACGAAAGGAGTCTGATGCACGCATGGCCATTTCTTTTGAGCCACCCCCACCTGGAATCACACCAACTCCAAATTCGACCAAACCAATATAAGTTTCTGCAGCCGCAACCACTTTGTCGGCGTGTAAAGACAACTCACAACCGCCACCCAATGTCATTCCATGTGGTGCAGCAATTGTTGGGATAGAGGAGTAGCGCATCCGCATCATAGTATCTTGAAAGTATTTGATCGCCATATTAAGCTCATCGTATTCTTGCTCCACGGCCATCATAAAAATCATACCGATGTTAGCGCCAACTGAAAAATTAGCTCCTTGATTACCAATCACTAAGCCTTCAAAATTCTGTTCTGCTAAATCTACAGCTTTATTTAGTCCAGCTAAAACATCACCACCTATAGTATTCATTTTTGATCTGAATTCGCAATTCAGGATACCATCACCTAAATCTTCAATAACCACTCCAGAATTTTTAAAGACCTCTTTTGATTTTCTAATATTATCTAAAACAATAAATGCATCTTGCCCTGGTATTTCAACTTGTTTGTTATGTTCAATTGAATAGGCTAGAGTTGCTCCATTTTGGACAGTATAAAAAGAGTTTGATCCTGAATCCAGCATATTAAAAACCCACTGTGCTGGTTTTTGGCCTTCAGCGTTCATGATTTCAATTCCTTTTTGGACTCCAATGGCATCCCATATTTGAAAAGGACCATGTTCCCATCCAAATCCAGCTTTCATGGCGTTATCTATTTTGTATAAATCGTCTGATATTTCAGGAATTCTATTGGATACATAAGCAAACATGGCGGCAAAGTTTTTCCTATAAAAATCACCTGCTTTATCTTTCCCCTTAACTAAAACACTAAATCGATCTATAACATTATCAATCGTTTTTGTAAGTTCTAGAGTTGGGAATTTCGCAGGTTTTTTATCACGATACTCTAGAGTTTCTAAATCTAAAACGGTAATTTTTTTACCTTCCTTTTTGTAGAAGCCTTGTCCTGATTTACTACCTAACCAGTTGTTTTTCATCATTTTAGATATAAAATCTGGAAGTTGGAACAAGTGGTGAGCTTCATCTTTAGGGCAGTTTTCATGTATCCCATTAGCAACGTGAACAAGAGTGTCGAGTCCAACCACATCAACAGTTCTAAAGGTAGCAGATTTTGGGCGTCCGATTACTGGTCCGGTGAGTTTATCAATTTCTTCTACACTAAGTCCCAACTCCTTGACCTGGTGAAATAAACTTTGTATTCCAAAAATTCCAATTCTATTTCCAATAAAAGCAGGAGTATCTTTAGCCACAACAGATGTTTTTCCTAGAAACTTTGACCCGTATTCATTTAAAAAAGTTAAAACAGAAGAATCCGTTTTGGGTCCAGGAATTATTTCAAAAAGGTTGAGGTATCGTGCAGGATTGAAAAAGTGAGTTCCACAAAAGTGTTCTTGAAAGTCAGCACTACGCCCTTCGCTCATGAATTTTATTGGAATTCCAGATGTATTTGATGTAATTAAGGTGCCAGGGGTTCGGTGTTTTTCAAGCATTTCAAACACTTGCTTTTTGATGTCTAGGCGTTCCACTACAACTTCCATGATCCAATCTGCATCTTTGATCTTCGAAATATCATCTTCAGTATTTCCAGTTGTGATGCGTTGTGCAAATTTTTGACTGTAAATAGGTGAGGGTTTTGATTTTAGTGCAGTTTTCAGAGCATCATTTACTAAACGATTTCTAACGAGTTTATCCTCAAGAGTTAAACCGAGCGCTTTTTCTTTATCATTCAGTGCATTTGGAATTATATCCAACAATAGGACTTCAACGCCAATGTTTGCAAAATGACATGCAATTCCACTGCCCATAATACCAGATCCTATGATGGCAATTTTATTAATTCTTCTTTTTTTCATATGAGTTTTGGGTATTAAAATATTTTTTTAGTTTGAATCATATCTAATATTTTTTCGGAAACATCATAAAATTCATTCAATTTATCACTGCCTATTTCATGTTTTACTTTGTCGTTGAAAGTGAATACGCGTTGGCGGGAACTCTCTCTCTTCTCTAAGCCTTTGGCTGTTAGATTTATCAACACACCACGGCCATCTTCTGGATTAGGGCGGCGAACAATGAGTTCACGCTCTTCCAGAGTCTTTAAAATCCTTGATAGGCTAGTAGCTTCCATTCCCATTTTTGGACCCAATGCTGTTGAGGGTGTTCCTTTAGTAGGGTCGATGCTCAATAACGTAAAAGCGGTTGTCATAGTAGCTCCAAATTTTGATGCTTCTTCATTGTACATTTTTTGAACTGCTAACCATGTGTTACGCAGTACATAATCGATTGTTTTTTCTTTCATATTTAATTGGTTGCATCAAATATATAAAAATATATTATGCACGCATAGTAAATAACAAAAAAAGTTATGCACGCATAGTATTATTTAAAAAATAGAGAACTAAGTAGATGTATTTGTTTTAATCAGCGTAAATATTCTGAACAAGGGCGTCGTAGTGTTTTATGATGACGCTTCTTTTCATTTTCATGGTTGGCGTAAGATGTCCTCCATCAATTGACCAAACATCTGGGGTAAGTTCAAATCTTTTGATTTGTTCCCATTTACCAAATCGTTTATTGCAAGTATCGATTTCTTGTTGAATACGCTCTTTAACTAAAGATGATGTTATTATTGATTCTGCATCTTTGTTGATATCGTAGTTTTTTCTTTCAATCCACTCTTGTATGAATTCAAAGTTAAGTTGTATCAAAGCGGCAGGCATTTTTTGATTTTCACCAATAACCATTACCTGTTCTATGAAATTTGATTCTTTTAGTTCATTTTCAATTAGTGTCGGAATAATGTATTTACCTCCAGAAGTTTTGAACATTTCTTTTTTACGTCCGGTAATTTTTAAAAAACCGTCCGCATCAATTTCACCTTTATCTCCCGTATGAAAATAATCGCCACTCATCACTGAAGCTGTGCGTTCAGGATCTTTATAGTATCCTTTCATTACATTTGGTCCTTTTATCAGAATTTCTCCGTCCTCGGCTATTTTTACTTCAACGTTAGATATAGGTTTTCCTACCGTTCCAATTTTGAATAGTTGATTTGCATGCATACCTACACTTACTACAGGAGAGGTTTCGGTGAGCCCGTATCCTTCCATAATCATCATTCCAGAGGCGCAAAAGATTCGCGATAGGCGAGGGTGTAATGCCGCACTTCCTGACACCATTGTGTGTAATTTTCCACCAAGAGCGGCTTGCCATTTACTAAAAATAAGTTTCCTAGCGATTTTAAGTTGAAATTCATACCACCATCCATTAGCCTTATAGGGTACATAGCGTTCTCCTAGTTTGATAGCCCAGAAAAATAATGATTTTTTGACTCCGCTTAATTCGCTACCTTTTGCATAAATTTTATTAAATACTTTTTCTAATAGTCGTGGAACAACACTCATTAGATTAGGCTTAATATCTTGTGCATTTGCACCGATTGTTTCTATACTTTCTGCGAAATATACCGATACACCGGCGTGTTGATAAATGTATATTAGTACGCGCTCAAAAATATGACACAAGGGCAAGAAACTCAAGACCCGTGTCGTGCCCTCCATTAGGGGTAATCTTGGTAAGCTGGTTAAAATATTTTGTACAATATTGTGGTGGGTGAGCATAACCCCTTTCGGTTTTCCCGTTGTGCCCGACGTGTAAATAATTGTAGCTAAATCTTCTTCTTGGACTTCGGCTTTTCTTTTTTCTACATCACTTTGGGTGCTAGTGTCTTTACCCAAATCAAAAAGCTCAGTATAATTTTTGCATTCAATTAATTCATCAAAACTGTATACTTCTTTGAGTTTGGTATCCGCTTTAACTTTTGCTACTTTATCGTATACTTCTTGATCTGAAACAAAGCAATATGTGGCCTCACTGTGATTGAGTACATATGCGTAATCATCAGAAGAAATTGTGGGGTAGATTGGGATATTTTGAGCTCCAATCTGTAAAACACCAATATCTACAATACACCATTCGGTGCGGTTCGTTGTAGAGATAACGGCGATTTTATCGTCTTTTTTTACCCCAAGTTTAAGTAATGCACGACTTAGTGCATTGGCTTTATCTATGTACTCTTGTGTTGATGTTTTAACCCATTCCCCATTTTTTTTACTGACAAGAGCTGCTGATAAATTGTGCTGTTCTAGTTGATAATAAGGGAAATCGAAAAGACGAGTGATTTTTGTCATTTTTGTTTGCGTTTGATACTCTGCAAAATAAGTATTTTTAAAAAATTAACAAATTAGAAAACTTAAAATTATGATTTCTATAAATCACATCTTCATGTCTTAGTGTTTTACTTCAAAACGCTCAATCCATTTATAGGCATTTGTAAAGGCCTCCAGCCAAGGCGATACTTCGTCCTGTCTATCATTTGGGTAATGCGCCCAATTCCATGGAAAAGTAGAGCGTTCAATATGCGGCATTGTCACTAAATGTCTCCCCGTAGCATCACACATCATGGCTGTATTAAAATCTGATCCATTGGGGTTGTGAGGATATTCATTGTACGCATATTTTCCAACAATATTGTAACGATTTTCGTCATATGGCAATGCAAATTTACCTTCACCATGTGAGATCCACACACCCAAAGTGCTGCCTTCGAGACTGGATAACATCACAGAATTGTTTTTTTGAATACGTACAGATGTAAATGCACTTTCATGCTTTTTGGAATCATTGTAGGTCATTTTACCATGTTGCTCGTGTTCTGGGTTAATTAGATCGAGCTCCATCCACAGTTGACAACCATTGCAAATACCTACAGAAAGCGTATCTTTTCTGTTGAAAAAATCTTGTAGTGCTTTTTTAGCTTTTGCATTGTACTTAAATGCGCCTGCCCATCCTTTGGCTGAGCCTAAAACATCACTATTACTGAATCCTCCAACCGCACCAATAAACTGTATATCTTTAAGAGTTTCACGTCCCGATATCAAATCAGTCATATGTACATCTCTAACTTCAAATCCGGCTAGATGCATAGCATTCGCCATTTCACGTTCAGAATTACTTCCTTTTTCACGAATGATGGCTGCTTTTGGTCGAGATTTATTTTCATCAAATTGGGGTAACTTTCCAGTAAAATCAGTTGGAAATGTGTATTTCAGTGCTTGATGTTTATAATTGCTATAACGCGTTTTAGCTAATCCATTGGCGGTTTGTTTTTCATCCAAAAGATAGGACGTTTCATACCAAAAATCTCTGTACGTATCAATGGATAAATCGTATTCAGAAGCATAGTTTTTTAATTTCAAAATACCATCGGATATTACATTTCCAATACGGTGGGCACTGATGTTTTTGCGTTTAAATACATCTTCTACAGATTGATCTTTCGTTTGAATGACCAATCCAGAGTTTTCTGCGAATAAAACTTTGATGGTATCTGTTTCGCCTAATGCAGATAAATCAATTTCTGCACCTACATTTTGATCTGCAAAGCACAGCTCTAACAAGGTTGTAATCAATCCTCCAGAAGCGACATCATGCCCGGCTACAATTTGTCCGTCTTTAATTAAACTCTGAAGTGTATTGAATACATCTTTAACATAAGATGCGTTTTGTACTTTTGGAGTGTCTTGTCCAATGCTGTTGCGTGTTTGTGCAAAAGAACTCCCTCCTAATTTAAACTCGTCTTGTGAAATGTTTATGTAATAAATTGGCCCTTGATTCGCTTTGAATAACGGTTCTACAACCTTAGATATATTATTGCAGTGTGCCGCTGCAGAAATGACTACAGTGCCTGGAGAAAGAACATCACCATCTGGATATTTTTGTTTCATGGAAAGAGAGTCTTTCCCTGTTGGAACATTTATACCTAAATCAATGGCAAAATCCGAAACCCCTTTGACCGCTTCGTACAAACGTGCATCTTCACCAGGATTTTTGCAAGGCCACATCCAATTTGCTGACAAGGAAACACTACTCAATTCTTCTTCCAAAGGTGCCCAAACAATATTGGTCAATGCTTCAGTTATGGCGTTTCTACTCCCAGCATTAGGATCTATAAGTGCGGCAATGGGTGCATGTCCTATACTCGTTGCCACCCCATGACCGTTTTTGTAGTCCAAAGCCATTACCCCAACATTATTAAGAGGAAGTTGTAAAGGTCCTACACATTGTTGTTTTGCCACTTTTCCTCCAACACATCTATCTACTTTATTCGTAAGCCAATCTTTGCATGCAACAGCTTCTAATTTCAAAACATTTTCTAGATACGTTTTGAATAATGATACATCATATTCTGGTGCGCTGTAATTTTTCACAACAGTTTTGTCTTCCAATATGGTTTTTGGGGAACTTCCAAACATGTCCTCTAGATTGAAATCCATGGGTTTATTTCCTTTTCTAGCCGATTGGAACACAAAACGATGGTCACAAGTCACTTCTCCTACTGTATACATTGGAGCGCGTTCTCGTTCTGAAATTTTTTGAAGTGTTTCAATGTGGTCTTCAGAAATAATTAAGCCCATCCGTTCTTGTGATTCGTTGCCTACCAATTCTTTATCAGACAAGGTAGGGTCGCCTACAGGCAAAGCATCCAAATTGATATGTCCTCCAGTGTCTTCTACTAATTCAGAAAGACAGTTTAAGTGTCCTCCAGCACCATGATCGTGAATGGAAACTATATAATTTTTGTCGCCCTCTACCATGCCGCGAATGGCATTCGCGGCACGCTTTTGCATTTCTGGATTGGATCGTTGAACAGCATTAAGCTCGATACCTGATGAAAATGCGCCAGTGTCTGCTGAAGAAACTGCTGCACCACCCATACCAATACGATAATTATCTCCCCCAAGAATTACAATTTTATCATTTTTTTTAGGAGTGTCTTTAAGTGCTTGTTCGGCTTTACCATAGCCAATACCACCAGCTTGCATAATCACTTTATCAAAGCCTAAACGATCGGCATCTTCCTGATGTTCAAAAGTCAGGACAGAGCCGCAAATCAGGGGTTGTCCAAATTTATTGCCAAAATCTGAGGCTCCATTAGAGGCTTTGATAAGAATATCTATCGGCGTTTGGTAGAGCCATTTACGTTCTTTGAATCCATTTTCCCAAGGGCGGTTTTCAAGTAATCTAGAGTATGAGGTCATGTAAACAGCCGTACCTGCAAGAGGCAAAGATCCTTTTCCTCCAGCCAAACGATCCCGGATTTCTCCACCAGAACCTGTAGCGGCACCATTGAAGGGCTCCACTGTTGTTGGAAAATTGTGCGTTTCTGCTTTAAGAGAAATAACAGATTCAAAATCTTTGGTTGTATAGCTGTCTGGAATGTCAGCGCGTTTGGGTGCAAATTGTTCAACAACAGGTCCCTTAATAAATGCTACATTGTCTTTGTAGGCCGATACAATTCCATTAGGGTTTTGCCTGGATGTTTCTTTTATAAGCTTGAATAAGGAGCTGGATTGTTCCTCTCCATCAATTACAAATGTTCCATTAAAAATTTTGTGGCGGCAGTGTTCGGAATTGACTTGAGAAAACCCAAACACTTCGGAGTCAGTAAGGGGACGACCTATTTTTTGACTTACGTTTTCCAAGTAATCAACTTCCTCTTCGCTCAGGGAAAGCCCTTCTTGTGCGTTGTAACTGGCGATATCGGTAATTTCTAAAATGGGTTCTGGGGTAATGTTGATGTCAAAAGTATTCTGATGGAGTTCCTCAAATTTTTCGAAAATCATAGGGTCAAAGTCGGAAAAATCATTGCTAACGCTTTTAAATTCTTCAATACGAATGACTCCTGCGATACCCATATTTTGAGTAATTTCTACAGCATTGGTGCTCCATGGGGTAATCATGGCAGCACGAGGACCAACAAATGAACATTTGAGGGAGGTTTGTTCTATTTTGGGTTTTTGACCAAAAAGCCATGTGAGTTTGGCTATGGTTTCTGCTGAAAATTCTTCTGTTGATTGAACGGCAAATACGCTTTGTTTAGCGTCTCCAAAGAAGTGAATCATGTGGTTGATGTTGTTGATTACGAATCCCTACAAAATTAATTTTTTTGTATTGATTTTTAGCACTTTTTTTTGTCGATTTTGAGGGATTATTCACAAGTTTTGAACAGAAAACATCATCTTCAATAAATTCACTAATATTTAACTATTTTCCTTGTGTATTGTCCATGTGTATTTTGGAGATTCATGATGTATATTCCACTGCTTAGGGTACTGATGTCCACTGCAGAATGTTGAGAATCCACAGTGGTTTTTAAAATGGGTTTTCCCGTAAGATCAAATATTTCTATTTGTGTATGGTTTTGTACGTCTACAAAAAGCAATGCACCATTGACAGGGTTGGGGTATATTTTTATGTGCTTAGGTTCTATATTTATTGCGCTTAAGGTTTGTGTATGGCTACCGAGGTTGGTGCAAGTGTTTTGTGGATAGCTCGTCCATTCATCAGCATTGTAAGCTGTACTTCCATTGGTAATAGTTGCATTACGCACTAGGGTGGTGTTTTCAGCATAAACGGTAGCATCACCACGTGTTCCAAGGATATCGATTGGAATATCGTTTTTAAACAGCCCAAGTGCATCATTACCATTAAATTCTGTAATCGCATTGTTAAGGTTGTCAAAAACATTGGTGCACACACTTGTGCCTCCGTTGGCGACCACAAAAACGTCTTCGTTGGAAATACTGGCATTTGAAGGGAAATTATAGGTATTTGTCCATGTGCTGTTGCCGTTACTGCTTAATTTAATGCTGTACTCTGATAAATTTACCGTCGCTCCTGTAAAATTGGCAATTTCCAATGCCTTGTTTGCACCACTTCCTTCCATATATTCAGAGAAAAACAAATCGAGTGTATTTGTACTCCCCGAAAGGGTAGTAGCACAATCTTCGTTGGAGGGAACAGAACTATTGTTTGCGTTATCTTTAGCGATGATTGTAAAACAGTAATTGGTCTCTGGACTTAAACTTGTAACTGACGTTGAGGTTAAACTTGTACTGCTGTTATAACTGTTATTTACATAAATATCGTAGCTACTTACTCCAATATTGTCTGTGGCAGCTGTCCAGTTCAGACTCACACTTGTGGCTGTAGGGTTACTGGCAACTAAATTAGTGGGCGCACTTGGATTTTGATTGTCTTGTTGTGGGTTCCAAATCGCTGTAACATAGTAAGGGGTATCAATAAAAGGATTGCGATTACCTTGATGGTCATAAATAGCATTGTTTCGGTCCACCTCTTTTTGAGAAACAGGGTCTATGCTGTGCCACTCCAAAAGGATATTTAAAAAGGCTGTTTCAAACACTTGATCGCTGCTGCCATTAAACATAGCAAAAGCACTCCAATTACTGATTTGATTTTGGTAGCGTGTGGCAAAATAAAAATAAATTCGGGCTATATCGCCTTTAAATTCATCAATGGGTTCAAAAACAGTCCCCGAATATCCACTAGAATATCCGGAGTTTAGGTTATCCCCTAATTTTGAACCATTTTGCGTGGGGTTCGAAATTCCATTTTGTGATGCCAAATTATTATCATCGACGCGTCCCATCGGAAAACTCCCCCGAAACCCATTCACTCGTCCATCTACAGGCAATAAATTATGAGCATCACCATCCATTGGATTAGCATCATTAAAAACAGACTTCGGTACAACATGCTCTTTGTTGTAGCAGTCGCCTTCGCCAGTGTAGTTACCACACTCATCGACTTGCGGATTAAAATTGTAAGGATCGGCACCCGATGGATTTTCAGAGTAGATATCCAAAATAGTGTTGTCATTTTCGTAATACTGATCTAAATCATTGCTGAGAAAAAAATCATCCATCGCATTATAACCCTGATCATTTTGGTTGTTGATGATGTTGTACAACTGCGTTTTTAGAGTATATCCACTCCCAGTTGCAGTGTCATAATACCCATTTGGAATTTGAGCAAAACCAAAATTAAAACAAAGCGTAATAATAAGAAATGTGTAAATGTTTTTCATGAAATTGTTTTTTCGAGCAGTGCCATATAAAACCCATCATAACTACTCTTGTGTGCTAAAATACTCTTATCTTTTAACAATTTAAAATTTTGACCTGCTTCTGAAGTTAAAAACGTTGCAACTTGTTCTTGATTTTCAGACGGCAAAACCGAACACGTTGCGTATACCATTTTACCGCCAGGTTTTAGCATTTTGGAGTAATCCTGCAAAATATGTTGTTGTGTTCCTCTGATTTTGTCTAAAAATTCGGGTTCTAGTTTCCATTTAGAATCAGGATTTCGGCGCAATACACCCAATCCAGAACAAGGTGCGTCAATAAGTAATCGATCGGCTTTTGCTTTGAGTTTTTTTATGGGTTTTGTCGATTCTATAACGCGCAAGTCAATATTGTGTGCACCATTCCGTCGTGCGCGAATTTTTAATTTTTTTAATTTACTCTCATAAATATCCATAGCAATCAATGAGCCCTTGTTTTGCATTAGTGCGGACAGGTGTAAGGTTTTGCCTCCTGCACCAGCACAAGCATCAACAACTTTCATTCCTGGCTGAACATCCAGATATTCTGCCACCAACTGAGATGAGGCGTCTTGAACTTCAAACCAACCCATTTTAAAAGCTTCTGTTTTGAATACATTAGCACGTTCGACAAGTTTCAGTGCTAGGGGATAGCCTTCAATTTCGATGGTTTCAATTTCTTCTGATTGTAATTTTAGCTGAAGGTCCTTTTTTGTTGTCTTGAGAATATTTGTACGCAGTATGACATCGGCTTGTTCATTTTGTTTTGATAACTCTTTAGACCAAAGACTTTCACCCAATTCTTTTACACCTAATTCGTCTATCCAGTCGGGGATTGATTCTTTTATTTTTCGTGTTTTTGATGCCTCGTCGAAACGTCCTTTTATTTTTCGCGTTGGCGTACCTTCAAAATATTTCCAATCAGGTAATTTAATTCCTTTTAGTGTAGCCCAAACTGCAAATAATCGCCATGCATCATCTCTGCTAAATGGTTCTTTTACTTCAGCAATTTCAGCGTAGAGGCGTTTCCAGCGTACTATGTCATAGGTGGTCTCCGCTACAAATCCACGATCACGACTACCCCAACGCTTGTCCCGCTTCAGTAGGGATTGAATCACTTTGTCAGCATAATTTCCGTCGTTGAAAACTTCTAAAATTCCATCAATAACGGCAAAGCATAAATTTCTGTGTAAACGCATAAAAGAGGATATTTTCGACTGCAAAGTTACATTTAATAAATGGTTTGACATTGAAGAATTATGTATATTGGATTTTAATTCCAAACGTTTTGTCATGAACTGCAAGCGCTTACTTTTTGTTTTTTTAATTTTTTGCTTTTATAACTGTGGAAATACAGTATCAACTGAATCTCTGTATTCTTCTGTTGAAATTGAGTTAATTGTGGAGGATTCTTTATTAAATATCAGAGCATTAGAGTTGACTAAAGACAAGCTTGTAGCTGTTTCTTCAATTGCCGATGTTTACTCTTTTGATTTAAATTCTGATTCTTTATCAAAAGATAGATTCTATCCCGATAGCTTGAATGTTCGTGCGCTGGCATTGGTAGCCGATACTGTCTTTACTCTTAGTATAGGAAGTCCTGCTTATTTGTATAAAAATTCAGAACTTGTTTATCATGAGACTGATTCTGCTGTATTTTACGACAGCATGGACTTTTGGAATTCAAAAGAGGGCATAGCACTTGGTGATCCAATAGACGGTTGCCTAAGCATTTTAATCACAAGAGATGGAGGCAATACATGGCACAAAACCCCATGTGCCAGTCTACCTAAAACTATTAAAGGTGAAGCAGCTTTTGCTGCGAGTGATACTAATATTTCTATTGTTGGTAATAATGCTTGGATAGCTAGTGGAGGAGTGGCCAGTCGTGTTTTATTTTCAGATGATAAGGGTCTTTCGTGGGAGGTTTTTGACACGCCCATTGTACAAGGAACACCCACAACAGGAATATACAGTATCGATTTTTATGATGAACACAATGGGTATGCCATTGGAGGAGATTATACCCAACCCAAACTTAATTCAAATACGAAAATAAAGTCAACGGATGGCGGGCGGTCATGGCGTACAGTAAATCAAATCGGTGGACCTGGTTATAGAAGTTGTGTTCAATATGTTCCAGGTCGTCGAGCTAAAGATTTAGTTGCTGTTGGTTTTGAAGGTATTGACTACAGTGCAAATGGTGGATTGGATTGGATAAAGCTGAGTAAAACAGGCTTTTATACCATTCGATTTTTGAACGATAGTATTGCCTTTGCTGCCGGAAAGGGCAGACTTGCAAAGTTAATTTTTGATTGATTGTGAGTTGTTAGTTAGTCTAAGGACTGCAATAAAACAAGTTTTTGGTACATGCCTTTTCGATCCAAAAGCTCTTGATGCTTGCCTTGTTCTACAATTTGACCTTGTTTCATCACTATGATAAGATCAGCATTTTGTATCGTTGAAAGGCGGTGTGCAATAACAATCGATGTTCTATTCTTCATCATATTTTCAAGTGCAACTTGAACTAATTGCTCGCTTTCGGTATCTAAAGCGGAGGTGGCTTCGTCCAAGACCATAATTGGTGAGTTTTTGAGTACTGCTCTTGCAATACTTAAACGCTGTTTTTGTCCTCCCGAAAGACTGTTTCCACTATCTCCTATATTTGTATCTATGCCTTCTGGTAATTCCTTTACAAATTCCCAAGCGTTAGCTACTTTTAAAGCATTAATCATTTCATCTTCGTTAGCATTTTCGTTACCAATTTTGAGATTGTTTCTTATGCTGTTGTTGAATAATATGGAGTCTTGTGTCACTAATCCAATTTGCGACCTCAGAGAAGTTTTAGTGATGTTTTTAATATCATTATTATCTATTGTTATCAATCCTTTGTTGACATCATAAAACCGCGTTAGTAGATTAGCAATAGTAGATTTGCCACTCCCTGATTGACCAACAAGAGCCACGGTTTGTCCTTTGTGTACAGTTAATGAAAAATCCTTTAAAACAAATTCATTGTCGTATTTAAATGACACATTTTTTAGTTCTATTGAGGATTCAAATGAGGTTAATTCTTTAGCTTTTTTTAAGTCTGGCATAGTGTCGCTTTCTTTCAAAATCTCGAACACGCGGTCTGCAGCTGCAATACCATTTTTAACTTTGTACGAGGCTTTGCTGATCGCTTTTGCGGGAGTTAATATACCGTAAGCTAAGGCCATAAATCCTATAAATGTAGTGCCTTCAATTACCTTTTCAATTAGAACGAGCTTTCCACCGTACCACAAAAGGATTGCTATGGTAATGATGCCTAAAAACTCACTTAAAGGGCCCGCTAAATTATTTTTTAATCCAATTTTATTAATGAGTCTGAGAATTTTATCCGCAGAACTTAAAAACCGCTTTTTGAATGCATTTTCTGCATTGTAACTTTTAATAATTTTAAGTCCGCTTAAGGTTTCTTCCACAGTAGATATTAGACGACCGACTTCTTGCTGAGTTTGAAGTGATTGTCGTTTTAGTCGTTTGCCAATACTTGAAATTAAAAATCCTGAAATGGGGATAAAAAGTAAAACAAATATTGAAAGTTCCCAACTCATGGTAAACATGACAACCAATGAAAATAAAATAGTGAGAGGTTCTCTGACGATAAGCTCTAAAATGATAAAAAAGGAGTTTTGCATTTCGCTTATATCGCCTAAGATTCGTGCCATGATGTCGCCCTTTTTTCGCTTGGAATAAAAACTAATGGGGAGTTCAACAATGTGTTTATACATGTGTTTTCTCAAGTCGGTCAAAACTCCATTTTTTAGATACATGACGTGTTGCATCGATAAATATCCGAAGAGATTTTTAAGAAAAAATGTAAATATAACAATAGCAACTACTATAAGTAACGCCATTTGTGCATTGCCTTCTTCTAACAAACCAGAAACTTTATAATTTAATAAGTTATTGCCATAGTTTTTGATATTTCCAATGCCAGTCCACACAGGAGCTTCACTAACGTTCTGTGTTTTATCAAATAAAACATTAAGCATGGGAATTAGCGAAACAAAAGCAAGGGTGCTAAAAAAGGCGTACAATAAATTAAAAACAATATTGAGTACAACATGTTTTTTGTAGTCCTTTATGAATGGCAATAATTGATTAATGATTTCTTTCATCTTACAGCAGTTCCATCGAATTAATGATGGCGTCAATTTTATCTTCTAATTTTTTGTGAACAGCATCGAAATCTTTTGAATTTTCTAGAAGTTCGTTTACACTAATATAATATTTTATTTTTGGTTCTGTTCCGCTTGGGCGTAGTGCAATCTTACTGCCGTCTGTTGTTGTGAAAATAAGAACGTTGGCTTTGGGAACTGCAAGCGTAGTGAGGGTGTTAGTCTCTGTATTTTTTGATGTAGATGCCAAGTAATCATCTATTTGAACTACACCAAAGCTATTGATGGTTTTTTGGGGATTTTCACGAGCTTGTTGCATAAGTGTTTGAATTTCTTCTGCGCCTTTTTTTCCTTTTTTAGTAATGGAAATAAGACGTTCTTTGTAAAACCCATGTGTGTTGTATAGGGCGATCAATTCTTGATAAAAAGAACAGTTGTTTGCTTTTGTTAGAGCAGCAATTTCACAGGCCAGTAGGGTGGCAGTAACAGCATCTTTGTCGCGTACAAAATCACCTACCATAAATCCAAAACTTTCTTCACCACCACCGATGAAGTCCATTGTAGGGTATTCTTCTATCATTTTTGCTATCCATTTGAATCCGGTCAGCCCTATTTTGCATTCTACGCCGTAGTGCTCTGTGAGTTTTGGTAGCATTGGGGTGGAGACAATTGTAGAGCCCACAAACTGATTCCCATTGATTTTCGCCAAGCCCTTCCATTGCTCCAACAAAAACTTGGTCATTATGACCATGGTTTGGTTTCCATTTAGAAGCGTTAGTTTTCCCTCTAAATCACGAACCGCTATCCCTAAACGGTCACAGTCAGGATCAGTGCCAATAACGATATCTGCATTGACTTTTTCGGCCAATTTTAAAGCCATTTCTAGGGCTTCAGGTTCTTCTGGATTTGGAGATTTTACGGTTGGAAAATCGCCATCTGGTGTGGCTTGTTCCTCGACAATATGCACATTGGTGTACCCTGCACGTTTTAGTGTTTCTGGAACAGCTGTAATTGATGTACCGTGCAAGGAAGTGAATACGATACTTAAGTTTTTTCTATACTCATCTTTATTTTCGAGCAATACACCATTTTGCACAGAAGCATTGATGAAAACATCATCAATCTCTTTTCCAATGACGTGAATGAGGTCGTCTTGTGCAGAAAAATTTACTTCGCTGTACTCTAGATCATTAATGATAGAAATTATTGCTTTGTCGTGTGGTGGTACGAGTTGTCCGCCATCTTCCCAATAGACCTTGTAGCCGTTGTATTCTGGTGGGTTATGCGAAGCAGTAAGCACGATACCACATTGGCAGTTAAGTTGTTTTACTGCAAATGAAAGTTCGGGTGTTGCTCGCAAATCTTCAAACAAAAACACTTCGATACCATTGGCCGAAAAAACATCAGCAACAATTTTGGCAAACGTTTTACTGTTGTGTCTACAGTCATACGCAATGGCAACTTTTAGCTTTTGCTTGGAATAGTACTTTTTTAAATAATTTGACAACCCTTGAGTATTTCTACCCAAAGTATACTTATTGATGCGGTTAGTACCAACACCCATAATGCCGCGCATACCGCCTGTTCCAAAATCAAGATTTTTATAAAATCGATCTTCTAATTCTTCTAGATTGTTTTTTAAACTTTGAATTTCTGAACGTGTATTTTCGTCAAATAATTCTGATGACCAGTGGTCAACGTTTTTTGTCACCTGAGGGCTTAATGTTGTCATGCTTTGTGAAAATATTGTGCAAATGTAAATATTTGCTTTCTTTTAAGTTAGTTTTTTTACGGCTTAGTTTGATCTGTAATTCTGTAGCGCTCTTTATTATTTTTATTTTGTAAAACAATTTCTCCTAAGAATCCTGCTACAAAAAACTGTGTTCCAATAACCATGGTGGTGAGTGCAATAAAAAATTCAGGGCGCTCAGCAATAAGTCTTCCGGTTGGATTGAAGTACAATTTATCTAAACCTAAATAAAAAGCAAATCCAAAGCCAATAATAAACATTAATACGCCAAGTAGTCCAAAAAAGTGCATGGGGCGCTTGGCAAACCTAGAAACAAACCAAATTGTAATCAAATCTAAAAATCCATTTATAAATCGTTCCATACCAAATTTTGTTTTTCCATGTTTTCTTGCTTGATGCGCTACGGGTTTTTCAATAATATTCTTAAAGCCAGCATTGACCGCCAAAACAGGGATATAGCGGTGCATTTCTCCATACACCTCAATGCTCTTTACAACGTCTTTTTTATAGGCTTTTAGCCCACAATTGAAATCATGTAGTTTAAGTCCCGAAATTTTTCGAGCAGCCCAATTGAATAGTTTTGAGGGTAAATTTTTCGTAAAATAAGCGTCGTAACGCTTTTTTTTCCATCCCGAAACGATATCGAGGTTTTCTTCCTTTATAAGCCGAAAAAGCTCTGGAATTTCATCGGGGCTGTCTTGCAAATCAGCATCCATTGTAATGACTACATCCCCTTTTGCTTTTTCAAACCCCGCATGAAGCGCTTGAGATTTACCAAAGTTTTTGGCGAAGCAGATTCCTGAAACTGACGGGTTTTTAGTATTTAATTTTTTGATGATTGACCATGAGTCGTCTCTGCTGCCATCATCTATAAAAATAAGTTCATAAGTCAACCGATTGGATTGCATGACCTGTGCAATCCAATCGTGGAGTTCTACCAATGAGTCTTGCTCATCCAAAAGGGGTATAACGACAGAAATATCCATACAATCGACTTACGAACCCCAAAAATAGCGAAATTAAGCTTCGCTTGTATTTGTTTTTTTAACGATTAGTGCAACAATAAGCCCAACAATGGCATAAAAAGCAAGTCTAAACACATAAGACTGTAATTGCATACCAATTGAAAAATTATCTTTTTTACTAGCTTCTTCAAGTGCTGTTGTAATAACCTCTTGAGGAGCACCAAAGCGTTCCATTGTAGTTTTGCTTAGAATTAAAATCTGTTCGTTCAGGTATGTTGCAGCATCTGGGTCAATGACAGCAAAAATGGCAACACTCACTATGGTCCCGATGAATGTCCCGACTGCAATAGTTATAAAGTATTGAATAAATGCACCTTTAAAAGAGATGAAGCCCCCTCCGTTCTTTTTAGCTTTGTTTGCTGCTACAACTCCATAAGCGACGACAAGCACAAAAAGTAAAATTCCTAGCCACCACTCGATGAATAAGTCTAGATTAACAGCATAAATAAGCACCACAATAAGAGATAATATACCGCCTAAATACAGCCCAAGATTGATTGAATTTGATTTGTTGGTTGATTCCATAATATTAGATTTATTTGATTTAACTAAATAGACGTATCTTTTAGTGAATTGTTACAATTTTAGGAAAAAAAATAAATTAATATTATATTGTAGATTTATAAAAAAACCATAAATTTGCAACTCGAAAAAAATCGAAATTAAAGCAAAAAGCGATGAAAAAAGATATACATCCTGAAAATTACAGATTAGTAGCCTTTAAAGACATGTCCAACGATGATGTTTTTTTAACTAAATCTACTGCCGATACAAATGAAACAATGGAAGTTGATGGGGTAGAGTATCCACTCATCAAGATGGAAATCTCAAGAACATCTCACCCGTACTATACTGGTAAATCTAAACTTGTAGATACTGCTGGACGTATTGATAAATTCAAAACGAAATACGCTAAATTTAAGAAGTAATTTAACGAACCTTATATAATATTTAAGCCCTTCAATTAATTGAAGGGCTTTTTTGTTATTTTTACAAAAAGATTAAAGATGAATTATATTCTGTTTGATGGCCCTTTTAGAAACGCGCTCTTGCCGTTTACTTACACCAGACCAGTTGCAGACATCCGTGTAGGGATCTTGACTATTCGTGAGAAATGGGAAATGGTCTTGGGCAGTACCACCACAACTATAACAGAGGATTACCTTGTATCCAAATTCCCTATGGTTGAAATGGAAGAAAATACGCTAATCAATGCATCTTATACTCCGAACGAGGATTTAGTGGAAATGATTCAAAATTTGAAACCAAATCAGGTGATTTATGATGGTGAGGTTATTGTAGCATTTAGGGCCACAGAAACACAGAGTGAAATTGATTTTGATACTTTTGAGCCACTATTTTGTCCTAAATCGACTATATCTGTAAAAAACGCATGGTCTATATTTCAATTGAATGGTGCAGCCATTGAAGCCGATTTTCAGTTGATTACAAAAGACAGAAACTCTGAACCAATTCCAAAAAAGACAATCGCTTTTAATTCAGCGCAAATTTTTATTGAAGAAGGTGCAAAATTGCCTTATTGTATTTTAAATGCCACAAATGGCCCTATTTACATAGGTAAGGATTCAGAAATCATGGAAGGAAGTATGATACGGGGTCCATTTGCGCTTTGTGAACATTCAACACTTAAAATGGGTTCAAAAATTTATGGACCAACAACTATTGGGCCTCATTCTAAGGTTGGTGGTGAGGTCAATAATTCTGTTTTGTTTGGGTATTCGAACAAGGCACACGATGGGTTTTTGGGAAATTCTGTTATTGGTGAATGGTGCAATTTGGGTGCGGACACCAATACATCTAACTTAAAAAATAATTATGCCGAGGTACGTTTGTGGAACTACGACTCTGAAAATTTCGCAAAAACAGGACTTCAGTTTTGTGGACTCATGATGGGCGACCATAGCAAATGTGGTATTAACACCATGTTCAACACAGGAACTGTGGTTGGGGTAAGCGCCAATGTATTTGGTAGTGGATTTCCAAGAAATTTCATTCCGAGTTTCAGCTGGGGTGGGCATAGTGGATTGACTACGTATTTGCCCTCAAAAGCATTTGAAGTTGCTAAAGTGGTGATGCAAAGAAGGGGTGAGGAATTTACGGAACATGATACTGCAATTCTTACAAAGGTTTTTGAGCTTTCTGAAGCTTACCGCAGATCTTAATTCTTTCGTACTTTTTTCAATTCTAATAAATTTGTTGGGTTGATACCTAATCCCGATACGTTTTTTTGAGTAAAACGCAATACTTCGTCATAAAACAATACTACAACCGAGGCATCATCAATTATCATTTGATCCATTTTCTTGTATAATTCTAAACGTTTTTTATTATCTGATACTGATAAGGACTGCTTGTAAAGCTGATCATAAATGTCATTCTTGAAATGTGTATAATTTGGTCCGTTTGGCGCATAATTTTCACTATAAAATAAGGATAAATAGTTCTCAGCATCGGGGTAATCAGCGACCCAACTGGCTCTAAAAAAGTCCAACTTCCCATTAGCTTTTGCGGTTTTTAGTGCAGAAGCCGGCATAACTTCAATTGAAACATTCAAACCTATGTCCAATAATGCCCTTTGAATAAATTCACAAAACTGAAGATAATTTTCATTGGTTGTGATAGTCAAACTTGGTTTTTGGTTTTTACTCCGATTAATGTATTCTTGAACAAGTGCTTTTGCCTTAGTAGGGTTGTAAGAATATCCAATAGAATCATTGAATCCGGGAAGCCCTTTTGGGATGAACCCCCCAAGAGCTGGGATGCCAATCCCATTTCTAAGGTATAGGATCATTTTTTCTCGGTTAAAGCCATAATTAATGGCTTGTCTGATAAGTACACTTTCTATTTCAGATGAACTCGACTCCATAAAAAAGCCTAAATATTCTGTATTTAGATATGGGCTTCTTAGCAAATCAATTTGTTTCGAATATTTGGAATTCAACTTGCCATTTGGGTTCAATATATCATCTTTATAAGAAGCATCTAGCCCAGATATAAAATCTAAACTACCTTGAATAAATTGAAGATATTCACTTTGTTTATCAGGTAAAAAAGTGATAGCGATTGCTTCCAGGTGCGGTAGTTTTTCCCCATTTGAATCTACTTCAAAATAGTGTGCATTTTTGCGAAAGACCAATTTATTATTTTCAGACCAATGTTTGAATTTAAATGGCCCAGTCCCAATTGGATTAGCTCTGAAAGACATACCATAAAAATCTACAATTTCTTTGGGCACTACACTAAAATATTTCATACTCAACATCCCTAAAAATGCAGGGAATGGATGCTTTAATTCTATTTCAAAAGTACTTTGGTTAAGAGCCTTAAATTCTTTTACAACACCCATTGCCCATGCACCGGGTGAGGCGAGATTAGGATTTTTTAATCTTTGAAAACTGTAAACAAAGTCCTCTGCTGTTACAGCTCTTGTTTCTCCAGCGCCAAATTGTTTGTGTCGATGATACAATACATCTTTTCTGAGTTCAAATGTATAACGTATTCCATCGTCGGAGATGTCCCATGTTGAAGCGATACAAGGCTTGATATTCATATTGTCATCCATTTGTACCAATCCGTTGAAAAGTTGGTGAACAGCCCAAATATCCGCATTATCTTTTGCGAAAGCGGGGTCTAACCCACTGATGTTTTTGTGTTCGTTATAGCGAAAAACATCATTAGTTCTAATGTTGTTGTCTGCACAACTAGACACAACCACATATAAGAAGAATAAAGCTTTTATCTTGTATTTAAAGAATTTAGAACTGCACTTTGTCATTCAGCTTGTTAATTGTAAATTTGTTCACTTTGTAAATGTACAAGAATGAACGGAAGA
Source organism: Formosa sp. Hel3_A1_48 (assembly GCF_001735715.1). Lineage (NCBI taxonomy): Bacteria > Pseudomonadati > Bacteroidota > Flavobacteriia > Flavobacteriales > Flavobacteriaceae > Formosa > Formosa sp. Hel3_A1_48. Next base: position 1,824,354 of record NZ_CP017259.1, read on the forward strand.
AAAAAAGTTGCATTTTATACACTTGGCTGTAAATTAAATTTTTCAGAAACTTCCACTATTGCACGTAGTTTTGAGCATGAAGAATTTGACCGAGTTGACTTTTCTCAACCTGCCGATGTTTATGTTATAAATACTTGTTCAGTTACAGAAAACGCTGATAAGCGGTTCAAGACCATAGTCAAACAAGCCCAAAAATCAAATTCTGAAGCCTTTATTATAGCCATAGGATGTTATGCTCAACTTCAACCCAATGCGCTAGCTGCTATTGATGGTGTCGATTTAGTGCTTGGGGCAACTGAAAAATTTAAAATTACAGATTACCTAAACGATTTAACAAAAAAACAGCTTGGTGCTGTACATTCATGTGCAATCGAAGATGCTGATTTTTACGTTGGTAGTTATTCTTTTGGAGATCGTACACGTGCTTTTCTAAAAGTTCAAGACGGATGTGATTATAAATGTACTTATTGTACAATTCCATTAGCACGTGGTATTTCACGTAGCGATACCCTCCAAAATGTTTTAAATAATGCCCGTGAAATTACTCAAAAAGGTATTAAAGAAATCGTTTTAACAGGGGTTAATATTGGCGATTATGGAAAAGGTGAATTTGGCAATAAAAAACACGAGCATACATTTTTTGAGCTAGTGCAGGCATTAAGTAAAGTTGAAGGCTTAGAACGTGTTCGCATTTCTTCAATAGAGCCAAACCTTTTAAAAAATGAAACCATTGATTTTGTAGCGCAAAGTGATAATTTTGTACCTCATTTTCATATACCGCTTCAAAGTGGTAGCAATCAATTACTCAAACTCATGCGCCGACGCTACATGAAAGAATTATATGTTGATAGGGTAGAGCATATAAAATCAAAAATGCCAAATGCTTGTATAGGAGTTGATGTCATTGTGGGTTTTCCTGGAGAAACAGATGATTTGTTTTTAGAAACTTATGAGTTTTTAAATGCTTTGGATATATCATACCTTCATGTTTTCTCATACTCAGAGCGGCCAAATACTGTAGCTGCGCAGATGGACCATAAAGTTCCAAAAGAAGTACGCACTAAGCGCAGCAAAATGTTACGAGGTCTTTCGTCTAAAAAGCGTAGAGCTTTCTATGAATTACAACTTGGTTCTGTGCAAACTGTTTTATTTGAGGGGGAAAATAAAGAAGGATATATTCACGGGTTTACTCCAAATTACGTAAAGGTAAAAACGCCTTGGAATCCAAACTTAGTCAATACAACCCATGAAGTTTCACTCAAACAAATAGATGAGGATGGATTGGTTCGTTTTGAATTTATTTCTAAGGAAATAACTCTTTAGATGCGAATCCCCACAGGGAGCATTTTTTTGTAGCGTCTATTTCTTTTGATAAATTTTGCAATGGGAGGGCTAGTTGGAACGACGCTGATATTTTTTTCATTAATATCTTCTAAAACCACTTTTAAAAAATCTTCAACAAATGACTCAGAAGCGATGGCTTGTGGAATATTGAGTTTGGTTAGGAAAATTTTACGTTCTTGTTGTGCGTATTCAATGGTAGCCATTTCTGAACCAATTTTCACTTCGTATTGGCGCAAAAAAGGATTGTCAACTAGATCTGAAGCTAAAAGCATTATAGAATAATTTAAATTCTGGGAATATACATTGCAAAAATACAAAAAAAACCGCTCTTGATTTTAATTTTAACATTTTTTAGATAAATAGAGTGTATATTTCTTATGCTAGATTTTTATTATAACGATGTTTTATTTACTTTAGAAATCCAAATATCTCTCAGTTCATGAATTTTTTTAAAAAACCATTATTTTATTTTTTTTCTCTCTTAGTTGCGGTGAGTCTATCTTTAGCTTTTTCAAGTGATGATATCCTTAAACGCTCCAATCTTATTTTTGATTATAATGTTTACGCTTTACCCATTCCAGAAAATCTTAATTTTTCAGAAGAGCCACTTCCTTTATATTTACCTGATATTAGAGAACGTATGGATCGTGAATTACTTGTAAATACCTATTGGCAGTCCAATAGCTTATTGCTTTTTAAGCGTGCCCACAAGTATTTTCCTATTATAGAGCCTATTCTTGAGCAGTATGGTATACCTGAAGATTTTAAATACTTGGCCGTTATCGAAAGTGGATTACAAAATGTAACATCTCCTGCAGGAGCAAAGGGGTTTTGGCAAATAATGAAATCGACGGGTAAAGAATATGGTATGGAAATCAATAGTAATGTTGATGAACGCTACCATTTAAAATTATCAACCCATCTTGCTTGTCAATATCTTTTAAAGGCCAAAGAAAAACTTGGCTCATGGACTCTAGCTGCTGCTTCTTATAATGCTGGAATCAGTGGAATTGCGTCGGAGTTGAACCGTCAGTCAGTTTCAGACTATTATGATTTGTTACTTGGAGAAGAAACTGGGCGATATCTTTTTAGAATCGTTGCTTTAAAGGAAATTATGACCCACCCCAAAAAATATGGATTCAATTTTGAAGACAAAGACTTGTATGCTTATGCACCCACTTATGAAGTAGAAGTTGATACTGCGGTGTCAGATTTTGTTGAATTTGCTAAGAATTTTGGTTTGAATTATAAGCAGTTGAAACTTCACAACCCTTGGCTTAGAGACGATTTTTTAAATAATAAGTCTAAAAAAAAATACCTAATAGAGCTTCCCAAAAAAGACTACTATACATTAGATAAATTAGACTAATTAAAGGTTAACGTCTTCTTCCACCGCGCGCTTGGCCGTAATGCTGGTTAGGGATAGACGCTTTTTTCATTTGCTGCTTCATCATTCTTATTTGTTCTGAGAGCATATCTCTTTTATCTAGAGCTTGCGCTTCTTTCAATAATCGTTGTGCTTCTTGCTTTCGTCTTTTGGTAAATGCTATCCCAGCTAAATTTAGTTTTGCCATTGCCATGTCATGGTCCATTGACAACCCTAAAGCCACTGCGTTCTTAAAATATTTCTCTGCAGCGGTCATGTTGCTTTGAGAAACCATAATCCCTTTTAAAAAGTTGTAGTAGCCTTGCTGTTTTTGTGTAAGTGCAGACTTAGGGTTTTTAATTCGGTTCAACCAACGTTCAGTTCCTGGAAAATCTTGTTTTCTCAGCTTTAAAAAAGCCAATAAAATTAGTTCATTTTTATAATACAAAAACAAAAAAGTAAGGCCAATAAGAATAAACATAATGCCGTTACCAATTTGGGATTCGGTAAATTGAAAGACAGCATAGGCTAACGATATAACGAATAGTACGATTTTTATATTTTTATGAAACATATTTTTTTGGTTTTTAAAGGAGTACAAATGTAGTAAAAAACAAAATAAAAATATTTTAAAATTGCGTTTGTCATAGTAAAAAGTCTTTGTATATTTGCACGGCGCTTTTTCAAGAGCACTCAAAAATTGTAGAATTCATAAACCGACATCGGTTTAACAAGATAAATTAAAATGAAAAGAACATTTCAACCATCTAAGAGAAAGAGAAAAAACAAGCACGGCTTCAGAGACAGAATGGCTTCTGCTAATGGTAGAAAAGTGCTTTCTAGAAGAAGAGCTAAAGGAAGAAAGAAACTAAGCGTTTCATCTGAAATTCGTCATAAAAAATAATGATTAACAATTGTTAATATATTATAAGGTGTTACTAGTCGTAACGCCTTTTTTTGTATTCAAACGTTGTTTATTTTTGAATTAAATTAATATCTATCCAACACTAATAAAAATGCCAAAACGAAAAGATTTAAAATCCATCCTCATTATCGGTTCAGGGCCGATCATTATCGGACAAGCATGCGAATTTGATTATTCAGGGTCGCAAGCCCTACGTTCACTTCGTGAAGATGGAATTGAAACTGTTCTTATCAACTCCAATCCCGCAACTATCATGACAGACCCATCAATGGCTGATCATGTGTATTTGTTGCCTCTAAATACAAAATCAATCATCAAAATTTTGAAAGAACACCCGCAAATTGATGCTGTTTTACCAACTATGGGTGGTCAAACCGCGCTTAACTTGTGTATAGAAGCTGACGAAAAAGGCATTTGGGAAGATTTTGGTGTAGAAATCATTGGTGTAGATATAGATGCTATTAACATCACCGAAGATAGAGAACAATTTCGCGAGTTAATGCTAAAAATTGGGGTTCCAATGGCACCTCAAGCTACGGCAAACTCTTACCTTAAGGGTAAAGAAATAGCACAAGAATTTGGTTTTCCATTAGTTATTCGCGCTTCTTTTACACTTGGAGGTGCTGGTGCTTCAATTGTTTATAAAGAAGAAGATTTTGATGAATTACTAAAACGCGGCTTAGAAATCTCGCCTATCCATGAGGTGATGATTGATAAAGCCATGATGGGTTGGAAGGAATACGAATTGGAGTTATTAAGAGATGATAATGACAATGTTGTTATCATTTGTTCGATTGAGAATATGGATCCAATGGGGATTCATACAGGAGACTCCATCACGGTTGCTCCAGCAATGACTTTAAGCGACACCACTTATCAAAAAATGCGTGATATGGCCATTCACATGATGCGAAGTATTGGCGATTTTGCAGGGGGTTGTAACGTTCAGTTTGCTGTTAGTCCAGATGAAAAAGAAGATATCATTGCCATAGAAATTAATCCTCGTGTTTCACGATCTTCAGCACTAGCCAGTAAAGCTACGGGATATCCTATTGCAAAAATAGCAGCAAAACTTGCTATTGGTTATTCTTTGGATGAGCTCCAAAATCAAATTACAAAATCAACTTCGGCATTATTTGAGCCGACTCTAGATTATGTCATTGTAAAAATACCACGTTGGAATTTTGATAAATTTGAAGGAAGTGATCGTGAATTAGGTCTTCAAATGAAAGCTGTAGGTGAAGTGATGGGAATTGGACGTTCTTTTCAAGAAGCATTACACAAGGCAACCCAATCCTTAGAAATTAAACGCAATGGATTAGGCGCAGATGGCAAGGGCTACTCCAACTACGATCAAATTATTAGCAAACTGAAACATGCGAGTTGGGATCGTGTATTTGTGATTTATGATGCCATACAAATTGGGATTCCTCTTTCTCGGATTCATGAAATTACTAAAATCGATATGTGGTTTTTGAAACAATATGAAGAATTGTATTTCCTCGAAAAGGAAGTTTCAACATATTCCATAGAAACAATCACAAAAGAACTCTTGCTAGAGGCCAAACAAAAAGGATACGGAGATCGACAAATTGCCCATATGTTGAGCTGTTTGGAAAGCCAAGTGTACAACAAGCGTAAAGATTTTAATATCAACAGAGTTTACAAGTTGGTAGACACTTGTGCTGCAGAATTTGAGGCAAAAACACCTTATTATTATTCCACCTTTGAAAGCCAAATGACCACTAAAGAAGGACATACAGTTACAGAAAATGAAAGTGTTGTTACTGACAAAAAGAAAGTCATTGTTCTTGGTTCTGGACCTAATCGAATTGGACAGGGGATCGAATTTGATTACTGTTGTGTACATGGTGTTTTAGCGGCTGCCGAGTGCGGGTACGAAACCATCATGATTAACTGTAACCCTGAAACTGTATCTACAGATTTTGATACGGCAGACAAACTATATTTTGAACCTGTTTTTTGGGAGCATATATATGATATTATACAGCACGAAAAGCCTGAGGGCGTCATTGTTCAATTAGGCGGGCAAACGGCACTGAAGTTGGCTGAAAAACTGGATCGATATGGAATAAAGGTTATCGGAACGAGTTATCAGTCTTTAGATTTGGCCGAGGACCGGGGCTCTTTTTCTACACTTCTAAAAGAAAACAATATCCCTTATCCAGAATTTGATACAGCCGAAACCGCGGATCAAGCGCTTAAAGTTGCGGATAAATTAAATTTTCCAATACTAGTGAGACCTTCATATGTATTGGGTGGTCAAGGCATGAAAATCGTAATTAATAAGCAAGAGCTTGAAGATCATGTGATCGATTTACTCCGTAAAATCCCAAATAATAAACTGCTTTTAGATCATTATTTAGATGGCGCCATTGAAGCAGAAGCCGATGCGATTTGCGATGGAGAAAATGTATACATCATCGGTATTATGGAGCACATAGAACCTTGTGGAATCCATTCTGGGGATAGTAATGCAACACTTCCACCATTCAATTTAGGGGATTTAGTGATGCAACAAATTAAAGATCATACCAAGAAAATTGCACTCGCTTTAAATACTGTTGGTCTAATCAACATCCAATTTGCTGTTAAAAATGATAAAGTATATATCATTGAAGCCAATCCAAGAGCATCTAGAACAGTACCTTTTATTGCAAAAGCATACGGAGAACCTTATGTGAATTATGCCACTAAAGTGATGCTAGGCGATAAAAAAGTTACTGATTTTGACTTTAAACCACATTTAGATGGCTATGCAATTAAGCAACCAGTGTTTTCATTCAATAAGTTTCCAAATGTGAATAAACAATTGGGACCAGAAATGAAAAGTACTGGAGAAAGCATTTTATTTATAGATAGTCTAAAAGACGATGAGTTCTATGATTTGTATGCTCGACGTAAAATGTATTTGAGTAAATAACAAAAAAAAAGGCGGCGTTTTAGTCGCCTTTTTTTATGAGTTGAAAATCGAAAGAAATAGTTACTGTATCACTGACTTTGTTGCGAACAATTTTTGGAATTTCTATTGCAAAATCATCAGCACTTACATCAAAAGTACCGTTGAATTTCATGGTATTGTCTTCTTTAATTATATGAGTTTCAACAGAGATAGATGTACTCTTCCCATGCATTTCTAAGCGCCCCGAAAGGATATGTTTTTTATCTAAATTTTGAACATCAAAATTCAATAATTGCCCTTTAAAAATTGCTTTGGGATAACGATTGCTTTCGATATAACTTTCATTAAAATGCTCTTCCATAAGTGCATTTTTAAAACGAAATCCTTTGACTAAAGCCAAAGCCGCAAAAGTTCCATCAGTCGTGTTTAGTATCGCCGTAACATTTTCATTTGTAGCCTTAACTTCTTCAAAAGCAGGCATAGAGGCTTCAAAAGTGAGTGTTCCAGAACGAGTCCAATATTTTTCTTGACTGTTTGCAAGACTGGTACAACAAATAAAAAATAGAACTACATATTTCATTCTAAATAGCCTTCATTCATCCATTGTTCTACCAAATCAATACTGACTTGTGGCAATCTCGAACCATACTTTGGCATAAATCCAGATTCACCGGGTTGACGATTCATACGATCCAAGGCATCTGTATTTTCAAAAACATTTTTCACCTGACTGTAATTTGTCATCGGTACAGATGCACCACCTACAGCAGGGTTGGAGTGACAAGCAACACAATTCGCATCTATAATCGGTTTAATGTGTTCAGTATAGGTAATGTTTTCTGTTAGCGGTGTTTGTTCAATAAGATCACTTTCGCTGCTATTCTCACAACTAGTACCTAAAATAAGCGAAATCAAAATAAATAAAAAGTTTATGTTTTTCATTGTTGTATTAGGTTACTTTTAATTAAATAATTTAACTAATTTATGTCATTTCTGAACAATTCCTACTATCTTAACAAAGATTTAATTTTTATTTTTATGAATAAGAAATATGGTATTATTGTTCTAATTGTACTGCTATTGGGGGTTTTAGCTTATTTTTATACACAAAAGCCTCATCGAGATATTGGTGCTGAAAAGGTAGAATTTCGTTTATCGTCGGATACATTATTGGATCAATTTATTTCTGATGAAGACGCAGCATCCTCAAAATTTTTGGATAAAACAATAGTGATTTTTGGAAGCGTTACAGAAATTAATAAGAACTTTTTAACACTTGATGATAAAATTTACTGTAAATTTGATGTAGTAATACCAAAAAAAAATACAAATTCTTCAATTGCAATAAAGGGGCGTTGCATTGGATTTGACTCATTATTACAACAAATTAAATTGGATCAATGTTTGATTTTAGAACCATAATGCTATTGTTGTTTTTGTCACAAAATCTTTGTGGTCAAAATGATATTTTTGAGTTGGCTCGTCGTGGATCTGTTCAAGAAGTTAAAGCAGTTGTAAAAGAAACACCAAACGTGTTGAATGCTAAAGATCAGCGCGGAAGTACGCCACTTGTTTTGGCCTGTTACTACAACAATATTGAAGTGGTAAGCTATTTGATTCCAAAGGTGGAAGATATCAATGGCAGTACCAAAGACGGTTCGCCATTGATGGCCTCGGCCGTTAAAGGTTATAATGCTATTTCTAAACTATTAATAGCTGCTGGAGCAGATGTCAATTTACAAGACGCCAATAAAACTACAGCATTGCATTATGCCGTAATGTTTAAGAACTATGATTTAGTACTGATGCTTCTTGAAGCAGGTGCCAACCCTAATCACAAAAATAACGTTGGGCAGTCGCCCAAGGATTACGTAATTGTCCAAAATGATGAGCGTATGCATAAAATCTTTAAAATTAAATAAATAGCTTATGAAAAAAATTACACTATTATTACTTGTTTTTACATTTTTTATTTCTCAAGCGCAAAGTACCACTACAGGTGAAATCACACTTACACCTGGCTTCACAGTACAGTTTGATGTTGATGGCCCAAATGATACGGTAACTATGACAATGGTTGGTCCTTCAAATGTTTGGTTGGGGGTTGCAATAAATTCTACCCTCCCTGGTATGGGAAATTTAGGTGATGATGTAATTATCTTTTCAAATTCTGGTTTAAAAGATTACCATATGGCAGGCGGTAATGGTGACCCCAATGAAGATACTAATCACTGGAATTTAATTGATGAGGATTACTCAATTCCTGGAGTTATTACTTTGGTTGCCACGAGGGTACTTGACACATCTGAGTCAACCGACTATGTTTTTTCAACTTCAACTGGGACTATTCCATTTCTCTGGGCAAAAGGAAATAATTCATTAAACTTAGGCTGGCATGGAGGCGCCAATCGAGGTGGAGCTCAGGGGACTTTTGTATTAAGTTCTCCATATTTTACAATGGAAAAATTTGAAATTTACCCCAACCCAACAGTCGATGAGCTTAATTTTGAATTTCCTGACAATGTACAATCTGCCAACGTTCAGGTTTATAATATTTTAGGGAATCAAATCACGCAGACCCAATTGAAAAGAACAGTTCCAAAACTCGATACAAATGCATGGGCATCAGGGATGTATGTAGTGCAAATTATTACAGAAGATGCCGTTCAAACCAAGCGCATCATAAAACAATAATTTTTTATGAAATTTAAAATTCTCATTATTTTCTTATGCTTTACTTGTTTTGGTTTTGCACAAGACGATTTATTGAGTGAAATAGATGTTGAAAGTGAATCATCAACAACAGTAAGTTCTGTTTTTAAAGGGTTAAAAATTATAAACTTTGAGTCTACTAAACTTGTAGGTAAAGGCGGGTTTTATTTTGTGGTATCCCACCGTTTTGGGAGTGTAAAAAATGGATTTGAAAATCTTTTTGGTCTTGATGAAGCCGTAACCCATCTCAATTTCATCTATGGGCTTACAGAGGGTATTAATGTAAGCGCATCACGAAGCTCAAATCAAAAGATTTATGAATTGGCTTCAAAGTTTAGAATTATTAAACAATCTGAGCGCTTTCCGTTTTCAGTAGTAGGTTATACTTCAGTTTTAGCCAACACTGCATTGAGCACAGATAACTTACCAAAACTTGAATTCAAACACCGTTTGAGTTATGTTGCACAGCTACTGATATCTAGAAAAGTAAACAACAAATTATCACTACAATTCACACCAACATTTTTTCATGACAATTATGTGGTCAACGATCTTCAAGACAATTCACAATACGGATTAATATTTGGTGGGCGTTACAAGATTGGAAAACGCTGGTCTTTCAATTTGGAGTATGGTGCTCATCTTAACCGCGCCAAAAATTCGCTCTATAACAACCCTTTATCCTTAGGGTTTGATCTTGAAACTGGCGGTCATGTATTTCAATTACACTTTACAAATTCTCAATTCATGAATGCGAATGGCGTAATGGGAAACAGTACTGGCGATTGGTCTGAAGGTGATTTCTACTTTGGCTTTAACATAAGCCGTTCGTTTTAGGCTTATTTTGCTTCCTGCAGATATTTCTTTTGAACAAAATTAAACCCAATTATCAGTGCTCCGGAATAGAATAAATCACCCAGTAAAGCATTTCTAAAGAAAGGCAAGGCCAATGTATAACACTCCGCTAACCCAGTCCAAGTCTTTGGGTATCCCAACAGCCAAACTCCAAAGTTTGTAATGATAAAAAAGCTAACGCTACTTAATAGAATAGCCGAAAAGCTTGCTTTTTTCGATTGTGTTCCGATAAAACTCACTACCACAAAAGCAAAATAAACAAAAACAGTGATGCTCGAAAATCCTAGGAATAGATCAGATATTGCCATTACAGTCAAGGGTAGTGCATAGGCCATTACTTTATTGGAAAGGTATAGTCCTCCGAAAAGCGCTATGGCGGTAATCGGAGTGAAGTTTGGAAGATGAGGAACAAGCCTAGTGAGTACGGCTATTACCATGAAAAGAAGGATAACAATTGTTTTGTTGGCGGTTAAATTTTTCATTCAAAAAAGATTATTTTTCGTTGGCGTTAAAAATACTTAATTTAAAATTTAGTCTGCTATCATTAGAACATCTTTAGCATCTAATTTATCTGCAACGCCTAAGCTCTTTGAGCTATTTTGTTCAATTGCGAAACGACCAGACCCCTCTATTGCTAATAGAGCCGCTTGTAATAAGGGTTCCGATACGTCGCCTAAAACTCCGTAATTTGATGCTTTTTCTTTAAACTCGATGTCAGGGATCAAGCCTGATGAAGGTACTACAGTATTGTTTTTATTTACGGTAATTGCTATCAATGGCAGTAGCGCATAAGTGTGGCTGGGATTGACATTGGTTCTACTTAGATTTGATGAGTCATATATGATTTGCGAGGCTTGTGATTTTCCAACAGTAGTATCTCCTATTTGAACAACATCTATGTATGCTTTTAAGCTGTTGATAATCATTTCGCTAGAAGAAGCGGAGGCTCTACTGGTTAATACATAAACTTTGTTTAGATTCAAACTATTGATGTTTGTGCCATTATTCAGAGTGGATGTAAAAAGATAGTCGTAATTATTGGTTTGTAGAGCTTCGTTGTATTGCAATGTCGCAAAAACTTGATTGTTGAAATCTCCAGTAATCATACTGCCTAAGGCTGCAGCTGTTGCCACACTGCCCCCAGGATTATAGCGAAGGTCAAGAACAAGATGGTCGATATTTTGAGCTTTAAATACGCCAAAGGCCTGATTGAGTTCCGTGTCAAACTCGTTAACAAATCCATTGTACATTAAATAACCCACTTTATCGTCTTCCAAATTAATTATTTTTGTGCTGTATACAGGGTTTTCGGTATAAACAGATTTTGTCAATGTTATGGCTTCTGAATTATCATTTATGATGTCATCTGAGCTATCAGCCGTGTTGTTATCGTCATAATTAGCCAGATTTAAAGTATAACTATCTCCACTCAAAAGCGATCTATAATTATCCACGGTCAAGCCAGTACCGTTAATTTTATTAAAAACCTGTCCTCTAGTGAGCGAGGTCTGACTGGCGTTGCTGTTGGGTAGGACAAGGCGTACAACACCAAACACATTGATTGAACTGCCAGGAACATAATAAAAGTTGAATTCAGCACCAGTTTTCTCGGCAACCCCACTAAGGGACTGTTCCAATGTAAAATAATTGCTAGTAATGATACTGAATCGATCTACACTTTCTCTATCATAGATTAAGTCCTCAAATAAGAGTTCAGGAGACCCGTAATTTGTTAAATACTCTTGATAGTCTGAATTTGAACTAAACCGATCGTTTGCAAGATCTGGAATATTTGAGTTGTACAAGTATACAGCATTCATAGCTTTCCACACAAAGTCTTTAACATTCCTTGTGCTTGTTATGTTATCATCATTATCTTCAAAACAACTGAATGAAAATCCAATTAAAGTGATTAAGGCTAAATATTTTATTTTTTTATTGATAGATGTATTTTTATTGTTTTTCATTTTTATAAATGCTATTATTAGAGACTGAACGATCAATATTTATACCACAATTTACGTTAAAAAATAATAAAATTTAAAAAAATAGTTTTGATCTTGTAACAAATACCAAAACTACTCGTCTTGAAAATAACACGATCAGACAATATGAGTGAAAGCGAATACATAGCATTAGTTGATCCTTTCAAAACCAAATTGTTTCGGTTTGCTAAACGTTTTTTAGTTTCTATTGAAGAAGCAGAAGATGCTACTCAGGACGTTCTTTTAAAATTATGGAAAATGCGGGATCGTTTGGGTCAATATAAAAGTCTAGAAGCTTTTGCAATGACCATTACCAAAAATCACTGCCTAGACCGATTAAAGTCGAAGCAAGCGCAGAATTTAAAAATCACACACAATAATCACAAAGACCACAGATATGAGCTGCAAAAAGATATTGAGGTTAGCGATAGTATAAGATTAATTGAAAAATTTATAACAACTCTGCCTGTTCAACAACAGTTGATTGTTCAGCTTAGGGATATTGAACAATATGAGTTTAAAGAAATTTCTGAAGTATTAGAAATGAATGAAACAGCTATACGAGTGGCGCTTTCTAGAGCCAGAAAAACATTAAAAGAAAAATTGATAAAAGCACATAAGCATGGAATTACAAGCAATTGAAGCGCTTTTAAAGAAATATGAGTTAGGAGAAACCTCTATGGCAGAGGAGACTCAATTAGCTTTATTTTTCAAATCGAGTTCAGTGCCCGAACATTTGGAGCATTACCGCTCGCTTTTTGATTATTTCTATAATTCAAGACAACAACAATACACAACAAAACTAAATTTTAAATCAACTTATTTTGAATTTAAGCGTTTATCTGTTGCCGCTTCAGTTATAATTTTATTAGGTTTAATTCTTAATTACAATTTAGAGTTGAAAAACAAACAATATTCAGAGGAAGAGCTTTTTGTTTATGATCAAACCAAAACAGCATTAGAAATGTTGTCAACGAATTTCAACAAAGGGACTTTACAGCTTAAGTCCTTAGAAATTTTATCTAAAACCCTTCAAAAAGGCGAGGAGAACATCTCCTTTTTAAATACATTTAATACAACAACCCGTAAAATATTTAAAATAAATAAGTAAATTTAATATTATGAAGAATATAATAATCATTTTAATTTTTGCCATTGCTCCAATTGGATTTGCACAAAGTCTTTTTGAAAAATACGAAGACATGGATAATGTTTCTTCAGTAGTAGTCAATCAAAAAATGTTTGGTATGCTTGCTGAAATGCAAATTAAAACCAATGATCCTGAAGCTGACACTTTTTTAGAACAAGTTAAAACACTAAAAAATTTAACGGTCTACACTACTGATGATTTAACAGTTTCCAAAGCTATTATTTTAGATGTAGACCGCTATATAAAATCTTCTTCACTTGAAGAGCTCATGCGTATAAAGGATGGTGATAAAAACATTAAGTTCTATGTTCAATCAGGCAGAGATGACAATCATGTCTCAGAACTTCTTATGCTTGTCAATGGTTTGACAAAAGCTTCGGATGCTAGAGATATTAAACTGGGTGGAGAGAAACGAATTGTTGAAACTATATTGCTTTCACTTACTGGAGACATTGATTTGCGTAATGTATCTAAATTGACAACTCAACTTAACGTGCCAGGTGGAGAGCAACTTAAAAAGGCTTCTAAAAAATAAACTATGCGTTCATTTGTTCTTGGTCTGGGTGTTTTTATTTCAGTCTTTTTTTTCGGTTGTAATTCTCAGCCTAGTTTACAAACCTATTTTGTAGATCATCAAGAATCTCCCAATTTTATATCAATGGATGTTCCAATTTCCTTTTTGGGCGCAAAAGATGTTAAAATGACTGATAGACAACGTCAAGCTGTTAATTCTATTGATAAATTGAATATGCTTGGCTACAGTTTAAGGTCTGGCGATAACGATTCATATAACAAAGAAGTTAATGAAATTAAAGACATACTAAATGATAAACGCTACAATGAACTGTTGCGTCTTGGTAATTTGAATGATGGTCGTGTAAAAATTTGTTACGTAGGAGATGATGAAGTTATTGATGAACTAATTGTTTTTGGGAGATCCAACAAGTATGGATTTGCAGTAATTCGTGTCCTAGGTGACGATATGGAAGTGTCTAAAATAATGGAATTAGGACCAATAATAAGCCAATTAAACACCGAAGATATTAATGTCGAAGGGTTTATGGACTTTATGCTCTAATCCATTCACTGATTTATAAAACAGATACTTTAGCAGTAAATCTTTTATATCCCTGTGTAATTGGATGGGGTAATTTTCTTCATTTCGTCTTTAATTGCATCACTTACTTTAAGGGCATCAATAAACTCTGCAATAGAGTTTTGAGTTATAGCAGTATTGGTTCGCGTTAACCCTTTCAAGGCCTCGTAGGCATTTGGATAACCTTCACGTCTTAATATCGTTTGAACAGCTTCAGCCACTACAGCCCAGTTTTGTTCTAAATCAGTAGCAATTTTTTGCTCATTTAGAAGTAATTTATTCAAACCCTTAAGTGTGGATTTAAAAGCGATAATGGTGTGTGCAAAAGGCATTCCAACATTACGCAAAACGGTGCTGTCGGTTAAATCTCTTTGCAGTCTGGATGTTGGTAATTTTGCGGCAAGATGCTCAAATAGCGCATTAGCTATTCCAAGATTTCCTTCACTATTTTCAAAATCAATAGGATTTACCTTATGTGGCATGGCTGAGCTACCAACTTCTCCCTTTTTAATTTTTTGTTTAAAATAATCCATCGAAATATAGGTCCAAAAGTCACGATTCATGTCGATGATAATAGTGTTTATGCGTTTCATCGCATCAAACAGCGCTGCAGCATGGTCGTAATGCTCAATTTGTGTTGTTGGGAATGAATGGTGCAGCCCCAATTCATTATTGACAAAGTTTGATCCGAACGATTTCCAATTAATTTTAGGATACGCAACATGATGAGCATTATAGTTTCCTGTTGCACCACCAAATTTGGCAGCATTGGGAATACGCTTTAAAACCTTAAGTTGTTCTTCTATTCGAACTTTGAAAACTTCAATCTCTTTGCCCAATCGAGTAGGTGAAGCTGGTTGTCCATGAGTTCGGGCCAATAAGGGGACGGATTTCCATTCCTCAATAAAACCGCCTAAAGTATCTACAAGAAGATTCAATTCTGGGAGATAAATATGCTTTATGGCGTCTTTAATGCTTAACGGAACCGCTGTATTGTTTATGTCTTGAGAAGTCAAACCAAAATGTATGAACTCTTTGTGTAAGCTTAGACCTAAGGCATCAAATTTTTCTTTGATGAAATATTCTACGGCTTTTACATCGTGGTTGGTCACACGCTCAATTTCTTTTATGGCTTTAGCATCTTCAGAAGAGAATCTTTCATAAATAGCACGCAAATCAGCAAACAAATCAGTATTGAAATCTTTTAATTGTGGGAGAGGAATAGCACATAAAGCGATAAAGTACTCGATTTCCACAAGAACGCGGTATTTTATAAGTGCTTCTTCTGAAAAATAAGCAGCAAGTTCATTAGTTTTGGATCGGTATCGTCCATCGATAGGAGAAATAGCGTTGAGTGGTGTAAGCGGCATAAGATGCAATTTAAAAAGGCAAAGATATCACTTTTCGTTCTAAGAATTCAATTTGTTTGATAGATGATGGGATTAATTCCTATTTTTGAGGAATGATTTCAAAATCGCCTGTTGTATTTTTCATAGGATTTGTATTTCCCGAGCCTAAATCATCTGCCGCTGGGAGACGTATTATTCAATTGATAAACTTTTTCAAGACTCAGGGGTTTACTGTTGTGTTTGGCTCTGCTGCAAATCGTTCTGAGCATTCATTCGACCTAAAATCTATTGGAGTTGTAGAAGAGCAGCTCTTTCTAAACAGTAACTGTTTTGATGATTTTATATTAAAATTGAACCCAAACATAGTTGTGTTTGATCGTTTTATGACCGAGGAACAATTCGGTTGGCGGGTAGCGGATTTTTGTCCAAAGGCCATTCGTATTTTAGATACTGAAGACCTTCATTTTTTACGGAAAGCAAGAAAAGATAATAAAAATGGATCGACTGTTTTTTCCAAAGAATACTTAAAAACGGATACCGCTAAGAGAGAATTAGCTAGTATATATCGCTCCGATCTCTCATTAATTATTTCTGAAATTGAAATGGATATTTTAATAAAACAATTAAATATTCCCCCCGATTTATTAATTTATATTCCTTTTCTTTTGGATAATCATTCGATTCCAGATCAATTAAATTCACCTAAATTCAGTAAGCGTAATGATTTCGTTTTTGTTGGAAATTTCTTGCATCCTCCTAATGCTGATGCCGTATTGTTTTTAAAAACAAATATTTGGCCTCATATTCACAAAAAATTACCTCAAGCATCTCTCCACATTTATGGTGCTTACCCCAAGCAAAAACATTTAAATCTTCAGAGCAAGAGGAATAACTTTTTTGTTCATGGCCATGTTGATGATATTGATTATGTTCTCTCATCGTCAAAGGTTTTGTTAGCACCCCTTCAATTTGGCGCTGGTCTTAAAGGTAAGGTTGTTGATGCCTTACGAAATGGAACTCCTTGTGTTCTGTCCTCAATTGCAGCAGAGGGAATTTTTGGAACAGATTCACCTAACGGCTATGTAATTGATGATGAACGTCTTTTTGTTGAATACTCTATTGAACTTTATACGAACAAAACTCTTTGGGAAACCAGTCATTATAATGGCTTTGAAATTCTTGAAAAACGTTTCGGTTGTGCTAAATTCTATTCTAGCATGTTGTTCAAAATACGAGAAATACAAACGCATTTGGAGGAACATAGACTAAAAAATCTAACAGGAATGCTGTTACAACACCACGGCATACAAAGCACGAAATATTTTTCTAAATGGATAGAAGCTAAAAATAATTAGCTCAGAGCACTTTAGGCGTTATAGATCAGTTGATATTCTGAAGTTTAATTTGGTTAAGCAGCCATTGTTGACACAGTTAGTGATTTTTTAGTATCAATTTTATATAATAAATTATATTTTAATATATTTGATGAGATCCCAAATTTATATAAAAATGAAACTTTTTAATTTCAAAGCTATTTTGTTGGCTTTATTACTTACTTCAATTTTGTCATTCTCTCAATCAAATTCTATAAATCAAACTTTATTTGGTCATCAACTCACCGATGCAAATATTGAATTTATCGATCATTCAGGTGTAATTCGCTGTGGTAGTGTGGAATATGAACAATACTTAAAGGCATTACATCCAAAGCGGGCTACAAAGGAAGATTTTGAATCATGGATAGCGCCAAAAATTCAAGAATTTAAAGCGCGAAGATCCAATTCTATTTCTGCTCTAACAACAATTCCAGTGATTTACCACATTCTAACTGATGGTGCAGGATCTGAAAATCTTTCAGTTTCAGCTATTCAGGCACAAAATGACCAATTAAATTTAGATTTTAGTAATAATTCGGGTAGCTCATATTCAGTTGCTGTTGATACAGAGGTGCGTTTTATTTTGGCAAATAAGAATGCGCAAGGTGTGGCTCTTGCCAATCCTGGAGTTAATAGGATCACTGATTACGGTGAAGGTCCGTTTTCGGATTTAGATCTGCAAAATTCAATAAAACCCGAAACCCAATGGGACCCTACGATTTATTTAAATATCTGGTTAGCCAAATTAGAGGACGGTCTATTAGGTTATGCTCAATTTCCATCTAATTCAAATTTGCCAGGCTTGGACACTGACGAAGGAGCAGCAAATACAGACGGGGTAGTTGTTTTAGCTTCTAGCGTTGGCTCGTTAGTAAACCCAAATTCATTAGGGGATGTATATGGATCTGGAAGAACCTTAACGCATGAAGTTGGACATTGGCTAGGTCTTCGTCACATATGGGGCGATACTGCTAACTGTACTAATGATGACTTTTGTGCAGATACTCCAGACGCTTCAGATTTTAATTCTGGATGTCCCGTAACAGATAGTTGTCCTGATAGTTTAGGAAATGATATGGTCGAAAACTACATGGATTATACAATTGATTCTTGTATGGATACTTTCACTGCTGATCAAAAAGCAAGAATACAAACGGTCTTGGCAAACTCACCCAGGCGCATTGAATTAGGAGCTGGAGATTACTTTTTGGACACTCAAGTTTTTCTTTACCCTAATCCAGTTACAGACTTGCTTAGGATTAACTTAGTTGGTTTTAGTAGTTTTCCTGAAAATTATACTGTTTATAATATGCTGGGTCGAGTCTTATTCGAGCAACCTATTAAAACAACAAATGATTTAATTGTAAATACCTCCGATTTAAGCAAAGGAGTTTATTTTATTAAAATCACAGCAAACAAGAATTCAACATCTCTACCTTTTATAAAGAATTGACTTTAGAAATATGTAAATAAATAGAGGTGTTCAACAGCGCAATTATTACATAGTAATTTATGAATTTATGTTTAAAATATACATTATAACAAAATTTAGCGCATTAGCTTTGTGGCAATCCACGCCATTGGAATGTATGCTACTGCAAGATCAAAAATGGAAAACCAAAGGGGACTAGGGACTTGTGTCACCATGGAAACGCCTCCATAGAGAAATACAAGCGCAACGATGTAGCCTACTTTTGTTTTTTTACTTTTTGAAATTTTAATAGCCATTACCGCTCCGGCTAAGGTTCCTAGTGCATGTGCTAAAAAAGGGAACAAAAAATGAATGGGTTTGTACAGGCCAATGTTGGCCTTAACACTATCAACATTAGTCACATCTACACCTGTTGGGGGCGTCACAATGTAACTACTCAGAAAAATTACAGCAAAATTTATAATTGCACCAATAAAAATACCAAGTAATACGGCCAAACCATTTCTTAGAAAAGGATTCATAGAGTTTTAGTTTTAATCAAAGTTAAAAAAAATACTTATGCCTTTTTGGTTTACTTCAAGTAAATTGAATCGCTATAAATGAAAAAGTTGATGGTTTTTAAGTTCTCTTTTTGAAAATCAGATTTAAGAGAAACAAAATTATAAGTGCCCCAACAGCACCAGTCAATACTGCTCCTATCCAGCCAGAACCAAGACTGATTCCTAGTTTTTCCAAAGACCATCCACCTACGAAGCTACCAATAATTCCAACGACGATATTGCCGAAGAGACCAAGACTGCTTCCTCTAAAAATTGTACTTCCAAGCCATCCCGCGATTGCTCCAATAATAATTGTGCTAATAATTTCCATATATTTTAATTTACAGTTAATAAATCATCAATACTAGCCACAAAAAAATAAAAAAGTGAAATCACATAAGTGTGAAGTGTTTGGTTTTTGTTCATGATTGGGGGCAAGCATTAACAACTCAAATATATAAAATTTTTATTAAGTCAAAATTATAAAATAAAATCTTTAACGATCGCGGCTTAGGATTTTGTATTCCTCATAGCATTCGCTTATGGCATCAAGGATTTGAAGGTCATTGGCCGTTTTTATGAAGTCATCTGAATAATTACATTCACTAATCAATAGATCCAAATCAACTTTATCAACTTGTAGAAGAGCAGTAAGCATTTCACGGTCAAAGCGAGAAGCTAAAATACTACGAATTTCGTCCTGTTTTTTCATCTTCCGCAATTTTTTCATCTCTCTCGGTTTTTTGCCAAATATATTATAAAGGAAATCAGCAGGGTTGAAAATTGCCCCTAACACTTTAGTTACCATAGACGGGGACCTAGGGCTAGACTCATAGCCCGTATTTAGACCAGAAATGCTGTAACGAATATTTTTTTGTATTGGAACTTGCTTTATATCTACTTCTAGATATCCTGTAAGTTTTAATTTGTTCACCACTACTTCTTCGAGAGTTAATGCCAACTCAGTAAGTTCTATGGTAGTTTCATTTCCAAAGTTGACCCAATCGTTGGTAACTCTCACTTTAATGGATTTGAACCCCAAAAATGAGAGATGGAGGGTGTCATTTACTTTTGCGCGTATTTCAAATTCGCCTTTTATATTGGTAGTGGTCCCGTAAACTTGATTGAGGTTTACTATATTGACGTTTTCCATGGGTTCCTCATCAGCTCCATTTACAATTTTCCCCTTGACCGTAGAACCATCCTGACCAAACCCAAATTGAAATGTGGTTAAAATGAATAAAATAATCAAGTTATGCTTCATAAGAAAATTTCATCATAAAAGTAATAAACTCAATATACATAGCAAATAGCAGACCCTGTTTTGTTTTAAAATTAACAAATTGATTATTTCCTACGGTTTCTTCTAGGGCGAGAGGAGCTATTGCCTTGCGGTTTAAAATCAGATGATCTTCGTGGTGAGCGACCTCCATTGTCTCGACTACGTTCTTTACGTCGACCGTTTCCATCTGATCTAAAACTATCTTTTCTTCTGGATCGGCCACCTTTTTGGTTTCCAAAACGACGGTTTCCACGCCGTTCTTTTTTCTCCGTAATTTCAACATTTATGTAACGACCATTTTGTTTGAAATCTGAGAAAAACTCCAAGACTTTAGGCATATTGACTGTTTCCGTATTGAAAAAAGAAAAACTGTCTTTTACGTCAACTTTAAATACATCGTCTTGACCAAGTTGAAGAGCATCTCGCAAAAAATCTTTCATGCTCATCCAATCGTAACCGTCTTTTTTCCCGATATTTATAAAGAATCGAGCTGATTGATCATCTTGGTTTTTTTCTAAAAACGAATCCTTCCCACTCGGTGAGTTTAAGTTTTTTGCTTTCTTATAATAATTGAAGAATCGAGTGAATTCTACGGAAAAAAACTTTTTAATCAATTCTTCTTTACTACTTTCCTCAAACAATAAATTAATTTCCTCTAAATAGGGGTCAATTTCATGGTTGATTTCTGTGTCGTGAATTTTATGCGCTAAAGCTTTAAGTTGAACTTCACAAATTTCCATTCCATCTGGAATGTCTTTTTTGACAAATCCTTTTTGGATTATTTTTTCAATTGTTTTGATTTTACGTTGTTCACTTTTGGTGATAATTACCATAGATACACCAGTCTTTCCGGCGCGACCCGTACGGCCACTTCTGTGTGTATAGGTTTCAATTTCGTCGGGCAATTGGTAATTTATCACATGTGTAATATCATCAACATCTATTCCTCGAGCAGCAACGTCCGTAGCGACAAGCATTTGAATTTGTTTATTTCTGAAGGACTTCATTACTATGTCTCTTTGATTTTGACTTAAATCTCCGTGAAGTGCCCCTGCGCTGTATCCATCCTCAATTAACTTCTCTGCAACTTTTTGGGTATCCCTTTTGGTACGGCAAAAAATAACAGAAAAAATATTTGGATGTGCATCAGCGAGTCTTTTTAGAGCAGCATACCGATCTCTTGATCCAACCAAATAAAATTCGTGGGATACGTTTTTACTACCAGTATTTTTACTTCCAACAGTAATTTCGTTAGGAGCTACCATAAATTTCTTCGCAATAATCGATACTTCTTTTGGCATTGTTGCTGAAAACAGCCAAGTTGATTTTTCCTGTGGGGTATGCGAAAGAATAGACTTGATATCTTCAAAAAAGCCCATATTAAGCATTTCATCCGCTTCATCTAAAACAGCATAGTCAATTTTAGAAATATCGACCAATCTACGACTGATCATGTCTTTCATTCGACCAGGGGTAGCTACAATTATTTGAGCACCTCTTTTTACATTTTTTGCTTGTTCAGTTATGCTTGCCCCTCCATAAATTGCAGTTACATTCAATCCTTTACAATACTTTCCGTACAGTTTTATCTCATTGGTAATTTGCAAACACAATTCTCTTGTAGGAGATAAAATCAACCCTTGTGTTGTTCTGCTGTTTACATCTATCTTTTGTAGCATGGGAAAACCAAATGCCGCTGTTTTTCCCGTCCCAGTTTGCGCCAGGGCGACTAAATCATTTTCTTCAGATAAAAGTGTTGGAATTGCTTTTTGTTGAACTTCACTTGGAGTTTCGAAACCAAGGTCTTTAATGGCTTGAAGTAAATGATCTTCAAGTCCCAGTTGTTGGAATGTATTCATTCGTATGTCTATTCGATATGCATTTTGGTGTTACCTCAGAAGCGTATCGAACAGTTTTTTACCATACTTCTTGTAACACATCCTCACCCTGAGGATTTGCGGCAAAGGTACGTTAAATAATTAAGTTAGTTGTGTTTGTTGAAAAATGCGATTAATTTTGCTATTGCAATTCCTCTGTGGCCAATTTCATTCTTTTCTTTAAGAGTCAACTCAGCAAAAGTTTTATCTTTTACCGTTGGCTTAAAAATTGGATCGTATCCAAATCCGCCCGATCCTTTTGCAGTGCGTGTGATTTCTCCTTTACATATTCCCTCAAATTGAATCAATTCTCCTTTATAATGAAGTGCTATGACTGTTTTAAATTGAGCAGATCGGTTTGCAGTTTTATCTAAACTCAATAGGAGTTTTTCAATATTTTTTTTTGAATTTTTTTCAGGCCCAGCATAGCGTGCAGAATGAACACCAGGGGCACCATTTAAAGCCATAACCTCCAAACCAGTGTCATCTGCAAAACAATCTTTATTGTACTTCATTTTGATATAGTTTGCTTTTTGAATGGCATTGCCTTCAATTGTGTTTTGGGTTTCAGGAATGTCTTCATAACATCCAATGTCTTTCAAGCTAATTAGTTTTATTTCGTCTGGTAGTTGGGCTTGGACTTCTTTAAGTTTGTTTTGGTTGTTCGTAGCGAATATAATTTGAATCATAATTATTGATGGTGATAGGGTTCGTTTTTAAGAATTGTAAATCCTCTGTAAATCTGCTCGAGGACAAATAAACGTACCATTTGATGTGAAAAGGTCATTTTAGAAAGTGAAATCTTTCCAACTGCTTTTTTGTGCAGTTCCTCGGAAAATCCATATGGCCCTCCGATGACAAAAACCAGTTGTTTGATTCCAGAATTCATTTGTTTTTGTAAAAATTTTGAAAATTCGACGGACTTGTATGATACACCATATTCGTCGAATAAAAATAATCGGTCTGTACTAGATATTTTATTTAAAATTAATGCAGCCTCTTTATCTTTTTGAATATCTTTTGAGAGGTTTTTTCTGTTTTTCAAGTCTGGAATTACTTCTAGCGAAAAAGAAATATAGTGCTTAAGCCTCGCTTCATATTTTTGAATCAACTCACGCAATGCTTTTTCATCTGTTTTTCCAATTGAAATGAGTTTAATTTTCATAGGACAAAGTTAATCATAAATTAAATGACTTTTCTTTAATTTAATAGTTCAAATTCTTAATTTAGCTATAAACTATATTACAATGATTACTCAAGAGGCCTTTCGCGATGAAATAGAAATTATCATCGCTAATGCAGTTCGAGAAGATGTCGGTCCGGGCGACCATAGCTCATTAGCCTGTATTCCTGAAAATGCATTTGGTAAAGCTAAGCTTTTAGTTAAGGGCAAGGGGGTGTTGGCTGGTGTGGAATTTGCACGACTAGTTTTCAAATACATCGATCCTAGATTGCGCATGACCGTTCTAATGCAGGATGGCACTACTGTAAAATTCGGCGATGTTGCCTTTGAAGTTCAAGGACCACAACAATCTATTCTTAAAGCCGAAAGAATTGTTCTCAATGCCATGCAACGAATGAGCGCAATAGCTACAAAAACAGATTATTTTGTTCAAATGCTTAAAGGAACAAGCACAAAAATATTAGATACTAGAAAAACAACACCGGGTATTCGAGCACTTGAGAAATGGGCAGTAACAATTGGAGGTGGTGTGAATCACCGTTTTGCATTATACGATGTCATTATGCTTAAAGATAACCACATTGATTTTGCAGGTGGTGTAACAGAAGCTTTAAAGCTTACTTCCGAATATATTAAACACCATCAGTTAGATTTAAAAATTATTGTTGAAGCAAGGGACTTAGATGAGAT
Source organism: Formosa sp. Hel3_A1_48 (assembly GCF_001735715.1). Classification (NCBI taxonomy): domain Bacteria; kingdom Pseudomonadati; phylum Bacteroidota; class Flavobacteriia; order Flavobacteriales; family Flavobacteriaceae; genus Formosa; species Formosa sp. Hel3_A1_48. The sequence continues at coordinate 1,848,438 of NZ_CP017259.1, forward strand.
CAAAGCTATATTGCAGCATGGTGGAGCTGACCGTATTTTAATTGATAATTTCAACATTCAAGAAACTAAAGAGGCTGTTGCTTTAATTGGCGATCTTTGTCAAACAGAATCTTCTGGGGGTATTGATGAAGTTACTTTACGTCACTATGCAGAGTGTGGTGTCGATTACATATCGTCTGGTGCCCTAACGCATTCGGTTTACAACATGGACCTTAGCTTAAAGGCTGTAGAATGAGTGCGCCAATTGAACAAAAATTAGATAAAATCCCCATAATTCGCTGGGTTATTCGCCTCTTGAAGACCTTAAAATTACCAGGTTTGGAAGGGCTTACTGTCTATGATCTTTTAGAGATGTATGTTTTGGGTTTAATTAATGGTGCTGTTTCAATACGTGCCAGTGCCGTGGCCTTTAGTTTTTTTATGGCTCTTTTTCCATTTTTGCTTTTTATTATTATTCTCATCCCGTATATTCCCTTTGAAGGATTCCAATCTGATTTTTTAAATTTCTTAGACACATCTCTCCCCCCCAACACATCAGAGTTTTTTAATCAAAATATTTTTGAGAATATCAATAAAAATAGAGGAGGAGGACTTATTTCATCTGTCTTTTTGATTTCTATGTTTCTCATGTCTAATGGAGTAAATGCTGTTTTTTCTAGTTTTGAAAACTCTTACCATCAACAGCTCAATCGTAATTTTTTCAACCAATATATTTACGCTTTCGGAGTTTCCATAATATTAGTTTTCTTATTGATTATGACCATTGTGGGGGTTGGTTTTTCTGAGATATATTTGATTCACCCACTTTATAATTCGCTGGATTTAGGACAAACCTCAAGTGAATTGTTCTGGGTTGATACTTCAAAGTTTTTATTTTTTGTCGTAATGATTTATTTCACTTTTGCTGTTCTTTATTTTTTTGGCACTAAAGACGGAAAGCAATCCCGATTTTTTTCTGTAGGGGCGTTATTTACAACACTTTTAGTAATATTGAATTCTTATTTATTTGGATTCTATATCGAAAACTTTTCAAATTACAATCAACTCTATGGTTCTATTGGCGGCCTTTTGATCTTGCTTTTTTATCTCTGGCTCAATGCTATTATTCTTTTGCTCGGTTTTGAGCTCAACGCATCTTTGCAACGTTTGAAACAAAAATGCAACAACTAAGTCACAATTTTTACATTGATGTTATTTTACCGTTACCATTGGAGCGAAATTTTTCCTACGCCGTCACGCAAGCTGAATTTGAGTTTATCCAACCAGGTATTCGTGTGGCAGTCCCCTTTGGTAAAAGCAAAGTGTACACTGCTTTAGTACTCAAGTGTCATCGTAATACTCCTACCGCTTACGAGGTTAAATCTATCCACAGTATTTTGGATGAGACAGCTGTTGTGCATTCGGTTCAGTTGCGCCATTGGTTATGGATTTCAGAATACTACATGTGCACCCTAGGGGAAGTTTTGAGCGCTGCACTACCCAATGCCTTGCTGTTGCAAAGCGAGTCTGTTATTTCTGTACATCCTCATGCTAAGTTCGATGAATGTAATTTATCAGATGATCAATATTTAATTATTGAAGCACTCGAACAAGAACCAAGACTAAGGGTTGACGCGGTGCAAGCTATTTTGGGTAAAAAACAAATATTCCAAGTACTTAAACCCCTTATTGAGGCAAACATTATCACAACAAATCAAGAGCTTGTTCATAAATACAAACCCAAACTTCTTCGCAGTGTTTCGCTTGATGTTAAATTTAAAGGGGAGAAAGGCTTGGAAGAATTATTAAACCAACTTTACCGCTCAAAGAAGTTAAAGGAAATTATACTTGCATATTTTTCGTTAAGCAAAGATTCAGAGTTAGTTTCAGTTTCAGACTTAAAAAAAATGAGTAATGCATCCTCTGCTCAAATTAAATCATTAATTGATAAATTTATTTTTGAAGAACACTTTATCGAGGTTGATCGTTTAAAATTGGATGGATTTGCAATTGAAAAATCAATCACTCTAAGTCCTGAACAGACTGAAGCTTTGGCAAACATTAAAACAGTATTTGAGCATAAAGAAGCTTGCCTTTTACATGGAGTAACTTCATCAGGAAAAACAGAGATTTATGTAAAGATGATAGAAGAAGTTCTGAAAGAGGGTCAACAGGCTCTTTTTCTAGTGCCTGAAATCGCTTTAACTTCTCAATTGGTATTAAGGTTAAAGCATTATTTTGGTGATCAAATCGACGTTTATCACTCAAGATTTAGTCCAAACGAGCGTGTTGAGATTTGGAATCGTGTTTTGAAAAATTCTGAAAATTCAAGAGTCGTAATAGGTGCACGCTCTTCTTTATTTTTGCCGTTCTCCAACTTAGGTCTATTAATAGTTGATGAGGAACATGAGCCGTCTTACAAACAATTTGATCCTGCGCCTCGATACCACGCACGTGATGCGGCTATTGTATTAGCTAAGCTGCACGGCGCAAAGACAATTTTAGGCTCAGCAACGCCCAGTATTGAAAGCTATTTCAATGCAAAAAAGCATAACAAATATGGCTATGTATCTTTAACTAAGCGTTATAATGATGTAGTTCTTCCTGATATTGAATTAGTTGATTTAAAGGACAAGTACAAGCGCAAACGGATGAAAGGACATTTTAGTGATCGACTTATATCTGAAATTGAACAATCTCTTAGCGAAAGCCAACAAATCATTTTATTTCAAAACAGAAGGGGTTATGCGCCTATTCTTTCTTGTAATACATGCGGTCATACACCAGAATGCCCTAATTGTGATGTGAGTTTGACCTACCATCAACATGCCAATCAACTACGCTGTCATTATTGTAGCTATGGAACTGTAGTTAAAAACGAATGTGGTGCATGTAATAGCGTAGACTTGGATACTAAAGGTTTTGGTACCGAACAAATCCAAGAAGAAACATTAGCTCTATTTCCTGATGCTAAAGTTGCACGAATGGATTTGGATACAACTCGTGGTAAATACAGTTATGACCGTATTATTCAAAAGTTTGAACGAAAAGAAATAGATATCCTTGTGGGGACCCAAATGCTAACTAAAGGCTTGGACTTTCGAGATGTTAAATTGGTTGGCGTTCTCAATGCTGATCATCTTATAAATTTTCCAGATTTTAGAGCACACGAACGCTGTTACCAGCTTTTACAACAAGTTTCTGGACGAGCTGGCCGCACTAAAACTAGAGGTAAGGTGATTATTCAATCCTACAACCCAGACCATAATATACTACAACAAGTATCGAGTAACCAGTACGTAAAAATGTTTGAGGAGCAGACTTATCAAAGACGTATTTATAAGTACCCGCCTTATTTTCGCTTAATCAAGATAACATTAAAGCACAGAGATTATAATAGGGTTAATGAAGGTGCAACTTGGTTAGCAACAGCTCTTAGCCAAGTTTTTGGTCCTTATGTTTTAGGGCCTGAATTTCCACCTGTATCTAGGATTAGAAATTTATACCACAAAAATATACTAGTGAAAATTCCTGAAGATCAGTCTTTACAAAAGACTAAGGATGTAATACATCGGGTGAAAAATAGTTTTTTAAGCACTAAGCTTTTTCGGCCTGTACGTGTGGTAATAAATGTAGATAATTACTGATTTAGTTTGGTGATGAAGCTATTTGAAGCGCTTCTGTTAGCGATGTTTTTTTATTTCTACTCAGTGGAATTCGAGAATTCTCAATTTCAACAAACTTACTGTTGTAGCGTTCTACCTTTTTGAGGTTAATAATATAAGATTTATGAATTCTCAAAAACTTGTTGGAAGGCAGCTCACTTTCAAACGCTTTCATCGTAGATAAAATGACATAGCTTCCACTATTAGTGATTAGTTTTACGTAATCTCCTAGTGCTTCAATCCACTTTATATCTTTGGTGTAAACTTTTCTCTTTTTTAGATTACTTTTTATAAATATATGCTGTGTATCTTTATCTTTTTCGAGGTTTGTGTGCGCGCTTGACTCAAGTACCTTGTCTATGGCATTTTGAAATAGGGTTTCATTAAGAGGTTTTGCCAAAAAATCCACAACATTGTATCTGTAGGACTTAAAGGCATGGGCTGTATTTTTTGTGGTAATTATAGTTTTCGGTATTTTTCTGCCTGTTGTTTTAATCAGGTCTAAAAATTCAAAACCATTAAGATTAGGTGTATCTATTTCAAGGAAAATTAGATCAGTTTTATTTTCTTCGAGAAACTTTAGAGCGTCGGTGCATGATCCAAATTCATTAGTAAAGCGCAATGCGTCATGACTATTAATTTTTGAAATTGTATTAATGCGTTGAAGCGCATGTGGATCAATTACAATACAGTTAATTTTCATAGCAGTAAAGGTTAATTGTTGATTGGTTTATACAGCAAACTTAAATATAAAACTCGACAAAAACCAATAATCATCGTTAAAAGGTGAAGATTAAATAATAAAAAAAGGTGTTGATTAAAGTTGTTTAAACCATATTTAATAATTATTTTTGCAGCCATTTTAAAATTATAATATATGAATCATTACGAAACTGTTTTCATCTTAAATCCCGTTTTATCTGATGAACAGATAAAGGAAACAGTAAAGAAATACGAAGATTTACTCGTTTCTAAAGGAGCTAAGATGGTATCAAAAGAAGATTGGGGGCTGAAAAAATTAGCCTACCCAATCCAAAACAAAAAAAGTGGATTTTACCACTTGTTTGAATTTACTGCACCTGGTGAGGCTGTTGGTCCACTTGAAGTTGAGTTTAGACGTGACGAGCGTTTCATGCGCTACCTAACGGTCAAACTTGACAAGCACGCCATTTCATGGGCACAGAGAAGAAGAGATAAACTTAAAGAAAAAGCGTAATTATGTCTATAGAACAACAAGCAAAAGGCAAAAAAGGTGGTGAAATCAGGTATTTAACACCCCTCAACATCGAGACTAACAAGGCAAAGAAATATTGTCGTTTTAAGAAATCAGGAATCAAATACATAGATTACAAAGACCCTGATTTTCTACTGAAATTTGTCAATGAGCAAGGTAAACTTTTACCAAGACGCCTTACAGGAACATCACTTAAATACCAACGAAAAGTTGCCACTGCAGTAAAAAGAGCCAGACATTTGGCCCTTATGCCGTATGTAGCAGATTTATTGAAATAAAAACGATCATAATTATGGAACTAATATTAAAACAAGATGTAGAGGGACTAGGGTTCAAGGATGATGTTGTAACGGTTAAAAATGGTTATGGTAGAAATTTTTTAATTCCTGGTGGAAAGGCCATTCTGGCAACGACTTCAGCAAAAAAAGTACTAGCTGAAAACTTGAAACAACGTGCTTTTAAAGATAAGAAAATCATTGAAGATGCTCAGAAAATCGCTGAATCTTTAAAAGCTTTAGAGGTGAAAATTTCAGCAAAAGTAGGTTCTGGAGATAAGTTATTTGGCTCTGTCAACAACAGTAATGTATCGCAAGCTTTAGAAACTGCAGGCCACGCAATAGACAAGAAATTTATTTCTGTTACAGGTGGAAATGTAAAGCGCCTTGGCAAATATGAAGCCAAAGTTCGTTTACATCGCGATGTACATGTAGAACTACCTTTTGAAATTGTAGCTGAAAAAGCGTAAACCAATTTAAGTTTAAAATTTGAAAGGTCTGTTTTATCAACAGGCCTTTTTTGTTAATCAAATTTCAAATGAAATACAGAAGACTATCTAAAGAACAATTTGAGGAACTTCATCTAGAGTTTATTAATTTTTTGGCTACACAGTCCATCACGGCAGAAGAATGGAAAAAGATAAAAGCCGAGCAGCCAAAAGTTGCTGAGGAGGAAATGGATATTTTTAGCGATCTTGTTTGGGAGGGTGTTTTAGGAAAAGTTAAATACTTAGAGAATATAGCGCCTCAACACCTTTATTTATTTCAAATCAAAGCAAGTACAATTGCATTGATTGGTTTGAAAATAAATTCACCATCTGTAGATTTAACAACTAGAGAAGGATTCTCATGGTTACGTGAACATTTGATGGATGATTCGGTTGAGCTTTTTGATGCTGAAAAAGAAATAGAAGGAGAAAAAAATAAAAATATTTTTGAATTGATTGAAAAAGGTGCTTTGATCACCAAAGGAGAATTGTTTAAGTATTTTAATCAACTCATTGGATAGCATTTTAAAAAATTAGATATTTGTTAAATATCAAAACAAATGGCAACAAAACCAAGAATAGCAAAGGGAACTAGAGATTTTAATTCGCAGCAGATTGCTCAACGCGAATACATCTTTAGCACCATAAAGTCAAACTTTAAGGCCTTTGGTTTTGCACCCATAGAAACCCCAAGTTTTGAATTGTCTGAAACCCTTTTGGGTAAATATGGGGATGAAGGTGACCGTCTAATTTTTAAGATTTTAAATTCTGGCGATAAGGTTAAAAAAGCCGATTTAAAAGCATTAGAAGAAGGACAATTAGCACGTTTTTCAAATTCGCTTTCTGAAAAAGCATTACGTTATGATTTGACAGTGCCTTTTGCGCGCTATGTTGCACAATATCAAAACGACATCACTTTTCCTTTTAAGCGTTATCAAATTCAACCCGTTTGGCGTGCCGATCGACCACAAAAAGGACGTTTTCAAGAATTTTACCAATGCGATGCAGATGCTGTAGGTTCAGACTCACTTTGGCAAGAAGTAGAATTTATTCAACTTTATGATGCCGTCTTTACGGATCTAAAATTAGAAGGTGTTACGATTAAAATTAATAATAGAAAAATTTTGGCTGCCATTGCAGAACGTATTGGTGCACAAGATAAACTCATTGATTTTACGGTCGCATTGGATAAGTTAGATAAAATTGGCGCAGAAAAGGTTAAAGAAGAAATGCTTCTCAAAGGCATACCGTCTGAAGGGATACAAACTTTAGAGCCCTTGTTTAATATGGTGGGTAATTTTGATTCTCAACTGAACGCTTTAAAACTAATATTAGGATCTTCTGAAGTTGGTACTGAAGGCATTTCAGAACTCGAATTTATTTCAAATACAATCAATAGTTTAGGACTGAAGACAGCAACTCTTAAGTTAGATGTGACCTTAGCACGTGGACTCAACTATTATACTGGCGCTATTTTTGAAGTTTCTGCACCAGCTGGTGTAGCTATGGGCTCAATTGGCGGCGGCGGTCGTTATGATGACTTAACCAGTATTTTTGGTCTTAAAGGAGTTAGTGGGGTGGGAATTAGCTTTGGCTTGGATAGAATCGCTATGGTTTTAGAAGAATTAAACCTATTTCCTGAAAACAGTAATCAGGCTGTTCAGGTTTTGTTTGCTAATTTTGGTAGTGATGAAAGTTTATATAGCTACAAAGCTATTCAATCTTTGCGTTCAAATGGCATTATTGCTGAATTGTATCCTGAAGCCTCAAAATTGAAAAAACAAATCACATATGCCAACAAACGCAATATTCCATTTGTTGTTTTGGTAGGGGATGAAGAGATGTTTTCTAAAAGATTTACGGTAAAAGATATGAAATCGGGTTCCCAGGAATCTTTAAATTTTCAGGAACTTTTAGCTTGTCTAAAAACAAACACTCAATAAGGTATTATTCTATTGCATTATAAAAAGATTTAAGCTCTTTTTCTAATTTTTTTATTTTTATTTCCAATTCTAGTATATGGTTTTTTAAACAAGCAATATCCTTGGCTATTTTATTTGTTGTACTATTGTCAACTTCAATATTGTTTAGCATTTCTCCCAGTCCTGTAAGGAGCCATTTGTAATCAATTTCGGGACATGCATCACATATTTTTTTAGCTAAGTTAGGGGATATTCCGTTTCTCCCGCTTTTTATCTGGTAAAAAACGGTACCATTACTAAAGCCAAGTTCCTTTGCAAATGTGTTTGTTTTCTTACGCAAATAAAATAATACATCCTGAATTCTATCGTAGTCACTGATCATTCTAAAACTAATATTTTAAATATTTTTGCATTAAAATGTATTATTTTGAATTAAAATGTTATAATTTTATATTATAATATATTGCAAAAACATAAATCCAAATTACTAAGAATTTTATGAATTTGCAAAAAATAATGTTTGATGAACTATGAAAAAATAAAAAGTTTGTTGTATTCTAATGGAACAAAATTAATCCTAATTGGATTTATAAATTTAGTTTTATTGATTATAACATCAATACACTGTCTTATCTCTCATTCAAATGAAAAATTACCTTATTCTTATTTCGTTTGGATAGTTATTACTTTAATAATTTTGGCTCTTGGTGGAATACTAATTTGTCTCTCGACCTTAAAAGTTAATAATCAGGACGAATAGAATTAATTTGAATTGAAGCTATGATTCATTTCACTATAAGCTAAATTTTGAAATTAAAGCTTAAGAACCGCTTTGAGTTCCATTTTTTTTGTCAAGCAGAGCATTGATTTCAAATTTAATTTGTTGGATCAACTTGTAGTTGCTATTATTTTGTTCGCCTGCAACAAGCCAACAAATAGAATATTGGGGATAGCGGTTTTTTATTTTTTCGAGAATAATGTGTGATATTCCACTTTCCTTGCGAAGAATAGTAGAAATTGTATTGTTGCCAACACCTATTTCTTTCTCAAATCTGGATATAGAAATGTCTTGCTCATTTATAATAATTCGTAATCTCTTAAATATATCCACTTAACACTCTAATTCTAGCAATTTATATTTAATATTTATTCTTTTTTGAGAAATTATTTAATTATAAGTGAGAAATATATTATAATTCTATTGTTTTTTTCAATTATTTACACAAACTATTATAGTTTTACATTTTATTATTCAAGTAATGACCTATATTAATAATCCAGTTAAAGCGTTTAGTATCTATACCAACCATTCATTAAGTGATAAAGAGTTTACTACAATTAAGATTTTTTGTGAGGCTTATCTCACTAAGTTTGTTGGGACCTACGACCTATTTTGCAAAATCAATTCATTTGTTAACTACAAGAATGCAGCTAAAGACAATTATTTTGCACCAGACAGTCAATTATTGGATTTAGAACTGCTACTTAACATGGGTGGAGTAACGAGTCCTGAGCATATCTCAATCTTTGAAGAAATTGCATTTGATTTACTAGATTTACCTGGATTTGCTCGTGTGCGCGCACAAACAATTCATGCGGCTTGGATTAAAAAATCTCTAGAGATGTATGCTGATCAAAATTCTTAAATTTTTGGGTGGACTCAAGATTAAAAAGCATGCTGAAAGTTTTTTTTATTAATTCTAATAGCTTAATTACATTATTTACTCCAATTTATTAATTAGCATTACAAATAAAAAAAACCCTTGTAAATCAAGGGTTTGAAAGTAGCGTGGGGGAGATTTGAACTCCCGACCTCCGGGTTATGAATCCGACGCTCTAACCAACTGAGCTACCACGCCATAAATGATGGCTGCAAATATAGAAACAAAATAGTGGGGTATCAAAAAAATACTCTGTAAAAAATATTTTTTTTTCTTTTAAAACTAACAAATTAATGTATATATTGGAAATCTAATTATACAACCATGAGTGCCAAAGTAAAATTCGAAATTGAATTTCCTATACAAGCTTCACCGCAATTACTATACAATTATATTTCAACCCCATCTGGACTTTCAGAATGGTTTGCCGATAATGTAAACTCAAGAGGCGAGTTGTTTACCTTTATTTGGGACGACTCTGAAGAACAAGCCAAGCTCATTACAAAAAAAAGCCCTGAACGAATCAAGTTCAAATGGCTTGAAAATGATGATGAAAGCTGTTATTTTGAGCTTCGTATACAAGTTGATGGCATAACTAAAGACGTTTCCTTGATCGTTACTGATTTTTCTGACGATGATGAGGAAGAGGAAGCCAAAATGCTTTGGGAAAATCAAATTTCTAGCTTAAAGCAGGTTTTGGGGTCACGTTAAGCAAAAGCTTATTTTAGCGTATATTTGCATTTCTATTTTTGAATGTTTATGGTCAATATCAACGGAACACTCTATCAAGATTTTGAAGCTAATATACCCACCAACAACAGGGGACTTGCCTATGGTGACTCTGTTTTTGAAACTATCAAATTTAACAACAATAAGCCTGTTTTTTGGGAGGCTCATTATTTTAGATTAATGGCCTCAATGCGCATATTGCGCATGGAGATTCCAATGCATTTTACGCCAGAGTTTTTGGAAAATGAAATAGTAAATTTGGTTCAATCGTTTCCTAACAACGCTATTTCCTATAGGGTCAAAATCACTGTTTACAGAGATTCAGATGGCTTTTACACACCAGCATCCAACAATGTTTCATATATTATTTCGGCACAAGAACTTAGTTCTGATCTCTATGAAATAAACAAAGGACATTATGAAATTGAACTTTTTAAGGATTATTTAATCTCACCAAATCTGCTATCGACATTGAAAACAAATAACAAAGCGGTGAATGTAGTCGGTAGTATTTTTGCCAAAGAAAATAATTACAATAATTGTTTGTTACTTAACACCGATAAAAGCATTATAGAAGCTCTTAATGGTAATATTTTTCTAATTAAAGGGAATACTGTGAAAACACCACCATTGGTAGATGGATGTTTAAAGGGAATTGTGCGTGAAAAATTGATTGAAATTATCACTAAATCTCCAGATTTTGAATTAAGTGAATCGTCTATTTCACCTTTTGAACTCCAAAAGGCTGATGAGTTATTTATTACAAACGTAATTCAGGGAATAGTACCCATTACAAAATTCAGAAAAAAAGAATTTAGCGCTGATATCTGTTCAAAACTCTTGGTTCTATTAAATACAAAACTTCGTCTGGATTAGTTATGCGATGGGTGTTCGGGTGCATTAGACCAAATACTGTATTCTCCGCCAAGGGCTAACATTTTATTTTTCCAAAAGGCAGTATCTACAACTTTGATAATATTATTACGGTGTGTATTTTCAGAAAGAATCCATGTATTTCCTTTCAATTCTGAATTCAATTGATTAGCCTCCCAACCAGAGTATCCTAAGAAAAATCGAATATCATTCTCATTTATTTTTTCTTCGGCAACAAGCTTTGAAACCTGTTCAAAGTTACCACTCCAGAATAATCCTTCTGAAATCTCTATGCTTTCAGGGATTAGTTCAGCAACTTTATGTATAAAGTATAGATTATCTTGCTGTACAGGCCCACCATTGTAAATAGGAAGATTAGATTCAATTTCTGGAATCAGGTCTCCAAGACAGTAGTCTAGGGGTTTATTAAGGATAAAACCAATAGACCCTTCATTATTATGATCTGCCAAAAGTATAATAGATCTATTAAAGGAAATATCTCCGATAATAGAGGGTTCAGCGATTAATATTTTACCTTTCTTAATGCTCACAATGGAGTAAAAACTTGTGTTATCACAAATAAATGTACCAATTAAATTTTATTTACCAACACAAAACGACTATTTTTTATACCATTTTCGCCTCTGTATCAAATGAAAAACCATTTAAAAAAGATTTCACATCCATTTGTTTTTTCCCCGGAAATTTAAATGATGTTAGATTAATAAAACCATCTCTAGTAGCTACTTTTATTGAAGATTTGTCAATAACAACTTTACCAATTTCAAGTTGATGCGTAGTTTTTTCAAATTGAACTTCATAAAGTTTTAAGTTAATTAGGTCATTTCCGTTCTGTAACAATGTCCAAGCGCTGGGGTAGGGGTTTAGTCCGCGTACATGGTTTATTATTTGGCACCCACTTTTAGACCAATCTATCTTACAATTTTCCTTATTTAGTTTATGTGCTGTTTTTAGCTTTGAAACGGCTTTTTGTTTTGTGGTTTCAATTTGATTATCTCCTATGGCATTTAAAGTTCTGAGCGTCAATAACAGCCCTTCTTTCATTAGCTTGTCGTGAAGCGTCCCCGCGTTATCCGCAGCTGATATACTTATTTTGCTTTGAAAAATTAGTGCCCCTGTGTCAATTTTTTCGTCAATAAAAAAGGTGCTAACTCCTGTCTCTTTTTCTCCATTGATGATCGCCCAATTTATCGGCGCTGCTCCTCTATATTGAGGCAGTAAGGAGGCGTGTAGATTAAAAGTTCCTTTTTTCGGCATTTGCCAAACTACCTTTGGCAACATCCTGAATGCAACCACAACTTGTACATCTGCTTCAATATTTTGAAGTTGTTGTAAAAACTCCCGGTCCTTTAAATTTTCAGGCTGAAACACTTTCAATTGATGTTTATTGGCATAAACTTTTACCGCCGATTGTTTAATTTTTTGTCCACGTCCAGCTGGGCGATCAGGGGCTGTAACTACGCCTACTATGTTATATTCTTTTTGAACTAATCCATCAAGAATATGAACCGCAAATGCCGGAGTACCCATAAAAACGATGCGTAATTTTCCTTTGCTTATGGACATTTTATTTGAAATTCATTTATTTGCGATTGTTGGATTTGTTCCACTTCAAGTAAATGCCTCAAAATCGCTATTACTTCATTTGATGAAATTGATAAATTAGACACTAATTCTCTAGAGGTCATAGGCTTAACTTTAAGAGCTTCTAAAATCAAATCTACATTATCTTTTTCAAAATTATTGTGCGAACGGCCTTTATTTTCTCTGCACACATTGCATGTTCCACATGGCATTGACTCAGGTTCATCAAAATATGTTAACAGCTGCTGACTTTTACATACCGAATTGTTTTCAATGTAGTGAATTACGGCTTTAATTTTTTTAAGTTTATTCTTGTTTTGGGTCGACACCACTTTTGAAATGCGGTTTATAGCCCTGTCGTCCTCGCGGGGTTGAATAAAAGTGATCTGTGCATCACTGTTTCCGCATTTGAACCTTACAATCTCTTTAGCATCTAGGGCATTTAGGTTTTCTATAATCTCATCTTCATTGAGATGCAATGTCTTTGCAACTTTTCCGATATCGATGTTTGTTTCTTGAGAGTTAACCCCTTCGTAAGTTCGTAGAATACTTGTGACTATAAGCCTTAACTTATCATTGTGTTCGAACGATTTCTGCAGTGTATTATGGTTTACCAAAAAGAAAATTGTAGCCTTCTTTTTGAAATATTCTTCGAAAACAATCAGTCCATGACGTTCCAAAACTTTTAAACTATTGTATGTTTTTCGTTTAGCTAATCCATATAATGTACAAAACGCATCAAAATTAAATCCGTGTTTTTCTTCGCTCAGTTCTCCATAGGGTATCTGAAAATATGCACACAGTTTTTTATATATTAACTTTATATAAGGAACATCAACAATTTGGTCTATCCGCCATTTCTTAGTGTTCTGAATATCATTTGTTCCGATTAAAAGAACGGCCTCAGCTTTGTCCTGATTCCGACCTGCTCTTCCTGCTTCTTGAAAATAATGCTCTAAACTCTCAGGTATGTCAGTATGAACCACTAAAGATACATTAGCTTTGTCGATACCCATTCCAAAGGCATTTGTTGCCACTATCACATTAGTTTTATCAGAAATCCACTGATTGTATTGATGTTCTTTTTCTTTGTTGCTAAGACCTCCGTGGTAATATCCACTAGAAATGCCATTTAAGTTGAGCATTTGTGCCAGTTGTTGTGTTGCCCGTCTACTAGAAGTATACACAATAGCACTTTGTTTATTAGTCTTCAAAAGTGCTTTTATTTTAAAGTTTTTATCTTCAAAAATCATTGTTTTGTAGCTCAAATTTTTTCTAAAAAATGAACCCTTAAAGAGTTTTGATTGTTTGAGTGCTAGTTGTTCATCTATATCAAAGATTACTTTTTTTGTAGCAGTCGCAGTAAGAGCTAGAATAGTTGCTTTTGGACACAAACCACGAATATCTTTTATTGATCTATACGCGGGTCTAAAATCATGACCCCATTGACTGATGCAATGGGCTTCGTCTACTGCAATCAAATGCACATCCATTGATTTGATTCGTTCCTGAACAAGCGCATTTTGAAGCCTCTCGGGCGATAGGTACAAAAATTTATAATCTCCATAAATACAATTGTCTAGAATACGCTCTAGATCACCTAACTGATCTAGGTTGGTTAAAGCTGTCGCTTTTATGCCCTTGGCATTTAATCCTTTTACTTGATCTTGCATAAGTGCGATAAGAGGCGAAATTACAATACATATTCCTTTTTTAATAAGTGCAGGAATTTGAAAACAGATAGATTTGCCTCCCGCAGTCGGTAACAAGGCTATACAGTCCTGTTGGTCCAAAACAGCCTCAATAATTTCTAATTGATGTGGCCTGAATTCGGAGAATTTCCAATAACGTTTCAATATTTGATGTGGTAAACTCATACGCTACTAAAGCGAATTTAGAATAAACTCTATGCGGTCTTCTACAGCACCTGGTGCAACTTCAATTAAATTATATCCAAACCTATGGTACCATTTTTCAAGATATTCATGAATTATCATTAATTGTTCAAAGGATTCATAGCGTTCATTGTCTGTTTTATGTATTTTTTTCCATGGAGGAAGAATAAAAACTTCGTCGTATTTGTGGTTTTCACATGCAGCTATAAATGGTTTACCAAAATCAGTCTTGATGTAGTCAAGATATGCGACAATATCGGGAAGTCCACGGTCAAAAAATACAACATCTTCGTCTAGTGCTTCAGACTCAAAAAACTGTTTTTTGCGTTTATCTAATAATTGCTGACTAAACCATATGGGGTCCTCTAGAAATAATTGCTTAACACCATTTTTTTGGGCATCAATCGTAATTTGTCGAGAAATTTCCTCCATACATTGATGTCCGCGTGCTTTCAGCGCTTCGATCAAGGTAGTTTTACCCGTTGCAGGACCTCCAATAAGAACGATTTTTTTTGGTTTCAATCTGTTAAGTCTTAATTGTGTAAAATTCGTGATTTAAAAGTTAAATAAAAAATATGAGTTCGTGTATATTTGCACAACAACTTAATTAACAATGCAAGGCTCAACTAATTCTGAAGAATTTTACAGCAAGCTCAAGGCACAACTTTATGAAACTTCATCTTGGCCGACAGCTTATCTTTTCAAATTTATTGTTACTTCGGAACAACATAAAATCGATAAAATTGAATCAATTTTTGACAATATGGGTGCAGTGATTACAAGCACACCGTCCAAAAAGGGAACTTATATGAGTATTTCTATTAATGTAGTGATGCAAAGTCCTGAAACAGTAATAGGAAAGTATCAGCTGGTTGCTAGCCAAGTAGAGGGTGTAATTTCATTGTAATCCTTTTCTTATATATTTAATTTTTTTTGTTTAATTTTTGTACTTTGCAAATCATTAAAATCTAAACTCAGCGCATGACAGCTTTACCAGACCAACTCGAATATAATACCGAACGTGAACACTTGATTATCCCAGAATATGGAAGACATATTCAAAAAATGATCAACCATGCCATGGCCCAAGATTCCAAAGAGGAACGTAACAGATTGGCAAAGGCTATTATTTCTGTTATGGGCAACATGCAACCCCACTTGCGTGATGTAGCAGATTTCCAGCATAAACTTTGGGACCAACTTTTCATTATGTCTGGGTTTAAGCTAGATGCCGATTCACCCTTTGAAAAGCCTTCTGAAGAGATTTTAAATGCAACTCCAGAGCCACTCCATTACCCTCAAAACTATCCTAAATACCGTTTTTATGGGAATAATATAAAAACAATGATTGACGTTGCCTCATCGTGGGATACAGGTGAAATGAAAAACGCTTTGATTATTACTATTGCTAATCATATGAAAAAATCGTTTTTGAACTGGAATAAAGATACTGTTGAAGATAGCGTAATTCTAAATCATCTTTTTGAACTCTCCAATGGACAAATCGATATCAGAAATACGGAAGAAAAATTAGCCGATTCAGCTATCTTAATAAAAATGCAGCGCAAGAACAATAATTATAAAAAATCAAATAAAGCCAAAAAAAATAACCGTAATCGAAAGCGTTATTAACAGAGATTAATTTTTTTCGAGTACCAATTCAAAATCTTATCATTTGAAGTCATTTAGAATAGAAGGAGGACAGCAATTAAAGGGTTCTATACAACCGCAGGGAGCCAAAAATGAAGCATTACAAATCTTGTGTGCGGTTTTGTTGACCCCAGAAAAGGTTACCATTCATAATATTCCAAATATCATTGATGTTAATAAATTGATTCATTTGTTGCAGAAGTTAGGGGTTGTTGTAGAAAAATTATCTGAGAATAGTTATACTTTTCAAGCCGATTCGATTAACCTAGATTATCTTGAGTCAGCAGAATTTAAAGTTGATGGAGCAGGACTAAGAGGTTCTATAATGATTGTTGGGCCAATGCTCTCTCGCTTTGGAAAAGGGTATATCCCCAAACCCGGAGGGGATAAGATTGGGCGAAGGCGATTGGATACACATTTTGAAGGATTTATAAAGCTTGGTGCGGCGTTTAGATACAACAAAGAAGATCATTTTTACGGAGTTGAATCCGATCAACTTCAAGGGACATACATGCTGTTAGATGAAGCTTCGGTAACTGGAACAGCTAATATCGTAATGGCTGCTGTTTTAGCAAATGGTACGACAACAATTTATAATGCCGCATGCGAACCCTATCTTCAGCAGCTTTGTAAAATGCTAAATAGAATGGGTGCCAAAATAAGCGGAATAGGTTCTAATTTATTGACTATTGAAGGGGTAGATTCGTTGGCAGGAACAGAACACACCATGCTTCCTGACATGATAGAAATTGGCAGTTGGATTGGTTTAGCAGCTATGACTAGAAGTGAGTTAACAATTAAGAACGTAAGCTGGGATGATTTAGGAGTAATTCCTAATGTTTTTAGAAAACTAGGGATAACAATCGAACGTAAAAATGATGATATTTTTATTCCAGCTCACAAAGATGGTTATGAAGTTCAAAATTATATAGACGGATCTATTCTAACCATTTCTGATGCTCCATGGCCTGGGTTTACACCTGATCTTTTGAGTATTATTTTAGTCGTCGCTACACAAGCTCGCGGTAGTGTGCTTATTCATCAGAAAATGTTTGAAAGTCGATTATTTTTTGTGGATAAACTCATCGATATGGGCGCTAAAGTTATTTTATGTGATCCACACAGAGCTTCTGTAATTGGCCATGATTTTAAATCAACACTAAAAGCAACGACAATGACCTCACCAGATATCAGAGCTGGGGTCTCACTACTGATTGCTGCCTTATCTGCCAAAGGCACTTCTACAATTCACAATATTGAACAAATCGACCGAGGTTACCAAAATATTGACGAACGACTAAAAGCTATTGGTGCAAAAATCGAACGCATCGAAACATAGCCTCGAGCTTATCTGTTCAATGCTTTTTTGTAGGTTACTAAACAACGTTCTCGAGCAAATTTATGATCGACTATAGGTTTAGGATAGGAAAATTCTTGATATTCAGGAACCCATTTTTTGATGTAAAGATGATCTTTATCAAATTTAGTGATTTGTGTTGTAGGGTTAAATATTCTAAAATAGGGTGCTGCATCAACTCCACAACCCGCTACCCATTGCCAGTTACTCACATTGCTGGATAGCTCAAAATCATGTAACTTTTCAGCAAAGTAAGCTTCACCCCATCGCCAATCAATGAGTAAGTGTTTACATAAAAAACTACCAACAAGCATGCGAACCCTGTTGTGCATAAATCCTGTTTGATTCAATTCGCGCATTCCAGCATCAACTAGCGGATAACCTGTTTTACCCTGGCACCACATTTGAAACTCTTCTTTATTGTTACGCCATTTTATTGCTTCGTATTGCGGCTTAAAACTTTTTGCGATTGTATGGGGAAAGTGCCATAAGATTTGCATAAAAAACTCGCGCCAAATAAGCTCTTTTAAAAATGTAATATTTTGACTTTTTCTCGATTTTTTCACAATACTTCTAATACTTACCGTTCCAAAGCGCAAATGGGGACCTAGTCGGGATGTTCCATCTACTGAGGGTGTATTTCTTTTCTCTTCGTATGCATCTATCAATTCATCTTCAATTTTGTACGGTACAATTTTTCTTTTTGATGAAACAAAGCCCATATCTTTCTTATCTACCCATTGACGTACTTCTAATTTTGCCGCATTGTCTAAAAATTCCTCAGACGGATAAGCTTGTGTTTGCTTATCGTCGAATAAGCTCAACCATTTCTTTGAATAGGGAGTATAAACTTTATAGGGTAAACCGTCATCTTTTGTGACTTCATTCTTTTCAAAAATAACTTGGTCTTTGTATGATGTAAATGTGATTTTTTGATCATTTAACAGTGCTTCAATTTCCGCATCTCTTTTAATGGCATAAGGCTCGTAGTCGTGATTGGTATACACCGCCTTGATGTTGTGTTGTTTTATTATTGAAGTAAATACTTCCTTTGGGCTTGCATAAAATGTATGAATTGCTGTCCGATGTTTACTAAGCGCAATATTTAGGTCTTTTAGTCGATGGTATATAAAATCAACACGGGCATCATCCTTTGGTAAACAATCTAAAATTTCAGGGTCAAATATGAATATAAGAAGAACACTCTCGTGCTGTTTTAGCGCTTGATATAAGCCATGAACATCATTAAGTCTTAGATCTCTTCTATACCAAAAAATTGCTGTAGGACTCATGATTTGAATGGGCCAAAGAGCTCAATAAGTTTTTTTTGCCTATACTCGAAGATCTCTTTTAATTTTGGTTTTACAAGTATGGGGTGTGCCAATTGTCCAAGAATTCCAAAAGGAAGTTTGTAGTCCACTATGTCTTCCATTTCAACACCCCCTTTTATTGGTTTAATAAAATGCTTATGATGCCATAGTGCATAGGGACCAAAACGTTGCTCGTCTACAAAGTATGATTTGTCCTGAACATGGGTTATTTCTGTGACCCATTTTGTTTTGATACCCAATACAGGAGTTACAATATATTGAATTATTTGCCCAGGATACATCTCTCGATCTGCACCTGATAAAATATGAAATCCCATATAATCAGGAGTTATTGTCTTTAAGTTTTCTGGGCTTGATAAAAATGCCCAAGCTTCATCCAAAGATATTGGAAGATTTTGTTTTGTATGTAAAGTGTATAATTTCATTTAGTTATAGAGTACAATGTAGGCATTGAGTGAAGTGGCCACTATTAGCCAAATAAAATAAGGCAGTATAAAAAACCGGTTGTTTTTTAGACTGGCCTTAAAAGCAACTAGGAAATAAAATACAAGAATCGTGAGTATAATTATATTGATTAGTCCAAGCGTTGTGAGCTGTTGGTTGAAAAATATATAATTCCAAGAGACATTTAGTATAAATTGTATAATGTAAAGCTTAAGAACTTTATTGAGGTTTTCGTTTTGAACAAGAAAGGTCATAAATACGGAAAAAAAAATCATTACGCAGGTCCATGCAGCTCCGAAAATCCAACCTGCAGGAGTCCATGGCGCTTGATTTAGAGATGTATACCAAAGCGTTTCAGGTCCATTAGCCATGAGTATTGTACCAAGACCAAGAGCGCCAAAGTTTAGCGCTAAGAATACAATAAGAACACCTGTAAATTTCATTTAATGCGTTAATTCGTCAAGTTGGTCCAATACTTTTTGTGCCTCGGCATATTTAGCATCACTTGCCGATCTGTCTATAGACGACAAGTCATGCCATTCAGCCATAAGTTTTTTGTAGCGGTCTTGCAACTTTTCAGTTTCAGTTTTTCGTTTAAATAATCCAAACATATCTATTTAATTAGTTTCGTGATTTTGCTACTCATAGGTTTTGTCATTGAATAGAAATAATCTATGTATTCACCATTGGGTCCAACAATATATTTTTGAAAGTTCCATTTAACAGAAGTATTGTTTTTACCATTCAATTTCTTGTCAGTTAACCAATTGTACAATTGGTGTTTGTCTTTGCCTTTTACAATTATTTTTTCGGTCATTAGAAAAGATACCCCATAATTTTTTTTGCAAAAGTTTTCTATCTGAGTTGAGTCTCCTGGCTCTTGTTGTCCGAATTGATTACAAGGGACTCCGATCACCATCAGTCTTTCTTTGTACGTGTTGTAAAGTTTTTCAAGTCCTGCGTATTGATTGGTAAACCCACACTCAGAAGCGACATTAACAAACAGAATGTACTTTCCTTTGTAATCGTTGAGGTTTATTGGAGTCCCATCAAGAGCATTAATATTGATATCGTATATGTTCATGGGTTTACTGTTTTGTGCATTTGTGTTATTTGAACTGATAAAAAATAATATTAAAGTAAAAAGTTTTGAGTGGGTCATGTTAAGCCTTTAATGAAACAATTCCACAATCGAGTTTAAAGACTTGACCAGATACTGATTTTGACACATCTGAAATCAAATATTCAGCCATTGCAGCAACTTCGTTCGGATCTAAAAATTTCTTTAGTGGGTGTCTCTGTATCGTATTTTCGATCATGCGTTCATTGCGCAGTAGCTTTGCAGCTAGATCTGTCTGGGTGATTGTTGGTGCAATAGCATTAACCCTGACTTTGGGTGCCAAGTCAGCTGCAACAGACTTCATAAGACCCTCTACAGCAGATTTTGCAGTAGAAACACTCGCATGGAAAGGCATACCCATAGCCGTAGCAACCGTACTAAAAAGTACAATTGATCCATTTTCTGATTGAACAAGTGCTGATTCATAAGCCTGTATGCTCCTTACAGCACCAATGACATTAATTTCAAAATCTGTTCTGAAGTCATCCAAACTGAGTCTTTTAAACGGCTTTAGATTTATACTTCCAGGACAATATATAAGGCCATCAGCACGCTCAATAGCTGGAAGTTCATCACTCAAAACATCACAATTGTAATGGGTTAAATTCTGGTGTTCAATATGGGGTTTCGATCTACTTAGATTGATAATTAGGTAGTTTGTAATAAGCTTTTTAACAATTGCTTCTCCAATTCCTTTGCTTCCGCCAACAATAATGATAGTTTTCATGACGTTAGTGGCCTTCCTTTTAATCGCTTTTCAATTTTTTGTTTGACAACCGTGAGGTCCTTCATTAGATCCATCAATTTCTGATCTTTATTGGTCTTGTAAATTTCATTAATGCCTAAAATTAACGACTTAACCTCTCTGGACGCTTCAATTCGTTCACTCGTGTTTTTAAATTTTAAACTCTTGTTTAAAAATTCCTCTCCTTGTTTTATCGTACTCATTATTATGATTTTATATAATTATTTAGTTCTGCTATTTTGGCTGAGCTGTTAAACGCTCCGCTGTAATAAGCAGTAACAGTAGCTGAGGATTCGTCTTTAATCCCTCTAGATGAAACACACAAGTGTTTGGCATCAATGATTACAGCAACGTCATCAGTTCCTAATATTTTTTTTAGTTCTTCACCAATCTGATTTGTCAAGCGTTCCTGAACTTGTGGACGCTTTGCATAATATTGCACAATTCTGTTCAGTTTGGATAAGCCAATAACTTTTCCAGATGAAATGTATGCCACATGGGCCTTGCCAATAATTGGAACAAAATGATGTTCGCAGTTGGAATAAAATGTAATATTCTTTTCAACCAACATCTGATTGTATTGATATTTGTTGTCAAACAATGCTATCTCTGGCTTGTTTTTAGGGTTTAAGCCTGAAAAAATCTCATCAATATACATTTTGGCCACTCGATCTGGTGTACCTCTAAGAGAGTCATCTTCTAAATCTAGCCCCATCACATTCATTATCTCTTCAAATAGAATTGAAATTTTTTTCTTTTTATCTTCATCACTTAATAAAAAAGCATCTTTTTTTATTGGCGTTTCTAATCCAGTATATAGGTGATCATCTCCAATTGCGTAATGGGAAAACCCATTTAGTGAATTTGTTTCTGTGGAGTTAGTGTTCATGTCTTCAGCGTTTTGAAATTTTATTATTTGAAATTGTTCTTTGTCTACTGCATTTGAATCGACCCGATTCAAAAGAGCGGAGCATCTGATGTTTTGTTTTTCTGCCTTGGACTCTAGCCCGCCAAAGCCTAAAACTTTTGGGTTTCATTTGGCTACGCATGAGTTCAATCACTTGTTGTTCTGTTAAGTTAAATTGAAATTTAATTGAGTCAAAAGTTGTACGGTCCTCCCAAGCCATTTCAATAATTCTATCGATATCAATTGCTGTTAGTTTCATTAATAAGGAAGTGTATATTGTTGATCAAACTCGATTTTTTCGTTCATTAAACTTTTAAAAAAGGATTTGTTTTCTTTAAACATTTTGGAATTTTTAAAATGAATAAATTTTCCTTGTGCGTGTATGCTAGTGAAGTTTGTTTTATAAAAAACAAGTTGGTAAAATGGTATTGCCCAAGTGTAGTTTTTTAAACCCTTTGTAATGTGAATTAGAACGCCTCTTTTTCTTAGTTCAATATTAGCATAATTGATGTCAGAGGTGGTGTTGGTAATATGGTCTAAATTTGGACTTAATTTTTCTACAATCATCCGTTTTGAACCCACACCACCACGTCTTATAGCATCCCAAAGACTGTAAGATTCACCAACAAACTGATCGATGATTGGCTTATGCTCTTTGTTGTAATATGTTGTATCTAGAACCAAAATGTATAAGTTTGTTTAATCAAACTTAATTAATGTTGTAACATTACTAGTTACAATTAAAAAAACATTAACATTTTTAGTTTTTCTTTAACAGCTTAATAATTTTCAGGATTACTCATAATCTCACTTGCTCTAAGTTTCATTTGGTGTACTTCTTCGCTCGAAAATTTATTCAAAACCGAATACATCATACGCATACGCTGGTTTTTGGCGAGTTTTTGTTTTTTGTCGTCTAAGAAATTCCAATACAAACTATTGAAGGGACAAGCATTAGGTCCAAGACGTTCCTTGACGTTGTATTGACACGAACTACAATAATTACTCATCTTGTTTATGTAACTTCCTGATGAAACATATGGTTTAGTTGCAATTTTACCACCATCTGCATATTGACTCATTCCTCTTGTGTTTGGTAGCTGAACCCATTGCAAAGCATCGATATAAATTCCTAAATACCAGTCATCAACAGCGTCAGGATGAGTTTGTGTGAGTAAGAGGTAATTACCAGTAATCATCAATCGTTGGATGTGATGCGCATAAGCGTGGTCAAGAGAATTTTTAATTGTTTTTTCAAGGCAATTCATTTTTGTTTTTCCTGTCCAAAAGAAATCTGGGATTTTTTCATGATTTTCCAACTCATTCAACCCTTTATATACAGGCATCTCTTTCCAATACATACCGCGCATGTACTCTCGCCAACCAATAACTTGGCGAATGAAGCCTTCTACTTGTGCTATTGTTATGGCTTCCTTATTTTTTTTATATTCACTTAAAACAGCGTAAATAATCTCTTTTGGGCTAATTATTTTTAAATTCATGGCAAATGAAAGCCTAGAGTGAAAAAGGTATACTTCATCGCTGTGAAGTGCATCTTGATAGTCGCCAAAATAGGGGAGAAGGTTTTTACAAAAATAGGATAATTGATGTTGTGCCTGTTTTAGATTTATGGGGTATTCGAAAAAGGGTCCTTTAAAATGTCCTATTGTTTTTATTTTACTTTTAGCGATGTCATCACAAATTGTTTTGGTTTCATTCTTGAATGCTTTATATAATGGTATCCCCGGTGAACCTTTCCATTTTTTTCTATTGTTGTGGTCATAATTCCAAATCCCACCTTCTGGTTGCTCGCCAACCATTAAAATGTGGTGTTTTTTGCGCATGTATCTGTAGAACCGTTCCATTAGAAGTTGCTTTTTACCTTCAAAAAAAGAGCTGAGTTCATCACGAGTTGTTAAAAAATGCTCAGAGTCATGACATTTGTAACTTATTTTAAGAGCAGTACAAATTGTTCTCATTTGTTCATCTAAGCGATACTCGTCAGGTGCTTGGTATTCAAAGTGCTCAATATTGTTCTGTTCAACAAGTAATTTTATATTTTTCTCTAAATTTTGATGATTTTTAGCATCATTAATTTTTAAATAATGTACTCTGTGCCCTTTATCTTTGAGTCGTTCTCCAAAAGCGCGCATTGCAGCAAAGAAACCAATAACTTTTTGTATGTGGTGTTGAACATAATCTGTTTCTTGACGCATTTCAAAAATGCAATACAAAATTTGATCATCAACACTCGAAAACCATGAATGGTTTTCGTTGAGTTGATCTCCCAGAATAAGGCGTAAAGTTTTCATTTAAAATAATTTAGTTTGTAACCATTGATTTCTAAACTTTTTATTTGCATCGTATCGCTTAGCCTGTAAATCAACGTTAAAAACGCGATCTCTAGGGTCATTGCCTACACCAGAAACATACATCCAATTTCCATAGTTGCTGTGTACATCGTAATCAATTAACATACTTTCAAAATAAGCGGCACCAATACGCCAGTCTAGCTTTTGTGACTTAGCAAAAAAGGAAGCAACATTTTGACGTCCTCGATTGCTCATCCACCCCGTTTTTTTGAGCTCAATCATATTGGCATTTACAAAGTCATCAGCAGTTTCACCATTCACCCATTGTTGAACAAATTTTTGATTTGTTGACCACACATAAGTTTTTTCAAGAATGCCGCCTAGTTTGAACATGGAATTACCGTGTTTAAGAGCGGTATATTTGAAAAAATCACGCCAAATTAATTCAAATACTAACCAATAAGTAGACTGATTTGAGAAATATTGTTCTTCAAACAGCTTAACTTTCCAGTAAATTTGGCGCGCTGATATGCTCCCGTTTGCTAACCATGCCGAAAGTTTTGAGCTGTAATTTAAACCTAAGAGCCCATTTCTTGTTTTTTTATAAACCCCAAGTGCTTTTGATTCAAAAAAGTAATGATTCAAACGCAAATCAGCAGATCTTTCTCCTCCCTCAAATGGAAACGCAGTCCGGTCGTCCTTTTCAAAACTATCAAATCCAAGATCTATTAGGTTTGGAATTTCAGTGTGCTGATCTATTAACGAATGGATACTTTGAGGCTTAACTTCAACTAATGGTTTGACTTTAGAGTTTTTTTCGAGCAACTTTCTAAACTGCGTAAAAACGACTGGAGTTTCATGCGCATCAAATGGCACATCCTCGGGATCAAATAAAAACTGGTCATAAATTTCTTGTATTTTAATACCCTTAGGAAGTACATTTTTAACTTTTTCTAAGCTTGATTGTTCTTCAGCAGTCCATTCTTTTTGAAGAAAAATAGAATCGACGTCAAATGATGTAACCAAGCTGCTCATTTTATGTTCAGGTGCAGTATTAAATACCAGAAGGCTGATGTTTAATTTGTTTAACTCCCGCTTTAGGCATTGAAGCGTTTCTAATAAAAAATTTAATCTGTAACGGTCCATTTTTTTGAACCCGTATTTTGTAGTTTCAAATAATTTAGGGTCCAAGAAGTAAACTCCAATAACACGATTAGACGACATTAAGGCAGAATTGAGAATGTTATTATCCTGTGATCTCAAATCGTTTTTAAACCAAACTATTGATGTGTTTTTGTGCTGCTGCATTTTTTACTACAATATTTTACATTTTCCCAATCCCGAGCCCACTTTTTACGCCAATTAAAGGGTCTCGCACAAACAACGCAAGTTTTGACTGGTAGTTGTGATTTTTTCAAAACTTACCGTTTTAAATTTATTTTATTTTTTGGTCTTTGGTAAGCTATTCGCTCTTTAAGTTTTGGAATAGTATATCCGTCTAACCCGTTTATTGCAACAATCTTGCCTTTTGATAAATTAATAAATCCATCATCTTCCAATAATTCTGGTCGTATGAATAAATCTTTGATTTCTCCTATCAGTTGTATAGTGTTGTTAGCCTTTATTTCATACTCTTCACAGTAGGTAAGTGCCATTTGAATCGGTGCGTTTTTTACAAATGGCGCATGCCATCCATTCTTGTATTCTTCTTCTAATTCAGTGGTATTAAATTCTGAGACCTCTTTTGGGTATTTTGCTGAAGTATGGTGCGCATCTTGAATGATTGAAGCGTCAATGTGGTTTATTGTGAATTGTCCAGTTTCTTTTATGTTTTCGTAAGTATTTCTCGGCACATCTGTAACAGGCCTAAAAATTATACCAAGAAGTGGAGGATTAGAACCTAGATGAGTTACGGAGCTAAAAACGGCAACATTAGGAGTACCATCATTAGATTTTGTACCTATAAGATTAGCTGATTTGAAACCAGAGCAGCTGTTAATCAAATTGATTCTAAATATATGGTCTAACTCTTCAAAGTCTTGACGTTTTAAATGTATCATTTGTAGTGTTGAAATTGATTAATTTTAACTTCTTTAGCCTTCAAATCAAACATCAGGTTGTAGAGTCCAAAAAAGGTTCGGTTCATATAAATAAAGTGCTTAGATCCTCTATTGCTGTTAAACTTTCGTAACTCTGAACTTTGGCTATATCTTTCAGCAAGATCACCTATTTTTCCAAAAAAATCCGAATCAGAAAAATCAAATATCTCTTTCTGGAAGGGCAGTGTGAAGACGCTTAGTAAATCGTGAAACATGTCCGTGAAAAATGAAACTTCTTCTTTAGTGTCGTTCGGGGTGAGTATTTCTAGCTCATATAATTTTTCTGAAAAACGTTCTTTATTATTTATGATTGAATTATCAGCCAATTCAAAATAAGGTTTATAGAATGTTTGCGGAATCACTTTCATACAGCCAAAATCTAATGCAATTAACTGAGCATCGTTATTTATTAGAAAATTTCCCGGATGGGGATCTGCATGTACCTTTTTAAGATTGTGGATTTGATGCATGTAAAAATCCCATAAAGCTTGCCCTAATCGATTGAACTTTTCTTGGTCGTCGTTTTTCTTTATGTACTCAGAAAGATGCAATCCTTTCATGAAATCCATGGTCAAAATTCGCTTAGATGAATATTCGTTGTAGTAGTTAGGAAATAAAATATTTGGAATGTGCGCACAGGCCTTTGAAATTTCTTGACTTTGTTGTATTTCGAGGCAATAATCGGTTTCTTCAGTTAACTTATCCTCAACTTCCTTAAAGTATTTGTCGGAATCCTTGCCTTTAATATTAAACATTCTTAGTGCTATGGGTTTGACCATTGCTAGATCTGATTTAATACTATCCGCTACTCCAGGATATTGAATTTTTACGGCTAATTCTTTTCCGTTTTTTTTGGCTTTGTGTACCTGACCAATGCTAGCAGCATTAACAGAATTAGAATCAAAATAATCGAAAATTGCATCTGGATTTTTACCAAAATACTTTTTGAATGTTTTTATTACTAGTGGCGAGGAGAGTGGGGGAACAGAAAATTGTGCTAAGGAAAACTTCTCAACATAAGCCTGCGGTAAAATATTTTTTTCCATGCTTAGCATTTGCGCTACTTTTAGTGCGCTTCCCTTGAGTTGTTTGAGGCCACCGTAAATATCTTCAGCATTGTTTTTGTTTAGATTGTCCTTAGCAATTTCCTCCGATTTGCTCAGTTTTTCTCCATAATACTTGATGTAATTAACACCAACTTTAGCACCAGTAGTTACAATTTTTGAAGCTCGTTGTAGTTTTGATGTAGGAATACGATCGATAGACTTCATTAATGACTTCCGATTTTTTCTTTAAACAAAAATTTACCGAAGTCAACCACGCTTTTGAGAGGTTTTGTGTGCGCCAATTCAAAGCTTGCAGCTATAGATTTTTCGATAAAAAGATCCGTTTTTTCAAAATCGGCCGAGTCGTCGTCTAGCCAAAATTTCAACGTCACGAGCATTTGCACCCAATACGATTCGTTCACTAAATTATCTTTAATATCGTCGATGCGCTTGTTTTTTATTTCAATACCGGTCAGTTCTAACTCATCTACAAATTCTAAAAACTTCTTACGTAAAGGCTTAAGCTTTTTAAGATGATTTAACCCGCCTTTAGTGCTGTGCAATGCTTGAGTAACGTAACTACGGTTTGCAGTTAGATTACCAAAAAAAGTAAAATAAAAACTTAATATTTTATTTTGATCATCGTAGTTTTTGTAGTCTTTACTTTTTTCTAGGGTTTTAATAGTGTTATCGAAAAACGCTTCAAAGATTGAAGATTCAAGCGCTTCAAATGATCCAAAAAAACTATAGAATTCTGATTCTTCGAAGTTGTTCATTTTGGCGAATATGTATACGCTTTTTGGAGTTTCGTTGTGCTCAAGAACACTGTTCATGTACAACTCAATGAGTTTATCTTTGGTGAGTTTTGTGTTTTTTGCCATGGGATATTGTTTTTACAAAAATATGACTTGTTAAAGTTTTTATTTTAATAATTAAACAAACATTAACATTTGAATGGCTAAATAAGTATTGGTAATTTTTTTCTAATTTTATAATCTCAAATCTATTTTATGCTAAACAAAGTTTATGGTAGCGCTGTTTTTGGCGTGGAGGCCTATACCATCACGGTTGAAGTCAATGTGGACAATGGGATTGGATACCACTTGGTAGGTCTTCCTGATAATGCCATTAAAGAAAGTAATTTTAGAATTGCAGCAGCGCTAGAAAATAATGGCTTTCGAATTCCTGGCAAAAAAATCATCATCAATATGTCGCCTGCAGACATGCGCAAGGAAGGCTCGGCGTATGATTTAACACTAGCTATAGGGGTTTTAGCTGCTTCAGGGCAAATAAAAGCCCCTCATTTGGAGCGCTACATCATCATGGGGGAATTATCGCTAGATGGGAGTTTAAACCCCATAAAAGGAGCGTTACCTATTGCAATCAAAGCGCTGGAGGAAGGTTTTGAGGGATTCATACTCCCAGAACAAAACGCCAAAGAGGCAGCAATTGTAAAAGGACTCAAAGTTTATGGTGCCAGTCATATTTCAGACGTCATCAAGCATTTTGATAAGAATTTGGAATTGGAAGTCACGGCATTTGATATTCAAGAAGAATTTGCCAAAGCACTAGACCAACCCGAATTTGATTTTGCAGATGTAAAAGGGCAAGAAAGTATCAAGCGTTGCATGGAAATCGCAGCTGCAGGTGGGCACAATATCATTTTGATTGGCCCACCAGGGTCAGGAAAAACGATGTTAGCAAAACGCTTGCCATCAATTTTGCCTCCTATGACTTTGAATGAAGCCTTGGAAACCACTAAAATCCACTCCGTTGTAGGGCGATTGCGCTCGCCCTCTGGATTCATGACTCAAAGGCCATTTCGCTCTCCACACCACACAATCTCCGATGTCGCATTGGTAGGAGGAGGGCAGTACCCTCAACCAGGTGAAATCTCGATGGCACACAATGGGGTATTGTTTTTAGATGAATTACCTGAATTTAAGCGCTCGGTTCTCGAAGTCATGCGCCAACCTTTAGAAGATTTGGAAGTTACCATCTCAAGAGCAAAATTCACGGTGACATACCCCAGTAGTTTTATGTTGGTCGCCAGTATGAATCCAAGTCCAAGCGGTTTTTTTAATGATCCCTCATCACCTGTAACTTCTTCTCCGGCTGAAATGCAGCGCTATCTGGGAAAAATTTCTGGGCCATTGCTCGATCGTATCGATATTCATGTGGAGGTAACTCCTGTGCCTTTTGAAAAGCTCACAGAAGAACGTCGTGGTGAGCCATCTATTGTGATTAGAGAACGAGTAACAAAAGCTCGAACGTTGCAAACTCGACGCTTTGAGTCTATAAATTCGGTACATTATAATGCTCAAATGCAGACTAAGCATATACGAAAATTTTGTGTTTTGGACGATGCTTCAAAAGCCCTTTTGAAAAACGCAATGGAGCGTTTAAATTTGTCCGCTCGGGCCTATGATAGAATCTTGAAAGTAGCGCGAACAATTGCTGATCTTGAAGCATCAAATACCATAAACAGCAGGCATATTAGTGAAGCTATTCAGTACCGAAGTTTAGATCGGGAAGGGTGGTTATTATAATTAAATTTATACTTTATATGGATTTATTAAATTATTGAAAATCAATACTTTAATTATATTCAATAAGAAAAATCTATTACTGTTTTACCCCAGCCATTTAAATGCACTTTTAATTTTTTTAAGCTTATTTGTGTAGGGTGCATAACGTAATGGTATATCAAGCCAATTTGCTTTAATTGTAATGCCTTTTTTGTGCGAAAACGTATCGAATCCTAAACGCCCATGATAGGCCCCAATACCGCTTTCACCCACACCACCAAATGGTAATCTCGGATTACCAAAATGAATCATCGTATCATTTACTGAGCCACCACCAAAACTGTATTTTTTAATGAGTGTATTGTAGAATTGTTTTCTATTTGAAAATACATAAAACCCTAATGGTTTTTCATAACGGCTAACTGTCAACTCAATATCTTCCATTGTTTCATAGCTGAGAATAGGTAGAATTGGACCAAAAATTTCGCCCTCCATGAGTTTAGTCTTCAAACTTGGATTGTCCACTAGAGTGGGGGCAAGGTAATTGTCTTCATCATCGACATCACCTCCGTGCACCACATGAACTCCTTTGAGCATGGCCGAAAGCCGTTTCAAATTTTTTGTATTGACAATTCGTGGATAATCTGTTGATTTTTTAGGATCTTCTCCGTAGGCCTTAATTATTTCAATTTTGAGCTGATGAATTAACTCAGACTTTATGGATCTTTTAGCTATAATATAATCTGGTGCAATACAAGTTTGCCCAGCATTAACAAACTTACCCCAAACCAAACGTTTTGCAACTAATTTTATATTTATACTATCATCAACAATACATGGGTTTTTCCCTCCTAACTCAAGCGTAACAGGTGTCATGTATTGCGCAGCGGCTTTTGCGACAATTTTACCCACCGGAACACTTCCAGTAAAGAAAATATAATCCCAGCGTTCGTTCAAAAGAGCAGTTGTTTCCGGAACCCCGCCCTGAATTACACTTAAATGCTCATTTTTAAATACTTCTGAGAGTATGGTTTCAATAATTTTTGCTGTATTTGGTGTAAGCTCACTCGGTTTCAAAACAACTGTATTTCCTGCTGCAATAGCAGAAATAACGGGTGCAATGGCCAATTGGAACGGATAATTCCATGGAGCAATAATTAGAACAGCTCCGTAAGGTTCTGAATAAATATAATCATTCGAAGGGAAATTTAGTGCAGCAGCGCGTACTTTGTTTGGTTTGGACCAATATTTAAGATTCTTAAGCGTCATATCTATTTCAGCAACAACAATCCCGATTTCGCTAAAATAAGCTTCAAATCTCGATTTTTTAAAATCGTTATAAAGCGCTTCGTAAATCGCTTCTTCATTTGATAGAATATTAGTTTTAAGTGCTTTCAGTTTGTCTTTGATATAGGATAAATCTCTAGTTCTTCCAGAGTCAAAAAAGGTTTTTTGCTGATTAATAATCTTAATGTGTTCCATAGTTTTAAATCATTTTAGTACACTCGTTCCATAAAACATCATCTGGTGGCACTGCATTTATGTAGATGGGGGTTTTGGATACCGGGTGTGTAAATTGAATAGCTTTGGCATGTAAGTGAATTCCTCCATCAGCATTACTTCGCTGAAAACCATACTTTAAATCCCCTTTTATTGGGCAACCAATATACGCCATTTGACTTCTAATTTGATGAGATCTTCCTGTTTCTAATTTCACTTCCAATAGTGTATAGTTGTCCAATTTTAAAAGTGTTTTGTAGTGCAAAATAGCTTTTTTACTGTCTTGAACTTCTTTTGGGTACACTTTTGTGGTGTTGGTTTTTGGATTTTTTTTCAACCAATGTGTTAAACTCTCTTTTGATTTAACTGGTCTTTTTTTTACTATAGCCCAATAGGTTTTATCAATTTTTTTGTCTTGAAACAATTGATTCATCCGCTTGAGTGCTTTTGAAGTTTTTGCAAAAATTACAACTCCCGATGTCGGCCGATCTAGCCGGTGTACAACTCCTAAAAATACAGCTCCGGGTTTATTGTATTTGTACTTTAAATAGATTTTGACTAATTCTGATAGCGGTGGGTCATTGGTTTTATCCCCTTGAACAATATCTCCAACTCTCTTGTTGATGGCTATAATGTGGTTGTCTTCATACAAAACGTGCACATTAGATGAATTAGTTACAATTCTAGACATGGCTTAGTATTGCTCTTCAGCATTTGGAAAATCAGACGATTTTACATCACTTACGTATTGCCCAATACTATTAGTCATAGTTTCGTAAAGGTTCATATAACGTCGTAAAAAGCGCGGATTAAATTCGTGTGTCATTCCAATCATATCGTGGAGGACCAAAACTTGCCCGTCTACATCAGCTCCAGCACCAATACCAATGACTGGAATACTGACACTTTCAGCGACTTCTTTTGCTAATTTTGCTGGAATCTTTTCAAGAACAACAGCAAAGCACCCAATCCGTTCTAACATTTTTGCGTCTTTGAGTAGTTGTTTTGCTTCTTCTTCCTCTTTAGCACGGACTGTATAAGTACCAAATTTGTATATGGATTGAGGCGTAAGCCCTAGGTGTCCCATTACAGGAATACCAGCGTTAAGAATTTTTTTAATAGAATCTTTTATTTCTTTTCCTCCTTCAAGTTTTACGGCATGTCCACCACTCTCTTTCATTATTCGAATTGCAGACCGCAATGCCTCTTTGGAGTCACTTTGATAAGTTCCAAAAGGCAGATCAACCACAACCAGTGCACGATCAATAGCACGTACAACAGATGAAGCATGATAAATCATTTGGTCCAAGGTAATAGGTAATGTTGTTTCATGACCAGCCATTACATTACTCGCTGAGTCTCCAACAAGTATCACGTCAATCCCTGCGCCATCAACTATTTTAGCCATAGTATAATCGTAGGCGGTCAGCATTGATATTTTTTCATTTGCTGCTTTCATTTCAACCAAAGACTTGACGGTTACGCGTTTATATTGTTTTTTGTTTGTCATGGTGGCTTATAATTTTTTGTAAAAATAGTGAAAAAGAAATGCTTTGCCATGACACCTTGTCATATTTCATGTCATGGCATAATGATTGACATTATTGAGTTGTATAAATTTTTGAAACAAATTAAATAACACAATAAATTATGAGTAAAATAATTGGAATCGATTTAGGGACAACCAACTCATGTGTCTCCGTAATGGAAGGTAATGAGCCTGTAGTTATCACAAATGCTGAGGGACGTCGCACGACTCCTTCTGTGATTGCTTTTGTAGAGGGTGGTGAGATTAAAGTAGGAGATCCTGCAAAGCGACAAGCAGTAACTAACCCTGAAAAAACGGTTTATTCTATAAAGCGATTTATGGGAAATAAATTTTCTGAATCTAAGCAGGAAGTTGGTCGTGTGCCGTACAAAGTAGTCAAAGGGGATAACGACACTCCTCGAGTAGACATCGACGGGCGCTTGTATACACCACAAGAACTTTCGGCTATGGTACTTCAAAAAATGAAGAAAACTGCTGAGGAATTTTTAGATCATGAAGTGAGTGAAGCAGTTGTAACTGTTCCAGCATATTTCAATGACGCACAGCGGCAAGCAACAAAAGAAGCTGGAGAGATTGCAGGATTAAAAGTACGCCGAATCATCAATGAGCCTACTGCTGCTGCATTAGCCTATGGGTTAGACAAAAAAGGAAAAGACCAAACCATAGTAGTTTTTGACTTTGGTGGTGGAACGCATGACGTTTCTATACTCGAACTTGGTGACGGAGTTTTTGAAGTTCTTGCTACAGATGGAGATACACATCTTGGTGGTGACGATGTTGACGAAAAAATTATCAATTGGTTAGCTGAAGAATTTAAAGCCGACGAAAACATGGATTTACGAAAAGATCCAATGGCGCTACAGCGTTTAAAAGAAGCTGCTGAAAAAGCTAAAATTGAGCTTTCATCTTCTGCACAAACAGAAATTAATCTTCCCTATGTTACTGCAACTGCAAGTGGGCCAAAACACTTAGTGCGCACATTATCTCGTTCCAAATTCGAGCAGTTGATTGATGATTTAGTGAAAAGAACAGTTAAACCTTGTGAAACTGCACTAAAGGCAGCTGGACTTTCTAAAAGTGATATTGACGAGATCATTCTAGTTGGTGGTTCGACCCGAATTCCAGCTGTTCAAGAAGCTGTTGAGAAATTCTTTGGGAAAAAACCAAATAAAGGAGTTAACCCTGATGAAGTTGTTGCGGTTGGAGCTGCAATACAAGGTGGTGTGCTTACAGGAGACGTAAAAGACGTTCTGTTATTGGATGTTACTCCGCTATCGCTTGGAATTGAAACCATGGGTAATGTAATGACTAAATTAATTGAAGCTAATACGACTATCCCAACAAAGAAATCACAAGTGTTTTCAACTGCAGCAGATAACCAACCTTCTGTAGAAATTCATGTCTTACAGGGTGAGCGTGCTATGGCAGGAGACAACAAAACAATTGGACGTTTTCATTTGGACGGTATTCCACCCGCACAGCGAGGAGTACCCCAAATCGAAGTTACTTTTGATATCGATGCAAATGGAATCATCAAAGTTTCTGCAACAGATAAAGCAACAAACAAGTCACAAGACATCCGAATTGAAGCTTCATCTGGTTTGACAGAAGAGGAAATTGAAAAAATGAAGCAAGACGCTGAAGCTAATGCAGATGCAGATGCCAAGGCAAAAGAAACTGCTGACAAGCTCAATAGTGCTGATGCTATGATTTTTCAAACTGAAAAGCAACTAAAAGAATTTGGAGACAAACTTTCTGAAGATAAAAAACAGCCAATTGAAGCAGCTCTAGAGGAGCTGAAAAAGGCTTATGAAAGTAAAGATCTTGCTGTTATCGACCCTGCCTTAGAGAAAATCAACGAGGCTTGGAAAGTTGCAAGTGAAGAAATGTATAAAGCACAACAAGATGCACAAGCAGCTGGTGCCGCTGGTCCTGAAGCAGGTTCCGATGCTCAAGCTGAAGGCGATAATGTTGAAGATGTGGATTTCGAAGAAGTAAAGTAAATTTAAATTTTGATAAATAAAAAAGCATAATCTGAAAAGATTATGCTTTTTTGGTTTTTGCGAGTTTAATTATTTTTTTTTTGAAAACATCCTCAGCATTACGATAGCGTGAGGAAATGTGACAGCAGCTATAAATGCGAAAAATAGACTATAAAAATGTTTTTCATCTTTCAAAACAAAATATAATAGACTCATACCAGCCAATGAAACTATCCAATAAGGGAGTGCAGCTTTTGTATACTCCATGATATGTACTCGCTTTAGATCGCCATAAGCAAATTTAATTTGCTCCAACAGCGAAGGAATACTATGCCAAATGATGAAGTAGATAGTAAACCCCCATATTAATGAAGAGGATTTAAAAATTATCATTAGTATGATAAGTGTGAAAAGTTCTTTAATAATTGTGTTGAGTTCAATTTTATTTTGCCTCAGCGTGATCAATAGAAACACAACTATTGAAGCGCCCAGTGCTATTGAAATTTCTTTTGAGTACAAATCATAAAGTTTGATCCCGGCAATTTCATTGATAATCATTTTCACATTATCATCATTAAAATAAAAGACCATGAATAATATAAACAGGCCATACAAAAAAAAATAAATCCTTTTGTAATTAGTATGAACAAGTTTTAAATCTTCTTCCCAATGTTGTTCGCCAAAATGATAGGCGCTAAACACTATGAAAAGAATAAGTGCTAAGCTAGGAAACCAATAAAATACAAGTACTGCACTTACCACTACTAGGAGATAAGTCATTAATATTTTACCAAAGTTAAAATTAGATTTATTTGTCAATGAATTTATAATTAAAATATCATTGGAACCATGAATCATACCAAAAGTAAAGATCAGAAAAAAACCTAAAATCAATTCAAAATCTTCGGGAAATAAGGTTGTAATCCACAATCCTAGGAAGCTTGAAACGATTGAGAATCTATAAATAATTTTCAT
This sequence comes from Formosa sp. Hel3_A1_48, assembly GCF_001735715.1. Classification (NCBI taxonomy): domain Bacteria; kingdom Pseudomonadati; phylum Bacteroidota; class Flavobacteriia; order Flavobacteriales; family Flavobacteriaceae; genus Formosa; species Formosa sp. Hel3_A1_48. The sequence continues at coordinate 1,884,309 of NZ_CP017259.1, forward strand.
AAAAAACTGTTAAATAATCAATTAAAAAGGAAAAAAAAGGAGATTTGGTAAAGATTTATATAAAAAATTGATACATTTGTTTAAACAAAACTAACAAAAATTTTTAGAAAAATGACAAATTTATTCTTACCACTTGTTGCTGGCGGCGGAGACGTCAACGACCCAGTGAATTTCACATTCTTTATTGGATGTATGGCAATGATGGCAGCTTCTGCCTTCTTTTTCTTATCTCTAAATCAGTTTGACAAAAAATGGAGAACTTCCGTTTTAGTTTCTGGTTTAATTACATTTATTGCAGCTGTACACTATTGGTACATGCGTGACGCATCTATGGCTGGAGACGTGTCTAATGTAACGGCTTTCCGTTATGTTGACTGGATCCTTACTGTTCCATTAATGTGTGTTGAATTCTATCTTATACTTAAAGTTGCTGGTGCAACTAAAAGTCTTCTTTGGAAACTAATCGGACTTTCAGTTGTAATGCTTGTAACTGGATATTTCGGTGAAACAATGGGCAACGCTGTTATGTGGGGTACTGTTTCTGGAATTGCATATTTTATAATTGTATACGAAATATGGCTTGGTGGAGCTGCTAAAATGGCTAAAGAAGCTGGAGGTGATGTTCTACATGCACACAAAATTCTATGCTGGTTCGTTTTAGTTGGTTGGGCAATTTACCCAATTGGATATATGGCCGGTACAGAAGGTTGGTACGATGTGCTTCCAACTGAAGGCTTAGCAATGGATGTATGGTACAACATTGCTGATGCCATAAATAAAATCGGTTTCGGTTTAGTGATTTACAGTTTAGCAGTTAAGAAAACTGCCTAACATACAATCCCACTATATTAATATTAAAAGCGCAATTTTAAAATTGCGCTTTTTTTTTACACTATTTTTAACGTGAAACGGCTAATAAGCCGTTTTTACTTTTTGTAACTTTACACAAAATTTTTTAAAATAATGAAATTATCTAAAGAAGTAATTCTACAGCACGCTAATGCCGCATGCAAAGACAATTTAATGGAGACTTTGAAGATAGAATTTGTTGATGCTGGCGCGGATTTCATAACGGCACGAATGCCTGTAACAAAAAGTGTTCATCAACCAGATGGAGTTCTTCATGGGGGGGCTACCGCAGCACTTGCTGAAACAGTGGGGAGCTTTGCGGCTCATATATTCTTGGATACAGATACATATTTTGTTCGCGGAATAGATATATCTGCACAACACGTCAAGAGTATCAAATCAGGATTTGTTTATGCAAAAGCAATATGCATCCATAGTGGAAGAACAACTCAGGTATTTGACGTAAAGGTAACAAATGAAGAAAATGAACTTATTTCTTTATGTAAGCTAACAACTATTACCCTAAAAAAATAAATCTTCGATGTCTACTAATCGTTTTTTTGAACGAATCAATACACAGATTGAAAATGAAAGACCATTCATACTGAGTTCAGAGTTTGGTAAAAACTCAATTAGTGCGCGCTTACAAACAAATTCGATAACCTACAAAACAAAAGATTTTTCAGAAGAAGGATTTATTTTTGCACCTTTCGATTTGTCGTCTTCAGTTTATCTTATACCCAATGAAGTAACTGAAGAGATTGGGTTGAACGAGTTTTCAACTTTTTCATCATCTTATAACGCCGTATACGGCACTATTTCTCCTAATCAACACAAGCGCTTGATATCGGATGCTATAAAAGCGATTGATGGGTCAGCTTTAGAAAAAGTAGTACTGGCGCGTACAGCAGAGCTAGATTTCATTAAAATGGATATAGTTCAATTGTTCTTTTCTTTGGTGTCTGCTTACCCAGATGCCTACACTTACTGCTGGTATCATCCAAAAACTGGATTTTGGTTAGGCGCTTCACCTGAAACCTTGTTAAAAATAGAAAACCACAAATTAAAAACAATGGCTTTGGCTGGAACTCAAGAGTACAATGGCTCTATGGACGTTCAATGGGATTTAAAAAATCATGAAGAACACTCCTTTGTAACTTCATATTTAAAAAACAAACTTTCTGATTATATTTCTGACATTGAAATATCATCCCCAAAGACCATAAGAGCAGGCAAGCTTCTTCATTTACAAACTTCCTTGAGTGGTGTCCTAATTGACAATCCAAACGCTTTAAAAGCGCTTATATCAAGTATTCATCCAACACCTGCAGTTTGTGGGACTCCTAAAAAAGAGGCGATGCTATACATTAACAAATTTGAGCCTATTGACCGCGCCTTCTATTCCGGTTTTTTAGGAGAAATAAATATTTTGAAAAATAATTCAACTGTCACAAACTTAGTCGTCAATTTACGTTGTATGCATATAAATGATCTTAAAGCTACTTTATTTGCAGGGGGTGGTATAACTTCAAAGTCAGATCCAGAAAAGGAGTGGGAGGAAACAGAAGCTAAGTTACGTACTATAAGTTCTGTTTTTACAACTTAAATAACAATGTTTTAACAATGTTAAACCACCCAAAATCAATACCTTTGCACACTGATGAAATGGCCAAAACACGATTTAGCGCAGTTCATAATTCAGCTTTGTAAAGTCAAAGGGCTAAAGCATGTTGTTATTTCTCCTGGCAGTAGAAATGCTCCTCTTACAATAGGTTTTACAAATCAAAATTTTTTTAGATGCTACAGCGTAGTCGATGAACGATCAGCGGGTTTCTTTGCTTTAGGTATTGCGCAACAAACTTCTGAGCCTGTAGCCGTAGTGTGTACTTCTGGTAGTGCTTTGCTAAATTATTACCCAGCTGTAGCTGAGGCTTATTATTCGGGTTTACCGTTAGTAGTTATTTCTGCTGACAGACCACAACATTTAATCAATATTGGTGATGGTCAAACGATTATCCAACCTCACGCATTTGGTAAACATGTTCTTTTTGAAGCCAATTTAAAGCCTCCAACAAAAACACTTTTCAATAGTACTCAGTTTGCACGCGATAAAGCACAAAAATTAATCAATAAAGCCCTCGATACGGCTAGTCGAATGATGGGGCCTGTTCATATTAATGTCCCTTTTGAAGAACCTTTGTATGATACTGTACCTGAACCTTTAAGCTTAAACATCTCCTTTAAAAAAGATATAAAGACAGCATATTTTTATCTTAGTCCTTCCTTCCAAAAAACATGGCAAAACGCTAAGCGTAAATTAGTTTTGGTAGGGGTAAACCCACCAAATTCATTAGATTCAGCGGTAATTGATCAACTAGCTAATGATCCCTCAGTGATAGTTCTCACAGAAACAACATCTAACTTGCACCACAGTAATTTCTTTCCCTTTATAGACCAGCTAATTGCACCACTAAATGAGGAGGGTTATGAAGCGCTTCAGCCAGATTTGCTTTTAACTTTTGGAGGATTAATAATATCAAAAAAAATCAAAGCTTTTTTAAGGGCTTATAACCCCAAACACCATTGGCATGTTGACCCCTACAAAGCCAATGACACTTATTTTTGTTTAAATAAACATTTTAAGATAAATCCAAATGATTTTTTTCGTCAATTATTTAAGAATACTCCTTCAAACAAAAGCTCCTACTTTGATTTTTGGAATAGAGTAAAACTACAGCGTAAAAAGGCTCATAATGAGTATTTAAAATCTATGCCTTTCAGTGATTTCAAGGCTTTTGAGTTGATTTCACATGCTATCCCTCAAAACTTTGTGGTTCAATCAGGTAACAGTTCTGCTATTCGCTATTTGCAGCTTTTCGAATTTCACCCATCCATTTCATTGTATTGCAACAGAGGGACAAGTGGAATAGACGGTTCCACCAGTACTGCAGTTGGAGCTTCTATTGTTTCAAAAGAACCTACCCTTTTGATTACTGGAGATTTAAGCTTTTTCTATGATATTAATGGCTTGTGGAATAAGTATATCCCTTCAAACTTTAGAATAATAGTAATCAATAATAGTGGGGGAGGAATTTTTAGAATTTTACCTGGAAACGATAATTCAGAACTATTTGAAACTTATTTTGAGACAAAGCACAATCGAAATGCAAAAGCTCTAGCTACAGATTTTGGTTTTGCTTACAGTTCTGCAAACTCGGAGCAAACTTTAGCCCTTACTTTAGCTGAATTTTTTAAAAGTTCATCAAGTCCAAAACTTCTAGAAATTTTCACACCCTCTTCTCAAAATGACAAAATTCTTTTATCTTATTTTGACCAAATAGCTTAAAATAATCTCTTGAAATGTGACTTTTGTTGTGATTGCGTGTCTTATGTAACTGAGAAACTGTCCAAGCAGTAATATTAATTCAAACCCAAATTATTATGAACAAAAGAGAGCAATTGATTCAAAAATATGCAAACGATTTAAGAATAAAATGCAATATTAACCCAGATATGAATCTCCTTACTAAAGTGACAATTAATTGTGGCCCATCTATTTACAACAAAGACGCTTCTATGGTTTCTTCAACAGATCCTTCCGAAGTAGACACCATCCGCAATAACTTTTTGATTAAAAAATTAAAGTTGAGAGAGTCACCACTTCTCGATGAGGGGATCAATCAAGTGTTTGAGCTGTATGGCCTATCCAACCGAAATAAATACCGCGCTGTTGTGTATTATCTCTTGACTAAGCACTTTGGTAAAGAATCAATATTTTAACCATTCATTTTAAGAAAATACCACTGTTTTGTTGCCGTACACCATTACTTTTTGGTTTATATGGTGTTTAATGGCTGTAGAAAGAACAATTTTTTCTAAGTCACGACCTTTATTGATTAAATCTTTGATTGTATGTGTATGCGAAACATGAACTACATCTTGTTCAATAATAGGACCCGCGTCCAATTCGGTGGTTACATAATGCGAAGTAGCCCCAATAATTTTCACCCCACGTTTAAAGGCAGAATGGTAAGGCTTTGCGCCAACAAATGCAGGTAGAAAAGAGTGATGAATATTGATGATTTTTGACGGATAAGCATCAATTAGTCTTTGAGGGATAATCTGCATGTAACGTGCCAAAACAATAAAATCAACCCTGTACTCCTTGAGTAACTTTAAATGCTGACGCTCTGAATCAGCACGTGTGTCTGGAGTAATTGGAATATGAAAAAACGGAATTTCGAAGCTATCTGCAATGGGCTTTAAATCCGTATGGTTACTCGCTATAAATGGAATCTCTATATTGAGTTCACCAGATTTAAATCGACCTAAGATATCATATAAACAATGATCATACTTTGACACAAAAATAGCCATTTTTGGTAAAAATTCGGCATCAAATATAGTCCAATCCATTGCAAAAATTTGCGCAACAGAAACATCAAAAAGTTGCTTAAGCTCGTTTGTTGTTATTGAGTTGTTTTCAAAAGTGCATTCAAGTCGCATAAAAAAAACTTCTTGCTCGTGGTCAACATGTTGGTCAACATAAGTAATATTCCCTTCTTGTTTAAAAATAAAACTTGTTGTAGCTGCGATGATACCCGATTGATCTTTACAGTTAATGAGAATTGTAAATTTTTTCATCCAACAAAATTAGAAAAAACTTTAATTGATTAACAGATTTTTTGCAAGTTATTATTACCTCTAATATGCTTACCTTTGTATCATGATTCAGATAGGGGAAATTAACAGATTAAGAATTTTAAGGGATACAGATCCAGGTTTGTTTTTGGGTGATAATGAAGACAATGAGGTTTTGTTACCTAATAGGTATGTACCTGCTAATTTCCAAATTGATGATTTTATTGATGTTTTCGTTTACCTAGACAATGAAGAACGTCTGGTGGCGGTTACAGACACTCCATATATTCAAAGGGGAGAGTTTGCGCTTTTGCGTTGTAATGCCGTAAATGAATTTGGTGCATTTTTAGATTGGGGCATGCTAAAAGAGCTGTTTTGTCCGTTTAAAGAGCAAGCCTATAAAATGAAAAAGGGAGGCTGGTACTTGGTACACTGTTATTTAGATGAGAAGACAGACCGACTTGTAGCCTCCAGTAAAACAAACCGCTTTTTGGACAACAGTGATCTTTCTGTTGCTTTGTACGATGAAGTTGATTTGATTGTTTCGCATCCATCTGATATTGGCATGAACGTTATTATTAATAAACAACATCTAGGGCTTGTTTTTAGTGGAGATATTTTCAAAGACCTAAGTGTTGGTGATCAATTGAAAGGTTTTGTTAAGAAAATACGACCAGGCAATAAAATAGACATTAGCTTGGCCCAAATCGGTTATAGAAATATTGAACCAAGTGCACAAGCATTGCTAGAACTTATAACAGATCACAATGGGTTCTTAGACATAACAGACAAATCAAGTCCTGAAACCATAAAGTCCGTAGCGCAAATGAGTAAAAAAAGCTTTAAAAAAGCAGTTGGTTCGTTATACAAGCAACGACTGATTCGCTTGGAATCAAACGGTATATATTTATCAAGTAAAAACTAATAATTATGAGTTCAATACAATGGAAAACAGCGATTGAATTTGAAGACATTACTTACAAAAAATGTAGAGGTGTTGCCCGCATTGCCTTTAATCGTCCAGATGTACGTAATGCATTTCGCCCGCAAACTACATCAGAATTACTCAAAGCTTTTCACGACGCAAATGAAGATACATCTATTGGAGTTGTATTGCTTAGTGCTGAAGGGCCCTCATCTAAGGATGGCGTATTTTCGTTCTGTAGTGGAGGGGACCAAAAAGCACGTGGTGATGAGGGTTACATAGGTAAGGATGGTTATCACCGTTTAAATATTTTAGAGGTTCAACGGCTTATTCGTTTCATGCCAAAAGCTGTAATTGCTGTAGTTCCAGGTTGGGCTGTTGGTGGTGGTCACAGTCTTCACGTTGTATGCGATTTGACATTAGCGAGTAAAGAGCATGCAATTTTTAAACAAACTGATGCTGATGTTACCAGTTTTGATGGTGGTTATGGATCTGCTTATTTAGCCAAAATGGTTGGTCAGAAAAAAGCACGTGAGATCTTTTTTCTTGGTCGAAATTATTCTGCTCAAGAGGCTTTTGAAATGGGAATGGTGAATGCTGTTGTTCCACACGATCAGCTCGAAACTACTGCTTTTGAATGGGCACAAGAAATTTTACAAAAATCGCCAATTTCCATCAAAATGCTTAAGTTTGCAATGAACCTGACTGATGACGGTATGGTAGGGCAACAAGTCTTTGCTGGCGAAGCCACACGATTGGCCTACATGACTGATGAAGCAAAAGAAGGGAGAGATGCATTTCTTGAAAAACGCTCTCCAAACTTTAATAAAAAGTGGATCCCTTGATATGGCTAACCTAAAAGCTTGGATATCTGCAGCCCGCCTGCGTACATTACCACTTTCTATTTCTGGGGCATTAGTAGGATCAGCTTACGCTTTTCATCTTGGATTTTTTAACACCCTAATATTTTCACTTATCATTTTGACAACACTTAGTTTTCAGATTCTCTCAAATTTTGCTAATGATTATGGAGATGGTATAAAGGGGACAGATAATGAAAGTAGAATTGGACCCAAGCGCGCACTACAGAGTGGTGCAATTAGTCCCAGTCAAATGCGTACTGCCGTAGCAATTAATGCTCTAATTAGTGCAATTTTGTCTATTGCTCTCATTCTTGTTGTTTTTGGATTAAAGCAGTTGTTTACTGCCGCAGTTTTTGTTTGTTTAGGAGGACTTTCAATTTATGCCGCCATCACTTACACGGTCGGAAAATCTGCTTATGGCTATAATGCCCTTGGAGATTTAATGGTGTTTTTGTTTTTTGGCTTTCTCAGTGTTTTAGGCACTTTTTTCTTATTCACTAAGCACATTGATCCTTGGCTATTCCTTCCAGCTTCATCTATTGGGTTATTAAGTGCAGCTGTACTTAATTTGAATAACATGCGTGATTTAGAATCTGATCGAAAATCAAAAAAGAATACTTTGGCTGGTTATTTTGGGCCGAATAATTCTAAGGTATACCATTTCTCCATTGTTCTTCTCGCTATCATTTTTATGCTTGTTTTTGTACTTGTCATGCCCTTTTCATATACGGTATTTTTTAGTTGTTTGGCATTTATTCCTTTGTTACTTCATCTTAAGTCAGTGTATTACATTAGCAATCCAAAAGAATATGACCCACATTTAAAAACTGTTGCACTTTCAACCTTTACTTTAGCGCTATTATTTGCTCTAGGGATAATTTTTGGACAGTAACAAAATTCTTTAATTTTAATGAAGGCATCATTTTTTCCATACCGATTAGAATTCAAGCAAGCCAGTGGGACGTCTCGTGGTATATTAAAGACCAAAGAAACATGGTTTATCAAAATTGAAGATGAACATGCGACCGGTTTTGGAGAATGTGGGATGTTTCGCGGGTTAAGTTGTGATGATCGTCCTGATTTTGAGTCAAAATTAAAATGGGTTTGCAATCACATTGACTTGGGTCTTGAACAACTTTTGATAGAGTTGATCGATTTCCCATCGATTCAGTTCGGCTTAGAAATGGCTTTTTTAGATTTACTATCCGATTCCTCTAATGTTTTGTTTCCTTCAAAATTTACATCCGGTAAGGCATCTATACCTATAAACGGGCTTATATGGATGGGCGATGAGCAATTTATGAAATCTCAGATTCGATCTAAAATTGATGCGGGTTTTGATTGTTTGAAAATTAAAATAGGCGCTATTGATTTTGATACTGAACTGTCCTTAATTAAAGCCATCAGAAAAGAGTACGATGTCGAGACAATAGAACTTAGAGTTGATGCTAATGGCGCATTTTCCCCTTTAGAAGCGATGGAAAAACTCAAACGTTTGTCAGATTTTAATTTACACTCAATAGAACAGCCTATTCGACAAGGTCAGCATGATGCAATGGCAAAACTTTGTGCACATGCACCTTTACCAATTGCTTTAGATGAAGAGCTAATTGGAATTCACGATGTAACAAAACGAGGACTTTTGCTACAAACAATAAACCCCCAATACATTATTTTAAAACCTACTCTTATAGGTGGTTTTTCTGGCAGTCAATCATGGATTGATTTAGCCGAAAAACAATCCGTTGATTGGTGGATTACTAGTGCTTTAGAAAGCAATATTGGGCTAAATGCAATTGCACAATGGACTTACCAACTGAATGTTAATCGCCCTCAAGGTTTGGGCACCGGTGCCTTATACACCAATAATATTGAGGCACCATTGAAAATAGATAATGGGCGTTTAATTTATGCGCCCTCAGTTAAATGGACAATTAATTTTTAGAGATATGTATATTAAACAAGCATTTAAAGTTGAACATGATTGGTGGTTATACCTTGTTGGGGTGATTTTGATTTTTATTGGTGTCATTCTTGGGCAAATTCCTTTTACCCTTGCAGCGTTCGCAAAGGCCATTGGTAATGGAGATGATTTGTCAAAAATGGATACAAATTCCATGATGTCACTATTAGACTCGAATTTGAATTTATTTCTAATGTTGTTGTCATTTGCGGTTGGCTTAGCTTTTCTTTTTTTTGTAGTTAAATACCTTCACAAGCAATCTTTAAAAAGCATTACAACTTCAAGAAGCACCATAGATTGGAGTCGTTTTTGGTTTGCTTTTTTAGCTTGGGGTGCAACAACCTTTTGCTTTATTTTATTAGAATATTTTTCTTCACCAGAAGACTTTAGTTTTAATTTTAAGCCGATTCCTTTTTTGATTCTTGTCTTAATTTCAATTGTTTTTATTCCATTACAAACAAGTTTTGAGGAATATTTCTTTAGAGGATATTTAATGCAAGGCCTAGGAGTCTTGGCTAAAAACCGATGGCTGCCACTTATTTTCACTTCAACGTTATTTGGATTGATGCATATTGCTAACCCAGAAATCGGAAAATTGGGTTATATGTTAATGGTTCATTACATCGGAACAGGTTTTTTATTGGGTATTATGACGCTCATGGATGAAGGTTTGGAATTGGCACTTGGTTTTCATGCCGCAAATAACCTCATTGCTGCCCTTCTTCTTACTGCCGATTGGACAGCTTTTCAAACTAATTCTATTTTAAAAGATATTTCGGAACCTGAGATGTCAAACCTAGAAGTCTTTTTTCCAGTGTTCGTTATTTACCCGTTGATTTTGATTGTTTTTTCTAAAAAGTACCAATGGACAGATTGGAAAGAAAAGCTTTTTGGCAGCGTTACTGCTGATTAATTCTATTTAAATACTTGAGCACCACGGCTAAACATATTAACCCTCACGATTTTTTTCAGTTGAATAACAAAAATTATTCATTTGAAACAATTTCAAACTATGCTCAAAATCTTATAAAAACCGGTACTGAGAACGAATATAATTTAGGTTTATTTATTCTTAAATGGGTTGATGAAAATGAACACATAGATCTTAAAACTTCCGGAACAACTTCTGAACCAAAATTCATTACTATTTCTAAAACTGCTTTTGTTAATTCTGCAAAGGCAACAGGAAGTTTTTTTAATTTAAGCCATGGCGACTCTGCCTTATGCTGCTTACCATTCTCATACGTTGCCGCAAAAATGATGTTTGTCCGTGCTTGGGTTTTAGGTTTGAAATTAGATTTTATTGAACCTTCATCTCAGCCTTTGCAGCATATCACTAAGGTTTACGATTTTTCAGCTATGGTACCTTTACAGGTCCACAATTGTTTTTTAAAAATAAACAAGATCAAAACGCTTCTTATTGGTGGTGCACATGTGTCAGATTCCTTGGCTACTAAATTGAAGAACCATAGATCTGCTGTTTTTGAAACCTTTGGAATGACCGAAACAGTCAGTCATATTGCAGCTAAAAATTTGACTAAAGAGGAAGAAGATTTCAAAGTTTTACCAGATATTTCTATAGCCACAAATGACAATGGTTGCCTAATAATAAACGCACCAAAATTGAGCTCAAAGGTTTTGCATACAAAAGATGTGGTTTCGTTAACGTCCAAGAACTCTTTTGTTTGGTTAGGTCGTTACGATAATGTCATCAACTCTGGTGGTCTAAAAATCTACCCTGAGCAGTTAGAAAAAATAATGCAAAATCAGATTAAAAGTCGATTTTTTATTACTTCAATGCCAGATACTGTATTGGGGCAAAAGGTGGTGTTAATAATTGAAGGAAAACCTAAAACATTACATTTAAATTACAGCACTATTGAACCACAGAAGCATCCTAAAAACACTTATTTTGTAGATAAGTTTTGCACAACAAATTCAGGAAAGGTTCAACGTCAAAAAACACTTGAAACACTAAACTTGGATCACCCCTAAATTGAATTCTTTTTCAATAGGAGCGTGGTTAGCGGCCTCAATTCCCATACTAATCCACGTACGAGTTTCTAAGGGGTCAATAACTGCATCTGTCCAAAGTCTTGCTGCGGCATAATAAGGCGATACCTGTTCGTCATATTTTTGTTTTATACTTGATAACAACTCAGCCTCTTTTTGATCAGATATTTTTTGTCCTTGCTTTTCAAGTGAAGCCTTCTCTATTTGAAGCAGTACCTTTGAAGCGCTAGATCCACTCATTACTGCCAACTCCGCACTTGGCCAAGCAACAATCAATCTTGGGTCGTAGGCTTTACCGCACATGGCATAATTACCAGCGCCATAACTGTTCCCCATAATTACAGTAAATTTTGGCACAACGCTATTGCTGACCGCATTTACCATTTTTGCGCCATCTTTTATGATTCCGCTGTGTTCGCTTTTGCTTCCTACCATAAATCCAGTAACATCCTGAAGAAACACTAGGGGTATTTTTTTCTGATTACAGTTAGCAATAAATCGTGTTGCTTTATCGGCACTGTCGTTATAAATGACACCTCCAAATTGCATTTCTCCTTTTTTGGTTTTAACCAATTTTCGTTGATTTGCTATAACACCAACAGCCCAACCGTCAATTCGGGCGTAGGCTGTTATTATTGTTTTTCCATAGCCAGCTTTATATTCTTCAAACTCTGAATTGTCAACCAATCTTTTAATAATTTCATAAGTGTCATACTGCTCGGCTCGTGAGTAAGGTAAAATCCCAAAAATATCTTCTGGATTTTCTTTTGGTTTTACAGCTTTTGTTCGGTTAAAACCTGCTTTTTCGGCAGCGCCCATTTTATTTATTATGGATTTAATTTTGTCTAAAGCATCTTTGTCATCAGTGGCTTTATAATCTGTAACCCCACTGATCTCGCAATGCGTAATTGCCCCACCAAGAGTTTCATTATCAATGCTTTCACCAATTGCTGCTTTTACCAAGTAACTTCCAGCCAAGAAAATACTTGCTGTTTTGTCTACAATAATTGCTTCGTCGCTCATAATTGGAAGGTAGGCACCGCCAGCCACACAACTGCCCATTATGGCCGAAATTTGAGTGATTCCCATACTGCTCATAACCGCATTATTTCTAAAAATACGGCCAAAATGTTCTTTATCGGGAAATATTTCATCTTGCAAGGGTAGGTATACACCAGCTGAGTCTACTAAATAAATTATTGGAAGTTTGTTTTCGATGGAAATTTCTTGTGCCCGTAAATTCTTTTTAGCCGTTATAGGAAACCATGCTCCAGCTTTTACTGTGGCATCATTCGCTACAACAACACATTGTCTTCCTGAAATATATCCGATTTTTACAACGACCCCAGCAGAGGGACATCCTCCGTGCTTTTTATACATATCTTCCCCAGCAAATGCGCCGATTTCTATAGCCTTTGATTTTACATCCAAAAGATAGTCTATTCGTTCACGGGCACTCATTTTCCCTTTAGCGTGCTGTTTTTCAATTTTATTTTTTCCGCCGCCCTGTTTAACTTTTGTAAATCGCTTTCTGAGATCTGATAAAAGAAGTTTATTTTGATCTTCGTTTTTATTAAAATTGAGGTCCATCTAATAATCTTTAAAACAAAAGTAACAATAATCTAGATTCAACCGATTTTGTTTAACGAAGATTTACAATTAAAACATTAATTTTACTTATTTGGTTGCACCTACAGCTTTGTCAATAAGACCAATAATTTTATTTTTATCGAACCCTAATTCTTGCAGTTCAGATATTGCTGAATTCAAATCAGCTAAAATTTTTGATTTTTCACTCATAAGCTTAGCTTCAAACTCCTTTTCCTGAAGCTCTATCAATTTGTTGGCTACCATTTGAAACAGCTCTATTTGTTCTTTAGATACGTTGTTATATAAACTTTCATTTAATCTGTAAAGAATACTTCTTGAGAGATTTAGAGTTGCTGATTCTGTTGCTAGTTTTTGAATATTATTGGTCAAAGATGTTAATAATTCCGCTTCTGCTTTTATGCTTTCCTCACTTTTATTGCCAATTTTCATTCCAGCTTTTGCGGTAAGGGTTTTTACAAACTCTCGTGCGACATCTGGTTGTTCCTCAGCTAAATACTTTACATAATATTCGTTCACAGTCCTAAAGACTCTAGTTGTGCTAAAAAACATAAAAATTAAATTTTTCATAAAACATAAAAGTTAAGTTTTAGATTTTCACGATATTTGATTTTCAATTTAGAATTTAGAAAAATGAATAAAAACACAGTTTTGGCATGGGCCACATTTATTATGATTTTTGTAGGCTTTGCGTTGATTGGTCTAGGGGCTTTTCGTTACAATGATATAGCTGGCTGGGGCTTCGCTGCAGTAGGAATTGGTTTTTTCGCTATAGCTTGGGTTTTTAATGCACTTAAAGGACGTGTTTAATGAGTAATAGCGACGATAAAAAGATAATTTTCTCAATGACGGGGGTAACCAAAACCTTCCAAAGTGCTAATACACCAGTACTTAAAAATATATACCTCAGTTTTTTCTATGGTGCCAAAATAGGTATTCTTGGGTTAAATGGCTCGGGTAAATCAACTTTGCTTAAAATAATTGCTGGGGTTGACAAGAACTATCAAGGTGATGTGGTTTTTTCTCAAGACTACTCCGTGGGTTATCTTGAACAGGAACCTCAACTGGACAGTGATAAAACAGTCCTTGAGGTTGTTAAAGAGGGTGTTGCTGAAACTGTAGCTGTTCTAGACGAGTATAATAAGATCAATGATATGTTTGGACTTGAGGAGGTGTACTCCGATGCCGAACGTATGGAAAAGCTTATGAATCGTCAAGCAGAGCTGCAAGATCAAATAGACGCTTCCAATGCTTGGGAGTTAGACACAAAGCTTGAAATTGCAATGGATGCTTTACGCACACCTGATGGTAATCAGAAAATTGGTGTATTGTCTGGTGGTGAACGCCGAAGAGTAGCTTTATGTCGTTTACTTTTGAAAGAACCTGATGTTTTGCTTTTGGATGAACCGACTAACCATTTAGATGCTGAGTCTGTTCATTGGCTTGAACAACACTTGGCTCAATATAAAGGTACAGTAATCGCTGTAACGCACGACCGTTATTTTTTAGACAATGTTGCGGGGTGGATCTTAGAACTTGATAGGGGAGAAGGTATACCATGGAAAGGAAATTATTCTTCTTGGCTAGATCAAAAGTCAAAACGTTTAGCTCAAGAAAGTAAAACTGCTTCAAAACGTCAAAAAACCTTAGAGCGTGAGCTCGAGTGGGTACGTCAAGGAGCCAAAGGACGCCAAACTAAGCAAAAAGCTCGCCTTAAGAATTACGATAAATTATTAAATCAAGACCAAAAGCAATTAGACGAAAAATTAGAAATATACATTCCTAACGGTCCACGTTTGGGAACAAATGTGATAGAAGCAACAGCAGTAAGTAAAGCTTATGGAGATAAATTACTTTATGATAATTTAAATTTTAATTTACCTCAAGCAGGTATTGTTGGTGTAATTGGTCCTAACGGAGCTGGTAAAACCACCATTTTTAGAATGATTATGGGTGAGGAGGCAGCCGATAAAGGGGCCTTTAAAGTTGGTGAGACAGCTAAAATTGCCTACGTTGATCAAAGCCATTCTAATATAGACCCTGAGCAATCTATTTGGCAAAATTTTTCTGATAATCAAGAACTCATAATGATGGGTGGGCGGCAAGTTAATTCTCGCGCATACTTGAGTCGTTTTAACTTTTCTGGAAGTGAACAAAATAAAAAAGTTAAACTGCTTTCTGGTGGAGAGCGTAACCGATTGCATTTAGCTATGACTCTCAAAGAAGAAGGTAATGTTCTACTTTTAGATGAGCCTACCAATGATTTAGATGTAAACACCTTACGTGCTTTAGAAGAAGGTCTTGAAAGCTTTGCAGGTTGTGCCGTAGTCATCAGCCATGACCGTTGGTTTCTAGATCGAATTTGTACACACATCTTAGCCTTTGAAGGTAATTCGGAGGTTTATTTTTATGAAGGTAGTTTTAGCGAATATGAAGCCAACAAGCGTCAACGTTTGGGTAGTGATTTGATGCCTAAGCGTATTAAGTACAAAAAACTGATACGTTGAGTTTAGCTATTCAACGGCTGTTTTTTCATTGTCCTCTTCACTAAGCTTTTGGATACGTGTTTTTTTATAAATCGGCAGAAGGTAGGTTATTGTATAGCTAAAACCAGTTCCTATTTTACTGCTGTCGTATGTACGCCCAAATCCAGGAATGTATAAATTTTCAAAATTTGACGGACTTTTTTCTGCTAAGCGCGCTTTTATCTGCACATTTAATCCTAGAAATACATTGTTTAACAATTCGGCTTTAATACCAAAAATAAGCTCTAACCATGCAGCAGTCAATCCAGCGAATTCTTTACTGTCCTCGTTGATGATTCCTCCCCATGTTTGTCCATTTGTATCGTAAATGGTATATCGGTCTCTTGTTTGACTAAAACTAGAAAAACCAAAGCGCAATCCACCAATAATTAAGTTTTCCATGCCTAACCAGTTCTCATATAGGTTGTAATCTATTCCTGCTTTGAAATAATTTCCTTTTGCTTTTGAGTCCAAATAACTGGTTGATGTTGATTTTTCTTCAAAACCAAGCTCACCAGCGGTATATAATTTTTTACTAAGCCTGTAATCAGCATTCAATTCAAACCCAGAGTAATCAGATTCAAAAGCTGTCCTTGCTAACCGACTGATGTCAACACCAAAGCGCAAACCATATTTTTCTTGAAAAACAACACTGTCTTGTTGAATGTTAGGTTTTTTTTCTTCTACATTATTTTGGGCAGATGTAAGACCAAAAGCCAAAATTGAACAAAGTATACTAATGGAATATTTTGACATGACTTTCATTTTCATTAGTAACTTCATTGATTGTAATTTCAGTGCTAATCATCCAGAGATCGATATCCTGCTCAATACTAAAACCCTGAATGCTATAATTGTTCTTGTAACCACAAGCACGAGAGACATAAAACGATTCAGTTTCATAGGCAATGGTTATAACATCAGGATTTCCTTCAACTTCATTGTCTATTATATCATAGTTAGAATACAATTTAAATTGTGTTTGATTTTCAGAACCGTTGAGTGGTAATTCGATTATTGAACGTGAATTAACAACTTCTCCAAGGATTGTAACTTCATTACCCAGATCATCCAAACCTACTGCGAACAGGCCAGGTACAGTCTTTGGAGCTTCAAAATTTTCAATGTCGAAAAACTCAATTACCAATCTAGGGGTTGTTTGTGTATTTTCACTGCAAATGTCATCTGGTTCACAGGAAACCAAGCTAGTAAGAATGTATAAGAACAATATTTTTTTCATAAAAAAGCTAAATTCTTTTTTCCAAAAGTACAACATTTTCTACATGATGTGTCTGTGGAAACATATCTACTGCTTGAGTTTTTGTAATGGAGTAAGATGGATTTAAAATTTCCAAGTCACGTGCCTGTGTAGCACTATTGCAACTAACATATACAATCTTTGAAGGTAAGATTTTCAAAATTTGTTGAACTACATCTTTGTGCATTCCGTCTCTAGGAGGATCCGTAATGATCACATCTGGGTGCCCATTTGTTTTAATAAAAGTATCATTGAAAATGGTTTTCATATCGCCAACAAAAAAATCGATATTATCAATTTTATTATGCAGGGCATTTTCCTTAGCTGCCTTAATAGCATCTGGAACAGCTTCGACGCCAATAACTTTTTTTGCCTTTTTAGCAATAAATTGTGCAATTGTCCCAGTTCCTGTGTACAAGTCATAAACCAACTCACTCCCAGTCAATCCTGCAAAATCTCTCGTAATTTTATATAAATTGAGTGCTTGTTCAGAATTGGTTTGATAAAATGATTTGGCGTTTATTTTAAATTGTAATCCCTCCATTTCCTCAACTATATAAGTTTGTCCACTATAGCAAACAACCTCTAGATCATAAATAGTATCATTGCCTTTTGGATTGATTACGTATTGTAAAGATGTGATCTCTGGAAATGAGTTTTTTAAAAACTCCATAACGATTTCAATTTGCTGTTTTCTGCCTGAAAAAAATTGAACAACAACCATGATTTGTCCTGTACTGCTCGTACGAATCATCAATGTACGGAGTGCACCTTCTTGCTGTCTTGGATTAAAAAATGGAATATTTTGATCTGTCGCAAAATTTTTAAGACCATTTCGAATTGCATTGGAAGGATCGGCTTGCAGCCAACATTTGTCAATATCTAAGATTTTGTCCCACATACCCGGGATATGAAATCCCAATGCATTTCTATTTTCGATGGTTATATCTGCATTAATTTCTTCGAAAGAAAGCCAGCGGTTATTACTGAAGGAAAACTCCATTTTATTTCTGTAAAAATAAGGTTCAGTACAACCCAAAATAGGAGTTACTTTTGGCAATTCAATTTTGCCAATACGTTCCAAATTATTTATGACTTCTTTTTCTTTGAAATAAAGTTGTTGTTTGTAATCCATATGCTGCCACTTACATCCTCCACAAGTACCAAAATGCTCACATTCAGGTTTTACTCTGTGCTTGGAGTATTTGTGGAACTTTATCGCTTTTCCTTCGTAATAGCCTTTTCTTTTTTTGAAAGTTTGAACATCTACCACATCGCCGGGAACGGCATTAGATAAGAACACAATTTTTCCGTCGGGCGCTTTAGCTAAACTTTTTCCTTTAGCCCCAGCGTCAAACACTTCTAATTCAAAAAATTCTTTTTTTGTATTTTTTCTGCGCATACTTGCAAAAATAATGCAAAAATATATGCTCTTCCCATTGAAAGTTGATAAATAAAATATTTTTAAATCTTCTTTTCTAATAATTATAAAAAATCTTACTAATTTGCAGTCCATCTTACGCCATTCAGGCTTATTGGAAATCGATTTTTACCTAATATTTTAATTTTTAATTTATATGTCCGTTCTCAATACTATTTCGTCAAAAGAAGCTATCGATTTAGAGTATAATTTTGGTGCACATAATTACCATCCGTTACCGGTGGTTCTCAACAAAGGCGATGGTGTATTTGTTTGGGATGTTGAGGGTAATAAATACTACGATTTCCTGTCTGCATATTCATCTGTTAATCAAGGTCATTGCCATCCAAAAATTGTTAATGCCATGATTGATCAAGCCAAAACTTTGACCCTTACTTCTAGAGCTTTTCATAACGATCAATTGGGACGATACGAACAGTTTATAACCTCGTATTTTGGGTTTGATAAAGTTTTACCAATGAACACTGGAGCCGAGGCTGTCGAAACGGCACTTAAAATTGCTCGTCGATGGGGATATGAAGTTAAAAAGCTCCCTATTAATAAAGGTAAAATTATAGTATGTGAAAATAACTTTCATGGCCGGACTACCACAATAATTTCATTTTCAAATGATCCTATTGCTCGAGATAATTTTGGCCCCTACACAGATGGTTTCATCAAGATTCCCTACGACGATATTAATGCTCTTGAAATTGTTTTAAATAAACATGATGATATTGCTGGATTTTTAGTGGAACCAATCCAAGGTGAAGCAGGCGTCTATGTGCCTGCTGATGACTATTTGAAGAACGCTAAGGCACTTTGTGTAAATCACAATGTATTATTTATTGCCGACGAGGTTCAAACTGGAATAGCGCGTACCGGTCGTTTATTAGCATCTTGTGGGAATTGTAGTTGTCCAAATAAAGATTGTTCTGCTACTGCAGAAGTAAAGCCCGATATTTTGATTTTAGGTAAAGCCTTGAGCGGCGGTGTTTATCCTGTTTCTGCTGTGTTGGCTAATAACTCTATAATGAATGTAATAACACCAGGCTCTCATGGCAGTACATTTGGTGGTAATCCAATAGCTGCAGCCGTAGCTGTTGCAGCACTTGAAGTTGTAAAAGAAGAGCAATTAACTGCCAATGCTGATCGTCTTGGTAAGCTTTTTAGAGCCCAACTTAATAATTACATACTAAGCAGTTCAATAGTTAAGCTGGTAAGAGGAAAAGGATTGTTAAACGCTATTGTTATTAATGACTCAGAGGATAGTGATACGGCTTGGAATATATGCCTTAAACTAAGAGATAATGGATTATTGGCTAAACCAACTCATGGTAACATCATACGTTTTGCTCCTCCGTTAGTTATGACGGAGGAACAATTACTTGATTGTGTTCAAATTATCGTCAATACCCTAAAGACTTTTGAATAAAGAAAGGCCTTTTAGATTAACTTAAACTAAATCGCTAAAAGGGTTGTTTGATAAGAGCAATGCGCTTATGCACTTTGGTTTATCTCCTCCATCATTTTTCTCCACTCTTCCTGGACTTCACTCATATCCCCAGTGGCAAGAGCATAGATTGTGTACAAAAGATAAAGCACATTGATGATAAGAATGACTAGTGCTACAGTTTTTGCGGTTTCCATACTGTTAGCATTACCTTCATACTCATCAGGATTCAATTTTGCGTCTTTAAGTTTTTTGTTTGCTATCAAGTATGCAGGTCCAGAAAGCAAAAAGCCTAGTCCAGCAAAGCAACAGCACAATAGACCCAAAATACTGAGTACATAAATCAGTGTTGTATTTAGTGATTTTTTCATAAAAAGAATTGTTTTATAATATAGTTAGTAATGATTGTACCAATAGAAATTAATGAAAAGATATTGATGCTTTTTTGGTAAAATTTAAATTTGAAAAATCGAGTAAGGATGATTAATACAGCTAAAATCAGTAGTGGGTAAATTGCAGGGTACATCCAAAATGCAGCTACAAATTTTCCTTGAAAAACGAATAAAAGGGAGCGTTGAAATCCACAGCCCATACATTCCAAACCAAAAAGTGATTTGCTAAGGCAAGGAAACATGTAATTCTCGAAAGTCATATTGGTTTTGAATATCAAAGAAATAAATAATTTATCGATTTTAAAAAAAAATCAAGCATCAATGTTGAATTTAGCTTAAAGACCTTATTTTTATATAATATATATGAAAGAATTATATGGGAACAAATTCTTTAAAGTACATCTTATTTTTAACTGGTAGTGGTATACTTGTTTATGATGATATTTCTACTGAATCAAAGGGACTTCTTTCTTTAATTGGTCTTATTTTGATGGTTATTGGCATTTATTTAATCTCAAAAGGGATTGGAGAAAAGCCCAAAGTTGATCCTTATGCTGTTCAATCTTATGACGAAGAAGAATGAAGTTTAACATCAATGATTACGTATCTGTTTTAGATGATGATCTCTCAGGCTTTGTTATAGCCATTTCTGGATCAGGCATCACTATTGAAACCACTTCAGGATTTGAAGTGATTTACGATGCATCTGAATTGGTTAAAATTGACAATAATTTATTGAAATCATCTTCTTTTAAAGGTCAATCACTACAAAAAATTATTTCTGAAAAAGAATCAAAACAAAAAAAGTCATTAACAAAATTTAAAACCAAATCACGCCTGCAACCACCTATGGAAGTAGACTTACATATACATCAATTGGTCAAATCAACCAAGGGCATGCAAAATCATGATATACTAAACCTGCAATTGGACACTGCAAAAAAGCGACTCGAGTTTGCACTTTCAAAACGTATACAGCGTATTGTATTTATTCATGGTGTAGGATCTGGAGTTCTTAAATTGGAATTGGAATATCTATTGAAAAGATACGATCAGTTGAAGTTTTATGCAGCAGACTACCAAAAATATGGACACGGCGCCACCGAAGTGTATATTTTTCAGCAAAAAAGGATTTAGAATGTAATAATCGTTTCGTAGGTTCCTAGCTCAAGACTATCAGCAGAGAGTACTGAAATATCAATATTAAATAGTGTAATAGTAATTGTTACAATGCGCTTGAATTGATTAGGGTTTGTGGTTTGTACTGCATATGAATTTGAGAAATTTTCGTCTAAAAATCTTGCAGATGATGATCCAGTAGCGATGTCATCAAATAAGTTGCCATTACCATTTTCATCTTCATTAATTGTGAGGGTACCATCACCATCATCATCTTGGTCTAAATAGTCAGGTATTGAATCCCCATCACTATCTTGAGCATCAGCCAAATCCCCATCGTTGTTTGGGTCAGGTTTTTCATTAATGGTGGGTACGTTGTCTCCATCGTCGTCATAATCTTTGTAGTTTGGTATACCATCCCCATCTGTATCCCCATCAAATTCTAGTGCTGTAGGAATCCCATCATCATCATCGTCCTCAAAAAGTGATACGAACTGAGCTGTTCCGCTTGTTGAGGCATAGTTTTGTGTAACAGAAATCCCTGCTGGAGGAATTACAGCACAAATTAAATCATTGGGGTCTCCATTGTATGATCTGTAGTGAAATTGCTTGCTATTTCCATCAATGGCGACGTTTTGCGTGGCACCAGATTCTTCAGGATTAAACATAGCCTCTGTGGTGGTTGTTCTTGGAATCAACAATGTAAGTGATTCAAATGGATCTGTGCGTGTATCGTAAAATAAAAAACTAGATGTTATATTAGATCCATCATCGGCAGTTTGAATTTGACATAAGGATAGTTCTTTATCAAAATCTAATTGAACTTGTAATACATCTCCATCATCACAAGCTGATATCAGCAATAAAACTGAAAATAAATAAAACCATTTGTACATACAGCAATACTTTGATACAAAAGTAACAGAATTAAGAAATAAAAGTATTGTTATTGCCAATTATTTAATTTGATTATTTTTGTTCAACTTAATACACAATTTTTATGTTGCCTATTTATTTAGATAATGCTGCCACCACACAGGTTCGCGAAGAAGTAGCGGATAAAATGGCTGCTGTTTTGAAATCTAATTATGGCAATCCCTCGTCAACACACAGTGTAGGGCGATCATCCAAATCAATACTTGAACAATGCCGTAAGCGAATTGCAGCACATTTTAATGTAAAACCATCTGAAATTATCTTTACCGCCGGTGGTACCGAAGCCGATAATTTAGTTTTGCGTTCTGCAGTATGTGATTTAAATGTAGAGCATATCATAAGCTCAAAAATTGAGCACCATGCTGTTGGCCACACTGTTAGTGCTTTAGCACAAACAACAAATATTAAGCTTAGTTATGTAGATGTGTTATCTGACGGTAGTATTGACTTGAAGCATTTGGAGGAACTTTTAACCAATTCAGCAAAAAAAACTCTTGTTTCATTAATGCACATCAATAACGAAATAGGGACAATATTAGATTTAAAGTTTGTTGCCGATTTATGCAAAACCCATAATGCTTTATTTCATAGCGATTGCGTTCAGTCTGTAGGTCATTATCCACTTGATTTAGAATACATTCCGATTGATTTTTTGGCTGCTAGTGCACACAAATTTCATGGTCCAAAGGGTATAGGCTTTGCTTTTGTGAGAAGTGGTTTAGGGGTGCAGTCTATAATTACGGGTGGTTCACAAGAGCGTGGCTGTCGTGCTGGAACAGAAAGTCTACACGATATTGTTGGAATGGATGAAGCCTTGTCTTTGGCTTATGAGAATTTATCTTCTGAAAAGGTATATGTGGCTGATTTAAAAGCTCATTTTATTAAGTTATTGAAGTCTGAAATACCAGAGGTTAAATTTAATGCAAATTGCGATGACTCTATCAAAAGCACCTATACACTAGTCAACGTTTGCTTACCAGTGTCGGAAGCTAAAGCCCCTTTATTTTTGTTTCAGTTAGATCTTAAGGGCATAGCTTGTTCTAAGGGCAGTGCTTGTCAAAGTGGAAGTGATAAAGGATCACATGTTTTGGCGCAAATTCTTTCTGCTGAAGAACTTAAAAGACCATCAATTCGGTTTTCTTTTAGTATTTATAACAACGTTGACGAATTGGACAGGGTAGTCAAAACGCTGAAAGAATTAGTTTTTGAATCCGCCTAAAAACTCATGTTCAATCTAAGGTTAAATACCCTAGGAGTCAAATAATTTGGTATAGAATATTGACGCTTAGAATAAACATCACGAACCCATGTATTTGTTATTGAATTCTGTACGTCAAATAGATTGAAAATCTCCACCCCAACCGTCAACTCTTTAAAGCGTCTTTTCCAGCGTTTATTGGATTTGTCTTTTGGACTGACCACAACATAAGACATTCCTATATCTGCGCGCTTATAGTCAGGTAAACGGGTTTGGTATTGATAAACGTCAGCATAACTTGGTGATCCGCCTGGCACTCCTGTGTTGTAAACCAAATTTAAATACATCTTCATGTTGGGTAATTTTGGGATATAGTCTTGAAAGAGCACCCCAAATTTTAAGCGCTGGTCCATGGGCCTAGCAATAAAATCTCGTCCATCTATAGATTCTTCAGTTTTTAAGTAGCCAAACGAAAACCACGACTCTGTTCCAGGTACAAACTCTCCGTTGAGTCGTAAATCTAAACCATAGGCGTATGCTTTTGCATTATTATTAGCTGCATAACGAATTCGTACATTTTCAACTGTGTATGGATTAACATCAGATAGGTTTTTGTAGTATATCTCAGATATTAATTTAAAGGGTCTTTTCCATATTTTAAAACTGTATTCGTGTCCAGCAACAATATGTATTGATTTTTGTGCTTTGACATCGCTATTTACGGTACCGTTTAAATCTCTGAGTTCTCGATAAAAAGGAGGTTGGTAGTATATTCCTGCGCTGATTCTATAAAGCATGTCTTTACCATTATCAGGCTTAATACTGAATTGGGCTCTTGGACTAAATACTATTTGCTGTTTCTTGTCAATATTTTTGCCACTGACTGTCCATTGGTGGGCGCGCACACCAAAGTTATAAAACACTTCGCTGTTTCCAAGCTTGCTGCGCTTACTCCATTGTCCAAAGCCCTGTAATCGCTCTACTTTAGTTTCATTCGTTGCACGAATGTTTTCAAACGGTGCTAAAGGACCTGTATTTGGCGTATAGGGTTGATTATCAAACTGATCTAAATTGGGGGGATTTATAGAAAATCCAGCAGAATCGATCACTTCCCACTCCACAACACGATCGCGTATATCTTCATTGGTATATTTGATTGACCATTGGAAATGATTTTTATTTTTTTTGTAGTCACCTCTGTGTTCTATAGTAGTAATTAATGCGTCAAGATCATTTCGCGCATGGTTGATTTGACCTCCAATGCCTTCAGAAAACTCGACATCGCCTAAGTTTTCATCACCAATATTACTATTTACTTCTCCCAATCTGTATTGTGCCAATATGTCAAAATACTCTTGTTCTGTAGTATGGAAGCTCGAAGCAATGAATTTTAAATTTAAATGGTCATTAATTTGATAGGCTCCTTTAAGTGCTCCAAAATAGGTATTATACTGATCTTGTTCTTGCCCCTCGTAAAACACCAACAAAGCGACCGGATTTTCAAGTGTTCCAAAGTTTGTTTGTCTTGTTTTTGGCGCATAATTGTAGACATTGGATGCTATGTTGCCCAAAAAGCTCAACTCAAATTTCGAATTAATTTTATAGCTTAAATATGTTTGTACATCTAAAAACTTTGGATCATAATTTGTTATTGTTTCCTTGGCATCAACAAGCAAGCTATTGTCTCTGTAGCGCAAGCCAACTAAGGCCGAAAACGAATTGTTTTTGCTTATACCTTCAGCAGTGATGCTCCCTCCTAAAAGGCTTAGGTCAGCTCGGACACCAAAACTTGAGGGTTTTCGGTATTTAATATCTAAAACCGAAGATAGTTTGTCTCCATATTTTGCCTGAAATCCGCCTGCTGAAAACTTTAAGTTTTCAACCATATCTGTATTCACAAAACTCAACCCTTCTTGTTGTCCAGAGCGCACCAAAAAAGGACGATAGACTTCAATATCATTCACATAAACTAAATTCTCATCGAAATTTCCCCCACGTACAGAATATTGTGTGCTCAGTTCATTTGAAATATTTACTCCTGGTAATGTTTTTAGAAGGTTTTCTACACCTGGTTGCGCTCCTTTTATAGTACGAATTATATTTGGTGAAATTGTGGTGACTCCCTCAAAAACAGATCGACTTGTACCAGTTATTACAACAGTTTCAATTTGTTCAAAATCTGATTTTAAAACTGGATTAAATTCAAATTCTTGACCACTTTCCAAATTAAATACAACTCGAATCGACTTGTAGTTGACATGCGAAAATTCGACTTCCACATTTCTGGCGGCGGGTATTTTCAATATATAAAAGCCATTACTGTTTGACACTGTTCCTAAAGTTTTGGCACTCACGGTGGCATTTTCTATAGGGTTGTTTTCTTGGTCAAGAAGGATACCTCTTAAGGTTGCGTTTTGTGCAAATAATTGTATGTTGATGAAAACTAGTAGGAGAGTAGTGTATAAATATTTGATTTTCAAAATATAATGGTTTATTTTCTGTAAAAGGTTGCCTCAAATTTAGAACTATTTCCAACATTATCCGTGACTATGAGCTTTAAATTATTTTTGGTGTCAACCACAATACCGTCATTGAAGTCATGTGTAAGTGTGTTGGTCTTTGCGTCATATTCCATTAAAATCCAATGTCCATTTATAGTACCCCTAAAGTTTTTAACACCAGAAATTGCATCTTCGACCCTAATTTTCAAAAAACGGGAATTGCTAAGCCAGCTACCCTCTTTGAAGTTTAGCGGCTTAACTACTGGTCCTTGATCGTCTCGCCCTAAGGTATACGTTCCAAAATATTTCGTTCGAATAGTTAAAGTACTCCCTTTTCGTGTAGTTGTATTATGGTACAACTTACCATATGGAGAAACTTGGCCTATATAAAGATGTGCTAAATCTTTGGCTTCAAATTGACTGGCATCAAATTTTATTGTTATGGATTTTTTTAACGGAATGCTAGGATCGTGAATTTTTAAGGTGTCATTTTTCACTTTAAAGTCTAGATACAGGTCGTCATAAAGTGCATATGCGGGAATTTCCACTTGAATCAAATCTTCATTTAATATGGTAGATTCTGAAGCATTTACAAAAGTAAACTCATTGGGAATATATTGTTCTTTTGTGAGTTCTTTAAAAACGCCGACAATTGGTATTTGAACAGTAGTTGTATTGTTTTTAAAGTCTTTTATTTTTACAGAATAAGACGAATTAGTACTGTCTTTGATACTTAGTATTCCGTTTTGTTCTTGAAACGAAAATAAGCTCAAAGGGTTGTTTTTTTCAACAAATAATTTTTGGATACGTTGTTTATTTGATCGGTAATGAGCGTAATCTATGTAGCGATTAATATGTTTTGTTTCCGTAAATGAAAACCGCTTGAAATCAACACCGATAGACTTTTTTCCATTAAAAAATGCTTCAATCTTATAAACCCCGTTTTTATTTGCGGCATAGTCTTGACGGTCATTGGCTACTATACCAAAACCAATTGTACCAAATGCCTTTAAAGGTTCAGCTATGTAATTGCCGTTGGCTTGTTTTCGGAGTCTAATTTTCTTCTTTTCTTGATTGCCTTCAACATGACTGCGGTCAGAAATAGGGTAGGCATAGAGCTGATAAAGCTCAGGAGCTGTGGTGTCCTTGATGTCAAAGCCAAAGAGCATAGGATTTATGGGGCGCTCGTGCTTATCACGAATTTCGAAATGTAAATGGGGTCCAGAAGAACCTCCAGAATTTCCTGAAAAAGCTACCATTTCATCTGCATCAATTTCCAAAGTACTTGATTTAGGGAATAACTCAATTTCAAATTGCTCTTTTTGGTATTGTTGTCTTTTAATATACTGCTCAATAGTTGGTGAAAATTTTTGTAAATGCGCATATACAGATGTATAGCCATTTGGATGCGTAATGTATAATGCTTTTCCATATCCATAGCGAGAAATTTTTATACGGCTCACATATCCTTCAGCTATTGAATATACCTCTAAGCCTTCTTTTCCATTAGTTTTGATGTCCAGACCTGAATGAAAATGATTAGAGCGAAGCTCAGCAAATGTACCTGAAAGTACCAATTGAATGTCTAGAGGAGAACGGAAGTAGTCCTGGGGATAGGGCGATTGCGCAGCAAGATTGAAGATGCACAATAACAATAAATTTTTTAAAATCTTCATAACATGTTCTTCAGCTAAAATATTGAATTGAAAACAAAATGCAAAGGAATTGATTTGCTTAAATTATTTTGAAAATAAATATAAAGAAATTGCGAATTTAGTTATGGAATGTTAAATTTGTAACAAATGGTATTGAAATTGTAGATGAGCAAAATCGAAACGATAGTCCAAACGCTAGAGCAAAACACAAATCAGATTATTGATCAGATTGGACTTTTACAGAAAGAAAATGGAGCTCTCAAAAGGGAAATTATTGATTTAAAGACCCAGAACAAAGACCAACTTCTGCTGCTTGAAGAAAAACAAGCTGAATTTGATTCTTTGAAAATTGCAAGTTCAATGCTTGGCAGTAATGAAGACAAACGAGCATCAAAGCTCAAAATAAATGCTTTAATCAAAGAAATAAATGATTGCATTGCAAGTTTATCGGACTAAATACAACTTATGAGCGAGCAATTAAAAATTAAATTATCTATTGCCAATAGGGTATACCCCTTGACAATAGCAGCAAGCCAAGAAGAAGGTTTGCGGATCGCTGCTCAAAAGATTGATGCAACCGTTAAAAAATTTGAACAAAGCTATTCTGTGCAAGACAAGCAAGATGTATTGGCAATGTGTGCCTTACAATTTGCGGCTGAATCGGAACAAACTAAAATAAATAAAAATAGTTTAAGTAATGCGCTTGAACAGCGTTTGGTTGATTTGAACCAGCGTTTGGAACAGCACTTGGACGCCGACGTTCTTTAAAATACAATAATACATACTGCCTGTATTGGTCAATTTTTTGATAAACTCAACGAGAATTCTATAAATGGGGTCCGTTTAAGTTGTAAAAGCATGCTGCCTTGTCGCAGACCCTTGATCAGCTTTTCAGCCCTAAATCCTGTTAAAAAGGAGTTTATACAAAACCCAGATCTTTACAGGCTTTTTTTTAATTTAAATTAATATCAATGGACCAAAATATAATATTGATATGTTCAGGAGCCACTATTTTTGGACTCATTATTGGACTTATCATTTCAAAAATAAAAGAAAAAAATAATGCCACTCAAATAACAAAAAATGCAAAACGCACTGCAGAAGAAATTATTTCAAAAGCAAAATCTGAAGGGGAGGCTATAAAGAAAAACAAGATATTTCAAGCTAAGGAGCGATTCCTAGAACTTAAATCGGAACACGAAAAGGTAATAACATCACGAAATAATAAAATGGCTGAAGCCGAAAAACGTACCCGTGACAAAGAATCGCAAATTTCTTCGGAACTTTCAAAAAACAAAAAGTTAGGTGATCAACTTGAATCTGCAAAAAAAGATTATGAACTTCGACTAGGTTTGCTAGACAAACGCCATGAAGAGTTGGACAAACTACATAAAAACCAAGTGCAACAACTCGAGGTGATTTCTGGTATTTCTGCTGAAGATGCAAAGACGCAATTGGTAGAGTCTCTAAAATCTGAAGCCAAGAACGATGTGATGTCTTACGTACAAGATAAAATGGAAGAAGCTAAACTCACAGCTGAGCAGGACGCTAAAAAAATCATAATTAATACCATACAACGCATTGGTACAGAAGAAGCAATAGACAATTGCGTGTCTGTCTTTAATATCGAATCAGATGATATGAAAGGTAGAATTATTGGTAGAGAAGGGCGTAACATAAGGGCCCTTGAAGCTGCCACTGGAGTTGAAATTATTGTTGATGATACACCTGAAGCAATTATTTTGTCCTGTTTTGATTCGGTTCGTCGAGAAATTGCACGTCTTTCTTTACACAAGCTTGTGACGGATGGACGAATTCATCCAGCACGAATTGAAGAAGTAGTGCGAAAAACACAAAAGCAAATAGATCAAGAGATTATTGAAGTAGGAAAGCGGACAGTTATCGATTTGGGTATTCATGGTTTACACCCAGAATTGATTAAAACCATTGGCCGAATGAAGTATCGATCGTCTTATGGACAAAACCTACTTCAACATTCAAGAGAAGTAGCGAAACTTTGCGGTGTAATGGCCGCCGAATTGGGATTAAATCCAAAATTAGCCAAACGTGCCGGGCTTCTCCATGACATTGGAAAGGTGCCAGACTCTGAAGTTGATATGGAAACTCCTCATGCTATTCTAGGCATGCAATGGGCTGAAAAATACGGAGAAAAAGCAGAGGTTTGCAATGCTATTGGCGCACACCACGATGAAATCGAAATGAAGTATTTACTTTCGCCAGTTGTTCAGGTCTGTGATGCTATTTCTGGGGCTCGCCCTGGCGCTAGACGACAAGTTTTAGACTCTTATATCCAAAGACTGAAAGATTTGGAACAGATTGCATTTAACTTCAAAGGTGTACAGAAAGCTTATGCAATTCAGGCGGGACGCGAGTTACGTGTAATTGTCGAGAGTGAAAAGGTAGATGATAACAACGCAAGCCGATTATCGTTTGAAATTTCACAGAAAATTCAAACTGATATGACGTACCCAGGTCAGGTAAAAGTAACTGTTATTAGAGAAACCAGGGCAGTTAATATTGCAAAGTAATCCTAAAAGGATAGGTTAAAAAAGGCAGTTTGTTTCGACTGCTTTTTTTAGTTACTTCTCGGATGAAAATTAGCCATAACCTCTTTTAAATGGCTTCTATCTACATGCATATAAATTTCTGTTGTAGTAATACTTTCGTGCCCAAGCATGACTTGTATGGCGCGTAAATCGGCTCCATTTTCTAAAAGGTGTGTTGCAAATGAGTGCCTAAAGGTGTGGGGTGAAATAGATTTACGTATGCCGGCTTTCTGAGCAAAAGTTTTTACAATAGTAAAAATCATTGCACGTGTGAGTTGACGGCCATGTTGGTTTAAAAATAAAGTATCTATGTGTAATGGTTCAATTTTAAGCAATGAACGAGCGTGCTGTCTGTACAAATTAATAAATTTTTGAGTGTGTTCTCCAATAGGAACAAAACGCTGTTTATTGCCCTTACCATTGACTTTTATAAATCCTTCATCAAAAAATAAGTCAGAGAGTTTTAAATTGGTAAGCTCACTTACACGTAAGCCACAACTGTATAATGTTTCAATAATAGCTCTATTGCGCTCACCAAGCGGGTGACTCAAATCAATTGCGGCAACAATCTTATCGATTTCTTTTACAGAAAGTGTATCAGGGAGTTTACGTCCAATTTTTGGGGCCTCAATTTGCTCCAAAGGGTTAGAAATGCGGTAGTTTTCAAAAATAAGATAATCAAAAAAACTGCGTAAGCCCGAAATTACACGCGATTGTGTTCGAGCGTTAACGGATTTAGCCAGTTCGCGTAAAAAACTTTTTAGATGATCAGTTTCTATTTCAGTCGGAGTTTCCGAGTGGTTGTACTGTTCTAAATAGGAAATTAGCTTTTGAACATCTAAACGGTAATTGACAACAGTATGATTAGATAGACCACGCTCAATTTTCAAGTAATGCTCAAAATCACGAAGGGCGTTATTCCATTTCATCTGTTTATGTGTAATGTAGTTAATCAAACACCTAAAGCATTATTTAGTTGTACAACTAATTTTTTAAAAATGTTTTATACCTCTAAAATACGACTATTTAGGTATTGATATTTAGTTTTTTACAAAATTAAATCAAAGAATTAGACAGGGTCTTGAAATAAAATCAAAAACTATTTGAAAAGAATAGAAAACCCACTTATATTTGCACTCGCATATGGAGAAATGGCAGAGTGGTCGAATGCGGCAGTCTTGAAAACTGTTGAGGGTCACACCTCCGGGGGTTCGAATCCCTCTTTCTCCGCAAAAGAAAACCCACAACATAGTTGTGGGTTTTTTGCTTTTCGAAATATTGCAATCATTTAGAATTGCAAAGGACTGGATATAGAGGACTCTTCGAAAAGCTTTTTTCTAGGTACTAATATTTTTTAAGAATTTATCGAATTCTTTCAAGGCCTCCTGCTGAGATTTACCATACTGTTCTTTAATATAGCCAACGAATTGAGTTTTACTTCCTTTGATTTTTTCCCAATCGTCACCAGTAATATTACTCCACATAGCTTGAGCTTTTCCTTTTACAAGTTCTTCTCGACCTTCCCATTTGAGTTGATCATATTCTTTGTACAATTCCTTTACTTTTTCTCTAGCCTCTGTAGTCGATAATTTAAACTTTTCTTGAGCTAATTCTTCAAATTTTTCAATTTCTCCCTTCACATTTTTCAATTCTTTTTTTGAAACATTCCATTCATCTTTCGCTTTTGTTTTTAATTCTTTCCAGAATTCTTTGATTTGTTTTTCCATGGTTTTTATTCTTTTAGATTTGGGTTTATTTAACTTAATTATTAATAAATTAAATTTAGGTTTAGGTGTTTTTTATTTTTAATCTTGAGAATAAATATATAAAATATAATGTTATTTTCAAAATTCTAAGTTTTAATTTTGAATACACTTGGTCTTTTAAATTTCCCTATTTTTGTAAAAAATATAATTTATGAGTTTACTTAATGCCCTAAAATGGCGCTATGCTGTAAAAAAATTTGATGATTCGAAAACAATTTCTCCCTCTGAAATAGATAAAATAAAGGAAGGGTTTAATCTTTCTGCTTCGTCCTATGGACTTCAACCTGTAGAGCTGTTATTGATTCACAATAAAACCATTCAAAAGGAACTTGTACCCATGTCGATGAATCAACCGCAAGTCGCACAAGCATCGCACGTTGCTGTTTTTTGTGTTAAAACGTCAATAGATGCTGACTATGTAATCGATTATTTCAACCGCATTAAGGAAATCCGTCAAACACCAGACGAAATACTTGAACCTTACCGCTCACATATTATTGAAAGTTTCAGTTCTAAAACAACTGAAGAGGTGTTTTTGTGGAGTGCTAAACAAGCTTACATCGCAATGGGTAATTTACTCGCAGTTTGTGCTGACCTCAGTATAGATTCCTGTCCTATGGAAGGTTTTGAGCCCGATAAATATGATGCCTATTTTGATTTAAAAGCAAAAGGTTTACGTTCTGTTCTTGTAATGCCATTGGGGTATAGAGCGGAGGATGATCCTTTTGCCTCCATGCAAAAAGTACGTAAACCTATCACTGATTCTGTAACTGATATCCTTTAGATTATGCCTGGATTTGAATTATTTGGCGATGCCGAGCGCAAAGAAGTTCAGGATGTATTAGCTTCTGGTGTCTTGATGCGTTATGGGTTTGAAGGTATGCGTAATGGTCATTGGAAAGCTAATGATTTAGAATTGGCTATCCAGAATCGATTCCGTGTAAAGCATGCTCAATTGGTAAGCAATGGCACTGCTGCAGTTAGCATGACTCTTGCTGTTGCCGGCGTTGGTGCTGGTGACGAAGTGATCATGCCTAGTTTTACTTTTGTGGCCAGCTTTGAAGCCATCATGATGATGGGTGCAACTCCAGTTGTTGTTGATATTGACGATACTTTAACACTTGATATTGAAGGGGTAAAAGCTGCAATCACTTCAAAAACTAAAGCCATTATGCCAGTACATATGTGTGGAAGTATGGCAAATTTAGATGCTTTAAAATCCATTTGTGACCAACACAATCTTATATTGATTGAAGACGCTTGTCAAGCCATTGGAGGTTCTTACAAAGGGAAAGCACTCGGTACTTTTGGCGACTTAGGCTGTTTTTCTTTTGATTTTGTCAAA
The DNA here is from genome assembly GCF_001735715.1 of Formosa sp. Hel3_A1_48. Classification (NCBI taxonomy): domain Bacteria; kingdom Pseudomonadati; phylum Bacteroidota; class Flavobacteriia; order Flavobacteriales; family Flavobacteriaceae; genus Formosa; species Formosa sp. Hel3_A1_48. The sequence goes on from NZ_CP017259.1 coordinate 1,917,306, forward strand.
ACCGTGACTTGTGGCGAAGGTGGAGGAATCATCACAAACAATGCTACATATGCCAAACGCCTAGACCATTTTAGTGATCATGGACACGACCATATTGGTAAAGATCGTGGAGCAGAAGATCATCCATTCTTAGGATATAATTTTCGAATTTCAGAGCTAAATGCAGCTGTCGGACTGGCACAGTTCAAAAGAATTGATGAATTCTTGGCGCTACAAAAAAGGAATTACACCATTCTTAGAACAGCTTTGAGTGGTATTGATGGCGTTCAGTTTAGAACTGTACCAAACGGTGGGGTAGAAAGTTATGCCTTCTTGAGTTTTTTCTTAGACGATTTAAGTACTGCAAGAGCAGTAAGTAAATCCTTTAAAGCGAATGGAATTGATGTTTGTTTTCACTATTATGACAATAATTGGCATTACATCCGTAAATGGGATCACCTTAAAACGCAAAATTCACTTTATCCATTATCTAAAGAACTCCGTGAAGGTCTGAGTTATTTAAAAACAAAAGATTTTTCTAAATCTGATCATTATATAGGCCGAAATATATCCTGCTTAATTAAAATATCATGGACGGAAGAAGAAGTACTCAAAAGAGCCGAGACAATGGCCCAATGCATAAAAAGCTGTAATTAGTAATTGATGTAATCAATTATTTCAAGTCCGTAACCAATCATTCCAACGCGTTTTTTCTGTTTGCTATTGGAAATTAAATTAAGTTTTTGAATGTTAAGATCATGTAGGATTTGTGCACCAATCCCAAAATCTTTTTCATCCATATTTATGCTTGGTGCTTTTACTACTTTACCATCTTGTTGAATATCTTTCAATACGTTGAGACGTTTGAGCGTTTTCTCTGGACTTGAGTTTTGATTTATAAATACTATCGCACCTTTCCCTTTTTTATTAATCACGCGAAACATCTCATCCAATTTCTTATCGGCATCGTTGGTTAGTGTTCCTAGAACATCATTGTTGACAAGAGTTGAGTTTATTCGCGTAGGAATGGTTTCGCCTGTATTCCAATCGCCTTTAGTAAGTGCAATGTGAATAGCGTCATTGGTAGTTTGCTGATAGGCTCTTAATCTGTAACTTCCAAATCGTGTTTCTATCTGAAAATCGTTCTTTTTTGAGATTAGAGAATCATTCTGCATGCGGTAGGCTACAAGATCTTCAATTGAAATAATTTTTAAATCAAATTTTTTGGCGACTTCTTTTAGTTCGGGCAAACGTGCCATAGTTCCATCCTCATTCAAAATTTCCACTAGTATTCCTGCGGGTTCAAAGCCAGCCAAGCGCGCCAAATCTACAGCAGCTTCTGTGTGTCCTGTTCTTCTTAAAACACCCCCGTTTTTGGCTTTTAAAGGAAATATATGTCCAGGACGTCCAAGGTCTTGTGGTTTCGTATTGGGGTCGACCAAAGACTTTATCGTTTTTGCACGATCAGAAACTGAAATTCCAGTAGTACAACCGTGGCCAATTAAATCGACCGAAACAGTAAACTGCGTATGGTGTAAAACGGTGTTGTTTTGAACCATCATATTCAAATCTAATTCATCGCAGCGTGTTTCTGTGAGTGGAGCACAAATAAGCCCACGTCCATGAGTAGCCATGAAATTTATCATTTCTGGCGTAACTGCAGCAGCAGCAGCTATAAAATCTCCTTCGTTTTCACGATTTTCATCATCGACTACGACCACTACTTTTCCCGCTTTAATGTCTTTAATAGCGTCTTCTATAGTGTTTAATTTTTGTGACGAAGTTGATTTCTGAATTGATGTCATGAATTGTTTTTTGCAAAGATAGGAGAACAGCACTAAAACTTATGAAATTTTAGTTAAATCTTCATTCATTTTTCTATTAAAATAAAGGCGATACAAAAAGAATAGGGGGAGTGCTAAAATAATAAAAACTACATTGTGTGTCATAAATTTCTTTTTTAGTAGCTTGTAAAACTCAGATTGATTCTTCAAAACTTTTGGCAATAATACCAGAAAGAAAATGAGCGCAATTAGTGCTAAAGAAATGAGAATTCCACCAAGAATTTGAATACCATTATTTCTAAGTATTAAACCGCTCATACCAAATATCAGCAAGCTTAAGTGAGAGTAGCTCGCTAATGTTGCATTTTCATGATAATCTTCCAAATGGCGTATTCCCGCTTCATAAGATTCGTTACTTAAGTTCCCCGAAAGCTTAAGTTCTAGTTCTGTAATCCCTCTATTGCGTAAAATCTTTAGCGCATTATTTTTATCCGCTAATTTTAATCCGTAGTGCCTAAAGTTTTTAATCAAGTCGATTAGCTTTTCGTTTTCAAAACGATCGATCTCATTTGTATCTATAGAATGTTTTTCTAAATTTTGTTCATTCACTAATTTTGATCTTACTAGCTTTAGTTTCATTGGAATAAGAAGGGCATCTATGTCCATGAGCGCTCTATCTTTTGTAGCTCTGCTGGTAAGGTAGATACTAAAGGGAAGCATGATGATACCGGCAAGCCAAGTTGCAAAAACGGGGTCTAAACTTCCATCTTCAGAACTGTTTTTAGCGAAGATACTTATGAAGTGATAAGTCAAAAAGATCAAAATTGCAATAACCAAAGGAAGTCCTATACCGCCCTTTCGTATTAAGGCACCTAATGGGGCTCCTACAAAAAATAAAATAACACACATTAAGCCTAAGGCAAATTTATCATGAAGTGCAACAATGTGTTTATTGATATTCATGTTAGAAATAAAAAATGACTTGTTCTTTACTTTAATATTATCTTGTACAGAATTCACAGAAGTGATCGCGATTTCGTACAACTGAATTAGCTTTTTCTTTGTAAATAAATCAAAAATATTCTCAGGGCTTTCAACAATTGAATCGCTTTTTACAGCATTATAATTAAGGTTCAAATTATTTTGATAAGATCTTGAGTTCATTGTTTTTGAAAACACATCTATTGATTTCTGCCTGCTTTTATAAAGGGAATCAATAGTTGCGTTAAGTTCATCTACGCCGAGCATATTAAAACGTGCAGAGGCGTCCTTTTGTTCAAAATCTACATCATTGAATTTTGAAATATCTATATTTATGACGTAACGGTCAAAAGTACTTTTTATTTGTGGCCTATTTTTTGTTCTTTTTTGATAGTCAGCTGGTTGTATTTCATCATAGTAATTTCCATCATAAAGAATTAACTGAATGAGGTCTGATGATTCGTCACTGTAAAATTCTCCAGTCTTTGACTTTATTACAGTATAGTTTGCAGAAGAATTTCCTTTTTTTTGATGGATGATAACATCTTCTAAAAATTCACCATTCGCGCCACTTTTTTTAGCGACTTTAATATTGATGTCCTGCAGTTGATTGAATTGTCCTTCTGCCACAATCATTGCGGGTTGAACTCGGGCAATATTTCGTCTTAGATTAAAAAAATTAAACTCTGCCAAGGGAATTACATTGTTGGCAAAGAAAAAGCTGACTACAGCCAAAAAGACTATAAATATACTCAAGCTTTTCATAGCTCGTTGAAGCGAAATCCCAGTTGACTTCATTGCAGCAAATTCATAGTTTTCTGAAAAATTCCCAAACACCATGATCGATACCAATAGTATGGTTAGTGGTAATACCAAAACTACTATTCGTGGAGAGACAAAAATAAGAAACTTAAGAATCACATCAAATTGTAAATCTTTTCCCGCTAGTTCTGCAATATATACCCAGACGGATTGCAGTAAAAAAATAAGCATTAAAATAGTAAAGACACTAAAGAATGACTTTAAATAGGTGGAAAGTATGTAGCGGTCTAATATTTTCAATTTTACCCTAATCTAAATTATTGATGTAATAATCACTGTAGCGCGCAGCATCAAAGTTAAAAAAAGATTGGGATAGGGGAGCATTTGTTTTGAAATCCAACACAGTAAGTGTTGTTTTTGTGTCATTAGAACCGATTTCAATTAAATTATAGATATGCTTAGTCAAAGTGTCAATTCCTAGCAGAGCATATTTAATTTCAGAATTTGAGTCAATTGGAATTAGTTTTATGTACTGGATTTTTCGTCCAAATTTTTCCTGAATAATATCCATTGAATAATTGTATCCTGACTCATAAAATGAAAGTAATTTACTCGGTGCTATGGTATTATCTTCATCTGGGTTTTCAGTAGAAATAGTTACTTCCTCATCTTCCGGACTTATTGTGTATAATTTGACGCCATCAAAAACACGTTTAATACCCAGAATATCAAGGACATACTTATCGTCTTCTAAGGTTACTTTTCCTTTGGTTTCCTGACGTATGTTTTCTGCCTCGTTCTCAAGTACATACTTGAACGAAATTTGGATATTTTCATAGGACTCTACCTTTTTGTTGACCTGGTTAAGCAACTGCTTCGCCTGCGGGTCTTTGTTCTGTGCGAATAGTGTTCCAATAGAAAATAGTGTACAAAATAAAATATTTTTTTTATAAAAGTTCATTGTCTAATAATTGATTTAATGCAACTAAATCAGAAACTAAAACTTGTCGTGCTTTACTGCCTTCAAATGGGCCAACTATACCAGCGGCTTCTAATTGATCAATAAGTCGCCCTGCACGGTTATATCCAAGTTTCAATTTACGTTGTAATAAAGAAGCAGATCCTTGTTGAGCAGTTACGATCACTTCAGCAGCCTCACGAAACAATTTGTCCCTGTCGTTTATATCAATATCAAGACTTGTGCCAGATTCTTCACTAATATACTCAGGTAGAATATATGCACTGGCATAGGCCTTTTGCGCGCCAATAAACTCTGTTAAGCGTTCTACTTCAGGGGTGTCGACAAAAGCACATTGTATACGCACCAAATCGTTCCCTTGCGTGTACAGCATATCGCCTCGACCAATTAATTGATCAGCGCCAGAGCTATCCAAAATAGTTCTTGAGTCAATCTTTGAAGTGACTCTAAAAGCTATTCGGGCTGGAAAGTTTGCTTTTATAATTCCTGTTATCACGTTGACTGAAGGACGTTGGGTAGCTATAATTAAATGAATTCCAATTGCACGGGCCAACTGTGCCAATCGCGCAATAGGAGTTTCAACTTCCTTTCCAGCAGTCATGATTAAATCCGCAAATTCGTCGACAACCAAAACAATATAGGGTAAAAATTTATGCCCGTCATTGGGGTTCAACTTACGGGCCTTAAATTTTGTATTGTATTCTTTGATATTTCTACAAAACGCAGTCTTGAGCAAATCGTAACGATTATCCATTTCAATACACAAAGAGTTTAAGGTGTTTATCACTTTTGTATTGTCTGTTATAATCGCATCATCAGAATCGGGGAGTTTAGCTAAATAGTGCCGCTCAATTTTATTGAATAAAGTTAATTCCACTTTTTTCGGATCGACCAAAACAAATTTGACTTCGGCAGGATGTTTTTTGTAGAGCAGAGAAGTGAGAACAGCATTAAGCCCTACGGATTTACCTTGACCCGTAGCACCTGCCATGAGCAAGTGTGGCATCTTTGCAAGATCTACAACAAATGTCTCATTGCTGATTGTTTTGCCCAAAGCAATGGGTAATTCCATCTCTGATTTTTGAAATTTTTGAGAGGCCACTGCAGAATTCATCGAAACTATAGTTGCATTTTTATTTGGCACTTCAATTCCTATTGTTCCTCGCCCAGGAATTGGTGCGATGATACGTATACCCAAAGCTGATAGAGAGAGCGCTATGTCATCCTCCAAATTTTTTATTTTAGAAATCCTAATTCCAGCATCTGGGATGATTTCGTAAAGCGTTACGGTTGGACCTACTGTAGCTTTAATACTACTGATTCCAATTTTATAATTATTAAGGGTTTCAACAATTCTATTTTTGTTATCCTCAAGTTCTTCTTGATCAATAGTTATACCCTCAGAATCATATTTCTTAAGCAAGTCTAAGGATGGAAATACAAATTTTGAAAGTTCTAGTGTTGGATCAACTTCCCCAAAATCTTCAACTAACTTTGCAGCTAAATTATCGGTTTCAGAAACTTCTTCTTCTGCAACAGTAATTTCCATTTTGACTCCAGAATCTTTACCTGTTACGGCCTCAACTTGAACTTCATCTTTTGCTATGCTTGAATGTTTTTGTATTGTTGGCTCTAAATTTTTTAGGGGTACCTCAAAAGCAGAGGTTGTTGATTTTTCATCAACAACCTCTGCTTCATTTTCATCAAAAGTGTGTTGAATAGGCGAATTAATGATTTCTTCGTCATTTTTTATTTTATTCTTAAAAGTAAAAAGCTTAGCTATTTGTTGTGGAGTAACTTTGAAACGAATGGCAATGTAACATATGAAACAAAACAATAGGAGCAGGGCAGTACCTATTTTACCTATGTAATCTTGGAAAAATAAATTTAATTGATATCCTATGCTCCCACCAAGATTTGGTAATTTTTGGAATGCAAAGCCAAATGTTATTGAAATCCAAATGATGCCAAGTACACCCCATACCCAATGACGAAATAAGCGTTGTTTGGAAGTGTTCATTAGAACACTGACACCAGAAACAATGAACAGGCCAGAGCATATAAACGAAGCAATACCAAAACCCTTAAAAACTAAAAAATGACTGATCCAAGCCCCGATCTTACTAAGCCAATTATTAGATTGTATATCTCTGCTTGTAAATCTATTTAAAATACTTTGATCACTTTCACCCGTGAAGAAGTAAGAAACAATAGAAATGAAGATAAGTAACCCAAAAATAACCAAAAAACTTCCAAGCACTAGCCTTTGTGGATTGGTAAGTGTGATTTCTGGAAGGATTTTTTTCTTATTCTTGTTGGCCGATGTTCTGGTCATAATCTATTGTAGTTATAACAAAAATACAAATTAAAATACGTTATTCTTGTAGGTAATGGAAATTTGTTTTGAACAAAAAAACCACGCCTTAGGCGTGGTTTTAATTTTTGCCCTTTTGGACATAGGCTTATTTGTCTATTGAACCTAAAACCCGTTTCATAAATGCATTTAGTGCATCCTTTTCTGGTGTACCAGATTTAATCATTTTATGTACTTCCAAAGCGCCATACATGTTTGAAATCAACTCGCCAATAACATCTAATTCTTCATCTTTTAAGCTAGGAACTTCCGTTAAGCTTTCCAAAGTTTCTAAAGTTTCAATGATGTAATCTTCATCATTGTCTTGAATGAATTTATTAAGTTGTTTAATGACTGGCAATTTCATCGACTAGTGTTTTTAGAACGTCAAATTTATTAGTCTGAACTTGGTTTACAAATGCACCGCCTTTAAACGTAGCAAAGGTGGGCAAGTTGTCTACTTTAGCCAGACTACGGCTTTCTGGAAATTTTTCGGCATCGGCTACAATAAAGCTGATGTTTGGGTTTTCTGCAGCCAATTTTTTCATTTTTGGCTTCATAATTCGACAATTTCCACACCAAGTGGCAGAATACTGCACTACCACAGTATCGTGCTCCGATACTACAGTTTTAAGATTGTCTTGAGTGAGTTCTTGCATTATAGCATAGTTTTAGTGCGACGATAAATAATCTGCAGTACTTTTTGCATTGGCTTGCATAGCGTCTTTTCCTTCTTCCCAGTTCGCTGGACAAACTTCACCTTTTTCTTGTACGTGTGTGTATGCGTCTACCAATCTTAAGAATTCAGCAACATTACGCCCAAGTGGCATATGATTGATACTCTCGTGTACTACAGTTCCTTTTTCGTCAATAATATAGGTGGCTCTGTACGTTACGTTATCACCTTCAACAGTAACAACACCTGTTTCCTCATTGTACTCTTCGTTAGTTATGTCTAAAATCCCAAGTGTAGAAGAAAGGTTTCGGTTAGAATCTGCGAGAATAGGGTAGGTTACTCCTTCGATCCCACCATTGTCTTTTGATGTTGATAACCAAGCAAAGTGTACTTCTGGAGTGTCACACGATGCACCAATAACAATACAATTTCTTTTTTCAAATTCAGCTTTAGCAGCTTCAAAAGCATGTAATTCAGTTGGACACACAAATGTGAAATCTTTCGGGTACCAAAACAGTACAACTTTCTTTTTATTGTTAACTGCTTCTTCCAAAACATTGACTTTGAATGTGTCGCCCATTTCGTTCATGGCGTCAACAGTTAAGTTTGGAAATTTTTTTCCTACAAATGACATAATTTTATATTTTAAAGATTAAATAATTTTTGATACAAATATAACCTAGAACCAAGGTTAATCCATAGCTGCAAAATTATAATTTTTTATCCAACTATAAGTTAAAGTTATCCAAATTATTGGCCTATTATTTAGCGTTAAGTTGTTTTATTTTAATTGAAAATCCTGCTACTATTAGCGTCATGAATGGACTGATCCAATTGAAAAAAGCATAAACAAAATATTCTGCTACAGACACACCCAACACACCACTTTGATAAGCACCACAGGTATTCCAAGGGACAAGTACTGAAGTTACTGTTCCCGAATCTTCTAGGGTCCTACTTAGATTTTCAGGTGCTAAGCCTTTGTCTTTATATGCTTTTTTAAACATTTTTCCAGGGACCACAAGCGCTAAATATTGGTCTGAAGCGGTGACGTTAAGGGCCAAACAACTGGCTACAGTACTAGCAAAAAGGCCAAATGTAGAAGTGGCTAAGCTTAAAAGTGCGTTACTAATCCGTGATAATGCACCAATAGCATCCATTACACCACCAAATACCATAGCGCATATGATAAGCCAAATGGTACCCAACATACCACTCATGCCACTCGATGAAAATAAATCATTGAGTTCTGTGCTTGTGGTTTCTACAGCAGTTTCAACTGTCATGGCTTGCATCACTGCTTTGTATGCCGATTTAAAATCTAATTCTTCGACACCACTAATATTTGCGAGAATATGCGGTTGTGCAATAATTGCTGCAACTGCAGCCAAGAGCGTTCCCAATAATAATGCTGCTAATGGCGGTGTTTTTTTTACGATCAAAACAATTACTATGATAGGAACAATGAATAGAAGAGGCGAAATATAAAAAGCTTTTCCAATAGCATCGAGCTTATCAGAAATATCAGGAGTTCCTGAAACTTCTAAGTTTAAACCAATAATCAAAAATAGTATTATAGTGATTATAAAAGTGGGTACAGTTGTAATCATCATATATTTTATATGGCTAAACAGATACCCACCTGCCATAGCAGGTGCAAGATTTGTTGTGTCGCTTAGTGGCGACATTTTATCGCCAAAGTAAGCGCCTGATAGTACAGCTCCTGCAGTCATCCCAAGTGAAATACCTAATGTTTCACCAATGCCAATCAGTGCAATACCAACAGTTGCAGAAGTGGTCCAGCTGCTGCCTGTTGCAATTGAAATTACGGCGCAAATAAGCACACAGGCAACTAAAAAGAAATTAGGATTAAGAATTTGCAATCCATAATATATCATTGTCGGGATAATTCCGCTTATAAGCCATGTTCCAGCAAGAGCACCAACCATAAGTAAAATAAGTAATGCAGCTGTTGCTGTTTTTAGGTTTTCGGCTACTTCATCTATCATTTGACGATAACTAACTTTATTAAAAACACCTACCACTGCCGCTACTGCTGCTCCCAATAAAAGTATAAACTGATTACTTCCACTTAGTGCGTCATCTCCGAAAACAAAAAACACATTATAAAACAACATCACAACTAATGCTATTACTGGAATGAGTGCTTCCCATATGGAAAGTTCTTTGTACGTTGTGGAATTTTTATTTTTTTGGTCCGTCAAGTGTTCATGTTGTTTCATCAAAGAAAAACAGTTAAAGTTATAATGTAATATTACAATTTTTAGGAGTTTTATGCAACCTGAAATAGGAGGTTACCTAAGTTTTGGAAATGCTGATGGATCAGATTCATGCATAATCGCATAAGCAGCTTCGAAAATATCTTCTTTTGAAGGTTTACTGAAATAGTCGCCATCCGATCCGTAAGCTGGTCGATGTGCTTGAGCTGTTAGCATCTGAGGTTTGCTGTCCAGATTTTCGTAAGCGTTGTTTTGCTTTAAAATTTCAGATAAAATATAGGCAGAAGCGCCACCAGGTACATCCTCGTCAACGATGAGCAAACGATTTGTTTTTTCTAAACTTTTAGAAATATCATTATTTGTATCAAAAGGGATAAGCGATTGCACATCGATTATTTCAGCATCAATACCTACTTCTGTAAGTTCTCGAGCAGCTTGTTCAACGATACGAAGCGTAGAACCATAAGAAACAAAGGTCAAATCGTTTCCTGTTTTTAAGTTTTCTACAACACCAATTTTTGTTTTAAATGCACCAAGATTATTTGGTCTTTTTTCTTTTAGTCGGTAACCGTTTAGGCATTCCACTACAAGTGCTGGTTGATCGCTTTCAAAAAGCGTATTATAAAAACCAGCAGCTTTGGTCATATTTCTTGGAACGAGTACATGTACTCCTCTTATAAGTCCTAGAATACTTCCCATTGGTGATCCCGAATGCCAAATACCCTCTAAACGGTGTCCTCTTGTTCTTATGATTATTGGAGCCTTTTGTTTTCCAAAAGTTCTGTAATGAAGTGTAGCCAAATCATCACTAATGGTCTGTAATGCATAGAGGATATAATCTAGATACTGAATTTCGGCAATTGGTCGAAGACCTCGTAAAGCCATTCCGATGCCTTGGCCTATAATAGTGGCTTCACGAATACCAACGTCTGCAATGCGTGTTGCTCCGTATTTCTCTTGCAGCCCCTCTAAACCTTGATTAACATCACCAATGGCACCTGAATCTTGTCCAAATATAAGCGCTTCAGGATATTTTGAAAAAATTTGGTCGAAATTATCACGTAATATTACGCGCCCATCTACAAAATTTGGTGTTGGGTCATAGGTAGGCGGAACAGCTTCAATATTTTCAGGTCTTTTTGGCGATTCGCTGTAAAGTAAGCTGCTGTACTTGGTTTGTGTTTCTTTGGTATACTGATTTATCCAATTTACTAAGGCTCTTTTTGCAGTTGATTCGTCATTAATAAAATATTTTAAAACACTTCTAGACACGCCTAAAACGTCTTTACGCATTGGATCTTTCAAGGCTTCAAGAGCAGAAAGTTCTTTATCAATAAAAACTCTTTGTGGTGAGTTTGATGCAGCGGCCTTGATCAAATCGATTGCTTTTAAACAATCGGATTTAATAGGCTTTAAAAAATCGTTCCACGCTTTTATTTTACTTTCTTTTACTGTTGTTTTAATCTGTTTTTCTAAGGCGAATAATTCATCCTCAGTAGCGATGCCATTGGCTATAATCCAATTTTTAAACTTTAAATTACAGTCATTCGAACGTTCCCATTGAAGGCGTTTAGGATTTTTGTACCGCTCATGAGATCCTGAAGTGGAATGGCCTTGTGGTTGAGTAAGTTCGTCCACATGTATAAGCACTGGCACGTGCTCTTCACGCGCAATGCGACCTGCCTTTTCATAGGTGTTTATGAGTTCTACATAATCCCACCCTTTAACCTTTAGAATTTCATATCCATTATCATTTTGATCTCTTTGAAAGCCGCTTAAGACTTTAGAAATACTTTCTTTTGTTGTTTGATGTTTGGCGTGAACTGAGATACCGTAATCATCGTCCCATACACTTATCACCATCGGAACTTGTAATACTCCTGCGGCGTTAATAGTTTCAAAAAATAAGCCCTCGCTTGTACTCGCATTACCTATGGTTCCCCAAGCTACTTCTTTGCCATTTTTGGAAAAATTAGAGGCATCAGTAGTTAATTCCTTATAAACTTTTGAGGCTTGAGCTAAACCTAATAAGCGTGGCATTTGCGCTGCAGTAGGAGAGATGTCTGAACTTGAATTTTTTTGTGCAGTTAGATTTTTCCAATTGAAATTATCGTCCAGTGAGTGTGTTACAAAATGTCCACCCATTTGGCGACCTGCACTCATAGGATCAAAATTGATATCGGTATGTGCGTAAAGACCAGCAAAGAATTGCTCAATGCTCAATTCACCAATTGCCATCATGAACGTCTGATCGCGGTAATATCCAGATCTAAAATCACCATTTTTGAACGCTTTAGCCCAAGCGAGCTGAGGAAGTTCTTTACCTCCCCCAAAAATTCCAAATTTTGCTTTGCCTGTCAATACCTCGCGACGGCCAAGCAAACTACATTCACGGCTTGTGACGGCAATTTTGTAGTCATTTATAACTTCTAATCTAAATTCTTCAAAAGTTATGTTTTCAGCAAGCTTGTTTTTTGTAGACATCTACGATCCGAAATTTTTTGCAAATATAGGAAATATAAGCATATCAATCAACTTTAGTCAAGTGTAAAGCATTAGAAATTAAAATCCAAAACAACAGTATTTTTAAAAGGATTTAAAGAAAGAAAATATGGGCTTGTGCTTCTTTGATGAATAAAATGTCAGAACCATCTTCGTGTAAATAACTCGGCAAGTGCGGAAAAGTCTGTTGTAAATACAAATCTAATTTTTTGAGGGTAATTGGATTGACTAATCTCCCATCCTAGGTTGGAATACATTGGGAAATAGATTTCGAAGTAATCAGTAACTAAGTCTAATCGTACTCCAGCATCGTAAGCGAAAAATGGGCTTAGTCCTTTGTTTTTCACAAATCCAAGATCACCATAGGCTTGAATGTATCGCCAAATAGAGGCACTTGCATTCAAGGTTGTTAACCATTGATTTGCGAAACCTGGCTCTGTTTTTGACTTAAATCCACCATCGGCAATTACCAATTGCTGGGCTAAAATTCCTGACGATTCTGACTGGCCTAAATAATTGTACTCAAAAAGGTAGTCTGTCGGACGATCTAATGCAAAATTGAAGTTGTTTTCGGTATCCGGAAGTGTGTTGTACAAAAAAGCACCTGCAAATAACCTCAGGTTATAATGCCGATCATTTGGTGTTCTTTTTCTGATTTCATAGCTAGAACTTAGTTTTCCAAAATTTCCAGAAAACTGGAGGTCAACAGACCATTTGTCAAATTTGTGAATGGAGTTGTCCAAATTTAAATAACGTAGATTAAGAACTTTATAGGGCGGAATGGTATTTTCGTCAAGGAAGCTTCTAGAATTATCTTTTTGAATATTTATGTAACGCAACATCAACGTTTCGCTTGCATTGGATCTCAAATTATTAATTTCTCTAAATTGAAATTGAACATAAGGCTGTATTTTTGTTATAAAAGATCCGTAATCAAACGAGGAGCGATCAAAAGTAATTCCAAACATGGTATTATAAAGCCTTGAATCTTCATGGTAAATATTAAACATCGCTTTTGCAAATCCTGTCATCGTCTTTGATTCTAGACCGTAAAAGGGAGCCAGAGCATACAGAAATGGTTTTGCTAAAAGTCCTCTGTTGTTAAAATTCATTCCTAGTTTTAAGCCATCGTAAATGTTCTGAAACTCGACGATAGGAATGAAATAAATTTGCGCCTTTGCGGGATCCTCCACGTCTCTAAGAAAACGAAACTGCAACGGTTTGTTGAACAGTCGACCACGGTCGAGTCGTTTCCAATTGTTACGTCGATTAAATTCCAAACTAGAGTGATCATAATTCAATGCTAGTTCATCAGCACCGTTATTTGCTATAGAAAATTGTTTTTCACTATCAAATCCTTCAATCCATTCATTTGAAATGACCTGTTCGCCTTTCAATGTTGATAAGGAAATTGGATATTTTCCTTTTTTTAGGTTTTTAATTGTAAAGTAAATTGAGTCTTTATCTATTGAATAATTTTTGAATTTATAATCTGAGCTTATAGCGCTGACAATGTAATCCTCAAAATACCACTCTATATTTTTCTTAGTTTTTTGTCTTAAAAATGTTTTGAAATTTGCTACTGATGTAGGTTTTTCAGATTGTATATCAATGAACTCTTGTATCCAAAGAAGTTCATTATTCTGACCTAAATAGGACATTAAATACTTTAAACTTAGACCAGCTTTAAATTTTGCAGTATGCCTTTGATTGAAGTTAATTAACTCTTCACGTTTTGTGTTGAGTGCCTGATCACGCCCCGTTCTTAACATTTGATAATAAGTAAGGCGGTATTGCTCTGCGTATTTTAGTTTTGAAAAATTAAATCCTCTAATTCCCCAAAAATTAGCGAGTTTTCCAAGTAGCTTTTGATCTGGATAGTAGGTTTCTATATAACGAACGAGCAACAATTGTTCGATTCCTTTTTTTAACCAATACTCCGTTCTAGAATCTAGTTTTAAAACTTCATCAATATATTTTTTGATGATGTTTTGCGCTAATGTGATCTCATATTCAAATTCCTTTGAAAAAGGGGACAATACATCTGGAAGAAAGGTTAATCCATAGAGAGAGTTTTTCTTGTATTCACGATTAGATAAAATCAATTTATTTTTAGGGTATACTGCAATATTTGCAGAAGAAAAACCATTAATTCGTTCCAGTATTTCTTTTTCTTTTTCAGGACTAATTTTTTTTAAATTAATATTTAATTGAATGGTTAAATCCTCAAAAGTGTAATGCCTGAATTTTTCCGAGGTGATAAAAATCTTTGAGTCTGTAATATTTTTTCCTTCAAAAGTATGTTGAATTAAACCATCATTACGTTCAAACCCTAGTTCGTTTAAAGCTGTGTAGATATTGTAAGTATCGGCTGTTGTAAGTTTTAGCTTTGTGTCAATACCAGGAGCGTACAAGTCATCCAGATTTTGATTGCTGTAAAGCCTCCAATCTTGTCCGTCAAAAACAGCGGGGGTTAAATACCAAGCGTTTAGTGCATAATCTTTATTCTTATTGATGCCATATCCTGTGAATCGATCATTTTGAATTGTTAATTGATAATCTATCTCTAAGGTTATTGAATCACCTGGTAACAAAGCCTTATCGAGATCAACTTTTATAATATCTGTTTGATTAGCAAGACGATTAAAAACATGTGTATTTTGTGTTTGGCTTTGGATACGATTGATTATCGTATACCCACGATGCTTATCCCTTGCGACATATAAATTTGTATTGAATTCATTTAAAAATTTCTTCGTTAAAGGCGTTTCTGGACTACTGTAACTTGAAGTCCAATCTGTAAAATATAATTCATTCAGTGCTTTATCATGAGAGTTGTAAAATGTAAATGACTGTTGAATATTTATAATTTCAGTATCGGAGTCGACCACTGCCACAATATCCGTCTTGTGTTGTCCATAACACGAGGATATACCAGCCAAGATTAAAGCAAGGTAGATGTTCTGCATGACTTTTTTTGTAGTTCCTTGAGTGTTGATGACAATTAGAAATTTGGGCTGAGTTGATATTGTTTGTAAAAGGCGTCCAATATCGCTGTTACTTCTTCTGGCGAATCGACAGTGTGAATCAAATCTAAGTCTTTTTGACTGATCGTTTTGTATTCGTCGCGAAGTGTTTTTTTAATCCATTCTACTAATCCTTTCCAGTAGGAACTTCCAACGAGAATGATAGGGAATTTCTCAATTTTATTGGTTTGGATCAAGGTTATTGCCTCAAAGAGTTCGTCTAAAGTTCCAAAACCACCTGGCATCACTACAAAACCTTGAGAATATTTAACAAACATAACTTTCCGCACAAAGAAGTAATCAAAATCTAGACTTTTATCAGAATCTATATACGGATTATCATGTTGCTCAAAAGGTAAATCAATATTTAATCCAACAGAAGTTCCTTTGGCGAGTTTAGCCCCTTTATTTCCTGCCTCCATAATACCTGGTCCACCACCAGTAATAACGCCATAACCAGATTCAACAATAGCCTTAGCTATTTCTACAGCCAAGGTGTAGTATTTGTCATCTGTTTTAGTTCTGGCTGAACCAAAAATGGATACACAGGGCCCAATTTTACTCATTCGTTCAAACCCGGTAACAAATTCCCCCATAACTTTAAAAATGGCCCAGGAGTCGTTAGTTTTTATTTCGTTCCAGCTTTTGTGTTGTTGCAGTCTCATAATTTTTATTGTTTCGACCTACTAAAGTAATTCTTTTTTTAAATATTTTGCGGTGTAGCTTATTTTGTTTTTGATAATCTGCTCAGGTGTTCCCTCAGCTACAATAGTACCACCTCCTTTGCCACCTTCTAATCCCACGTCAATAATATGATCTACAACCTTGATTACATCCAAATTATGCTCTATTATCAGAACGGTGTTCCCCTTGTCCACGAGCTTTTGTAACACATCTAAAAGAACGCGTATATCCTCAAAATGAAGTCCTGTTGTGGGTTCGTCAAGAATATATATTGTATTTCCAGTGTCGCGTTTACTGAGTTCAGAAGCAAGTTTTATGCGCTGCGCTTCCCCACCAGATAAGGTTGTGCTCTGTTGACCTAATGTAATATACCCAAGTCCAACATCTTTAATCGTTTTTAGTTTACGGTAAATTTTTGGAATATGCTCAAAGAAACCTACACTCTCATTGATGGTCATGTTTAGTACATCACTTATTGATTTACCTTTGTATCTGATTTCTAAAGTTTCTCTGTTAAATCGTTTGCCCATACAGGATTCACAGCCAACATAAACATCAGGCAGAAAATTCATTTCAATAAGTCTTAAACCACCTCCTTTACATGTTTCACACCGCCCACCAGAAACATTAAAACTAAAGCGTCCTGGTTTATAACCTCGAATCATAGCTTCTGGAATCTTTGCAAAAAGCGATCTAATTTCGCCAAATACACCGGTATAGGTAGCAGGATTACTGCGCGGGGTTCTACCGATTGGAGATTGATTAATATCAATCACTTTATCTAAATGCTCTAAGCCTTTAATGCTTTTGTATGCTAAGGGCTCCTTAACACCATTAAAATAATAATTATTTAGAATAGGGTATAAGGTTTCATTGATTAAAGACGATTTCCCACTCCCTGAAACTCCTGTAATGCCAACCATTTTGCCCAATGGGATTTTGATGGAAACATTTTTTAAATTATTGCCAGTACACCCCTTTAGCTCTAAGGTTTTACCATTGCCTTTACGTCGTTTTTTTGGTATTTCTATAGATTTAATATTACGAAGATACTGAGCTGTAATGGTATCTGCCTTTTGTAAATGGGCAGGCTTTCCTTGGCTTATAATTTCGCCCCCAAATTTACCAGCCTTCGGACCTATGTCAATGATGTGATCGGCTTGCTCAATCATGTCTTTGTCGTGCTCCACTACAATTACAGAATTACCAACATCACGCAATGCCATAAGCGATTGTATCAGTTTTTGATTATCGCGCTGATGTAAACCAATACTAGGCTCGTCTAAGATATAGAGTACACCGACTAGTTCAGATCCAATTTGAGTGGCTAATCGAATGCGTTGTGCCTCACCACCAGATAGTGACTTTGAGCTTCTGTTTAAGGCTAAATAATCTAATCCTACATCAAGCAAAAATTGTAACCGTGTCCGAATTTCTTTGATTATTTCTTTGGCAATTGTATTTTGCTTAGATGAAAGTTGATTTGGTAGGGCTTTGAACCATAATGCTAATTCATTGATGTCCAGTGCAGCTAGCTCAGCAATATTTTTATTGTTTAACTTAAAATAAAGCACTTCCTTTTTTAAACGTGATCCACCACATGAAGGACATTCTATTTTATCCACATAAGCTTTTGCCCAACGTTTTATGGAGCTCGAATCAGTGGTGTTGTATTGATGCTCAATGAAGTTAACAATACCATCAAAATCAATTGCATAATTTCTTGAAACACCAAGAGATTTACTGTTAACGGAAAACTCTTCTTTACCGCCATAGAGTATGATGTCAATTGCCTTTTTTGGAATGGTTTTTATTTGATCTGATAAACTAAAGTCAAATCGTTTAGCAATTAACTCAAGTTGTTTAAATATCCATGAATCTTTTTGTGGCCCTTGTGGTGCTAGTCCGCCATTTTTAATGGATAGCTTGCGGTTAGGAATAATTTTTTGAACATTAACTTTATATAAATCTCCAATACCATTACATTCCGGACAAGCCCCTTTAGGTGAATTAAAAGAAAAATTATTAGGTTCAGGATTAGGATATGAAATTCCTGATGAAGGACACATCAGATTTCCACTAAAGAAGCGTAAGGTTTTCTCATCATGGTCAAACACCATTAACATTTGATCCCCTTGGTCCATAGCAGTATTAATACTTTCATCAAGACGATTGGTATTCATGGTTTTTTCATCGACTTTCAGCCGATCAATCACTATTTCAATGTCGTGAAGCTTGTATCGATCAAGGCGCATTCCAGGTTTTATATCGACTATAGCACCATCCACTCTAACTTTGATGAAACCTTGTTTAGCTATATATTCAAAAAGCTCACGGTAATGTCCTTTTCTAGAGCGCACAACAGGTGCTAAAATAGAAATACGTTTGTCCTTAAATGTGCTGCCAATAAGAGATTTAATTTGTTCATTGCTGTAGCTTACCATTTTTTCATTGGTATTATAGCTGTAAGCATCGGCTGCACGTGCAAACAGCAACCGTAAAAAGTCATAAACTTCGGTTATTGTGCCAACGGTCGATCTTGGTGATTTGCTGGTCGTTTTTTGCTCAATAGCTATTACTGGCGATAGGCCATCAATTTTATCAACATCTGGACGTTCTAAAGTTCCTAAAAACTGTCTAGCATAGGCAGAAAACGTTTCTATATACCGCCGTTGACCTTCTGCATAAATTGTATCGAACGCCAATGACGACTTACCACTTCCCGATAGACCAGTAATAACGACAAGTTGATCTCTTGGGATTTTGACGTCAATATCCTTTAAATTATGTGCTCGAGCACCCTGAACTTCGATATATTCCTCAAATGTAATGTTCTTTGTTTTCGCCATGGGGTTATAAAAAATCTGCTAAGCCTTTGCCTTCACGAATAAGCTTAGGAGGGGTTTGAGTTAAATCAATTACAGTGGATGCAATATTTCCACCAAATCCATTATCAATTATGATGTCGGCAAGGTTCTGCCATTTTTCATAAATCAGTTCAGGATCGGTTGTGTATTCAATAATATCGTCTTCATCATTTATTGAAGTTGACACAATTGGATTGCCAAGTCGCCTGACGAGTTCTAATGCAATTGGATGATCAGGAACCCGAATACCAACTGTTTTACGTTTTTTGAATGGATGAGGAAGGGCTTTGTTACTGGGTAAAACAAAAGTGTATGGCCCAGGAAAATAACGTTTTAACGTCTTAAACGTACTACTATCTATTTGAGCTGTATAGTCGCTTAAGTGGCTTAAATTATGGCAAATAAATGAAAATTGAGCACGTTCAAGTTTGACTCCTTTGATGCGAGCAATACGTTCCATTGCTTTTGTGCTTTTTACATCACAACCCAAAGCGTAAACGGTATCAGTAGGGTATATGACCAACCCGCCGGCTTTTAAGCACTTAACAACCTTATCTAAAGTTCTTGGGTGGGGATTTTCTGAGTAAAGTTTTAATAATTCTGCCATAGCTACGATACAATTTCTAATTTCGCAAAGCGCAAAAGTAATTTCTTTACTCCTGAATTTGAGAACTTAATCTCTGCTTTTAAATCAGCGCCTTTCCCTTCAATCTTCACTACCTCGCCTGTGCCAAAGCGTTGGTGATTCACGATATTGCCTACGGTAAGCTTACTGTCGAATAAATTTGTATTGGGGTTGGTCTTTGATAGTTTTGTTAAATTTTTAGGGGTAAGTCTTGCGGGTTGCTCAGCTTTTTTCTTTGGTTTAGGCTTTGTAAACGAAGGTTTTTTATAGCGAACTTTTGACTGAGGGACATCACCAAATATATCGGCACTAAGCATGGGGTTAAATCGTCGTTCTTCTTTTGGGGTTGTGATTTCTAAATAATCATCGTCAATTTCTTCGATGAAACGACTTGGTTCAGCATCAATAAGTTTACCCCATCTGTAACGGGATAAAGCATAAGTTAAATACACTTGTTTTTCTGCACGAGTTACGGCAACATAAAATAAGCGGCGTTCTTCTTCAAGTTCACTTCTAGTATTCATACTCATGGCACTTGGAAATAAGTCTTCCTCGAGGCCAACAATGTAAACATAAGGAAACTCTAAACCTTTGGCCAGATGAATCGTCATTAGTGCAACTTTTTCTTCGTCCCCTTTTTGCTCATTGTCCAAATCGGTTGCAAGTGCCACATCCTCTAAAAATTCAGCTAAATCAGCAGTTGAGTCTGCAAGTTCGCGCTGGCCTTCTACGAAATCTTTTATTCCGTTTAGGAGTTCTTCAACATTTTCCATTCTTGTGACGCCTTCTGGAGTTCCATCTTTTTTAAATTCTCTAATTAAACCACTTACTCTACAAACATGTTCGGTGAGTTCAAAAGCATTAGCACCATGATTCATAACTTGAAAACTTTCAATCATGGTACAAAAATTTGACAATTTTGTTTTAATCCCAGAATTCAAATTAATATGAGAAGTTTGAATGTGTTTGAGTAGTTCAAATATTGTTGTATTGGCTGCATTTGCAGCAACAATAAGCCGGTCTACTGTTGTTTGACCAATTCCACGTCCAGGAAAATTAATGATACGCTTTAAAGCTTCTTCGTCAGCAGGATTAATAATTAACCTTAAATAGGCCAAAACATCTTTAATTTCTTTTCGCTGATAGAACGACAAACCTCCATAGATTCGGTAGGGTAGACCTCTTTTCCTCAAAGCATCTTCAATTGCTCTTGATTGTGCATTTGTTCTGTAGAGAACAGCGAAATCAGCATTCTTAGCTTGGTTATTCATTTGGTTTTCGAAAATAGAGCTGGCCACATATCGCCCTTCGTCACCATCTGTCAAAGAGCGGTTTACTACAATTTTATTCCCTTCACTATTAGCGGTCCAAACTACCTTATCTAATTTGGTTTGATTTTTATCAATAATAGAATTAGCTGCATTGACAATGTTTTTTGTAGATCGATAATTTTGTTCTAATCGATAAATTTTGACGTTGTCATAATCTTTTTGGAAGTTCAGAATATTATTGATGTTGGCCCCACGAAACGCATAAATACTTTGCGCATCATCTCCAACAACACATATGTTTTGAAAACGATCAGACAGTGCGCGAACAATAAGATATTGAGAATGATTAGTATCTTGGTACTCATCCACAAGGATATAGCGGAATCGATTTTGATATTTTGCTAACACATCTGGAAATCGTGTAAGTAATTCATTAGTCTTAAGTAATAAATCATCAAAATCCATTGCGCCTGCCTTAAAACAACGGTCTACATATTCTTTGTATATAGCACCCAATTGCGGGCGCTTTGCCATGGTGTCTGCTTCTATCAGTTCAGGATTCTGGAAATAGGCACGAACAGTAATTAAACTGTTTTTGTATGAAGAAATACGCGAATGAATTTGCTTGTATTTATATACATCCTTATCTAAGTTTAGTTCTTTTATAATCCCAGATATGAGCCGTTGAGAATCCTGTGTATCGTATATAGTGAAGTTTGATGGATATCCTAATTTATCAGCCTCAAAACGTAAAATTTTAGCAAACACGGAATGAAAAGTTCCCATCCATAAATTTTTAGCCTCGCTATCTCCTACAATGGACGCAATTCTTGATTTCATCTCCCTTGCAGCTTTGTTTGTGAAGGTGAGTGCCAAGATATTAAACGGATCTACTCCTTTACTCATCAAATAGGCAATTCGAAACGTCAACACCCTGGTTTTTCCAGAGCCCGCACCCGCAATTACAATCATGGGGCCATCCATCTGTAATGTTGGTGCTAATTGCGCGTCGTTTAGCTGTTCTAAATAGGCTTTCAAATAAAAAAAAATTAGAACCGTGAAATTAAGTAATGTATTCCTTTTTTAGCTTGGCTTTAACGAATAATTATAAACAATTCACATCATTTTTATGTATTGTTCTTTGGTTATTTTGCAAATTTTATAAGCGGTCAATTTTTATCCATTAATTATTTTGATTGTGTTTGTTATGAAATTATTAAATTAGTGCCACAAAATTATTGTTTAAAATGACTGAAAATTTCTTAGGCTTAATGTTGTATTGTATCCCGGCATTGCTTACTGGCGCCATAGCTTTTTTGTTTTTCAAAGAGCATGTTACTAATGAAAATAACAGGCGTAACTTTATGCTTCACAAAACGTATCATAAAGAAATCTTACCTACACGCTTACAAGCATTTGAGCGTTTGACCTTATTTCTGGAACGCATAAGTGCTCATAATTTACTTTTGCGTGTTCCGCCAATTGCACCACAGCCCGATGCCTACAAAGACTTGTTGATCAAAACAATTGAGCAGGAGTATGAACATAATTTAGCACAACAAATTTATGTTTCTGAGTCTTGTTGGCAAATTATTTCAGCAGCAAAAAACAATAGTATTAAGTTGATTAGATCATTTGAAATCACTGAGGAAACACCTACTGCAAACGACATGAGCGCAGCTCTATTTGAAACTCTAACACAATCAAAACTTTCACCCCAAATGGCTTTAAACGTACTCAAGGAAGAAGTAGGACTCTTACTAAACTAAGCACAACATGGTTCAGGATGTTTTGCAAACACCAATTGATTATCTTAAAGGGGTAGGACCTAACAGAGCTTCTTTGTTGCGTTCAGAATTGGGCATTCATACGTTTCAAGATTTAATCCATTTGTTTCCCAACCGCTACATCGATCGTACTCAATTTTATAAATTAAATGCACTAGAACAAAATAATGCCGAAGTGCAAGTCATAGGGCAAATTACAGAAATTAGAGAAGTAGGACAGCAAAGGGGTAAGCGGCTTGTAGCAACCTTTAGAGACAGTACTGGGAAGATTGATTTAGTTTGGTTTCGAGGTCAAAAATGGATTAAAGAGCGTTTAAAACTGCACACAGATTATGTCGTTTTTGGAAAAACAAATCTATTTAATGGCGTTTTTAATATGCCGCATCCGGACATGGAACTCAAAACAGATTTTGATAAAAGTTTAAGCTCTGCTATTCAACCTATTTATCCATCAACAGAAAAATTATCCAATCGAGGGATTTCTAATCGATCGCTTTCAAAATTAGTTGAACATTTGTTCCAACATGTTGGCAATTCATTCGATGAATCGCTGTCTGACGAAATATTAATGCACAATGGATTAATTTCAAAAAAAGACGCTCTAACCAACATCCATTTTCCTAAAAATCAAAAGTTGCTCGCTAGTGCTCAATTTCGATTGAAATTTGAAGAACTCTTCTTCATTCAACTGCAATTGGTATATAAAAATTTAATTCATAAATCAAAAATTAAGGGGTTCCTTTTTGAAACAGTGGGGACTCATTTTAATGAGTTTTATAATAACCATTTGCCCTTCACTTTGACAGCCGCTCAAAAGCGTGTTGTAAAAGAAATCCGGGGCGATATGGGCAGCAACGCACAGATGAATCGATTGTTGCAAGGGGATGTCGGCTCAGGAAAAACTATTGTAGCTTTTTTATCCATGCTTATTGCCATTGATAACAATTTTCAAGCCACCCTTATGGCCCCTACCGAAATACTAGCAATTCAACATTATAACAGCTTGAAGCCCATGTGCGCTGCTTTAGGAATCAACATAGCATTGCTTACAGGCTCATCAAAAACTGCTTCTAGAAAAGAAATACACTCCGGTTTGGAGGGCGGAAACTTAAATATTTTGGTGGGAACTCATGCCATTTTGGAGGACAAAGTAAAATTTAAAAATTTAGGATTAGCCATCATTGACGAGCAACATCGATTTGGGGTAGCTCAACGCAGTAAATTATGGCACAAAAACACATCGCCTCCTCACGTATTAGTGATGACAGCTACTCCAATTCCAAGAACATTAGCGATGTCGGTTTATGGGGATTTAGACATTTCTGTAATCGATGAGCTACCCCCGGGAAGAAAACGCATTAAAACGGTTCATCGTTATGACAGCAACCGCTTAAAAGTATTTGGGTTTATTCGAGAGGAAATAAAAAAAGGCCGTCAAGTTTATATTGTATACCCACTCATTAATGAAAGTCAAAAATTAGATTTCAAAGATTTAATGGATGGCTATGAAAGCATCGCACGAGAGTTTCCTATGCCAAATTATCAAATTTCCATTGTCCATGGCCAAATGAAAGCTACAGACAAAGACTTTGAAATGCAACGCTTTTTGAAAGGTGAAACGCAAATTATGGTAGCGACAACAGTGATAGAAGTGGGCGTAAATGTCCCAAATGCATCTGTAATGATTATTGAAAGTGCCGAGCGGTTTGGATTGTCTCAATTGCATCAATTACGAGGACGTGTAGGGAGAGGAGCTGAGCAAAGCTATTGCATTTTAATGACGAGCCACAAACTTGGAAATGACAGCAAAACGCGAATGGAAACGATGGTGCGCTCCTCTGATGGTTTTGAAATTGCTGAAGTAGATTTAAAACTTAGAGGACCTGGAGATATCATGGGAACGCAACAAAGTGGTGTTCTGCGTTTAAAAATAGCTAGCATAGTTCAAGATAAAGCGCTCTTATCTTTAGCTCGAACATGGGCTAAAAAAGTACTTAAAGAAGACCCAAAACTAAGTTCACCAAAACATTTGCCCATAAATAAAACATATACTCAAATGGGTAAGTATAAAAACATGTGGAATTACATCAGTTAGTATGGGTTGAGAAAAGCAGCACTCATTTGATTTATATCCTCAAAAACAATCTTGAAATCACGCTCAAAATCTGAATAATACTGCTCCAACTCAAAACTAGCTCGATCCATTCTTGACCGCCCTTGAGTTCTTGTATTCATCCCTGATAAAACACTAGATATCCCTTCAATGGAAGCGTAACTCAATAGCCAATTTCCTTTGGTCATATGGGGGAGTATATATTGCGCTTTTTCAGGCATAATATTAATATTCTTATTTAAAATAGTATAGCAGTGTTGCGCATAGTCTGCTAACGAAATCGAGGTATAAGTAGACCAGTTTTTAGCCAAAAAATGATCAAAAAAAATATCAACAATCACTCCAGAATAATGACTATAATTTTTATGTAATCTTTTTGTGCTAGTTCTAAAATTGGGGTGTGCATCCGTGTGGGTATCAATTTGGCGGTGTAAAAGAATTCCTTGTTGTATTTTAGATGTGTAATCCTTGTATTTTGACCCTATAACGCTATCTGCAATAAAATTACCGATTAAAACGTCTTCATTATTGCCAGAAAGATAGAGATGTGCAAGGTAGTTCATGGGTCAAAATTATGAATACTATCTTACAAAACTAGAATTGAAATCTTATATTTGTAAAAACTTTTTAAAATGACTTTAATCAAATCAATTTCTGGAATTCGTGGTACAATTGGAGGTGCTGTTTCCGATAATTTAACGCCTATAGATGCGGTTAAATTTGCTGCGGCCTATGGCATGTGGGTTAAGGAGCAACGCAAAAAAACCAATTATAGAGTGGTTATTGGAAGAGATGCTCGAATTTCTGGTGAAATGATTCAAAATTTAGTAATGAACACCTTAATTGGGATGGGAATAGATGTGATTAATTTAGGTCTATCGACAACACCAACTGTAGAAGTAGCCGTGCCTATGGAGCATGCCGATGGGGGGATTATCCTAACTGCAAGTCACAATCCAAAACAATGGAATGCTTTAAAGTTGTTGGATGCAAATGGAGAGTTTTTGAATGCAGCGCATAGCCAACGGGTATTGGATTTAGCAGAACGTGCGGATGTAGACTTTGCAGAAGTTGATGATCTAGGGAAAATTACAGTTAATAATGCCTATTTTGATTTACACATAGATGAAGTGTTAGCACTTGATTATGTCGATGTTGAAGCCATAAAATCATGTAAATTTAAAGTCGTTGTAGACGGTGTCAATTCGACGGGTGGTATTGTTGTTCCGCTATTGCTTGAACGATTGGGCGTAGAACCCATTAAATTGCATTGCACCCCCGATGGACATTTTCCGCACAATCCTGAGCCGCTAAAAGCCCATTTGACCGATTTATCAGATAAAGTAGTACAAACCGCTGCTGATTTTGGTATTGCTGTAGATCCCGATGTAGACCGTTTGGCATTTATGGATGAACAAGGGACATTGTTTGGCGAAGAATACACCTTAGTTGCTTGTGCTGATTTTGTTTTGAGTCAGAACAAAGGGAATACCGTAAGTAATTTGAGTTCCACACGAGCGCTAAGAGACGTTACACAAAAACATGGTGGTGCGTATACTGCCAGCGCAGTAGGTGAGGTAAATGTGGTAAATGCCATGAAAGCAAATAAAGCCGTTATTGGTGGTGAAGGCAACGGTGGAATAATTTTACCAGAGGCCCACTTTGGACGTGATGCTTTAGTAGGCATTGCTTTATTTTTAAGTTTATTGGCCGAAAAACAAATTTCTGTAAGTGCACTCAAAAAGACATATCCTTTGTATTATATGAGTAAGAAGAAAATAGATTTAGACCCCAATATAGATGTTGATGGGCTCTTAGAAGCCATGGAAAACAAATATGCAAACGAAACTTTAACCACTGTCGATGGGGTGAAAATTGACTTTGCAGACTCATGGGTACACCTTCGTAAAAGCAATACAGAACCCATTATTAGAATCTATACTGAAGCCCCTTCACAACAACAAGCCGATAAACTGGCAGATCGTTTTATAGTTGAACTTAAGACTCTTTCATAATATAGTGCTGTATAGACATTAGCTATAGCTTTCGGTGTTTCCAGCGTTTGTGTGTCCATAAATAGTATTGTGGCTCTTCATGAATTTGCTGTTCGACAAGTTTTAAAAACTGATCTGTAATCTCGTAATCCTTAAAATCATTGGGGTGTTCTGCCAAGGTTTGGAATGTGGTTTCATAAAACCCTCTTTTTATGCGCTTTACAGAGAAGAAAATGACAGGCATATCCAACTTTTTGGCAAGCATTTCTGCACCGGTATGAATTGGAACCTCAATTCCCATAAATGTATTCCAGTGGTAGGCTTTTCCTTTTTTTGGCGTTTGATCGGAGACAAAACCATTCATCGTTAAAACCCCCTTTTTTTGTTTTCAATAAGGGTAGGGATGGTTTCTTTTGTGGTTACCAAATAACTGTTATAACGTGCTCTTATACCTCGAACAAGCTTATCAAAATATCTATTGTTGAGACGTTTGTAAACCGCATAACCACGAAATTTCACATAAGTTTGTATGATAAAAATCCATTCCCAGCTGCCATAATGTGCACACATTAAGACAATGCTTTTATTTTGCTTTTCAAATTCTTTAATAAGCTCAATATTGGTGAATTTAAAACGTGCTTTCATGTCTTCAACACTAATGCTCATCGATTTTATAGCTTCTAAAATCATATCACACAGGTGGTGGTAAAATCGTTTTGTAATAAGTTGGCGTTCAGCTTCTGACTTTTCAGGAAAAACAAGTTTCAAATTTTCTTGTACAGTTTGTTTTCGATAACCAACAATGTGGTAAAGCACAACATACAAAACATCAGAAACAGCATACAACAAACGAAATGGCAAGATGGAAACAAACCAAAGTAAAGGATAGATAAGCACGAAGGCTAATAATTGCATAAATTAAGCTTAAATTTACATTGCAAAGATAATTTATTTTAAGTGATTTAATAACTTTAGTTCATGAACATACACACCTTAGTCATTATTGCAGCAAATCTTTTTATTTCGTTACGCGGATTTCGAGACTACTCATTTTTTGAACAGTACAAATTTAATGTTGGTGCTTTACGAAATGGAGAAAATAAACGATGGATTAGTTCCGGTTTTTTACATGTTGATTGGCAACATTTCATATTTAATATGTTTACGCTTTATATTTTTGCATCCATAGTCATTAATCAATTAGGGGTGTTTAATTTCTATTTGGTTTATATAGTAAGTTTACTCTCTGGTAATCTTTTTTCATTTTATTTTCACAAAAATGAATCTCGATACAGTGCGGTAGGTGCTAGTGGAGCTGTTACGGGTATACTATATGCTGCTATATTGCTTAATCCCGGGATGAGCTTATATCTTTATTTTATACCCATACCAATTCCTTCGTATATAGTTGGAGTGGGGTATTTGCTGTTTTCGATTTACGGCATGAAAACACGTTTGGGAAACATTGGACATGATGCACACTTTGGTGGAGCCGTTGGAGGCTTTTGCCTGACACTTATTGTTGCACCTTGGGTACTTGAAAATCAACTTTGGGTTGTATTATTGCTGGCAGCACCCATAGGATTACTGATGTTTCTAAAAAAGAATAACAAACTTTAGTCGAGTAGCTCAGCTATTTTTGCTTCTAATCCTCGACCTCTTAATCTTTCAGCTAATATGATTCCTTTATCGTCTATGATAAAGGTAGCCGGAATAGATGAAACATTATAAAGCTTTGCTACTGGGTCATTCCAAAACTTCAAATTAGAAACATTATACCAAGTCAGTTTATCTTTAGCGATCGCATCAATCCAGCGCTGCTTTTGATTTTGGCGGTCTAATGAAACACTGATAATTTCTAATCCTTTGTCGTGGTATTGTTCATACAAACGTACATAGGTTGGGTTTTCTATGCGGCAGGGTTTACACCAAGAAGCCCAAAAATCAATAATGGTAACTTTCCCCTTAATAGCACTCATGGTGATGGCTTTACCATCTGGGTTTGGCGCAGTAAAATCTGGAGCTTTCTCTCCTACAACTATACTATTAGCTGCACTCGCAATATCAATTCTTTGCTGAATTTTCTGTGCGATTATTTTATTATAATTTTTGCTTAATAGATCATTGTTCATCAAAGCTAAAATTTCTTTAGTTTTAGAAACATCAAATGTCTGTTGAGCAGTAATACCTTCTAACAACATTAGCGAGAAGTCAGAATTAGGAAATTCCAATAGAAAATTAAAACCAAAGTTTTTCAATTCTTCTCTTAAGCTATTGTTACGCTCTTGAATACGCTCAATTTCCTCGGGCTTTTCTCTAACCGAAGCGTATTCCTTTCGTAGAGCGCTCAATTCATCAATTAGTACAGCGTAACCAGATTTGTATGCATTAAAAATGTCGTTGTTATCCCCACCATCTACAGTAGATTTTTGAATACTATCCTTATAAGCAACAACATTAATTTCTGCTGATTCCAATACAAAAAACACTTGTCCGCGAACTCCATCTATAGCAAGTGAGCGCATTTCGGGAGTAAGAACCTCTCCTTTAAATAAAAATCGTCCACCCATGGCAATAGCAGTATCAACAGCTGTTGCTGACCTGCCATTATCGTTGCGCATTATGTAAGCACGAACCCCGTCTAATACGCCATCTGCTTCAACATTTACAGAGTAGGTTTGCTCTAGTTTATCTGTAGATTTACAGCCTAAAAAGAGTGCGAAAAAGCAAAACAATAAGAATTTATACATAATTTTCATAGGATAAGATTTTCTGCAAAAATAAATTAAATTTTAATACACCCTTGGTTTGAAGTAATATTAATATTTTTGTCAAAAGTTTGAATATGACCAATAAGGACACCATTATTGCTCTTGCCACTGCATCTGGAGCTGGTGCCATCGCAGTATTGCGTGTTTCAGGACCAAAAGCGATAAGTGTTTCTAATACACTGTTCAAATCTATTCACGACAAAAATCTTTTGAATCAACCAACGCATACGGTGCATTTGGGGCATATTGTCGATGGTGATCGGGTTTTGGATGAAGTGCTGGTGAGTATTTATAAAAATCCACAATCTTATACTGGAGAAGATGTCGTCGAAATTTCGTGTCACGGTAGTAGCTATATTCAGCAACAAATCCTACAGTTGTTTATAAGAAATGGCTGTCGTTCGGCCAATCCAGGCGAATTTACTTTACGTGCTTTTCTAAATGGAAAAATGGATTTAAGTCAGGCTGAAGCCGTAGCCGATTTGATTGCAAGTGACAGCGCAGCAGCGCATCAAATTGCAATGCAACAAATGCGTGGGGGTTTTAGTTCTGAAATCAAAAAGCTTCGAGAGGAATTGCTCAATTTCGCCTCTTTAATTGAATTGGAATTAGACTTTTCAGAAGAGGATGTAGAGTTTGCCGATCGTCGCCAATTTGAAGACCTTTTGCAACGCATTGTGAAGGTTTTAAAATACCTTATTGATTCTTTTTCGACAGGAAATGTCATCAAAAATGGCGTTCCCATATCAATCATCGGAGCCCCAAATGTGGGTAAATCTACATTACTCAATGCACTTCTAAACGAAGACAAAGCTATTGTTAGTAACATCGCCGGAACGACCCGTGATGCTATTGAAGACGAACTAATCATTGAAGGTATAAAATTCCGCTTTATTGATACCGCAGGAATTCGTCAAACGGATGATACTGTAGAGTCAATAGGCATTAAGAAAACCTTTGCAAAAATGGCTGAATCTCAAGTCATCATTCAATTGATTGATGCTTCTCTAATTTCAAAAGCTAATACAGCTGATATTTTAGCCTCACTCGTAGAAACTAAAGCACAATATCCTGAAAAAGAAACGCTTGTGGTGTTGAATAAAATGGATTTAGCAGACAAAGCATTGCTGTCCAAAGTCTTTTCTGAACTTGAACCATTGCACATGAGCGCAAAAACTGGCACAGGGGTAGAGTTACTCAAAACAAAACTTTTGGACATGGTCCACATGGGCAAACTTCAAAACAATGATACTATCATTACTAATGCCCGCCATTATGATGCGTTAAGGCTTGCTTTAAAAAACATACAAAAAGTACAAGTTGGGATGCAAACAGGGCTCTCTGGGGATTTGTTGGCCATAGACATTCGTGAAGCCCTCTATCATTTTGGTCGCATTACTGGCGAGATCTCTACAGACGACCTATTGGGTAATATCTTTGCTAATTTTTGTATTGGGAAGTAATAAATATTTTTTAACATTAATAATCTATTTAATAAAAAAAAAGCCTGTGATAATTGTATCACAGGCTTTTAGATAGTTATGGTAGTAATACTTATTCTTTGATAATTTTTACAGTTTTACTTTTGTTTTCAGCCTTGATTTTCAGCATATACATACCAGGGTTTAAAGTACTAAGGTCTAATCTGTTGTCGTTTAGTAAATCTGCGTTAGATTTCAGTACTAATTGACCTAATTGATTAAACACTTCAACACTATCTAGCCCTGAAAGGTTATTGATTGTGACCACATCTTTCACAGGGTTTGGACTAACAACTATAGAATTAAGTTGATTATCATTAAAAGATAATACGTTTGAACTTGTTGTAAATGACCAAACAGGGGTATTGGCAGCATCAGCAGAGCCTCCAGCATTTTTGGGCACAACTTGCCAGAAGTACGTTGTTTCTGTACTAAGACCATAAAGTATATAACCGTCATTTGCTGTAGTCTCGCTAATTAAACTTAACGTTGAACTATCAGTACCAAAATAATAATCATAAGCCGTCGGCGCATCACCGGTAATACCTGGAGACCAAGTAAAAACGTAATGTTGGTCGGCAGCGGTAATAGAACCATCATTATTCATATCAGTGTCGTTAGTTAAGTCTACTGTAGCTCCATCTGCTGGATTGGGTGTTGTAGCTGGTGATGGAGCACTAGCATATTTATTAGATAATCCTAGGTCATACAAATACAATCTGTCACCATTATTATTAATCCATACAAAAGCGATATAAATACTAGAACCTTCGTATGCACTAAGGTCTGCACTTAGTGTTGCACTTGGGCTAATGTCAACTTCGGTAAAGGATGTAATTTCAGTAAAACCAGAAGTCTGGTCAGTTGTTGACACTTGTATTGATAGCGCAGAACCATAATTATCAGTAAACTGGTCTTCAACACTGAAGTCTAATTGAGAAGTAGTAGTAGTGATTTCGACCAGTGGTGATACCAGCCAATCTTCACATGATTCCAATCCAGATGATGCTTCCCAAGTTATATACATGAATGGAAGTTCACCAGCATAATAGGTCCATGATTGAGCAGAACCTTCTCCATTTGCTCCAGCATATTCAACCCAGCCGCTTTCTAATGGGCTGGTTGACCAATCAAATTGGGCATAAGAAAAAAAGCCTAAAGTAAAGGCCAGTAATAAAGTAATTTTTTTCATAAATATATTTTTTTAAATTTTGTATAAATTTATGTATTTTTTGTTAAACAAAAAAAACAGATTTAAATTTCAATTATCATTAAATTATTTAGTGTATTTAAATATGTAATTCAATAGATAGGCGATTACATTTGGAATAATTCAAGTCATAAATTCCTAAAACCTTATATTTAACTTGACTATTCAAAACAAAAGTGTTTAATGCTATAGCTTAAACTATTTACAAAAAATTCATAAAAAAAATTTAAATCACAAAAAAAAGCCTACCATATGGTAGACTTTATAATATAATTTTTGTTCATGTAATTATTCTGTTTGTGTAGCAACATGAGCCTCAATCTGAGCTTGCATCCCTGAAACATCCATCCAGTCAGAGAACATGACAACTTTTCCATCCTCATTAAAAGCAATTACAGCGTACCATTTGTTATATATAGTTGCACCTGTAGCAGTGTGAGTGCCTGTCCAAGTTCCATAAACGCGAACTCCATTTGGTTCAGAGGTTGACTCTCCAACTTCGGAGTAGTAAGACCCTCCCCAATAGGCACCCTTAGAATCTATTCCTCCATCTCCAGGTAAAAAGGTTAAATTGTCAAATTCCTCAAAATATTGTTCAGCAATATTAACCATATCGTCTTTGCCTAAAATTTTATTTCCATTCCATACCGGAGGACTCCATTTTACAGTGTCGGCCAAATAAGCTGCAACTAAGCTACTGTCTTCAGTTTCAAAACCTTTGACATGATGTTCCAAAAATGATGTGTAATTTTTTTTAAATGTATCTTTTTGTGCTTCAGTTGGTCCTGTAACAGCATCTTGACAAGATGTCAAAACAATTAGAGTCGTAAATGCTAAAAATAAATTTTTCATATTGTAGTGGTTTAGTTAATAATATATTGCAAAGTACAATCTTTATTTTTAAATCAAAAATGACTGAACTAGAATAAAGATTACTGCCGTAAAACCATCAAATTGGCTTTGTAACCCGTGGTCAATAACCATTGTCCGGAGCCAATAATGCTTCCATTTTCGTCATAAACTTTAAGTTCTGCAGTATTGGGACTAGAAGTCCCTTCATTTAAGGCATAAAACTGTATAGAATTTAGCCCTTCATCCAGTTCTATATCCATCACATAGCCCGAATTTCTAAGAACAATATTAGGGTGAAGCACAACTTTATTGAGCATCAATTTTATACGGTCACCATCTTCATATTCATGGTCACGACATACGATGCGTATGTATTTTGATTTTGTTTTTATGTTGCCCAAATAATAATCTTTTCCGTATTTGGATACATCTTTCTGATTTTCACTAAACTTTTGTTTGATTTCCCATGATGGATCCACCACATCTCGAGGAGCTGAAATACTTCGTTCTCGTTTCGAAAAGCCATCAATGGGCGGGATGCCCATTGTTATTTTTACATCCTTCGTTGTTAATCCTCTTATGGGTGAAAGTTCTAGTATAGATGATGAGTTTTCATCGATCTTTCCTATTTCTTTTGCCTTAATCCGCAATGTTTTTCGTGCTGTTTCAGGTTGCGCATTACATAATTGTAACCCAATAAAAACAAAAATATAAATTAAAAATCGTTGCATATAGGTGCACTGGTTAATGACTGTAAAGATAAACACTTGAAACAAAAAACATACCAATCTTTTTAGTTCATGTAATATAAAGTAGGTTCTTCAAATTTCATATCTTTAAGATTTGTAAATCATTCCAAAAAAAATCTTTTTATTTGCTGTAAAATGACTCAAATGAAGTATAAAATCATTCAAGATTTAAAAAATATTTCTGGTGCGAAATACATCCTAACAGCAAATTGGCACAAAAAAAGGTATTCCAAGGGCTGGCGGTATGGAGAAGGCGAGGCCTTGGCTGTTGCAAAACCAGCTACCTTATTGGAAATTTGGAAGCTTTTGGAGGTTTGTGTTTCACATGATCTTATCGTCATTATGCAAGCAGCTAATACAGGACTTACAGGTGGATCTACGCCTTACGGATATGATTATGACAGGCCAATAGTAATCATCAATACAATGCGTGTCAATGGTATACACGTCATCAATGAAGGACAGCAAATTATTGGGTTGTCTGGAAGTACTTTATTTGGATTAGAGAATCTATTAGAGCCTTATGGTAGAGAACCACACTCTGTAATAGGCTCTTCATGCATTGGTGCTTCTATTGTTGGTGGTGTTTGTAATAATTCTGGCGGAGCATTGGTTAAAAGAGGTCCTGCGTACACAGAATTATCCCTTTATGCCCAAATTACTGATGAAGGCGAATTGGTACTTGTTAATGATATTGGCATAGATCTCGGGAATAATCCTGAAGAGATTTTAACAAATTTGGAGCAGAAGAAATACTCTACTCACCAAATAAAATATCCAAAAAAACGTGCCTCAGATAATACATACCACAAAAGAGTTCGCGATGTAGATGCGGATACACCAGCACGATTTAACGCTGACGGTAGACGATTATATGCTGCGTCTGGTTGTGCCGGTAAGATTGCGGTTTTTGCTGTACGTTTGGATACTTATAAAGCGCCTAAACGCAGTCAAGTTTTTTATGTAGGCTCAAATGCTGCTAACACCTTTACACATATTAGGCGAAGTATTTTATCAGAATTTAAAACATTGCCTTCTTCTGGTGAGTATTTGCACCGTGATTGCTATGATGCAGCCAAAAAATACAGTAAAGACACCTTTGTAATAATCGATAAGTTAGGACCAAATTTTATCCCTAAGCTGTTTGGCTTTAAACGTAAAATAGATTTATTGGCAGAAAAGTTTAGTATTCTACCCATCAAGTTTTCTGATAAGTTAATGCAGTTTCTAAGCTACTTTTGGCCCAATCATCTGCCAAAGCGCATGGAAATGTATCGTGATAAGTACGAACACCATTGGGTTATTGAAATGGCTGATGATGGGATTGATGAAGCCAAATTATTTTTCGCTGATTTTTTTAAATCTAATGAAGGTAATTTTTTTATATGTACCCCAAAAGAAGCAAAAAAAGCACTGCTGCACCGTTTTGTTGCCGCTAGTGCTATTGGACGCTACCACGCGCTGAATCAAAAGGATTTAGGAGAGATGATGTCTATGGATATTGCTTTACCAAGAAATGAAAAAAACTGGTTTGAGCAGTTACCAGAAGCAATGAACGATAAATTTGAGATGAAACTTTATTACGGCCATTTATTCTGTCATGTGTTGCACCAAAACTACATTGTAAAAAAGGGAGTTGATGCAGATGCCCTAAAACAAGAGTTGCTTAAAATTTATGATGAACGAGGTGCTGAATACCCAGCCGAACACAATGTTGGTCACGAATATGCAGCAAAGCCTAGCTTATTTAAATTTTATAAAAAATTAGATCCAACTAATGGATTTAATCCAGGAATTGGAAAAACAAGCAAATTAAAATATTGGAAGTAAATGTTATTTTGCTTTTGGTATGCGGTTTGCCCAAATTATTAAAATAACTAACCCAAATACAATCGTTGCAGCAATTACTTTTACTTGAAGTATTTCTGTAACTTTTAAGAAGTACATAATTACACTGGCATCAATTGTGGCAGCACCCGTGAGCACTAGGATGTTGCGTGCTGTTGTGCTAACTTTTTCGATGTCAATTTTCTTTTTCTTTTCTACCGACATCGTGTTGTAACCCGCCAATAGACTGGGGTGTTTTTTCACCATTAACCCGATAAAAACCAATAGCAAGCCTGTAAAAATAAATCCTTGTAGCATTTTGTGAAATTTACATGCTAAATTTAAGAAATCTAAAACATTTATTCTTTTGTAATTTTTTACTTTTGAAGAAATTAGTAGGGATGAATAACGATTTAGGGAATTATAGAAAGTCTTATGATAAAGGCAGCTTGTTAGAAAGCGGTATTTCAGACAATCCTTTAGAATTATTTCAAAAGTGGTTTTCTGAAGTTGATCAGCATTTTCCACAGGATGAAACCAATGCGATGACTTTGTCTACCCTCGGTTTGGATGGCTTCCCAAAGGGCCGTGTTGTGCTTTTGAAAAAATACACGCAGCAAGGGTTCATTTTTTACACCAATTATGAAAGTGAAAAAGGAAAATCCATAATTGCTCATCCAAAAGTGAGTTTATCATTTCATTGGGCAGGCGCAGAGCGGCAAGTCATCATAAAAGGAAAAGCTGAAAAAATTGCAGCTGATGTTAGTGATGGCTATTTCGAATCTCGTCCAAGAGGAAGTCAATTGGGCGCTCATGCTTCTCAGCAAAGTATTGTAGTCCCAAATAGACACACTTTAGAAAATCAGCTTAAAACACTAGAAGAAAAATTTAAAAACAAGTCCATTCCACGACCAGAATTTTGGGGAGGGTTTATTGTGAAACCTATTGAAATTGAATTTTGGCAAGGGCGAGCCAACAGATTACACGATCGTATTCGTTATCAGCTTCAAAGTGATTTAAATTGGAAAATTGAACGTTTATCGCCCTGAAATATTGATCTTGTTCTCAGCCATGTATACTTTGTGATGTTCCAAGCTTTTTCATGATTTTAGCTTCAAATTTTAATAAGCTTTCCCATTTCTGATCGACTTCAAGCCGATTACCATAGTGACGCGCAAATTTGAGAAACATGGTGTAATGGTGCGCCTCGCTAATCATCAGTTTTTTGTAGAATTTTGCTAATTTTTTATTGCTCAGATGTTCTGAAAGGAGTCTAAAGCGTTCGCAACTTCTGGCTTCAATTAATGCAGCATAAAGTAAGCGGTGTACAAGCTGAGTTGTACGGCTACCGCCTTTAGGGAAAAACGTTAAAAGCTGATGAACATATTCATCTTTACGGTCACGACCAAGAACATATCCGTTTTCTAAAATCAAGTCATGTACCATCTTAAAATGACTCATTTCTTCTTCAACTAAAGCGGTCATTTCTTGTACCAATTCTGTATATTCAGGAAAACTAACAATAAGTGAAATGGCTGTACTGGCGGCTTTTTGTTCACAAAAGGCATGATCGGTCAGAATCTCTTCAAGATTCATTTCGGCGATATTCACCCAGCGTGGGTCGGTAGGAAGTTTTAGGCCTAACATGAGCTATAAATCTAAGTTAAACGTTTGTTTTAATGTTTCTAATGCTGGGTTTTTTTTCAAAAGCTTTGCGTATTTATCTTCAGATGTGTACGCATATTTTTTATCCAAGGCTTCATTTACACTAATTTCCAAGCGTATATTAAAATTGTTTAAAGATTTGCGTAAGAATTGTAATAGATCAAATTGGTTTCGTTCTACTTCAATTTTATTTGTTGAATTAGGAAATTCTAACTGAATCACATCATCATCTGTTAGTTTTGGCGTGTCAATTTTAAGTATTGCAGCGAGGTTATATTTTCCTTTTTTTTCAAGCTTATCCACAAAAGTATCCCAATATTCATTTAATTGGTCTTGAGTAAAAGAATCGGAGGGAAGATCTTCTTCTTTAATCTCAACATCCATTTGTTTGATCTGATGTGCCTTTTTCTGCTGTATACTTTTTAGCGATAAGCCCGAAGCCTGTCTTTTGATTCCTTTTATGACTGGCGCTTCAATTTTTGGTGGATTATACTTCGTTTCGGGTTCTTCAACAGAGGGTAGTTCTGTAGAAGAATTAACAGAATTTGTCTGAGGAATATTTTGGTCCGATTCAGTCTTAGATTCAGAAAGATTCTTATCCTTAAAAAAAGAGGCAGGTATTATGAAGCCCTCAGACTTTTTTTTTTCTCCATCAAAATTGATAGAGGCTAGTTTCATTAAGCAAAGTTCTACTAAAAGCCGTTGATTTCTACTCGTTTTGTACTTTAGGTCACAATCATTGGCAAGAGAAATAGCTTCCTTGAGGAATGTGGGGCTTGTACGTTCTGATTGAAGCTTGTAGCGCTCTTTTGTATCTGCACCAACCTCTAAAAGCTCTAGTGTTTCTGTTGATTTTGCAACATAAAGATCTCTGAAGTGTGAAGCTAAACCTGCAATAAAATGCTGACCTTCAAAGCCTCTAGCTAAAATTTGATTAAATTGAATTAGTAAAGATGGGATAGCGTTGTCTAATATTAGATCAGTAATCTTGAAAAAAGTTTCATAATCGAGTACATTTAGATTTTCGGAAACTGCTTTTCGCGTAAGATTTTTCCCTGAAAAACTTACTACTCTGTCAAATATAGAGAGTGCATCACGCATTGCGCCATCAGCTTTTTGGGCGATGATATGCAATGCATCATCTTCAGCTTCAATATTTTGTGCTTTAGCGACAACTTTTAAATAGTTTTTAGCATCCGTTACTGTTATCCGTTTGAAATCAAATATTTGACAACGTGAAAGAATTGTTGGAATAATTTTATGCTTTTCGGTTGTTGCTAATATAAAAATGCAGTGTTTTGGTGGCTCTTCTAATGTTTTTAGAAATGCATTAAAAGCATTAG
Source organism: Formosa sp. Hel3_A1_48 (assembly GCF_001735715.1). Taxonomy (NCBI): domain Bacteria; kingdom Pseudomonadati; phylum Bacteroidota; class Flavobacteriia; order Flavobacteriales; family Flavobacteriaceae; genus Formosa; species Formosa sp. Hel3_A1_48. Next base: position 1,955,827 of record NZ_CP017259.1, read on the forward strand.
AGGACAGCATATGAACTTCATCAATAATATAAACTTTATAGCTTCCGACTTGTGGTGGTATGCGAACTTGATCGGTTAGGTTTCTTATGTCATCAACAGAGTTGTTGGATGCAGCATCAAGTTCAAAAATATTGAATGCGTAGTCCTCATTTTCATCGACAGAACCATTGCTGTTAATCATTTTAGCAAGTATGCGGGCACAAGATGTTTTACCCACGCCACGAGGGCCTGTAAAAAGCAGTGCTTGGGCCAAATGGTTTTCTTTTATTGCATTTTCAAGTGTCTGGGTAATAGCAGATTGACCAACGACATCTTTAAATGTTTTTGGTCTATATTTTAAGGCAGATACAACGAAATTTTCCATCTTTAACAAATTTAAAAATTCGTGTGGAATCTCAATAATTAAAGAGAGATAAAAAACAGACTATTTATTAACAATTTATGTATTTTTGCAGCAAAGCAGATCGCCTTATCGCTATTCGCTTTTGCGACTAGAGGAAAGTCCGAACACCATAGTGCAGCATAATGGTTAACAGCCATCGGCCGTGAGGTTAGGAAAAGTGCAACAGAAAGAATGTACAGGTTAAGCTGTAGTGAAATCAGGTAAACTCTATGCGGTGCAATGCCATGTAAACCAGCGTTTGAGCGCAGCACGTGCAATGCTGAAGGGTAGGCAGCTAGAGCGTATTGGTAACAATACGTGTAGATAAATGATAAGGGCTCTTATGAGAACAGAATTCGGCTTATAGATCTGCTTTTTTTATCTAAAAAAACTAAAACAATTTCCACCGTAGGTTTTTAATTCTTCAAAATGATTAAGATCTTTTAAATCCGTTTGTTTGGCGTGTTCAATAATCAATAACCCATCATTGTTTAGATATTTATTTTCAAAGATAAGTGAACTCATTAACTCAAAACTCTCTATTTCCAATGCATATGGGGGATCAGCAAAAATAATATCAAAAGTTTGCGTATTACGTTCCAAAAATGAAAATACATCACTTTTTAGAACGTCTATAGGCATGTTAAATTCTGCTGCTGTCGACTCAATAAATTTTGTGCATCGAAATTCTTTATCAACAGCCAAAACGGACAATGTTCCTCTAGAACAAAATTCATATGCGATATTGCCAGTACCCGAAAATAAATCAAGTACAGATAAATCTCTAAAATCGTATCGATGCATTAAAATATTAAACAATGCTTCTTTGGCCATATCCGTTGTAGGGCGCACTGGTAAATTCTTTGGTGCCTTAAGTCGTCGCCCTTTGTATGTTCCCGATATAATACGCATCAAAAACTATTTAAAAGCGTAAAGTTATTGGTAGTATCATCAACAGAAAAACGCATTTTGTTCGAAGATAGCAAGGATATATTTCGAATGTATTTGTAAGCTATATCGTAAAACGGATCATTTTTTTTAATGTTGCCCATAAACTTGCACTCGAACTGTTCAGGATTTAGTCCTAATTGTTCAGCGGTAAATAATATGTAGTATATGAAGTCTTCTTTGGCTTGGTATTCAAATCGATTGTAGAGTTTTAATTCATTTTGTTGGGTTACAACCAAATCAAAATAATTCATACCAACATGTACATACATTGACTCGTTGTTGTTGTTTTTTTGGATTTGCAGAATATGATCCAAAGCGATTGTCGTGCTGTGTTTATACTCGAAGCTACCAAATCGTTCAAATATGTAGTTGTTAATGTTTACAAAGGGAATATAAACCACCATAAGGTCTTCGTTTTTTATCACATCATAAGTGATAAAATCGGTTTTGAATATTTTTGTGTTATACTTAAGGTAGTCCGAGAGATGTTCTTCTTCAAAAACTGCGGCAGGGACTAAGGTCATCATTTCATTATCGTGAATGACAGTAGTTTTTGAGAATGACTCTTTCAATTTCTCATTGGTATTGAAAAAGTGCATTAACTGATCTAAAACTTGCTTTGGGGTATTTGTTTTTTCAAATGAATAATTGATTAAATCACGTATAGAATTGTTTTCTAATATCAAAAAAGAAAGTCCATTCAAGCTTACTTGAATGGACAATGAAACCTCTTTTTCAAGGTTTTTATTGATCTTTTGAATAGTTTTTTGGCCAGTTCCCATTTGTATTTACCTCTTCCATTGAACCAACTTTTAATGTTGGTCCGTTAACGCCTTCTACAGAAACAACTTCTTTTTCCTTATTTATCAGGTTTTCATCCTGACCGAATAGTAAAATATCTTTTTGCACTGAGGCTTCAAATACAGGAATGTTTATATTGTTTTGATTTACTAAACCTGTTTGAAGTTTAAATTGCTCGCCTTGTTTTCCAACAGGAACATTCATCATTGTTTTATATCGTGGGTCTGCACCAAACAAAGAGTCTTTTACAGCAACATATCCAAGGGTGTCAATGATAACAATATCTTTGGTAGTATCAACTCCATAACGACGAGTCAATACTTCGTCTATAATTGTAGAATCACGACGCTGTGTAATCGTAAATTTTTCGTTTTCAATAAAATTTACCAATGAGTCCCAGTTATTTTGAAATACACCAGTTACAGTTTTGTGTGCAAGTTGAGCATCTCTAATATCTTTAAGATTTTCTATAGCAATCTTGTAGCGCTTTTCTTTGAGTTGATTAAATTGAATTTCTCCATAGACAGACATAAAAGTAATGTAGCCTAAAAAGATGATTATAGCCCAAAGGCTAATGAGAATTGGGGTTTTGAATTTTTTTGGGATAAAGTTGTCGATTGCCCATACAATCAAAATAGTCAAAAGTATGACCGCGATAATTGAAATAATAACCATGTTTTTTGTAAAATTAAATTCAGACCAGACAAATCTACAATTTTTTTTTATTCATTAAAGTGAAAGCACGCAAAAATCATTCTTATATTTGAACAAAAAACTCCTCTTCCCAATTTTATGACAGCATCAGAATTTTATAATCTATTGAAATTGGGATTTCCTTTTGCACCAACATTAAAGCAAGATGCTGGCTTGCAACAACTTGCAACATTTATTACCTCTTCATCCAAACAACATGTTTTTTTACTGAAGGGCTATGCTGGTACAGGAAAGACTACCATCATAGGGACTTTGGTCAAAAATATATGGAAGGCCAATAAAAGCGCTGTTCTTTTGGCCCCAACTGGAAGAGCTGCAAAAGTAATTTCGACCTATGCATCAACCCAAGCTTTTACAATTCATAAAAAAATATACATACCGCGAACAGATAAAAGTGGCAAAATATCTTTTGTATTGTCTCCGAACAAACATAAAAACACTCTATTCATAGTCGACGAAGCTTCTATGATTTCGGATCATTCAAATCAAGGTGGCTTGTTTGGAAGTGGCGCGCTTTTAGACGATCTACTGCAATTTGTTTACTCTGGTATCAATTGCAAACTACTCTTGATGGGGGATACCGCCCAATTGCCACCAGTTAAACTTGAAATTAGCCCTGCTTTAGATGCTGCTAAACTCGAGCTTAATTACAACAAAACTACTCAAGAGATTGAGCTTGATGAAGTTGTACGTCAAGCGCAAGATTCAGGGATACTATTCAATGCAACTTTATTAAGAGAGTCTATTTCAAATCAATTTTTTGATAATTTTAAATTTAAAATCAAAGGGTTTAAAGATATTATTCGATTAGATGATGGTCATGAAATTCAAAATGCACTAAGTGAATCTTACAGTGCTAACGGATCAGAAGACACTGCCTTAATTGTTCGTTCAAACAAGCGTGCTAATGCATACAATCAACAAATTAGATCACGAATATTATTTAACGAGCACGAGCTAACAGCTGGAGATTTTCTTATGATTGTCCGTAATAATTATTTTTGGTTAAAGCCAACTAGTACTGCTGGGTTTATTGCCAATGGTGATATTATTGAAGTCTTAGAACTGTTTAGTATTAAAGAGCTTTACGGATTTAGATTTGCTGAAGTTAAGATTCGCATGGTTGATTATCCTAAAATGAAGCCATTTGAAACTGTTTTGATGTTAGATACCATAAGTTTAGAAACGCCCTCATTGCCTTATGAAAGGGCCAATACACTATACCAAGAGGTTCTTAAGGATTATGCCAATGAAACTTCTGGTTACAAAAAATTTATTGCCGTTAAAAAGAATAAATACCTCAATGCATTACAGGTTAAGTTTTCCTATGCAATTACTTGTCACAAGTCACAGGGAGGTCAATGGGATACGGTGTTTGTTGAGCAGCCCTATCTACCAAACGGTATTGATGTCGACTATCTTCGTTGGCTATATACCGCACTAACAAGAGCCAAGGAAACCTTATATTTGATTGGTTTCAAAGAAGATTATTTTGAAATATAAACTAATCTTTAAATATTTATATTTAAAAAAATAGTAAATTTACTTTCATTAATTATGTCTATGAATGTCATCGCAATGATTCCCGCACGCTACAGTGCTAGCCGTTTTCCTGCAAAACTCATGCAAGATTTAGGTGGTAAAACAGTGATCTTGCAAACGTACCTAGCTACTGTGAATACAGGTCTCTTTGATGCAGTATACGTTGTAACAGATAGTCAAATCATTTTTGATGAAATTGAGCGCAACGGCGGTTCAGTGCTTATGAGTCAAAAGCAACACCAGTCGGGAAGTGACCGAATAGCAGAAGCCATAATCGATATTCCCTGTGATATTGTTGTTAACGTTCAAGGAGACGAACCTTTTACAGAACGTGAAAGTCTATCAAAATTATTGTCAGTTTTTAAACACGACGTAGGCAATGAAATCGACCTTGCATCCTTGATGGTCAGAATTGATGACCAAGAAGAAATTCACAACCCCAATTGTGTTAAAGTTATAACTGATAAGAATAATTTTGCTCTTTATTTTTCACGCAGTCCTATCCCGTACCACAGAGATAAGGAAATAGACGCCCACTATTTTAAACACAAAGGCGTATATGCTTTCCGAAAAAAACCTCTTTTAGATTTTACTAAATTGTCTAATGAAAATCTTGAAGTTTCTGAGAAAATCGAGTGTATTCGTTTTTTAGAACATGGTAAAAAAATCAAAATGGTTGAAACCCATGTCGCAGGAATAGAGATTGACACAGCTGAAGATTTAGCCAAAGCCAAGAAGTTATGGCAATCAAATATAAACCCTTCCCAAATCTAAAACTATGAATTTTAAAAATTTCCCTATGGTATCTAAGGTCGTATTCGGCCGAGGTAGTTTCAATCAAATAAACGAAATTATTGAACCGAAGCGCTTAAATGAACGTGCTCCGTTTATTTATTTAATTGATGATGTTTTTGAATCAAATACAAGTTTAACTTCTCGAATATCTTTACTCTACGACGATTATATTATTTTCATTTCTAGTGAGGAAGAACCCAAAACCACTCAAGTCGATACTTTAGTTGAAGACATCATTTTAAAAACAAAAGCAATCCCATCGGGCATCATAGGAATTGGAGGCGGAACCGTTATGGATCTAGCTAAATCTGTTTCTGTTATGTTAACCAATAACGGTTCAAGCGAGGAATACCAAGGCTGGGATTTACTGAAATATCCTGGTGTATACCATGTTGGTGTTCCTACAATTTCTGGAACTGGTGCAGAAGTATCGCGAACTGCTGTTTTGTCTGGATCGAAGCTAAAATTAGGCTTAAATAGTGATTTTACACCCTTTGATCAAGTGATTCTAGACCCAGAATTAACTAGTGGTGTGGAAAAAAATCAATGGTTTTATACCGCCATGGATTGTTTTATTCACTGTGTAGAATCGCTTAATGGCAATTTTATAAATTCTTTTAGTAAAAGCTATGGAGAAATGGCATACGAGTTATGTCATGAGGTATTTTTGGGAAATGATAGCTTTGAGGAAATGCAAGATAAACTCATGATGGCATCTTGGCATGGGGGGATGAGTATCGCATATTCTCAAGTTGGTGTAGCACATGCCTTGAGTTATGGGTTGTCTTATGTGTTAGGGATTAGGCATGGATTGGGTAATTGTATAGTTTTCAATCATCTCGAAGAATTTTATGCTAAAGATGTGACTTTATTCAAACAAATGATCGATAAACACCAAATTTCTCTACCAAAAGGAATTTGCAAATCAATCAGTCAACAACAGCTCAACAAAATGATTGACGTAGCCATGAATTTAAGCCCGCTTTGGGAAAACGCAATTGGTCCAGATTGGAAATCTGTAATCACAAGGTCAAAGTTGGAAAAGTTATACCTAAAAATGTAATGATTAAATATATTTCTAAGCTTATATATTACAAGTTATTGGGGTGGAAAACTACGGGTTTTAGTGATTTCAGTCAGGTTAAAAAAGCAGTAATTATCGCTGTACCACACACAAGCTGGCATGATTTCTATATTGGCGTATTATTGCGCTCTGTTTTGGGAATTCAAGCAAATTTTGTTGGAAAAAAATCACTTTTTAATCCCCTTACAGGGTGGTTATTTAAAGCTCTCGGAGGTGCTCCTGTTGTTCGTAAAACCAACGAAAAGCAGGTCGATGCAATTGCACGTCTGTTTCAAGAAAAAGGGGAATTTCGAATGGCTATTGCTCCAGAAGGTACACGAAAGAAAGTTGAATCCTGGAAAACAGGATTTTATTATATCGCCAAAAAAGCAAAAGTACCCATACTTATGTTTACTCTTGATTTTAAAAATAAAGAAAATAAGTTTTCTGAGCCATTTTACCCAACTGATGATGTTGAGGCAGATTTTAAATTTATGCGTAAATTTTATGAAGGTGTAGTTGGAAAGGTTCCTGAGTATTCCTAATCTTCGTGCATAGAATGGTACACATTCTGAACATCATCGTCTTCTTCAAGTTTTTCTAGTAATTTTTCAACTTCCAGAACTTGTGCTGAATCCAATTTTTTTGTGCTTTGCGGTATACGCTCAAATCCAGAGGATAGTATTTCAATTTGTCGCTTTTCTAATTCCGATTGTATGGCACCAAAACTTTCAAAAGGGGCATAGATCAAAATCCCATCCTCATCTACAAAAACCTCCTCTGCGCCAAAGTCAATAAATTCTAATTCAATTTCCTCAGGGTCAAGCCCTTCTGCATTAATCCTGAAATTACACGTATGATCGAACATAAAAACAACAGATCCAGAGGTGCCTAGGTTGCCATTACATTTATTAAAATAACTCCTAACATTAGCTACAGTTCTAGTGTTGTTGTCTGTAGCTGTTTCGACCAGCACCGCTATACCGTGGGGAGCATATCCTTCAAATAAAACTTCTTTATAATCACCTTGACTTTTGTCGCTAGCACGCTTTATAGCACGCTCTACATTGTCTTTAGGCATGTTAACAGCTTTCGCATTTTGAATTACAGCACGTAATCTGGAATTGTTTTCTGGGTCAGGACCACCTTCTTTAACAGCCATGACTATATCTTTTCCTATTCGTGTAAAAGCTTTGCTCATTGCTGACCAACGTTTCATTTTCCTCGCTTTGCGGAACTCAAATGCTCTTCCCATTTTTTTAAAATTTTGATTGTAAAATTACAAATGCTTTTTTTAAATTCAAATTAAGCTTTGTATTAATAGCTTCTTTTAATTTCTTCAAATAAAGAACTGCTTTCAAAAAGAAGATGTTTTGGCAATGTATTGTACTTGGGTATTACAGCAAGATAGCGTTCATCGTTGGTCGTGTAAACAAACTTATATTTTGAGTGATTTAGACGTAAAACGCGCATTAAATCCTTAATAAAGTCTTCGTGCGGCACAAGATCTGAACTCCCACAATGATATATACCGTATTTATTTCTATTTATGATGTAATGTACCAATTGAGTGATTTTGCTGTCCCAGCAAACATTCATTATTAGATTTGGAAAAAGCTCAATGAATTCATCTAAATCGTGTAAGGTTTTAAGCTCTTGGACTCTTGGAGAACGAATACCAAAAACCATGGGCAAGCGCAAAATGACAATTTGCTTTTTAGGTAATTTCAATAACTGTTGTTCAACGCGAATTTTAAAATGACCGTAAATACTATTACTTAGCGTGGTGTCATTTTCATAGCTAGGGTATTTACTGTAAGCATCAAAAACATTAGAGGATGAAAGATAAATTATCCGTACTTTTTTATTTGCTTTTGCATACTGAAAGAGATGTTGATGAACAATTAATTGGTATGCAAACGCTCCACGTAAAGCGGAAATAATCACATCGGGTTTTAGAACATTAAGGTGCTGAACAATATCATCATCTTCAAAGTTGTAATTAAAAAAATGCTTATTTGATTTGAATTTTTTTTCTGAAGAACAATAGGTGCCAAAGGTTTTGAAATACGGCGCTAATTCTTTGTAAATTGATTGCCCTAAAAATCCACTTGCACCCAATATCAATACCCGCTTTTTTTTAGGTGCCATAAACTCTAATTATCCTTTATAAAAAGGTAGCTTTATCACTTTAGCTAAAACAATTTTTTTTCTGATTTTTATACCAATTTCAGTACCTACCTCAGAAAATTCACTGCGCACATAACCCATACCAATACCCTTGTTAAGTGAAGGAGACATCGTACCCGAAGTTACAGAGCCAATAACAACCGCATTAGAATCTACAATAGGGTAGGACTGCCTTGGAATTCCACGATCTTTAAGCTCAAAACCAACAAGTTTCCGAGTGACTCCATTAGCCTTTTGTTGCGAAAGTGCATAATCGTTGGTAAATGACTTTGTGAATTTTGTAATCCATCCCAAGCCAGCTTCAATTGGAGAGGTAGTTTCATTGATATCGTTTCCATACAAACAGTACCCCATCTCTAATCTAAGTGTGTCTCTTGCAGCCAATCCTATTGGTTTAATACCATATTTTGCTCCAGCTTCAAAAACTTGATTCCACAATTGTTCGACATCGGTATTTTTGCAATAAATTTCAAATCCACCACTTCCAGTATATCCAGTAGCAGAAATAATAACGTTTTGAATTCCAGCAAAATCAGAAATTTCGAAATGATAAAATTTGAGCGCTTTCAAATCAACGCTGGTAAGAATTTGCATAGCCTCAATAGCCATAGGTCCTTGTATGGCTAATAGGGAATAATCATCACTGATGTTAGTCATCTTTGCACCAACATCATTATTAGCACTAATCCATTGCCAATCCTTTTCGATGTTGCTGGCATTAACAACTAAGAGGTAGGCGTTTTCTTCCAAACGGTAAATAATAAGATCATCTACAATACCACCTTTATCATTGGGCAAACAACTGTACTGCGCTTTACCAATGCTCAAAATTGATGCATCATTAGAAGCTACAGACTGTATAAGTGCTAAGGCATTTGGACCTTCAATTAAGAACTCACCCATATGAGAAACATCAAATACACCAACCCCTTTGCGAACGGTTAAATGTTCTGCATTTACACCTTCATACTGAACAGGCATTTGATAACCAGCAAATGGAACTAATTTTGCACCAAGTGCCTTGTGAATTTCATAGAGCGCTGTTTTTTTCATAAGATCTATTTGAATACAAATTTAGGTAAATTTTATTCAAATTTGATGCTTAGAAGTTCAATAAGAACGTTTTAAATTGAGAATAATCCTCAACATAAATAGCTGATTTTTCTTTTTCAATAACCGCCTGAATTTGAGGAGGTAAAGCAATTTTTTCTGGAATCACAGCTTCAACAACATCCAAAAATTTTGTGGGATGTGCAGTTTCCAAAAAGATGGTTTGCGCTGCTGGATTTTTCTCTCGGTAAGATTTACAGCCTAAATACCCTACAGCTCCATGCGGATCTGCAATGTAGCCTGAGCCTTTATATATTGCTGAAAGCGCTTCTTTTGTTTGTTCATCGCTAAAGCTATACGCAGTTAAGTTGTTTTTTAATGCTTCAAAATTGTTGTCATGCAATTTTTGAATGCGTACAAAATTACTTGGGTTTCCAACATCCATTGCATTGCTTATGGTTTGGATTGAAGGTAGTGGGGAGTACGTATTGGTTTTAAAATAGCGCTCAACAACATTATTGGCATTATTAGAAGCGATAAAATGAGCAAATGGAAATCCGAGTTTCTGTGCTAGCATCCCAGCACATATGTTTCCAAAATTACCACTTGGAACAGAAAAAACAATTGGTTTATTTTTTGATTTTAGCTGTTTGTATGCAAATAAGAAATAAAACATTTGTGGCATCCAGCGTGCAATATTGATTGAATTTGCAGAAGTAAGCGCCATTTTCTCTGTTAAGTCATCATCTAAAAAAGCTCTTTTTACGATGTCTTGACAGTCATCAAATGTACCATCAACTTCTAAAGCAGTAATATTTTGACCAAGTGTGGTTAATTGTTTTTCTTGTACATGACTAACTTTTCCGCTGGGATACAAAATCACTACTCGAACGCCTTTTACGCCTAAGAACCCACTGGCTACGGCACCACCAGTATCGCCAGATGTAGCTACTAAAACAGTTACTTCTTCATTATTATCTTTATTAAAATAACCTAAACAACGCGCCATAAAACGTGCTCCTACGTCTTTAAAAGCCATTGTAGGACCATGAAAAAGCTCTAAAGTAGAAATTCCTTCTTCGATTTCTACTACAGGGAAATCAAAGCTTAAAGTCTCCGAAATGATTTGCTTCAAATCATATTCAGGGATTTCTGGACATATAAACTGTTTAATGGATTGAAATGCAATCTCTGCATCGGAATAATTTTCAATCGAATCCAAAAACGACGCCTCTAAAGGCTCTATATGTTCTGGAAAATACAAGCCCTTATCAGGTGCTAACCCTTTTCGTACTGCTGTTTCAAAGGTTGCTATTGGTGCATTATTATTTAGACTAAAATAATTCATCTAGTATTTTGATTATAGGATGCTAACTCCCTTAGTATTGATTTTAGAAATGTAAACTTCAAAAGATACATCCATTGAATTTAAAACCTTTTTTTGTGTGCTACTTATTTCCTTGGCAATGTCAATGCCTTGACACAAACTAAATATTGACGGTCCAGATCCTGAAATTGACGTTCCCAAAGCTCCAGCAGTTTTAGCAGCTTTTTTCAATATTTCATAAGCTGGAATTACTTTACTTCTATAGGGTTCTGCGACTACATCTTCCAAACATTCGCCGATAAGCGCGTAATCATTAGTATGTAAGGCATGTATTAAGCTTCCCAAGTTGGCCCATTGGGTTGTTGCGTCCTTAAGCTTGATCTGTGCTGGAAGCACAGAACGTGCTTCAGAAGTTTTAATTTCGATCTGTTGGTGTACTATAACAGCGTATAAATCTTCAGGTGATGGGATTTGAAGTATCCGTAATGGATTCAAATTCTTAACTAATGTGAACCCCCCTAAAAGGGCAGGAGCGATATTATCTGCATGTTCAGCAGCACTTGCTAATGCTTCACCTTTCATGGCAAATTCGATCAGCTCATTTTGATTAAATGGTTTTCCCAACAACTGGTTCATCCCAAACACACTTCCCACAGCACTGGCTGCACTGCTTCCAATACCGCTCCCAGGCTTAATACGCTTGTAAATTTCCAATTCAAATCCAAAATCAGGATTTGCCTTTTCATAAAGCGCTTTAGCAGAAACACCAGCAATGTTCTTGTCTATATCAAGAGGTAAATCATATCCATCTGACACTGTAATACGCACCCCTTTGTCTTTAGACTTCCGTATGATCATCTCATCGCCAATTCCATCCAAACAAAATCCTAGCACATCAAAACCACAAGCAACATTTGCTACAGTAGCTGGTGAAAATACTTTAATCTCTTCCATAATCAAATATTAGACGCTCTAATGATGTCGGCAAACAAACCTGAAGCTGTCACTGCGGCACCAGCACCAGCGCCTTTCACAATAAGAGGTTGATCTTTGTATCGGTTAGTGTAGAACATAACTATATTGTCTTTTCCTTCAAGATTATAAAAAGGATGACCTTCAGGTATTTCTTTTAAGCCAACACTTGCAGAACCGTCTTTATACTCCGCAACGTATTTAAGTCGTGCGTTTTGTTTCTGAGCAGCACTCAACAGAGCTTTAAACTCATCGTCTTTATTTTTTATGATGTCATAAAAGGCAGCGACGTCTATAGCTTCTAAAGCACCATTGGGCAGAAAGCTTTCGTTTTTGATCTCTTCAATTTCTATTGACGCTCCTGATTCTCTGATTAAAATTAAGAGTTTTCTTGCAACATCAATTCCACTTAAATCAATACGGGGGTCAGGTTCAGTATAACCTTCTTTCTGTGCTTGTTTAACGACATCGTGAAAGTTATTATCTGCGGTAAAGTTATTAAAAATAAAATTTAAACTTCCAGACAAAACAGCGTTTATAGCGATGATGCGATCGCCCGAAGCAATAAGATGGTTCAATGTATCAATGACGGGCAGTCCAGCGCCAACATTGGTTTCAAATAAGAACGGAGCATTGTACTTTCTTGATAATTTTTTGAGCCGTTCATAATATTCAATATTACTCGAACAAGCAATTTTGTTACAAGCTACGACCGCTATACTCTCCTGAAGATAGTGCGCATAAGTTTTGGCAATGGCGTCGTGCGCAGTTATGTCAACAAAAACAGAGTTTCTAAGGTTTAATTCTTTAGCTTTTTCAAAAAATTCAATCGGATGTGTCTGCGTTCCATTATCCAAGACATCACTCCAAGAATTTAAATCGATTCCATCTGAATCGAAAGCCATTGATTTAGAATTAGATAGCCCAACAACCTTGATTTTTAATTTCAAATTATCTTTAACATAATCTTCTTGTGTATGAATTTGCTCTAACAAGGATGCGCCAACATTACCAACTCCAGCAATGAACAAGTTAATATGCTTTGTTTCTACTTCAAAAAATGCTTCATGAAGACAATTCAATGCTTTTTTCACATCTTTTTCTGTTATTATTGCAGTAATGTTTCTTTCTGAAGCACCCTGTGCAATAGCGCGTATATTAACATTATTTTTACCCAGCATGCTGAACATTCGTCCGCTTATACCTTGGTGATTTTTCATTTTTTCGCCCACTACAGCGACAATAGAAAGTTGTTGCTCAAGAACTAAGGGGTCTATTTTTAATAAGGATATTTCATTTTCAAATTCTTCGTCTAGTGCCAATTTTGCTAATCGAGCATCTTGATCTGAAACGCCAACACAAATAGAGTGTTCAGAAGAGGCTTGAGTGGCAATAACTACGTTTATTTTCTCTCTTGCTAATGTTTCAAACAAACGCTTTGAAAATCCAGGGATTCCAACCATGCCATGACCTTGAAGCGTAAGTAAAGAGATGCCATTTATATTACTTATTCCCTTAATCGGGTTATTGTTGCCATTAATTACATCTTTGGAGATCAACGTTCCTTCCTGATCTGGAGCTAATGTATTTTTTATTCGAATTGGGATGTTTTTAGAAAGTACTGGTAAAACAGTTGGTGGGTACAGTACTTTAGCACCAAAATGAGAGAGCTCGATCGCCTCTTTATACGAAAGTCTCTTTATGGGTTTGGCTTGTTTTACTAATTTTGGATTGGTAGTGAACATTCCACTAACATCTGTCCAGATCTCTAGGATATCCGCTTTAAGCGCCGCAGCCATTATAGCTGCAGTATAATCTGAACCTCCACGGCCTAAGGTAGTGATTTCTTCATCCTCAGATTTAGAAATAAAACCCGGGAGTATAGTGACCATTTTTTTGTTGTGTTCAAAATATGTTTTTATGTTTGAGTTCGTTTCATCAAATTGAACAGCTGCATTAGTGAAATTAGAGTCCGTAACAATTAAGTTTTGGCTGTTTTTTAATTGTACGTTTAAACCCTGTTCTTGCATGGCTTCAAATATAATTAGTGAAGACATAAGTTCGCCAAAACTCAATAATTTATCTGTGGTTTTTGGAGACAATTCTTTAATTAAGAAAATCCCGTCTAATAAACGTTCTAGTTCAGCTAATTTCTCGAGAATTATATCTGTTGTATTTACCAAACTCGTTCCTGACAAAAGCCCCTCAATAACATCGATGTGTTGCTGTTTCAGTTTATTAAAATCATTTTTGTAATTAAGATCGTTATCAATTGCTTTTTGAGAGGCGCTCATCAGCTTGTCGGTAATTCCGCCTACTGCTGATACGACTACTGCAATTTGATCGTTCTCACAAGAGGATTTTACGATTTCAATAACTTTTTTTATGTTTTTTGCGGAACCAACTGAAGTTCCTCCAAACTTTAAAACTTTCATTTTGACTTACGATTAAATGGAATTAGATGAAATAAATCTCCAAAAAAATAGGGGTATAATAGAAGAAATTACTAAGCTCAAATAGTTTTTATTATTCATCGTTTGCGGTTAAGTCTTCAAAGCTATTGCTTTTGTAATAGATTAAAAACTATAAGTTTAAGTTTTGTTAATATGTGAATAAAAGAGGTTATTATTTTGCAATCATGAAATATTATTGCATAATTCTGCGATTTATTCAACAATAAAATTGATGTGCTTTTTTTAGAGAGCAGCTAAAAGTTTTGATTTGACTTCTCCAAAACCAATTCTTAAACTTTCATTTTTGCAATATCCTCGTAGAATTACAGTATCGTTATCATTGATAAATTTTCGTTCTGTCCCATCATTAAGTTGAACGGGTTGCTCTCCTTTCCATGATAATTCTAACATGGAACCATAAGAGTCAGGAGTTGGACCAGAAATTGTACCGCTACCCATCATATCTCCAGAACGTACCGGACAACCATTCACTGTATGGTGCGTAAGCTGCTGTGCCATATTCCAATACATATATTTAAAATTTGATTTTGACACCACAGTTTCATTTGCTCCTTCCGGCTTGATGATGGCTTCAAGGTGAATATCAAAACTTTTTTTTCCCTCGTATTGTAAGTATTCTAATGGCTTTGGCTCTTGTTTTGGTGAATATACTCTAAACGGTTCAAGGGCATCTAAAGTTACAATCCAAGGGGAGATCGAAGAGGCAAAATTTTTACCTAAAAAAGGACCTAAAGGCACGTATTCCCAGCGTTGAATATCCCGAGCACTCCAATCGTTGAATAAGACCAGTCCGAAGATGTAATCTTCAGCTTCATTGATAGATATGGCTTCACCAAGATCGTTAGCGTCAGTTGTAATAAAAGCCATCTCCAGTTCAAAATCTATAGCTTTACTTGGGCCAAATACAGGACTCTCATTGCCTGGGGGAAGGGTTTGCCCCTTGGGCCTACGAACAGGGATGTCTGAAGGTATTATAGACGAACTTCTACCGTGGTATCCCACTGGTAAATGTAACCAATTTGGCATTAAGGCATTGTCTTTACCTCGAAACATGGTTCCAACATTGGTCGCATGCTCGCGGCTGGCATAAAAATCTGTATAGTCACCAACTAAAACCGGAAGTTGCATTTCGATTTCGTCCAGGCTGTAAAGTACAGTGTCTTTGTGTTTCGTTTGTGTCTTTAGGACCGTATTGTTGTTGTCGAAAATTTCTGCAACTTTATTCCGAACTGCACGCCATGTTTTACGACCATCAGCAATAAAATCATTAAGTGTATCTTGTAAAAAGATATCATCCGTTAGTGCAATATCATCAAAATAACCCAGCTGATGTAGAGCTGCTAGATCAATGGCTGTGTCGCCAATACGGGTTCCAATAGTAATAACGTCATCGGGGGTTAAAAACACGCCAAAAGGAATGTTCTGAATCGGGAAATCTGAGTCTGAGTCTACATGAAGCCAAGAAGTTCGGTTGGGATCATTTGCAAAAATTACCATAGCACAAAATGTTAATTAAATTTTTAATAAAAAACTACATCAAATATATGTTTTTTAATGTATATAATTAATGTTATCATTATTTTTGCACTTTATAAATCTTATACCACAACATATGCAACGCGACGAACAAATTTTTGAACTTATTGAGGCTGAAAAAAACCGTCAGCTTAATGGCATTGAACTTATTGCTTCTGAGAACTTTACAAGTGATCAAGTGATGGAGGCCACGGGCTCTGTATTGACCAATAAATACGCGGAAGGTTACCCTGGAAAACGGTATTATGGTGGTTGTGAAGTTGTGGATGAAGTGGAGCAAATTGCGATCGATCGTGCCAAAACACTTTTTGGTGCCGTATGGGCCAATGTTCAGCCGCATTCTGGAAGTCAAGCCAACACAGCTGTTTTTCATGCATGTCTAAATCTAGGTGACAAAATTTTAGGGTTCGATTTATCACATGGTGGACACCTTACTCATGGTTCACCAGTGAATTTTTCTGGACGTCTTTACGACCCTGTCTTTTATGGCGTAGAAAAAGAAACCGGGATGCTGAATTATGATAAAATTCAAGAGATTGCAAGTACAGAACAACCCAAAATGATTATCGCTGGTGCTTCAGCCTATTCTAGAGATATCGACTACAAACGCTTTCGTGAAATTGCTGATAGTGTTGGTGCTATTTTATTGGGCGATATTTCTCATCCTTCTGGGTTGATCGCAAAAGGTGTGCTAAACGACCCATTACCACATTGTCATATAGTCACTACAACAACACACAAAACCCTTCGTGGTCCAAGAGGAGGTCTTATCATGA
Organism: Formosa sp. Hel3_A1_48; assembly: GCF_001735715.1. Taxonomy (NCBI): domain Bacteria; kingdom Pseudomonadati; phylum Bacteroidota; class Flavobacteriia; order Flavobacteriales; family Flavobacteriaceae; genus Formosa; species Formosa sp. Hel3_A1_48. Next base: position 1,972,400 of record NZ_CP017259.1, read on the forward strand.
TGGGTAAAGATTTTGAAAATCCTTTTGGATTGAAGTTCAAGTCTGGGAAACTCAAAATGATGTCTTCGCTGCTAGACTCTGCCATTTTTCCTGGAAACCAAGGCGGACCACTGGAACATGTTATTGCTGGAAAGGCAATTGCATTTGGTGAAGCCCTAACAGATGAATTCATGCATTACATTCTTCAAGTAAAAAAGAATGCAGATGCTATGGCTAAGGCTTTTGTAAAACGAGGTTATGACCTGATTTCTGGAGGTACGGACAACCACATGATGTTGATTGACCTGCGCAATAAAAACATCACAGGAAAAGACGCTGAACAAGCGCTAGTGAAAGCGGACATCACTGCAAATAAAAACATGGTGCCTTTTGATACACAAAGTCCTTTTGTAACTTCAGGTATACGCGTAGGAACTCCTGCTGTTACCACCCGAGGCCTAGTTGAATCGGATATGGAAGCTGTTGTGGCGTTGATTGATGAAGTTATTGCGAATCACGAAGATGAAACTGTGTTGAATTCTGTAGCTGAGCGTGTACATGCTATGATGAGCCACAGACCGTTATTTGCATGAGAGCATAGCTAAAATAATAAAAAAGCCAGACAATAGCTGCTTTTTTTAATTCTCTAAATCAACGGCATTGTAAGCACCTATATCTGAAGGGGAAGGTCGAGAAATTTGTCTAATATCACTTCCTAGACTTCCCGCATTAGTTCCTTGACCTGCAGCAGGGGAGGTCAAAGGAATTTGTAATTTGTTTTGTTGAGGGTCAAGAAATTCAGGATCTAAGTTGAACAGCATATTTTCATAAAAATCAGTATCGTTAAAGTTATAATACGGTCCAGTGAAATTGTTGTTCGGATCGTTAAATAGCAGTAAGCAATTTTTGAATTTAAAATTAAAATCAGCTTCTGGAATTTGATCCAACAGCAATTCTGGATTATCATTTCCATAAATAATGCAATTGGTAAAGTTTGCAGAATTTAGATTGTTAGGTATAATATTCTGATCTGAATCCGTTATAAAATTGTTTAGGAGTAGTGCAGGAAATTGCCTGAAGCTGTTACTCCAGTAGTTGGCGATAGTAGAGTGAGTGACATTGTAATTACCTCCATAGGTTGCTGCAAAGGAAGATTGCCCACTTTTATTAATGACCAAGTTTTCAGCTGTAATTGCTGTGGCTCGCCCTAAAACGCCAAAATTACTTGAATTGTATATTTGTGAATTATTGATTTGAAGTTTAGATGAATCGTCTTGGTTACCGTCAACGAGAATACCAACGGTGCTGTTTTTGATAGTCGTGTAGTCAAATTTATTGTCTGTACTGCCACTAAATAACCATATGGTTTGCCACTGCCCAGGGACTTCTGAAAAACCAGGTTCTAGCCGGTCACCTTCAAAAATAATTTCATTTTCCAAAAGTTCATCATCAGTACTCAACAGGCCATTGGCGTGTAAAGATGCATTGTTAGTAACCAAAAGACCGGAATTCGCATGAAAATGCACACGAGCTCCAGCTGAAATGTTAAGTGTTTTGCCTTCATCTACGGCTGCATAACCATAAATAACATAGGGCTTTTCGTTAGTAAAATTCAACTCATCATCTTCCAAAAATCGTCCTTGGATATTGGTTTCATCCGAAACTCCATCACCATCCACATCAAAACTGAGCGTTTCTATTACAGTTGAGCCATCAGGGTTGGTAAATTGCTGTGGGTATATAAAAACGGCATCTTTAACTAGTGTAACCAACTCTACGGTTTGCTTGTTGTTGAGTCCAAATTCAATAGCATCTGTATATAAAAATTGAGTGTCATCAGAAACCAATGATTGTATGTCGATTGTGGTTTCAATAAATATATACATGCTGTCTTTAGCTAATAATTCGACATCCGTAAATTCTTTTCCTGTGAGCGGAGTATCCCCAGTCATTCCATCTACATTTAGGCGATAATTGGAATTTTGTCCTTCTTGAAGCTTAATTTTCGGAATGGAAATATCATTGTTAGAAGTGTTGTACACTTTTAGGGTGTAAGTGCTCGAGCCAATATTAGTAAATACAGTGTCTAAATAGACCGTATCTTTTGAGAATCTTAAGGCTCCCTCAGTGGGGGTGAAATCAAAATCTTTCCGACATGAACTCCATAAGAGTAAGAAACAAAAAGAGGCTAAAAAATAAAAATAACGCTTCATAAAAGTTGAACTGTTTTTGTAAAAATATAACTTTTCATGCAAATGTGAATAATTAATCAAAAATGGTTAAGATATCATTTGGGATGCGTTTTGGGCGTTGTGTTTGGGGGTCAGTCATGCACCACTTTGTTTTGCTATTGACTAAAAGTTTTTGTGTATCAGCATTATAGATTTCTACGATGCGAATGCTTGTTACTCCAGCACATTCAGAAACATAAGTTTTAACACGTAAGGAATCGCCAACAAAAGCAGAAGCTTTGTAATCTATTTCATGCCGCAAAACAACCCAAACATTGGCTTGACGTTGTTCCTGGGTCGTAAGAGAAGTCCAGTGAGCACGAGCTATAGCCTGTATCCATTCTAGATAACGGATATTGTTTACGTGATTCAAATGATCGATATCTTGGGATTCTACAACACGCGATTGTTCATAAACTTGCATTAGTCTTGAGCTATTATACGCACCTCAAAGAGTTTATCCCAACGTTTTCCCGTAAGGAACAAGGTTTGTGTTTTGGGGTTATAGGCCATACCGTTCAATACGTCCAAGCCTGGGTGATTGGTGACTTTGTTTTTTAAATCTTTAAAATCGATAACGGCTTCAATAGCTCCATTTTTAGGATTGATAACCGCTACGCCATTTTTTTGGTATCGGTTGGCGTAAATCTTTCCGTCAACCCACTCGAGTTCGTTTAAATTGGTTAACTTTCCTTTATTGGTATATGCTTGAACAAAACGCTCTTCTTCTAATGTATTTGAATTTAAAATCCAGATGTTTTCTGATCCATCGGTTTTATACAGTTGTTGACCATCATTACACAAGCCCCATCCTTCTTTGCTTTGCCCATAATTGAAACTTCCAATTGCTTCAAAATTATCAACATCATAAATCAGTCCGCGTCCTTCACGCCAAGTCAACTGGTATATTTTATCATTCAAAACTGTCAACCCTTCTCCAAAATAAGTAGGGGCTAAGTTGATGTTCCTTATCACTTTACCATTTTTGTAGTCTAAAGCTCTAAGTTTTGACTCGCCATATTGCCCCGTACTCTCGTACAGAATCCCATTGTAAAACTCTAATCCTTGTGTGTATGAATTAATATCGTGTGCGTAGGTGTTTACCAATTCGTAAGTATAGAGTTTTGGTTTTTTGTTATTGACAACAATAAGTTTTTGTAAAACTACTTCTTTGTCATCATCATAATACACCAAAGCTTTAATCATTTTTTCTCCAAGGGCAACATCTTTTAAATCTTCCAAATTGGAGATGGGTGTGTTATTCATCATGAACTGCACAGAATCAACTTTAATCGCATTGAGGTTTTTTAAGCTCAATTTAAGTACTTCAGCATTGCTAATAATGTTCTTTTTTGCATTGGTTTGAATCACGAAATTTGATTTAACAGCTTTGGACGTATTTCCGCATCCAAAAGCAATTATTCCAATAGTTATGATTCTCAATACTTTAGAAAAATTCATGGACCTGTTTATTTTCTGGCAATTTATTTATTTATCTTCACTAAAAAAAATGATTAAAAGAATATTAAAACATTGTATCTTTGCCAAAGGCAAGTCCTACACAACCAGCTCCTGTTGAATCCTCCAGGGCGGGAACGCAGCAAAGGTATACGGTCGTAGCGGTGTGATGTAGATCGCTTGCCTTTTTTTGTGTCTTTAAGTTTCCTAAATCTTTATATCTTTAACCTTCAATTTACGACTGTACTATGTCAAAGACAATACTCATCACAGGGGGTTCTTCAGGGATTGGGAAATCTATGGGTGAATTTCTTACCCAAAAAGGGTTTAAGGTTTATGGCACGAGCCGATTTCCCGAAAAATACACCAACTCCATATTTCCTATTCTAAAATTGGACGTCACCAAGCCTGATTCCATTCGTGCTTGTGTGGAAACATTGTTGAGTAAAACCAAAGCCATTGATGTTTTGATCAACAACGCAGGGGTAGGAATTACTGGTCCATTAGAAGAAATTCCTATGGCTGAAATGAAAAACAATTTTGAAACAAATTTCTTTGGTCCCATTGGCATGATCAATGCGGTGTTGCCAAGTATGCGGGCACAAAAATCTGGACTCATCATCAACATCACATCTATTGCTGGATATATGGGACTTCCATTTCGAGGGGTGTACAGTGCAAGTAAAGGTGCTTTAGAGCTCATTACAGAAGCCTACCGCATGGAATTAAAACCTTTTGGGATAAACATGACCAATATAGCACCAGGCGATTTTTCGACCAATATTGCCGCTGGACGCTATCATGCGCCATTGAAAGACAATTCTGCTTACCAAAAAACCTATGGCGCTACATTAGAGTTACTCGATGATCATGTAGATGACGGAGAAGATCCACAAATCCTAGCCAAAGTAGTGTACCGGATAATGCAAACAAAGCATCCTAAAATTCATTATAAAGTTGGTGCGTTTTTACAAAAATTCTCAATTGTTCTGAAACGTTTATTGCCAGACCATTGGTACGAACGCATTTTGATGTCGTTTTATAAGCTCTAATGTTCAAAACTATTTGCAGTTGTTGATATATTTTTTACTTTAACATTTGCTTAAGTACACTAAAATTCTATTTTTACAACCTAACTAAAAAAACAGCACAAACCTCATGAAATTTTTTATCGACACTGCAAACTTAGATCAAATTAAAGACGCACAAGACCTTGGAGTTTTGGATGGCGTAACCACCAATCCGTCTTTGATGGCAAAAGAAGGTATTACTGGTGCCGATAATATTTTGAACCATTACAAAGCCATTTGCGCTATTGTAGATGGTGATGTTTCTGCGGAAGTAATTGCCACCGATTTTGAGGGAATGGTAAGAGAAGGGGAGGCCCTTGCTGCGCTGAATCCACAGATTGTTGTAAAACTCCCCATGATCAAAGCAGGGGTAAAGGCCTGTAAGTATTTTAGTGATAAAGGCATTAAAACCAACGTAACTTTGGTCTTCTCTGTTGGACAAGCGATTTTGGCCGCAAAAGCAGGGGCAACCTACGTTTCCCCTTTTATTGGACGTTTGGATGATATCTCTACCGATGGTCTTAATCTTATTGCTGAAATACGTCATATTTATGATAACTACGGCTTTACGACCGAAATTTTGGCCGCTTCTGTTCGCCATACCATGCATGTCATTGACTGTGCCAAAATAGGCGCCGATGTAATGACAGGACCACTGAGTTCTATTGAAGGACTATTAAAACACCCACTGACCGATATTGGTTTAGCTAAGTTTTTGGCGGATTATAAAAAAGGGAATTAGGATTCTTGCATGGAACGGTCTTGTATATGAAAAGTAGAGGAGTAAAACACTATCATTTTCAGTTTAACAATATAGATAGCAGAAAAGCACAAACTTTGTAGTTTGCACTTTACTGCTATTTTTTATATACCGTGTTATGGGCTTTTTTTAAATAAACTAACTATTAAATCTATTAAATCTTTTGCTCCTTTTTTCCTCTGTTTTCTCCAAAAGAAAAATTCTACAACTAATCCAGAAAAAACACCAATTAATAAAAGTTCTATAAAACTTTTCATATCATTTGCAAAAAAATAAACAATGCTTATAATAATAAGTACGATTAAAAATGTTATTGCTTTTGTTATATTCATTACCAAAGTTTTGAAATCCATTTACCTAGTCTACCTATAACTCCAGTTGAAGCAACTACAGCCCCTATAAGTGCACCTTCTCCAGCTCCTTTCCATGAGCCGCTCTTTATTCCTCCTATTGCACCTCCAACTACTGCTCCAGCTATATCGTTAGCTATAATTGGAGCAATAAGTACTTTTTGACTTCTGCCGTTTACATTTTCTCTGGAAAAGACCTCATTTTCTTCCCAAAAGTCAAGAGAAGCTCTTCCTATTGCTATAGTTTGAGCTGTTAATCTTCCTGCTTTAGAATTTTCAGTATACTTCATGTTTGACCATCTTTTTTCCATCATATCTAGTTGATTTCTTAACTCATCAGCTCCAACAATACCTGAAAAATTTTTCTTTATTAACTCGCCTAAAGAAATTAATTCTTTATATTCAAAATCATCAATAACTCCATTATTTTTAGCTTCGAATAATAGGTTATTGTAGGCACCTTCGTTTTCAGTTTTTTTTAATTGAACTCTATTACTTGTAGCAGAAAAATCAAAATAACTTGAGTAAGTAACTAGATCTTTTTCTGTCATTCTTTTTGAAAGAGCTTCTTTGTCTTTAAATAAGTATTGCTCAAATCCTTTAGAGATTACAAAATATTTTGAGGCATTAAAAATGTTTGTCGATTGAGAATTATTTTCTTTAAAGTAATCAACATTTTTTGCATAATCTGTATTAAAATCATTTATTGAATTTATAGCTTTAGAAAGAGATTTTTCTTCACTTTCTATTTTAAACTTTTTATTAGTATTGTCTAAAAAAGCATTATGGATTTCCCCTAATTCTTTAAATTGTGAAATCTGTAATAGTTTATCCTCCTTTATACTTTGGTCATCATTATTGCAATTTGTAAACAAAAGTAAACTGATTATGAGTGTAACTAAAATTGGAATTTGTTTTAAATTTTTCATTTTATTTTGTTTTAATATTTCACGCATTCAATTTTTTAAAGAGTATTGAACATTTGCAATTTTGCCTTCTTTTTCAAGAAACTCCGTTTATGAACAATTCAAGATTTTAACTCTTTTACTTTTTTCTTCCAAGCAGAGTTTTTCTCGGATATGATTGAACGTCGGTTTTATTTGCCCATAACTTGTATATATCCGCAGTGTTGCGTTTATTTTTTTTATATATTATTTGTTTTTATTTGTTTTAATGTGTTGTTTTTCAGCCTGTTGATTTTCAATAATTACATCTAATGGTCTTTTTGTTTTTGCAAGAGTTAATATCCATTCTTTAACAACACAAACAATTTGCAAGACAGCAAACAAACAGAACAGAGCGTCGAAACGGAAGTCTGTTTTAAGGATACTTTTATCGTACGAAAAGGTGTGATATATAGGTTATCCCTGTTACAAGCGTAACATATTTGGGTTGGAGCGTACACAAATATATATAAAATATTATATATAAATAAAGAAAATCTATTTTATTAGAAGTTAAATTGAAAATTATAGAGGATTACCTATCTTTGCCCATATAAAAAACCAACACAAAGTACATGAAATTATTAGAAGGAAAAACCGCAATTATCACAGGAGCTAGTAGAGGCATAGGGAAGGGTATTGCTACTGTTTTTGCACAACAAGGCGCTAATGTGGCGTTTACCTACAGTTCCTCTTCAGAGGCTGCTGAAGCTCTCGAGAAAGAGCTTTCAGGCTTAGGTGTGAAAGTGAAGGCATACAAAAGCAATGCTGCTGATTTTGAAGCCGCACAGCAACTCGCTACTGATGTTCTAAACGATTTTGGGCAAATTGATATTTTAGTCAACAATGCAGGCATCACTAAAGACAACCTCTTGATGCGTATGGGCGAAGAGGATTTTGATAAGGTCATTGAAGTGAACCTAAAATCGGTATTCAATATGACCAAGGCTGTACAACGTACTATGCTGAAACAACGCAAAGGATCCATCATCAATATGAGTTCTGTTGTGGGGGTGAAAGGGAATGCTGGACAAACCAACTATGCAGCTTCTAAAGCTGGAATTATAGGATTTTCTAAATCTGTTGCACTAGAATTGGGCTCACGAAACATCCGCAGCAATGTAATCGCACCAGGATTCATTGAAACTGAAATGACCGCCAAGCTCGACGAAGCTACCGTAGCGCAATGGCGCGCAGGGATTCCACTAAAACGTGGAGGATCACCAGATGATATTGCCAATGCATGTGTCTTTTTGGCAAGTGATCTGTCTGCCTATATTACTGGACAAACGCTAAATGTTGACGGCGGTATGCTCACATAAAATCCTGCAGTTGCTATGACATCATCATTGGTTCTATATGGCGTCTTTGCAATCGCTTTAGCTACTTTTTTAGCACTTATCAATTACAAACCATGGGCCACCAAAAGGGTGTTTTGGGGACTTACAGCGCTTAGAGCCCTAACCTTTAGTGTTCTTTTTTTGTTGCTGCTTAATCTACAATACACCAAAAATACAATAGAACTCATCAAACCGAAACTTTCTGTTTTGGTAGATAACTCAGAGTCTATAAAGTTTATAAACAAAGACAGTACTGCATTAGAGCTTTTAGAGCAATTAAAAACGAACGCTGAATTGGCAAAAAAATTTGACCTTCAGTATTTTTATTTTGATACTGATTTGAAATTTTCAGACGAATTAGTCTTTGATGCACCACAAACAAATATCGGAAAGGCTATTTCTGAGGTTCATGAACTGTATAAAGATGAAATAGCTCCTATTTTATTGATTTCTGATGGTCAGCAAACTGTTGGCACATCTTATGAGTATATGGCCAATCAGTTTGAACAAAAAATATACCCATTGGTATTGGGGGACACCGCACGTTATACGGATTTGCGTATCAAACAAATAAATGTAAATGCCTATGCCTTTTTAGACAACACATTTCCTGCTGAAATTTTCGTTCAATACAATGGTACTACCGACACCACTTCTGTCTTAGAAGTGTTTTCTGGCGCAAAACTCGTATATCGTGAAAAAATAAATCTATCATCAGAGAATAACACACTCATAGTAAGTCCTAAACTCAAAGCAACTCAAGTAGGTATACAACGGTATTCTGCACGGTTACGCCCACTAAGCGATGAGCTAATAATTAGCAATAACCGCAAACCTTTTGCGCTTGAAGTTATTGATCAAAAACTTAATATTGCTTTGGTTTCCAGCCAAAGCCATCCTGATTTAAGAGTGTTCAAATCGATGGTTTCCAATCAAAAAAATTACAGCATTCAAAGACTCACTCCAGAAGAATTCTTGAAAAGTTCTAAAGACTTCGCTTTTGTTGTGCTTTATCAACCCAATCCTAGTTTTGCGGATGCTTACAACTTTGTAAAAGAGAACAACATCAATACCTTTACTGTAGCTGGACCAGAAACAGACTGGGCTTTCTTAAATAGAATACAACAGCATTACGCGCAAGAAATTAATCAATACAAAGAGGCTTATCAAGCCGTGTTTAACACAAACTTTGATGCATTTGCACTCGATCCGTTAGATTTTGAAGATTTCCCTCCTCTTCAATCTGACTTTGGTTCAGTAGCAATCCGTATGCCACATCAAGTCCTATTGTACAAATCCGTTGGAGGATTAGAAACAAAAAACCCACTGCTGTTTACATACCAGGCCGAAAATACACGTCATGCAGTTGTGTTAGGGTCGGACTTATGGAAGTGGCGCTTGAAAGCCTATCAGTTATACAACAAATTTGATGATTTTGATGCGTTTTTCAATGTTGTTTTTCAATATTTAAGCACCCAAAAAAAAGCAGATCGTTTACGGGTGACCTACGAAGCTGTTTTCGATGGAACAGAGCCTATTGCGGTTTATGCACAGCTATACGACGAAAATTTTCAATTTAATCCTAATGCCCAACTAGAAATTGAAATTAGTAATCCACAGCTCGATCGTCCAATTACGTTTTCATTTGTGCAAAGCGAAAGTGTGTACAAAGCTGAGCTTAGTAGCCTTAATTCTGGTACTTATCAATACCAAGTCCGAACCAAAGACCGAAAATTTGTTAGCTCAGGACAATTCGAAATCTTGGCTTATAATATTGAAACACAATTTTTGAATGCCAATTATAAGGCAATGAATCAATTGGCTAATACCACAGGTGGGCAATTGTTTTTAGAAAATCAATACAGTGGGTTGCTCAATGAATTACTCAAGAATTCAAACTATAAAACCATACAAAAAATAAGTAAAAAAACAGTACCTTTGGTGGACTATAAATGGTTACTGTTGTTGCTTGTTTTAAGTTTAGCTACAGAATGGTTTATAAGAAAGTATAACGGATACGTATAATTATTTAAATCTATTAAAATGCAAAAATTACCCAAAATTGGTCTTCCAATAATTTTCACAATCGCTGTTGTTTTGATCTTAATTTCAAAATCTGCAGTCACCATCGGCCCTGGAGAAGGCGGAGTATTATTTGAACGCTTTGGTGATGGTATCAATACTGATAAAACTTACGGAGAAGGTTTTCATGTCGTTGCGCCATGGAACTCCATGCTGATATTCAAGGTGCGTCAACAATCAATTTCAGATGAAATGAACGTTCTTTCAGTAAATGGACTTGAAGTACGCGTCAATGGAACCATATGGTACGAACCAGAATACGAAAACTTAGGGAAATTGATCAAAACTAAAGGACAAGATTACGTTCTTGAACTGCTAAACCCTGCTGTCAATGCTGCAGCACGAAGTGTAGTTGGTCGTTATACTCCAGAACAGTTGTATTCAAGCAAGCGGGATGTGATAGAGCAAGAAATTTTGGATGAGGTAGTTAACCTCACACAAGGACAATTCCTAAACGTGAAGCGCGTTTTGGTAGAGGATGTAAAGCTGCCAGAAACAATCAAAAATGCAATTGAAGGCAAACTAAAACAAGAGCAACAATCCTTAGAATATGAGTTTAGATTGGTTACTGCCGATAAAGAGGCTCAAAAGCAACGTATTGAAGCACAGGGTAAAGCTGATGCTAACCGAATTCTTAGTGCTTCTTTGAATGATAAAATCCTTCAAGACAAAGGAATAGAAGCCACTGTAAAACTTGCTGAGTCACCGAACAGTAAAGTAATAGTGATTGGCTCTGGAGATTCTGGAATGCCAATAATTTTAGGTAACCAATAATTTTTTCAAAAAAAGCTAGGAAATAAAAAAATATTTTCTGAATATTTGTCAAATATTACTTTAATTATGAAAAATATCAATTTAATACATCACCATGTACATACTGGCCCCCAGGCGAGTTGTTTGTGTATGGATTAAATTTAATTTATAATACAACATTAACCCGCTTGAAACGTCAAGCGGGTTTTTTTTATTTAAAATTTTTAACAATGAAAACATTAAAAATTGCCGTTCAAAAATCAGGAAGACTAAAGGATGATTCCTTGAAGTTATTAAAGGACATAGGCATATCTATTGACAACGGAAAAGAACAACTTAAAGCTAGGGCGACAAATTTCCCCATAGAGGTGTTTTATTTACGCAATGGAGATATCCCTCAATATTTAGCCGATGGTGTTGTCGATGTGGCGATTATTGGAAGCAATGTTTTAGCTGAAAAAGGAAACTCAATAAAATCGGAACTGGCGCTTGGATTCTCGCGTTGCCGTGTTTCTGTTGCTGTTCCTAAAACAACTCCTTATTCTTCGATAAAAGATTTAAATGGTAAAAAAATAGCCACCTCTTATCCCAATACAGTCCAGGCGTTTTTAGACGAACAAGGCGTTCAAGCCGATATCCATATCATCAACGGCTCTGTTGAAATTGCACCAAACATTGGTCTTGCCGACGCTATTGTAGATATTGTTTCTACTGGTGGAACACTCTTTAAAAACAATTTGGTCGAAAAAGAAGTTATCCTCGAATCAGAGGCGGTTTTGGCTGTGTCGCCAAAGATCCAAAGTAAACAAATTCAAATTTTAGAACGAATAAAATTCAGAGTGGCTTCTGTGCTTAAGGGGCGAACCTCAAAATATGTACTACTGAATGCCCCTAATGAAAAACTCGAACAAATTATTTCAATTTTACCAGGCATGAAAAGTCCAACTGTCCTGCCTTTAGCAAAATCGGGTTGGAGTTCTGTACATAGTGTGATCGATCAACATCAATTTTGGGACATTATTGACGATTTAAAAGTCAATGGTGCAGAAGGTATACTTATATGTCCAATCGAAAAAATGGTACTCTAATGGAAATCATAAAGAATCCTAACCCAGCGCAATGGGGCCAGATTTTGAAGCGCCCCACACAGTCTCTAGAAGCCCTAAACAATACTGTTGATGAAGTATTTGCACAAGTACGAGAAAATGGTGATGAAGCCCTAAAATCATACACAAAGGCATTTGACGGTGTTAATGTAGCGGATCTTGCAGTGTCTGAAGAAGAATTTAAAGCTGCTGAAGATAATCTATCAGCTGCGCTTAAAAAAGCTATTCTACAAGCAAAATCTAACATAGAAAAATTCCACACAGCACAGCAAACACCAAAGGTTTCTGTTGAAACACAACCCGGAGTGCGCTGTTGGCAAGAAAAAAGGGCTATTGAAGCTGTAGGGCTTTATATTCCTGGGGGTAGCGCTCCATTGTTCTCCACAGTTTTGATGTTAGCGATTCCTGCAAAAATAGCAGGTTGTACTTCCGTAATTTTATGTACGCCACCAAATGAAAAAGGATCGATTGCCAGTGAAATTATTTATACAGCTGCTCTTTGTGGGGTGAAAAGCATCTATAAAGTGGGCGGTATTCAAGCAATAGCGGCAATGACTTTTGGAACCCAGAGCATCAGTCGTGTTTCAAAAATATTTGGCCCCGGAAATCAGTATGTAACTGCTGCTAAACAAGCGGCTACAAAGTTTGGTGTTGCTATTGATATGCCTGCTGGTCCTAGCGAGTTGTTGGTGATGGCAGATGCTTCTGCTAATCCCGATTTTGTAGCCTCAGATTTATTGAGTCAAGCCGAACATGGAGCAGACAGCCAAGTGGTATTGGTCTCAACCAACGAAACCCTTCTTAAAAATGTTTCAAAAGCAGTGGTTTTACAAACCAAAAGTTTGAACCGGAAAGCGATCATCGAACAAGCCTTAAAAAACATGAAGTTGATTGGCGTTTCTGACGATAGCACAGCCGTAGATTTAATAAACTTTTATGGTCCAGAGCACTATATTATTGCTACCTCAAATAATTCATATTTTGTAGATAATGTTCTAAATGCAGGATCTGTATTTATTGGCGATTATACCCCTGAAAGTGCGGGTGATTACGCATCAGGAACTAACCATACACTTCCTACAAACGGTTATGCTAAAGCGTATTCTGGTGTGAACCTAGATAGCTTTCTGAAAAGTATTACGTTTCAAGAAATTTCAAAAGAAGGGCTTAAAAACTTAGGACCTACTATCGAATTAATGGCAGAAGCCGAAGGTCTTATGGCACATAAAAATGCGGTTACAATCCGTCTTAAAACACTAAGCAATGAATCTTAATAAACTGATAAGACCAGCCGTTAAAGCTATGAAGTCATATTCATCAGCACGTGATGAGTTTGAAAGTCAGGACAAAGACCTGGTGTTTTTGGATGCTAATGAGAATCCTTTTCCCAATGGACTTAACCGATATCCAGACCCCCAACAAATGCAACTTAAAAATAAACTTGCAGCTTTAAAGGGGTTAAGGCCTTCTCAAATATTATGTGGAAATGGAAGTGACGAAGTTTTAGATTTGATATTCCGTGCATTCTGTGAACCTAATGAAGATGGAATAATTACGCTTACACCAACTTATGGTATGTACGCAGTCCTGGCTAACCTAAACGGCATACAACAGCAATGCGTATCTTTAACCGCCGATTTTCAAATTGATGTGCCAGCTGTTTTGAATGCAATCCGACCCAACAGTAAACTTCTATTTATTTGTTCGCCAAACAATCCCTCTGGAAATGTAATGAGCAGAACAGCTATAAAAGAGATTTTAAAAGCATTTAAAGGCTTGGTAGTAATTGATGAAGCCTATATAGATTTTACGGACACTGAAAGTTGGTTGGAGGATTTATCGGAGCATCCAAATTTGGTGGTAACTCAGACTCTGTCTAAAGCATATGGCTTAGCAGGAATTCGTCTAGGGATTTGCTACGCAACGGAAGAGATTATTGCAGTATTAAATAAAATTAAGCCTCCTTACAACATCAACAGCTTAACTCAAAAAGCTGCTATATCAGCGATATCCCAACGAGAAAATACCAAACAACAACTAAAGACAATCCTTGATCAACGCACTAAATTGATTAGAGAATTTAAAAAAATAGCTTGGATTGAAAAGCTTTATCCCACTGATGCGAATTTTATTTTAATTCGTGTTGACAATGCGAACTTGAGGTATGAACAATTAAAAAACAAAGGAATTATTGTTCGTAACAGGACCCGTGAAGACGGTTGCACAAATTGCTTGCGCATCACAGTTGGGACAGCAGAAGAAAATAAAAGACTAATCAATACATTAAATACACTATAGCATGAAAAATGTACTATTTATTGATCGTGACGGAACACTCATCAAAGAACCAGAGGACAACCAAATTGATGCCTTTGAAAAACTTGAATTTTACCCCGAAGTGTTCACTTACCTAAAAAAGATTGCAACTGAACTGGATTATGAATTGGTTTTGGTGACCAATCAAGATGGTTTGGGAACGGTATCACATCCAGAAGAACACTTTTGGCCAGTACACAATTTTATGATTAAATGTTTTGAAAATGAAGGTATTGTCTTTGCCGATGAACACATCGATAGAACTTTTGCAGACGATAATGCACCAACACGAAAACCACGCACTGGTCTATTGACATCTTATTTTTCCGACGATTATGATTTAAAAAACTCATTTGTTATTGGTGATCGTCTTACCGATGTTGAGTTAGCCAAAAACTTAGGTGCAAAAGGAATTTACATCAATGATCAGACATTTTTGGGGACGAATGAAGTCAGTAGCACAAAAGAGGCCCTGGCCCCTTATATTGGTCTTGAAACAAACACTTGGTCGGAAATTTATGAGTTCTTAAAGTTGTCCAACCGATCTGGGAATATCAGTCGAAAAACTAATGAAACAGATATATCGATCGCATTAAATCTTGATGGAACAGGCAAAAGTAATATAGACACTGGCTTGGCATTCTTCGATCATATGCTGGATCAAATTGCACGTCACGGTCAGATGGATTTAGACATCAAAGTTAGTGGCGATTTAGAAGTTGACGAACACCACACTATTGAAGATACTGCTATAGCTTTAGGAACATTATTTAATAAAACATTAGGAAATAAGCTAGGAATAGAACGTTATGGTTTTTGTTTGCCCATGGACGATTGTTTAGCGCAAGTGGCTATTGATTTCGGAGGGCGTAACTGGTTAGTTTGGGAGGCAGAATTTAAAAGAGAATACATTGGTAAAATGCCAACAGAAATGTTTATGCACTTTTTCAAATCTTTTACTGATGGTGCAAAATGCAATCTCAACATACAAGCAAATGGTACAAACGAACACCACAAAATTGAGGCTATTTTTAAAGCCTTTGCAAAATCTATAAAAATGGCTGTAAAGCGCGATGTGCATAAAATGATTCTTCCATCAACAAAAGGGATGCTGTAATGAAAGTAACAATTCTAGATTACGGCGCTGGAAATATTCAAAGTGTACAATTTGCCTTGGCACGTCTAGGTATTGATGCTTTGCTTTCAAATGATAAAGAACTTATTTTAACTTCAGATAAAATTATTTTTCCCGGCGTTGGTCACGCCACTCAAGCAATGAAACAACTAAACGCAGCAGGATTGACAGATCTTATTCCGGAGCTTAAACAAGATGTCTTGGGGATTTGCTTGGGGATGCAGTTGTTGTGTAAACACAGCGAAGAAGGGGATACAATGGGCTTAGGAGTTTTTGATGCTGAAATCAAACGCTTTAGCAATTCTGTTAAAGTCCCACACATGGGATGGAATACTATCGATAACCTTAAATCAGATTTATTCAAAGGGATTAATACCGGGGCTTATATGTATTCGGTTCATAGTTATTATGCACCTCTAACAAAGCAAAGTATAGCCAAAACGTCTTACGAACTGCCTTTTTCAGCAGCTTTACACCATAAAAACTTTTATGGGGTACAATTTCATCCAGAAAAAAGTAGCGTCGACGGAACTCAAGTGCTCACAAATTTTTTAAATCTTTAATGCTATGAAAATTATTCCAGCAATTGATCTTATAGACGGGCAATGCGTGCGGCTCACTAAGGGCGATTATGCCACAAAAAAAGTATATAATTCGAACCCTGTTGAGGTTGCCAAACAATTTGAAGGTTCAGGGATTAAGTATTTACACCTAGTAGATTTAGATGGGGCAAAGGCACAACATATTGTAAATTATAAAGTGCTGGAAGAAATAAGTCATAAAACACAATTACATATTGATTTTGGTGGAGGATTAAAAACAGATGAGGATTTGCGGATTGCTTTTGAATCAGGTGCTGATCAGGTTACTGGTGGGAGTATAGCGGTGAAAGATCCGCCTAAATTTGAAAATTGGCTTTCAAAATATGGTGCCGAGCGCATTATTTTAGGTGCCGACTGTATACGGCGAAAAATAGCGGTTCACGGATGGCAAGAGGAAAGTGACATGGAAGTTGTTTCGTTTATTGATGCCTATGTTCAAAAAGGGGTTCGTAATGTTGTCTGTACCGATATCTCAAAAGACGGAATGCTGCAAGGGCCATCTTTTGAACTCTATACAGAAATTTTAAACAAAACCCCCCTGATTAACCTTATTGCATCTGGAGGTGTTTCAAGATACGAAGAACTGCCTAAATTGGCTGATTTAGGGTGTTCAGCTGTTATCATTGGTAAAGCAATTTACGAAGGTAAAATTACGTTAAAACAACTCGAATCATTTCAATAAAAAAATAAAATGCTTACAAAACGAATCATACCTTGTTTAGATATTAAAAATGGCCGTACAGTCAAAGGGGTTAATTTTGTTAATCTCAGAGATGCTGGTGATCCAGTAGCCTTGGCCAAGCAATATGCAGCGCAAGGGGCTGACGAATTGGTTTTTTTAGATATTGCAGCAACTTTAGAATCACGAACAACTACCCATGACATGGTTCGTGAAGTTGCGCGGCAGATTGATATACCCTTTACAGTTGGCGGTGGAGTAAGAAGCGTTGAAGATGCTGAAAAACTTTTAAAATCTGGCGCTGATAAAATCGCGGTAAATTCTTCAGCTATAAAACGACCAGTACTCATTAAAGAATTAGCACAGGCCTTTGGAAATCAATGTATTGTAGTGGCTATAGATGCAAAAAAATTGAACGATCAATGGATGGTGTATTTGGCAGGAGGTACTATCCCAACAGATTTAAAACTATTTGATTGGGCCAAAACAGCTGAATCCCTGGGAGCAGGTGAAATTCTTTTTACATCAATGAATCACGATGGAGTCAAAACAGGCTTTGCAACCAAAGCACTAAAAACACTGTCAACTTCTTTAAATATACCAATAATTGCGTCTGGTGGTGCAGGACTAAAAAATCATTTCGTAGATGTATTTAAAGCTGATGCAGCTGATGCTGCATTGGCAGCTAGTGTATTTCATTTTGGTGAAATTTCAATAACTGATCTAAAAAAAGAATTAAAAGAACATAACATTTCAATAAGATTATAATGGAAATAAAATTTAACACTCAAGGATTAGTTCCGGCAATTGTTCAAGATGAACACACCAAAACAGTCTTAATGCTGGGGTACATGAATCAAGAAGCTGTTTCTAAAACATTAGAAACCAAAAGAGTAACTTTTTATAGCCGCAGCAAACAACGCCTGTGGACAAAAGGGGAGGAGAGTGGTCATTTTTTAGAATTCATTTCGATGAAATCCGATTGTGATCATGATGCACTGTTGGTAAAGGCATTGCCTAAAGGCCCTATTTGCCATAAAGGGACGGATAACTGTTGGGGTGAAGAAAATTTTACTAACCTCTCTTTTTTGAATTTTCTGGAGGATTTAATCGATCAACGCAAAAACGAAAGTAAATCTGTTGATTCGTATGTTGCTGGGTTATTTGAAAAGGGAATCAACAAAATTGCTCAAAAAGTAGGAGAGGAGGCTGTAGAAGTCGTTATTGAAGCAAAAGACACTAATGAGGATTTGTTTTTGGCAGAAAGTGCCGATTTGTTGTTTCACTTCATGATTTTACTTAAAGCAAAAGGTTTTCAACTTAATGATGTGGTAAAGGTGCTTAAATCAAGACACTAATTTTTATATAAAGCTAAAAAGCACGACCTTGAGCGCATGTTTCAAAAGCGCTTTTACTACCTAGTCAGATTTCAATTTTTGGGCTATCGTTTTCATGGGTGGCAAAAACAACCAAATACCAAAACTCTGCACCTGATGATTGACCGAACATTGAAGTATGTTCTTAAAGATCAATATTTTAAAACCTTAGCCGCCAGTCGAACAGATGCTAAAGTTTCTGCAGAAGAAGCCGCTTTTGAACTCTTTCTTAAAGATAAGCCTCTAGATGATTTAGAATTATTTATGGCAGAATTTAATGCAAATTTGCCTCAAGACATAAGAGCGCTATCTATCGATGAAGTTACATCTGACTTTAACATCATTCAAGATTCAAAATACAAGGAGTATCATTATATTTTTTCTCAAGGGGAGAAGTGCCATCCATTTTGTGCCCCCATAATGACTACAATTTTGGAACCTTTAAATATTTCAATGATGATTAAAGGCGCAGCTCTTTTTAAAGGGAAGCACAATTTTAAATCCTACTGCTACAAGGCCACTGATAAAGGATTGTATGAACGCGAGTTGCTGTGCTGTGAGCTTTTGGAAAATAAGCTCTACACCGCAAATTTTTTTCCCGAAAAGAGCTATATCTTGCGCGTAATAGGTAAGGGGTTTGGACGACACCAAATTCGCTTGATGATGGGGGCTTTGATTAAACTTGGTCGGGGTGAAGTAGATTTAGAGTACATAACCAAAAGCTTAACAAAAGAGTTTGAGGGTAATATTGATTACATTGCGCCTGCATCAGGGCTTATTTTACACAAAATAAATTTTTAATTTAAAGAAATTAACTGGTCTTTCAATCGTTCTTTTAACATCGAAAAAATACGCTTATTGAATATCGAACTATCTTTGTGGTAGGTAATGAGCTCTTTAGCAGTAAACAGACCAATTACGATGCCCAAAAGCTGTTGTTTTAATGCCATGTTTGACTTGAAGTGATTATCTATTGAGGACGTCTTTTCCAAATTGTTGAGTTGATTAAAATCTTGTTTTTTGTTTTTTAATTCCGTTAAAAAGGTGCTTACAATGTGCTCATTTTGAAATTTCAAAAGGGGACGTAAAACAGTGTTTTGAAAGGCTTCTATTGAACTTGTATCTCCTAAAACCTGTGCAGAAGAAATTTCAGGCCTAATTTGGATGATTTTTTCATCTCTAGAATTTACGCTCATAGATCTCTAAGTCGAATGTAGAAGCAGAAGCTATAATATGATCAAAAATATCGGCTATAATGTACTCGTAATTTTGCCAGCGTTTATCGTTACTGAAGGCATATATTTCAATAGGCAAGCCGTTTTCATCAGGTTGGAGTTGGCGAGCCATTACCATTAAATCTTTATTGATTGCAGAATGTTTTTCTATATAAGATTCGATATACTTTCGAAAAACACCAATATTAGTCAAGTTCCTTCCATTTATTAAAAGAGACTTATCCACTTGATAAGACGAGTTATATGCTGTAATGTCCTCAACCTTTTTTGATAGGTATTCCTGAATCAAATCAATTTTAGATAATTTTTTCAAATCTTCATTAGTTAAATGGCGAACACTTGACATACGGATATTCAAAGAACGTTTGATGCGGCGCCCATTAGATTCGGTCATACCACGCCAGTTTTTGAAGGAATCAGAAATTAGCGCATAGGTTGGAATTGTGGTAATTGTATGGTCAAAATTACGCACTTTAACAGTCGCTAAATTAATTTCAATTACATCGCCATCAGCGCCATATTTTTGAAAGGTAATCCAATCACCAATGCGTACCATATCATTTACAGAAACTTGGATGCTGGCTACAAAACCAAGAATTGTATCTTTAAATACTAAAATAACAACAGCAGACACTGTACCTAAACCAGCCATAAATTCCCAGAACGAAATCCCAGAAAGTGCTGCGAAAGTGGCAAAAACAGCCGTAAGCCACACAAAAATCATAATCACTTGAATGTAACTATCTATAGGTTTGTCTTTTAGGCGTTCAACAGATTTAAAAAAATCTTTTACCGAGCCTAAAACACTGCGAAGGCCCCAAACGGTAAAAATAATTCCAATAACTATTATTAGTTTTTCAAGTGAAAATTGCCAACGCGCATGTTCAAAAAATATACTTGGAATACATTTGTATGCTACAATAAGAGGAAAAATATGAGCGAGGTTTCTTGGAACTTGATGCATAATCATTATGTCATCAAACTTAGTCTTTGAGCGCTTTGCAATCTTACTAAATGTAACGCGAATAATAGTTCTAATGATAAAGTCTAGTACGAAAATAATCACCAGAATGGCAAAAACAAGCAGTAAAATACTGGTCCAATCGGCCACAGTTTCACTGACTCCAGCAGAGGATAAAAGATGCTTAAGTTTGTTGAGAAAAAATTCCATTTAAAATTAAAGCTAAGGTTTAGTTTTTCTTATTTAAATTGTATTCTACTACAAATGTACCAAAAGGAATGACAGATGCTGCTAAAACAGCCAAAAAGTTATTTTTTATCCACTGATTGTCAACTCTCAAGACTAAAGCTAAAGCTATATAGCCCATAAATAAGAGGCCGTGTGGCATTCCCAGCATTTTAACGAACGATGGATCGTCTTTCAAGTACTTAACAGGAACAGCAATTCCAAGCAGAAGGATGTACGATAAACCCTCCATAAAGGCAACAACGCGAAAAACAGTAATCAATCTCATTTATTATAAATTAGAAATAGGGTACAAAAATACAAAATATATATATGTAGAAGATGAATAACTCAATTTTACATAATATAAATTATAATACAACGTAACAACTCAATTTTTGAGGCTAGAGTTTGTGGGTACAATAAAAGACTAAACTAAAAATTGGAACAACTCTGGTTTATCGTTCAAATAATCTCCGAAAAAATTATGTTTTTTAAGTTTTGTAATTAAAGGTTGAAGATCGTCTTGAGATTTGAGTTGAATACCAACTACAGCTACATCATTCTCACGATTTACTTTTTTAGTATACTCAAAGTGTGTGATATCATCATTGGGACCTAACATGTCAACCACAAATTCGCGCAAAGCACCCGGACGCTGTGGAAATTTAATTATGAAGTAATGTTTTAAATTTGCATACAATAGCGCACGTTCTTTTATTTCTGCTGTTCTGGTAATATCATTGTTACTTCCACTTACCAAGCAAACAACTGTTTTGCCTTTAATTTCGTCTTTAAATTCATCCAAAGCAGCTATACTCATAACGCCAGCAGGTTCTGCAACAATTGCATCTTTATTGTACATTTCTAGGATTGTTTGGCATATTTTCCCTTCGTGCACAGTAGTCATTACATCCAGATTCTTATTACATATTTCGAATGTTAAATCACCAACACGTTGTACAGATGCTCCATCAACAAATTTTTCTATTTTCTCTAATTGAACTACTTCTCCTTTTGAGATTGATTTTGACATTGACGGTGCTCCAGCTGGTTCTACTCCAATAATTTTGGTTTTTGGAGATAATCCTTTAACGATAGAAGATAATCCTGATGCTAATCCACCGCCACCTACTGGAATAAATATATAATCAATACTTTCTTTAGCCTGCTGTACAATTTCTAATCCTACTGTACCCTGCCCTTCTATAACTTTAGGGTCATTGAACGGATGTACCAGGGGTTTTCCAAATTGTTTACATTCTTCTGTTGCTTTGTGGTATGAATCGTCAAAAGTATCTCCTACCAAAACAACCTCGACAAAATCTTGACCAAACATTTTTACTTGCTCCACCTTTTGATTTGGTGTTGGAGCTGGCATAAAAATCTTTCCTTTAATCTTCAACAAACGACAGGAAAGCGCTACACCTTGAGCGTGATTACCGGCACTAGCACAAATAATACCATTTTTTGTTTCTTCAGGATCTAAAGAAGAAATCTTATTGTAAGCCCCTCTAATTTTGTAGGATCTTACTTGTTGTAAATCCTCACGTTTAAAAAGAATTTTACATTTGTATTTCTCAGAAAATCGAATATGTTCTTCTAAAGGCGATACAGCAGCAATGCCCTTAAGTTTTTCAGCCGCAGCCTTTATGGCTTTTACTGTTGGAATATATTTAGTTTGAAGAACACTCATATGGATTGAATTATGCTTCTGTTTTGATTACCTTCATATCGGTCATCGCTTGTCTCAAAGTACTGCCAATTGATTCAATTGAATGAGTTCTAATTGCTTGATTTACAGAAATTAAAGTTGCATTATCTACGGCATTAGTTTCAGAAGAATATGCCAAGCCTATAACATCTGTTTTTACTGTTTTCATAAAATCTACCAATAATGGTTTACATGCATGATCAAACAAATAACAACCATATTCAGCAGTATCAGAAATAATACGGTTCATCTCAAATAATTTTTTTCGAGCGACAGTGTTGGCAATTAATGGTAATTCATGTAAAGATTCGTAATAAGCAGATTCTTCAACAATACCTGAAGCAACCATTGTCTCGAATGCTAGTTCAACACCAGCACGAACGAAAGCTACCATAAGCACACCATGGTCAAAATACTCCTGTTCATCAATAGAATTGGAGGTTGCTGCTGTTTTTTCAAACGCTGTTTCACCTGTTGCAGCGCGCCATGATAATAAGTTGACGTCATCGTTAGCCCAATCTTCCATCATTGTTTTTGAAAAATGCCCAGACATGATGTCGTTCATGTGTTTTTCAAACAACGGCTGCATTATCGTTTTTAACTCTTCAGATAATTCAAAGGCTTTGATTTTCGCAGGATTAGACAAGCGATCCATCATATTTGTAATTCCACCATGTTTTAGTGCTTCTGTGATTGTTTCCCATCCGTATTGAATCAATTTAGAAGCATACGAAGGCTCTATCCCCTCCTCTACCATTTTATCAAAGGATAAAATAGAAGCGGTTTGCAATACGCCACAAAGGATAGTCTGCTCTCCCATAAGATCACTTTTTACTTCAGCGACAAAAGAAGATTCTAAAACCCCTGCTTTGTGCCCGCCTGTAGCTACGGCATAGGCTTTAGCTTGCGCCCAACCTTTTCCTTCAGGGTCATTTTCTGGATGTACGGCTATAAGAGTAGGTACACCAAATCCACGCTTGTACTCTTCGCGAACCTCACTGCCAGGACATTTAGGTGCTACCATAATTACAGTCAAATCTTTTCGAATTTGCTTTCCTTCTTCAACAATATTAAAGCCATGAGAGTACGATAGTGTTGCTCCATTTTTCATAAGCGGCATTACGGTATCTACAACATTAGAATGTTGTTTGTCTGGGGTAAGATTTAATACCACATCTGCAGTAGGAATTAAATCTTGATATGTTCCGACTGTGAATCCATTTCCAGAAGCATTTTTGAATGATTGGCGTTCTTCAGCGATGGCTTGTGCGCGTAGTGCATAGGAAATATCTAAGCCCGAATCGCGCATGTTAAGTCCTTGATTTAATCCTTGAGCGCCACATCCTACAATGACGATTTTTTTACCAATTAAGGCCTCAACACCAGCTTCAAACTCTGATGTTCCCATAAATCGACATTTCGATAGTTGATCGAGTTTTTGTCCTAAAGAAAGTGTATTAAAATAATTTACCATTTTTTTTATTTGATTAGTTATTAAATGCAGCGAGCATTTCAGTTATTTTCATTTCATCTTTTGTGACGGCGATACGTCCTGATCGAACAAATTGCATGATGCCAAAAGCACTCAGTTCTCTATGCAACATTTCTATTTCATGTCTTCTTCCCGATTTTTCAAGCACAAAAAAGTCGCGATTTACTGTTACAATACGTGCATCACTTTCTTTAATTATGTTTTGAATTTGTCGTTCTTCAAACAATAGTTCTGATTTTATTTTGAACATACAGGATTCTAGGTAAATAGTTTCCTCATCGGTGTGGTAAAATGCCTTGATGACTTCTATCTGCTTTTCTATCTGTCCAATAATTTTTCTGACATTGACTTCCGTCATATTAACCAAGATTGTGAAACGTGATACCGCTTCAATTTCCGAAACGGAAATATTCATACTTTCAATATTGATATGTCGGCGTTGAAAAATAGCAGAGATACGATTGAGTAGCCCAATGTTATTTTCTGTGTAAACAGAAATAGTGTATTGCTTTCTTGTGTGTTCCATCTTTATTATTATTCAAGTCTTATTTCAGATACCGAAGCACCAGATGGTATCATCGGAAATACATTGTCTTCTTTCTCAACACAAACTTCCAAAAAATATGCTTCTTCAGAAGTCATCATTTCTTGGATTGCGGTTGCCAATTCTTCTCTTTTAGTGACACGCTTTGCCTCAATGTGGTATCCTTTTGCGATGGTCACAAAATCAGGGTTAGTCATTTCTGTTGAAGCATAGCGTTTGTCAAAAAATAATTGTTGCCACTGACGCACCATTCCTAAGAAATCATTATTCAAAACAACAATTTTTACCGCTGCTTTCGTTTGGAATATTGTTCCGAGTTCTTGTATTGTCATTTGGTATCCGCCATCTCCAATCACAGCCACGACTTCACGTTCTGGTGTAGCCATTTTTGCTCCTATTGCTGCTGGTAAAGCAAAGCCCATGGTCCCCAAGCCACCAGAAGTAATATTACCTCTAGATTTGTTAAACTCTGCGTAACGACAAGCAATCATTTGATGTTGTCCAACATCAGACACAATAGCTGCCTCACCTCTACTCTGGAGATTTATCTCCTTTAAAACTTCACCCATCGTAAGTCCATCTTTGGTTGGATGCAAGTCATTTTTTATTACTTTTTCAAATTCTATTTTTAATAAATCTTTGAATTGCTGATGCCAATCACCATACGATTTTTCTTTAATCATTGGCAATATTTCAGACAAGGTTTCTTTCACATCGCCAAGGACTGGAATATCTGCAATTACATTTTTATCAATTTCGGCTGGATCTATTTCAAAATGGATCACTTTTGCTTGGGTTGCGTAATCGCTAAGTTTTCCAGTAACACGGTCATCAAAGCGCATTCCTATGGCCAACAAAACATCACATTCATTGGTCAATTTATTTGGCGCATAATTTCCATGCATACCAACCATACCAACGTTTAAAGGGTGGGATGTTGGAATCGCAGATACACCCATGATTGTCCATGCCGCAGGAATACCAGATTTTTCCACAAATGCTTTAAACTCATCCTCTGCTTCTCCCAAAATAACTCCTTGCCCCCAAACAATCATTGGGTTTTTGGCGTCATTTATAGCTTGGGCAGCTGATTTTAAGATACTTGTATCTACTTTAGGCACAGGCTTATAACTGCGTACACCCTCACATTTTTTATATGTAAAATCAAAAGTTTCAAATTGTGCGTCCTTGGTGATGTCAATCAATACTGGCCCTGGTCTTCCACTTTTGGCAATGTAAAACGCCTTAGCAATTACTTCTGGAATTTCTTCTGCACGAGTAATTTGATGGTTCCATTTAGTGACAGGTGTTGAAATACCGACAATATCGGTTTCTTGAAATGCATCACTACCCAACAAATGCGAAGGGACTTGACCCGTTATGCATACCATAGGGGTCGAATCAATTTGCGCATCAGCAATGCCCGTGATAAGATTTGTAGCTCCAGGACCTGAAGTCGCCATAGCAACTCCTACACGTCCTGAAATTCGAGCAAACCCTTGAGCTGAATGTGTAGCACCTTGTTCATGACGCGTAAGCACATGATGAATTTGATCTTGATATTTAAACAGTTCATCATAAACAGGCATTATTGCACCGCCAGGATAACCATAAATTATATCTACTCCTTCAGCGATTAAACTACGTACTAGAGCCTCACAACCTGTAATATGTTCACTTTCTTGATTAAGATAGTTTGTTTTAGTTTTAGCTTTTACATCCATAAATTATTTTTTTTGGATTAAAATTCATCTGTTACACATCCCTGAGATGCAGACGAAACAGTTTTTGCATATTTAAACAGCACACCTCTAGAAACTTTAAGATCAGGTGCTGTCCATTGTTCTTTTCGTTTTGCTAATTCTTCATTAGAAATTCCTAAGTTGATGCTGTTAGATTCAGCATCTATGGTAATGGTGTCACCATCTTTAACTAATGCGATCGCTCCCCCCTCTTGAGCTTCGGGAGTGATGTGCCCCACCACAAATCCGTGGGTGCCACCAGAGAATCGACCATCTGTTATTAAAGCTACATCTTTACCTAATCCTGCACCCATGATCGCTGCAGTTGGCTTAAGCATTTCTGGCATTCCTGGTCCACCTTTTGGGCCCTCGTAACGGATGACAACTACGTCACCCTTTTTGACTTTACCATCGCGAATACCGTCATTTGCAGCATACTCACCATTGAATACTTTTGCTTTTCCAGTAAATTTGAGCCCCTCTTTACCAGTGATTTTTGCAACACTTCCTTCCGTAGCTAGATTTCCATACAACATGCGTAGGTGACCTGAAGCTTTTATGGGATTTGTTAGCGGTTTGATTACTTCCTGCCCTTCAACTAAGCCACTTACATGCTCAAGATTCTCAGCAAGTGTTTTTCCGGTGACTGTCAAACAATCCCCGTGTAATAAATTGTGCTTTAAAAGGTATTTAAGAACGGCTGGTATACCTCCAACACGATGAACGTCTTCCATTAAAAATTTGCCACTAGGCTTGAGGTCTGCTAAAAATGGTGTCTCATCGCTTATGCGTTGAAAATCTTCTAAGGTGAATTTGATATTTGCTGCTCTAGCAATTGCCAAGAAGTGAAGTACAGCATTAGTTGACCCCCCAAGCACGGTAATAAGTCTAATCGCATTTTCTAAAGACTTTTTTGTGATGATATCCGAGGGCTTAATGTCTTTTTCAAGAAGTAAACGAATGGCCTCTCCTGCTGCTATTGCTTCTTCTTTTTTTTCTTTTCCTGTCGCTGGGTTAGAAGAATTGTATGGAAGTGCCATTCCCAATGCTTCTATTGCCGAGGCCATTGTGTTTGCAGTATACATTCCACCACAAGCGCCAGCACCTGGACAGGCTTTCTGAACAATATTTTGAAATTCACTTTCCTCCATAGTCCCAGCAACCTTGCTTCCCCAAGCTTCAAAAGCAGATACAATATCTAACTTTTGACCATTGTGACAACCAGAATCAATTGTACCGCCATAAACCAAAATAGAGGGCTTGTTCACACGTATCATGGCCATTAGTGCGCCCGGCATGTTCTTATCACAACCCACAACAGTAATCATTCCGTCGTAACTCATAGCTTGAACAACGGTCTCCATAGAATCTGCTATAACATCCCTTGATGGTAATGAAAAACGCATACCTGGAGTACCCATTGAAATACCGTCGCTGACACCGATGGTGTTAAAGATCAAACCAACAACATCTTTTTTAAGAGTTCCAGACTTAACCAACTTAGCTAAATCGTTCAAATGCATATTACATGGATTTCCCTCATAGCCTGTACTTGCGATACCAACAAATGGTTTTTCGAAATCTGACCGAGTCAGACCAATAGCATGTAGCATAGCTTGTGCAGCGGGCTGAGTTGGGTCTTGTGTTATAGCTTTACTGAACTTATTTAATGACTGCATATTTTGGAGAAATAACGTTAAAATGTGTTATGTATCAAAAATAAATAATCCCCCATTACTTAATTTTAAATTCAATTAGATAAGATCTAAACTCAATTTAAAAAATAATAGCATAAATATCTGTAAATCAGTTATTTAAATTAAAAAATTTATGATGTTCAATGCCCTTAATTATTTTAAACTAATTCGTTTAATTTCAAGTTGAAATGAAGTATTCTTTTTTGAAGATCTCAAAATACCTAACTGATTAAATTGCTTTTGATTGAAATTGGGAAGGTTTACTGCAAATCCTCTAAAGCTTGCTGTCATTTTATTAAGTGGGATCAAAATTGTTTCCCATTCGCCAGAGGTTTTAAAATTATAAACAAAAGAGTGGCGGTCATAAATGGAAGCCTTAATGCGCAATTGAAATTCAGAGCCATCTCCTTTAACATCTAAAACAATAGCCTTTTCTTTGCCGATTTTGAAGCTGTCTAAGTTCAAACGTACAGACGAAAACCCACCATTATTCTCTATTGAAACACCGCCGTTAAACAACCCGTTACCTTCTTCTGTTAATGTGAAATTACCACTAGATTTCCCACCCATGACCACATCATCAACTACTTGCCATAATTCAATTGGGCAAGCACTATTGAACTCAAATACTGTTTTAGAATTTTGGTTGGATGATAACAATGCCATTAGAACTAATATATGTTGGATCATGATTTTAAACTGAGTTCAGATTTAATAACATCAAAGTTTAGCCTAAGAAAAGAACGCAACTTTTTTTTGTAGTCTTCTTTTAACCAAGCTAAGAAATTGTGCGTACTCTTACTGATGCATTTTGAATAGCGATTAATCCTAAATTCAATATCATCATCTAACAACTTAATTAAAGTCAAGGCATCAAAAATATCTTCACTATTTTCAATACATATTTTGGCGTGTTGCTCTATGGAGCGCTTTAAAACTACTTTTGAAGACTCTCCCCTTCTAATGGATTCAATATATGTTTTATTTATGTCGAAATAAACTTCCTCAGATTTTGAAAAAGACAGTCTGATTGCCTCGGGCATTTCATACTTAAAATTATTTTCAAGATCTTCATCACTTAATATTCCATCCAAATAATGACTCGGATATTTAAAAATACGCTGCCAATCCAAATTGGTACTGCCCCAAGGCCCAAAACGATGAAAATTATTCCCTAAATCAATGACATTAAAACTATCCTTGGCCTTGTAAATTCGAGAACCACGACCAATCATTTGGTAATAAAGAGTTAGCGATTTAGTCGCACGATTCAATATTATCGCTTCGACACTGGGTTCATCAAAACCAGTGGTCAAAATACTGACAGAAGTAAGTATGGCGCCTGGTGTATTCTTAAACCATTTCAGGATATTGGCACGTTCTTTTTTTGTGGTAGTGTTGTCTAAGTGCGCTATTGGAAGTCCTGCTCGTCTGAAAAGATCATAGACAAATAAAGAGGTATTGATACCATTATTGAAGATTAATGTTTTTTGTCCTGCACAACGTTCAGTATAAGCTTCCATGAGCTTAGAAAGCATTTCATTGTTTGTGTACAAGTCCTCCGACGACTTCACTGTGTAATCCCCGTTAGCCCCTACTACCAAACTTGTCAATCCAACATTGTAAGAAAACATATTTGCTTTAGCTAAAAAGCGATTGTCTATCAGTGATTCTATACTTTCGCCGACGATTAATTCATTGTAGTTGTCGGTCATAGGCAGTTCAATATTTGAACTTAAAGGAGTGGCTGTAACGCCGAGTATAAAGGATTTATCAAAAAACTTAAATAGCTTCGTAAACGAATTGTAATGCGCTTCATCAATAATCACCAATCCGATATCTGAAATATCGAGTTTATCATCTTTAAGCCTATTATTCAAAGTTTCAACCATGGCCACAAAACAATCAAAGTCCTTTTGGTCGTCAAGCCTGGCCTTGCTGTCTACAACTTTATTTGCAACTCCAAATTCCGTTAAAACGCTTGACGTTTGTTTGCACAGTTCAATACGGTGAGTCATCACCAGTACTTTTTTCTTTCGTGTTTTCAGGTATTGGCTGACGATTTCAGAAAATATAACAGTTTTCCCTCCACCAGTTGGTAATTGATACAACAAATGATAATCCTCAGCGGCCGATTCAAAACAATCGAATATTTTTTCAATGGCTCCTTTTTGATAATGATAAAGTTCTTTACCTTCTTTACGTTCTTCTTTATCTACTGTCGTAAGCATAATATGGATTGTGTTCAACTTTGCAAAAATAGGACCTTTTTTGAGTTTTCAAATAATTTAGATGTGATTTTTAAAAAATATTTAAAGCTTTGTCTTATTTGGAATTGGAATTTTCAGCTTTAATTTTAAAATCATTAAATTTATATTGTAATTTTAATTAAGTCTCATGAATTCATCTAACATTAAGCCTTCAACGCGTTATTGGCTCGTTGTTATCCTCTCGTTTTTATGGTATGCTGTAGGAGTTTTTAATTATTTAGCACAGGCGTACATGACAGATGAAACTTTGTTTCATTTCCAGATGAAGTACAACTTTACTACACCAATTTGCCGGCTTGGGTCACTGCTGCATTTGCATTGGCGGTCTTTGGTGGTTTACTTGGCTCAGTCGGTCTATTTTTACGAAAAAAATGGGCTTCATTTTTATTTCTTGGCTCCTTTTTTGCTATTGTGGCGCAGCAATTTCATAGTTTTTTTGTTCAAGATTTTATTGAAATCACTATTGAAAAAGCGATTATGCCTCTTCTAGTATTAATAATTGCCCTTTACATGATATACTATTCGAGAAAAAGCGAAACTGAGGGTCTGCTCATTTAATTTGAATTGGAACCCTAGTCTGGTTTTTGTCGTTTGATTTTATGAATTTTTTTTGATCCACTATACATCGTGTACAGAACAAGTTTTGACTCAAGTTTGGCATTGAATACTTTAATTTTTCTTGAGGGTCTTAAACCAACATGTTTTAAGGCCTCTAGATTTGAAGTAATTAACCAAGCATTAGTTCCTGAGTAATTATGTTTCAATGTAGTTCCAATAGCTCCATAAAACTCCTCCATTTCTAAATCCAATCGCTCACCATAAGGAGGATTGAATACCATATGTAATGGAGCATCCCCACCTTTTTGTGTTTTAAAAAAATCCTCGTGCTTTATAGAAATAAACTCTTCTAGATGTGCGTTTTTCACATTCTCTATCGCTTTTCGGACGGCACTAGGAGATTTATCAAACCCCAATATTTTATGGTGAAAATCACGTGTTTTTGATAGTAACGATTCTTCAATCTTTTCGAAAAGATCAACATCCCAGTCCTGCCAACGTTCAAAAGCAAATTCATTACGCATCAAATTTGGGGGGATGTTACACGCAATCATAGCTGCCTCAACAAGTATTGTTCCAGACCCACACATAGGATCCATAAAGTCTGTTTGTCCGTCCCAACCAGAGAGCATAACAAGCCCTGCGGCCAAGACTTCATTTATCGGGGCTATATTTGTAGCTATTTTATAACCTCTTTTGTGTAAAGATTCACCTGAGCTATCAAGAGAGACATTACAGAAATCGCCTTCAATATGTATATTGATTTTTAAATCAGGAAAGCGCAGATCTACGTTGGGCCGCTGACCAGTATGTTCACGGAATCGATCGACTATGGCATCTTTAGTTTTTAAAGCTATAAATTGAGAATGGGTAAAACGATCTCCACTAAGCGTTGCTCCAACAGCCAAACTACCATCTTTATTTAAATAATCCTCCCAACGGATGTTTTTAATTTTTTGGTAGAGTTCTGTTTCGTTTTTTACACTGAATTTTGCAATAGGCTTTAAAATTTTAATTGCAGTACGTAACCCTAAATTGCATTTATACATAAACCCTTTGTCTCCAATAAAACGAACATGACGAACACCCCTTTTAATTTTTTGTGCTCCAAGTTGCAGTAATTCTTTTTCTAAAAGTTCTTCAAAACCGTATAAAGTTTTGGCAACCATTTCAAAATTAGCATTCATAATTTTTTTGCAATAGGTGTCAAAAATACAGTATTTTTGTCGGTGTAAGCATTAATTAAATGACAAAACATCAAAATTGGTTTCAATCATGGTTTGATACGCCTTATTACCATATTCTATATAAGCAACGTAACAATACAGAAGCGGAAAATTTTATTAGAAAATTGGTAACTTATTTGGAAACAGATAAAAATCAATCAATATTGGATCTGGCTTGTGGCAAAGGACGGCATTCAATTTTTTTGAATTCACTAGGGTACAAAGTCAAAGGAGTAGATTTGTCAAGTCAAAGTATCTTGGAAGCTACTAAGTACGCTAATGATCGCCTAGAGTTTGAAATTCACGATATGCGCACTCCCCTAGATACGAAATACGACCTCATTTTAAATCTGTTTACTAGTTTTGGCTATTTTGATAATTTAGAGGACAATCTTAGCGCTCTGAATACCATAAAAAGTGGACTTTCAAATCAAGGCATTGGGGTTATTGACTTTATGAACAGCCCTTATATAATCGAACATTTAGTCCCTCATAACACCATTGAAATTGATGGTATTCATTTTGAGCTGAAGCGTAGTGTTTCGGATGGCGTTATTACAAAAAAAATTACTGTAACTGATAAAGGGTTGTCGCATAATTACATAGAACGAGTTCGCGCATTTGATAAAGCAGATTTTACTAGTATGTTTTCTAAACTAAACCTGAATTTAATAGATAGCTTTGGGAGCTATGACTTAGATCCGTACAATGTGGAATCGTCTAAACGTTTAATTTTAATTTTTAAAAAAAATGCTTAATTTCTTATTACCCATTTTGGCTGTTTTGATTGGATTCCTTCTTGCAATTTGGTTTTCAAATTCAAAGCAAATGTCTTTAAAATTGCTACTTACATTTAGTGGAGCATTTTTGCTTTCCACAACTGTATTTGAATTATTGCCCGCTGTATATTCAAAACTAGAGCCAAAATTATCAGGGTTGTATATACTTGCTGGTATCATATTTCAAATTATTTTAGAGTTTTTTTCCAAAGGAGCAGAACACGGCCACTTACACGGGAGGAGAAGTAATACAAAAACATTCCCTTTACTTATGTTTTTGAGTTTAGGGGTACATGCCTTTTTGGAGGGTTTTCCTGTTTTCGCTCACCAAACCATTGTTTATGGGGTTTTTGTCCATAAAATCCCTGTAGCAATACTTATTGTTTCATATTTATTGCTTTCAAAGTTGCCAAAGTTTCAAGCTTTTGTTTTTATTATGGTTTTTGCGCTTTTAACTCCTTTGGGCACTTTAGCGGCGCAGACGATCCATTTGTCTGAAAAATTAATTTATAGCGTAAATTCATTGGTTATAGGGATGTTTTTACACATCGCTACAATAATTTTATTTGAGGCAGATGAAGGCCACAAATTTAATTTAAACAAAATCGTAGCTATTGTTTGTGCAGTCTTGATTGCCTTTTTTATGTAAAAAAAATCACGATTAAAAAAAATATTCTTAATCATGACTTTTAAGTAGGAGATTTATTTGGGCAAAAAAGGATTTAAAATTACATTTTGAGATTATTTAAAATTCACAAACCTTTTTTTATTATGGTAAAACTACGAACATTTAGACTACAAATAAAGCGCTATGTAACAAACGGCTTATTGGCGTAATAAGCGGGCTTATTTGTGTCATAAGTGGGGTGAGAGACCAGAAATACCATAATTATTTACCTTTTTTGTTTTTCCAAATCTTATTCAAAGTATATAAATCGAAGGTTTTGTAGGATTTTTGAAATTCCAAGTTTCCTTTATCAAATTGCCGTTGAAGAATATCTTCAATCAAAAAATCTTCCTCTTCAACTTCAGGATCAAATGGAATTTTTAGAGACATATCAAACAGTTTTGCAGTATTGTTATACCAAAAAGCCCGCCAACCACTACGCAACTCCTTGATAAGATCAAAGGCTGTTTCACCTGTTTGTCGATGAATGAGTTTGATTAGAATTTGTCCTTCTGTAATTGTGAATTTTTTTAATTTATCAGCAAATTCATTCTCAACAAATTTTTGAACCATACGGGTGTACTTTTTACGCTGTCTTTTGCTTTTTACACCAGCCATTCGCGCATTGAGTGTTTCTAGCCGCTCTGCAGCTAACTTAGCATAGGGGTAAACTTTAAGAGTTTTTCGCTGAAGAATTAAATAGCGTCTGCGTTCTTCATTGGAATTAAGCCGTAGGCGAGGTAAAATTACGACTTCTTCCAAATCTATGGATTGACCAGTTATTGTATCCCCCTTTATGATTAAATACTTTTTAGGAATAGTATCTACTGCAACAGCTGGGGTTTGCCCCCAACAGCAAAACAATCCAATCATGTAAATATAAGTAATATACTTCATCGAAAGCTGAATGGCTCCAAAGTTAAAAAATATACATCATATCGTAACTTAAAATCATTGTTATTTGTTATTTTTAACCAAAATTTTAAACGATGGCAAAACAGCAAATTTTAGATAAAAAAGCATTAGATTTTCTAGAATCTTACCTTAACAATGCTGCTCCTACAGGATATGAGTGGAATGGTCAAAAATTATGGATGGACTATTTAAAGCCTTATGTGGATACATTCATAACTGATACGTACGGCACAGCCGTTGGGGTTATTAATCCTGATGCTTCATTTAAAGTTGTTATTGAAGGTCATGCTGATGAAATTTCATGGTATGTTAACTATATTTCAGATGATGGCTTGATATATGTTATTCGCAATGGCGGTAGTGATCACCAAATTGCGCCTAGTAAAATAGTAAATATCCATACCAAAAATGGCATTGTCAAAGGGGTGTTTGGTTGGCCCGCAATTCATACGCGTACTTTAGCAAAAGAGCAAGCCCCTAAACCCGATAATATTTTTATTGATGTAGGTTGTCAATCAAAAAAAGATGTAGAAAAGTTAGGCGTTCACGTTGGGTGTGTCATCACCTATCCCGATGAATTTCACATCCTTAATAAAGACCATTTTGTGTGTCGTGCTCTAGACAACCGAATGGGTGGCTTCATGATAGCACAGGTTGCACGCTTATTGCATGAAAACAAAAAAACTCTTCCCTTTGGACTTTACATTACAAACTCTGTTCAAGAAGAAATTGGTTTACGTGGTGCCCAAATGATTACCCACACCATTCAACCGGATGTAGCTATTGTGACTGATGTGACTCACGATACCACAACGCCAATGATAAACAAGAAAAAACAAGGGCATTGCAAAATGGGTGATGGTCCAGTAATTGCTTATGCTCCAGCAGTACAGCAAAAATTAAGAGACCTCATCACAGAAACTGCCGAAAAAAATAAAATTCCGTTCCAACGCGCAGCGCTTTCTAGAGCAACTGGAACTGATACTGATGCCTTCGCCTACAGTAATGGTGGAGTAGCCTCTGCGCTTATTTCATTACCGTTGCGGTATATGCACACCACAGTAGAAATGGTTCACCGAAAAGATGTAGAAAATGTCATTCGAATGATTTATGAATCCCTTCTAAATATTAAAGCTGGAGAAACTTTTAGCTATTTCGATTAAAATTGCAAGAATATTTAGACATTTGGAATGAGGACGGCAACCCAACTGGAGCACGTTGTACTAAAGGTGAAGCTCACCTAAAAGGGCTTTTTCACCCTACAGTACATGCGTGGTTTTACAACTCTACCCCAGCCCTTTTGCTGCAAAAGCGAGGGGCTAACAAACAGACTTTCCCCAACTTTTGGGATGTTTCCGTTGCCGGTCATGTTTCTGCTGGAGAAACGATTTTAGAAGGGGCGGTTCGTGAAATTAATGAAGAGATTGGTCTTCAACTTAAGCCAACAGATTTAGAACTTATCGATATCCGAAAAAATAGTAACAAATTTTCTAACGGTATCATAGATTGTGAATTTCAACATGTATTCCTGTGTAAACTAAATATACCAGTTCAAAACCTTAAACTACAAACTGAGGAAGTATCGGCTGTTCGCCTTTTTTCTTTTGAAGAAATAGAACTATGCCAACAGAAAAAAAACTCAGAATTTCATATTGTTCCAGCAGACATGAGCTACTACAACATGGTGATGAACGAAGTGTTAAAACGAATATAGAATTACCAATCTGTTGATTCTAAACTAAAAAGTTTAGTGACTTCAATATCAAAAATACAAGCTAGACGTAACGCAAGAACAGTAGACGGAACGTATTTACCCAGCTCCATAGCATTAATAGTTTGTCTACTGACCTTTGCTTTTTCAGCTAATTGCGCTTGTGTTAAATTATGTCGAGCACGCTCAATTTTAATAGTGTTTTTCATAATTCAACTTTCGTTTTTTAATTTATTCAATTGCCAGTAAAATCTGATGATAAAGAATATTATTACAGTGAACATATTAAAAATCATGACATACAAAAATGAAAAGTCGTATATAAACAACAATGAAATTAAAAGAATACCGTAATTGACATAAACCGCCCATACCAATGACTCTAGTCTAATTTTTAAAATGTATTCGTCCTCCTCTTTTTCTTTTGAAAAGGCCACAAAAATTGAACTTAAAATAATTAAAACCCCAACAATCTCATTTAAAATATTATTGTTTACAGTTCCAGCCAATTTATTTTGTCCCATAAACTCGTCAACAAATAGTGCTGGCATTTCAAATTCTAAAGCAGTTGGTTCAAGTTCAAACACCAGAGACAATGCACCCACAATAAGAGATGGAGTCAAAATAATCCAACCATATATCTTAAAACAGTTTGGAAATAAATAATTTGTTTTCATATGTATTTTTTTTAAATATACAGTTTATTTGACATTTAGACAAGTATACTTTACATTTATAAACATAATATACTAAGGTATCTAAATAATGATGTCTTTAGAAAATGTTTTGATCAACGTCTTTGATGAACTTAACTAGTCCTTCAAAATAAATTTTCTGATCATCAAATTGAGCTAAATGACTACCATTAGGACATAATAAAAAACGACCATTTTGAACTTCATTAGCTATGAACTCCATTTGCTTTGGATCCATAGTATCATGAGTCGCTCCAATACTTAAGGTAGGAACGCTTATGTTTTTCAATTCATCCTTGATGTCCCAATATTTAAGTGTTGCATCTCCCTTGACCCCGAACTCACTAGGTCCCTGCATGGTTACATATACATCGTGGTTGATGTGTTTGAAACTGCGGTTTAATGGTTCTGGCCATTGCGCAACTGGTAACCTAATGATGTGTTTGGTATAGTAGTTATTAACCACCAATTCCATATAACGTTCATTAGAGTAGTCTTCTTTTTCCTCGTAGTATAGAATTTCTTTCAAAACTTCTGGATCTAATTTTGGGGCCAGTACATTGTCTGAGTAAGCTTGGTAATCAGGAATTGAAGGTACCATATTGGATATAATCAATCCCTTTAGATGTTCTTGATATTTTAGCGCATATTGCATACCTAGAATACCGCCCCATGATTGTCCGTATAAATAAAAATTAGATTTATCAAGATTTAAAGCAACACGTACTTGTTCAACTTCCTCTACAAAACGGTCTAAATCCCACAGCGACAAATCTTTTGGCTGGTCACTGTAATAAGAGCCCAACTGGTCGTAGTAATAATACTCAATTCCTTCGTTGGGAAAATACCCATCAAAGCTTTCATATATTTCATGAGTCATTCCTGGACCACCATGAAGCAATAAGACCTTTATGCTTGGATTGTTCCCTACTCGTTTGGTCCAAACCTTAAATTCTCCTTTAGGGGTTTGAATAGGGATCATTTTTATACCGCCAAGGTATTGATCGTCTTTTTCAGAGCTATCTAAATATGCGGATTGTTGTGTGCATTTCATGTGCTTATTCTTGCCTTTACAACTCGAAAAAACAAGTACGACACTTAAGATTAAAATAATTTTAATTTTCATAAAGAATAAATTTTTATAGTGAATTTTTTATAATATCCTCAACAACTTCGGGGTTGAGTAAAGTACTAATATCGCCCAAATTTGAACTGTCTTTATTTGCTATTTTTCTAAGGATACGACGCATAATTTTACCAGAACGTGTTTTTGGCAACCCATTCGTAAACTGCATTTTATCTAACTTAGCTATTGGTCCAATATGCGTAGTTATTAATTGATTGATTTCTGATTGTAATTCAGTTTGATTTGAATACTCATTTTTAAGTGTGATGTATCCATACAAGGCATTTCCTTTTATTGGATGTGCAAATCCCACAATAGCAGACTCTGCAACTTGATCGTGTTCATTAATGGCGTCCTCTATGGGCGCAGTACCAAGATTATGACCAGATACTATTATAACATCATCTACTCGACCCGTAATGCGGTAGTGGCCATTTTCTTCTCTTAAAGCACCATCGCCTGTGAAATAATAATTTTTATAAGCAGAAAAATAGGTGTCTTCATACCTTTTGTGATTACCCCAAATAGTGCGTGCTATTGATGGCCATGGATATTTAATGCACAAACGTCCTTCAGCTTTTGATTCCAGAATTTCATGACCATTTTCATCCATCAATACGGGCTGCACTCCAACAAACGGAAGCGTCGCATAGGTTGGTTTACCTTCGTAACAATTTGGCATCGGACTGATGAGTATCCCTCCTGTTTCTGTTTGCCACCATGTATCGACAATTGGACAGCGATTTTGACCTATATGTTTATGGTACCATTGCCATGCTTCCTCATTAATAGGCTCACCAACGGTACCTATGACTTTGAGAGATGAAATATCATAAGAAGTTACAAAACTTAAATCTTGTTTGGCTAAAGCCCTAATTGCTGTGGGCGCTGTATAAAATTGACTGACTTTGTGCTTTTCTACAATTTCCCAAAAACGTCCGTAATCCGGATAACTGGGCACCCCTTCAAACATAACTGTAGTTGCCCCATTGAGTAATGGACCATAAACGATATAACTATGTCCAGTGATCCAGCCAATATCTGCAGTACACCAGTAGATATCGTCTGTTTTGTATTGAAAAACATTTTTAAAGGTATAAGCTGTATACACCATATAACCAGCAGTAGTATGTACCATACCTTTTGGTTGACCCGTAGAGCCGGAAGTATAAAGTATAAATAAAGGGTCTTCAGCATCCATTACTACAGGAGTGCATTGGATAGAAGCATCATCCAATAAAGGTTGAAGCCATTGATCTCTACCCTCTTTCATATTAATATCGGAATGAATTCGTTTGGCTACTAGAACATTTTTCACACTGGGGCAAGACTCCAAAGCTTCGTCAACAATCCCTTTTAAATCAATTGTTTTTTTACCCCGATAGCTCCCATCGCTAGTGATGAGTAATCTACAATCACAATCATTAATTCTAGTTGCTAAAGCAATTGATGAAAAACCTGCAAAGACCACAGAGTGTATCGCGCCAATGCGGGCACAAGCCAATACTGAGACAGCCAATTCAGGAATCATGGGTAAATAAATACAGACCCGATCGCCTTTTTTTATTCCCCTAGATTTAAGAACATTAGCAAATTTATTCACACGCTCGTGAAGATCTTTATAGCTAATTTGTTCTGAGCTTGAATTTGAGTCATTAGGTTCGAAAATAATGGCTGTTTTATTGGCATTAGTTTTAAGATGTCGATCGATACAATTTTCAGTGATATTTAGCTGCGCACCATCAAACCAACTAATTTTTGGAATTGAAAAATCGAAGTCTAAAACACTATCCCATGGCTTTTTCCATAAAAAGTTTTCTTTAGCCAATTCACCCCAAAATTGTTTTGGATTATTTGACGCTTGTTTATAATTTTCATGGTATAATTCGTTGTTTGTAATTGAATAATTTGCCATCTCTTATACGTGAAATTTTATGCTACAATTAAATTATAACTAACATACAAAAAAAATCAACCAATTTAGTTTGTTAGGAAATAATAATTCTGATTCTAGAAAACGCCCAAATAGTTACGGGTAAAACCTAAACTTACATAAAAATGAGATGTTGGGTATGATTGCATTCTTAAGAATGTTAAAAGGGTTATATGTTTATACTATTAGTAAACAGAGCGCTCCTTTTGATTAGTTTTTTTTTATTTTTGACATCTAAATTTAGTTTTATATTCTAAAATTTGAAAAGTTCACGTTTATACTTTATTGATACTGTTCGCGCCTTTGCAATTCTGATGATGCTTCAAGGCCACTTCATAGATACTTTGCTAGCAGTTGAATTTCGTGACCCTTCTAATGTAGCATTTCGTGTATGGCAATATTTCAGAGGAATAACGGCCCCCACCTTCTTTACAATTTCAGGACTAATTTTTACTTACCTCCTGATGAAAGCTCGTGCCAAAGGGGATGTAGAAGAGCGAATAAAAAAAGGGGTTGTACGTAGTTTTATGCTGATTGGCATAGGTTATTTGTTGAGGATTCCTATTTTTAGATGGTTTACAGGAAAATTTGGTACTTATTTCATGGTGATAGATGTACTTCAGTGTATAGGGCTTTCCTTGTTGCTTATTGTTCTATTTTACAAGCTAGTTCGTCAAAATCATAGAATTTTTTCTATACTAATGATTTTTATCGGAACTTTAATATTTGCCTTAGAACCTTTGTACAGAACATATTCAGCCACAAACATCCCGCTGTTTTTCGCCAACTATATCACAAAAGCTAATGGATCGATTTTCACTTTAATCCCAT
Source organism: Formosa sp. Hel3_A1_48 (assembly GCF_001735715.1). Taxonomy (NCBI): domain Bacteria; kingdom Pseudomonadati; phylum Bacteroidota; class Flavobacteriia; order Flavobacteriales; family Flavobacteriaceae; genus Formosa; species Formosa sp. Hel3_A1_48. The sequence goes on from NZ_CP017259.1 coordinate 2,012,902, forward strand.
GGTTTGGATATATGGCTTACGGAGCATTTATTGCATTCCTTTTTCAAGAATATTTAACACACCCAAAATTCAGAAATAGTATTATCGTAGGGTTTTTGGCGATTGGTTTGTTTCTCGTCAATGGTTCTACTGCTCTACTACACTATATTTTTAAGTTTACACAAGTTCAACTCATAGATGATATCGCTAATTTTAATTATCTATTCATTAGACTTGGAAATGTTCTAGTAATTTTTGGAATTTTTTATGCCTTAGAACGTTTTCTAAAACATCCGATAATTTTAAAAATTGGCCAAAAAACACTTTCTATATATGTGATCCATTTTATTGTCTTATACGGAAGCTTTACGGGGTGGGGACTCAACCGGATTCTAAGCAAAAAATTAGACCCAACTCAAGCTGTTTTTGGAGCACTAATATTTCTCGTACTGGTAAGTCTAATGGCGGTTTACAGGATAAAAGCTAATACTTATATTTATGCAAAACTCAGAACAGCGGCACATAAAATTAGTCTTTTGATTTCAAAGAGAGGTATTTAAGCACATTGTGTTCTATTCGCGCATTGATATCTGTTAAATCACTCTTTTCAAAGTCATCTCCAGTGATATTTTCAAAGAGTTCTATGTATCTATTGCTCACCGTTTCAATATATTCATCACTCATAAAAGGAATGGTTTGACCCGTCAAGCCTTGAAAGTCATTTTTAATCAACCACTGACGAACAAACTCCTTTGATAATTGTTTTTGGGGCTCACCCTTCAGCTGCCGCTCTTCATAACCATCAGCATAAAAATAACGAGATGAATCAGGTGTATGTATTTCATCAATTAAAACAATTGTACCATCGGCTGTTTTTCCAAATTCATATTTAGTATCAACTAAAATTAATCCCTGAGCGGCGGCAATTTCACTTCCACGCTGAAACAATTTTCGCGTGTAATCTTCCAACACCCTGTAATCTTCTTCAGAAACAATACCCCGCGCCAAAATATCTTCACGAGAGATATCCTCATCATGATCCCCCATTTCAGCTTTGGTAGCTGGAGTAATAATCGGAAATTCGAAGGCATCATTTTCAATCATCCCATCAGGCATAGGCACACCACAAAGAATTCTTCTTCCAGCTTTATATTCTCTAGCAGCATGACCAGACATATAAGCACGAATTACCATTTCAACCTTAAAAGGAGTACATAAGTGGCCAATAGCAACATTCGGATCTGGTGTGGCCAATAACCAGTTAGGCACCAAATCTTCTGTTGCTTTCATCATCTTGGTAGCTATCTGGTTTAAAATTTGCCCTTTATATGGAATACCCTTGGGCATAACTACATCAAATGCTGATAGCCGATCTGTCGCAATCATCACTAACATATTGTTTTTGATTGTATATACCTCACGAACTTTCCCTTTGTATACATTTTTTTGACCCGGGAAGTTAAAGTTAGTTTCTGTAATCGTTTGATTCATAGGATTTATTAATCTCTGTTTTCAATATTTTTATAAGCCTCTATAACTTTTTTAACCAATTTATGACGGATGACATCTTTGTCATCCAAAAAGACCATACCGACTCCTTTAATTTCTTTCAGTATCAATAACGCTTCTTTAAGGCCAGAAATGACACGTCGTGGCAAATCAATTTGTCCTGGATCACCTGTAAGTAAAAATTTAGCATTTTTACCCATTCGCGTTAAAAACATTTTCATTTGGGCATGAGTCGTATTTTGACCTTCATCCAATATTACAAATGCATGGTCCAAGGTGCGTCCCCGCATAAAGGCTAAAGGGGCAATTTGAATGATTCCTTTTTCAATATAATTATCCAATTTTTCATGAGGTATCATATCCCTCAAAGCATCGTAAAGTGGTTGCATGTAGGGATCAAGCTTCTCTTTTAAATCCCCAGGGAGAAATCCTAAATTTTCACCAGCCTCAACCGCAGGTCTCGTTAAAATAATTCGCTTTACTTCTTTATTTTTTAAGGCTTTTACGGCAAGAGCTACTCCTGTGTAAGTTTTTCCTGTTCCAGCAGGGCCAATTGCAAAAACCATATCGTTCTGACGAACAGCATCCACTAGCTTTCTTTGGTTGCTTGTTTGTGCTTTAATAAGTCGCCCATTTACTCCGTGTAAAATAACCTGTCCGCTTTCATTTGAAGTGGTGTAATCTTCTTCAGAATCGCTAGTTAATATACGTTCTATCATATTTTCATCGAGTTTATTGAATGAGCTGAAATGGTTAAATAGCATTTCCATACGTTTGTCAAATTCTTCAAGTAACTCTTCATCTCCAAAAGCTGTTATTTTGTTGCCACGAGCAACAATTTTCAACTTTGGAAAGTACCTTTTTAGGAGTTCTATGTTTATATTTTGAGGACCAAAAAATTCTTTTGGAGCTATTTCTTCAAGTTCTAAAACGAGTTCATTCAAAGGCAATAATTTTTTTAGGGTGAAACATATACACTTTTAAAACATCATAAATGTACTAACATTTTTGCTTAAATATTTAGTAGTGTTAATAAAATTTAAAAACAAAAAATTATGTAGGTTTGTAGAACAATTGAACTTCATTTTAATTATTTTTAATACAGCAATAGTTCTCACTCAATGGCCATCATTACCCTTACTACAGATTTTGGAATGAAAGCACACTTTGTTGGTGCAGTAAAAGGTGCTCTTTTATCCGAAATTACTGACGCCAATATTGTAGATATATCACATAACATTTCCCCTTTTAACGTTATGGAAGCTGCCTATGTAATTCAAAATGCATTTAGTAGTTTTCCAAAAGGAAGTATTCATGTTATTGGCGTTGATTCTGAACTCAATCCAGAAAATTCACACATTGCTATGGTGCTAAACGGACATTATTTTGTTTGTGCCAATAATGGAATTTTGAGCATGATTTGTAATGATATAACTCCTGATCAAATTGTAGAAGTCAATATCCATGACAAAATTGTAGGTAACTTTCCTGTTCTCGATATTTTTGTTAAAGTTGCTGCACACATCGCTCGAGGTGGTACTCTTGAGGTAATTGGCAAACCTATTGATGAAGTTAAGCCAATTAAAAACATCACACCCTTTGTTGGAAGTGACAACAATCAGCTTATTGGAAATGTGATTTTTATTGACCGTTATGACAATGTAATAACCAACATCAAAAAATCATTTTTTGAAACCCTTCAAAAAGGTAGGCGTTTTGAGATTTCTGCACGAAATCACAAATTCAAAACAATCCATAACCATTACTCCGATATAGTTGATTTTAGAATACCTATTGACAAGCGAAACGATGAAGGTCGTGGGCTTGTCGTTTTTAATTCTTCAGATTATTTAGAAATTGCAATGTACAAGAGTAATAAAGCTACAGTTGGTGGTGCATCCACCTTGATGGGATTGGAGATGATGGATAGTGTCACCATTAGCTTTTTTGACGATTAAATTAAGTTTAAAAACATAGCTCAAATGTTAATAAGTTTGTTTCGTAAATACACAACGAAAGGATATATTTGTAAGTAAATAACTCGACAAATTTAATACCAAAGCAC